>JAYQIT010000001.1:0-1106251 GCA_038141785.1 Luminiphilus sp. | reverse complement strand
GCCTGTTGTGGGCCGATGGAGAGCGCGATCAGGTCGTCGACCGTTCCGGCTTCCCGCATCTGGAACCCCTTCCTCGACGGCAATTTCGTCGAACGGGTTCATGGACATTTTCACGTTCGCGGTTTCAACGCCGGTTTCGTCGCTTTTAACCCGAATTTTGACGTTATAGTCGATGACTCGCTTAACGGTGACTAATACTTTCATCTCAATAATCGTCCACTTTTTTCAATTTGGGCGGATTTTGCATTGCCGAATAATCAACATTAAAAACTGGCCGGGACGTTGTCAAACAATCTGTTATGGGAATGTGCCATTGCAAAATGGCGTTCCCTAGCCCCGATTGGCGCCTGGTTCCCACAAAACGTCCTTTTTCGCCGCCATCATTCATCTGCCGCGCCAGAACAAATAAATGGTCCGACAAGCGGTTCAAATAGACCAGAGCCTGTGGATTGACCGTTTCTCGTCCCGACAAGTTTCGGAGACCAGCCGCTCGGCCCTCCGGACCACCGTGCGGGCATGATGCAAATGGGCGGCGGCCGGTGTTCCGCCCGGCAGGACAAACGACGTCAGTGGCTGCAAGCCGTCGTTGATCGCATCAATTTCCGTTTCAGTCTCGCGACCTGGGCAGGCCGATATCCTTGCTGGCTTCATCCGGCGCTCCATGGTTTCAGGCCGCGCCAAATCGGCCCCTAAATCACCAGATCATTTTGATGCGCGCTGGCACTCATCGTGTCACCTCCGTGTGGAGCCGGGCCAGCCCGATGATGGCATTGGCTTCATCGACCGTGCCGTAGGCCGTCACCCTTAGATCATTTTTTTTGACCCGCGCCCCGCCGGCCAGGAGTTTCGCCAGCATCGCCGCCTTTGGTGTAAATTTTATCGAGCCGCACCATCTTACTGTTTGTCTCCCATCCAAGTGGCAACCACCAGGATCGCGACCAAAATCAGAATCAACGCCTGGAGACCCACGCGCGCCTTCATGAGGTGATTTCGAACCCGTGGCGTGATCTTCCCGCCGACGGCCATACCCATAACGCCGGTGAGCAAAACAATGACCACCGCCCCCAAGAGGAAAATGATCATTACCGGAATGTAGTCGAGAAAACTCTGCATGGAAACGTAACCCTAACCGCGATCAGGCTCTGATCAAGATCGGAATTTAGGCGGCAGCTTTGGCCTCGGCGCTAGCACCGGGATCGGATCGACGCTTTCGCCTCTTTCGGCGTGCGGATTGGGGATCAATGGTTTCATCCTCTGCGCGAGATAAAGAAGAACGCCCCGGCGGAAGTCCTGTTGGATGGGGGACCAGGTGATGTAAACCCGGCCCATGGATCGTATTCGGTAATTTCCTCCATGTCGAGGGCTTGATCAATGGCGCGGCAATGCTGGGCGATCGCCGACAAACAGCCATTCCGGTTTGGTGCCGCCGTGCCGAATGACATAGACGCCGCCCACATCCCGTCAAATTCAACTCATCGGATCCATCTTGCATAAGCTGGTGGAAACCACCCTTAGCCGTGATGACCCATTTGGGGTCGGACGGTTTGGCCGGCACCGCGGGCGCCGATTTTTAACGCTGCCAAAAAATCCCATTATAATAGTCCGCCCAACTTCCCTCGAATCTATACCTCAAACCCTTGATATCATTAGTCGGAATGTGTTTACGCGCGGTTAATGGCCACGCCTTGTTCAATCTCCAGTTTTTAATCCAATCAGTTTGCCTTATGTTAATCTTTTTCGCTAACCTCAGCGAGTTCGGATAAGAAAACAGGTGGGCGGAGTTTCCGCCAGTTAATTTTTCATCTATCCGAAACAACGCGTGATCCGCCAATGACATGAATGTCCAGGCGGGGTAGTTTATAGTCTGACACGGAGAATCCAGGAGGATTGATATGTTCTTTGATCAGATCAAAGAGATCGACGGAAATTTAAAGGATTTAAGGGATCATCTGAAGGATATCGGCGGGGCGGTTGACGTTCATTTCGATCAGCTGGATGACATCGCCGCGCACATTATCGCTCTTGAGGCGGTTATGGTGCAGGTCCTCAGAAAGTCGAGATCGACGTCGACTCCGCCAAGGAATGGGTGCGGGTCGAAACCGAGGAAAACACTGGCCAGGAAGGCGGCAGCCAAAAGGCGAAGGCGGTTATCGACGATCTCGTCAAATAGCTGATCCGGCAGAGTTTCAAAAAAGGCGCCCTAATCCGGCGCCTTTTTTATCCGCATTTGGAATAGGTGCAGCTGATGCAGGTGTCGCAGCCTTCTTGGCGCATCAGGCTGGCCTGTCCGCATTTCCGGACATTGGCCGAGACGCGCGTCATTGGCGGACGGATCATCCTGAAGATTAACCACCTTGGGCAACGCTTGGGCCTCAGATTCCCGCAATTTCGCCGGATTGGGCAGGAAGCCGATATGGATCATGTGATCTTCCAGGACCTGACCGATCGCCGCCAACAGGGACGGCACATATTTGCCCTCTACCCACTGACCGCCGCGCGGGTCAAAAACGGCCTTGAGTTCTTCCACCACGAAGGACACGTCACCGCCCCGGCGGAACACGGCCGAGATCATCCGGGTGAGCGCCACGGTCCAGGCATAGTGCTCGGTATTTTGGAATTGATGAAGACCTCGAACGGCCGGCGGCGGCCGTCCTGCACCACATCGTTGATGGTGATATAGAGCGCATGATCGCTCTCCGGCCAACGGACCTTGTAGGTCGCGCCGTCCAGCGCTTCCGGCCGGTCCAGCGGACTGTCGAACATGGTGCAGATTGCCGGCGTCGCCGCTGTCCTTTGGTTTGGCGGTCGCGGCGGTGGCCGGTGAGGCGGCAGCTAATTCCTGCTGCGCGACCTTGTGTCTTTCGCCGGCTTGGTCTCCAGCACCGCGCCCGTGACATCATTGGGACGATAGGTGGTGCAGCCTTTGCAGCCCAGATCATAGGCCTGCACGTAGATATTCTTGAATTCCTCGAAGCCGATCTCCTCCGGACAATTGATGGTCTTGGAAATCGAGCTGTCGATGTACTTCTGCATGGCCGCCTGCATCACAAGATGATCCCGGCGCTCAGCGCCTTGCGCATCGACAAAGCCTCGGGCAGGGGCGCGACTCGCCCCTTCATGCGGCGGAACAACCGGTAAGCATAATCTGACACCGCTTCGTCCCGGCGGCTGCCGTCGGGCATCAGAACATGGCGGGTATAGTTGAAGCTGAACACCGGCTCCAGCCCGGACGATACATTGTCGGCGAACAGCGAAATCGTCCCCGTCGGCGCGATTGAGGTCAGCAGCGCATTACGGATGCCGTGCTCGGCGGATGGCCTGTTTCACGTCCAGGTCCAAACCGGCATACGCCGTCGCCCGCCAGATACGTCCTTATCGAACAGCGGGAACGCGCCTTTTCCTTTGGCGATCGACAGATGTCAGATAGGCCGCCCGTTGGATCGCCTTCATCCAGTTTTCGGTCAACTGCACGGCGCCGGCCGATCCGTAACGCGCCCGCACATGATCAGCGCATTCGCCAGCCCGGTGACGCCAAGACCGATCCGCCGCTTGGATTTGGCTTCCAGGCGTTGGGCTTCAAGCGGGAAGCGGAGACATCGATTGTACGTTGTCCATCATCCGGACGGCGGTGGAGTCAATGTCGGTTCAAGCGCGGCCATGTCGATGATCCGCGTTGTCCGAGAACGGGTCTTCAACAAGCCGCGCCAGATTGACCGAGCCCAGACAGGCCCGCCGTAGGGCGGCAGGGGCTGTTCCCCGCACGGGTTGGTGGCGTGAATGGTCTCGCAATAATTCAGCGGGTTCAGCCGGTTGATGCGGTCGATGAAGATGACGCCCGGTTCCGCATAGGCGTAGGTCGCCCGCATGATCTTGTCCCACAGGTCGCGGGCGGGCAGGCTTTTGTAGACGGTGCCGTCGAATTTCAGTTCCCAGACGGAATCTTCTTTTACCGCCTGCATGAACGCGTCGGTGACCAGAACCGACAGATTGAACATCCGCAACCGGCCCGGTTCGCTTTTGGCGTCGATGAAAGCTTCGATATCCGGATGATCGCAGCGGAGAACCGCCATCATCGCGCCTCGGCGGGACCCGGCGCTCATGATGGTGCGGCACATGGCGTCCCAGACATCCATGAATGACAGCGGCCCCGACGCATCGGCGCCGACGCCCTTCACCGGCGCGCCTTTGGGACGCAGGGGTCGAGAAGTCATATCCGATGCCGCCGCCCTGCTGCATGGTCAGCGCCGCCTCGCGGAGCGCGTCGAAGATGCCCGCCATATCGTCCGGGATATCGCCCATGACAAAGCAGTTAAACAGGGTGACGTCCCGGTCGGTGCCTGCGCCGGAGACAATGCGCCCGGCCGGCAGGAACTTGAAATCGTTCATCGCGTTGAAAAACCGCTCGGCCCAGAGTTCTGCATTCTCTTCAGGAACGGCCAGCGCATCGCGCCACCCGGCGGAACGTGTCGGGGATGGTTTTATCCACGGGTTTCCGTCCAGGACTTGTAACGGTACTTCATGTCCCAGATTTGCTGGGAAATGGCGGAAATCGAGGCCATTTTGGCACTTTTCCTGTTTCCTGGTTAAAAACCGGCGCTTTTTTGCGTTGGTCGGCATCGACCGGCAACCCCCGGTAGGCCTCGAAATATAGGCATAGTAGGCGCGGATCGGAGTCCGGTCAACAAAATGTTCTTGTTTTGTTTCCACCGGTTAAACCATATTTATCATTGGGTTTATCGGGAATAACTCATTGATACAAGCAGGTTATTCTAGTTTTCCCCGGTATCCACCTCGGCGCGCCTCGAGCTCTCGCGTGGCGGTCTCGATCCGGTCTTGAAGTTCGGCCATGAAAGCCCGACGGTCAGGTCCCTTCGGCATGGGCGGCAGGAACTTCCAGGGTGATCGGTGCCGGGCTTTTTTACGAACTTGCGCCGGCCCCAGAAACGCCGGAATTCAGCGCGACCGGCACCACGCAGGCGCATCTGTCTGGTCGTAGAGCGCAAAGACGCCCGGGTGATAGCGCCCAGTCGTCACCCGGGCGCGGTGCGCGTGCCTTCGGGGAAGATGACCACGACGGCCATTGGCGATCGATCCGACGCAGTGGCGATCATTTTGCGCATGGAGCGCCCTTGGCTGCCGCTGCGGTCAATGACCACATGCTGGCTTTTGTCCATGTACCAGCCCCAAAACGGGGAATTTTCATCAGCTCGTCTTTCAGACATAGGCGGATCTTCGAGCATTCATAGAGAAAGTGAAGGTCTCCCAGATCGACTGGTGTTTGACCGCGTCAGATCACCGGACCGATCGGGGATGTTCTCCGCCCTCGAGCTTGCATGGAAGTCCGAAGATGCATGATCCGCATCATCGGACCAGACATTAGCATGGCCTGCAGGACAATGCCGGAGCGGAAGGAACAACCAGGGAAAACGGCATCAGCCAGAAGAAAAGCGTCAACAGCAGGAAGGCGAATCCAGCCGATGAAAAAGACATTGAAGACGGCGGAACGGATTGGCCCCTCATGCGCCGGCCGCCGCATCGAGTGAGGGATTGATAGGTTTGGCGGAAGGGCGGACATGATGAACTTCATATATTCGCTCAGGATCAAATTCAATGTGCCCGGCCAGAGCCACCAGTTTCCCGTTTGAATTGTTCAGGGGAAAACAGCATGGGAATGATCCGGATGCCCGGCATGACATGCTGAAACTCCATCATGCTGCGGGGCAGATGATAGTTTGCGGTCACCAGCCGGACCGAGGAATAGCCTTCGCTTTCCAGCCAGGCCTTTGTTTCAATGGCGTTGCCCTCGGTGCTGATCGCGTCATAGCCCAGCGCGATGCAGCAGCGCAATTCTTCCCGGTTCTGCTTTGAGAGTTCCAACAGCCGCTGCACATCGACGCCGCGATAGACGCCTGACACAAAAGCTTCTTGGCTTTTTTCCGGGTCAGGAGGAGTAAGCCCGGTCCAACCGTTCACTGCCGCCGGTCAGCACGACGATGGCGTCGGTTTCGGTTTCCTGGTCGCTCACCCGGTCGGAATTTTATCGACAAACAGAAATCAGGCCCAGGACCCCAATGACCAGGATCAGGATTGCCAGACGCGCCAGGACGGGGACATCCGGGCGCCCCAATTGAGCTGATGTCGTGATGCGGCGGCCATGGCAAAGCATCTTGGCCAGAGCCGGCTCACGGTAAACCGGGCGGTCACCATGGCGATAATCGCCACCGCCGGGATCAGGGCGCCGAGACTGATCCACCCGCTTAAACGGAGAGACAGTTCCGGCAACGGCCGCTCTTCCCAGCTTTCGGCCAAAAGCCGACGCAGGAGAAACAAGACCGGCAGGTCAGGATCACGCCGAAAAACCCGCCTTTGATCCCGAGCAGAGGGCCCGGAGCGCAAACTGCCGGGCGATATAGGAATCTTTCCTGCGCGCGACAAATGCAGCACCGAGATGGTTTCCTGCTGCAGGTCCATACCCGGTCCGCGTCGTGAATACGACCGTGCCCATGGTCGCCAAGCCGATAAACAGCATAATGCCGGCGGCGATCAGCTCGGTCGAATTCAACGCCCGACCAGGGTTCTGCAGCCAGGCGCCGTGATCATCCACGACCACGCCCGGGATCACCGGCGCCAAGGTATCGAATATCTGACGAACGGTGATGGCGGAGGACCGGTCGACATGCACGTCGATCACGCGGGGCAGCGGCAGCTCCTGGTTCTGGGCGGCGAGCCACCCAGCCAGGGCGGAGAAGTTCAGAAATTTCTTCGGGCTTCACCGGCTTGGCGGCGATGACGCCGTCAATGTCCAATCAGCCGAGGCTTCCTGCACCCGCAGGTCGTCCGTCTCCGGTTTCTCGGTAACCGGTATCTGCACGGTCATCGTGTCCTGAACACCGGCCCCGAAATGGTTGGTGATGTCGTTCAGCAGGAATATGCCGGCGACGGCCAGGCCGGCCAGAAAAACCATGAAGGTGATAATCCAGGGTAGGAAGCGGCTGGATTCATCCTTTTCGAAGGATATGCCGGAGCGCCGCAACATGTCAGGCGACGGTCCGGAAGTTTTGATCCGCCGATCAGACGTGGGGCGTCCTCCGATCGCCGGGCAGCGGCGGGCGGTCCTGATCCGGTGCAGGCCGGCTTCCGGCCGATTCGCGCGATTCGGATTGCGGTGCAGAACGCTCAATTGGCCGCGCTCAAGGCGCAACACGTCATAGGTTGTGGCGCGAACGATGGCTCCATGTTATGGGTCGCGATGACGATCGTGGTGCCGAGCCGGTTCAATTCCTCGAACAAGTGCATCAGCCGGGCGGCGATCTTGTCGTCGACGTTTCCGGTCGGTTCATCCGCCAGCAGAATCTTCGGCCGGGCGATCACCGCACGGGCGATGGCGACGCGCGCTGCTGCTGTCCGCCGGAAAGGGTCGGCGGCCGTGAACTCATATGGTCCCGCAGGCCGACCCAGTCAGCAGTTCTTCCACATGCTTTCGAATTTCGGACTTGAACCCCAGCCACCCGGAGCGGCAGGGCCGACATTGTCGAAGGCGGCCAGATGGTCGAGCAGCCTGAACTCCTGAAAAACGACGCCACTTTGCCGGCGCAGCGCCGACATGTCCTTTCGGGGCATGGTTGAGACGTCCCGGCCGAACAGGGAGATCAGCCCTCGGGTCGGCCGGCCGCGCCAGATACATGAGCTGCAGCAGCGATGATTTGCTCGGCGCCGGACGGGCCCATCAGAAAAATGGAACGACCCGGTCTCGAGGGTGAAGGAAATATCCTGCAAAACCTCCGGGTCCCAGTCCGTAACGGAGACCGACATTTCGAATTGACGACGTTGCTCATGCTTTTAAAACGATCTCCGGCCGAGGCCTGATGGGTGCGATCTGATCAAGTCCGCGTTGCCGGCAGTGAGCAGGAATGGCGCGGATTTCCTTTATAGCCCCCGCGGAACGGTTGCCCATATTAACTTCCTGGCAAGAAGATAACACTTATAAAGGGGCTAGCTTGCGTTGATCTTGGGAATTACCTATAAAGATCAAAACTATAACTAGACTGGATGCCGATGTATATTTCCTGTCCGAATTGCTCAACGTCTTACAATGTTGACGGCGCGTCCATCGGCACCAGTGGTAGGACGGTGAAGTGTCACAATTGTGACCATAGCTGGCATCAAGTGCCTGTCGCCGCCCGCCCGCTTCGCCATCCCGATCCCATTCCACAATACGCACCGCCGCCGCCGCAATATGCCGCGCCGCCCTATTATGGCGCCACCGCCGTATGGCTATCCCGGACAGCCGCCCCATCCCGGCCAGCCGGCGCCGCCTTACGGCGCACCGCCGCCCTATCCCGGACAGCCGCCGATGCCGCAAGAGCTGGAAGCTGGCTGCGCCCGATGCCGGAGCCGATGGCTGAACCCGATCCCATGCCGAGCCGGAGCCCGATCCGAACCCGATCCCATGCCCATGCCGGAACCTGAACCGGATGACATGCCGATGCCGGAACCGGACGACGAGCCGGAGGATGACGGTGAGCTGCTGTCGGATGATGAACTGGCGGCCATGTTCGGTGATGACGATGAAGATGATGTCGGCAGCAGCTCTTTCACGCCGGACTCAGCCGAAGATTTGACGGAGCTGATGAAGACGATTTGGATGATCTGGAAGATCCGGACCCGATCGAAATCATTTACGCCGGAAGATGACGATGAATATGAGGATTACGACGACCTGGATCCAGACGATATTCCCGATCCCGATCCTATTCCCTCCGTTTATGCGGGCGTCGATGGCGAGGGAGCAAAAGCAGCATTAAAGGGCCTGATCATCTCATTGGTGATTGTCCTGCTGCTGGGCGGCTTGTTCGGCGGCGGATTGTCATGCGGGAAACGGTGGTCGGCTTCTGGGCGGCTCCAACAGCATCTTCAACGCGATCGGCATGCGGGTGCCGCAGCCGGGCGATGGCCTGGATCTGGTAGCTCACCAACCCGTCCCGCGATACGGGGACGGCAAGGACGTGTTCCAGCATGACATCATTATTGAAAACATTTCCGAGGAAACCCAACCGATCCCGATTGTGATCTCCTCGCTTTTGGACGGCAACGGATTGCCGGTACAGAATTGTCTGTGCCGCCGACCCAGCCGACCATCGAGCCCGGTAAATCGGTCAAGTACAAGGCGAGTTCCTGGATGCGCCCGCCACCGGCCGGCGGTTCATCGCACGCTGGGGCAACTTCCGGATGGTGCGGGGCCCAAGCCCGCAACCAGGGTCCGGCGGTTCCGCCCTCATGAAGCTCAATCTAGGGTTGCGGACGCCATAAACTCGACGGATACCTGAATGTCGACAGCCAGCCGTCGTGCGAACCGGATTTGCTGGTCGATCTGAAACCTTTCCCCTGGCGTTCTTCGACACCGGCAGCGCGGAAGAGGTGGTGCTCAGCCATGTTCTGGAGCATTCTGGCTTAAATCCAGCAAAAAGTCTATTTGGGGATTATCAAGGAACTTCTTTACCGGGTATGCGCGCCGGACGGGATCGTCCGGATCGCCGTACCCCATCCCCGGCATGACGAATTTATCATCGATCCGACCCATGTGCGGCCGATCCTGCCGCCGCAGTTCGAGATGTATTCAAAGCGTCTCTGCGCCCAATGGAAGGCAGAGGGGCTGGCAAACACGCCGCTCGCCGATTATCTCGATGTGGATTTCGAGATTGAGGACGTGCAGTGGCTGCCCGACGACAAATGGCTGGTCAAGCTGAAGGCCGGCGAGATCGACTCGGCCACCCTCGCCGAAATGGCGCAGCACCAATACAATATCCTGAAGGAAATTCAGATCACGCTCAGAGCGGTGAAGTAGGGGCGGGGCTAGATCGCCTACCGAGCTGGATCGGGAATTGCCAACCCATTTATAGTCATGCGCGGACGGCGACGAAGGAGCCTGATCCGCGTACCCATCTTTAATATGCACATGGTTCCACGGGTCACAGCTTTGCCGGCCAGTGGATGACTAATTTTTGAGGAGGCTAAAACCGCTTCAGCAGCCGCTCGATATACTCAAGGCTCGGGACGCCACAGATCGCCGGCCCGGCGGCGCAGCCTTCAAGAATTCGCCTCGCCCGCTGGATTTCGCTTTCGCTCGGGATTTTGACCGTGCCGGTGGATTGGCCGGTGGAACCTTCCTCTTCCTGATTGCGGCGGCCGAACGGATCCCGGTTGCCGGGCCGCATGCCGCGCAGCCGGGGGCCGGTGAACGCGCCGAAGCGCCCGCCCTGGCGGCCCCTCTGTCCTTGCTGGCCGCGGCCCATCATCTGGGCCATCGCCCGGGCAGAGTTTTGTGCGCCACGGCGCAAGGCCTCCAGGGCCCGTCCTTGCGGGTCGATGGATTTTCCTTTGGCGGCCTTGTTTCAGCGCGCCTTCGGAGTTCCGCATCGCCTGTTCGGCGTCGCCCAGACCTTGCGGAATTTTACCCATCATCTGGCCGAGCTTACCTATCAGTTCGCCGAGATGTTTGCGGATGGCTTCCTGTTCCTCCAGCCCTTCCCGGGACTGGGGATCGTTTTTCCGGCCCGTCGGGGATGCCCTCCCCCGCTGGCGCTGGGCCCGCTTGTGGGTCTCATCCAGAAAAGTTTCTGCTGGCGCTGGACGATGCCGCGCAATTCGCGCATCGCCTTTTGCGCCTGCTTGTTGCGACACATCTGGCCGTTGTTCTGGCGGGCCATGGCGCCGCAGGTTGCAGCATACGCTGCAGCTCCGCCATTAACTGGCGGGCGGCTTCCCGCGAGCCCTGGCGCAGCAGTTCCCGCGCCCGGTCCAGCATCTTTTGGATGTCTTGGTTGGTCATGGTCTGCGCATTGGGATCCATCGGCGGCAACTGACCCCGCTGCTGCAACTCTTTCATCAGCGCGGACATGAATTCCTGCAGGGCCTTTTCCACCTCGGCCATGAGGCGTTCCAATTCCTCCTGGCTGGCGCCCCGGTCCAGGGCCTCCATCAGGCGGCGTTGGGCGTCGGCGAGCTCGCTGCCGGCGGTGGCGGTCCGGCCTTCTTCCAGGCGAAGCGCCGCGTCCCACAGCATCTTCTGCACCTGGGCGACGGCTTGCGGCTGTTCATCACGGACCAGCCGTTCCCGCGCGATACGCAGCGCCAGATAGGTGCCGGTATGGCCGTTGAACATCTCCGGTTCGCTGGTCAGCAGATCGAGCTTCAGGACGCCCAAGCGCCGGTCCCGCGCCTCCGCCGTCAGGCCTTTGCGGATTTCATAGATTTCTTTCGCCGCCGGATGGCTGAACTGACGCTCCGGCAGAACCACGGGTTCGACTTTACTCAAACCGGTTTGGTCTTTCTCGTCCGTGCCCAGGATATGCACCAGGACCGGCAGGCCGGCCCACACGTGGGAGATCAGATCATGGTTCGACTTGCCTTTGACGTCTTTTTTCCGAGCCGGGCAGGGGCAGGCGGAGGGTGATTTCGCTTTCACCGCCCGGTACGGCGAGGCCGTCGAGCCGGCGGATCGAGGCGGTCAGCCCGGTCAACCGGTAGTCGTCCTTGGCCTCGTAAGACAATTGCAGGCGGAGCTGCTGGGTGCCTTCCGGCGCGTTGGAGAACTCCACCGTCGGGCGCTGGTCGGGAATGATGGTCAGCGGCCAGGAGGCGACGGTCCGGCCTTTCTGTTCGATGGCGACCGTCTTCGCGCCGCTCTCCAGCCTTCAATTCCGTTTCAATGTGATAGGAATCCGCGTCGATCCGGTTGAAATCGCTCCGGTCCTGGCCGATCAGCAAGGTGGGCACGCTTGCCGCCGCCGCTCATCTGCGCCAGCACGGTGCTGCCGTCCGGCACGGAAATGGAGGTCACCGGCTGTTCGCCGGTTTGGGGCGCGCTGTTGCCGGTCATGGTGATCACCACCGGCGGCACGCCCACGCAGGCGGGCGGCGTGACCCAGATGCTCAATTTGGCGCTGGCGGCCAGTCCGGCATTGCCGAGCGGCGGCAACAGCGCCTTGCCGATCCGGGTGGCGGTATCGGTCCCGGCGGCGACAACGCCGACGATCAAAAAGCGGCGACGGCGGCGCGGAAGCCGATGCCATCCCGCCGGGCCAATCCCGCCCTTTGGCACTTTCAGCGACAGACGTTCGGCTTCGGCGGCCATGCGGGCGCGATGCGCTTCCCAAAGCGCACGGGCCTGAGCGTCATTGCCGCCCAGGGCCAGATCGTCATCCAGCGCGGTCAGCGGCCGGTGATCCAGACCGCTGTCTTCTTCGATCCGGTGACGGCCTCGATAAAATCAACTTTGGGGATTTGGGTGAACGCGCTGTAGAGCGCCGGCGAACACAACCAGGAACCCGATCACCACGGCAATATGCAGCCAGACCGGCAGCAGGGTGAACAGATCCAGTAGCGCCGCGCCGATGAAGATGCCGGCCGTGGCCACCGCCGGCCACAAAGCGGGCCAAAGGTATTCCCACAGCAAGCTCGCCCGGGCGAGGCCTAGATATGTTTTGTAAAACGGGCCGTTCCGCTTGACCATTAAACTACCCAACCCAAACCGCCTCAGCGGTGTTCAGGGGTGCGTCTTCATTATGCGGTATTTTAGCTCGACTCCAACCAATTTGGGAGAGATTCGTGCGCTCTAAAAGGCTCTCAATCTCCGCCCGCCGCCGGACAACCGCAAATTCGCCGCCCTTGACCAGGACCTCCGGCACGAGCGCGCGGCTGTTATATGTCGAGGACATAACCGCGCCGTAAGCGCCGGCGGAACGGATCGCCAGTAACTCACTCTGTTCAACGGGCGGCAGGGCCAATTCGGTCGCAAATGTGTCGCCGGTTTCACAGACCGGGCCGACCACATCAACAGGCTGCAGACCGGCGTCCGGACGGGGTTCCGAGACGGGTACGATCTCGTGATGCGCGTCGTACATGGCCGGCCGGATCAGATCGTTCATCGCCGCGTCTATGATGACGAACCGCCGGGACGCCCGTCCTTCACATATACCACTTTGGTGACCAAAATGCCCGCATTCCCCATGATCAAGCCGGCCGGGCTCGAACAACAACTCGCAGTCCAACTCACCGACCGTTTCGGCGACCAGTTTACCGTAGTCCGCCGGGCTCGGCGTCTCGCCGCCGTCGTAGGGAATGCCGAGCCCGCCGCCAAGGTCTAAGCGCCTAATTTCAAAGCCTTTTTCCCGCAAATCAGCGGTGGTTTGGGCGAGGCGATTAAACGCGTTCCGGAACGGGTCCAGCTTGGTCAATTGGGAGCCGATATGCATGGCTAGGCCCACCGGACGGACATTGTCCATGCCGGCGGCGGCGGTAAAAACCTCGTGAACCCGGTCCCAATCAATGCCGAACTTGTCTTCCTGCCGGCCGGTGCTGATTTTTTGATGGGTCTCGGCATCCACGTCCGGATTAATGCGGAACGCCACTTCGGCGACTTTACCGAGGGAGGCGGCCACCTGGTTGATGCGTTCCAGCTCCGGGCCGGACTCCACATTGATCTGTAGAATATTGCTGGTGAGCGCCTGGGAAATCTCGGCCTCGGTCTTGCCCACGCCGGAAAAGACGATCTTATTCGCGGGAATGCCGGCCGCCAGCGCGCGGGTTAACTCGCCGCCGGAGACCACGTCCGCCCCGGCGCCCAGCCGGGCCAGGGTGCTGACCACGGCCAGGTTGCCGTTGGCCTTCACCGAATAACAGACCGTCGCCGGCAGGCCCTTCAGGGCGTCGGCAAAGACGTTGAAGTGGCGCTCGATAGTAGCCGTGGAATAACAATAGAAAGGCGTGCCGACCGTTTCCGCGATTCGGGAAAGCGGGACGTCCTCGGCGGCCAATTCGCCGTTCTTATACTGAAAATGATCCATGAGTTTTGGCCGATCGCCTACTTGCGGGGATATTCCCGGGGATACTTGTACTCTTCCCCTTCCGGTGCTCCCGGCGCGTTTTCTTGCCGCACGCGCCCAGCACCGGCAGCAGAATGCCGATGGCAAACAGAGCAAAGTATCCGGCGAGACATGATGGTTAGTCCTCCAGGTACGCCCGGCGGGCGGCGGTAACAGCGTCGCGGACCCGATCCGGTGCGGGTCCTCCCAAACTATTCCTCATTGCGATGGACTTGTCGATATCCAGCACCCGGAACACGTCGTCGGTGATCCCCGGCTCCACCGCGTGCATGTCCTCAATCGACAGGTCTTCCAGGCCGCAGCTTTTGTCTTCGGCCAGCCGGACCAACTGTCCGGTGATGTGATGGGCTTGCCGGAACGGCGTGCCCAGGTTTTGCACCAGCCAGTCCGCCAGATCGACCGCGTTGGACTTACCCGCCTTGGCGGCGTGCCCGCATGGCGTCTTCATTAAAGGTGATCTCGGCCATCATGCCGGTCATGGCGGCGACGCAGAGCGCCAGTGTGTCCGCGGTTTCGAACACCGGTTCCTTGTCTTCCTGCATGTCCTTACTGTAGGCGAGGGGCAGGCCTTTCAGACGATCAGAAGACCGTTCAACACGCGCCGATCACCCGGCCGGATTTGGCCCGCACCAGTTCCGCCGCGTCCGGATTGCGCTTCTGCGGCAACATGGAACTGCCGGTCGAAAAGGAATCCGGCAAGCTGACAAAAACGAAACGACGCATTGGCCCAGACCACTAACTCTTCCGACAGTCTGGAGAGATGAACCGCCAGAATGGACGCCACGGAAAGGTACTCAAGTGCGAAATCCCGGTCCGAGACGCCGTCCAGGGAATTGGCCATGGGCCCGTCAAACCGAGCGCCGCCGCCGTCATCTCCCGGTCGATGGGGAAAGACGTGCCGGCCAAGGCGCCGGAGCCTAGGGGCTTTGATTGGCGCGCGCCCGGCAATCCCGGACCCGGCTTCTGTCCCGGCCCAGCATCTCCACATAGGCCAGATAGGTGGTGGCCCAGGGTCACCGGCTGCGCGGTTTGCAGATGGGTATAGCCGGGCATGATCGCCGCCGCGTGTTCATCGGCCCGCTCAATCAGCACCGCCTGCAGCGCCTTTAGGTCCGCATCGAGCTGATCCAAAGCATCCCGCACCCAAAGCTTGGAAATCGGTGGCCACTTGGTCGTTCCGGGACCGGGCCGTATGCAACCGGCCGGCGGCATCGCCGATCAGTTCGGCCAGCCGACCCACATTCATATGGATATCCTCAAGCGACCGCTTGAAATCGAAGGACCCGGATTCGATCTCGGCCTGCACCTGATCCAGCCGGATAGGATCGCCTGCCGTCTTCGGCGGTAATAATCTCTTTGGCGACCAGCATCTCGCAATGGGCCTTCGAGGCGGCGATATCCTGGGCATAGAGGCGCTGATCAAAACCGATGGACGCGTTGATCTCTTCCATGATCTGAGCAGGACCGGCGGCCGAAGCGCCCGCCCCACATGGTGCTGGCATCTTGATTTCTGCCGAACCGCCGCTCTGATGAGACGGTTTTGATTTTTGTCCCGAATCGGTCATTTTCTCCACCGGAGACGAAAGAGAGTGCCAAAAATACTTCTCGGACTGGCCGTGCTGATCATCGGCGTTGCGACGTTCCTGGCGTTGACCCCCGACTATGCGGGCAGGGGTAACGCCCCGGTGTTGGCCGATTCCTGTCCTGCAATCGCCGAAAAATCGCAAATTTCGATGCAAAATCAGCGGGAAAGCCTGTCCAAGCCGATGGTATAACCGATGAAACCGGAAAACGCATCGATTTTAGTCAGTATCGGGGCCGGGGGATTGTCCTGAACTTCTGGGCGACCTGGTGCGGCCCTTGTGTGCGGGAGATGCCGTCCCTCTTGCGCCTGAAGTTAAAGTCGCCGGCGCCGGGGTGGAGGTGTTGCCCGTCTCCGAAGACGTGAAGGGCGCAGCCAAGGTCGTCGAATTCTACAAAGCCCACCGGCTTGACGGGTTTCCCGTTCTCATGGATGAGGGCGGCAAACTGGCGCGATCCAGTAAAGTGCCTGGCCTGCCGACGACCCTTCTGATCAACCGGGACGGTATTGAGACCGGCCGCGTGGTTGGCCCGTTGGAGTGGGATTCTGCCGACGCCGTAAAAATGATCAAGGCTTGTACGCGTTAGGTGCCTTGCCTAAGCCGCTTTGGCGGCGTTGCCTTCTCTTGGAGCGCAGCCAGTCGTTGATCCGCGTGTCCCAGCCTTTCCACTTCATCCTATGATATCGCCGAGGGCCGCTTTCCGGCTTATCGTCCAGATCGTCTTCCGCTTCCAGTTGGACAAAATCGGACACCACCTGACGCAGGAATTTCTGCACGAACTGATCTTCCCGCAACAGCTTCGGGGCGTTGTCGCCGTAGGTCTGGCGGAACACTTCCATGAAAAGCTTCAGGGTCGGTATTTTTAACTGCTTAGGACTTCCAGCGCCGGGAAGGTAATGTCGGCCACGCTCGGGCCTGGGGCCCAGACCCGATTCTCGTCCATCGACATGATTTCGTGGAGGATGTCGGGACCGCGAGTGAACAGATCCATCGATCGGTCCCCGGCCACCTTGCGCATCAGTTCCAGCTTGGCCTTGGATTTGATCAATGACATACCTTTGACCGAACCAGGGTCGTTGGCGATGATCTCCTCAAATTTCTCTCCGGCCAGTTTCTGAACCTTACGGATATCGGTGGGATTGATCTTGCCGATCAGTTCGACCTTGGCCGGGGTGTCCAGGGAAAATAGATCAAACTCCAGCACCTTCGCGTGGGCGCGCACCATGTGTTCGTTGTAGCCGCTGACCAGCGGCAGCTGCCAGGCGAACGCGATATAGGGCCGGAATTCATCCAGCTTGCGCTGACCTTCATGATCGGCGGTTGTCGCCGGTTCATCGTTGGCGTCCGACTTCCACCGAAGATCGCGAAGATGCCTTTCTTCTTGGGCGCTGCGGGTTTTTTAACCTCGACTTCGGGCTTTACGAACACCAGGGACGCGTGGGTCAGCACCAACATTCGTTCCAACTGCGACAGGCTGGCGCCGCAGACTAACGGCGTGTCCAGATCGGCGACGGATTTGCCGTCCGCGTCGACGAACAGGTCTTTGCCGATCTCCAGGTTTTCTCTCACCAGGCGGATGAATTTATGGATCTTCATGTCGTTCCGGATGATGTCCTTGTATTTAAGTTCCGCATCCATCTTGCCCGCCTTTTTCAGGCGCGCGATCAGGAACTTCGTGCCGGCAAGGACGATCTTCCGCTTTTCAGAGACAGTGGGACGGTATTCGGAATGGTTTCCGGATCGGGCTTTTTCTGGGGCATTTCTGACTTCCAACTCTTCTAGCTGTTTTGTTGGCGCGGAAATCTCCCAATTCCGGGCCGGGTTAAGGGTTAATCGAAAAGGGCGTCGATATCGTCCTGGCTGATGCCTTCGTCCGCCAGGGCCGGACCGTTGAGCAAATCCTTATCGGATCGCTTTCATCGGCCACCGACAGATCCGTCCGGTCGATTTCATCTGCCCCCCAGATGTCGACCATGGCGTTGACCCGCTCTTCCACAAACAAGAGGGCGCCAACGACCTTCGTGATCCGTTGCCCGGTAATGTCCTGGAAGTTGCACGCTTCCAGAACCTTGATCGTACATTCCAAAATTTCATCCGCGGCGGCCCGGTCATCCGGTGTCGACGCATGAAGTTGCAACTGTTCCGCCAGCTGATCGATCCGTTCCGTTTGTTCCAGGATCGTGTGGATCGGCCCTCCGTCGCCTCAACCACGGCATCCGGTTCCGTGGTGGCGGACATGAATTTCGCGGCGCTTCGGTTCCCAATTGCGCTAAGTTCGGCCTTGGTTTCCTGAATGGAATCCGACAAAGCCATGATTTCCCTCTTCAGGGTTTCCGCTTTCTCAGCTCGGCGGCGGTCTTCCGGGATGAGGCGCAGCGTCCGCCTTCCTCCGGTTCCGGCGCCAGCACCGAATTCATTTCGTTGATGGCGGCCAGGATTTCCTTGTTGCTGACGCCCTCGGACGCGCCGATCCCTTGCATGGGCATCGGCATTTGGGCATTGCTCGGGTTAGATCGGTGTCCACACCGCGTTCCTTCAGCATACGCAGTTCGGCGCTGAACAGTCTCCGCGGGGGTGTTATCATTCTCGTTCCTCTGCCCGTCCGGATCTCATTGGGATCATCCGGTTCAGCAGTCGGCATTAATTCGCCGACCCAACTTATGGTTTTCGATACAAATATTAATTGTAAGTGGGGACGGACGCCGGGATTTCAACAGGGTTCAAGGCACAAAATTTTATTTTTGAAACAACCCATAATTGGCGGTCAGATCGGTTTCGCGGCCCCGGAGAGCCAATCGGCGGTTTCGGCATCAACCAGGGGTTTCAGGCTCTCCCGGACTCGCTGGTGATAATCGTTCAGCCAGCGGTTTCGGCCTCGTAAGAGGGGATTGTCCAACAAGCGCACATCGATGGGCGCCAGGGTGAGGGTCTCAAAGGCCAGCATGTCTTTTTCGCCATTTTCGATGGGGGCGGCTTCAATGACCGTCACCAGATTTTCGATGCGGATGCCGAACCCGTCCGTCTTGTAGTAGCCGGGCTCGTTGGAGATGACCATGCCCGGCTCCAGAGCGACCATGCTCGGCATCGTGGAAATGCGTTGCGGTCCTCATGGACACCCAAATAGGCCCCAACACCGTGGCCGGTTCCATGTTCATAGTCGATGCCGGCCTGCCACAAAGCGGCGCGGGCCAGGATGTCCAACTGTGATCCACTGGCGCCCTTGGGGAAAACAGCGATGGCCAACGCGATATGGCCCTTCAGCACCCGGGTAAACCGGTCCACGCATTTCCGCTGTCGGCTCGCCGATGGCGATGGTGCGGGTGACATCCGTGGTCCCGTCCAGATACTGCGCGCCGGAGTCCACCAGATAGAGCGATCCCGTTTCCAGGGCACGGTTCGACTCTTCGCTCACCCGGTAATGCACGAATTGCACCCGTTGGGGCCTGGCCCCGAAATCGTCGGGAAGCTCAGCCCGCGGATAAGGTCGCCTTCCCGGCGGAAGGCTTCCAGCTGATCGGCGGCGGAGATTTCGGTCACGCCGCCCTTGGGGGCCTCCCGGTCCAGCCAGCACAGGAACCGGCTCAATGCCACGCCGTCGCGAATATGGGCGCCGAATGCCGTTTAGCTCCGTCTACGTTCTTGCGAGCTTTGGGTTTGGCGCAGGGTCCTCGCCCTTGCCGATCACAGCGCCGCTTTTCTCCAGGATGTGGTGGATGGCATGGGCGGCGCTCGACGTATCCAAACGCACGGTGGCCTTTCGCCGTGCCCAATGCCCGCAAGGCGGTTTCCAATGTGTCCGGTCCGGAAATGGTTATCCCACCGTCCAAGGCGTTCCGGACTGAGGCCGTCGCCTTGCGCGGATCAACAAACAGATCCAACCCGCCGCCGGCATGCAAGATGGCGAACATCAGGCAGAACGGCGTGTAGGGCACGTCGCCGCCCCTGATATTGGCGATCCAGGCAATGGAGTCCCGGGCGCGGTCAGGATCACCGCGTCCTGCTTGGCGTTCTTGAGGCTCTTCGGACAAACGTTGCCGCTTGTCCGAAGGAGCTCTCCCCGGCGAAGTCGGGGCAATTGGAGGGCCATGGGCGACAGGGGCGCGGCCGGCTGGTTGGTCCAAATCTGATCAATCGGGTTGGTTTCGACCGGCGTCAGCGCGCCGCCCGCCTTGGCGCAGGCGCCGGACAATCGCCGCATGCCGTCCGCGGTGTGGAGCCAGGGATCAAACCCCAGCTTGGCTCCGTCGGGTAAATTGGCCCCAATCCACTTGGCCGGCGGTGTTTCGGCCAAGGGCACAATATCGAACACCGACGCGTCCACCTGGTTTGCCGCCTGCAGGGTATAGCGCCCATCGACGAAAATCGCCGCCTTGTCCTTCAGAACAATGGCCGTGCCGGCGGAACCGGTAAAGCCGGTCAGCCAGGTGAGCCGTTGCGCCCGTTTAGGCACGTACTCGCCCTGATGTTCGTCGGCCAGGGGGACGACAAATCCATCCAGTTTGCGGGCGGCCAGTTCCTGCCGCAGGGCGCTGACCCGTTCTCCGCTGGGGCAGGGCGGGGCGAGACCGTTATCCGGAACTCTCCAAACGGCCTCTAACCGCCGGGCCAGACCGGTCCGCAGATCGGCCGGCAGATCTGCGCCGAGCATGTCTATCCAGGCGTTCGCCGGGCCGTTGCCGCCATCGGCGCCGGGCGCGGCTGCGACGCCTTGCAGCAGGCTGTCCAGCGCTTCCTCGGACAACGAAATCCCGGCGTCCGAGAGCTGCTGCATCAAGGACGAGAGGGACGAGGTTTGATCAAGGGGTGCGGTGGCCATAGGCACTATGGCAAGGTTGATGGGAAAATCATGCGGTTTAAAGATGTTAAAGGCATTCGAAATTTGCGGAATTAATTAGTTAAATTTAGAGCCGAAAATCCATAAAAAATTAGGGAATTTATAATAAACTATTGTAAAAATATTAAATCTATTCATGCATTTAATGCATATCAGGTCCGAGATATGAGCGCTTTTTGACGAGCTTGGGCGGGGGCTAGATTGATCTCAACCCAGAAAGAGCGGGCTCAGCCTGCATGAAGTCGAAAGGAGAAGAAAATGAACAATTTTGCGACTTTACCAGACACCGACATGACCGACACCAGCCGCCATGACCGTGGACAGAACCTGTTTAAAATCGGCGGCAAGATCCTGCGGGCGCCGACCCGTCTGATTAAAATGGGCATCGACGACTTCCGCCGCTATCGCCGGCCGGTCCACTAGGATATCAGGGCGAAGCGCTTACCTCTCCTGTTAATCACGACAGCCGGACCGCCCGGCAAACAAAAAAGGCGGCCTTTAGGCCGCCTCTTTTTGTGACCGATGTCGCCTCCTATTGAGGTTTTGACGTCGAGGCATGCCCCTTTTTGAGAGAGGCAATCGGCGTAGTAACTGCGGCGCTGCTTCCGGGCGTCGTAATTGGCAAAGTGCACCGACAGCGTGTCCCGTTGCGAATCGGCAAATGACCGTTCGTGGCCCATATCCCGGCTGATCAGGTATTCCGCTTTGGCGTCGCACGCCGCCGCATCCGCTGATTGCTTGTCCGCATACCGGGGGCTCTTAAACTCACTCGCCGCCGTGCACGCCGACAGCACGAACAGTGCACCCGCAACAACAAAAGCGGCGGGGATGCGGTCCCGCGGGACCGGTTCAGGTGGGTCATCGATCATCATCTTACTTCCTCCGCGATAGTATGGTCTGTCACAGCCCGACGCGCCATATCTATTTTCCGGCCGGATTTTTTGTTCGAAACCTTAGGGATCCGTACCATAATATAGTTCGGTACACTAACAAATGTCAGGCCGTGCCGGTTTTTGAATTTTAGGCGGCAACGGTTAACAAAAAACGAAACAGGGACTTCCAGCGGGCATGTCAGGTTCAAAGACCGCCGGTATCAATATGGCGACCGAGATTCTCGGCCCGTCGCTTGCGCGCGGCCAGGGAGATGATCCGGCCGTTCCTATGCGGCGACGAAACGGTCACCTATGGGGAGCTCGATGCTCGCGCCAACGCCGCCAGTAATGCGTTCGGGACCTCGGGGTCGCGCCGGCGACCGGGTGCTGATGATGGTCCGCGATACCCCGGCGTTTATCTATGTGTATCTGGGTCTGTTGAAGATCGGTGCGGTGCCGGTGGGCCTTAACCTGCGGCTCAGCCCCGGCGACATTGCCTACACCATCGACGACAGCGACTGCCGGGCCTTTGTCCTGGACGGAATGTTCCTCGACTTGTGGCGGGAAGGCGCGCCGCTGGCGAGCAATGCGCCGCAAGTCATTGTTACCGATACGGAAGAAGACGGCCTTCTCCACCTGCCGTCATTGATGGCCGCCGCCTCAACAGATCTGACGCCCGTCGATCTGGGGCCGGACGATGTGTCGCTGTGGATGTATTCCTCCGGCACGACAGGTAAGCCCAAGGGCGTGGTGCACGCCCAGCGCACGATCTATGTGGCCGAACACCTCATGGGGGACCTGTTGGGTGTCGGGCCGGGGGACAAGGTCTACGGCACGTCCAAACTGTTCTTCGCGTTTTCCCTGGCCCACTGCTTCCTCTCGACGCTGCGGCTCGGCGCGACGGTTGTTCTGCATCCCGATTGGCCCGACGCCGAACTGGTGACCAACATTGTGGAGCGCTACGAGCCGACGATTATGCTGAGCGTGCCGACGTTTTACCGCAATCTGCTGCGCTCCGGCGCGGCAGAGAAACCGGCGTTTAAGAACGTCCGCTATTACATGACTGCCGGCGAGAAGATGCCGCAGTCCCTGTTTGATCAATGGATGGCGGCGACGGGCCGGCCGGCGCTGGAGGGGATCGGGGCCACGGAGACCTGCTTCCTGTTCCTGGCCAACCGGCCCGATAAAATCAAAGCCGGCACCTGCGGCGTGCCGACGCCGGGGACCGAGGTAAAGATCATTGATCTCGACGGCAATGAAGTGACCGAACCTAATGAGCCCGGCGTACTCTGGATCAAGATGGACTCTGTCGCCAACGGCTATTGGCAGTTGGATGAGCGTACCAAGCCGTGTTCAAGGACGGCTGGTACTGCACCAATGACATGTTCGTCATCGATGATGACGGCATGTACGAACATCAGGGGCGCTCGGACGACATGCTCAAAATCTCCGGCCAATGGGTGAGCCCGGCGGAGATCCGAGGAACACAGGCCATGCTGCATCCGAAGGTTTCAGGCAGCAGTCATCGGTATCCCCAACGAAGACGGGCTGATCCGGCTGGCGTTGTTCCTGGTCGCTCCCGGAGCTGGGCGAGGACAAAGCCCGCGTTCGAGGAAGAATTGCAGCAGCAGTTGATCCAGGCAATGTCGATCTACAAGTGTCCGCGCCAGATGCACTATGTGGACGCCATGCCCCTGACCGCGACGGGCAAGCTGCAACGGTTCAAGCAGAAGTGGTGAGCGGCGATGGCGCCTGACGGAGTCAAAACCCGCGAGGTGAGAGTCCGGCGATGTCGATTTTGATGATCTGCCGAGCCTTGTCGGCTATCACCTCCGGCGCGCCCAGGTCGCCGTGTTCAATGATTTTGTCGGCACGATGGGGGAAGTGCAAATCACGCCCGGCCAATACGGGGTGATGACCCTCGATCGGGACCAATCCGGGCCTCAGCCAATCGGCCTTGGCGCGGGCGGTGGGGATTGAGCGTTCCACGATGGTCGCGGTCATCGGCGGCTTGAAGCGAAAATCTGGTTGAGCGGAAGCCGTCGCCTGTGGACAAACGGTCCTATGCGCTGGTGCTGACTGGGGATGGCAAGAAACTGTTGGCTCAGCTCAAGGGCATGGTCCGGACGCACGAAAAAAAATGCTGTCCGGGTTGAACGACGCCGAGCGGGATCAGCTCATTGATCTGTTATCACGGCTTACCGATTAGAGTTCTTTAAGACCGGGCCAGATCGAGAACCGTTTCCAGTTTCCTGTCGCGAATGCCCAATTTGGCGAGCCCGCCAGCATATTTTCAAGTACTCGATGCCTGTGCCGCTGACCCCTGACCCTTCCGAACCAGACCGGCAAATTGATCGACGGGCAGGTCGCCCGCGTATTGCTCATTCCGGGGTTTGCGCAAAAGCCGTACGCTTTGACTTTTCGCCCGCCGATCTCCGCCGTCATCCAGCGGGGGATATAGACGCCGTAGACCATTTCCCGGTCCAGAAGATATTGCTCGGTCTCCGCCCATTTGGCGGCCGGCACCTTAAACGCTTATGCCCCGGCAGGACCCGCCCGGAGAAGCCCTGCGACGATGCCCGGTTTCTCGTGGGTGCCGCGGTAGAGAAAGGAATAGACGCAGAGCGCCCGGTGGTAGCCGAACACCTGGGCCGGGCGGGCCTCTGTATATTCGAAGCCCGGATTCCACATCAGCGAGGCATAGCCGAAGGCCCAATGATACGCCGCCGCCACAGGCTTAGCCCCGGCTGACCATGGCGACGCCCGCCACCGCCACGCCCATACCGATCATCGCGGCAATGGTCAGGGTTTCACCGAACATGGCGAAAAGCGAACAAGTGCTGTCACCGGCGGCACCAGATAGAACAGGCTGGCGACCTTTGTCGCCGCACCCCGCTTGATGAGCAGCATCAGCAGTGAGATCGCGCCCGATGGAGAGAACCAGAAACCAGCCAGCCCAGCGCAAAGATAAACTCCCCGGTCCAATCAACCACGCGGGTTTCGAAGACAAAGGCCAAGGCCCAGAGTGCATAGCGGAGGCGGCAAATTGGAATGACCGAGCCGCTTCTGAGATCAATATCCGCGCAGAACTTTCTGATAGAGCGCACCCAGGGTGATACCCAAAAGCCCACCACGGCCAGCCAAACAGCGGAGAGATTACCGAGCGAGCCGACCAGTCTCTCGGCGACCACCAGAAACACCACCGCCAAACAGGAGTCCTCCATTGCCGCTTAGAGACGGTCTCTTTCAGGAGCGGGATGGCGATGGCAGCGGTCAGGACCGGCTGCAGCCCGACGATCAGGGAAACCAGGCCCGCCGACATGCCGTGGTGGATAGCGGCAAAGACGCCGCCGAGATAGGTGCCTTGGACCAAAAGACCGGCAATGGCGATATGGCCGGCGAGTTTTAGATCCTTCGGCCAGGGCGCGCGGAAGGCCAGGCACACCAGGAGCATCAGGACGGTCACCACGACAAAGCGATAACCGAGAAATGTGAACGGTTCGGCATAGGGCAGGCCGAACTTCGCGCCGATGAAACCGGTGCTCCACAGCACCAGAAAGGTCGGCGGCATGGCGGCGATCCAGATGGAATTGCCGGCGGTGGTAGAGGGTTCGGCAGGGGCGTCGGACATTAATGGCGGTCCTCGAACGATGGGAAGGGATAGATAACCCCCTCGAAACCAACTGTCCAACCGACTATATTGTCTCTTCCGGTGATATTTGGCTGATTGATGGCGACCATCCCCAAACATGAACGTGAGGCCCGTGCCGCCACTCAGGCGGTGTTGGACTATAAGCCACCGCTGGCGCTGCGCCTGATCCGCCGCGGGCTGATGACCCTTGTGGTGCTGGCGCTGTTGGGGATCGGCTATACGGGATACTGGTTTTTCATCGCAACCAGCATGAAGGACGGGGTGCCGGCCTGGCTGGCGGATCGCGCCGGCCCGGCGATGAGTTTCAACTATAAGCAAATCGAGATCAGCGGCTATCCGTTCAACTTCCGCATTATCTTTCATGAACCAGCGCCGGCAGCACCCGGCTCTCCGCGTCACCCGGCGGGGAGAGCTGGCGATGGCGGGCCGGCAAGGTGATCGCCGAGATGAAGCCTTGGAACTTTAATCATTTCGAATTGGACGTCTCCGGCGCCCATGATTTTAATTTCAATCTGCCCAACCTGCAGGGCCGGTATCGCGGATCGGTCGAACGCGCCCTGATCGAGACGGAGATTCACGGTGACGGCGTCCCCGGTTCGTGAACCTTGATTTAGGCGGGGTGGGGCTCAAAGGCGCCCGGAAAGGGGACAACATTGCTGCCGGGGACGTCAAAATCTCGGCGTGCCGTCGGTTTCCCGAACCGGTGACCAACAAGACCGCGACTTTCGTGCTGGACGTCGACGGCAAAGAGATCACCACGCCCGCGTCTCTGCGCTGGCCGTTGGGGCAGAAAGTTGCCCTTTTGAAAGGCAAAGCGCGTCTTCTGGGCGAGCTCAAGAATCCGCAAAGTTTGTCGTCTATAGAGGCCTGGCGGGATGACGGCGGGATCGTCGAACTGGACTCAATCGAGGCGAAGTACGGGCCGCTGACGGTTCTGACCAACGGCACCCTGGCCTTGGACAAGAACCTGCAAATCCAAGGGGCGCTGTCCGCCCGGTTCCAAGGATTCTTCGCCACCATCGACCGGCTGAAGAAGCAGCAAGTGATCCGGTCGCGGGATGCGGCCATGGCGAAGCTGGTGCTGGGGGTTCTCTCCCGGCGGCCGTCCGGCGGCGGTCCGGCGGTTCTCAGCCTGCCGGTGAATATCGAAAACGGCAAGGTGACCGCCCAAGGACTGACCTTGCTGGAGATCGGGTTGATCCAATGGCCCGAAAGCTGGAATGATCTTGGCGGATTGCGGCGCTTAAATTAAATGCGCCGACCTCGTCAGTCGTAAAGTTTTTCCTGCTTGGCGTCGATGACGCCTCGGCGAATGGCGCGGGTCCGGGAAAACAGCTCAAACAGCTTATCGCCTTCCTCCCAGCGGATATTGCGCTGCAGCGCGGTCAGGTCCTCGGTAAAGCGCTGCAGGACATCCAGCACGGCCTCTTTGTTGTTCATGAACACGTCCCGCCACATGGTCGGGTCGGACGCGGCGATCCGGGTGAAATCGCGGAAGCCGCCGGCGGAGAACTTGATCACCTCGTTGACCAGGGACTTTTCCAGATCACTGGCCGTGCCCACGATCGTATAGGCGATCAGGTGCGGCAGGTGCGACGTCATGGCCATGACCTGATCGTGATGATCAGGCGCCATGATCTCCACATCCGATCCGGCTCTTTCCCAGAATTCCCGAACCTTCTCAAGCGCCTCCGCATCAGCGCCCCTCCGGCGGGTGACAATGCACCAGCGGCCTTCAAACAGTTCGGCGAAGCCGGCTTCCGGGCCCGAATGCTCGGTGCCGGCGACCGGGGGGCCGGGATCAGGTGAACATGTTCCGGCAAACCGACGGACAGATCCCTAACGGCTGAGCCTTTGACCGAGCCCACATCGGTCAGAATGCAGCCCGGCTTCAGATCATCGTCGATGGCGGCGACAATATCCGTATAGGTGCCCATGGGCGTACAGACCATCACCATATCCGCGTCGCGCACGGCTTCTGCTGCGTTCAATGTAACGCTATCGGCGATGCCGAGACGCATGGCGGTGTCCAGGCTTTCCTGGCTGCGCGCCGAGACGGCGATGTGATTGGCGAGCCCGTCGCGTTTGGCCACGCGCGCGACGGAGGAGCCGATCAGCCCGATGCCGATCAGGGCAATCCGTTCAAAGACCGGTCCCGCGCTGCTCATGATTGCTCCATGAAAGCGGCGAGGGTGTCGATGACGGCCCGCATTTCTTCTTCGGTGCCGATGGAAATACGCAGACTGTCGGGCAGCCCATAGCCGGCCATCCGGCGGACGATAATGCCGTTCTCCTGCAGATAATCGTTGGCGGCCGCGGCATCGGCTTCACCACGTTGGTGCCGGCCGCGGCTTCTTCGGGGAAGCGGGCCAGGACGAAGTTGCAATAGCTCTCCGGCACGACCAGGCCCAAACCTCTGATCTGCTCGGACGTCCAGGCCAGCCATTGGCGATTGTGCGCCTGGGACATTTCGATGAATTCGTCATCCTGAACGGCCGCGACGCCGGCCACCTGTGCCGGGTAGGAGACGTTAAACGGGCTGCGCATCCGGTTGAGGATATCGACCACGGCATCCGGCGCGAACGCCCAGCCGAGGCGTAGTCCGCCCATGCCGTAAATTTTGGAGAAGGTGCGCAGCATCACCACATTGTCGCCGGCCCGCACCATATCGATGCCCACGTCGTAATCGGCCTCGTCCACGTACTCCGCATAGGCGGAATCGATCACCAGCAAAATGTGATCGGGCAATAACTCCCTCAGGCGCTTCACCTCTGCGTCGGGCAGGTAGGTGCCCGTCGGATTGTTCGGGTTGGCGATAAAGACGATCTTGGTCTTATCGGTCACCTGGGAAATCATATTGTCGACGCTGATGGTGATGTCCGCTTCCGGTGCGGCCACAACCGTGGCGCCGACCGTCCGGCCATAGATTGGATACATGGCGAACCCGTGGGCGCTGTAGAGAATTTCATCGCCCGGCCCGGCATAGGACCGGCACAGCAGGCTGATCAGCTCGTCAGAGCCGGAGCCGGAGACGATATTCTCGATCTCAATATTGTGCTTGGCGGCCAGCAGTTCCCGCAGCCGGCGGCAGTCGCCGTCCGGATAGCGATGATAGACATCCGCCGCCGCTTTCAGGGCTTCGCGGGTTTTCGGGCTGGGGCCGAACGGGCCTTCGTTGGAGGCCAGTTTGATCACCAGGTCCTTGCCCTCAATCTCGGATTCGCCGCCCACATAGGGTGCGATTTTTTCGAGGCCGGCCAAAGGCTTAGGGGATGCCATGATCTTATCCATCAGTTCTTGGGTTGAGAAAGGCGCTAGTGATAGTCCGGCGACGGGCTAAAATCAAAGAAAAGATTGACAGATTCTCTGTCGATTCATAGCAATGAAGCCAAATTTTAAGGGTTTGCCGCTGAATAGGCGGCCGATGAACGGTCCGAACGTGGCGATTGACCGCTTCCACCGACTGATATGGAAACGCAGACGATGACGCCGAATGGTGAAACGGCAGAGCAATTGAGCGTGGAGTCCGGCCCGGGCAAGAGAGTGCAACTGGGCGTGGAAGCGCCGCTGCGCCTGGATTGCGGCATCGATCTGGGCAATTTCACCGTTGCCTACCAGACCTACGGCGAACTGAACGCGGACAAAAGCAACGCCATCATGATCTGCCATGCGCTGACCGGCGACCATTACGTGGCGGAGGATCACCCGATTACCGGCCGGCCCGGCTGGTGGGATGTGGTGGTCGGGCCCGGCAAGGTCCTGGATACGAACCGCTATTTCATCATCTGCTCCAATATCCTGGGCGGTTGTTTGGGCACGGCGGGACCGAAAGAGATCAATCCGGAAACGGGCAAAGCCTGGGGGCTGGATTTTCCGGTGATCACCATTGCCGATATGGTCCGGGCGCAGACATTACTGTTGGATCATCTGGGAATCGAGAAACTGTTTAGCGTCATTGGCGGCTCCATGGGCGGCATGCAGGTCCTGGAATGGGCGTCCATGTATCCGGACCGGGTCTGTTCGGCTATTCCGATCGCCACGGCGCCCCATCATTCCGCGCAGAACATTGCCTTTCACGAGGTCGGCCGCCAGGCGATCATGGCCGATCCTGATTGGTGCGGCGGCGACTATTTGGAGCAGGGCCTCAATCCCAACCGTGGGCTGGCGATTGCCCGGATGGTGGCGCACATCACCTATCTGTCGGAACCGGCATTGCAGACCAAATTCGGCCGGCGGCTGCAGGACCGGGAGGCGGTGACCTTTGGGTTTGATGCCGACTTCCAGGTGGAGAGCTATCTTCGCCACCAGGGCAGCACGTTTGTCGACCGCTTTGATGCGAACTCGTATCTCTATATCACCCGGGCGATGGACTATTTCGATCTGGCGGGGCGCAACAACGGCGTCCTGGCGGAGGCGTTCCGGGACACGCCGGTGCGCTTTCTGCGTCATCTCCTTTACCAGCGACTGGCTGTATCCGACGGCGGAAAGCCGAATGATTGTGCGCGCCTTGAACGCGGTCGCGGCGAATGTCAGTTTTGCCGAGATCAACTCGGACGCCGGACATGACTCCTTCCTGCTGGAACAGCCGGAATTCTGGGAGGTGCTCTCCGGATTTTTGGACGGCGCGGCGGAGCATGTGGGCCTGTCGACCTCAAGGCGGGCTGATCCATGTTGGCCGATACCGCAAAACGGCTGATCCGCCTCGATCTCCAGCTTATTGCCGACATGGTGGAGCCCGGTACGCGGCTGCTGGATATCGGCTGCGGCGACGGGGAGCTGTTGGATTACCTTATCCACGAGAAGAACGTCGATGGCCGAGGCATTGAGCTCAGCATGGAAGGGGTGAACGCCTGTGTCTCGTCAGGTCTCTCCGTGATTCAGGGAGACGCCGACACCGACCTTGCCAATTATCCCGATCAGGCGTTCGACTATGTCATCCTCAGTCAGACCCTGCAGGCCACCCGCGCGCCGAAAGAGGTGCTGGAAAATATGCTCCGCATCGGCAAGCGGGCGATCATCTCGTTTCCCAATTTTGGCTACTGGCAAGTCCGGTTGTCTCTCGCGGTGAACGGCCGGATGCCCTTTGCGAGGCGCTGCCGCATCCGTGGTACGAAACCCCGAACATCCACTTCTGTACGATCAGGGATTTCGCCGATCTGTGCGACACGCTCGGCATTACCATCGAGAAAAGTTTTTCGCTCAAGGAAAGCGGCGGCTACCGGCCTATCTGCGGGTCCATGTTCTGGGCCAACCTGTTCGGCGAGCAGGGCGTTTTTGTCCTGATGAAAACCTAGATTTCTAGTCGTTGGTGACCGTCACCAACTGGCGGCGGCGCACGCCTTCGCCGACCGGCGTTGCCGAATAAATCTGCTTGGTCGCTTCCACCACGATCACCCCGCCCAACGCATTGAACCAGCGGCTGCCGATATTTTCCCACGCCGGCGCGGAGGACAGGATCATGCGCGACCGGGTCGGCGGGGCAAACAGCGCGCCGCTCGCCTCCATCGGCATGAACAGCGTGTCCCGCAGCAATCTGGACAATTGCGATGGGGTATAGGGCCGGCCAAATCCGAACGGCGTGCGGTCAAGCCGGGCCCAGATGCCCCGGCGATTGGGCGTCACCACGATCAGCTTGCCGGAGCCGCTCAGCACCCGCCACACCTCCCGCATCATGGGCCGCAGGGATTCCGCACATTCCACCGCATGCACCATCAGAACCCGGTCGACCGACAGGTCCGGCAGGGGCAGTTCGGATTCCAGGCTCAGCATGGTCAGCCCCGGTCCTTCGCCGGGCCAGTGGACGACGCCCTGGGAGGCCGGCATGGTGGCGATCACCCGGTCGGCTTCGTTGCGATAGGCATTGAGATACGGCGTGGGATAGCCCAAGCCCAGAACCGACATGCCGCTGACATCCGGCCACAGCCCGCGCACATGCCGCCGGCCGATGGTCCGCGCGGCCATCCGGCCGATCGGCGACGTAGAACTCGTTCAGGTCAACGGCGTGAAGCCACATTCAGTTTTCATCACGGTCTGCTGATAGCGGCGGCTGTGGATGCGTGATATTACCATGCCAGAACGCCGGAGGGGACACCATGAACGCATCAGACCAACAATCGGCCGAGGATATTATCAAAGAGCTTGGCTGCAGCCGCACCCTGAAGGGGGCCACTACGCCGAAATCTACCGGGATCACACATCGGACGGCAGCCGGGGGCGGCCACCTCAATCTATTTTCTGCTGAAGGCGGGAGAGGTCTCCGCCTGGCACACGGTGGATGCGGTGGAGCTCTACCACTATTACGCCGGCGCGCCGTTGGAGCTATCGATCTCGGAAGACGGGAAAGCGGTGGAAACGGTTACGTTGGTCCCCGTGGTCACGGCGAACGACCGCTCGCCATTGTACCTTTGGGGGCCTGGCAGTCGGCGCGCTCCACCGGCGACTGGACCCTGATCGGCTGCACTGTCGCCCCGGCCTTTGAATTCGAGGGATTTCAAGATGGCGCCCCCGGATTGGACGCCGGGAAAAGGCTAAAAATACCTGAAAAAAAACCAGCATACGCCTATTGAAAATATCGAGATCGAAACAATCTATGGAGTCGATGCAAAATAAAAAGTGAGAGCCATGAAAATGGACAAAGTTGGCTGTTCAAGACAACGGAAATCAGCCGAAACCAGCGGTAAACCGGGCGAATTCAACGGATCGGCATGTCGGGCGCGGAATCCGCCACCGCCGGATTATGTTGGGTCTCAGCCAGCAGGAGCTGGCCGATTTGATCGGTGTGACCTATCAGCAGGCGCACAAATATGAACGCGGAATCAACCGGATTTCCGCCAGCCGGCTATATGATATCGCCAATGTATTGCAGGTGCCGGTCGGGCATTTCTTTGACACGCTGGGCGATGAGGAATCCACGGGGCTGGAGCCGAAACAGCGGATGTGCCTTGAGCTCGCGCGCAATTTTATGAGCATTTCCGATGAAGAACAGCAGGAAGCGCTGAGCCAGATGGCGCGGGTCCTGGCGTCCAATCAGCCGCACTAGGGCAAAGCCGCGACGGCTCAGTCCATCTCCACGCAACACCCGAAAACCGATAAAGTAGCTGAACACGCGCATATCGTTGCGCGCCCGCGATGCTGAGCGGGACACTTTGGAGAGATAATACCAGGCCCCGCCCTTCACCACGCGGTTGGGGCAATTGGCAAAGACCTTGGCCTTACCGGAGGGATCGGCGCCCTTGTGAGACGTGGTCCAGCAGTCCTCCACCATCTCCAGCACATTGCCGTGGACGTCATAGAGTCCCCAGGGGCTGGGCTTGAAGGAACCCACCGGCGCGCTCTTGACGCCGCTCCATTCGGTGCCGCATCCCCGGCAATTGGCCTCGCCGTTGATCATGTCGTCGCCCCACCAATATTCGGTGTCCGAATCCGCGCGGGTGGCGTATTCCCATTCCGCCTCGGAGGGCAGGCGATAAGTCTTGCCGGTCTTCTTGCTGATCCAACGCATGTATTCCTGAATATCGGTATAGAGGACGTTCATCACCGGCCGGCGGCCGCGGCCCCATTCCCGGTCATAGATTTTCTTGGAACAACCGCCTGCGGCGGTGCAGGCGTCATACTCGGCGAACGTGGTCTCGAACCGGCCCATGGCGTACCGCTTTCTCAGCGTGATCCGCCGCAACGGTTTCTCCCGGGGTTTGCCGATGGGGGAGCCCATGACGAAGCTGCCGGACGGGATCACCACCAGCTCGGGACAGATGTCGCAATCCTTGAAGATGTCGCCGGCATCCAGCTTGCTCTCGTCGACCTGAGCATGAGCGGGCGCCGCCGTGATCAAAGCGAGCGCCCAAGTCCAGCCAATGTTGCGTAGATACGTGTCACTGGGATCAGTCTCTGAAAGGTAATATGCACCGGCCCAGCCTAATGGAACCGGCGCACCGACATCAATGATCTTCTATGTGAGCGAATAATTACGCCCGGAATATGGCAGCGCCGGAAGGGATCAGTCCACGGTCCAGGTCGCGCCTTGACGCAACAGGTCGTTCAAATTGGCGCCGGGCTTTTTCTCAATCTCCGAGGCCACCTGATCGTTCACCGCCTTTTCGTAGGTCGGCGCCGGATTGCAGTACAGCACACCGATGGCCACCGGGAATTCCGGCGACTTCATGCCGGCCAGGAGAAGCGCCATCATCTTATTGGTCTCGTCATGGACCAGGATATCGCTTTCCGAAATGCCTTTTTCGCCGAGGGTGACCACCTCGAGGTCCATCGTGCCCGGTTTCAGGCGCAGGCCCTTGTTGCTTTCCTTGCCGAAAATCAGCGGCTGGCCGTGCTCGCAGACGATCTGCCGGTCTTCGGCCACGCTTTTCTCGGTGAAGTGATCATAGACGCCGTCGTTATAGACGATGCAGTTCTGGAACACTTCGACGAAGGACGCGCCGCGATGGGCATGGGCCCGTTTGAACACTTCCGGAAGGTGCTTCTGCTGACAATCGATGCCGCGGGCGACAAAGCGCGCGCCACAGCCGAGCGCAAACTCGGTCGCCGACATTGGGATTATCGATGGAGCCGAACGGCGTCGACGGGACCGGGTGCCGATCTGCGAGGTCGGCGAATACTGGCCCTTGGTCAGCCCGTAAATCTCGTTGTTAAACAGGATATATTGCAGATCAACGTTGCGGCGCGAGCGCATGCATCAGGTGATTGCCGCCGATCGACAGTGCGTCACCGTCGCCGGAAATCACCCACACATCCAGGTCGGGATTGGCAAGCTTGGTGCCGGTGGCGATGGATGCCGCCCGTCCGTGAATCGTGTGGAAGCCGTAGGTCGCCATGTAATAGGGGAACCTGGCGGCACAGCCGATGCCGGAGATAAACACGGTCTTGTCGGTCGGCGCCTGCAGATCGGCGAGGCTTTCTGCATGGCCCGGACGATGGCGTAATCGCCGCAGCCGGGGCACCAGCGCACCTCCTGGTCGGAGGCGTAATCCTTAGGGGTCATTTTTTCGGGGCGCGTGGCAACGTTCATCGCTACTACTCCAAATGCTCGCGAATGGCGGCTTCGACTTCGGACACTTTAAACGGCTGTCCGGAGACTTTGTTCAGGCCGATGGCCGGGATGAGATATTCGGCCCGAAGCACGGTCAGTAACTGACCGGTGTTCATCTCGGGACGATCACTTTCTTAAATTGGCCCAGAAGCGTGCCCAGGTTGGACGGCAGGGGCCAGATATGGCGCAGGTGAATATGAGAGACGCTCGCGCCGTCGCCGCGCAACTGTTGCACCGCCCGGTTGATCGGGCCGAAGCTCGATCCCCAACCGACGACCGCGACATCGCCCGAGTCCTCACCAACTTCAACAGCCTGTTCCGGGATGTCGTTGGCGATATCGGCGATCTTGCGCTTGCGCACGTCGGTCATCTTTTGGTGGTTAGCCGGGTCGTAGGAAATGTTGCCGGTCTCGTAGGACTTCTCGATCCCGCCGATCCGGTGTTCCAGGCCCGGCGTACCTGGGGACGGCCCAGGCGCGGGCCAGGGTGGAATCGTCCCGGACGAACGGGTGGAATCCTTCCGTCTCGCTCCGGAAGTTGACTTTGAACTCGTCGATCTTGTCCACATCGGGGATCAGCCACGGCTCGGACGCATTGGCCATATAGCCGTCGGCCAGCAGGATGACCGGGGTCATGTACTTGGTGGCGATCCGCGCCGCCTCGATAGCGACCTCGAAACAGTCGGCAGGCGACCGCGCGGCGACAACCGCCAGGGGACTGTCGGCGTTGCGGCCATAAACAGCTTGGTACAAATCCGACTGTTCGGTCTTGGTGGGCATGCCGGTGGACGGGCCGGCACGCTGTACGTTGATCACGATCAGCGGCAGTTCGACCGAAATGGCCAAGCCGATGGCTTCCGTTTTCAGTGCGACGCCGGGACCCGAACTCGCCGTAATGCCGAGAGACCCCGCATAGGAGGCGCCGATGGCGGCGCAAACGGCGGCGATCTCGTCTTCCGCCTGGAAGGTGACCACGTTGAACTGCTTGAGCCGGGACAGGGTGTGAAGGATGGCCGAGGCCGGCGTGATCGGATAGCCGGCGAACACGGTCTTCAGGTCCGATTTCTGCGCGGCCGCCACCAGTCCCCAGGACAGAGCTTCGATGCCGGTCACCGTGCGATAGAGGCCGGGGGAAATCTCCGCCGGGGCCACCGTGTAGGCCGCTTTTTCGCCGGACACTTCCATGGTTTCGCCGAAGGCGTGTCCCGCGTTCACCGCCGCGATGTTGGAATTGGCGATTTCCGGGCGGTCCTTAAACTTGGTGTTCAGCCAGTCAACCGTGGGCTGGCGATTCCGGTCATAAAGCCAATAGACCAGGCCCAGGGTCCACATGTTCTTACAGCGCACAGCCTCTTTCTGGGTGAGGCCCATATCCTTCACCGCTTCCAACGTCGCCTTGGTAATATCGACGGGCAGCACGCGATAGGCACCCAGGCTGTCGTCTTCCAGCGGATTGGTGTCGAAGCCGGCCTTCTTGAGGTTCCGCTCGGTGAAAGCGCCCGTGTCGGCGATGATCAGGCCGCCGTTTTCAAGATCGGACAAGTTGACCTTAAGCGCCGCCGGGTTGAGCGCGACGAGAACATCCGGCGCATCGCCGGCGGTGCGAATTTCACGGGAACCGAAATGAATTTGAAAGGCGGAGACGCCGAACGTCGTACCGGCGGGCGCCCTGATCTCGGCCGGAAAGTCGGGAAACGTCGAGAGATCGTTCCCGGCTAGAGCCGTTGTTAGGGTGAATTGACCGCCTGTAATCTGAATGCCGTCGCCGGAGTCGCCGGCGAACCGGACAACCACATCTTCCACTTCATCGCGGACAGCACTATCCACCGCGACTGCTGCCGAACCTTCCATGCTTACGGTACTCCCACCTGCAAAACACGCCCTGACTAGTCACACACTTCCCAATATCCGATAAGCCTGCAGACAAAATTTCAGGCGGTTGAACCGCCTAAAAACCCTTATATTTATTGGGGATGTCCACCGGCTCCAGACATTTGCTTGGGAGCAAAATTCTTATCATATGACCGTACTCCCGGCAAACCGTCTTTCCGGCCACCGGGTGGTTCGTTCATCACAAAGCCGATAGGGATGGGCCGAAGGGGATGATCTAGTCCACCTCGTCCGAAAACGCCCGGAATTCGCGGGCAACAGCCGCATAAATGTCCCGCTTGAAGGAAACCGCCAGGTCCGGCATCTCGGCCAGGGGCGCCCAACGCCATACGTCAAATTCGGGATGATCGACCGATTGAGGGTCAATTTCCGAATCATCGCCCAGAAAGCGGAGGGCGAACCACTTCTGTTTCTGGCCCCCGATAGCGGCCCTTCCAGACCTTCCCGGACCAGATCGGGCGGCAGGTCATACGCAGCCAATCTTCGGTTTCGCCCAGAACCTCCGCATTGGCGGTGCCGATCTCTTCTTCCAGTTCGCGGAAGGCGGCGGCCTCGGGGGTCCTCGCCCTTGTCAATCCCGCCCTGGGGCATCTGCCAGGCCGGCTCCGTCATGTCGGTGCGTTGACCAACCCAGACCTCGCCCTTTGAGTTAAACAAGGCGATGCCGACGCACGGGCGATAGGGGAGATCGTTCATGGTGTGGAGAACAAAAGACTAGTTCTGACCCCTCGGCCCCTTCGGGTTTGGGCGGTTCGGCCACTTGCGCGATCGCGCTCAACGGCGCCAGTTCGATCTTTTTGGACTTAAGGGTCGGCGTCCATCTGGAAATCTGTTTGATCACCGACGGGTAGGCTGTTGCCGTGCCGAGGGCGAACTTCTTTTTCGGGCGATCCGTTCAAGCTGATTTAAGGCCGCCAGGACGGCTTTCTGCGGACGGGTTGGCGTCAATCGCCAGATCGACCTTGGCAAAGGCCAACTGAATTTGCTGGGCGATGGCGGGCGCCAGACTGTTGGAGACCTGGCTGTCATCCACATAAATCAGCCCCCGGTTCTTCAAATTCTGGAGCACCGGGCGAAAGGCGGCTTCCGATGTGGCGAACCGGGGAGCCCATAAACTGGATCATGCCCACATAGGCCTTCGACGTGGACATCAGCTTGTTCAGCCGGGCCAGGTTTTCCTCTTGGCTGACATCGGTCAGCAGGGCCATCGGACCCGGGATCGGTCGACGGAAAATCAATGGTCTCCAGGGGTAGTTCCAGGATCGCTTCATGCCCGTTGGACCGGGCGAGCCCCATCCACTCCTCGACCCCGCGGGCATAGGGCGTAAAGGACAGCGTGATCAAGGCGGACGTATCGTTGATCGAGGCCAGGGTCGCGTTGCGGCTTAATCCCAACTCCCGGATGATTATACCGATGCGCGGCAGGGTCGGATCGCCGCCGAACCGGTGGGCGTATTCTTTTCTCGATTCCCGGCCGTTATCGCCGATCTTGGGCAATATGCGTCCGTCTACCGTCTCGATCAGCCGGGGATTGGGGGCACTCAAGGGGCGGGCCTTGGCAGCCGGACGGATACCGGTGTAGGCGGCGGCGGTGATCGCCGGCACGATCATGCCTGCGCCGCCGATATTGCGGGCGCCCGCGACTTGTGTGGACCCCGCCGCCGGTGACGGACCGGGGGCGGTGATGCCGGCTGCCGCAGATTCAGAGTTCGGGGTGGATTCGCCGCCGGCCTGGGGGCGCGTTGCCGGCCGGAGACGGTGTCTGCTCGTTGTCGGGCGCAGGTGCGCCGGATTGCCCGGCCAAACCAGGGGCCGAAGCCGATGCCTGTTGCGACTCTTGTTGCGACCCCTGTTGCGATACTTGTTGAGAAGCTGGGGCGGGCGGCTGCAAACCCTGGCGCGGTTTTGACGCCTGCATTTTCTTCGGCGTTGCTTCGCCGTTGGCCATCTTATCCCGCAACTGTGACGCGCTGGAGCGCATCTTGCCTTTGGCGGGATGGCGAGAGAGGCAATGGCGCCTTCCGGAATTTCCAGACCTGCTTGATCAGCCGTCTCGTCGCCGCCCAGCAACATCAGGGCGCCGCCGGCGGAGAGCATGGCAAACAGGAAGATGCCCGCGAGGGCCAGGACCACGACTTTCTTCTTCGATCGGGGCGGCTTCTCGTCGAGTTCGTCCTCGCCGAAATCCATCGCGTCTAGATCGATATCGTCGATATCTATGTCATCAAGATCGGCATCCCCGCCGGCGCCATCTGCGCCGGCGGCGTCAAGTTCTACGTCATCGTCCTCGTAATCGGCCTCATCGTCGTCATCGTCATCTGTGTCGAAGAGGAGGTCGTCATCATCATCAGCCATCGTGCCGTCCCGGTTGTTTGCTCCGGCTTATCCTTTCAGGCGTTGGTTAAAAAGGTCTATACCGTGCAACAAATCCAATGCGCGCTGCAGCTGGTAGTCGGCCTTATCCCGCTCTGCCTGGGTTTGATCGTGCCGAGGATTTCGGCGCGTCGCCCGTTTTGGGCGCTTTCCGGTTGGATGAACCACTGGTGCCGTTTTGAAGCGCACCCGCAAATCGGATTCGCGGCTGCGCCGCCGGCTTTGAATGGCTTCGACCTTGGACTGTTCAACAACGATATCCGGCTGCACGCCGACCTTCTGGATAGACCGGCCCGACGGCGTGTAATAGAGCGCCGTGGTCAGCCGCATGGCGCGCCGTCCCGGCCCAGGCGGATAATGGTCTGGACAGAGCCTTTGCCGAAGGTCTTGGTGCCGAGCACGATCGCCCGCTTATGATCCTGCAGCGCGCCCGCGACAATTTCCGACGCCGAGGCCGAACCGCCGTTCACCAGAACGACCATCGGCTTGCCGCCGGTCAGATCGCCCTTCTTGGCCTGGGAGCGCTGGTGTTCGCCTTTTCCCGGGTGCGGGTGGAGACGATCTCCCCTTGGTCCAGGAAGGCGTCCGAGACAGCGATGGCCTGGTCCAGCAGACCGCCGGGATTGTTGCGAAGATCGAGAACCACGCCTTCGAACTTGTCGCCTAGCTCTTTCTTGATGTTCCATCGCCTTCTTCAGACCGGACTCGGTGTTTGCGGTGAACGACGAAATCCGCACATACCCAACATTGTCGATGGTGCGGGAACGGACACTGCGGATCGGAATGGTTGCGCGTGTGATGGTGACGTCAAACGGTTCGTCTCTTCCCGGCGGATAGTCAGCTTAATGTCGGTGCCGACCTTGCCCCGCATCAGGTCCACGGCCTGGGACAGGTTCAGTCCCAGCACCGGTTTGCCGTCCAGGTGGGTGATCAGATCGCCCGGCTGGATGCCTGCCCGATGGGCCGGCGTGTCATCGATCGGGGAGACCACCTTGACGAAGCCGCCTTCCATGGAGACTTCGATTCCCAAGCCGCCGAACTTGCCGCGGGTCTGGACCTGCATGTCCTTGTAGGCATCGGCATTCAGGAAGCGGGAGTGGGGGTCCAGGGAACTCAGCATGCCGGCGATGGCTGCTTCGATCAGTTCCTTGTCGGTTACCTTCTCAACATAGTCGGCGCGAACCCGTTCGAAGACATCGCCGAACAAATCAAGCAGGCGATAGGAGTCTTCGTTCTTGGTCGCTTTCTTTTCCTGTGCCTGCACGCCCGAGGTGAACGCCAGTGCGACGGCAATGGCCGCCATGATCGCTATTTTTTTCATCCGTTTGTTTTACCTTTATGAGAGGCCAGCCAAGGATTGGGATCGTTGATCGCCCGTTTTTTCGGAGTTCCATGTACAGAGTTGGATTTTCCGTTCCGGGTGAGCCCATGACACCAACCGGTTCACCGGACAGTAACCACTGTCCCACATTTCCATCTATGCGGGACATGCCCGCCAATAAGCTATGATATCCCTCGCCGTGTTCAATGATCAAGAGTTGCCCGTATCCCCTGAAGTCTCCGGCGAAAACAATTTTTCCGTTATAGGGCGCGACCACCTGGGCGCCGGCGCGGGTTTCGATATCGATTCCCTTCCGCCGGGCGCCCCGCCGAATGCGCTGGCCATAGCGTCCGGTGACGGGACCGATGGCCGGATAGGTCAGAAGGCCACGCGCCCCGCTGATCGGCTGAGTCTCGAACGGCGCCTTTGAGGCAAGTGCGCCGCGCGGCACCAGCGGGCGGGGCATGGTCCGGGCGGCTTCCTTAGAGGATTGATATTGCTTGATTCTTTCCTCCTGAGCGGCGATTTCCCGGCGCTCGGTTTCCAGCTGATCGAAGAGATCGCGGAGATCATTGGCTTCCCGCGAGCTTATCAATGCGCGCCGCCTTCCACTTGGCGGGCGGCCAGCGCCTGTTTCCGGACCAAGGATTTCTGTTCAAAAATCCGGTCCAGTTCCTGACTGCGGGAAATCAGGGCGCGGGCGGCGGTCGCCACGATCTTGCGCCGGTCCTCGATCAATTTTCGGCTTTCTTCCAGGTCGTTCAAATCTTCGCGAAGCCGGGTCGCCTTCTCTTCAATTCGCGGCACCGTGGATTTCAGTAAAATCGCCGTGCGAACCAGATTGGACGGGGTGGAGGGATAGGCGACCACCGCTTCCGGCGGCATGCGGGACAACCGCTGCAGCGCGATTAGCACGTTGGAGAATTGATCGCGGCGTTCCCGGAACTCCGCGATCTTGGTTTCGTGGCTGGCGTTGAGCGCGCGAAGGTCGGTCTCCGCCTGCAGGATCAAAGACTCCTGCGCCCGGATGGCCGCGGCGATCCGCACCTTTTCCTCTCGGACTTCGGTGATTTCCTGTTTCAGGATGTTGGCGGTTTCGTCCAGTTCGGACGCCTTGCGCTGACCCCGCCTTTAGTTCTTCTTCAACCTTCTTGAGCCGCCCATCCAAATAGTCGGGCGCGTTTTGACCGGACGCCGGCTGCGGCAGGGCAAGCAAAAGGCCGACGGCCAGAACGAAGAACGGGAGGCCCGGACGATCAGACAGCGGCATCGGCGGATAAGGTGATCAATGATCTGCCGGTCATGGCGCCGGGCTGGGGGAGCTGCAGCATGGTCAACAGCGTCGGCGCGACGTCGGCCAGCACACCGTCGCTGATGCTTTGCACGTCGTCCGGCGGGTTCACCAGATGGCCGGCACCAATGATAAAGTGTGCGCCGTATGGGGCTGGCCGGTATCGGCGTCGGACATTTCTCCCGCATTGCCGTGATCGGCGGTGATCAGCATGGTCCCGCCCACATCCAGCAGCGCTTCTTCCAGCTGGCCCAGGCAGGTATCCACGGTCTCGGCCGCCTGGCGCGGCGGCGTCGAAATCGCCGGTATGTCCGACCATATCGCCGTTGGCGTAGTTGACGACGATGAGGTCGAACTTCTCCGACCGGATGGCGTCGACCAGCTTGTCGGTCACTTCCGGCGCGGACATTTCCGGCTGCAGATCATAGGTCGCCACCTTGGGCGACGGCACCAGGATGCGTTCCTCGCCGGGGAAGACTTGTTCCTCGCCGCCATTAAAAAGAACGTCACGTGGGCGTATTTCTCGGTCTCGGCGATGCGGAGCTGGGTCAGACCGGCCTCGAAACGATCTGCCCCAGGATGTGTTCCAATTGCTGTTGCGGGAACATGGTCTCCAGGAACGCGTTCAAATCAGTCGAATATTCAGTCAGGCCGACCTTGGCGGCAAAGCCGATGGACTTGCCGCGCGCAAAGCCGTCAAACGCCGGATCGACCAGAGTGGTCAGGATCTCCCGCGCCCGGTCGGCGCGGAAGTTAAACATCAACAGCCCGTCGCCGTCGCTCATCCCGCTGTAATCATCGATGACGGTCGGCAGGACAAATTCGTCGGTCACGTCTTTGGCGTAGCTGTTGGTGATCGCGGCAAGGGCGTCACCCGCCGCTTCGCCGTTCCTTCAGCCACCGCGCGGTAGGCTTTCTCCACCCGGTCCCAGTTTTTGTCCCGGTCCATGGCGTAGTAGCGCCCGCTCACCGTGGCGACGGCAAAATTACGAGCCCTTGGTCCGGTCCAGCACCTGTCCCAATATGCCTCGGCGCTGGAGGGCGGGTGTCGCGGCCGTCCAGATAGGCGTGCAGCGGACGGCGGCATTCCGGCGGCGTCCAGATCCCGGCGAGCGCGATTAGGTGATCCTGATGAGAGTGCACGCCGCCCGGCGACAACAGGCCCATCATAGTGGCACACGCCGCCGCTGTCCTTCAGTTTCGCGATCAGGTCTTGAAGCGCCGGCACATTGGCGATGGAGCCGTCTTCAACCGCCGCATCGATGCGGGGCAAGTCCTGCATGACCACCCGGCCCGCGCCCAGGTTCATATGACCGACTTCGGAGTTGCCCATCTGTCCGGCGGGCAACCCCACATCCAGGGCCGAGGCCTCCAATGACGCGTGGGATAGGTCTCATACATGCGGTCCAGGTTGGGCTTGGCCGCGTGGTGGATGGCGTTGTCTTCACCACCGTCCCGCTCTCCCCAGCCGTCGAGAATGCAAAGCACAACGGGGCGGGGTTTATTGGTTGGGCGGTCGTTTGTCTGAGTGTCTGGCATGGGCTCAATTATAAACGTTTGCGCGCTTCGACGCACGGTGGATTAACGGGTGAGATTAACGGATGTACGGGCCGGTCCGGCCGCCGATTGGTTAGCGATGATAGGGGTGGTTCGTCAAGATGCACTGGGCGCGGAAAATCTGCTCCAACAGCATGCAGCGCGCCAGCATGTGGGGCCAGGTCAGCGCCCCCATCGACAGCTTGCTGTCCGCCCTGGCCAGCACTGACTGATGAAGCCCGTCCGCGCCGCCGATCACGAAGGCGATCTCCTGCGGGCCGGTCGCCATCCAATCGGCGAATCGGCCGGCCAGGTCTTCCGACGAAATGGATTTACTGGTGCGGTCCAGCGCCACCAGATGCGCGCCGTCGGGCACCGCCTGCAGCAACAGCTCGGCCTCCCGTTCCATCAGTTCTTTGCCTTTGAGGGGTTTGCGTTCTTCCACTTCGCGGAGTGTCAGGTTCCACGAGAGACGCGTGGCGTACTGGTCCCAGAGGGATTTCTCGGGACCTGATTTCATTCGTCCGACGGCGGCAATGGTGAGGTTCATTTCTCTGCCGCCACGTCGAGCCGGCGCTTTCCGGTCGGGCCTTAGGCGGCCTCCCGGTTGCCGTCCGGGTTCGCCCCAGATTTTCTCCAGGTCGTAGAACTCCCGGACCTCCGGGCGGAAAAGATGGACGATGACGTCGCCGCCGTCGATTAAGACCCAGTCGCCCTGATCGGCGCCTTCAACAGGCACGGTCTTCAGGCCGTTGGATTTCATCTTTTCGCGGAGATGCTCTGCCATGGTCACAACCTGACGCTGCGAGGTGCCGGTCGCGATCACCATGTAATCGGCGAAGCTGGTTTTGCCTTTCAGGTCGATGACGGTGACGTTCTGCGCCTTGTCGTCATCAAGCGACACTGTGACCAGGTCCTTTAAGCCATCGGCGCCCGGTGGTGTCGATTTACGCTTAGCTATGGTCTCTCTCTCCTTTGATCGAAGTTCCAAAGTGCTCAAGCTTACTCGCTACCTTTAAGCAGGGCCTGTCTCGCCCTGATGCGCGTGGCCGACGTGGTGTCCGGTTCGGTATGCAGATAGACCCATGCGGGAGGGCGCATGCTCGCAAGCCGTGACGCCCTTGTTTCCCGGATGCGGTGCTTGGCAAACCGCCGCGCCGCCTTACCGGCCAGTGCCCTGGTAGAATAAGAAGGTCTGGGAAAAATCGCAATGGGGACAAGCCGAAATATCCGCCGCCAGTCTTTCCACTTGGGAATTTGACGTAGATTGTCGGCCCCCATCAGCCAAACAAAGCGGTGACCGGGGAATTTCTGCTTCAAGCGACCAGCGTGTCGATCGTGTAGACGGTCCCTAATTCCCGCTCCAAATCGCTGATGATGATATCCGGATTCGAGGCGTATGCTTTTGCGGCTGCGATCTGATCATCCATGTCCGCCATGCCGTCCGCGCTTTTCAGCGGGTTCTGCGGCGACACCAGCCACCAGACCTCATCCAGGTTCAAGCGATTGAGGGCGGCCTCACTGATGTGGAGATGTCCCCGGTGCGCCGGATTGAAGGAGCCGCCCAAAAGACCAATGCGTTTTCTGTCTGACACGTGCGGGTCCAATCGCGCCGGGATGGGTTAGGGACGGACCTGGCCGTCGCCGCGCACCACATACTTAAATGTGGTGAGCTGTTCCACACCGACGGGACCGCGGGCATGCAGCTTTGCCGGTGGCGATGCCGATCTCCGCGCCCATGCCGAATTCGCCACCGTCGGCGAACTGGGTCGAGGTGTTGTGCATGGCGATGGCGCTGTTGACCCCGTTGAGGAAGGCCTCTGCGGTGGCGGCGTCGCTGGTGACAATGGCGTCCGTGTGCTCTGTGCCGTGCTGGTTCACATGGTCGACCGCGTCCTGAACGCCGTTCACTTGTTTCACGGCGATGATGGAATCCAGATACTCCGTATCCCAATCCACCTCGTCCGCCGGCTTCACCCGGCTGTCGGCTTTTTGATCGTCTCATCGCCTCTGATCTCGCACCCGGCTTCGGTGAGCGCGTCCAGAATGCGGGGTAGGTGGGTCGTCACCGCGTCCTTATCGATCAGCAGGGTTTCCGTCGCGCCGCAAATGCTGGTCCGTCGCATCTTGGCATTGAGCACGATGTCCCGCGCCATGTCGGGGTCGGCCGCGCGGTCCACATAGGTGTGGCAGATGCCTTCCAGGTGCGCAAAGACAGGCACCTTGGCTTCTTTCTGGACGCGCTCAATGAGCGGCTTACCGCCCCGGGGCACGATCACGTCGATATAGTCGGTCATGGTCAGCATCTCGCCGACGGCGGCCCGGTCGGTGGTCGGCACCATCTGGATGGCGGCCTCGGGCAGGTTGGCCTGACGCAGCCCGTCCTGCATGGACTGCAGGATCGCGCCCGACGAATGATAGCTCTCGGACCCGCCGCGCAGGATCGACGCGTTGCCCGACTTCAGGCATAGCCCGCCCGCGTCCGCGGTCACATTGGGCCGGGATTCATAGATCACGCCGATCACACCCAGAGGCCCCCGCACCCTTGAAATCTTCAAGCCATTGGGCCGGTCCCAGGCGTCCATTACCGCGCCCACGGGATCGTCCAGGGCGGCGATCTCTTCAAGCCCTTGCCGACGCCGGCCAGCCGGTCTTCGGTCAGCTTCAACCGGTCCAGCAGCGGCCCGCTCAGTCCCTTTTCTTCGCCGGCGGCCATGTCTTTGTCATTGGCGGCCAATATCTCCGCCGAGCGATCACGCAAGGAGGCAGCGGCTTCCCGGAGCGCGCGATTTTTGCTCTCGGCATCGGCGCTCGCCAAAGTCTGCGCTGCGGCTTTCGCCTGTTTGCCGATGTCCTGCATCAGCGCTTTGATATCGGTGTTCGTCATGATCTCGATCCCTAGGAAATCACCAAATCGTCGCGATGGATGATTTCGTCCCGGCCACGGTAGCCGAGGAGCGCTTCAATTTCATCCGTTTTATGGCCGACCAGCAGCCGCGCATCGTCAGATGAATAGGCCGACAAGCCCCGGCCGATTTCCTTTCCGTCCGCCGATTTGACGGCCACCGCGTCGCCCCGCTCGAAATCACCGATGATGTCGGCCACGCCAGCAGGCAGCAGGCTGCGGCCGTTTTTCAGCGCCTTCACCGCACCTTCATCCACGATCACGGCACCGACGGGCTGCAGGGAACCGGCGATCCAGAGCTTGCGGGCGGTCTGCGGATTGCCAGAGGGCAGGAACCAGGTGCAAGCGCCGCCGTTTTCCAGAGAGGCGAGGGGGTTGGTCCGCTTGCCTTCGGTAATCACCATTTTGGTCCCGGCGCCCAGGCACAATTTGGCGGCCGTGAGCTTGGTCACCATCCCGCCCGATGAATCACCGGACGCCGCCGCGCCGGCCATAGCTTCGATCTCAGGGGTGATCTCGGCGACCTCGGGGATGAGCGTTGCGCCTTTATCCTTGGTCGGGTCTGCCGTATAGAGCCCGTCGATATCGGAGAGTAGCACCAGCACATCGGCGCTGATCATGGCGGCGACCCGGGCCGCCAGCCGGTCATTGTCGCCGAAGCGAATTTCGTCGGTGGCCACCGTATCGTTTTCGTTGATCAGGGGATGGCCCCCATTTCCAGGAGCGTCATCAGGGTGGACCGTGCGTTCAGATAGCGCCGCCGGTTTTCCGTATCCTCGAGGGTCAGCAGCACCTGCGCGACTGAAAGATTATGCGGGTCCAGGGTCTCCTGATAGGCATGCGCAAGCCGCACCATGCCGGCTGCGGCAGAGGCTTGCTTCTCCTCCAGCCGCAGATCGCCGGTCTTCATGCCCAGATACCGCCGCCCCAGCGCAATCGCGCCCGAAGACACGATGACCACTTCCTGGCCGCGCGCGCGCCATGCCGCGATGTCCTGGGCGAGCGACGTCAGCCAATTGCGATGCAGCCGCCCGGTCTCGGAATCCACCAGCAGGATGGAGCCGATCTTGACGACGATCCGTTTGGCGTCCGCCAGATGTTTTTGATTGCCGGTCATGGCGCATACGCCCGGCCGGTTTCAGCCTCTTCCTGTTCCCGGCGATCGTTGATGATCCGGCGAATGGCTCGGAGCGCTTCATCCAGGCCGGTCCCGGCAATGCCGGACAAGAGCATCACGTCCTTGCCCGACGCCTCTTTCAATTCATGCACGCCGATCTCGATGAGTTCTTCCGACAAGAGTCGCATTTGTTGAGGGCGACGATCTCGGTCTTGTCGGCAAGTCCTTCGCCATAGGCTTCCAGTTCGCCGCGCACTGTTTCGTAGGCCTTGGCGGGATCGCCGGCGGTGCCGTCCACCAGATGCAGCAGCACGTTGCAGCGTTCAATATGGCCCAGGAACCGGTCGCCCAGGCCTGCGCCTTCATGGGCCCCTTCGATCAGGCCCGGAATGTCGGCAAGGATAAGCTCTTCGCCGTCCACGTAGCCGACACCCAGATTGGGGTGCAGGGTGGTGAAAGGATAATCGGCGATTTTGGGCCGGGCCCGGCTGACGGCGGACAGGAATGTCGACTTGCCGGCATTGGGCAGGCCGATCAGCCCGGCGTCGGCGATTAGTTTGAGCCGCAGCCACAGCCAATGTTCCTCGCCGGGCCAGCCGTCATCGGCGCGCCGGGGCGCCTGATTGGTCGAGGATTTGTAATGCGCGTTGCCGAACCCGCCGTCGCCGCCGCGCGCCAGGACGACCCGCTGGCCTTCCTCGGTCAGATCAGCGAGGAGGGTTTCTCCGTCTTCATCCAGGACTTGTGTGCCGACCGGGACCTTGAGCACCGCGTCTTCGCCGCCCTTGCCGGTGCGATTGGCACCCATGCCATGCCCGCCGCGGGCGGCCTTGTAATGCTGCTGATAGCGAAAATCGATGAGCGTGTTGAGGTTGTTCACGCATTCGGCGACCACGTCGCCGCCGCGCCCCCGTCGCCGCCGTCCGGACCGCCGAACTCAACGTATTTCTCACGGCGAAAGCCAACGCAGCCGTTGCCGCCGTCGCCGCTCTTTATATATATCTTTTGCTGATCCAGGAACTTCATGGATCCGGTCCTAATATGTGTCTTAACAAGCTCTCAAATTCGACCATTAAAAAAGGGGAATGGTCAACCATTCCCCTTGTTCTTAGCGAATGGTCGGCGTCTATGTCAGGACGCCGGCTCCACCGCCACGAATGTCTTGCCCGCGCCCTTCTTGGAAAAGGCCACGGTCCCGTCGGTCAAAGCAAACAAGGTGTGATCCTTGCCCATGCCGACATTCTCGCCGGGGTGATACTTGGTGCCCCGCTGGCGAATGATGATGTTGCCGGCAATCACAGCCTGACCGCCGGATTTCTTGACGCCCAGCCGGCGTCCGGCTGTATCGCGTCCGTTGCGGGAGGAACCGCCTGCTTTTTTATGAGCCATAAGTCTTTCTCCTGCCTTTGCTTGAAAAAAAAGTCCTTCGTTGCTCAGTTACTTTTTTCCAGTCTCAAAACCTGGAAAACTGGGGGCGTCCCTGTCTTTTTCTTGGAAGGCATTGCCGGATCACTTTTTCAAATCCGTTCGTAGAGCCGAGAAGGACTTTTTTCTTTAAATTGTGAAAAAGTACCGCGGCCTTTTTCTTGGCGGGCGCGGCTTCCTGCTGCTTTCTTTTTGGTTTCGCGCGCCTTTTTCTTGGCGGCCTTGTCCTCGGCCGCCGGTTTGGGATCGGCCTTCTTGGCCGGTTTCGCGTCAGCCCGGGAGGCGACAGCGCCTTTGCCGTTAATGTCGAGCACGTGCAGAACCGTCTGGTCCTGACGATGACCCTTGGTCCGCTTGTAGCCCTGGCGGCGCTTCTTCTTGAAGACAAGAATTTTATCGGGGCGGGTCTGATCGAGAATTTCACAATTCACGGCGGCGGAACCGACGCGCGGCGCCCCCACTTCGGGGGCCTGACCGTCTTCGCCGACCATCAACACCTGATCGAGCTTAATCTTGGCGCCGGCATCGCCCAAAAGCTTCTCGACAACGATAACGTCGCCGGGAGAAACCCGATATTGCTTACCGCCGGTTTTTACGACTGCGAACATTTTCCTGGTCTTTTTTGTTTTTCCGTACACAAAGACAGGCCGCCAATGCAGGGGCCCGTTTGAAGGCGCGGAACCTACCTATATATGGATACGGTGTCAATGGCGTAAATGGCTGAATTTCAGGCCATTGCCGGGTGGTTTGAATAGGCCTTGTCTGCCCCCGGTCCAGCCTGTATCCAAAGGACCGGTCCGCATTCGACGAAAGAGACAATCATGACCCAAATGACCACCGGACAGGCGATTGTGCACATGCTGCTTCGCCACGGCGTGGATACCGTATTCGGCATGCCCGGCGCGCAAACCTACGACTTTTTTGATGCGCTCTATGAACAACGGGACAAAATCCGGCTGATTTCAGTGCGACACGAGCAGGCCGCCGCCTATATGGCTTTCGGCTATGCCAGGTCGACCGGCAAACCGGGGTTTTCAGCGTGGTGCCGGGCCCCGGCATTCTCAATACCATGGGGGCGCTGTGTACGGCCTATGGGGCCAATGTCCCCATCGTCGGCATTACGTCGAACATTCCCACCGATTTCATGGGCAAGGGCCGCCGGCATCTGCATGAGATCCCGACCAGTTGGCCACGCTGCGTAGTCTTATTAAGTGGGCGGACGCCATCCACAAACCCGAAGACGCGCCGGAGCTGGTGGCCGAAGCCTTTTATCCAGGCGCAATCGGGCCGGCCGAGCCCGGTGGTGCTGGAGGCCGCCTGGGATGTTCTGGGCCAAACCGGCGATGTGGCGCTGGTCGATCCCAAATCCCTGACGCCGGATGAGCCCGATGCCGGCGAGATCGCCGGCGGCGGCTGATTTGATTGCGGCGGCCAAAAATCCCGTCGTCTATGTGGGCGGCGGCGCGCTGCATGCCGGCGACGAGGTAATCGAATTGGCGGAACTTCTGAACGCGCCGGTGAGCTCCTTCCGCTCCGGGCGGGGCGCGTGGTCAGCGATGATCATCTCCTGGTCACCATGTTGCCGGTGTTGGGAGAATTCTGGGAAGAAACGGACCTGATCATCGGTGTTGGGTCCCGGCTTGAAGGCCCGTATATGCGCTGGAACCTGATGCAGTGGCAGGAACGCCCGGCCGAGCCCAAGATGGTGCGGATCGATATCGATCCGAGGAGATGACCCATTGGATGCCGGATGCGGGGATTGTCGGCGATTCAAAGGCCTCTCTGCGTGCGCTGATCGATGCGTTGAAAACCCGCACGCCGGCAGCGAACGATCAGCGGGCGAACATCGCCGCCGCCAAGCAAAAGATCGCCGGGGAGCTGGAAACAGTTCAGCCGCAAATGTCGTATCTGAACGCGATCCGCTCGGCCCTGCCCAGAGACGGGTTTTTCGTCGGCGAGATTACCCAGTCGGGTTTCTGTCCCAGGTGGCTTTCCCCGTCTATGAGCCGCGCACCTATGTCGCCAATGGCCATCAGGACACGCTGGGTTTCGGCTTCGCGACCGCGCTCGGCGTCAAAGTGGCCAATCCGGACAAGGCGGTGGTGGCGATCACCGGCGACGGCGGGTTTCAATTCACCATCCAGGAGTTGGCGACCGCCAAACAGTTCGGCATCGGGCTGGTCACCGTGCTGTTTAATAACGGCGCGTACGGCAATGTGCGGCGCGATCAGGAAACCCGATACGACGGGCGCACTATCGGCTGCGAGCTGGAGAACCCGGACTTCGCCGCCCTGGCCAAGGCCTATGGTGTGGCGTCTTACACCTGTACCGAGGCGAGTGATCTGGAGACGTTGATCGCTGAGGCCATCAAAAAGGACGAACCCGCGCTGATCGACGTGCCCATTACTTATGGCACCGAGTCTTCGCCCTGGCCGTTCATTATTATTAAGAAGTGGGGCTGATCTAACCCTGGCTCAGCAGCCCGGCGGTCAGGGATATGGGCCGGCGGTTCGCCGGTTCGCCAAAGGCGGTGAGCTTCCGCAAACCCTGCTTCCAAGTGCCGGACATACCGTACACCGTCGAACAGCGGCTTGGCGTCCACACTCCACTCGATCGTGGTTCTGAGTTCCCGGAGCCGGTCTTCGTCCTCAGCCAGTGACACCGTGAACGCCCGATAGGAATCCAGGTCCGGACAGATCAACGTCTCCAGACCCATGGCGCGAATGATGGAAGACGAGGCCCGCGAGGCAAAGTGTGTACCGCTGGTGGTGATGACCGGCAGGCCGACCCGAAGCGCATCCGCCGTCGTCGTATGACCACCGTAGATGCCGGTATCCAAGGCGATGTCGGCGAGTTTCAGCCGGGCCAGGTGGTCGGCCTTGGGCTTGTCGGCGGCGAAGACCAGGCGCCGGCCATCTATGCCGGCCTTCACGGCTGCGGTGGTCAGTTTCTCCCGCACCAGCGCGCTGTTTGAAAACAGCCACAGCACGCTATCCGGCACATCGGTTAGAATGCCCAACCACGTCTCGAACATGTCCGGCTCGATCTTGTAGGCATTGTTAAAGCAGGCGAAGACCGCACCGGTGCTTGGGAGGCTTTCGGATTCGCGCGGCGGTGTGTAGGCGGCGATCTCCTCGGCGTGATTGGTCAGGAAATAGGTCTCCGGCATATTGATAATATGCTCACTAAACATGGATTGTTCGTCGGACGGCGTCACAATGTCATCGCCGATCAGATAGTCGTAGAAGTCCGCGCCCGACGTGCCGGGAAAGGCCAGCATGTTAACCTGGATCGGCGCGGGGCGGTGGGCGCAAATCTCCATCCGCTCCCCGGTGATGTGCACATTGAGGTCAACAAGGATATCGATCTTATCTCCGGCGATCTTTTCCGCGGCCGCGCGATCCCCAAATCCTGCGATGTCGTGAAAGATTTAGCTTGGCCATCTTTCCTAGTATTAGAAGAAACTCCATCTTCTAATATGTCATGGATGTAAAAATTTAGTGAAAGTATGTTTGGAAGCTCATACCTATCTATTTCAAATTCCCTTATATCAGGCATCAATTCTTTGATTTTTTCGACAGTTAGATAATTATTTAAAAAAGAGAATGCATTTTCATTTTTTGCCCATACACCGATATTCGCACAACCGCCTTTATCACCAGATCTAGCACCAAAAAGCTCTCCTAATGGTTTGTTGAGAGTTTGACCCGATGGAGGAGGAGGCATTTCAATTGGTTGTTTTTGATAATAGGTTTCTTCTAAATCGAGTTGATTAGTTGGCTTTACATTAATTTCTTTGCCGTCTATATGAACAGTCTCTTCAATGTGTTTGCTATCTATCAAAGCAGGCCAATAGACTAAGACCGGTCCTCCAGATCTTACTCCTCCTCCAGTAAAAAATCCTGGATAATTGGCTAAAGCCAGCTCTATCATTTTTGCTGTAAACATTCTGCCAACTAAATCAGGATCTTTTGATTTGACCGAAATTCTAAGAGAGGCCATTGCTTCTTCGTTAGAATTGGGATCTTTTTTGTCGGTTCTATCTAATAAAATTGAAACCTCATCAAATTGCTCTTTGCCTCCAACAGAGTTAAATAGTGCATCACTGATAATTTGAGCTTTTTCTTCAATATCTATGCCTGTAAGAATAAACTCCATGCCATTTCTATAACCACCAGCAAGATTAATACAGACTTTGTGAGTATTAGTTGGTGATCTTCCCCTACAACCTGATACATAAACTCTGTCTTTGGAGACTTCCTCAATATTCAAGGTATCAAAATGAGCTATAACATCTGGATTTAGGTATGCAGGAGCGCTAATTTCATATAAAAGCTGAGCTGTTACAGTTCCAGTAGATACTAAACCTCCAGTGCCTGGATGTTTGGTAATGTAAAAACTTCCGTCGTTTTTGATTTCAGCTATTGGATAGCCCACATTATCAAAGCTTGGTACCTCTTTAAAAAAAGCATAGTTCCCACCGGTTGCTTGGCAGCCACATTCAATAATATGACCTGCTGCTAATGCACCAGCCAATGCATCATAATCATCTCTCTTCCAATTAAATTTCCATGCTGCTGGACCAATGACTACTGCAGCATCCGTCACCCTTGGGCATACTACAATATCAGCTCCCTCATCTAATGCTTCTTTAATTCCCCAAGCTCCAAGATAAGCATTTGCTGTGAGTGTTTGACATCCTGATTTATCAATCGGAATATTTTTATCAATGTTAAGAAATGATTCTCCTTCATTTTTTAAGGAGTCCATTCTTGGCATTAAATCATCGCCAGTTATGTAAGCTACTTTGAGAGAAATATTGAGCTCATCTAAGATTTTTTCTATTTCATTAGCCATAGAAGAGGGGTTCAAACCACCCGCATTTGTAACAATTTTAATATTTTTCTCTTTGCATGACTTAGCTACTGCTTTCACTTGTTTGAGAAAAGTACCCACATATCCCTTATCATCTCCTCGCTGCATCTTTTGATTAAAAAGAATTGTCATGGTGAGTTCTGCTAAATAGTCTCCAGTCAGTACATCTATGGGTCCTCCATCCACCATTTCTTTAGCAGCAGATAATTTATCTCCGTAATAGCCGCTACAATTTGCAATCCTTATGATTTCTTCGCTCAAGATTTCTCCATTTTTATGCCATCAATAATGATTTTTGTTAAGAAGTTACTAGTTTTTTCAGGAGTTTGATGCAAATCTTTTAAGAGTTTCTTAGATTGAAAATATCTACCAAGGCCTCCTAATAGTAATGCAGTTGCCTGAGTATCAATTTCCTTGATCTCATTTTTAATTCTTGCTTCATCTAAAAGATTTTTTATTAGGTCTGTTATGTATTGCTCATGATAGTCCACCATTGGCTTAGACGAATTTAAACTACTAAGAGATAGTGTGAATCTTTCAAATCTTGGCCCAACTGCTTGATTGGCAACAGTTAAAAAACTTTCTAATTTTTTAATTGGAGATGAATGAGTGTTCATTGCATCCATAGCAATCTTACCGTGTTTTTTTAACACTCTATCAACTGTTGTCACTATAAGCTCCTCTTTGCTTGGTGCAATTTCGTATAGAGTTCTTAATGAAATCTTCAATTTTTTTGCAAGATCAGACATCGTTGCAAATGACTTTCCTTGATCAAGCATACTTTCTAGCTCATCCATCACTTCAAGATGGCGCTTTCCAATTTGAGGTGACTTGCTTGAGAGGATGGGTTGAGATTTCATGCTATTTTTCAAGAACGAGAAGGGTAGCTCCGTTGTCAACTTGATCATTAAGTTTAATCATTACTTTAGCTATCTTGCCTGTCTCAGTTGCTTTAATTGCATGTTCCATTTTCATTGCCTCAATAATTACTAAAGTATCCCCAGCTTTTACTTTACTGCCTTTTTTAACCTTTACATCAATAACTTTTCCAGGCATTGGAGCGATCAAACTTCCCTCAGGGACGTCATTACCCGGTTCTATGAACCTGGGAAGAACAGATGCATTAACGTCTCCAAACGGCATGTTAATAGTGATTTCACTGCCTGCCTCAGTTACATGAGCATAAAATCTGTGACAGTCTATCTCCACATCAATGCCAGCAATATCACAATGGTAAATTTCACAAATGGAGCCCATAACTTCATATAAATTATCTTTATTTAATTTATATTTCACTTCTATCTCATCTTGTATTAAAAGCAACTTAACCCTTTGAAGTGGCATTCTTCCATTGGTCCAGTTTGCAGGCATAAAACCTGTAACAGGATCAGAGACTCTATTTTGTTGTGCTAGCCATAAAGCAAGTGCTATTGATGTTTGATGAAGCTCATTTACAGAAAGATTCTTTTTAGTTTCTAAAGCTTCGCGTTCAATAAAGTCTGTTGTTGTATTTCCGCTTATGAAGTTTTCATTTCTTAAGCAAGAAATTAAAAATTGACGATTTGTTACTACACCTCCCATGTGAGCTCTTTCAAGTCCACGTGCCAATTTATTTGCGGCATCAATTCTATTAGGTGCCCAAGAAATAACCTTAGATAGCATAGGATCAAAATCTGTTCCAATAACACTACCTTCTTCCACCCCTGAATCCCATCTTACCTCTGAAGCTAGACTAGTATCATATGCGTGCAATGTTCCTATTTCAGGTAAAAAGTTATTTCCAGGATCTTCAGCATATAATCTTGCTTCAATTGCATGTCCATGCCAATCAATATCATCTTGAGCAAATTCAAGCTCATCTCCTCTCGCTATCTTGATTTGCTCAGCAACCAAATCTATTCCTGTAACTTCTTCTGTAACTGGGTGCTCAACTTGCAGTCTAGTATTAACCTCTAAAAACCAGAATTCATCTGTTTTATCATCAAATAAAAATTCAACAGTTCCTGCAGAGCAGTATTTAATTTTTTTAGCTAATTTAACAGCCGCTTGACCCATCTCCTCTCGTAAAAACGGATCAATTCTTGGAGAAGGCGACTCCTCAATAATTTTTTGATGTCTTCTTTGTATGGAGCATTCACGTTCTCCCAAATGAATGACATTACCGTGTTCATCACCTAAGATTTGTATTTCAATATGACGCGATTTTTCTACATATCTTTCTATAAAAATTCTGTCATCACCAAAACCTGAGAGAGCTTCTCTTTTGGCGCTTATGATTGAATCTTTTAATTCACTTTCTTTTTTAACAATTCGCATTCCTTTACCACCACCTCCAGCGGCAGCTTTGATCAAGATCGGATAGCCAATACTTTTTACATCTTTAGTATTTGAGATCATTGGCAGAGTGGGAACCCCAGAATTTTCAGCTAGTTCTTTAGCTTTTAATTTATCACCCATGACTTTGATTACATGAGGAGATGGACCAACCCAAATTAATTTACTGCTTTTAACTTTTCTTGCAAAGGCTGCATTTTCTGATAAAAATCCATATCCTGGATGAATTGCTTCTGCTCCAGATTGTATAGCCGCATCAATGATCGCAGAACCATCCATGTAGCTAGAAGATAACTTGATGGCTTCATCAGCCATCTTTACAAATGGAGTATCTTTATCAGCATCAACAAAAACAGCTACACACTTAATACCCATAAATTGAGCGGTTTGCATGATTCGACATGCAATTTCTCCGCGATTAGCAACAAGAATTGAATTAAACCTCATAATCTAAATACCCCATACTCTTTAGCACCATCTATTGAAGTGTTAGAAACTATAGATAGGCAAAATCCAATAACGCTTCTAGTATCTCTTGGATCAATAATGCCATCATCTGTAACCATGCTGCTTGCAACAAGACCCTCTGACATTTGATCTGACATTTGCTCAACTGTCTCTACGATTTGAGCATCAAGTTTTTCATCAAATTTTTCACCTTTTCTTGCGGCTTGACCTCTTCGAACAATCGACATTACTCCAGCAATCTGCTTCGAACCCATAACAGCAATTTTTGCTGTGGGCCAGAGAAAAGTGAATCTATTGTTATATGCTCTGCCTGACATAGCGTATGTACCTGCACCAAATGAAGCACCAATAATAATTGTAATATGAGGTACATTAGAGTTAGACACTGCATTAATAAGCTGAGAGCCTTTTTTAATAATAGCCTGTCTCTCGAAATCTTTTCCTACTAAAAAACCTGTGACATTTTGAAGAAAAATTAATGGTATGTTTCGTTTATTGCATAGTTGTAAAAAGGTTGCAGCTTTTTCAGCACTTTCCGGATAGATGGGACCATTATTTCCTAATATGCCAACAGGATATCCGTGAAGCATTGACCATCCGCAAATCATAGTTTTACCATAAAGAGGTTTGAACTCTTCAAATCTTGACCCATCAACAATTCGACCAATCACCTCCCTAATATCAAGAGGACTTTTGAGTTCTTCATCAACAAGACCTAATAACTCTTCCTCAGATAAATTTGGACTATCAGCATCTGAAATAGGCGAGGGACCCTCTTTAATCCAATGTAAATGTGAGACTACATTCCTGCATAATCTTAGAGCATCCATCTCATCTTCAGCTAGATAATCTGATAGACCTGAAACTTCTGAATGCATTTTTGCGCCACCCAAGGTCTCATCATCTGATATTTCACCAGTAGCCATTTTGACTAAAGGAGGTCCTGCAAGAAAAACTTTAGCCTGATCTTTAACAAAGATATTGTAATCAGACATGCCTGGTTGATAAGCACCACCGGCAGTTGATGAGCCGAAAACAATTGATATTACTGGTATACGCATTTTAGAAAGTTCAGTTAGATCATAAAAATATCTTCCAGTTGCTGCAAAATGAGTATGACCTATGGTGGGAGCGATTGGAGGCTGATCTCCTTTCTTGCCGGTGCCCATTCGAAGATCTCCTCCTGCAGATTCAACAAAATTAATATAAGGAAGACGATTATCTCTAGCGATTTCCATTGCCCTATTCCATTTTTCTCCAACATAAACCGTCATAGCGCCAGCTAAAACTGAAGGATCATTAGCAAAGATTACACATTCAGTACCAGCAACAATTCCAATTCCAGCCACACATCCGCCTCCCACAGTAAAGTCTGTTCCATAGGCAGCAAATGGAGCAATCTCTAGGAAGGGTGTATCAGGATCAAGCAAATTAAAGATCCTTTCCCTTACAGGCATTTTGCCTCGCTTTGCTAACCTTTTGTGATGATAGGCACCACCTCCTAATTCAGCCTTGTCCAAAAGCTCATCAAGAAAATTTATTTTCTTTAACATCACATTTTTGTTATGAATAAATTCATCAGAATTGATGTCAATATTTGTTTTAATTTCGGGAGCTATATTTTTTTTAAGCATTTTTATTTAATAAAATTGAGTGGTAATATAATATACAAATAATTACCATTTTTGAAATTAATTTTAAAAATTGCATGGTTTTTCTCTCTGAGGGCAAAATAATGAGCATCAAAATTTATAGTTGTAATGATTCTAGAGGCGTTAGGCCGATGTGGACCGCAGAGGAAATGGGATTAAGTTATGAGACTGAAATGATGCCATTCCCCCCAAGGTTTTTGCACAAGGAATTTATGGATGTAAATATTCTTGGCACAATTCCGTACCTTATTGATGGTGATGTAGAAATGACAGAATCAGTTGCCATGTGCCAATATCTAGTAGATAAATATGGCCCCACAGAGTTACGTGTTAACAATGATGAAGTTGACTATCATCATTATTTAAATTGGCTTGCTCACTCTGATGCAACTTTAACCTTTCCTCAAACTGTAGTTCTGAGATATACCCTTCAAGAGATAGGTGTTGCCGATAAAGCAGCAGAAGGATATCGAAGATGGTTTGTTGCTAGATTGAAGTTGCTGGAGAAAACTTTGGAATCAAGAGAATACTTGTGTTCAAATAGATTTACCATTGCAGATATATGTGTGAGTTATGCAATATATTTAGCTAAGTCACTTCAAATAGAGGAGGCATTTAAGCCTAATATCAAACGCTGGACAGACATGCTTTTTGAAAGGGATGGATTTAAAAGAGCTGTATCTATTCGATATGCGAAACCTGAATAATTAATCGCCAACAAAATTAGCTAATCTTTCGTAGGCTTCAATAAAGTCCTCTTTAAATTCTTGCACAACATCGCTTGCTGAGATTGTCTGATTCATCAATCCTACGCCTTGACCTACCCAGTAAGTTGAAAGCTCTTTGGCGCCTTCATGTCCACCCTCTGCTAATTTATTAACTTTCGCTAAAGCTGGCTCAGCCACCATGGGTTGAAGAGGAAGTGGAAGTGGCTCAGGAGCTTCGTCTGCCTCCCATGCCTTTGTCCATTCAGATACAAGCTGTCTTGAGTGCTTTCCTGTTCTGCTTCTTGATCTAGTAGTTTGGCTTGAAGTTGCCGCTACCATTTTCTCTTTAATTACGGGCGGAACTTCAGATTCAGCTGTTGTTAACCATACAGATCCACACCAAGCACCTGATGCGCCCATACTCATTGCAGCTGCCATTTGTCTTCCAGTTGCAATTCCTCCTGCGGCAAGAATAGGAACATCGCCATAGGGCTGAATAGCTTTATGAACTTCAGGTATTAAGACCATGGTAGAAACGCTGCCACAATGACCGCCAGCTTCTGTACCTGAAACAACCAAAATATCTACACCTGCTTTAACTTGATTGATCGCGTGTTGTGCTGTGCCTAGAAGAGCAGCAACTTTTACATCATTGTCTTTGCCCATTTGCACCATCCAGTCGGGTGGAACACCCAATGCATTTGCAATTATTTTAATTGGGTGACTGAATGCAACATCCAGTAAAGCTTTTGCACCATCTGCCTTAGTGTTTTCAGCCATGTAAGTTGCAGCAGGTTTAATTGTTCTTAATTCATCAGCTTCAATATCATGCTGCTCTAAGATGTCTGCTCTAAAATCTGCATATTCTTGAGGAATCATCGAGGTTAATTTTTCAGCATCAAATTTTTGGTTTTGATCTGCCATTTTATTGGGGATTAAAACATCCACGCCGTATGGAAGCCCATCGATATGATCATCAATCCACTTAAGTTCTTCCTCAAGCTCTTCAGGGGTCATCCCGACTGCGCCTAGTACGCCGCATCCACCTGCTTTTGATACTGCCACAACAACATCCCTACAGTGAGTAAATGCAACAAGAGGGAATTCAATATCAAGAAGTTCACAAATTTTTGAGTTCATTATTTTTCCTTTATCGGTACCAGACTGATTTTTATATTACCACTCGGGATACACAAATTGGAATACATCCATCATAATCACTGATGATTAAGTAGAAATAATTCAATATGAAAAAAATTAAAATCGACTGTTCAATGATTACTCGAGATCCAGCAGAAGCTTCAAAAGCAAGCAAGGAGCTTGAGGATCTTGGATACGATGGTGCTTATACTTTTGAAGGACCGCATGAACCATTTCTGCCTCTTGCAGCCGCAGCTCTTGCTACAGAAAAGTTAGAACTCTTAACCTCAATAGCAGTAGCATTTTCCAGGAATCCCATGACTTTAGCTAATATTGGCTACGACCTTCAGTTGATGTCCAAAGGGAGGTTTACACTTGGTATAGGGTCTCAAATAAAACCTCATATTGAAAAGAGATACTCTATGCCGTGGTCTTCACCTGCCAAACGTATGAAAGAAATGGTTGATGCTATCAAAGCTATTTGGGGGTGTTGGCATGAAGGTAAAGATCTGGACTTTAGAGGCGAGTTTTATCAACATACATTGATGACTCCTATTTTTAATCCGGGAGAAAATCCATTTGGTCTTCCAAAAATATATGTTGCAGGTGTGGGACCATTAATGACTCAAGCCGCAGCTGAATCTGGCGATGGGTTTATTGTGCATCCTTTTCACACAACTAAGTTTCTTGAAAACATTACTTTGCCATCTATAAAGAAAGGACTTGAATTATCAACAACAAAAGAATTTGATATTTCCCTGGGTGTCATGGTTGCAACAGGAACAACCGAAGAGGAAATTGCTAAAGCAAGAGATGCTTGTAAGGCCCAAATTGGGTTTTATGCTTCTACTCCTGCCTATAGAGTAGTTTTGGAGCAACACGGATGGGATGGTATCCAGTTAGAGCTGAATAAGTTAACAAAGGAAGGCAATTGGGACAAAATACCTGCGTTAATATCTGATAATATGCTTGATACTATAGCTGTAACTGGAAGCCCAAATGAAGTTGCAGACCAATTACTTGTTCGTTACGGCAGTATTGCTTCAAGAATTGCGCCATCAATTTTCTCTGGAGATCCTGTAATTACAGCCGAATTAATTAAGTGTATAAAAACAAAGCTATAATTCAGCATATAATTTATACATGAATTTTTTGAAAAGCCCCTTATCTATAAGAGTATCTTTATATCTACCAATAGGGCTTTTATATATTTATTTTTTATCAGTTTATTCTCCACTGGGTGTAAATTGGCTTGATTGGCATTTCCAAAGGGTATTCAATGCAGTTGAGTATTTGAGGTTAAACGGTTACTTTAGCTCTTTTGGATTTTCTATCTGGTCCTCTTGTGAGGATTGCCCACTAAATTCTAATGATTGGCAAAAAGAAATTTATTTGTCTGTACCCTTTTTTCCTTTATCTCCCTATATTCTAATTAATCATTTCTGGGGCAAAGAGGCATTATTAATTGCTGGCCCATTATTCGACAAGACTGTGATTATTTTCACAGGAGTGCTTTTGGCTGAAATAGGGCTAAAAATATTTAATTCATTAAAAAAACCATCTATTTTTCCAGATATTTTGACTGGCCTTGCCATATTTATATTATTTATATCCTCCCCATGGGTGTATAAAATGTTCTTGGCAAGCTGGGCAGAGATTTATTTCCTCATGTTTATGCTTGCTGGATTAATCTTTTTTCATTCAAATAAAAATACTATTGGATTAATATTTTTTATTCTTGCGGGAATTTTTCACTTTATATGGGCATTTGTAGTATCTGTATTTTATCTTTTAATTTTGCTTTTACCTCGATTTCTTGATAGCGAAGATAAAAATAACTTTTTTCCAACAGCAATCAATACAAATTTTTTTAAAAAGCTACTCATAATAGTTGCTCTTTCTTTTCCAGCATTCGTATATATCGGCATGAAAATATATGCAGGAATTTACTTAGAAAACACCATGGGATCATCACTGTTCTTCAGGATTGGTATCAGTGGAAATGATTTTCATAATGGAGGCATTTTAGGTTCATTACAGTTCTTAGGAGGCAATAGAATTAATACATGCGTAAATGTAGATAATATTTCTTTAGCAGGAGAAAGCCTTAATTTAGCAATCTTTACTTTTAATTGTATTCTATCTATTTCTGGCATGCTTTTAATATCTATTTTATCTATTATTGGCATGTCAATTTTGCTATCACACTCTTCGGCTGCTCGAAGTGTTTTTATTCCTCTGGCATTCTCTTTATTAGTTTTTATTATGATATTTCAGCAAGGTTTATCAGTTCACTTAATGGGCTTTTCATACATCTTTGCTATTTTTTTTAGTCTTGGAATTGTTTCATTACTCAATTATCTTTCTGAGTTCATCTCGTCACTTGTTTTGAAGATAATTTTCATATCCCCAATGATTCTTGGCATCATTATTTTATCTACAAGAGTGTCTATGATGACAGGACCAAATGGCTAAAAAAACATACTCTTTTGCAGTGCATTTCTCAAAATCTTCAATTGCATGAAAAAAATAGCTATAGTTCAATCAAACTATCTTCCATGGATAGGTTACTTTGATTTGATCTCTTATGTTGATGAGTTCGTTATTTTTGATTCAATGCAATACACAAAGAGAGATTGGAGAAATAGAAATATTATTAAAACTCCGCAAGGTAAAAAGTGGTTAACAATTCCCATACAATCAAAAGGTAAATTTGATCAATCAATCTATGAAACAGAAGTCTCTGATACTAAATGGAGCAAAGATCATTGGAAGTCAATTCAAATGAACTACTCAAGCGCACCCTTTTTTAAAGAAATATCTAATATTCTGGAGCCTTTGTACGAAATGAAACACACAAATCTATCAAAATTAAATACTATCTTTATCAAGGAAATCTGTGACTACTTAAACATAAAAACTGTAATTTCGCATTCAAATCAATTTTCTATAAGCGGAGAAAAATCTCAAAGACTTGCTAATATTTGCATTGAATCTAAGTCTGGATGCTATGTATCTGGGCCAGCTGCAAGAGATTATTTAGACACAGAAGTTTTTAAAAATTACCATATAGATGTTGAGTGGTTTGATTATGAAGAATACCCATCGTACAAGCAATTATGGGGACCCTTTGAGAGCCAACTTAGCATAATTGACACACTATTTAATTGCGGCAAAGAAACAAGCAATCACCTAAAAAAGTGTATTATTTAATTTAAAAAAAATGAAACTATCTATCGTTACAACACTCTACTCATCAGAAAATCACGTACACGAGTTTTATGAAAGGGCAACTGAGGCAGCAATAAACTTAATTGGAGAAGATTTTGAAATCATTTTTGTGAATGACGGATCTGAAGATAGAAGTCTTGAGATCGCAATCGGTTTGATGCAGCAAGATAAGAAAATTAAGATTCTTGATTTATCAAGAAATTTTGGTCATCACAAAGCAATGATGACTGGTATAGAATTTGCAAAAGGGAAAAAGGTATTTCTTATAGATGTTGATTTAGAGGAGAAGCCCGAGTGGCTTATCTCTTTTGATGAACAGCTTGAAAGAGAGGGGTTAGACGTTGTCTATGGAGTTCAGGCTAAGCGCAAGGGTAACTTTTTTGAAAAGATTTCAGGCTATTTCTTTTATCGTTTATTTAGATTTTTTACTAAACTTGATCAGCCCAATAATATTACTACTGCAAGAGTTATGACTGATAGGTATGCAAAAGCCTTGGTCTCTCATCAGGAAAGAGAAATAAATATAGGTGGTTTGTGGATGATAACTGGCTTTAAACAAGGCTATCAAACAGTTACCAAACTATCCTCATCACCGTCAGTTTATGACAGCAGATATAAATTTAGTCACTTTATAAATTCCATTACCTCTTTCAGCAGTCTGCCCTTAAGACTTGCATTTTATAGCGGGCTAGGAATTTCTTTTTCTGCTTGCATGTTTATTTGTTATCAAACCTATCTTTATTTTTTCTATGCTCCACCTGCAGGATATATATCAGTAATAGCTTCAATTTGGTTTTTTTCAGGATTAATTATTTTATTTAACAGCATTCAAGGGATTTATATCTCTAAGATTTTCACTGAAGTAAAGCAAAGACCTTACACTATAATTAAAGATATCTACCATAAAAATTCATGAATAAAGTGCCTCAAGAGTCTTATGGTTCGTTTACTTCCAAGAATGCAAATAAAGTACTCAGCGACTCAGCAAAGCAGGTTATGCATTCCGGATACACTATTCTTGATTCTGAAATCAGCAAAAAAGACATCAATTTAATTTCTGATTCACTGCGTGAATTACAGGAAGAATATACAAAAAAGTATGGAAAAGAGACACTTATAAGCGCTGAAGAAAATAATATCTTAAGAATGCCAATGGCCTTCAATAAAATTTTCTTAGATTTAGCCTTTAACAAGCAACTCATTAATATAATAAGTGAATTAATTGAAGGACAGTTTTTGTTAAATCAGCAAAATGCACTTTTCAATGTACCTCATGAGAAATATAGTCAAGCACGATGGCATAGAGATCTTCCTTATCAACATTTTACAACATCTAAGCCCATTGCCATTTCTGGGCTTTTTTGTGTTGATGATTTTACAACTCAGAATGGAGCTACTTATATTTTGCCTCAATCTCATAAAGAGGAATGGATACCTGGCGATGATTTAATAAAACAATCTGCAGTTCAAATAGAGGCATCCTCTGGGCAGTTTATAGTAATGGACTCTATGGCATTTCATTCGGGCGGAATCAATCATTCTTCAATTGAACGAAGAGCAATTAACCATGTCTTCACAATTCCATTTTTTAAACATCAAATTGACCTTCATTCAGAACTCAAGAAATATGATCTTTCGTTCTTTCAAAAACAAGTGCTTGGATTTAAACATTTAACACCAAGTTCATTACATGAATTTTTTCAAAGTAAAATTAAAAAAAATAAAATATGAAAGAGGAAAGATTAATTTCACTTGATGATATAAAAAATTATTATTCTAATGCAATAAAATCACATGGTACTTCTGCTAAAGGAGTTGACTGGAATGGCGAAGAAGGGCAGATTCTTAGATATAAACAGCTCTTAAAGATTATCCGTGAAAAAAATAGTTTCTCATTATTAGATTATGGGTGTGGATACGGCGCGATTATCAATGTTTTGCGCAATCTAGGTAAAGAATTTAAATATTTTGGCCTAGATATTTCTGAAGCAATATCACCACCGATTCCGTGGTGTGATCCATCGACCCAGTCGGTTCATCCAAAATTAACACTGATGGCTCATGAACCAGAGCACGAGCCAGTGCGATGCATCGACGTTGCCCACCCGAGACCGAATCGCCACGCTCGGCAATGGGCATATCAAAGCCGCTGGGGTGACGGTTAACAAAGTCACTCAATCCAGCCCGCTCTGCGGCCAACAGCAACGCCTCGTCGGTAATGCCGCGATGGGCCATAGTCAGGTTGTCGCGCAAGGTGCCGTGGAACAAGGTCACATCTTGGGGCATGTAGCCTACCGCGCTACGATACTCACCCGCGTCTAGCTGCCTAAGGTCAATACCATCAATTAATACCGAACCGTCATTGGGCTGGTACAAACCCATTGCCAACTTACCCAAGGTCGACTTGCCCGACCCGACCCGGCCTAAAATGGCAACCCGTTCGCCCGGTGCAATTTTAAGCGATACATCGTTAAGCGACTGTAGCTGGGCATCGGGATAGTTGAAGGACACGTTTTTAAATTCGATGCCACCTTTAAAATGCTCGCGCGACACAAACGCGCCCTCTTGCTTTGCCTCTGTAGGCGTAGCAAATAATCCATCCAGGCTGTCTAAGCTTATTTTGGCGTTGTGCAGCTGCGTGGTTAGCCCCGCCACCTGCCCAAAGGGCTGAATCGCTCGCCCGGCCAACATGGTAGAGGCAATAAGGCCACCCATGGTCATGTCACCATTGGCAATCAGATACACCCCGGTCACAATGACCAGCACCGACGCAAGCTGCTGGCACCAGAGCGTAAAATTCGTTACCGACAGCGAAGACACACGTTGCTGTACACCTACGCCCGCTAAAAACCGCGTGGTCTCTTCCCACTTGCGCTGCATGACCGATTGCGCGCCCATGGCTTTTAGCGTCTCTAAGCCAGTCAGTGACTCGATGAGTGTGGCATTGCGCAACGCCCCCGCCTTATAGGTGGTCTCGGACAGGCGCTGTAACTTTGGACGCATATAAAGGCGAATGCGAGAAGCATGGCCACGCAGGCAAGCACCGGTAAAAGAATGGGTCCGCCTATCCAGGCAATGACGCCAAAGAATACCAGCGCAAAGGGCAAATCAATAACGGCTGCCATCGTCGCTGAGGTAATAAAATCTCTGAGCGTCTCAAAAGAGCGGAGATTTACCGCAAATGACCCTACGGATGCGGGCTTATGCTCAAGACGCATACCCAGCGCCTGCTCCATGATGCGGGCCGATAAACTCACATCAACCCGGCGACTCGCCAAATCCAGAAAGTGGCCACGCAGCGTTTTTAAGATAACGTCGGCAATGAGGATTAAAAACACGCCCAACGCAAGCACCCATAAGGTATCAAACGCGGCGTTGGGCACCACTCGGTCGTACACATTCATGGTGAATAAAGGTATTGCCAACGCGAAGACATTGATGAAGAACGCCGCAAACAACACGTCTCGGTACACCGGCATATTGGCTCGCAGCGCTGTCCAAAACCAGTGGCCGTCGCGATGATGATCATCTTGGCTCACTCGGTTGTCGAACCTAAAACGCGGCCGCGCTATGAATACGTGTCCCGACTGCTGACCTCGCAAGGCATCAAAGCGCTCGTTGACCGGTGAATTTACCAGCGAGGGTAGATAACCCGGGCGTCGCCATCCTCGGTTCGGCCCAAGAAAACGCAGGCGTCATTGTCATTGAGTAGCACTATGGCTGGGCATAACGAGTCGGGAATTTGTGCAATATCGAGTGTCTTTAGGCGACTATTAAGCCCAGCACGTTTCGCCGAGCGCGCGAGAAGATCGGGGTGAGCCCCGCTTCGGACACAGGTAGTCCTGCGGTTAGCGACTCTGCTGTTGCAGGCAACTGATGGTGCTGACATACCAGCAGCAAGCTCTGCAGAAGTACATCGTGCTCCGAGCTTTGCATGATCCCCTCGATGACATCGACTTATAACTGTCGGTAATATTAAGTATGGCACCGAATTTACCACAGAAACAGGTGTCGAGAGTTGCACACTGTCTCAGATACGCGACCGCTCTGTAATGCGCGCATGGGCAAAAAATAGTGCTGCAGTTAATAGCACAACGGCCCCCCCTTGATGCGCCGCGGCCACGGGCACCGCAATATGGGTGAGCAAGGCCGAAATACCTAAGGTCACCTATACAGCCAGGGCTGCAAGGACCAGATAAATCCCGTTACGGACACGGGCGTCATGGCTCATCGACAGATTGCGCACTGCTACAACCAACGCGACAGCAACAATAAAATAAGCAAGCATTCGATGGTTGAACTGAATGGTCGTCACCTGCTCAAACGCCGAAATCCAGCCATCGGCATATAACGCGGGCGGCAAGAACGTTTCCCCCATGAGTGGCCAGGTGGGGTAGGAGTAACCGGCGTCGGTCCCTGCAACAAAGCCGCCGCTCAAGATCATGAGGTAGATCAAACCCACCAACGCCAGCGGACGCCAAGACGCCAGTGGGGGATGGCCCGCGACGGTGCTGTGAGTCGCAATATCAGCCACACCATATAAGCGTATACCGCCACCGCCAGGCCAAGATGCGCCGTTAGACGGTATTGAGACACATCGGGGCGATCAACAAGACCGCTCTTGACCATGTACCATCCCAACAGCCCCTGGCATCCGCCTAACACCAACAGCAACAGCAGCTTGGGGGTGAGGTCGCGCCGAATCATGCCCCGCACCCAAAAGAACACCAGTGGCACAAAGTACAGCAACCCAATTAAACGGCCCAACACGCGGTGCAAATACTCATACATGAAGATGACCTTAAAACCAGACAAATCCATGTTGTAGTTAATCTTTTGGTACTCGGGGAACTGCTTGTATTTATCAAAGGCCACCTGCCAGTCTTCCTGACTCAACGGCGGAATGGTGCCCATAATGGGATTCCACTCCACCATCGACAGGCCAGAGTCGGTCAATCGGGTCACGCCACCCAGCAGTATCATGCCAAAAATCACGGCTGCGCAGAGCGTAAGCCAACGAGCAATCCAACGATCGTGGGTGTCGGTCAAGTGGCGGTACATACAATGTCTCCTAAAGCCAATAACTCGATTCTAACCAAATTAGCGCTTATTGGGGGCTTGCCGTACACTTCGCGCCTAATTTTTGGAGGCCGCTATGCCCCTACTACGCCTAGATCGTATTGACTTGCATTTTGGTACCCACGTCATTCTGGACGGCGTCAGTCTTAATCTTGAAGCTGGAGACCGGCTTGGCCTGCTTGGGCGCAATGGTGCCGGCAAATCCACTTTGTTCAAAATATTGGCAGGCGAAATAGCACCCGACGACGGTGAACGCTGGCTAGCACCAACGGCGAAACTGGCGCGGCTGGAGCAGGAACTACCAGGAGCTGATGACCAAACCGTTTACGACAACATAGCCTCTGGGCTAGCCAACGTTGGCATGCTGCTCTCAGTATCACCACCTAATTGAACGCGGCGCAGACGCCGATATGAACGAATTAGCGCGCGTACAGGCAGCTCTGGAGGCCGAAGACGGCTGGCAGCTACAACAGCGTATTGATACCGTTATTTCACAATTGGATTTACCCGCCGATGCCCTGTTAAAAGCACTTTCAGGCGGATGGCGAAGACGGGTGTCTTTGGGTCGCGCACTGGTCACACAGCCCGACATTCTGCTACTGGATGAGCCAACCAACCACCTTGATATCCCCACTATTGAATGGCTTGAGGAGCAACTGCGCAGCTACAGAGGCGCGCTGGTTCTTATTACCCATGACCGACGATTCCTGCAAAACGTTGTGTCTTCCATTGCCGAACTCGAACGTGGTCATCTATCCGTTTGGCAAGGTGATTATCGCGGCTTCCTGAACTTCCGCGCCCAAGAACTCGCGGCCGAAGAAAAGGCCAATGCGCTGTTCGATAAGAAACTCGCCCAGGAGGAAGTTTGGATTCGCCAAGGAATCAAAGCGCGCCGCACCCGTAACGAAGGCAGAGTACGCGCACTTGAGGCGATGCGCGAACAACGCGCCCAACGTCGCGAGCGCCAAGGCCGTGCCAGTTTTGATGTGGAGGACGCCGAACGCTCTGGGAAAATTGTCGCAGAAGTAGATAACATCAGCTTCTCCTACGATGGCCAGACCATTGTCAAAAACTTCTCCACCATTATTCAACGCGGCGATCGTTTGGGCATTGTTGGTCGCAATGGTATTGGTAAGACCACGCTTGTAAAATTATTGCTCGGCGAGCTCTCTCCCGGTGCTGGCGACGTTAAAACGGGCACTAAACTCGAGGTCGCCTACTCGGACCAACTCCGCGGACACCTCAATCCCGAGGGCAATCTTATTGACAACGTCTGTGGGGGCCAAGAATTCGTTGAAATTAACGGTAAGAAAAGACATGCCATTAGTTATCTGAGTGACTTTTTGTTCACCCCAGAGCGCGTCCGAACCCCAGTAAAAGCGCTCTCGGGTGGCGAGCGCAACCGCGCCATTCTAGCCAAATTATTTACCCAGCCAGCCAATTTGCTCGTACTGGATGAGCCCACAAACGACCTGGATATCGAAACTCTTGAGCTTCTGGAAGAAATCCTCATGGACTTTCAAGGTACGCTGTTATTGGTCAGCCACGACCGAGATTTTATGGATCGTTGCGTGACCGGCCTGTTGGTTATGCACGGCGACGGGCGCGTCGAGGAGCAGGCGGGCAGCTACAGTGACTGGGAGAGTAGAGGTGGCAAGCTACTTGCCGAATCGGCTACACCCAGTTTGGGTGCGACCGCACCCCCGTCCACAACCCAAACCTCCACAGCTCAAGCCTCGCCAGCAGAGACAATTCCCAAAGCCGCAGCCGCGCCTGTCACCAAGAAGCGCAAACTCAGCTACAAAGAGCAACGCGAGCTCGACGCTTTACCAGCAATATTGGAGCAGCTAGAAGACCGCCAAAGCGAGTTAGAAGCCACCATTGCGGACCCCGGGTTCTACCAACAGGATCAAACTGTGGTGACCAACACGCTGGACGAGCTCTCGCGGATTGGTGAAGAGCTCGACGCGGCCCTTGAGCGCTGGACAGAGCTGGAGGGTTGATGCGCAGGTGTTAAACGCGCGGCACGCTCTACAAGCACTGCCCTACAAGCACTGCCCTTTGGAGAGCACCGCATTGAACGGTTAGCTATCAGAGTGCCGAGGCAACCGCCGACACCACTTTGTCCAAGTTGCCCGCATTTAGGCTTGCCACGTTAATACGTGATGAATCCAGCATATAAAGCCCGCGCTCGGCACGAACTTTTTGCGCTTGCTCTTTGCTGAGACCGAGAAAAGAAAACATGCCTTTTTCGTTGGCGATAAAGCCATAATCTCGCCCTGTGGCGGCTTGCAAACGGTCGCGAAACTCGGCTCGTAGGGTATTGATGCGCGCGCACATGGCGTTTAACTCTGCCTGCCAATTGGCGCGCAACTCAGCATCGCCAAGAATACGGCCCGCAATAATCGCACCATGTGCCGGTGGCATGGAATAGATACGGCGCGCAGCTGATTTTGCCTGACTTGCCGTGGCCTCGGCGGCACGCGCATCTTGGGTTACATAAATAGCCAACCCCGTGCGCTCGCGATACAGCCCCATATTCTTTGAACAGGAAGCCGCAATCACTACCTCGGGTGCTTGGTCCACTAATAAACGCAAGCCATAAACATCTTGTTCTAAGCCATCACCAAAGCCTTGGTAGGCCAAATCAACCATGGGCGTGAACCCCTGCTGTGACGCCATTTGCCCCATTACGTGCCACTGCTCGGGACTGAGATCGGCACCGCTGGGGTTGTGACAACAACCATGAAATAACACGATGTCACCTTGGCCAGCGCCCTTTAAGTCGTCAACCATGGCATCAAAATTAACGCCGTGGGTTGCCGGGTCGTAATAGCGGTACTGTGTAAGCTCAAGGCCAACACTGCCAATGAGTGGAATGTGTACAGGCCACGTTGGGTCGCTCACCCAGACCTTGCCGGTGGGCCCCGACGCTTTTAAAACTTCTGCGCCCAGGCGAACAGCACCACAACCACCCGGGGCCTGAACAGCCGCAATGGCAGTATGTCGCGCTGCGAGACGATCTTTACCCAGAATCAGCTGGAGCATACCGTCAATAAACGCTTGATCACCCTGCGGTGGAATATAGGATTTGGTGGTTTCCTCTTCGATCAACGCTATTTGTGCACGCTTTACCGCCTCAAATACCGGGCAAATACCTGCCTCATCCATGTAAATGCCAATCGTCAAATCCACCTTGTCGGGGTTGGTATCAGCCCGGCATGCGGCAGCCAAACCAAGGATAGAATCGGGCGGTAACACAGGGAGTTGGTCAAACATGGGTCAGGTCTCGAATAGAAAAAACGAAGCGTAAACAGTAGAGTTATAAAAACCGCGTAAGTATGCGCCACTCAAGGCCCGGTCGCCACATTAGCGGCGCGAATATTGCTATGCTTTAGCACTTTTACCCATCTTGATAAACAAGGCACCTTGACCATCTCATGACTTCTGCGCGCGACACGCTTTTTGCCAAAACTTTGGGCGACCCGGGTCTGTTCTCATTCAATGAGGCGGTGGTGGGTGTTTTTCCCGATATGATCAAACGATCTGTGCCCGGGTATAGCACCGTGATAGCCATGACTGGACTGCTCGCCGCCCGCCATGCGCGACAAGGCAAGCGAATTTACGATTTGGGCTGTTCATTGGGTGCGTCGCTGCTATCTGTCGCTCGTCATGACGAAGTAGCGCAGTGCGAGCTTATCGGTATCGATAATTCGGCGGCCATGCTCGAGCAGTGCCGGGTGTCGCTCGATACCGAGCTCCCAAACAATACGATCAAGCTTATCAGCGGCGATATTACCGAGCAGACCTATAGCCATGCCTGCGTGGCTATCCTCAATTACACACTGCAGTTTGTGCCCGTCAACAAGCGCCTGCCGCTGTTACAGCAGTTACGCCACGCAATGGAGCCTGGAGACATTCTAATACTTTCAGAGAAAATCACTCTCGCTGCGCCTGCAATGAACACCCTGATGATCGACATGCATCATGATTTCAAGCGCGCTCAAGGGTACAGCGATTTGGAGATCGCCCAAAAACGCCAAGCATTAGAAAATGTGTTGATCCCCGAGAGTCTGGATTGTCATATTGGCCGGCTCACGCAAGCCGGCTTTTCCCATGCCGAATGTTGGTTTCAATGTTTTAACTTTGCGTCACTGGTTGCCATTGCCTAACCCCTATGACGGCCGAGATACCCCAAGAACTCATTGCCGACTGGCAATTACTGAGCGACCGTTGGCGCAATAGTGCGCTTGAGGCTTGGCGGTTACTGCTACCCGAGCAGTTCGCTAGCGGCATGTCGGTTAAGCGCTATGGGGATATTCCGCGTTGGCGCACAGCGCTGGCTGCACTCCCAGAATTAAGGGTAAACACAACACAATTCGATACCTCAGCGGTAGGTTGTGACGGGCCAATCAACACCAGCGAGAAGGCGGCGTTAGAAAACGCATTACGCGGACTACACCCGTGGCGCAAAGGTCCTTTTGAGCTCTTTGATATCACCATTGACACCGAGTGGCGCTCGGACTGGAAGTGGCAGCGCTTGCTGCCTGGTTTAAAGCCGCTCGTGGGTAAGCGTGTATTGGATGTGGGTTGCGGCAGTGGCTACCACTGCTGGCGTATGCACGGTGCGGGCGCCAGCGAGGTCATTGGTATCGATCCAACGCCGCTTTTTGTCATGCAATTCAAGGCGCTGCAGCGGTATTTGCAACAGGATACCGTTCACGTATTACCCGCGGCTATGGAGCAACTCCCCTTGGCCATGCGAGCCTTTGACACGGTATTTTCCATGGGCATTCTCTACCACCGTCGATCCCCCATGGAACATCTGCTTGAGCTGCGCGATGCGCTCGCCTCAGGCGGTCAGTTAATTCTTGAAACGCTGGTGGTAGACGGCGATGAAAATACCATTCTGGTCCCCGAGGGACGCTATGCACGCATGGGCAATGTGTGGTTCTTACCCAGCACCTTGGCCCTTTGTCGCTGGCTACAAAAACTTGGCTTTGTAAACATTGAGGTTATCGACGTTAATGTAACCAGCACCCAGGAACAGCGCAGTACTGACTGGATGACCTTTCATTCGCTTGCGCAGTTTCTCGACCCCGAGGACCCGCAGAAAACTATTGAGGGACATCCCGCACCCACGCGCGCCATCCTCACCGCCGAGGCACCATAGCGCCAAAAACGTAGGTTGTGGATTTGAGCTGGCAGCTTAGTGCAGGGCTTGAGAGGTCCGATCAGCCTCGAACACCACCTCATACACCTCGCGGAAATTACGCACAAAGTGCACGTCAATACCCTCTTTCAGATAATCGGGCAGCTCGGCGTAATCACCCTTGTTGGCAAAGGGCAAAATGACCTCCGAAATCTTACTGCGGCGCGATGAAATAATTTTTTCGCGAATCCCCCCCACCGGTAAAACGCGACCGGTTAAGGTTAGCTCACCTGTCATAGCAAGGACCCTGTTTATGCGCTCGCGGCGCGCCAGCGATACCAGCGCCGTCGCCATGGTAATACCTGCACTCGGGCCGTCTTTAGGGGTGGCACCTTCTGGAACATGTAGGTGCACCATAGACATGTCAAAGAAGTCTTCATCGCAATCAAAATCACGCAAGTGCGCCACAATGTAGCTATAGGCAATCTCGGCGCTCTCTTTCATTACATCACCCAACTGTCCGGTCAGCTTAAAACCGCGATTAAGGGTGTGTACTTTGCTCGACTCAATGACTAGCGTAGCACCACCATTTGCCGTCCATGCCAAACCCGTGACCACCCCCTTGCCTCGAGTGGGTTTGTCGTTGCGATAACGTGGCTGCCCTAAAAACTCAGTCACTTCGCGCTTGCTAAATCGAACGCGGCCAAGCCCCTCATCCACCATACGCACAACCGACTTACGAATAAGGCTGGCAAGCTGTTTTTCCAGCTGACGAACCCCGGCCTCACGACAATAGGACTCTATAACCACTTTCATGGCCGCTTCATTTATCTTGATCTGCTCGGGCTTTGCACCGTGGCGCTCTAGCAAGCGCGGCCACAAGTGGTTCTTAGCAATGGCAAGCTTTTCTTCGGCAATGTAGCCGGCCAAGCGAATAGTCTCCATACGATCAAGCAACGCGGGCGGAATGGTATCGAGTTGGTTGGCTGTACAAACAAACACTACCTTGGAAAGGTCCACCCGTAGATCAAGATAGTGATCGAGAAATTCGTGGTTTTGCTCTGGGTCCAACACTTCTAGCAGTGCCGATGCCGGGTCGCCTTGATAGGATGCACCCACCTTGTCGCTCTCGTCCAGCATGATCACCGGGTTGGCGACCTTAACCTCTTTCAATGCCTGAATGAGTTTGCCCGGCATAGCGCCAATATAGGTGCGACGGTGGCCTTTAATCTCGGCCTCGTCACGCATGCCACCCAGGCTAAATCGATAAAACTCGCGTCCTAATGCATCGGCAATTGAGCGTCCAATACTTGTTTTGCCCACACCCGGCGGGCCAACCAATAGCAAAATCGAACCATCCACTTGGCCTTTAAATGCACCAACTGCCAAAAATTCGACAATGCGTTTTTTTACATCGTCTAAGCCGTCGTGGTGACGGTTCAGTGCGTCCCGAGCGTGTTTCAAATCCAGATTGTCTTGGGAATGCTGCCCCCAAGGAACCGACGTTATCCAATCGAGATAGTTACGGGTAACACCATACTCCGGCGATCCAGATTCGAGCACGCGCAGTTTATTGAGCTCCTCTTCAAACCGTGCAACAACGTGTGGTGGCGGATCTAACTCGGCCATGCGCTGCTCAAACCGCTCGGCGTCAGAGGTGCGGTCGTCCTTGGAAAGTCCCAGTTCTTTTTGAATAACCTTCATTTGCTCTTTCAAAAAAAACTCGCGCTGGCTCTCGGAGACCTTTTCATTCACTTGCGTCGAAATTTGTCCTTGAAGCTCAGCCACCTCTTTCTCGCGCTTCAAAAGCGTCAAGACCTTGTCCATACGTCGAACCAGCGGCAGCGTTTCGAGTATATCTTGCAAGCGCTCCCCCGTGGCTGTGGTCATTGCTGCCGCAAAATCGGCCAATAAACTGGGTTGGTTGGGGTTGATGTTACCAACGTACTGCTTGAGCTCCTGACTAAACAGAGGGTTTAGGGGCAGCAGTTCTTTAATGGCTGCGATAATAGCCATGGCATAGGCCTTGACCTCGTCGCTGTCGCGATCGTCCTGAGACGTGGGATATTCGACACGGGCAATCAAAGGGCCATCGGTATTGAGCCAACGAACAATCCTGAATCGACGCACGCCTTGCGCAATAAACTGAGCGGTATCGTCCTCGGTGACGGGCGGTCGATGCAAACGCACCACACACCCCATTTCTGGGATCTGCTCTACTGGCACGTCGGCAGGGTTGAGGTCACCAACGTAGGCCATGCCCAACACACCGGCACCCTGATCGGTCACCGCTTTGAGGGTCTTGCCCCACTGATCGGGGTTTAAGCCAATGGGCTGAATCTGACCGGGAAAAAAGGCCGACCTGGCAGGGGCAAAATAACCAGCGTATCGGGCAAAACATCGTCAGCAATCGCGGGGTGGCGCCCGAAACGCTACCTTCCGCTGACGCTTGCTCTGCCTCACCTTGCAGTTTGGCGAAAACCTTGTGTGTCTGTGGGGGCTGCTTTGCCATGAAGGTGCTCCTAAACCTCGAGCACGCCAAACTGCGTGACTCTTAGCGGAACATGGGTACGCCAAACACCAATCTCAAGTAGAGATCAGAAGAAATTACTCGTCAGCACCACCCGAGAAGGGCGGAACACCCGACATAGGAAAGCGCGCCACTTTTGCACCACTTGATTCCGATGGCGCATCGGTGACTTTGACGGCACCCTCTTTTTCTACCTCGTCAATGCGAATAACCGATTGCAGCGGAATATAACTTCGCTTCACACCGGCAAATTCAGTCTTCAATTTTTCCTCGGAAGGGTCAACTAGCAACTGAGAGCGCTCACCAAACAGCATTTCTTCAATCTCAATGAACCCCCACATATCACTCTGGTAGATCTGGCGCGCGAAAACTTCGAACACCTGATTGCCATTGTGGAAAATCACTTTGTAGACCGGATAGCTGGCCATGAACTCCTCGATGTCCGCGCGCGAAACAGTATAAATAACAAAAAGGGGCGCAATGTTACCACTTACCACCAATCTGGCCAGCCTATATGTCGTTGATTTGTTGCAATATCGGTATACTCAGCGCCCATTTTTGACACATAAGCTGCTTGCCCACCGTGACCAACGCGACTCCCAAGAAATTATTTGTACAGACTCATGGCTGTCAGATGAACGAGTACGACTCGGCACGCATGGCTGATCTGCTCAATGAAAGCCATGGCCTGGTGGCAACCGACAATCCCGATGAGGCCGATGTCCTCCTACTCAACACTTGCTCTATCCGAGAGAAAGCACAGGAAAAGTCTTTCACCAGTTGGGTCGTTGGAAGCCATTAAAAGAGAAAAACCCCAACCTCATCATTGGCGTGGGCGGCTGTGTGGCCAGCCAAGAGGGAGCTGAAATTGGCAAACGCGCGCCCTTCGTAGACGTTATTTTTGGCCCGCAAACCTTGCACCGTCTGCCGGAAATGATTGAGACCCGGCGCGAGGGTCAACCGGTTGTTGTCGACATTAGCTTTCCTGAAATTGAAAAATTTGACCGACTACCCGAAGCAAAGGTCGATGGTCCAAGCGCATTTGTTTCCATTATGGAAGGCTGTAGCAAATACTGCACTTTTTGCGTGGTGCCCTACACCCGCGGCGAAGAAGTGTCACGGCCGGTTGACGATGTCATTGCCGAAATCGCCTCTCTCGCGGCAAAAGGCGTTAAAGAGGTCAACCTGTTGGGGCAAAACGTCAATGCCTATCGAGGTGAGAATCATCTGGGCGAGATCGTCGACTTTGCCGACCTACTGCACTTGGTCAATTTGGTACATGGAATTGAGCGAATTCGCTACACCACCTCGCATCCGGTTGAGTTTAGCGACGCCATTATCGACTGCTATGCCGAGATACCGGCACTAGTAGATCACCTTCACCTACCGGTACAAAGTGGCTCTGACCGTATTCTTATGGCCATGAAACGCGGTCATACCGCCCTCGAATACAAAGCAAAAATCCGCGCTCTGCGACGCATTCGCCCCAATATCTCTATGTCTTCTGACTTTATCATTGGCTTTCCCGGTGAGACAGAGGCAGACTTTGCAGCAACCATGCAACTCATCGAAGACATTGGCTTTGATAACTCCTTTAGCTTTATCTACAGCGCGCGCCCCGGCACACCCGCGTCAGATCTGCCGGACAACACACCCGAAGAGGTTAAGAAGCAGCGCTTGCATGTTTTACAAGGCCGTATTGCGCAGCAAGCCCGAGCTATAAGCGACGCCATGGTAGGTAGCGAGCAACGCATCTTGGTAACTGGTATATCCAAGAAAGACCCCGGACAATTAGCGGGGCGCACCGAGAACAACCGGGTGGTCAATTTTTACTGCACAGATCACAGCCGTATTGGTCAATTTGCGACGGTGCATATTGGTGAAGCGCTGCCCAATTCCCTTCGTGGCACACTCGTCGATGTCTAGTCGCGGGTATTACTGCGGTTGACTCAGGCACAAACCCCTGTATCTTTTCTTTCCCAGCAATGACAAGAGTGAACAAACAGGCGTTGGACACCCCAATCCAGCCGACCGACTCCCCCGCCGAGTCGAGTCTCGCTTCGCAACTTAGCTTTACGCTTGAACCTAACGATGCCCGCCATCTCGCTGGTTTGTGCGGTCAGCTCGACTGCCATCTGCATCAGATTGAGCAGCGCTTAGGCGTACGTATTCGCAACCGCAGCAATCATTTTACCGTTGATGGCGCGCCACCGGCAGCGAACGCAACGGCGGCCCTACTCAATTCGCTATATAGCGACGTCAAACGTGGGGTGGGTTTGAGCCCGGAGTCTGTGCACTTGCATCTTCAACAGGCCGACCTTGAACACCTGATCAACGCTCGCGGCGCAGATCCAGAAATGGACACCGGCGCTGGCGTACTCATTCGCACCAAGCGTGCCTCCATCAAACCGCGAGGCAAAAATCAGCTGGGCTATGTGCAGGCTGTTGGCCGCAATGACATCAATTTTGGCATTGGGCCGGCGGGTACTGGCAAAACCTATCTCGCCGTAGCCTGCGCCGTTCAAGCGCTTCTTGACGAAGAAGTACGGCGTATTTTACTGGTACGCCCCGCCGTAGAAGCGGGCGAAAAACTGGGCTTCTTGCCCGGCGACCTGAGCCAAAAGGTTGACCCGTATTTACGGCCGCTCTACGACGCACTCTATGAAATGCTGGGCTTTGAAACCGTCAGTAAATACATTGAGCGCAACGTTATTGAGGTAGCGCCACTCGCTTTTATGCGCGGCCGAACGCTTAACAATGCCTTCATTATTCTTGACGAAGCTCAAAATACGACTCGCGAGCAAATGAAGATGTTCTTAACCCGCATAGGCTTTGGTTCAACGGCGGTCATCACCGGTGATGCCACACAGATTGATTTGCCCGCGGCCAGCAGTCAGGTCTCACCCATGCAACACAAGTACTGGAGTCCGTCGAAGGCATCTCCTTTACCTGGTTTGCCAACAAAGATGTTGTTCGCCACCCCCTGGTGCAACGGGTGGTGTCTGCCTATGACGATTTCGAAGCCAAAACGGCCACCAGCCCGAGCGCCATTCGATGACGCCACAGATCCACATAGACAGGGAAGCTGGCCTGGATGCCCCCGACGACGAGAGCTTCAGTCGCTGGGTGACCGCAACCCTCGAAGCACAAACCGATAAATGCACACCAAACCGCGTGCCAGAGATTAGCATCCGTATTAACAATGAAGCGGAAATGAGCACGCTCAATGAGCGTTATCGGCACAAAGGCGGCCCCACCAACGTGCTGTCGTTTCCTGCCGATCTACCGCCCGAAATTGGCAGTGGCCTTCTCGGCGATATCGTTATTTGTGCGCCGATTGTAGAACGCGAAGCCAAAAACCAGGGTAAACCAGCGGCATCCCACTGGGCGCATATGACGGTGCACGGCACACTGCATCTACTCGGCTTTGACCATACTGAGGCCGCGGAAGCTGAGCAAATGGAAAATCTGGAAACTCACTTACTCCTAGGCATGGGTTACCCCGATCCCTATCAGAATGACAACATTTCTCTCTCGACAACGGATTCAGAACACACGTGAACGATCTACGCCAATCAGACACCGATGAGCGATCTTGGCTCGAGCGACTGACCCATTTTCTCTCCGGTGTTCCGCAGAGCCGTACCGAGCTCGAGGGGGTACTCAGCCTCGCCGCCGACAATGAAATTATTGACGAAGATGCAAAGACCATTATGGAAGGCGCATTGTCGGTATCGGACATGCAGGTCCGCGACATCATGATTCCTCGCGCGCAGATGGTTGTAATCAAGGCAGATATTGCGTTGCACGAGGCAATGCCCCACATTATTGACTCGGGCCACTCGCGTTATCCGGTCATCGATGACAACTTGGATAACGTTATTGGTATTTTGCTGGCCAAAGACTTACTGCCACTCATTACCGACAGAGATACCAGCTTTGATTTACGCGCCCTCATGCGCCCGGCGGTCGTCGTACCCGAGAGCAAGCGTCTCAATGTTCTGCTGAGAGAGTTTCGGCAAAATCGTAATCACATGGCCATCGTGATTGACGAGTATGGCGGGGTAGCCGGTTTGGTCACTATCGAAGATGTACTCGAAGAGATTGTTGGCGAAATCGAGGACGAAACCGATACCGCCGAGGGTCGCAATATCCGCAAGGTCAGTGACCGTGAGTACTTTGTGCAGGCCCAAACCCCCATCGAAGACTTCAACGATTACTTTAACGTCGAGCTCAGTGACGAGGAGTACGACACCATTGGCGGCCTGGTGGTCAACGCATTTGGGCACGTGCCGAGTCGCAACGAAACCACCCGCTTTGACGGCTTTGAATTTAGAGTTGTCAACGCCGATCAGCGACGCTTGATTAGCGTGCGCGTAACGCCACTCGAAGAAGACGACTAGACGCAGTGTCTACAGGAGCCGAGGCACTTTACCGGTTTCTAGCGCCCGTCCTGGCCGGCGCCATCTTTACGCTGGGTTTAAGCCCTTTTGATATTTGGGTTGCCGTGCCTTTAAGTGCAGCGCTACTGGTTGCCCTGTTACACACGCCCCATCAGTGCAGCGACGTTGCCATTGGCTGGCGCTACGGACTGGGCGTGTTTACCAGCGGCGCTTCCTGGGTTTATGTCAGCATTCATGTTTATGGCGGTGCACCGGCACCACTGGCCGCGCTGATGACGGGCGCGTTTTGCGCAGGACTAGCACTATTGTTCGCCCTTCAAGCTTTCGTTTATGGCCGCTGGTTTCGACACCGGGGTCCCCTGGCCATATGCGTAAGCTTTCCCGCGTTGTGGGTACTGTTTGAGTGGTTGCGCAGCTGGTTGCTCACCGGTTTTCCCTGGCTGTACGCAGGCTACGCAGCAATCGATACACCCTTGGCAGGCTGGGCGCCTGTTGTTGGAGTTTACGGCGCATCGCTTTGGCTAGTTGGCTTTGGCGCGGCAACGACCGCGCTCTTTCACGCGCGACCTGAACGTCGCTCGCGCCTGGCGCTTTACCTAGTTGCATTAGCACTGCTAGCAATAAGCGGCACAATCCTCAAACCTATTCAGTGGACCAAGCCCTTTGGTGAGCCCATTCGGGTTGCCCTGTATCAACCCAATATTGACCTCGAGGATAAATGGAACCGCTAACTATTTCGCCAACATCTCAATCAGTACCGCACGGCCACACAGCCCTTGTACAGCCAGTCAGACATCATCCTCTGGCCCGAGTCAGCACTGCCCGCTTATCGACACCAGGTGGCGCCGTTCCTTACCGAGATAGACACACTCGCGCGCCAGCACAGCAGTGCTCTGATTACTGGCATTCCAATACGTGCCGACAGCGGACGACACAACAGCATTGTTGCCATAGGTAACGGGACGGGCGAGCACCATAAGCAGAAGCTCGTGCCCTTTGGTGAGTATGTTCCCCTTGAGCAGTGGCTGCGTGGCGTGATCGGATTTTTCGACCTACCCATGTCGAGCTTTACCCCCGGACCTCAACAGGCGCCGCAACTAACGGCAGGAGAGCTGGTCATTGCGCCCTTTATTTGCTACGAAATTGTCTACCCAGACTTTGTCAGCCGCCATAGCGACGGCAGCAATTTATTGGTAACCGTGAGTAACGATAGCTGGTTTGGTGCATCCATTGGTCCGCTGCAACATTTGCAAATGGCTCGCTTTCGGGCCCTTGAAACCGGACTGCCGTTATTGCGAGGCACCAACAATGGCATCTCTGCCATTATTGGCCGTCACGGAGAAATTCTCGCCCAGTCAGCGCAATTTACCGAAACCACCCTTGTGGGTAAGGTCCAGCCTCGCTCCGGTCATACTGTCGTCACACAAACCGGGCATTGGCCTATTCTGACGGCCTGCTTGGTGTTGTTGTTTATGTCGCGCCGAATGCGTTAACACAGCCCACACCAGCATTCGAGCACCGCCAAAGGTGTTTTCTAAGGTCATACGCACGCCTTTGCTGGTACACTTGGCGTTTTGTTTAACCGTGGGCCCTACCCGCCCAGCTTCCCAGATAGAGCGTTATGAACCAGGAATACAATCCCGAGCAGATTGAATTGGCTGCCCAGTCCCAATGGGCAGCAAGCGGCATTTATCAGGCCGTGCGCGATGACAATCGCGAAAAATTTTATTGCCTAGCCATGTTCCCTTATCCCAGCGGTAAGTTACATATGGGACACGTGCGCAACTACACCATTGCCGATGTCATTGCTCGTTTTCAGCGCATGCTGGGGAAAAACGTCCTCCAACCCATGGGCTGGGACGCTTTTGGTCTGCCGGCCGAAAATGCCGCCATCGCCAACAACGTCCCACCTGCCGATTGGACGCTCAGCAATATTGATGAGATGCGCCGACAGCTCGGGCGGCTTGGCTTTGCCTATGACTGGAGCCGAGAGGTCACTACCTGTACGCCCGAATACTATCGCTGGGAGCAATGGTTCTTTACGCGCCTCATGAAAAAAGGCCTGGCCTATAAAAAAGAGGCCGACGTGAATTGGTGCGAAACCGACCAAACCGTACTGGCCAATGAGCAAGTGGTAGACGGTAAGTGCTGGCGGTGTGATAACCCAGTTGAGCGACGCGCTATTAATCAATGGTTTATTAAAATCACAGCCTACGCCCAGGAACTCCTAGACGATTTAGAACAGCTGTCCGACTGGCCCGAGCAGGTCGTTGCCATGCAGCGCAATTGGATTGGCCGCTCGGAAGGCGCCACCATTCGCTTCGAGCGTGACGGTGGCGAGCCCATCGAGGTGTATACCACTCGCCCCGATACGCTCATGGGGGCCACCTATCTTGCTGTGGCGCCACAACACCCCATTGCTGAGTCAGCTGCAGCTGGCAACCCCGAGCTTGCCGCCTTCATTAAAGAACTTGGCCACATGAAGGTTGCCGAGGCCGACATGGCCACCATGGAAAAGCGCGGCATGGACACAGGTCTGTGTGTTAAGCACCCGCTCACAGGCGAACCGCTTCCGGTGTGGGTGGCCAATTTTGTACTCATGAGCTACGGCTCGGGCGCAGTGATGTCTGTGCCTGGACATGATCAACGTGACTGGGAATTCGCGACCAAGTACTCGCTCCCCATTGTGCAAGTGGTGGCGGGCACAGACGAAGCGCCCGCCAACCTCGCTGAAGGCGCCTACATTGAAAAAGGCCCGCTCATAAACTCCAGTGAGTTCAGTGGTTTGGAATTTGCGGCGGCGTTTGACGCCATTGTCGATAAGCTCCAGGAGCAGGGCTTGGGAGAAAAAACCGTCAATTTCCGCCTACGCGACTGGGGCGTGTCGCGCCAACGCTACTGGGGTGCACCCATTCCGGTGGTCAACTGCGACAGCTGTGGTGCAGTACCGGTGCCCGAATCGGAATTACCGGTGGTGTTACCCACCGACGTGGCCTTTGAGGGTGTAGGCTCGCCCATTAAGAAAATGCCCGAGTTTTACACTGTCACCTGCCCCAGCTGCGGCGAGAGCGCCAGTCGCGAAACCGATACCTTTGACACGTTTATGGAGTCGTCTTGGTATTACGCCCGCTACGCGAGTGCCACCAACACCGACGCGATGCTAGATGACGAGGCCAACTACTGGCTAGAGGTGGATCAGTATGTTGGTGGTATTGAACACGCTATTTTGCACCTGTTGTACGCGCGCTTCTTTCACAAGCTCATGCGCGACGAAGGACTCGTTAGCAGTGATGAACCTTTTAAGCGGCTGCTCACGCAAGGCATGGTGCTGAAAGACGGCGCCAAAATGTCCAAATCCAAAGGCAATACGGTAGACCCCCAAGCGCTTATTGACCGCTACGGTGCCGACACTGTGCGCTTGTTCAGTATGTTTGCGGCGCCACCAGAGCAGTCTCTCGAATGGTCTGACTCGGGCGTCGAAGGCGCTAATCGTTTCCTCAAGCGGCTCTGGCGTCTGGTACACGAGCACGCCCCCCAGAGCGCAGCACCCACCTAAGCCTCGATACGCTCACGAAAGAGCAAAAAGATCTGCGCCGCAAAACCCACGAAACCATAGCCAAAGTGGCCGACGACTATGGGCGGCGCCAAACCTTTAACACAGCCATCGCCGCGGTTATGGAACTGTGCAATGACATTAGCCGACTCGACAGCGCTGCCGACAACGCTAGCGCCGTGATTATCGAGGCGCTACAGGCCGCGCTGTTGATGCTCAACCCCATCGTTCCGCATATCTGCGACACGCTGTGGCAAACGCTAACGCACACAGCCATTCATGATTCGCACTGGCCAAAGGTCGATGAAAATGCGTTACAACGTGACGAGCTAGAGATTGTTGTACAGGTTAATGGCAAAGTGCGGGCTAAGATTGCCGTCGCGGCCGACGCCGACAAGGCGCAGGTGGAAAACACGGCGCTTGCACATACCAACGTGCAACGCTTCATTGATGGTCTCACAGTGCGCAAAGTCATTGTGGTACCTGGCAAGCTTGTTAATATTGTGGCCAATTAGTCATGAAAAACCTCGCCTGTAGCGCTGCACTCTGTGTGCTCACCATGATCTTATCGGGATGTGGGTTTCAGCTTAAGGGCACTCAAGCCCATGCAGACTCGGGCAGCGGCTCCCTCCGAGGTCGACCGGTACAGCTGGCTAGCGGCCAGCCGCGTAGTGCACTGATCACCGCGCTAAGCCATCAGCTTAGCAGTGCCGGTGCCCGGCTAGACACACCTGACAGTGAAGCGCTGGTGCTGAAATTGGGCGCAGAAACATTTGAACAGCGTAATCTGTCGCTAACGGCGCGGGCCCGCTCTGCCGAGGTAGAGCTAACACTGAGCACACGCTTCACACTCACCCAAGGCAATCGCACGTTGCTGGAAACAACAGACGTGACTGTGACAGAGCAGTTTTACAACGACCCCCGTAATGTCGTTGGCAAAACCGAAGAATTGCAGCTGCTACGCAATGAGATGCGCGCCGAATTGGCCGCACGGATAGTTCGGCATATTCAGTTTAGTCTCGATAACTGATGCAAGTCCGGTCCGAACAACTCTCGCAATCCCTTAAACAGTCGCTGGCGCGCTGCTATCTGGTGACCGGCGACGAGGCCCTGCTAGTACAGGAGTGCGCCGATGCCATCCGCGTAGCAGCCCGTGAGGCGGGGTGTACTGAACGCGAAGTTATCGAGATCTCTAGCCAGGGTGGCGAGTGGCAGCAGCTACTCCAGAGCGCTGGAGCACTGTCGTTATTTGCGGACAAAAAACTCATTGAAGTAAGACTACCTTCGGGTAAGCCGGGCACCGAAGGCAGCAAAGCCATTCAAGAATATTTGGCCATGGAGGGAGACGATGTGTTGCTCTTGGTGGCTGGAAAAATAGACAAACAGTCCCAGCGGGCTAAATGGTATACCCAGCTTGATAAGGCCGGCGTTATCGTCACACTTTGGCCCATTAAAACCCAGGAATTGCCACGCTGGCTGGGCCAGCGTATGCAAGCGGCAGGCCTGCAAGTTGATCGCGAGGCCCTGTCGCTGCTTGCCGAACGCGTAGAGGGAAACCTGCTGGCGGCGGTACAAGAAGTAGAAAAACTCAAGTTACTGGCAGATAACGGCAAAGTCACCGTTGACACCGTCATAGCGAGCGTTGCCGATAATGCCCGCTACAACAGCTTTGGACTGGCCGACACGGCGCTTGCTGGCGACGCGCGGGGTGCGATACGCACATTGCGCGGCCTAGCGGCCGAGGCAACAGCGGCACCAGTCGCTCTTTGGGCACTGGCACGCGACGTTAAATTACTGGCGCAATTAGCCGACGACTGTAAATCGGGGCTTGGCATGTCACAGGCCATGCAACAACGCGGTGTCTGGCGTAGCAGGAGCACGTTAGTGCAGGGGTAATGAACCGCCACAACGCCGACACCATCAGTACCCTGCAGGCACTGGTGTACAGCGTTGATGCCGCGATCAAAGGCTATACCAAAGATGATCCTTGGTTACTGCTGGAGCAGCTCTTGGTGTTACTTGCTCTTGGGCATCAGACTAACAACCAGCGGCGGCGCGCATAAAGGACAACAACCGCAAGCAAGGCGATGCTTGCGACCACTGCGAATACCGGAGCAAAACCCAAAACATCTGACAGGGCACCATAGAGGGCAGAGCCCAGCGCCGGTGACCCCATAGCGAGCAAGGTCCACAGGCTGATGACGCGCCCTTGGTACTCTTTGGCGAGTGACAACTGCGTCAAAGTTTGGCAGCCAGTACCAGCCATCGTGGTAAGCAAGCTCAATACAGCCACAAATACCGCCAACCCCGCTAAGCCATGAACCCATTGCATTCCCAATGTCATTACGCAGGCCACAGCAATACCGGCAGCTGCCATTTGTAACAGACGCTGCAAATCGGCACTTTGCCGGCTCACCAATAAACCGCCCACAATAGACCCAGCCCCGGCACTGGCGGTTAAGGTAGCCAGCTCATCCGCACCACCGCCGAGCAAAGCTCCCGATACCGCCGGCAGTAACTCAACAAACGTTCTGCCCATAAGCCCGTTGACCAACGTGAAGGCAAAAATAAGCTGAATACCCCTGTGCTGTTTGAGATAGCGCAATCCCGCAAGAAATTGCTGGGCAAGAGGTTCACGTGGTTTTGGTTCCCGAGACCCAACGCCGCGCAAACTCAGCAAAACAGCGCCAGAGGCAGCAAACATGAGCACCGCAGCCGCAAACGTCCAGCCTGCCCCGAAAACGCGCAGCAACCAAGCGCCCAAAGCGGGGCCCAGAATACGTGCAATATTAAAGGTCATGGCAGACAACCCCACCGCACTGGGCAAAGCGTCGCGCTGTACCAGCAGCGGCACTAGCGCCAAACGCATAGGACTGTGTCCCGAGGTCACAATCCCCATAGCGAGCGCCAGCGCTAATAAAACATAGAGGTTGTAAACAGCCGTGAATACCGCAATCGCACCGACCAGAGCAATACCAGCATGCATCAGCATGGAAACCAACAGACCGTAGCGTGGATTTATTCGGTCAGACAAGATGCCAAATAAGGGCGATAACACAAACGCGGGGGCCAGCATGAGAGCGGCGACTACCCCTACCCAAGTGGCTGACTCGGTCAAATCCCACGCTGACCAGCCCACTATAAAGCGCAACATCCACGACCCCAAACTGGAAAACCAGCTGGCGGGGTAGTAGCGCTTAAACCCAGGCTCGGCCAGAGCAGAGCGTCGCACCTGTCGCTTTTCACGACTCTCCAAAACAACACCTCTTGCTTTCTCAAGCAATCCAGAATACTGTTTATTTATACAGTATTTATGCGAGCGCCAATTGCAACGACCAACTAACACACTGCATGACCAGTCAGTCTGCCAATAGCGCCATCTCTATCAACCTAGTTTACGACACCGGAGCACAGCATGAACGATCCTCTTGAGCACATCATACGCCGCCCGGATACCTGGCGGGGCATGGACGCCCCCCGGCAATATTGTGTCACTGGGCAATCCCGCCAACAGCGACTGGCATGGTGTAGACGCCCTACCCACCGGTTTTGAGCTACTTGATGACGCACTTGCCTTGGGGGGCTGGCCCCAACGCGGCAGCACCGAAATTTTAACGGACAGTAATGGCATGGGCTCTATGGGGCTCTTTTTACCCACCATGGAAAAGCTCAGCGAACAGGGTCGCTGGCAAGCCTTTATTGGTGCACCACAGACTCCCCTATGCGCCACTCTTGGCTGCACGGGGCATTGATACTCAGCAAATACTCATGGTGCACCCCAAAGGGCGCGAAGACTTACTGTGGGCCACAGAGCAAGCACTGCGCAGCACAACATGCAGTGTTGTTTTTAGCTGGCTTGGCGCTGGCGAGTACCGCTATGCCGAGCTACGCAAAAACTGCAGTTAGCCGCCGCCGAAAATGACACATTGGCCATATTATTCAGATCGACAGACGCCATGGACCAACACACACCCGCCAGCCTTCGTCTGGCTATTAGCGGTTATCGGCAGGTTGATATTCTCAAGCAACGGGGCGGTCAACAAATGAGTCACATCCCACTCAACGTATCAGATGACATACCCGAGCAGCCCCAGCTTTGGGAACTGCCTTTACAGCCGCGACAGGCGGGTGTGGGGCGTTTTATGTCACCCGTTGCCTAGCAACGCTTAGTTAGGGGGTAAGCCGAGTGCAGTGCTTAACTTAGCAAATACGCTCTGGGCAGAGCCTGTTAAGCACGCCAGAATAAGCGTCTTTATATACCACTTTTGGAGACGCGCGCATGGAAGCATTCCCTCACCATTACACAGTTACCGCTCACAGCAACACACAGACATCTGCCGTGAGTGTTACCAGCGCCGGGCTGGCTAATCTAAGCACCGACGCGCCGGCTGAATTCGGCGGCCCGGGCGATCAGTAGAGCCCCGAAACACTTGTTATGGCCGCCGTTGCCGACTGTTTTGTTCTAAGCTTTCGCGCCATTTCCAGGGCATCCAAAGTTGACTGGAGCAGCATTAGCTGTAAAGCCACGGGCAAAATAGCTCACACTGACATTGTGGCAGACAGCCCTGCTTGTAACTTCGCTGTCACGTGACTATTTACAGCGAGCACCTTACAGCGAGCACCTGGTTATAACGAGTGCTCAGCAATCATTGCATCTACTTTCAGCGCCAAGATATCCAACGGTACCGGGCCGCTGCCAAGGACCGTATCATGAAACTCGCGAATATCGAATTTATCGCCCAGGGCTTCACGCGCTTTCTCACGCAGCTCGAGAATACGGATTTTACCTACCATGTAGGCCGTGGCTTGTCCGGGCATGGCAATGTAGCGCTCAATAGCCTTGGCGCAATCCCACTCGGCGTTGGGTGTGTTGTCTATCAGGTAAGCAATGGCTTGCTCACGCGTCCAACGTTTGGCGTGCAAGCCGGTGTCAACGACAAGGCGCGCGGCACGCCATAGCTCCATAGCCAACCGGCCAAACTCTGAATAGGGATCTTGGTAAAAGCCCATCTCCTTCGACAAGTACTCGGAGTAGAGTCCCCAACCCTCTGAAAAGGCCGTAAAACGCAAATAGCGCTGAAACTCGGGCACGCCCTCAAGCTCGGCAGCAATAGATAATTGCAAATGGTGGCCAGGAATGCCCTCGTGAAAAGCCAGCGCTTCCAGGTCGGTTTTTGGCATGGCGCTCATATCATACAAATTGGCGTAGTAAATACCCGGACGCGAGCCGTCGGGGGCGGACTCTGATAAAAGGCCTTGCCCGCGCTACGCTCTCTAAACGCTTCAACCTGTTTTACCTTGAGTTCAGCTTTTGGAAGCAACCCAAAATACCCGGGCAGCTTGGCATACATGGCATCAATGACCGCACGGGCATCGGCCAGATACTGCTCTCGACCCTCGTCGGTGTTGGCATAACGAAGCGTTTCACTGCTGCGCATTGCCTCAAAGAAGGCGGGCAAATCACCCTCAAATCCTACTTGCGCCATGACAGAGCGCATCTCTTCTTGAATGCGAGCAACATTATCTAGACCGAGCTGATGAATTTGCTCGGCGGTTAAGTCTGTTGTGGTATACCAGTTGAGTAAGGTTTGGTAGTAGACATCGCCACCTTCAAACCGCCAAACACCATCGTCCGTGTGTGCACCGGCGCTCTGAGTTTCTATCGTGGCTATAAGACGTTGATAGGCCGGTTGCAAATTATCGATAAGTCCGGATCTAGCCGCGGCGAGTAATTGCTGCTTCTGTGCTGATTCAATCTCGAGCGCCGCTACTTTTTCCTTAAAGTCAGCCCAGATGGCTGAGTCTTTCTCTGACTCATCGAAGGGGGCACCCTTAATAACATTACTCGCCGACTGGATAATTTGGGGATACATCCAGTCCACCAAAAACAGACCCTGTTCAGCCCGAATATTAAGTTGCTCAATGACCTCGTCAAAATAGGCAGCCACATTGTTAATGCGACCAATATAGGCCTCGGCATCGGCTACATCGGTAATTTGGTGAACATTGATTAAACCACTGGGCACACTGGTGTGAGGTCCACGAAACTGATGAATAGCATATTGCTGATGTCGGTAGTCATCCAGCATTAACTGACGCTCTATACCTCGCTGGTATAAATCCAGCGACAGCTGGCGCTCGGGACTTAGGGCCTCGCGATCAAAAGTCTTCGACAGCGACAAGCGCGTTTCAGCGAGCTGGCGAGTCTCGGACTTGAAAGCCTCAGACACCGAGTTCCACTTATCGTGGTTGTCCTTAATACCCAAATAACTGGCAGAAAACGGTGCGCGAGCGAGGTCTTCGTCAAAACTTTCCTGAAAAAATGTCTCCAATCGCTGCTGTTCGGCACTAACAACGACCGCCTGTTCGGTAGCTCTAGCCGCATCTTCTTGCCCCGGCATAGGCTTTGAACAACCGGAGACAAGGACTAAGGCGGAAAGTACAGTTAGGCCAATAGTGGCCGAACCCCGATCAATACGTGCACGCTGTGCACAAACACCTCCTACTGGGCACTCGCCCCAACAACCGTTTAATCCATGCTAAAACCACGCAAAACTCCTTCTAATTGCTCGAACACCCTATTTTTACAACATAACAGGCTTGCAGAATGCGCCACAAGAAAATACTGTTTATATATACAGTATTTTGACTCCAGCTTTTGGCTCTCACTATGTCGCTTTGGCTCTGCATCCGCTTTCCCCTTCTCGCTATGGAAAGCCTCACCCACCCCGGCAAGCGGAATGAGGCAGACTGCACGCTAGACAATGACGAACACGCCCTTATTGTTATTGAGCATCAGCGTGTTGTTGCGCGCAATAGCCATGCGGCTAGTGCAGGCATTGAGGTTGGTCACAGCGCTCAAACCGCATCAGCATTGCTTGGCAGCAGTACCGCCCGCCTGCTTGAGCGCGATAGAGCGGCAGAGCAGCGCACCCTCACACAGCTGCAAAGCTGGGCCTACAGTGTAACGCCAACACTGGAAATCTGGCAGAGTGATTGTCTACAGCTAGAAATTGCCGGGTGCTTAAAACTACACAGAGGCCTGGACATACTAATAGCAAAGATTCAGCGGGACCTCAGGCTTCGCGGTTATACTGGCATACTGGGAATTGCAAATAATCGTCATGCAGCGTGGTTACTCAGTTATGCCGATATCGACATTGCCACTACCACTGACCTCCCTCTGAAAGACCGCCTCGCGCCACTCCCACCCAGACTAATCGGCACCAACTGGGATACCAGCTTTAAACGCACACTCGACAGCCTTCACAAAGCGGGTATTCGTACGCTGGGTGAACTGTTGGCCATGCCACCGTCGGCTATTGGTAAACGCTGCGGCAAGCGCTTTCTCGACTGGCTATCGGCATTGAATCAACAACATGATAAGGCGCACCAAGATTATCAACCGCCGCTGCAATTTTTGGATACCTTGTGGTTTGGTTTTGAGATTAAAAATAGCGCCGAGCTCAAACCGGCAATGGCACAATTATTAGATGGTTTGAGTGATTATTTGCGCCATACACAGCGCTATACCAACACCCTAGAGTGGCAGCTATTGCGTGCGCGTGGGAGTCACAATCGCTACTGGTTAGAAGCCCAAGAGGCCCGTGACAATGCTGAGAAATGGCTGACATTGTCTATGCTGCGCCTTGAGCGACTGACAATACCTGAAGATGTCGAGGGCCTGAGTCTTTGGGTTGAGTCACTGACCGAGCCGCCGGCTTTGGCCGATGATTTATTCGCTGAACGACGCAGCAATGAACCCTTCAAGACTTAATAGATCGCTTACGTAGCCGCTTGGGTCTACAAGCCGTAACGCAATTGGAGCTGCGCGATGCGCATCTTCCCGAACACTGCCTGCACACCTGTTTGACATCACCTAACGCGCGCAAATATCACCCTCCAATCAGGCACAGCGACCTTTTTGGCTTATGCCCGAGGCTCAGCTTGTTCGCCAAGAGCATGACCTGCTGTACTGGAACGGCCCCCTCGATATTATCTACGGCCCCGAGCGCATCGAAGATAATTGGTGGGAACAACCGGTTAGCCGTGATTACTACATCGCTTGCCAGGCCGGTGGCCAACCACTGTGGCTTTATCAAGACAGGCACACCAAACTCTGGTACGTGCAGGGCATACTGCCTTAAGGCCAATACCACAGTCCCGGCAGCGCGAGAGTTCACTAGGCAGCGCCTTACTGATTAGCACACCGGAGTTTTGTGACAGTAATGTGACAGTAATGTGTCACTGCTGGATCGTAGGCGTTAGCCAATGTAGGGTAGTGGCTTCGGAACTCAAGGGAGTTCACTTACGCTGTGAAGCGATCAATGCGCTGTGAAGCGCCAGGAGACAAACAATGAAATTACTAAAAACTGTACTCATCTCAAGCGCCTTCTTGCTGGGCAACGCTGCTTTTGCCGAAGTCACCCAGGACTGTATCTTTACCGGCGCAGTACAAAATAACGGCAACTCCAGTGAAGTAAGAGTCAAGTTCAAGGATGTGAAGCGCGGCGAAAAAGCGCCTTGCCGGCTGGCTCGGGGAATAGCCGTGCCCGCGTTGAATTCAAGGCCAAACCCGAAGATCAGCTTGAAATTTACCCACGGGCACGGCCGTGCAATATCGCTATCAGCGCCGAAATGGCAAAGACCAATGGGATTTTGGTTAATACTGGCGTCAGCGATACCTAATCGCATTACCAGAACGCAACTAATCCCAACCGTTGCTCCCAGAAGCGCTGTTTTTCACCTGCCAAAACAGCGCTCAATGGCTTTCGCGAGACTAATTTAACGGGTCTGGTTTAACAGGGCTGGTTTAGTGGAAAAGTGCCCACCGCTGTTGCTCAAAGCGACTCAGTTAGCCGGATCTACTCTGTTAGCCAGATAAGTTCTTCTGTATCAAAACCCAACGCTGTTGCGCGCTCGAGAAAACGCTGCTTAACCACCGGATTGACCGACGGTTCTCGCGCCAACAGCCACAAATAATCGGTGTTAAAACCGGCAACAAACGCATAGTCATAGTTGTCACCCAACTCAAAGACAATGTAGCTACCGTAGAACGGCCCGAAAAACGACACCTTGAGATGACCAACTGCGCTGTCATCCACAAAATAGGCCTTGCCCTCGGCTTGTTTACGCTCTCCAGAGAAACGATGGGTGCCGCTATTGAGCACACGGATACCACCATCGTCTCGGCGGCTGTACTGCGCTGTCACCTCAATGAGATCACGCTCAAAACCATGATCGAGGCGCGCTACCTCGTGCCATTTCCTAGGTAGCGCTCGGCATCAAAACCAGTAACCGGCTCTACCCCTCGGGCATACCGGTACAACCAAGCAACACCCCCCAGATAAGCCTGCGAATAAGGAAACGACGAGTAAGCGCCGGCACGTAGCAAAGCCAGCCCGATGCTCCATATGACCATATTTTCTGCTCACGTTGCTTCATAGGGCACCTCCATGCCAACTTAACTTCCGACACTATCGCATTTGCAGCGGTCAACATAAATGCCACAATGCGCCAGCATATTGGGTAGAAACGACTATTAATAAAGGCGCACCAATAATGTCTAGGTGCAGCCAAATGAGACCATTGCATTGAGTTTTCGTTACCAACTAATTCTGGCGTTTTCATTCATCACAGCAGTGGCGCTGAGCGGTGCCATTTGGCTGTCGGCAAAGACCGCCGATGACACCGTCATTAACAACGCCAAGCGCGCTTTGGATGTAGCTGAACAAGTGCTCGTCCAGCGGTTGATCGACCGCCAAACTCAACTTGCCGAGCGCGCTGCGCACATGGCGACAAACCTCTCTGCCGCTGATGTACAGGCGCCGACCGAGACAGCGGCCACTTCCGGCAAGATTTCATCAGCGTCTGAAGATCGCGTGCTGCTAGCGCTCAGCAATCCGCCCTATGAGTTTGTCAGCGCAACCGCGATTAATGCGCTAGAACAACGAGCTATCGCCGATGTGACAACGCCACAATTTCTTTATCACGGCGAGCGGCTTTATCAGGTTAGCGTTACCCCTCTTTTAAGTGATGCCGTGGCAGCCGCCGCATGGCTGGTACTGGGGCACCCGGTAGATGACAGCTTTGTACAGCAACTGAGCGAACAAACACTTGCCGAGATCACGTTGCTACACACACCACCGGGAAATGCCCCGCAACTTATTACTTCGCTGAGCATCCTCGACGGCATGCGCTTGAACCGCGAAGATGCTGTCGCCACCACCACCCGCATTATGAATTACTTAGACCAGGGCGACATGGTCAACAAGCATTTTGATGTGGGTAATTCCCAAGCCGGCGCTATAACCGTGGTACTCACCAGCCCAATGGCGGCGGCACTGGCCGAGTGGCAACCATGGCAGCAGGGTCTTTGGGTTATTGGCGTTCTCTCCATGCTGTTTACCGGGGCCACCGGCTGGGTACTGGCCCGGCGCGTTACCCAACCCATTGCGCAATTAGTGGCATCAGCCAAAGCCATTAGTAGTGGCGACTACAGCAATAATCTGCAACTGCCCGGCACTAACGAATTTAATTTCTTAGCCATCAGCATGAACAACATGGGCAAAGCTGTGGAGGAACGTGAGCACCAAATTCGTCACCAAGCCCAACATGATGCGCTGACAGGCCTGCCAAACCGCAATCACCTATCCACCTTAATAACGGCCAAAGCACCAGACACCGGAGCCTACTTATTTCTTCAGCTCAACGGATTTCAGGCGCTCACTGATACCTATGGGCTAGATTGGGCGGACACTCTGCTTAAACGCTGTGCTGCGCTGTTCCAATCGGCGCTAACCGAGCAAGACCTACTCGCACGAGTGGCTCGAGACCAGTTTGTTGTCTACTGCCACCATGCCGACAAAAATCAGGCTAACCGCTGCATTGAGCGCCTATTGAATACCTTAGCCGAACCCATTGTTTGTCATGGTATAGACATTAATCTTGAGCTGAGGGTGGGCGCCGCTTTACACCCAGAGCACGGTAGCGATCCAGAAGATCTGCTTCGTCGCGCCTCGGTAGCATTGAGCAATGCGGGTGTTGGCCTGCAGGGTGTCTGTTTTTATGAGCACCATCATGACTCAAAGCTCTCTCGCCAGCAGCGAGTCACACAGCGTCTTCAGCATGCTATTACAACAAACGGACTCAGCCTGTGCTTTCAACCAAAGCTTGATTTGCATCGCAATCGCGTCACCCAGGTTGAGGCGCTGTTGCGTTGGGACGACGAAGAACTTGGCCGGGTTTCACCTGAGGAGTTCATCCCCTCGCCGAGCGATCCGGTGATATTTATGCGCTGAGTGACTGGGTTATGCAGGAAGCCGCGCGCATTGTCAGCGAGTGGCAGCAACAGGATATACCCATCATTATGGGTATTAATATTTCGGGGCGAGACTTTAAACGCGAAAACTTCGTCGACAAAACCCTTCGCTTAATCGAGGAGCAAGGCGCACAACCCGAGCAATTTCTGTTGGAGATTACCGAAAGTGCAACCATGGACAGTATTGAGCAAGCAGTTACACATCTCAGCGCGTTAGCCGAGGCAGGGTTTGGTCTGGCCATTGATGACTTTGGTACAGGGTTCTCGTCTCTCAGCCAATTAAAACGACTGCCCGTCAATGAGCTCAAAATCGATAAAAGTTTTATTATTGAGCTTGATGCCGATCCCTTTGACTACAAAATTGTTCGAGCCACCATAAACTTAGGGCACAACTTGGGTATGACGGTGGTTGCTGAAGGGGTAGAAAACCAAACCAGCCTGCAACTACTCAGGCAGATGGGTTGTGATCTCATTCAGGGATACCACCTCTCTCGGCCGCTCAACAACAGCGATTTTATACAGTGGTGGCAGGAACATGATCGGCATATTGCGCATGCAATAGACCCCAATGCACACCAAACGTTACTAGCCACGTAAGACGCGCCGTTAGCAGGCATAGCTGACAAACAGCTAAATTCATTATACTGTATAAATATACAGTATTTTAGAGATAACCGTGCCCTACGCTGAGCTTCACTGCCTGAGCAATTACAGCTTCTTACGCGGCGCATCGCATCCACAAGAGCTTGTGATGCGGGCGGCCCAGTGCGGCTATTGTGCAATCGCCATTACTGACGAGTGCTCGCTAGCGGGGGTTGTTAAAGCCCATGTTGCCGCCAAAGAATGCGGTATCCAGCTCATTATTGGTAGTGAATTCACTGTAACCGAAGGCCTACGCATCATTGCGCTGGCGCCCAATCGCGTTGCCTATGGCGAACTATCTGGGCTCATTAGCCGATCGAGACGACGTAGCAATAAAGGCGAATACATCACGCACTTGCGCGATATCATTTTTCATCTAAAGCGCTGCCTGCTTATTTGGCTGCCCGCCGACGACAACCATCAATACGACTATGGCACCCAGCTGGCCCGCCTGTGCAAAAATCGCCTGTGGATAGGAGCCAGTCACTTATTGGGTAACGACGAAGTTCGTCGTTTTCGGAAACGTTGGCAATTGGCGCAGGAACTCAATTTACCCATGGTGGCCTGCGGCGATGTACAAATGCACTGCGCTTCACGCAAGGCGTTACACGATGTATTAACCGCACTTCGCCTGCACACCACCGTGCAACGGCTGGGCCAGCGCAAACTGGTTAATAGCCAACAACATTTACGCAGCTTAGATAAATTATTGCCGCTGTATCCGCCGTCACTGACCAGCGAATCACTGCGCATTGCCAAGCAGTGCACATTCAGTTTGGAAGAGCTGCGTTACGAATATCCCCAAGAAGTTGTCCCTGACGGTTTTGATGCCAACAGCTACTTACGTCAACAAGTCGCGGCCGGAGCAAGGAAACGCTGGCCACAGGGAGTTCCCGATAATATTAACCAGCGCATCCATACCGAGCTCCAACTCATTACCGAGCTGAACTATGAGTACTATTTTTTAACTGTATACGACCTTGTTCGCTTTGCGCGCGAGCAGGGTATTTTGTGCCAGGGAAGAGGCTCTGCTGCCAACTCGGTGGTCTGCTATTGCCTACACATCACCGAGGTTAATCCGCAGGAAGTATCACTATTATTTGAGCGATTCATCTCACGCGAACGCAACGAACCGCCCGATATCGATGTTGATTTTGAGCATGAACGGCGCGAAGAGGTTATTCAATACATTTACAACAAGTACCCTCGGCGCCGCGCTGCCCTAGCGGCGACGGTTGTGACCTATCGCTCGCGCAGCGCTGTTCGTGACGTTGGTAAGGCTTTGGGGTTGGACGCGGTCTTTGTTGAAGATCTGGCCAAATCGCTGGCCTGGTGGAACCGGGAGCGCGAGTTAAAGCAGCGCTTTGAGCAGCAGGGTATTGGGCACAGTGGTCGGCAAGCCCAGTTATTTCTGAGTTTGGTGCAGGAAATTCTGGGTTTTCCTCGGCACCTGTCGCAGCATGTTGGCGGCTTTGTTATTAGCCGCGGACCGCTATCAAATCTTGTGCCCCTAGAAAATGCCAGCATGCCAGTGCGTACCGTCATCCAATGGGACAAAGAAGATATCGAAGCACTGGGGTTATTAAAGGTTGATATTTTGGCACTGGGCATGCTGTCTGCCATTCGCAAATCGCTGGCACTGGTTTGTCGTGATAACCCTCACATCACATCCTTGCAAGCCATTCCAAGAGACGACCAAGCAACCTACCAAATGCTTCAAAAGGCCGACTCAATGGGTGTTTTTCAGATTGAGTCACGGGCACAAATGTCGATGCTCCCCAGGCTTAAACCAGCCTGTTTCTATGATTTAGTTATTGAAATTGCCATTGTTCGTCCGGGCCCCATACAAGGGGAGATGGTGCACCCCTATCTGCGCAGAAAGCATGGCTTAGAAGCTATTAATTACCCCAATGACGCTATAAAAGCAGTACTCGAACGAACATTGGGTGTGCCTATCTTCCAAGAACAGGTCATCCGACTCGCGATGGTCGCGGCGGGTTTTACCGGCGGTGAGGCTGACGCTCTGCGCCGCGCCATTACCAATTGGGGGCGCAACAGCAAACTGCTTACTTTTGAGCAAAAGCTCAAAGATGGCATGCTAAAGCGCGGCTACAGCGAGGATTTTGCCAATCGATTATTCGATCAAATCAAGGGATTTGGCGGCTATGGTTTTCCAGAGTCGCACTCTGCTAGCTTTGCACTACTTGCCTACGTCTCTGCATGGCTCAAGTGTCATCATCCCGCCGCCTTTTACACCGGACTGCTTAATAGCCAACCTATGGGGTTCTACACACCATCGCAGCTTATTCAAGATGCCCATCGCCATGGGGTTATGGTGTTACCGGTGGATATTAATCACAGCGATTACGATCACCAATTACTGGCCATGCCTGCTCAGGGGCAACCGCCTATTCGCCTGGGGTTACGACTTATTAAGGGGCTTAGCCAAACAGCGGTAAGGCACATTAGCAGCGCGCGTAAGCACAAGCCCTTTCGCAACATCAGCGATTTACGAGCACGAGCACAGCTTGAGCGTCAGGACATGGAGGCATTGGCCGCAGCAGATGCTCTAGCGAGTTTAAGCGGCAATCGACATCAAACGCAGTGGCAAGTCATGGGCCTCGAACCCACCAGCGCGCTACTCAACGAGCATTATGCAGCTCATGCGTCACAGGTTGATGATGGGGTAATACTGGCACCGCCGTCGGTCGCCGATAACGTCCTGGCCGATTATCAAACAACGGGGCTTACACTGCGCGAACACCCTTTGTCGCTGCTGCGCAACACCGCCCCCTTTAATCGCTGCAAACGCGCCACCGATATTGCGCAACTGGGAAATCACCGATTTGTACGTATTGCCGGGCTTGTCACCTGCCGCCAACGGCCAGGCACGGCATCAGGGGTTGTTTTTTTAACGCTTGAGGATGAGACCGGCAATCATAACGTTGTGGTGTGGACCAGCGTTCAGGATCACTGTCGACAAGCCTTAATGACCGGTCAACTCCTTGTTGTAAAAGGCACTGTTGAGAGTCGCGACGGCGTTACCCATATCATTGCTGGCCACTTAGACGATCACAGTCACGCGTTAGCTGAACTCACTGTGAAACCGCGCCATTTTCGTTAATGCCCCCGTTAATTGGGTCGTGACGGGGCCGACACCGCGCACAATCGGCGATCATACATAGAGCGAGGGCCGTTCGGCAGGTGCTTACTGGCACATAGCGAATCCCGTGGAGCGTCTGCCAGTAAGTAGCTGGCGGGCGGCCCGGGATGAAACTGCCGCTCTTTGAGTCGAGCCAGTAGATTCGTGCCGAGTCCGGCACGCACAATCAATCACTAGCCAACAAACGCCAACCGCGGTTCGGATACCTGTGATTCTTCGTAGTTGGAGCCTCGCAAATAAGCCAGCATAGTATCGGCGTCGGAAACCTCAAAAGGGTCGGCCGGACAGTTATCCGCATAGCCTGGCTCAACGAACATTTTTTCAATGTTGCCGTCATTCACCAGCATTGAATAGCGCCAAGACCGCATGCCAAAACCTAAGTTGGCTTTATCAACCAGCATACCCATCTTACGAGTAAATTCCCCATTGCCGTCACCCAGCAAACGGATGTTTTGGTTGCCCAGCTCTTTGCCCCACTTAAACATAACAAAAGCGTCGTTTACCGAGACACAGATGATGTCGTCGATGCCCTGCTCAAGAAAGGTTTCGTAAAGCTCGTCGTAACGTGGCAGGTGGTTGGATGAACAGGTTGGGGTAAATGCACCCGGCAAGGAAAATACCACGACCTTCTTGCCAGCAAATAAGTCGGCGGTCGTTGTGTCCTGCCAACGAAACGGATTGGGGCCTTCAACAGATTCGTCGCGTACTCGGGTTTTAAAGGTTACATCGGGGATTCGCGTTACAGTCATGGTAGTGCCTCTCAAGTGTGGTTAACGGACCGAGGGCGAATGTAGCGACGCAGAAGCGAACAATAAAATTGAAATAAAAACAAAAATCGATCGGTTTTTTAGATTCACATTAATCGCTGTCGGTTCTTACCGCGGCGGCTAGTGAGCCATCACCGGCCTCATAAACACATATTTCAATCGGCCGACAACACACCTGACAGTCTTCAATATATTCGACACCAACGTCCTCCTCGTTTAGGAGGACGCTAATAATTTCACCGCAATAGGGGCAGCCAATGGCATGTTCTTGTAGCGCGTCATTATCCCAAGACATCAGTGCTGCACTCTACAAATCTAGGCGACCTGGCGGTCTGGATCGGTAAATCCAGTATCAATGTGCGCCGACCCAAACACTAAAGCACCATCGTCGATGGGGGACTCGCGAAACATCTTGCGATCTCGGCGATAGTTCTGAGGGTTGATCCAGGGTTCCACGTCACCCTGCTTGGGGAACCGAGGAAGCGCCCGCTTCATGTAGCCGGCGGGGAAATCTTCAATCCACAATCGCCGCGGCATAGATGCTGCTAACGCATCGGGGCAAATTGGCGTCGCGCTGGTATAGCCATGCGTCCCCATATGATTGAGTAGGCGACACACCCACCCAGCAATTAAATCTGCACGCAAGGTCCAGGATGCATTCACATAGCCAAAGGTTTGCACCATATTGGGAATGTTAGAGCACATCATGCCCTTGTAGGTCCACTCATCGGCAAATTCAATGGGCTGACCATCGAGGGTAAATTCGGCACCACCCAAAATCACCAATTCTAGGCCCGTGGCACAGACAATCACGTCGGCCTCGAGATGATCTCCAGACTTTAAGTCGATGCCCGTGGAGGTGATTTTCTCAATGTGATCGGTCACCACGTCCGCTTTGCCCGACTTCATTGCCCGGAATAAATCGTCGTCAGGTACCAGACAAAGCCGCTGATCCCAAGGGTTATAGCTGGGGGTAAAGTGCTTATCGACGTCCACCACATCGCCAATTTCTTTACGCACCTTTTTCAGCAGCAGCTTTTTCATGAATTGAGGAATAACGCGGGTCGACTGATAGAGCAATTGCTGCCAAAGGGTGTTACGCCATCGTGTTAGATCGTAAGCCATTTGCTCGGGCAAAAAACGCTTTAAGGCGTTAGCCACCCTATCGACCGATGGGGCAGAAATAACGTAGGTGGGTGAGCGTTGCAGCATGGTGACTTTGGCGGCTGTACGCGACAGGTTCGGCACCAGCGTCATGGCTGTAGCCCCAGAACCTATAACGACAACACGCTTATCGCTGTAGTCGTAATCTTGTGGCCAAAACTGCGGGTGTATCCACTTACCACCAAAGGAAGCTTTGCCTTCAAAATCGGGCTCATAGCCCTGATCATAGCTGTAGTAACCCGAACACATGAACAAGAAATTACAGCGATAATGGCGTCTTTCACCACCTGCCACCTCAACGGTAATGTGCCACTGGGCCTGGGCACTGTGCCAGTCAGCGGCAATGACCTTTTGCTGAAACCGGATGTGCTCACGGACGCGATACTCGTCGGCCGTCCTATTGACATAGTCAAGGATGCTCGGGCCATCGGCGATGGCCTTGTCAGATTCCCATGGTTTGAAGTCGTAGCCCAGAGTATGCATGTCACTGTCGGACCGAACACCTGGATAACGAAATAGATCCCAGGTGCCGCCCACCGCCTCTCGGCGCTCAAGCAACATAAAGCTTCGGTCGGGACAGTCGCGCTGCAGGCGTACACCGGCACCAATGCCAGACAACCCCGCACCGACAATAATGACGTCTACGTATTCGCTCTCTTGCGCCGACGAATCAGCCTGCTCATTGGTATTACTCATGCTCTCTCCCAAGATGGCTCGCCCCCTAGTATAGCGGGATGCAATCAGCGCTGATCGCGGCCCTTGCCCGCCGCAATACGCAAGCGCAACGCATAGAGCTTAATAAAACCCTCGGCATCTTTCTGATTGTAGGCGCCGGCGTCTTCTTCAAAGGTCGCGACACTCTCGTCAAACAGCGAATCTTCAGATCGGCGTCCAGTAACAATGACGTTCCCTTTATAGAGCTTCACACGCACATCGCCATTAACAAACTGTTGAGTATCATCAATGGCAGCCTGAAGCATACGTCGCTCGGGTGACCACCAGTAACCGTTATAGATAAGCTTGGCGTAGCGCGGCATGAGTTCATCTTTCATGTGCGCCGCCTCTCGATCGAGGGTGAGTGACTCTATCGCTCGGTGGGCTCGTAGCATAATGGTACCACCGGGCGTTTCATAACAACCTCGGGACTTCATACCAACGTAACGGTTTTCCACCAGGTCGGCTCGGCCAATACCGTGGGCGCCACCGCGCTTATTCAAGGTTTCAAGCACGGTTGCCGGGCTCATCTGCTCACCATCAATAGCAACAATGTCGCCACCTCGATAGGCAAGCGTTAGCTCCTCTGGCTGATCGGGGGCCGCCTCGGGGCTGACACTCCAGCGCCACATATCGTCTTCAGCTTCCATCCATGGGTCTTCGAGAATGCCGCCCTCATAAGAGATGTGCAGTAAGTTGGCATCCATGGAATAAGGCGACTTTTTCTTAGCATTGGCAAAGTCCACGGGAATATTGCGCTCGGCGCAATAGGCCATAAGCGATTCTCGGGAGTTGAGATCCCATTCGCGCCAGGGCGCAATGACCTGAATACCGGGTTTTAAGGCATAAGCCCCCAATTCAAAACGAATTTGATCATTGCCCTTACCGGTGGCCCCGTGAGAGATAGCATCGGCACCCGTTTCGTTGGCAATCTCCACCAATCGCTTGGCAATTAACGGCCGAGCAATGGACGTACCCAGTAGGTACTCGCCCTCGTAAATGGTGTTCGCGCGAAACATGGGAAACACAAAATCGCGGACAAATTCCTCGCGTAAGTCATCTATATAAATTTCCTTAACCCCGAGTGCTTCTGCCTTGGCTCTAGCCGGTTCGACTTCCTCACCCTGACCGATATCGGCGGTAAAGGTAACCACCTCGCAGGTATAGGTATCTTGCAACCAACGGACAATAACGGAGGTATCGAGACCGCCCGAATAGGCAAGCACGACTTTTTTAATCGATGACATAACAACAAAACCCGGCGAATGGATGACAATATTGCAGAAAGCGCCAAGTTTACGCTGTCAAATGCGCGTTGCACAGCGCCGCCCTGCTAAACTATTGCCAAGCAGCGTTTACTTGCGTACCAGGAACCGCGTTATGAACAGCCTCACTATCACTCAGCCAGACGATTGGCATATTCACCTCAGGGATGGGGCCGCCCTTGAGCGTACCGTCAACGACGTTGCACGCTGGGCGCGTCGGGCGGTTGTCATGCCCAACTTGGTGCCGCCCATCAAGACCGTTGCCGACGCCGAGTCTTATCGCGCGCGAATTATGAATGCGCTGCAGGGTTACACCCACGGCTTTGAGCCACTCATGACCCTTTATCTAACCAACGAGACTACGCCTGCCGAGATTGAGCAAGCCGCGGCATCGAGCTTTGTACATGCTGTCAAACTCTATCCTGCGGGGGCAACGACCAATTCGGCGGCGGGTGTAAATGACCTCGAGGCTCTCTACCCCACCTTGGCGGCCATGGAGCAACAGGACATTCCGCTACTGGTACACGGCGAGGTTACCCAAGCCGAGGTGGATATATTTGATCGCGAAAAACAATTTATCGACGTGCACCTGGCACCACTTACCCAGCGCTTCCCCGCACTGCGCGTGGTTTTTGAACACATCACGACCGCCGATGCCGTCGACTTTGTTACCAGTGCCCGTGCGGGCGTTGCGGCAACGATCACGCCACAACACCTGCTCTACAACCGCAACGACATGCTTGTAGGTGGCATTCGACCCCACTACTTTTGCTTGCCCATCTTGAAACGCAACACGCACCAGCTGGCATTACGAGCGGCGGCCACCTCGGGTAATCCGCGGTTTTTTCTGGGCACCGACTCGGCGCCCCACGCCCGGCATGCCAAAGAATCATCTTGCGGATGTGCCGGCTGTTACAGCGGTAACGCCGCACTAGAGATGTACGCCGAGGTATTCGAGGAGGAACAAGCGCTGGATAAACTCGAAGGTTTTGCCAGCTTTTATGGCGCCGACTTTTATGGCTTAGCGCGCAATACCAACACCATCACCTTGGTTCAGCAACCGATGACGCTACCCAGCACCCTGCCGATGGGGTCGGATCCACTGATTCCACTGCGCGCTGGCGAAACCCTGCGCTGGCAGATTGCCTCGTGACGCACCCACATAAGGAGCTAATGCGCCAGCGGTTTCGCGGCTTTCTTCCGGTTGTCGTTGACATTGAAACCGGCGGTTTTAACGCCCAAACCGATGCACTTCTCGAAATTGCAGCGACAGTGCTAACTATAGACGAGGAGGGGCTGCTGCTACCCGCTGACACGGTGAGTTTCAACGTTGACCCGTTCGAAGGCGCCAACTTAGAGCCATCGGCGCTCGAGTTTACCGGTATCGATCCGGACAACCCCCTTAGAGACGCGGTGCCAGAGGCCATTGCACTGGGCGAAGTGTTCTCGCGGGTGCGCAAGGAAGTGCGTGATCATGGCTGTAACCGCGCCGTCATGGTAGCCCATAACGCGCATTTCGATGCTGGGTTTGTCAACGCTGCAGCGGCCCGCTGCGACATAAAGCGCAACCCATTTCACCCCTTCTCCTACTTTGACACCGCCACACTCGCCGGCCTGGCCTATGGCCATACGGTGCTTGCGCAAGCATGCAAACGCGCGGAGATAAACTTTAGTAACAGCGAGGCCCACTCGGCGGTTTACGACTGCGAGAAAACCGCCGAGCTATTTTGCGCAATCGTCAACCGCTGGCAGGCGCTTGGCGGCTGGGAGTGGCCGACAGCTGCTGAGGACCTCGAATAACACTGCCCGGGGTCGCACCTTGGTAAACACCATCACGGTAGGTGACCACGCCCGATTTTATGGTTGCCCGATACCCCTCGGCACGTTGCAGCAACCGCTTACCACCAGCGGGCAAGCCGTGCGCAACCCAAGGTTGGCCCAATTTTATTGCCGGCAAATCGATAATATTGAGATCGGCCAAAAAGCCCTCTGCCAATACCCCCCGATCGCCCAATCCATAGAGTTCAGCCGTATCTTTACACTGGCGTTTAATTGCTGTTGCCAGCGTTAACCGACCGCGGTCGCGGTCGCGCACCCAGTGCTCAAGCATAAATGTGGGCGCTGCCGCGTCGCAGATGGTGCCACAGTGTGCCCCACCATCTGACAGGGAATTCACACAGTCATCGGCGCGTAGGATCGGCTCAAGAAAATCGAGGTTACCGTCGGCATAGTTAAGAATAGGAAAATAAATAAACGTTGAGCCATCATTATTCATGAGCACATCGTAGGCATACTCCGCGGGGTCCATGCCCGCCCCCTCGGCCAGTGCCGCAATCGACTGCTCGGCGGTTGGCTCATAGTTGAAACCCTCACCCATGGCGTACTGCATGTTAAAAGCCGACGCCATCAGGTCAGCAAGCAACTGAATATCACCAAATATTTGCAGGCTATCCTCGCTCAGGAGCTGCGCTTTAAACGCTGGGTCTTTGAGCTTGGCGTATTGCACGTCCCAAGGCTCATCTTTAATCGCTTGCCAACTAGGCTTGGTGTAAAAAGGGTGAAAACTTGCCTGCCAACCCAGCAATAAGCCGGTACCGCGCATTGATATCTGCGCCACAATATTGGCCCCTTTGACGTTTTGGGCACGCATCGCAGCGATTTGCTCGTCAAAGGGCATCGACTTAATGGGCGATTGCAAGGCGGTAAAAGTCACGGGTAGGCCGGTTTCTCGACTCAGCTCTCCCATCCACTCAAACTCATTCCACTCGGGCTCTAAGTCGCTGGCCATCTCAAAGACGCCGTAACCCACTCGACCCATGGCACGGCCAATACCAATGAGCTCTTCTTTGGTCGCTGTGGTCCCGGGCACCAGCTCACCGTCAACCGATTTGTGTAGCACGGTACGCGACGTTGAAAAACCCAAGGCGCCAGCACGGAGCCCCTCTTCGACAATAGCCGACATGCGTGCAATGTCGGTTTCGGTGGGCGGCTCGTTGCGCGCACCTCTATCGCCCATAACATAAGCTCGCACGGCGCCATGGGGAACCTGGGTGGCTACGTCTACGGTTCTTGGTAGTGACTCAAGCGCCGTTATGTACTCTGGAAACGACTCCCAATTCCAGGGCATACCCTCCGACAGTGCCGATCCGGGAATATCTTCTACGCCCTCCATAAGACCTATCAACCAGTCATGGCGATTGGGGGCAGCGGGTGCAAAACCGACACCGCAGTTACCCATAACTACCGTGGTCACACCATGCCACGATGATGGGGCCATCTCCTGATCCCAGGTTGCCTGGCCATCGTAATGGGTGTGAATATCGACAAACCCCGGAGTCACAAAGCAGCCAGCGGCATCAACAGTCGTTAGCGCATCGCCCAAATCTCTGCCAATAGCCGCTATCCTGTCGCCCTTAACTGCGACATCGGCCAGGTACGGCTCGCCACCGTTACCATCAACCACGGTGCCGCCACGAATGAGCAAATCGTACATGTCCTATCCCCTTAGTTCTTATTCGTCGTTAAGGCTCGCTCTCTACCATAGGCGGGCCCAACGCTCCAATCAATCCTCACCGCTAATTTGATTGAGCAACAGGTCTAATTCACGTACCAGCACATCGATAGCGTCAGCGCCCAATAACTCGTACTTAATCGACTCATCAAAGGGTAAAAGCTGTATCAAGGTATAAGCCACTTCCCAAGCATTGGCGTAATCCACCGATAAGTTGAGTCGCTGCACATGCGGATGCGCCTCCAAACTTTGCAACACCGCCGTCAGTGATTGCCAACTCTCCAGCATAGGGGTGGTCTCAAGTGCCTTACCCATCTCGACCTGCGCACAAATTAAGCCGTCGTTTTCGCGCCAAACCTCACCCACGTGAAAACGTTCATGCCCTTGTATGGTAATGCCGAGCAACCCGTTGGGCAGTTGATCAAAGTCGATAATTCGGGCGTAGGTGCCGTAATCACCTAGGTCGGGGGTATCAATGCCCTCTCCGGCAACTTCAACACCGCGGCGCAGCCACACCACGCCAAAGCCAGTGCCATGCTTCATGCAGTTCGCCACCAGATCGAGATAGCGCTGTTCAAATATTTGCAAAGGCATCAAGCCATAGGGCACCAGGGTGCTCGACAGCGGAAACAAAGGGATCTCAGTCATAAGCTCTCCGGTAAACTCGCAATTTCCAATACCGCCAAAATCTCCAGAGCCTGTTCACGGCTATCACCGCAATAATCGTACTCGGGAGTGAACTTGGCGCACACCGATGGGCGCCTTGGGTCATTAAAAATAGCGCAGCGGTAATTTTCGGTTAGGTGCACGCATCGCACATTGGCGGGCTTGCCCTGAGGCATCCCCCAAAACCCCTCGTAGATAGACGGCGCCACACAACAAGCGCCACAGCGCTCTCGACATTGCATGGCTGACTAAACGCCTTTACCTAACGGTTTAAACAGCAACAATAGTTTGGGTAACAACAATAGTGCACCGGCCACTGCAGCAGTCATAGCCGCTACTGTGAGTGCACCAAAGTAAAGACTGGGGGTGAAATTTGAAAACATGAGTAGCGAAAAGCCAACGATCACCGTGACGGTGGTGTAATACATGGCGCGTCCAATACTGGCATGGCTACGATGCATGGCCGCGTGATAACTCTGGTCTTTTGCAAACTCCACCCGAAACCGATGGATGTAGTGGATGCAGTCATCCACACCAATGCCAACCACAATAGCCGCAATGGTAATGGTCATAATATCGAGTGGTATACCCAGTAGCCCCATAATGCCCAGTACCATAGCCGCGGCCAGTAAATTGGGAGCCAGCGCTAGTAGTGCAAGGGCCAAGGAGCGAAACAACACCCAGAACATCAGACCAATGGCAAGGAACACCGCGCCCAGGGTGAGAATTTGCGATGCAAACAAACTCTGCAATACGTTGTTATAAAGCACCAACAGCGAGGTAAATCGCACCTGCTCAGGTTCAACATCAAGCTCGCGTACCAACGTTGCATGCAACTCTTTTAAGAACGCGTCACGCCGCAGGCTCTCACTGGTCTCCATGGCTCTAACCGAGATACGCGCCTCCTCGTGCTCGGCAGAGAAATAGGGCAATACCAGGGTATTGTTGACGTCATCGGGCATGCTGTTTTGCACCAGCGCCATTTCAATGGCACCCAAGGTTGCGCCGTAAAGCCCATCCATAACCTCAAAGGCCGTGGATAAAGACAGCACCTTTCCGGTTTCGGGGCGAGCATCAATGATGGCGTGAGCCCGGTCTAGCAGGGCGCGCCCCTGAACCGTAAACCAAAAACTTGGCGCAGTACTACCACCTTCGCCAAACGGATCACTGCCGAACGGATCGTCAGCAAAGGGGTCGTCACCAAAGGCGTCATTGACATAGGGATCGTCGGCAAAAAACTCGTCGCCAGCGTCTACGTCCACCGGAACTTCCTGAGCCATTGCTGCCTGCCACCCAGCGCCTGTGAGGCGTCATCAGCCGGCAGCGCACTGGGTAACTTAGTGGGTGGGTACAACACGACATCCAGCGGGATGGTACCGCCAAGTCGTGCATCAAGAAGCTCCATACCCTGGTAGATTTCGGTGCTTGGCTTGAAATAATCAATGAAGCGATTTTCGACTTCCAGCCGGGTAATACCCCACCCTGCCAGCAAGGCGAGTAATACAGCCACAGCAAGCACTAAACCACCAAAGTGCTCGACATGATTAGCGAGGTGTCGGGTAAAAGCCGGGTCGGGAGCCAAGCGTAGTTTTCGGCCGGGCTCGGGCATCACGGCCATAGCGGCCGGCATTAACGTAAATGTCATGGCAAAGCCCACCAAAATGCCCACGGTCATCATCATGCCAAAGTCGATGACCGGCTGAATACCCGCCACTAGCAACGATCCAAAGGCCACAATGGTTGTCGCCGCGGTGTAGAGACAGGGAACTAGCATAAGGCGCGCAGCTTGTACGGCACGCTCGGCGCGGGTCCAGTCGGGTTGTACGTGCTCAATTCGCGGTAACGGACCACGAGGTGCACCGACAGCGACAAGGTAACAATGAGCAACACCGCCACAAAGTTGGATGAAATCACGGTCATGCGCCAATCCAAAAAGGCGAGCAAGCCGAGCATTAGCACCGCCGTGGCCAAGCAGTTGACCACTGGCGCAACAACCCAGCGCCAATCTCTAAAAATAATGCCCAATACCAATAACATGATGACAACAATCGCCGAGCCGAAAGTGACGAGATCGGACTCAACAAAAGCCAGCATATCCGCCGCAATCATGGGCACACCGCCCACAAAAATTTGCGCGTAAGGCCGGAACCGGTCGGCAATAACGCGGACGTCGGCGACCAAGGCTCGACGTAATTCGGTCTCCTGTGCAAGCCCGCTGTCGTAACGCGCCTCAACCTCTACCAAGCGCCGAGCATCGCTTTCATCGAGCGAGGCATTAGCCGCCAAGCCGCGCAACTCTTCACGTTCTTGCAGCAACTGCTGGAGCTCACTGTTGGTTTCTAAACTCACCTGAATGGCAGTGACGTCACCCGCCTCGCCCACCAAGAGGTTCTTGTAAACAGGGCTAGTGGTCAGCTCTGCCAGCGCCAAATTACGATCGACCTCTGGGTTTGCCAAAGTGGGCAAGGCATCGGCTCGCGCTAAATCGGTTAGCGACAGCGGCGGACTTTCCAGCAGTGGTACATCAAGCAAGCTAGTGACCGACACTACCCCGGGAACCGCCTGTAGCTCGTCTACCATGGCTGCCAACGGCTCAAGCGAGTCGGGATGCAGCAACGGTCCCTCGGGCGACCATGTTAGGACTAGAAACTCATTGGCGGCATAGTGACTACTCACTTCGCGGAAATACGCCAAATCCGGATCGCCCTGCAGGAGCAGAGAATCGGAGGACGCATCAAGTTTGATCTGATCGAGCTGACTTGAGGCTAACAGCACGGCCGCCAAAATTCCTATTAACACCACAGCCGGTTTGGCAACCAACCAACGCCAGAATAGTTCGTTCATCGCAAAATCCGCCTCTATGGCCTACTGGGCCAATCGATCTAACAGCAATTTATGAAAACCACCAAACCCGCCATTACTCATAATGACCACGCTATCACCGGACACCACCATAGAGGCCACAGCATCAACCAACTGTGTTACGTCGGCGTGGAGAGTGGCTGGGGCCAGGCTGTTTGAAACAATCGCATCAAGTTTACCGCTCTGCCCAGGTGGCTGATACCAAAATACATAGTCCGCGCTTTGAGTAGCCTGTGGCAGCTGCTCGGCGTGGACACCACTACGCATGGAATTAGACCGCGGTTCGATGACCGCGATAACGCGCCCCTCACGATCTTGGCGCTTACTCATCGTTTCCAACGTGTAGCTAATTGCCGTGGGGTGATGTGCAAAATCGTCGAACACCTCGATGCCATTGGGGGTGCCGCGCAACTCTAGACGTCGCCTAACACCCTTAAAGGAACGTAACCCCTCCGCAATAACAGCCAGCGGCAAGCCCACATGGTGAGCCGCGGCGGCAGCGGCACAGGCGTTGGCTAAATTGTGCTCGCCTAACATTGACCATTCGATTTGTTCGACATTACCCGCGGGGTCTCGAAGCAAAAACTGCTCGCCCGCTGCACTTAATGGTGTGACTTGCCAGTCCCCAGCTTGGGCACTGCCATTAACGACCAGCGTTTGCTGCGGCGTCCAGCAACCCGCCGCAATAACACGATCAATCGCTGAACTGTCTGCGGGTTTTATCACCAGGCCCGTGGACGGCACGCAGCGGATGAGATGATGAAACTGACGTTCAATAGCCGCCAAATCGGGAAAGATGTCGGCGTGATCAAACTCCAGGTTCCCCAATACCACAGTTCGGGGACGATAGTGCAAAAACTTGGATCGCTTATCGAAGAATGCGGTGTCGTATTCATCGGCTTCAATCACAAAAAAATCACTGCCACCTGCACGTGCCGACTGACCAAAATTCAGCGGCACACCGCCTACCAAAAACCCCGGACTCATACCCGCTTGCTCAAGCAACCACGCCAAGATACTGGTGGTTGTCGTCTTGCCATGGGTACCGGCAACCGCCAATACCCACTTACCTCGCAGCAGCTCCTCGCCCAGCCATTGAGGCCCCGAAATGTACGCGAGACCTTTGTCCAACATAGCCTCAACCACTGGATTACCGCGACTCATGGCATTGCCAACCACCACCAAATCAGGGACTGGGTCGAGTTGCCCGGGGTCATAACCTTCGATAATGTCGATCCCTGCCGCTTCCAACTGGGTGCTCATGGGAGGATAGATATTGGCGTCGGAGCCGGTAACGCGATAGCCCATTGATCTTGCCAACTGGGCAACGCCACCCATGAAAGTGCCACAAATCCCCAGAATGTGAATATGCTTTTCCAAGCTTAACTCTCCGCTACGCGCCGGTGACCAACGCTCTCATTTGCGTTATTGCGTCCAGCAGTCTACCTTGTACGCGCCCATCTACTAAACCAAGTCGTAGCTCATGCCAAAAGCCAATGCCTTTTACGCCCAGTCTGGGGGTGTCACGCCTGTCATCAACGCCTCTGCCTGCGGAGTGATCGAAACAGCAGCAAAACATAAATCGATTATTGGCAAGGTGCTTGCCGGTCGCAACGGTATCGTGGGTGCCCTACGCGAGGATTTGATCGACACTAGCAAAGAAAGCAAAAAGAACATTCGCGGGCTAATGACCACACCCGCGGGGGCCTTTGGGTCATGTCGTTACAAACTCAGAAGCCTTGAGAAAAACCGCGCTGAATACGAACGCTTAATCGAAGTGTTCAAGGCACACAATATCCGCTACTTTTTTTACAACGGCGGCGGTGATTCGGCAGACACCTGTCTAAAAGTCTCGCAACTATCCAAAACCATGGGCTACCCGCTTCAGGCCATCCACGTTCCAAAAACCATCGACAATGACCTACCGTTTACTGACAACTGCCCCGGCTTTGGCTCGGTAGCTAAATACATCGCTGTCTCTACGCGGGAAGCCGCTCTCGACATTCGCTCGATGTGCAACACCTCCACAAAAGTTTTCATTCTTGAGGTCATGGGCAGGCACGCCGGGTGGATTGCCGGCGCAGCTGGCCTTGCCGCCCGAGAGGCGGGAGACGCGCCCCATATTATTTTGTTTCCGGAGGTGGCCTTTGACAAACAGCAGTTTTTAACCAAAGTACAAAAAACCGTTGAGCGCGAAGGTTATTGTGTTGTCGTGGCCTCCGAAGGTGCACAGACCGGCGATGGCAAGTTTTTAAGCGATAGCGGTATTCGCGATGCCTTTGGGCACGCTCAGCTGGGAGGCGTAGCCCCCATACTAGCGACCATGGTTGGCCGAGAGCTGGGCTATAAATATCACTGGGCAGTAGCCGACTATCTACAGCGTGCTGCCAGACATATTGCCAGCCAAACCGATGTCGACCAGGCCTATGCAGTGGGTGCAGCTGCAGTAGAAATGGCCATTGCAGGCAAAAACGCCGTCATGCCCACCATTGTGCGTGCCCAAGGTGAACGCTATCGCTGGAGCATCGGTGAAGCACCGTTGAACAAGGTGGCGAATAACGAAAAGAAAATGCCAAAGAGCTTTATCTCAAGGGATGGTTTTGGCATCACCGCCAAGGGTAGGCGTTATTTTGAACCACTCATTGCGGGCGAGGCCTACCCACCTTACCGTCAGGGGCTGCCAGACTATACAACCCTGCGTAGTAGCCCCGTACCCAAGAAGCTAGCAACGCCGTTCGAGGTTTGAGTGACAGGCTCTAAGGAACGGTATCGCCGCTGGGCGTCGCTACTATAGGCGCTAAGCCCAGACTCGCGTATCATGCGCAACCCTTGACCAACACGCATAGCGATGCACTCACCCAGACCGGTGATGGCTGGAAGCTAATGCAAAAAACTTATTGACTCGAGAGGAGCAGCAACATGTATCAAGACGGTGAATTTTCCGCTTATCGACGCCACCCCTGGCACGGCTTAGAGGCCGTCCCCAAGGGCGCATCCGAGGGTATTGTGCAGGCCTATATTGAAATGCTGCCGTCAGATACCGTGAAATACGAGCTGGACAAAGACACTGGGTTTTTAATGGTTGATCGACCTCAGCGCACCACCGCCACCCCTCCAGCTCTTTATGGCTTTATTCCGCGCACCTATTGTGCCGAAGAGGTAGCAAAGCGCTGCGAGCATGCCGACGAGGCCGACGGTGACCCGCTGGATATCTGCATTTACTCTGAGCGCCTCATTACGCGCGCAGACATCCTGCTTAATGCCCGTGTTGTTGGTGGCATCCAGATGATTGATGACGGCGAAGCAGACGACAAAATCATTGCGGTACTCGACGGTGACAATATTTGGGGTGGCGTTCAGGACATTGCCGATCTTCCCCCCATCAAAACCGAGCGCCTACAGCATTATTTTTCTACCTACAAAATGGTGCCGGGCAAGAATATTGATATCCGTGTTGATACGGTCTATGGACGTGACGAGGCGCTTAAGGTTATCGAGGCGGCACGTAAAGACTATGACAACCACTATGGCCACCTACACGGCTAGGCGCCAATGATGGTGGGTCACAAGCGGTAAATACCAAAGGCTCCACAGGGGCCTTTTTTTTGCTTGTCGTTAGCCCCAACTCGACAGCTAGTCGACCACCGTATAGCGGGCCAAGATACCTTCGGCATCCTGCTCCAGCGTTGGCAGTAGTGCGAGCGAAGAGGTTATCCCCCATTGCTCCGCCTGAGGATCGGCGCGCCACAGGGGCAAGAGATTTTCTAGTGACTGGAGGGTTGCGAGACCCCGGGTAGCAGGCCTGTAACTGAGGTGCCATGGCTCTGGAGCGACACCACCTCTATCGCTGGCGTAGGGGCGAAAAAACCCCTCAGCGTTGTCGGCCACTATGTGCTCATCTAACCACTGAGACATTGCCGAGAACACACCTCCGTCGGCGTATTCTTCCGTGGTGAGTGTAAGCTGATAGTCGGCGTTGACAGCCGCTGAATCCCACACATCAACATCGGTACCCCAGTGATGACGTGACACGCCCGGCAGGGCAGAAAAACGCAAAATAGCCGCTAATAATGCCTTGTCGCTCAGAGTGGCGGGCAGCAGCATCCGACCCGCATCGTCAACAATGGCTCTCTCGCCTGTGGCTTTGGCGTTAAAAATGCTCAGCTGGCGCTGATAGCTTCGATACCCCGAGGCCACGCGCAGATTGAAGCCCGCCCTATTGGCGCGCTCGCGCAGCCGCTGCAATGCCCGTCCAGCCTCGGGCATCAGCAGACCGTCGACGCCGAAATCTATCAACGACGACAAGTCCAGCCCCAATGCTCTCCCGAGCCTTGTTTCTACATGCGTCGCCATATCGAGCAACCTAGGCCCCGTCATTCAAACCAAGCACCGGAATCATACCGCGAACTCTTATGTTTTCGGGTGTTATGTGGGTGCCGACAGCATATACCTCCACCCCCGCACCAACCGCCTCACTCAATGCCCTGGCATAGCGCTCATCAATGTGCGCAGCCGGCTCTATGCGATCGATAGCTTCGTGTAAGGCGCAAAACAACATGGCGCCACGTTGTCCGCCAGCCACAACATCAACTAATTCATCCACATGACGACGCGCGCGATCGCTGACCGCGTCGGGAAACTGGCCCAGACCGCTGCCGGCGTGCAGTGTGACCGCCTTCACCTCCAAAAACAGTTGCTCACCACCACGCTTCAATAAAAAGTCGGCGCGCGAGCCAGCCCCGTATTTAACTTCTGGTTGCAAGGTGTCAAAGCGGTCCATGATATTGACCGCGCCATTGCTCAACGCCTCCCCGACCAGCTTATTAGCGCGCGCAGAGTGCACACAAATAACACCGCTGGGAGACTCTACGAGCTCCAATGTATAACGCAGCTTACGCTTGGGGTTGTCACTCTCGGAGACCCAAACACCCCAACCAGGGGTAGCACACCCCGTCATGGCACCCGTATTTGGACAATGGGCGGTAATCTCGGCGCCATTCGCCAACCTAACGTCGGCAAAAAAACGCTTATAACGCTTGATAAGCGTGCCCGGTTGCAATGTTGGCATGTCCATAACGTTTCCTTTGCCGCCGTCTGCAGTATTGCCACAGCCTAAACTTCATTGTCGCGTAAACTATGGCCTAGCGCGAGGGAGCAAAAGAATGCTGGCACGACGCCACCTTATCTGGTAGCTTCCTTCGCCCGAAAATGGCAGCGGTACGCCACTCCATCCGCAAGCGGTCATTAAGATCACGGTTAGCAGGGAAAACGTCATGCCGACAAAGAAACCAGCAAAAACGCCCGCAAAAAAAACGGCGGCGAAAAAGGACGTAGCAAAGAAAGAGGCAACAAAAAAAGCAGCTGCCAAAAAGGCACCCGCTAAGAAAGCGCCGGCTAAAAAGGCACCAGCTAAAAAAGCACCTGCAGCAAAATCCGCATCGAGTAAAGTGGCGTCCAAAAAACCAAACACTCAAAAAGTAGCGGCTAAAAAGGCACCGGCCAAGAAAGCACCCGTCAAGAAAGCACCTGCAAAGAAGGCACCAGCAAAGAAAGCACTGGCAAAGAAGACAGCAACCGCTAAGCCGGTGGCCAAGAAGCCCGTCGCGAAAAAGGCACCTGTAAAGAAAGCACCTGCAAAGAAGACAGCACCTGTAAAGAAGGTGGCCAAGAAAGCACCTGTCGCGAAAAAGGCACCTGTAAAGAAAGCACCTGTAAAGAAAGCACCTGTAAAGAAAGCACCTGTAAAGAAAGCACCTGCAAAAACGGCACCCGCCAAGAAACCAACTACTCAAAAGGCACCCGCGGTAAAAGTGACAGCTAAAAAAGCACCAACCAAAAAGGCTCCAGCTAAAAAGGCTGCCGTAACCAAGGCCAGTAAATCAACGCCCAGCAATGTCGCTAGGGCCGTAGGCGAACTTCAGCGGTTTGATGATTTCAAGCCCTACAAGCCCGGTCGTGGCGAGTCGTATATGAACGACGAACAGCTTGAGCATTTTCGGCAACTCCTTCTGGGCTGGCGAGTAGAGCTGGTTGATGAGGTACGCGGCACCGTCAGTCATATGCGTGATGAAGCGTCCAACTTCCCCGATCCAGCCGATCGTGCCACACAAGAGGAGGAGTTCAGCCTCGAACTTCGCACCCGAGATCGCGAACGCAAGCTCATCAAGAAAATTGACAAGACATTGGAGCGCATTCAAGAAGACGATTACGGCTACTGCGACGCCTGCGGCATCGAAATTGGCGTTCAGCGTCTCGAGGCGCGTCCAACTGCCACCCTCTGTATTGACTGTAAAACCCTTGCAGAGATTAAAGAAAAGCAGGAACTCGGCTAAGTCGGAATCGCTTTGTCCGAAGGCACCACCCCAAATAGCCCGGATAGGCGCCGCTACGCAGGGCGTTTTGCGCCTTCCCCCACGGGGCCCTTACACGCCGGCTCACTGGTGGCTGCGCTCGCCAGCTACCTTGATGCTAAAGGCCAACGGGGCTCGTGGCTCCTACGCATTGACGATATTGACCCGCCCAGACAACAGGCAGGCGCTACCGAGTCTATTATCGAATGCCTTCGGGCCCATGGCCTGGTCCCAGACGAGGTGGATTACCAAAGCCTCCACAAGGCGACCTACGAACAGGCGCTTACGAGCCTTGCGCAGCGCGGGTTGTTATTTCTTTGTCAGTGCACCCGCGCCACTCTAGGACCCAACGGCATTTGCATCCGTGACTGCGCCCAGAGATCGATAATCCAAGAAACTATAGTCCAAGCGCGGCAAGGCAGCCTTCGCGTCAGCATCTCACCATCGGTCGAAGTTGCGTTTAGCGATTTGATTTACGACAAACAGCACGCTGCACTGGGCCAAACCCACGCAAACTTCATTGTTAAACGCCGGGATGGTCTCTACGCATATCAGTTGGCCGCCGCCTGCGACGATGGCAATGGCGAGATCACCCACGCCATACGTGGAGCCGATCTCCTTGACTCCACTTTTAAGCAAATCTATCTGCAACAAGTGCTGGACTTAACAACGCCCAACTACGGCCATCTACCGTTGGTATATGGCGCCGATGGCAGCAAGTTGAGCAAACAGACCGGCGCCCAAGCGCTGGATAACCGCCATCCACAGGCCAATCTCATGCAAGCGGCCAGGGTACTTGGCTTGCCACCTGCCCCCAAAACCGCGCTCGGCGTGAGCGGCTTACTTGCGTGGTTCACAGCCCAATGGCGTTACGATCGAGTAACTAGGTAACACTTTTAGCCGTTTTGTTACCGGCCAAGTTGCTATACAGTGGGAAGCAAAGCAACGCTCAACCTGGGAGTTAAGTCTTATGCCCCATATCTTGCTGGTCGATGACGAGCCGTCACAGCGGCTTACATTACGCAAGGTTCTTGAAACCCAAGGCATCAAGGTGGCCGAGGCCGACAGCGTTAGCGCCGCCGATGAGGCATTTGATCTACTCAACTTTGATCTGGTAATTACCGAGCTGCGGCTACCGGGTGATGCAGGAAGCGAATTAATACGTCTGGCTCACCCTGTTCCCGTGGTAGTGATGACTAACTACGCTAGCCTTCGCTCTGCGGTTGATGCCATGAAACAAGGCGCCGTGGACTACCTTGCAAAGCCATGTGCGCCAGAAGATTTACTCGCTGTGGTTTCAGAGGCACTGACCTCTCACCCGACATTTAAATCCAATGCCGATGCCGACACGACGGCAGGTGAGATGATTTTTGAAGGCAGCTGCCCAAGCCTGCGTAAACTCTATGACAACATACGTAAAGTCGCCTTAACCGATTCGACGGTATTGATCCAAGGTGAAACCGGCACCGGCAAGGAACTCACTGCCCGACAGGTGCACGAGGCAAGTAAACGCACTAGTCGTCGTATGATTGCCGTCAATTGTGCCGCCATTCCCGATTCGCTCATCGAGTCAGAGCTATTCGGCTACGAAAAGGGGGCCTTTACCGGCGCGCACACCAACCGAATTGGCCTCATTGAGGCTGCCGACGGTGGGACTTTATTCCTCGACGAAATTGGCGAGTTACCCCTGGCAGCCCAAGCGCGCTTACTTCGCTTTATCCAGGAGGGGGAGATTCGCCGAATAGGTTCGGTTACCAGTCGACGTGTCAACGTTAGACTGATTTGCGCAACGCATCGTAACCTTGCATTGCTTGCACAGGAAAACGAGTTCCGACAAGATTTATTCTATCGAATCAATGTCTTGAGACTCGAGATCCCACCACTACGTGAGCGAGGCGCCGACATCCGACAAATGGCGGAATGGTTTGCTAGCGTGGTGGCCAAGCGCATGGAGCAGCCCCCGCGGCGCCTGAGTGAACGTGCGCTAGAAGCGGTATTACGCTATCGCTGGCCGGGCAATGTTCGCGAATTGGAGCACGCTATTGAACGCGGCGTGGTGATGGCTGAAGGTCGAGAGATCGACTTAGCCGATTTGGGGTTACCGCAAATAACCAGCGCGCCTAGCAAGCCTGTCACACGCTCGCGCACACTCACAGGGACCGTAGAATCACTGCCCACCGATGAAAACTCGAGCGCGGTCGAAGACGAACTGTCCCTCGAAGATTATTTTCAACGCTTTGTGATTGAACACCAAGACTCGATGTCAGAAACAGAGCTTGCTCATAAGCTAGGCATTAGTCGCAAATGCCTGTGGGAGCGCAGACAGCGCTTTGACATTCCACGCAAAAAGGCAACGTCTCGTAAACGCGCCTAAACTGGGTACGTAACTTCCGCATCGAAACGTAACACTCGAGGTGGGAAAAAGTAACAAAAAAGCTGAATAAAGCCCTGCTCGCGAGCCGTTTTCAGACACCCCCGAACCCCAAGCCATTGTTTTAAAACGCTTTTTATAACGTGGCACAATGAGTGCTAACTATCTTGTAGAGCTGAAATAACAATAAATGGCCGAACAACAATAACAAGTGTCACAACGGACCTGGGTGGGGAAGATTACTTCCCCATGTTTCTTTTTGACGTTTGTAAATTTCAAAAGTTCCCCTTGCACTAATTTTATCTCCCAACGTCCCCTGTAACTTAGTAGACTGCGCGCCTCTGCATGCAATTTACTCAGGGATCGGTTTTTGAAAGTCATTGAAAAAGACAGTCACGGCATTGAGCGCTCGGCAATGAGTGGAGCAGCAGTGGGCGTGGTCAAACGACTGCGCGAGAGCGGCTACGACGCCTATATTGTGGGCGGCGCCGTGCGCGACTCGCTCCTGGGTAGCCATCCCAAAGACTTTGATGTTGCGACCAACGCCACTCCGGAACAAACCAAAGTCCTGTTTCGAAGCGCACGTATTATTGGCCGACGATTTCAAATTGTTCATGTTCGCCAGGGCCGGGAAATCATTGAGGTCACGACCTATCGCGGCCACCACGATAGCGACCGAGCCAAGCCATCGAGCTCCAAGCAGTCTGACAAGGGGCTCTTACTACGCGATAATGTCTACGGCTCGCTCGACGACGATGCCCGTCGGCGCGACCTCACGGTTAACGCCATGTACTACGACCCCGACGCGGAGACCGTACTCGACCAACAGAATGGTCTGGCAGACATTCGGGCGCGGTTAATCCGTATTATTGGAGACCCCGAAACCCGCTATCGAGAGGACCCGGTACGCATGCTTCGCGTGGTCCGTTTCTCGGCACGACTGCAATTTGATATGGCGTCTGAAACCGCCGATGCCATAACGTCCTGCGCACCCTTATTAAGCGAAATTCCCGCCGCTCGGCTCTTTGACGAGTTTCTCAAGCTGTTTATGTCAGGTCATGCCAAGAGCACCTTCCTGTTGCTCTGCGAGTTTGGTCTGCTGCACTATTTAGCGCCTGAAGCGGCCTACGCCATTGATCAGTCTGAGCGCTACAAAGCGCTGGTCAGCGCGGCGATGGAGAGCACTGATCAGCGGGTCCGCAAGGACCGACCTGTTACACCTGCGTTCCTCCTGGCAGCCTTGCTCTGGCCCGCGGTTCAGCCCCGTTTTGAGACGCTCAAACAGGCCGGCGACCCCCCAGCACAGGCAATGAACAGTGCCGGACAGCAAGTCACTGCCGAGACCTGTTTGCACATGGCGGTGCCAAAGCGCTTCTCGCTGCCAATGCGAGAAATGTGGGAACTTCAGCCTAAACTAGAGCGCCGACAAACCAAGAAAATCAATGACCTTATGAGCATGCGGCGGTTTAGAGCAGCTTATGACCTTATACTTCTACGGGAACAGGCCGGCGAGTCGCTGGATCAATGCGGAGCTTTTTGGACCGAGCAACAAGCCAAGAACCCAGATATCGTAGGATCGGCTCCTCCTAGGGAGGAGCGCAGTGCTCGACCGCGACGACCGCGACGGCGCGGACGGCCATGATCGCCGCCTACATTGGGCTGGGCGCCAATATCGAGAACCCTGTCGTACAGCTCATGCAGGCCACACAATTGCTGGCAGCAATCCCTAAAACATCGGTTACCCATCAGTCAGCGATCTACAGATCTCCCCCACTAGGCCCCCAGGATCAGCCGGACTTCTATAACGCCTGTGTCAAGCTGCTAACCGGGCTGAGCAGTAACCAGCTACTGGCCGCCCTACAGGGCATTGAGCAAGCCATGGGACGCGTCAAACACCGACGCTGGGGTGAGCGATGCATTGATTTGGATCTACTCATTTTTGGCACTGAGCAGCGCAATACCTCCACACTGCAACTACCCCACCCAGGCATAGCCGAGCGTGACTTTGTGCTTAAGCCGTTACGAGAACTGGTTGATGGTAGCTTTGTCGTGCCCGGCAGCACTGATATTGATACATTAACGGCTCGCTGCGGCTCGACGGGTGCGCAGCGAACCCATTTTTCACTCACATCTAGCAGCAAGCGGGAGGTCGGTAGTGACACAAAGTGACCAACCGTTGACATTTGACCTACGCGGCAGAAAACCTCCGGCCTACATTGCTGTTGAAGGGCCCATAGGTGTTGGCAAAACCACCCTGGCGCGCCGTCTGGCCGAGCTCTTCAATTATGATATGTTGCTTGAGGATGCCCACGAGAATCCCTTTCTGGAGCGGTTTTACCAAAACAGAGCCGAGGCCGCTCTCGCTACGCAATTGTTCTTTTTGTTCCAGCGCGCACAGAAAATTCAGGACATCCGTCAGCAGGACATATTTGAGCCTGTTCGGGTCTCCGACTTTCTTATAGAGAAGGATCCACTGTTTGCCCGTATCAACCTGGATTCCGACGAGTACGCCCTTTACGACAAAGTCTACAAACAGCTCACCATCGATGCGCCACGGCCCGATTTAGTTATTTACCTGCAAGCCTCACCAGACCGGTTGCTCGAGCGCATTGAGCAGCGCGGCATTGCGAATGAACGGCGTATTGATAAAGGCTATCTTGAGCAGCTCAATGACGCTTACAGTGATTTTTTCCATTATTACGACGCGGCACCACTACTCATTGTCAATGCCAACGAAATTGATTTATCCAAAGGCGATCGAGACTTACACCAACTAGCCGATTATTTTTTGGATATTCGCAGTGGAAGGCACTATTTTAACCCCACCTTCTTCGGGTAACCTACGGGCCCTGTTAGTCCGTATGTTACCCACTGTTACAAAAAGGACCGCTTATGAGTAAGCGAGTAACTATTAGCACACTCGACGCCATGAAGGCGGCTGACGAAAAATTCGTCATGATTACCGCCTATGACGCTACCTTTGCCCACCTCATTAGCGAGGCTGGCGCGGAGACGATATTGGTGGGCGACTCCTTGGGTATGGTGCTGCAGGGCCACGACACCACCATTCCAGTGACGCTTGATGATATGGTCTACCACACCGCCTGTGTTTGTCGGGCACGCCCGCATTCGCTGGTCGTGGCCGATCTTCCGTTTATGACCTACGAAACCACCGAAAAAGCCCTCGAGTCTGGCGCGGCACTCATGCAGGCTGGGGCTCAAATGGTCAAGATGGAGGGCGGCATATGGCTAAGTGACAGCATTCACAAACTGGTAGAACGTGGCATTCCGGTTTGTGCACACTTAGGGTTAACCCCCAGTCAGTCAACGTCTTTGGTGGCTATCGTGTTCAAGGTCGCACCCCGAAAGAGGCAAAATCTATTTTGGCCGATGCGGTTGAGATTCAGGACGCGGGTGCCAGCGTCCTGCTCCTCGAGTGTGTACCCGAGCATTTAGCAGCAGATATCAGCTCTAAATTAGATATTCCGGTTATCGGTATCGGCGCGGGTGCCGGCACAGACGCGCAGGTGCTGGTTTTGCATGACATGCTTGGCCTCACCGAAAAGCCCGCCAAGTTTGTACAAAACTTTATGGCTGGACAGCCATCAATACAGGCTGCCCTTAAAGCGTTCGTTGAGGCGGTGAAAAGCGGCGATTATCCGCGCGAAGAACACGTTTATAAGTAATACGACGGTGAAGATTGCGACCAATCCGGCGTCACTTGCCGAAAACCTGAACACGCTCAAAGGTGCGGGCAGGCGTATCGGTTTTGTTCCCACGATGGGCAACTTGCACGACGGCCATCTGTCACTGGTTGAGTATGCCAATACATGTTGCGACGACGTGGTTGTCTCTATTTTTGTAAACCCCAAGCAATTTGGCCCTCAGAAGATCTGGATGGTTACCCGCGCACCCTCGATGCAGACCTGGCACAACTCGCCGCTCGAGACACTGAACTGGTATTCACTCCAACGGTAGATGACATCTACCCTGAAGGCGTCAATGCCCACACAACGGTTTCAGTGCCCGGTCTCACCGACGTACTGTGCGGCGCAAGCCGCCCAGGGCACTTCGACGGTGTATCGACGGTGGTTTGCAAGTTACTTAATATGGTAACGGCCGACGTTGCCGTGTTTGGGCAAAAGGATTTACAGCAGCTGTTACTCATTCAGAAAATGGTTAAGGATTTGGCGATAGCCACACAAATCGTTGGCATGCCCACTACAAGAGCAGGCGACGGATTAGCACTCAGCTCTCGCAATGGCTATTTATCGGCGGATGAGCGTGCCACTGCCCCGACACTGTACAAAACATTACAGGCCATCAGCGCAAACATCCTAGGCGGTGACCGCAATTTTCAGGCGCTATGCGCTGACGGGCGCTACACGCTCGAGCAGGCAGGATTCGCGGTTGATTATATTGAAGTGCGTCGTTGCACTGACCTTGCTACGGCGACCAAAGATGATGTGCACATTGCTGTTTTCGCAGCAGCCAAGCTCGGCAACACCCGCCTCATTGACAACATTCAGCTTGAGCTGAAGGGCGTTGCGACGACGTGAGATGCAGCCACCAATCTACCGGTCGCTGACCACGCACACACCAAACGACGCATGATAGAAAAATACTTAATAAATGATCACGACACGTCTGTCCTAGCGCTAACTAGCGCTCAGGCAAAAAAACCGCGCTATAAGCGCGGTCTTTTTTGATCATTACTGTCGTTATTCGTCAGAGAGATCTTCCGCTTCAGGGGCGTCATCACCTTCTTCGACACTCGACTCATTGGCTTCTTTCATAGACAGCTTGATACGACCACGTTGATCAACGTCTAAAACCTTCACGCGTACCGTCTGGCCCTCGGAAAGGTAATCGCTAACATTTTCAACGCGCTCATCGGCAATCTGCGAAATGTGCACAAGACCGTCCTTACCCGGCAAGATGGTAACAAACGCACCAAAGTCAACAATGCGCGCCACCGTGCCTTCGTAGATCTCACCCACTTCGGCCTCGGCTGTGATCGCCATAATCATTTCAACCGCCTTGTCACGGGCCTGCTGATTCTGCCCAAAGACTTTCACGGTACCGTCGTCATTAATATCAACCGTGGCACCCGACTCTTCCGTGATCTGACGAATGGTTGCGCCACCTTTACCAATGATGTCGCGAATCTTGTCAGAGTCGACCTTCAGGCTAACCATGCTCGGCGCGTTCTCAGAGGTAATTTCCCGTGGCTTATCGAGTACCGCATTCATCTGGCCAAGGATATGCAAACGCGCTTGTTGCGCCTGCTCCAGCGCCACTTCCATGATCTGCTCGTTGATACCTTCGATCTTGATATCCATTTGCAGAGCCGTAACACCTTCGGCGGTACCGGCCACTTTGAAATCCATATCGCCCAAATGATCTTCATCACCCAGAATGTCGGTAAGAACAGCAAACTGATTGCCTTCCTTAACCAAGCCCATAGCGATACCCGCAACCGGCGCCTTAAGCGGTACCCCGGCAGCCATCAAACCGAGCGAGCCCACACACACTGAGGCCATAGAGCTTGAACCATTGGATTCAGTGATTTCCGATACCACACGTATGGTGTAAGGAAACTCTTCTTCACTGGGCAGGACTGCCGCGAGACCGCGACGCGCTAAGCGCCCATGACCAATTTCGCGACGGCCCGTGGCGCCAATGCGCCCCGCTTCGCCCACCGAGTAGGGGGAAGTTGTAGTGCAGCATAAAGGGATCGCGTCGTTCGCCTTCTAGGGCATCGATAATTTGTGCATCGCGTGTTGAACCCAGCGTAACAGCACCAATTGCCTGAGTTTCACCACGGGTGAACAATGCCGAACCGTGTACCTTGGGCAGCAAATCAACTTCACACATAATGGGACGAACGGTGCGCGAATCGCGACCATCAATGCGTGGCTCACCGGCAATAATTCGCTGGCGAACAATGTCTTTCTCCAATGACTTAAAGATATCTTTTACATCATCAGCCGAGGGGCCGTCTTCGGTAACCAGTGCGGCAACAACGGCGTCACGAACCTCACCCACGCGCTCATAGCGCGCAGCTTTTTCGGTAATGCGATAAGCCTCACCCAGAGCCGCTTTGGCTTCGGTTTCGACAGCCGCTTTGAGTACTTCATCAACCGGGGCAGCTTGCCACTCCCAACGCGGCTTACCGGCTTCTTCAACGAGCTCGTTGATCGCTTTGATAACGGTCTGCATCTCTTGATGGGCATAGAGCACCGCACCCAACATTTGGTCTTCGGTGAGCTCCTTTGGCTTGCGACTCCACCATGAGCACAGCGTCGGAGGTCCCGGCAACCACCATATCCAAAGCACTACCCGCAAGTTGGCTGTAGCGTGGGTTAAGTACGGTAACCCTGCTCGAGCGTAAAGCCAACCCGTGCGCCACCAATAGGACCGTTGAATGGGCAACCCGAAATGGCCAAGGCGGCCGAAGTGCCAATCATGGCCGGAATATCGGGATCGGTTTCATTGTCCGCTGACATAACGGTACAAACCACTTGCACCTCGTTCATGAAGCCATCGGGAAATAACGGACGAATGGGCCGGTCGATAAGACGCGAGGTCAAGGTCTCTTTTTCGCTTGGGCGACCTTCGCGTTTAAAGAAGCCACCGGGAATCTTGCCTACCGAGTACGTCTTCTCAATGTAATGTACGGATAGCGGGAAAAAATCTTGTCCCGGCTTGGTTTGACGAGCGGCAACTACGGTACACAACACGCTGGTGCTGCCCATTGTGACCAAAACCGAACCCGAGGCCTGACGCGCTACCCGGCCAGTCTCTAGGGTGATTTCTTGATCACCGTATTGAAATGTTTTTCTAACTACGTTCACTGACTATCTCCAATAAATGAAACGGCCGGCATAAAGCCGGCCATTGAGCTGGTCGTTACCGACGCAGACCGAGGCGCTTGATCAAATCGGCATAGCGCGCCGTGTCTTTGCTTTTCAGGTAATCCAGCAGCTTACGGCGCTGGTTGACCATGCGAATCAGGCCACGACGTGAGTGGTGGTCCTGCGCGTGATCTTTAAAATGCTGCTGCAATTGCTCAATGTTAGCCGTCAACAGGGCAACCTGAACCTCGGGAGACCCAGTGTCACCCTCTGATTGCTGATAATCCTTAACGATCTGAGCTTTAGTGGCTGCATTCAATGCCATGGTACTTTCTCCAACCTGCTTGATTGATCGAGCCCGTCCGTGCAGGTTTACAGACGGGTTCGTTGAGTGTTCTGGGGCGGTTCTTACACCACCAGTCGACGCGGCGCTACTCGGCCATCATCGAGCATTTCACCAATGCCCAAAAACAGGCCCGACGTCGCGTAGGCGCGCACCATACCAGACCTTGGGCCATTTGGCACTAGCACGGGCTGCCCTTGTTTTAGGTAGTAACTGGCAGATTCGCCCATTTCAATGCGTGGCAATCGCTCAAGCGGGCCATCCATCGGGTATAACAAGGCATCAAGCGCTGCCTGATCCCGCTCAACTAGTGACTCCAAGGTACTCAGGGGTATGGCCTGGTCAAGGGTATATGGGCCGGCTTTATCCCGCCGCAGCTCGCTTACATGCGCGGGCAAGTTTACTGCCGCACCAAGGGCTTCAGCCAGCGACCTAACGTAGGTTCCCTTGGAACAACGAATACACACGTCCACCTCGGCCACTGCGCCTGGTCTGAAAGCCAGTAGTGAAAACGCTTCAATGGTGACTTGGCGTGTCTTACGCTCAACCTCGATGCCTGCGCGCGCCAGCTTGTATAGCGGCTGCCCATCACGCTTAATCGCCGAAAACATTGGCGGTACCTGCTCGATGGTACCTGTCAAACCTGTCATCGCCTGAGTAATGGCTGCTTCGCTGAGCCCCGAGGCATCAGATCGAGCGGTCTCCTCACCCTCAGCGTCAAGGGTATCAGTACCAATACCCAGCACAAACGTACTGAGGTACCCTTTATCGGCATCGAGAACATATTGCGAGAATTTCGTTGCCTCTCCAAAACACAGCGGCAATACACCGGTGGCAAGTGGATCTAGGCTGCCTGTGTGGCCAGCCTTAGCGGCGTTGAACAATCGCTTTGCACGCTGCAGTGCGCCGTTAGACGTCATTCCGCTGGGCTTATCAAGAATTAAGATGCCATTGATGAGACGGCCGCGCCGTTTGCGAGCCACTGCTTACTCGTCCGCATCGTCGCCACGAGAATGACCCAATAGCGCTTGGTCGGCTTCTTTGACGTCGCGCAACAATGCCTCCATATCACGCCCTCGACCTACACTCTCGTCGAACGTAAAATGCAGTCGAGGCACCGTGCGCATGGTCGCTGCCCGCGCGAGCTGTGTGCGGAGAAAGCCAGCAGCCTTGTTAAGTACATCGGCAGTTGCCTTCGAGGCTTCAGCATCGTCGATACCCAACTGGGTGAAGAATACTTTGGCATGAGATAAGTCGCGACTCACCTCCACCCCAGTAACACTCACCATGGCCACACGTGGATCGCGTAACTCTCGCTGAATTAACAGCGCGAGTTCTTGCTGGAGAAAGTCGCCCACTCGCTGTGTGCGACTGTATTCACGCGCCATTGATTACTCAGAGTGTCCGGGCAACTTCGTTGACGTCATACACTTCAATAAGATCGCCAACTTTCACGTCGTTGTAATTCTTGACGCCAATGCCGCATTCCATACCGTTACGCACTTCGTTGGCATCGTCTTTAAATCGGCGTAGTGACTCGAGCTCACCCTCGTAAATAACCACGTTGTCGCGCAGCACGCGAATAGGCTTGGAGCGGAACACTGACCCTTCGGTAACCATACAACCGGCAATAAGGCCAAACTTGGGCGATCGGAACACATCGCGCACTTCTGCAATCCCCACAATCTCCTCGCGGAGTTCGGGAGACAGCATACCGGTAAGTGCCGCCTTCACGTCATCGATGAGGTCGTAAATAACGTTGTAGTAACGTACCTCCACCCCTTCTTGCTCGGACAGGCGACGCGCACCCGCATCAGCACGTACATTAAAACCAAAGATGATCGCTTCACTGGTCATGGCCAGCGTCACGTCAGATTCGGTAAGGCCGCCCACACCGCCGGAAACAACGTTGACCTTGACTTCATCGTTACCCAAATCTGCCAACGCACCTTGCAGTGCTTCGAGAGAGCCACGGACATCGGCTTTGATCACCAAGTTAAGCACTTGACGATCGCCCGCCGTCATCGACTCAAACATATTGTCGAGTTTAGCGGCCTGCTGACGTGCCAGGCGGTTTGAGCGCAGTTTCTCTTGCCGGAAATCAGCGATTTCGCGGGCGCGTTTCTCGCTCTCAACCACCGCAACCTGATCACCCGCATCGGGGGTTCCATCAAGACCCAAGATCTCAACCGGAATACTTGGACCGGCCTCATCGATGGGTTGGCCATTCTCGTCAAGCATGGCGCGTACACGGCCATACTGAAGCCCTGCGAGGACAATATCGCCCTTGCGTAGCGTACCTTCCTGGACGAGCAGCGACGCAACCGGGCCTCGGCCCTTATCAAGACGTGACTCAATCACAATACCTTGGGCCGGCACATCGGCGGGCGCTTGAAGCTCGAGAAGCTCGGCTTGTAACAAGATAGCATCAAGAAGCGCATCGACGCCCTCACCCGTGTGTGCGGATACGTTGATAAATTGGTTCTCGCCGCCCCACTCCTCGGGTATCACCTCACGCGCAGCGAGTTCATTCTTGACTCGATCGGGGTCGGCTGCTTCTTTGTCAATTTTGTTAACAGCAACCACCAGCGGCACGCCAGCGGCACGGGCGTGCTGAATGGCCTCTTCCGTCTGCGGCATCACACCATCATCGGCAGCTACCACAAGGATGACGATATCAGTCGACTTGGCACCGCGCGCGCGCATGGCGGTAAACGCTGCGTGTCCGGGTGTATCCAAGAAGGTGATCATGCCGTGGTCGGTGTTTACATGGTAGGCACCAATATGCTGGGTAATACCACCGGCCTCGCCACTGGCAACTTTTGCCTTACGAATATAGTCGAGCAGCGATGTCTTACCGTGGTCAACGTGACCCATAACGGTAACCACCGGTGCACGGGGCTCAGGGTACCTTCGTGACCGGCTAGCGATTCTTCCAATCGCTCTTCAATCTCTTCGCCACTCACCAGCTTGACGTTGTGACCCAGCTCTTCCACCACCAGCGAAGCGGTATCTTGGTCAACCATTTGGTTAATGGTTGCCATCACGCCCAGCTTCATCAGTTCCTTAATGACTACACCGGCCTTCACTGCCATTTGTTGGGCCAGGTCACCAACGGCAATGTTTTCTGGCAGGTTTACATCGTAAACAATTTTCTCCGTGGGCTGCTCAAAGCCATGCTTACCATGTTCCTCGTGGCTGCCCTTTTTCCTGCGACCACCACGGCGACGTGCTACGCCCGCTTCGGCGGCTTCCAGATCACTTAGCGATAAATTGTGGCCTCGCTGTTTACCACGAGCACCCGGGATCGACGTCCGATCCAGTCTGCCAGCCTTCCCTTTCTTGCGGTCTGGCTCATCGCGTGTTGCCGGAGCATCGTGCAGCCGCTTGGGCTTGCGATCCGCTGGGGTAGCGGCAGAGTCTGTTGTCGCCCGCGAAGCCTCGGCACGCGCCTTGAGCTCCTCTTCCTTACGCTTTTCTTCGGCCTTACGTGCTGAAACAGCAGCCTCAAGATCGCGCTGACGCTTCTCTTCTTCGGCTTTGCGACGTGCCGCCGCACGTTGGCGCAAGACCTCGGGGTCCAGATTAGCAAGATCCTCTTCCGGTTCCGGTTCCAGTTCAGCTACTGGCTCAGGTTGGGGCTCTGGCTCTGGCTCCGGCTCGGGCGCAACCTCGGCAGTCACTTCAGCTGCGACCTCAGGTGTTTCAACAGGCGCCTCAACAACGGGAGATTCAGCTTCGGGCGCCAGCTCTGCCGGCGTAGCAGTCTCTACTGCCGCTTCATCGAGCACCTCGTCAGCAACAGGCGTTTCAGGCTCATCACGTTTAACGTAGGTACGCTTTTTGCGCACCTCAACGTTCACTGTTCGCTTGCCGCTGCCACTACCAGAAGCGCGTAACGTACTCACTTTTTTACGCTGGAGCGTTATTTTTCGCGGGGCATCGGCGCTCTCCCCATGACTACGCTTTAAGTGGGCCAAGAGGGTTTGTTTGTCTTCTTCAGAAACCATTTCGTCTGCCGCTGCATGTGGCAATCCGGCTTCTTTCATTTGGGACAACAGCCTGTCTACGCCGGCTCCCACCGTCTTAGCTAGCTGTTCAACTGTCACCTGCGCCATGTATTACTCCCTGATCCGTTTGGGTTTGCGTTACGTTCCTGATAGCGCCTTAGGCACTCTCTTCCTCTGCAAACCAAGGTGCACGCGCGGTCATAATGAGCTCCGCGGCACGCTCTTCGGTCATGTCTTCAATTTCCATAAGATCATCAACGCTCTGCTCGGCAAGGTCTTCCATGGTTACAATACCGCGGCTAGCTAGTACAAAAGCCAGGTGCCGCTCCATGCCATCCATGGTTAACAGGTCTTCAGCAGGCTCGTTGGCCTCTAGTTGTTCTTCCGATGCAATAGCCAATGTGAGCAGCGCATCTTTTGCACGCGCTCGCAGCTCTTCCGATATCTCCTCGTCAAAACCTTCAATAGCCATCATTTCCTCAAGAGGAACGTAGGCCACCTCTTCGAGTGTGGTGAACCCTTCTTCTACCAGCACGGCGTCCACGTCTTCATCGACATCGAGGGCCTCCATGAAGGTTTCCATTACCTGCTCGGCTTCTGCCTCTTGCTTCTCAACGGCTTCATCAACGCTCATGACGTTAATAGTCCAGCCCGTCAAGTCAGATGCCAAGCGCACATTTTGCCCACCACGACCAATGGCTTGCGCCAGGTTATCTTCAGCAACCGCCACTTCCATGGTGTTGCTGTCTTCGTCGACCACAATAGATTCAACTTCGGCAGGTGACATGGCGTTAATAACCAGTTGAGCGGGATTGTCGTCCCACAAAATAATGTCGACGCGCTCGTTATCGAGCTCATTTGATACAGCCTGCACGCGCGATCCGCGCATACCGACGCAGGCACCCACAGGATCAATACGCTGGTCGCCGGTCTTGACAGCAATCTTGGCACGCGATCCGGGATCTCGAGCTGCCGCTCGAATCTGAATAACACCCTCTGAAATCTCGGGCACCTCAATCTTAAAGAGATCAATAAGCATCTCTTTGCAAGCGCGCGAAAGGATTAATTGGGGGCCACGCGACTCGGTGTTGATTTCATGCAAAATGGCACGCACCCGGTCGTTAATTCTGAAGGTTTCACGACCGATCAACTCACCACGGGGCAACAAACCTTCGGCATTGCTACCCAGATCAACAATAATATTATCGCGGGTTACCTTCTTAACCGTGCCCGCCACTAACTCACCTAGACGATGGCGATACTCATCGACAATCTGGGCTCGCTCGGCATCGCGGACACGTTGCACGATGACCTGCTTAGCGGTTTGCGCGGCAATACGACCAAAGTCAACGTTATCCACGACTTCCTCGTGAATATCGCCAGGCTTAAGGTCTGGATTCGCTTCGATAGCTTCCTCGGTGGTGAACTGAGTGCCGAGTAATGCTAACTCGGTATCGGGCACAACAAGCCAGCGGCGCGTTGTCACGTAGTCGCCGGTCTTGCGATCGATAACCACCTCGACATCAGCCTCTTCGTCATAGCGCTTTTTAGCGGCCGTAGCCAACGCCAGTTCAATGGCTTCAAAGATAATGTCCTCAGACACCCCTTTTTCGTTTGAAACCGCTTCAGCGACCATCAAGATTTCTTTGTTCATCATCCGTCTCTCAGCGTCCGGCGTTAATGTGCCGTGTTCGTCGTTGTCTTGGTTTTGGCCTTGGCGGCCTCCAGACGCGGCTCAACACGAGCCTTGTCAATTTGCTTCATGGGTAGCAGATATTCGTGGTTATCTACACGCACCACAACATCGTCCTCTTCAAGGCCTATCAACCACCCTCTAAATTTTCGTCTTCCCTCAAAGGGAATCCGCAGCCTAATCTCGATGGGCTCGCCAATATACGGCCCGTACTGCTCTGGCTTAAACAGCAATCGGTCGACCCCCGGAGAAGATACCTCAAGGGTATACTCCCCTTGAATAGGGTCCTCGACATCGAGCACCGAGCTCACATGTCGACTAACCGTTGCGCAGTTAACGACCGTAACGCCTGCCTCGCCATCGATATAAATGCGAAGCGTCGGACGCCTGTTGGGGGATATGAGCTCAAGCCCCCACAGTTCAAAACCGAGCGACTCGATGGTTGGCTCGAGAAGCTCCGATAATCGCGATTCTTTTCCTGACATCGCCGATTTCTCCTGCAATCTGCCAACCGCATTTTTCGCGGATACGAAAAAGCCCCAATAAGGGGCTTTAACGATGATGTCAGCTTGAGCAATAGCCGACATCGATTTGGTAGCGGGGGCCGGATTTGAACCGACGACCTTCGGGTTATGAGCCCGACGAGCTACCAGGCTGCTCCACCCCGCATCAAAACCTGTAGTGACTGCCCCCTTGGCGCTGTCGCTCACTTACCGCAACACCGCTGGCTGTCACCGCAACCGAGCACAAGTGCTCGATCAGAGGCGCAAGAGTATAGAGATGGGACTACGTGGGGTCAACAGCTGTTATGAAAGAAAAATAAGGGTGGCCGGCACCGTCGGCACCGGCCACCAGTCCATTAAAGTGCAGTAACTGAGTACACCGCCAACGTGCCTGACACCTCATTACTCACCAAGAGCAACATGTCACCCGTGGGGCTGTCGGCCGCACTCACGAACTTGATGTCTTCGGGACCCAAGTCGGTGCTACCGGCCGCCACGCCTTCTTCGGCAGACACCGAATAATCGCGTGGGTTGATGTATTGCACAAATTGGGCATTTTGGGGGTTAGATATGTTGTAAACCATGACACCGCCCACCCGCTCTAAGGCAATAAACGCGTAGGTATTACCCTCAATAACGGCAATTTCCACCGCCTCGGGTTCGGGGCCTTTATCATCCGAGCGGTCATCACCCTCGTTGTCGTCATTGCTGGCATTAAAGCCACTGCCTAGCTGTTGGGCCGTAATGACCTCAAAATCGCTGCCACTGTCAAACACTGGGCGGCCCGTATCAGTATCCCAAATGGTGAACGAACGCGAACCGAACGAGTAAAGATCTTGATACACACAACCTTCAACCGCTTGCTCATCGGGGTAGCTGATAGGTTGACCGCTCGTTGTCAGAGACTCACAGGCTGCGGTGTCTACCAATCCAAGATCGGTGATGATTTTCAGGCGACCTAAATTTTCCTGTTCTTGAAAATCTGCACCGAGGCGTGCCGTTAACTCATCGGTGAATTGGGATGCCTGCAGGTCTTTGATGCGAATCTCATCGAGGTAGTGGAAACAGTCGCCGTCATCGAACAGGAAGCCGCCTTGGTCCGCACACGCCGCCTCGTCATCGGCGTCGGTCAGATACTCGCGACCATCACCTTCGTTAGCCGTAACGAGATAGGTTGTGCCGTTGACTTCGTAGGTATCAAACCCGTCGGGCATATACGTACCGTAGACATTCCAATTTCTAATGTTGGTGCCGCCATCTTTGTTGCTGGCGTCAATTTCATTGCCGGGCAATCCGTAGTTTTTGAAGCCAATGCCAAGAATGGCTGTCGCTTCTGCAGTGGCAACATCAACCATGGCAACCGCGTTATTTTCCTGCAAGGTTACATACACCGTGGTGCCATCGGCCGAGAACGCTACGTATTCTGGTTCAAGGTCTTGCGCGACACTTTGGGCTTTGGGCGATACTCGCACCGGACCTGTCAGCGACTTGCTGCCACCGGCGTTGAAATCGCGAAAATCGGCGGTTTTTGCCACCGGCATACTGAACCCTGCCGACACATCAATAACTGTCAGGCTACCCTCGGGATCTACCGAGTAGTCTCCATTGGGTTGCCCCTCGTTGGCGGCAACAACCGTCATACCGTCAGGTGAAAAGGCAACCTTATCGGGTAGTGCGCCGGCTTCTACCGCAGACAGATAGGTGCCGTCGGTTGCATAAAACACCACATAACCCAACTCTTGTTCAACGTCTGCCGCGAGTGCGACTGCAACCGTGTCACCATAAACATCAACGCTGTTAACCGCACCCATGGACCCCGACTCAAGTCCGAGCTGTGACTCGACGTCGGTGGCTACATCCAAATTGCCGGCAAGCGTTGGCGAGCTTGGATTTTGCAGGTCAAAAATATCCACCCGTCCCTGTTGGGCGTTAACCACAAAAGCGCTCACTGAGGGGCCACAATCTCCGCGGCAGACTCATCAGCCGCTGCCTTCGGCAGGCGTGCTGCGACCAAGTAGTTTTAGCGACAGCGCGGCGTTCGCATCGTTACCATCGGCACCGTTTGCACCGTTTGCACCATCGGCACCATTACTACCGTCGGCGCCGGGGGCTCCAGCAGGTCCGGTAGCACCAGCGCTGCCGTCATCGCCATCACAGGCGGTCAGTGTAAGCGTGAGTAAAATAGCGCTGACAGCGCCAATCAAAGTCTTCTGTTGCATGAAAACTCCAACGTGGATGGAGTTCGTATCGTGATTTGTGTCAGTGACACAATGATGACTGTTAACTTACGATCGGGTGACAGTACCGTAACAGTTATATGACAGCCTTCTTTTTCAGACCCGCTTACTTTGCCAAGCATAACGCTAGGCATTAGACGTTTTGAGGAGGCCCGCAATACCCTGCCCTTGAGGACTATTTGCCAACCCAGCCCAGTTGGGGAGCACCGTTGCCATGTCCGTGTCTGTTACACCCATCCAGCGGGAAATATCAGCAAACAATGCATCCGAGGCGGTGGTGGGTAAAAATCGGCCCCGCCCTAAATCCAGGGGTTGTCCTCAACCAACTCTGGAAAGTCACCATAGAGGCGACCGCCATTGACCGGCTCACCCAAAACCATGACGTTACCGCCCCAACCATGATCAGAGCCCTTGCCATTGGATGTCAACGTACGGCCAAAGTCAGAGATGGTGTAAGTCGTTACCTGCGACCCCATGCCGATCTCATTAAGTGCGGTCATAAACTGCCCCAAACCCGCATCTAATGCCGGTAGCATGGCAGCCTGCTGGCCAAGGGTATCTTCGTGATGATCCCAGCCACCATAGGTCACAAAAAAGGTTTGTCGAGCCACACCAAGCAGGTCGCGGACACTGATAAGCTCGGCAATGCGCTTCATCGCCAGCGAGAAAGGATCCTCGTTGAACGGGGTAGAAAAACTCATGGCTTGCTCAAGCGCATTGGTAAACAAGCCGCCTACATCTATCGCAGATTGCATTTTGTCAGCATAGACCCGCTGCAGGGTTGGTGCATTGCTATCGGTTAGCAAGCGATCGAGGGCGCCCTGAAAAATAGGGTTGTCATAGCCTGCGATCGTTCGCACACCGGCTGCCGCATTGATCGAATAAGAACCCACCGAAGCACCGGCTTGAAACGCATTATTGCCCGACAGCGAAATATTGCCCGCCAGCGGCACCCCGGTATTTGCCGCAGCCAGCGCATCGATAAGCCGCCCGCCAAAACCCGTGCCCGCACGATTGGCAGGCGTCGCCGTTTGCCAGCTCAAAATCTGATCTGAATGGGAAAACAGCCCTAACGGCAGGATGACACTTTCGGCCTCTAGGGCGGCGCGCGTGGTGGGCTCAACCAGGGGGCCAATATTGCTGACAAAAGTGCCAGTAGCCATTGTTGAACAAACGCTGAATATTACTCAGGGCCGGATGCACACCAAAGGCAATGCCGTTGTGCTCGCCGTCGAGGGGCAATAACGATGACTGAGCAAGGGCCAAATCTGATCGCCGCTGTCGATACTGGCTATAGGCCTGGTTTGAACGTGGCACCAAGAGGTTGAAACTGTCGGCACCACCCGCTAGGAGCACGCAAACGGTGGCGCGATAGTCCTCTGTCGCTTGCGCTCGGAGGCTAGACGTCAACCCCAGAGGTAAGCTCCCAAGCACCGACAGGGACACGGCAGACTTGAGGCCGCGCTGCAGTAATTGACGACGCTTTATCATAGCTCACCTCCTTCGGCGATCGCATGATCGGGTGATGCCAGCGCCACATACAAGGCCACTTTCACCTGATCCTCTATGGGCAAGTCAGTCACTTCGTCGAGCGTATCGTTGAGCACTTCCCGGGTGTGCTCGCGTGCCTGACCGCCAAAGAACAAGCGCTCAACCCAAACGAGAAATATATCGCGGTCATCCATATACGCTGAAAGAGGCGTCAGATCTAAGGCCACAGCCGAGAGTTCTGGATGGGTATGCATTGGCGCGTCGCCATAGAGCGCCTGGGCAAACAAATTGATCAATCCCACGACCGAGTCTTCGGTAGTGATCTGCATTTCCGGGGATTGCAGGCCCTGCCCACCTGGAGGACGGTAAAATGGCGAATAAAAATTGAAAACACTTGGCGCTGTGAGGACTATTTGACCCGTTAAATTTTGCACAAAAAAGCCGGTGATGCCGTAGTCGCTACCACTCACCGGGGCCGTACCCAATGAACGATTAACCGCCAAATGCCGTCTGAAGGGCTCACGCACTCTACTCGCATCCCTCACCTCCTCATCGGTGAGAATAGCTCTGAGTACCGCCTCGAGGTCACCGCGCTCGCCACTGCCGTTATCAGCGAAAACTGTGGCCACGCGGGCAACATACTCTGGCGAAGGGTTGGAAGTAACCAGCCGCTGAATGAGCTGACGGCCAATAAATGGACCCACATTAGCGTGCTGAAAAAGGTTGTCGATCGCCGCGTCAATATCCTCCATGCCGCTTTGGCCGTCGGGGACGACCAGATCATTGAGCAGGCGCTTTTCTCCTGCCTCGTGAAAGCTGTCTACCATGGCCATAGGCAGGTTCATGGCCCCCGATTTCGACCAAATACTGGGTTACCCGCATCCACGTCGTAGGTCAGTCCGGTGAAAATCTTGGCAAAGGCCTGAATGTCATCGTTGTCATAGGTGGGTATTGGCTTGCCGTTAGCATCAACCACCACCGTACCGTCTTGATTCAATTCGTAGAGACCAATGGTAAATAACTGCATCACCTCTCGAGCGTAGTTCTCGTCAGGAAAGGTATTTGCAAGGGGGTCAGACTTGGCGTTATTAACGTGACTCAAATAAAACCCCATGGCGGGGTGTAGCGTCACTGCCCGCAGCAGATCGCGGAAATTACCAAAGCTATGCGTGAGTAGCGTGTCATAGTAGCTCGCGAGTCCAATGGGGTTGTTGTTTAGCATGCCCGTCGCCGACACAACAAATATTTGCGTGAACGCATAGGCGGTCAGCTGCCGTAGCTGGTCGGGCGCCGTTAAAGCGTTCTCAAAAAACGCAAAACGCCTGTATAAGCCGGGAAAAATAACGGGATCTTGCAACTCGTAACCATATTGGGCGCCATAGCGGCGAACAATGGGCTCATGCAAAGAGGCAGGTAGTGCAAACTGCTCGTTTAGCCACCAATCAATGCCCTCTCGAGCAACCGTGTCAATCTCATCGGCAGTAGGACCAAAGGTAGTGAGGTCAAGGATTTGTGCAGCTTGGGCGTAGTCTGAGGTGGTAGGGTCTGTCGGGGTGACAGGGCCACCGCCACTACCGCCGTCGTTACTCGGAGGCGGATCGATTGATGACGACCCGCCACCGCCGCCGCACCCGGAGAGAGCTAACAGTGTTACCACTAAAAATAGTTGACGATACATAAGACCAACCCCAGTTGCCCGTTGTCACGAGTGTAGGCCTTATACGCTCCAGAAGGCAAAAATCCGCTCGAGCACTAAAAATGTGCAGCCTTGGATCCGTTCAAGCTGTTGCTACCAATCCATCAGAAACAAAAAAGGCCCCCAACTTGGGAGCCTTTTTTGTTATTTGGTGCGGAAGGCGGGACTTGAACCCGCACAGCCAATGGCCACTACCCCCTCAAGATAGCGTGTCTACCAATTCCACCACTTCCGCGTATTGTTTAACCCTCGGGCAATTCGCCGGCGGAGTCTACCGCTGACCCGCCCTCTGATTCAAGCACAGGTAGGTCACCACTTGATTCCATTGACTCGCCTTGGTCTTCAACCATCGGCAACTCCGACTCGGTCACTGGCTCGTCGGCAGGTACTACCAATTGTTCTTCAATAGGCAATTCAAAACCCAAGTCATCGTCATCGGCCGTGCGACTGTCGGCAATCACTGCAAGCCCAAAACTCGTCGCAAAAAATGCAACCACCAACCACGCCGTCGCCTTGGTTAATGCATTAGCGCTGCCAGCACTACCAAACAAGGTCTGTGACGCACCTGCGCCAAAGGACGCACCGATATCCGAGCCCTTTCCGCGTTGCATCATAATAAGGCCTATGATGGCCAGCGATACTAACAAATGCACCACTAAAATAATTTGTTCCACACCTATCTCTCCAACGAGGCTGCCAGCACAATCTCCGCAAAGCTCCTAGCTTCGAGAGATGCGCCACCAACCAATGCACCGTCTATCGCCTCGCAAGCAAACAGCTCCGCTGCAGTCTCGGGCTTAACACTGCCCCCATAGATAACAGCTATTTGCTCGGCCGCCGCACCGTATTGCTGCACCAAACACGACCTAATCCATTCGTGCATATTCTGAGCCTGATCAGGTGTCGCTGAACGCCCAGTGCCTATCGCCCATACCGGCTCGTAGGCAACCACCAGCGCCTCGGGAGCCAGCCCTGCCAATGAGCCCGCCAATTGCGCGGCAATCACTGACTGATGCTCACCGGCGTCACGCTGTTCAAGCCGCTCACCCACACAGACTACCGCACACAATCCTGCGCTCTGTGCTTGCAACGCCTTGGCTGCCACCAAGCCATTGCATTCGCCCTGATATTCACGGCGTTCGGAGTGCCCCAAAATGACCCAATCGCACCCAAGCTCAACCAGCATATCGGCTGCTACATCACCGGTATAAGCACCGCTTGCATGGGCTGAACAATCCTGAGCACCCAGTTGCACGGTCTCAGGCATAAGCCTTCGCAAGGCATCTAAATACACAAAGGGTGGACAGATCACCGTCTGCACATCTTGGGGCACGCTGTAAGTACCCCATTGCTCAGCAAACTGCTCAAGGCCAGTTAGTGCACCGTTCATCTTCCAGTTGGCGATGACCACTGCACTCATAACTGAGACCCTTCAAAACAGGCGCGCGAGTCTACCCAAAGCCAAGAGTGACCGCAAGGCGGTTTTATCGTAAGCGCTGGCACAATCAATTGAACGAACGGCTTAAGGCGTCGGCGACGCGCTGTGCATGACGGTGAATATCATCGGCATTGTCGCCCTCTACCATCACGCGAATCACCGGTTCCGTGCCCGAGGGTCGCAGCAACAGCCTACCTTGGCCCGCAAGCGCTTGCTCCACTTCTTGGGTCACAGCGGCGACCTCGGGGTGATCAAGATCTACCCCACCACTGAGGGTACGTTGAGGAGTACTTGAGGTAATTTAATCATCCCGGCAAGGAGGTCGCGCAGGGATTTCTTGGCGTCCACCATAGCCGCTAACACCTGCAGGGCCGAGACAATACCATCGCCGGTGGTCGTGACATCACTGCATATCAAGTGTCCAGACGACTCCCCACCGAGGTTCCAGCCCTGCCGCTGCATAAGCTCACGTACATGGCGGTCGCCAACCTTGGCGCGCTCCAGTTTAATGCCGCATTCGGCCAGCGCTAATTCAAGCCCCATGTTGGTCATTAACGTACCAACAACGCCAGCATCGGCACGCCCGGTATGCACACGATGCATTGTCAGGATATACAACAGCTCATCACCGTCGACCAAATCGCCGTTGGCGTCTACAAAGACAACGCGATCGCCATCTCCGTCAAAGGCGATACCTAAATCTGCGCCTGACGTGCGCACCCGCTCGCTCAGTGCCTCGGTTGCGGTAGAGCCCACGCGATCATTGATGTTGTAGCCATCGGGGTTTGCACCCATCACTTCAGTCGTGGCGCCCAGCTCTGAAAATACCGACGGTGCAATGTGGTAAGTCGCTCCGTGAGCGCAATCGATAACCAACCTAAAACCACGCAGCGTTCGGTCCTCACCAAAAGTCGCCTTGCAAAACTCGATATAGCGACCCGCCGCATCAACGACGCGAGTTGCCTTACCCAATGCCTCTGATGACTCGGTAACCAACGGCTGATCAATGGCCGCTTCAATGGCCAGCTCCAGTTCATCGGGAAGCTTGGCGCCTTGGTCACAGAAAAACTTGATGCCATTATCGTAAAAAGGATTATGTGATGCGCTAATTACAATACCGGCCGCCGCGTTTTGGGTGCGGGTCATCAGCGCAACAGCAGGAGTGGGCATGGGGCCTAGCAATTTGACGTTGGCGCCGGCGGCAACCAGCCCAGCCTCGAGCGCCGACTCAAACATATAACCAGAGACACGGGTGTCTTTGCCAATGAGCACGGTGGGTTGCGACCCCAACGTTCGCGAAAAACGCGGCCAGCGGCCCAACCCAACTTCAACATAAAATCGGGGGTAATCGGTGCCTCACCAACCCTGCCACGAATACCGTCAGTGCCAAAATACTGTTTGGTCATGAATTGAATTGCTCCATTGCCCGCACCATGGCTAGGGCGTCGTAGGTTTCGGCGACATCGTGTACACGAATTAAGCGCGCCCCCAGCTGGGCGGCAATGACAGCTAGGCCAACACTTGCCGGCATGCGCTCATCTGGCGCTCGCTCCAGCACGCCGGCAATCATGGATTTTCTGGACAGGCCGGCTAACACCGGATAACCCATGGAGCAGATCTGGATTAGCCCTGCGAGCAGCTGAAAGTTATGGGCCAGTGTTTTGCCAAAACCAAAACCTGGATCCAGAACGAGTCGGTCATTAACAATGCCCTCATGCAAACAGCTGGCTACCCGCGCTTTGAGAAACCCCATTACGTCGGTAACAACATCGTCATAGGCGGGGTTACATTGCATGGAGTCCGGCTGGCCCTGCATGTGCATCAGACATACCGGCAGGTTAGTGGCGGCCGCCGCGGCCAGTGCACCGTCGCGCTGCAGCGCGCGCACATCGTTGATGAGACCGGCACCATTGGCTGCGGCCTCGGTCATGACTCGCGGGGTACTGGTATCGACAGAAATAATGGTATCAAAGCGCGCCCGTAGCATATGCAAGGCACCCAGCACCCTGTCGAGCTCTTCGGTCTCGCCCACAGGCGCCGCGCCTGGTCGCGTTGACTCGCCGCCAATATCCAGCACAACGGCCCCGCCTGCCAACATAGCCTCGGCTCGGGCATACAGGGCGTCTGCGTTGATTACACGACCGTCGAATAGCTCGCCGCCATCAGAAAATGAGTCGGGGGTAATATTGAGCACGCCCATAATTTGCGGCGTGCTGAGATCGAGAGATCGGCCAGCGCAATTAAGCGCTGTCGCGGCACAAAGACTAGCGGACACGCCAGTAATCAGTGTTCGCTAGCGGGGCCACCAATGGGACTAGCGTCGGCGTCGGCACTGGCTGCCTGGCCACCCGTGGTACCACTGTCTCCACCACTCCAGCCAGCGGGTGGGCGCGGTGTCTTGCCCGCCATAATGTCATCAATTTGTTCCGCGTCGATGGTCTCGTAACGCATGAGTGCGTCAGCCATCATGTCCAGCTTGTCTCGATTGTCTTCCAAGATCTGATGCGCGGTGCTGTAGCAGTCATCAATAATCGCTCGCACTTCTTTGTCGATGGAGCGCGCGGTCTCATCCGACATCGCCTTCGATGGCTGAGCCGCTGAGCGCCCCAAGAATACTTCCTCTCCACCTTCGTCATACATCAACGGGCCCATTGCCGGTGACAAGCCCCACTTGGTGACCATATTGCGTGCTATCTCGGTGGCTCGCTGTATGTCATTGGAGGCGCCCGTGGTAATACCCTCTGGACCTAAGGTCATCTCCTCAGCTACGCGACCGCCAAACAAACTGGTGACCTGGCTCACTATGTGACGCCGACTATGACTGTAACGATCTTCCTCGGGCAAGAACATGGTCACGCCAAGCGCCCGCCCACGCGGGATGATAGACACTTTGTAAACGGGGTCATGCTCTGGCATGAGCCGGCCAACGATGGCATGCCCCGCCTCATGGAAGGCGGTATTACGCTTTTCGGCTTCAGACATCACCATAGAACGGCGCTCTGCGCCCATCATGATCTTGTCCTTGGCCAACTCAAACTGCTGCATGCTGACCATGCGCAAACCGCCGCGAGCGGCAAACAACGCGGCTTCGTTAACTAGGTTAGCCAAATCAGCACCCGAAAACCCTGGCGTCCCTCGGGCGATGCGCGAAGGATCCACGTCCTCGCCAAGGGGCACTTTGCGCATATGGACTTTGAGAATTTGCTCCCGTCCACGAATATCGGGCAACCCCACAACCACCTGCCGATCAAAGCGTCCCGGACGCAGTAACGCCGGGTCGAGTACATCGGGACGGTTGGTTGCTGCGATCACGATAACCCCATCGTTAACCTCAAAACCATCCATCTCAACGAGCAGTTGGTTTAGGGTTTGCTCGCGCTCGTCATGACCACCACCAAGACCGGCACCACGGTGCCTGCCCACCGCATCGATTTCATCAATGAAAATAATGCAGGGTGATTGCTTCTTGGCCTGTTCAAACATGTCGCGAACGCGTGAGGCGCCCACGCCCACAAACATTTCAACAAAATCGGAGCCCGAGATTGAGAAAAACGGCACCTTGGCCTCGCCGGCTATGGCTTTAGCGAGCAAGGTTTTACCGGTGCCCGGTTGGCCCACCATAAGGACACCACGGGGAATTTTACCGCCGAGCTTTTGGAAGCGACCGGGATCGCGCAGGAACTCCACTAGCTCCTGTACGTCTTCTTTAGCCTCTTCAACACCGGCCACGTCGGCAAAGGTCGTCGTAATTTGATCTTCGCCCAAAAGCTTGGCTTTGCTCTTGCCAAAACTCATTGGGCCGCCACGACCGCCACCACCACCCTGCATCTGGCGCATAAAGAACATAAACACAGCGATGATGATCAGAATGGGGAAGCTAGCCACCAGTAGCTGCGTCCAAACGCTCTGCTGCTCGGGCTTGCGGCCCTCTACTGTGACGTTATGGGTCAGCAGATCATCCATTAGCTTGGGGTCTTCCACCATTGGACGAATGGTTTCAAAACTAGACCCGTCGAGCCGCTCGGCATTGATGGTCAGTCCATCAACCACCACCTTGCGTACACGATCGTTTTGCACTTCTTGAATGAACTCGGAGTAGCCCACCTGCTCCGTGGCCCCCTGCATACTGAAGTTGTTAAACACCGACAGCAGCACCGCCGCAATCACTAACCAGAGCAGGAGATTCTTCGCCATGTTGTTCAAAATACGTTCCTCTTTAGCGCCGCTTTTTAAAACGGGCCGCATAGTATAGCGCGGTGCTTTACCAACAACACGCCTAACATCACGCGCACACAAAGGCGCAATCGGGGCCACACTCACCAACCCGCTCACCAACCCGCTCACCAACCCATGCGAGCCTGATTCGACGTGGATTCACGCCGCCACAAGCAGGGACATGCGCCTTAAATCCAAGCTTTTCAATGGTTATACGCAGAATTTGGCCATTTATGCTGAAAAAAACTCAATTTTTGCCCAAAGGAGACAAAAAGTCAGGCTTTAAACCCCGTAGCGACCAAATAGACCTCTCGCGATCTTGGCCGTGAGGCGTCGGGCTTGCGGGTGAGCACCTTGGAAAAATGTTGCCGCGTATCGGCCAGCAAGGCCTCAAAACCCTCGCCATGAAACACCTTAGCGACAAAACTGCCACCGTTGGGCAACACTCGAGTAGCCAGATCGAGGGCCAATTCCACAAGGTACATGGATCGGGGCTGATCCACCGCTGTCACGCCACTCATGTTGGGTGCCATATCAGACAAAACAACATCAACTGGACTATCGCCAACAGCGGCAAGGATATTGTCGAATACCGCGTCTTCGGTGAAGTCTCCTTGAATAAACTCCACGCCGGCGATGTTATCCATGGGTAGGATGTCGCTGGCAACAATGCGACCGTGGTGTCCCACCAGTTCTGCCGCAACTTGTGACCAACCACCGGGGGCTGATCCGAGATCCAGTACCGTCATCGTTGGCTTAATGAATCGATCGCGGTCATTAAGTTCCATTAGCTTGTAGCAGGCCCTCGAGCGGTAGCCCTCTTTTTGGGCCCGCTGGACGTAAATATCATCGTGGTGTTCTTTCAACCACGCGCGGCTCGATGATCTTTTTTTTGGCATGGCTAGGGACTCGGACAGGACGGTTAGCGTAAACTACAGCTCCCAGTTTACCGATTAAGCCCATGACAAACGATAGCCAGCCTCGACCCAGTAACGCTCAAATCAAACAATACCGGGCCATTGCGCACAAATTGAGCCCTGTGGTGACCATTGCAAGCAATGGCCTCAGCGATGCTGTCTTACTCGAATTAGAGCGCGCACTTAGCGATCATGAGTTGATAAAGTCAAAATCGCCGTTGGCGAGCGCGACGCACGCGACCTTATTATTGCGCAGCTTTGCGAGCGCGCAAGCGCGCAGCTTATTCAGCGTATTGGCAATACCGCTACGGTATTACGGCGCGCAAAACAGCCCGACCCGCGCAAGTCTAATCTGCACCGCGCTCTTTAGGTGAGTCTAGGCGTGTGTGCCTGTGCTTAAAGCAACCACTCGCTCAAATTGAAAACCAACACGGCGAGACAATAAGCCGCCAGCAAGTAGCTCACCAACATCCGCAACGCAATTTTAGGTGACGAGGCCTCGCGGGCGAGAATAGCCACAGTCGATACGCACTGCAGCGCAACAGCAAAAAACACCAGTAGCGCTAACCCCGAGCCCAAGGGCAAACCGCTAGACTGAATCTGATCGACCAGGGGCACCATATTCTCGTCGGCACCCTCGATGCCAAAGATCGTTCCCAATGTGCCCACAAACACTTCGCGCGCCAGAAACGAGCTAAGAATAGCCACGCCATAGCGCCAATCAAGACCAATTGGCGCAAACAGGGGCTCAATAAACTGGCCCATAGCGCCCAACCAGCTATCAGCAAGCCCGCCACCGTTGTTGGGAAAATAGCCCAATAGCCAGACGCCAACGGTTACCGCAATTATATCTTTTCCCGCCTTGCTGACAAAGTGCTGACTGCGATTTAAGGCGTTACGCACGATAGGAACAATAGATGGACTGCGGTAGGGCGGTAACTCCAGCACAAAGGGCAAATCCCCCGAGCCGCTCACGCCGCCAAAGCGACTCACCAAGCCGGTAACCAGTAACGCGCAGAACATGCCAAAAAAGTAGATGGCAAACATGGCTAGTCCCTGCCAACCCACCAAGCCAAAGAACGTTGTCCCTGTCGGAATAAAAGTCGCTATTAAAAGCGCATAAACCGGTAAGCGCGCCGAACAGGGCATGAGCGGTATGGCCAAATACGTCATAAGCCGTTGTCGAGGTGAGTCGACCGCGCGCGCGGCATACACCGCGGGTATAGCACAGGCAACCCCCGACAACATGGGTATAAAACTCTTACCGGTAAGACCAAATAGCTTGAGGGGGCGGTGGCAGATAAGCGCCGCTCTCGCCAAATAACCCGAATCCTCCAGTATGCCTATGATCAAAGTAAGTACAAAAATCTGCGGCACAAAAACCAAAAAGGCGCCAACCCCGCCAAACAAGGCATCGGCGGTAAAGTCAGCTAATACCGGGTTACCAATGAGCGGTACAACGGCCCACCCTTCTGCGCCAATGATCGCCTCCACGCCATCCATGACCGGTGCAGACCAAGTAAAGATAGACTGGAACAGCACCAACATGATGACAAAAAACGCAACGCCACCCGTTAATGTACCCAGAAAGAATTTATCCAGACGCGTCTGGGAGCGCACCAATAGGTCGCCCCGTGGCCCATGCTGATGGGCCAGTTGATGGGCGGTTCCACGAAGTATGGTGTCGGGAGTGTCGACCCACTTATCGCTACTATCGTCATCGCGGATCAGTGAGCCACGTAATCGGTCAATGACCGCATCGATTCCCTGACCACTTTTAGCCGATACCATAAAAACTGGCGCACCCAGCGCCAATGCCAAACCGTCATCATCAAAAGCCAGTTCATTGGCGGTGAGTACATCGGCCATATTGGCCAACACGGTCACCGGCTTACTGTGGCGCTGACTTTCGCGAATGACCTGAAGCGTAAAATAAAGGGACTTTTCCAGCCGCGTTGCATCGACCACACACAACACATGACGCACCTCTGGATCTGCTAACGAGCGCTGAAAATATTCAACAGCAACCGCCTCCTCAGAAGAGATGGGGCTCAGCGAGTAGGTACCCGGAAAATCAACAAGCTCAACGTCGGGCATTTTGCCGATGGCGCCGGAGGACACATCCACGGTAATTCCGGGGTAATTGGCAACGCGCTGGTTAAGACCCGTGAGGCGATTAAATAAGGAGCTTTTGCCCGAATTAGGGCTACCTATTAACAGCACACGGTTCACGCGTCGTGCTCCTCAGAACGGTCATTGCCCACACGAATCATCACCGCATCAGAGATATCTTTATCGAGTGAATACACGGTGTTGCTCACGCGATAAACATGGGGCGCACCCAGACCTGGCTTGACTAGGCAACTCACGGTCTCACCCGGATGAAAGCCAAACTCCATAAGACGGATTCGATAGGCCTCAGACAGGGCGTCATCAAAGTCGACAACTATGCCTTCCTCGCCTTCGCAAAGCAGTCTGAGGGGCTTGCAGCCGATGGACTCTTTCATTAGCACAACTCGAGTAACGGGAGCGGCACGTTACCAGCAGTGATAATGATTATCAAACTTATTAGCGCGGGGTGCGCGTCAAATATGCTGAACGCGGTCGATCTCGTAGCAAATATCGCCGCCGGTGCTTTCACAATCACCTCATCACCCTCGCTTTTACCCACCAGCGCCCGGGCAATTGGCGAACTGACCGAGATTAAATTTTGCTTAACATCGGCCTCGTCTTCACCCACGATGCGATAACTCACGGCGCTGTCGTCATCGAGGTTAATCAAATCGACGGTCGTGCCAAAGATCACGCGCCCTGTGTGCGGTAACGTGGTGACATCAATGACCTGCGCATGAGAGAGTTTGTGCTCAATTTCCTTAATGCGTCCCTCAGCAAAACTCTGTTGTTCACGCGCCGCATGATACTCGGCGTTCTCTTTGAGATCACCATGCTCACGGGCCTCGGCAATCGACGCAATAATCCGCGGCCGCTCCACTTTTTTTAAATGCTCGAGCTCGTCGCGCAGGGCTCGCTCGCCAACAACGGTCATGGGTACCTTGTTCATGAGGCAATACTCTCGTGTAAATCTTGGAGACGACGGACGGCGACATCGGCTTCTTGCTCCAATGCCATGCAAACCGCTTCGGCGGCTGCTAGCGTCGTGGTGTAAAATACATTGTGTTGCTCGGCACTGGCCCTAATGGGTGCCGAATCCTGAATGGCCGTTCGACCTTCGGTGGTGTTAACAATCAGGCTGGCTTCGTCGTTCTTAATCAGATCGACAATATGGGGGCGCCCCTCGCGTACCTTGTTAACCCGGCGCACATCAAGACCCGCGGCCTCAAGCGCGCTGGCCGTACCACCCGTTGCCGCCAACGTAAAACCGCGCGCCACCAGGCGCCCCGCCAGTTCCACAGCACCCGACTTATCGGCGTCGCGCACACTAAAGAGTGCAAGCCCCGATTGGGGTGGCACATCACCGGCCCCCAACTGTGCTTTGGCAAAGGCCGCTGCAAAGGTATCACCCGTGCCCATGACCTCGCCGGTCGACTTCATCTCTGGGCCCAAAATGGGGTCGATGCCCGGAAATTTATTAAAGGGCAGTACGGCTTCTTTCACCGAGTAGTAGCTGGGAATAACCTCGCGCGTAACGCCTTGGCTGGCAAGTGTCTGCCCCGCCATACAGCGCGCTGCTATTTTGGCAAGCGATACACCAACGGCCTTAGAGACAAAGGGAACCGTACGCGACGCGCGAGGGTTCACTTCAATCACATAAATCTCACCATCTTGATAGGCAAGTTGCACGTTCATCAGGCCACAAACACCCAGCTCGATAGCCATGGCCTTGACGACCTCACGCATGGCATCTTGAACATCGGCGTCCAAGCTATAGGGAGGCAGGGAACAGGCTGAGTCACCCGAGTGAATACCCGCCTGCTCGATATGCTGCATAATCGCACCAATAACAACCTCTGTGCCATCGCTGACCGCATCAATATCCACCTCAATCGCGGCACTCAGGAAGCTATCGAGTAACACCGGCGCGTCGTCGGATACGCGCACTGCGTCGCGCATATAACGCAGCAAATCTTCCTCGCGGTAGACAATTTCCATGGCGCGACCGCCAAGCACATAAGACGGCCGAACCACCAAGGGGTAACCAATTCGGGTTGCCGCGTCTATAGCCTCGTCAACACTGCGAACCGTTGTGTTATCGGGCTGCTTGAGTCCCAACTTGGTAATCATCTGTTGGAATCGCTCGCGATCCTCAGCGCGATCAATCTGATCGGGCGTGGTGCCAATAATGGGCACCCCCGCCATTTCTAATGCCCGTGCTAGTTTTAACGGTGTTTGACCACCAAACTGCACAATCACGCCCGCGGGTTTTTCGAGGCTGATAATTTCCAGCACATCCTCGAGGGTGACCGGTTCAAAATAAAGGCGGTCCGAGGTGTCGTAGTCGGTTGATACCGTCTCTGGATTACAGTTGACCATAATGGTCTCGTAGCCGTCCTCTCGCATTGCGAGTGCCGCGTGCACACAGCAATAGTCAAACTCAATGCCCTGACCAATCCGGTTGGGGCCACCCCCAAGCACCACGATTTTCTCGCGCTCGGAAGGCTGCGACTCGCACTCGTCCTCGTAGGTTGAGTACATATAAGCGGTCGACGTGGAAAATTCGGCGGCGCAGGTGTCAACGCGCTTATAAACCGGATGCAAATTCAAACTGTGTCGATGGCTGCGTACCGCACTTTCGGTTGTACCTAACACCGCGGCCAAGCGTGCGTCGGAGAACCCCTTACGTTTAAGCCTACGCAAGGTACCGTAGTCGAGGCCGTCGAGAGTGGCGCCCAGCAGGGAGGCCTCAAGGGCAACTATTTCCTCTATCTGCACCAAAAACCACGGATCAACGCCCGAGTAACTCGCCACTTCATCCAATGAAAAACCGGCCCGGAAGGCATCGGCAAGATACCAAATGCGATCAGCGCCGGGATTGGTGAGACGATCTACCAGCTCCGCCCGCGAATCGGCGTCGGTCACCGTGAGTTTGGGCTCAAAACCGGCAGATCCCACCTCAAGACCACGCAGGGCTTTTTGCATGGACTCTGAAGGTCCTACCAATGGCCATCACCTCACCGACCGATTTCATTTGCGTGGTTAGGCGAGCATCGGCGGTGGCAAATTTTTCAAAGGCAAAACGCGGTATTTTGGTAACAACATAATCAATCGCCGGCTCAAACGATGCAGGGGTTTTGCCACCGGTAATGTCGTTATCCAGCTCATCGAGGGTGTAACCCACCGCCAGCTTGGCCGCCACTTTGGCAATGGGGAAGCCGGTGGCTTTAGAGGCGAGCGCCGAGGATCGAGATACCCGCGGGTTCATCTCAATGACCACCATGCGTCCCGTATCAGGACACTGACCAAATTGTACGTTGGAGCCACCCGTCTCCACACCAATCTCTCGCAACACAGCGAGAGACGCGTCGCGCATGATTTGATATTCCTTGTCGGTCAGCGTTTGCGCGGGAGCCACGGTGATGGAGTCGCCGGTGTGCACGCCCATAGCATCGAAGTTCTCAATTGAACAGATAATGATGCAGTTGTCGTTTTTATCCCGAACAACCTCCATCTCGTATTCTTTCCAGCCAATTAACGATTCGTCGATAAGCACTTCGTTGGTAGAGGATAATTCCAGACCGCGCGTGCAGATGGCCTCGAACTCGTCGCGGTTATAGGCAATACCACCACCCGAGCCGCCCATGGTAAACGAAGGCCGAATGATGCAAGGAAAGCCAATATCCTCGAGAACATCAAAAGCCTCACTGAGATTGTGGGCGGTTGACGCGCGGGGCGTTTCCAATCCAATGCGCTTCATGGCTTGATCGAATAACTCCCGATCTTCTGCCTTATCGATCGCTTCTTTGGTGGCGCCAATCATCTCGACGCCAAATTTCTCCAGCACGCCGTTGGCGGCAAGATTGAGCGCGCAGTTCAGGGCCGTTTGCCCGCCCATTGTGGGCAAGATGGCATCGGGGCGTTCGCGTTCAATAATTCGCGCCACTGTTTGCCACTCTACCGGTTCGATATAGGTGGCGTCGGCCATGGCCGGGTCGGTCATGATGGTGGCGGGGTTGGAGTTAACCAAAATCACCCGGTAGCCTTCTTCCCGCAAGGCCTTGCACGCCTGAGCACCCGAGTAGTCAAACTCGCAGGCCTGGCCGATCACAATGGGGCCAGCACCGAGTATTAAAATACTCTCGATATCGGTCCGTTTTGGCATGAAAACTCTCCGGGTCAGCTCGCCTGCGCGTTGCGCATGGCGTCAATAAAGGGATCAAATAACTGGCCCGCCTCGTGGGGACCGGGGCTTGCCTCTGGATGCCCCTGAAAGCTGTAGGCGGGAACATCAGTGCGGGCTATACCCTGCAAGGTGCCATCAAACAGTGATCGGTGTGTAACCGTTAGCGTATCGGGCAAGTCAGTTTCAGAAACGGTAAAGCCATGGTTCTGACTGGTCACCATCACCGTAGCGTCGGCTAGCTTTTGCACAGGATGGTTGGCGCCATGGTGGCCAAACTTCATCTTTTCGGTTTTGGCACCACTCGCCAGCGCCATAATCTGATGGCCTAAACAAATACCAAATAGCGGGATCTTGCGCGCCATCACCGCTTGCGCCAAGGCAATAGCGTAATCACAAGGCTCTGGATCACCCGGTCCATTTGACAGAAAAACGCCGTCGGGATTATGCGCGAGCACGGTGTCGATATTTGACATGGCGGGCAAAACAACGAGGTCACAGCCGCGGTCAGCAAGCATCCGCAGAATGTTGCGTTTGACGCCAAAATCCAATGCGACCACCTTGAATAATGGCTGAGAAACAGCTTGATGGCCTTCGTTCCACTGCCAGCTCGATTCCTGCCACGGGTAGGGTGCACTGGTGGTAACTTCCTTGGCGAGGTCCATGCCTTTCAGACCCGGAAATGCCCGGGCAGCGGCCAACGCCGTCTCAGAAGAAGCATCAGGCCCCGCCATAATGCATCCGGCTTGCGCGCCCTTGTCGCGAAGAATGCGGGTTAGCTTGCGGGTGTCAATATCGGCAATAGCAATAGTATTTTGCTCGACAAGGTATTGGTCGAGAGCCTTCTCACTGCGGTAATTACTGGCCAACAGCGGCAGGTCACGAATAATGAGCCCCGCGGCCTGGATTTTGTCCGACTCGGCATCTTCGTCATTAACGCCTGTATTGCCGATGTGGGGGTAGGTTAAGGTGACTATCTGGCGCGCGTAGGAAGGGTCAGTGAGAATTTCCTGGTAGCCGGTCATGGCGGTATTAAAAACCACCTCACCCGTCGTGGTGCCCGACGCACCAATGGAGAGGCCGTGGAAAATGGTGCCATCTTCCAGTGCGAGGATAGCAGGTGTAGACAAAGTGACCTCCCAGTCTGTGTGGCTCTTGGGCGTTGCGGTGCACTCAGTGGTCTGTGTGCGACAACTGTCCTAGAGCGTAAAAATAGTGCGATTTGCACAGCGCGGGTACTCATGTACCTAGCTGGCTCGCCACTGGATCAGCCGTTCGCGTGCCTCTGCTGGTGACAAGCGCATCTCGGGGTACAAGACAGGCGTTTGTCGGACGCGACCGCTGACTCTACAGGCTGGGACCATAGTTTAGGCAGTTGTTGCCTCGGTGTCCATGAACAACTGCCATAGATTGCGTTTATCACCCGTTGCTCTAGGATGCAGGCTTCGTTTTTATCGAGCCACCCATGCCCTCCACCAACAGTCGCCCACAACCTGCGCTTTCTCGCCAACAGCTTGGCTTACTTGCCACAGGCTTGCTGACCATTGCCATTGGGCAATCGTTCATCTTTGCTATTTTGCCGCCACTGGGTCGAGACGTTGGTTTTACCGAGCTGCAAATCAACATCGTCATCTCCTCATCCGCACTCATTTTTAGCGTCGGATCGGCCCTGTGGGGTGGCCTATCCGATCGCTGGGGCAGAAAGCCCGTCATTTTAATTGGGCTGGCCGGCTATGCCGCCGGGAATCTTGGTTTCGCGCTGGCATTTGACGCCGCCTTAAGTGGCTATTTACTGGGTTTGCCATTATTTGTTGTCGCACTTGTTCTGCGCTGTAGCCAGTCAGTAATTATGTCAGCTACCAATCCTGCTTGTGCGGCCTACGCCGCCGACTACAGCCTGCCTCAGCAGCGCACCAAAACCTTGGCCAAACTGGGAACCGCGAACAGCCTGGGAATGATTGTCGGTCCTGTTCTGGCGGGCGCACTTGCGGGTTTTGGCCTGCTACTGCCGCTTTACATAGCCACGGTATTGGCGGCCGGTGCGACCATCGTAGTGGGCTGGCGCCTGCCGCCCGACCATCAATCGGCAACCGAGCCGCGCGAGCATAAGCGTTTGGCCATACTAGACCCCCGGGTGCGTGCGTTGTTGCTGTGCAGTTTAACCGCGTTCACCGGCTTTGCAGGGATTCAGCAAACTCTCGCCTTTCGTCTTCAAGACATGCTGGAGCTCTCAGGCACCGAGACAGCTCAGTACATGGGTATTTGTCTCATGGCAGCGGCGCTAATGACACTCACTATGCAGTTACTGGTGGCTCAGCGCTTTAAGGGCTCGCCCATTATTTTGCTGCGGCTGGGTATTGTTATGATGCTCCTCGGCGCATTAACCATTGCAGCGGCGCAGTCTTTTTTCTGGATTCTCGGTGGCATGGCTGGCATGGGGGCAGGTCTTGGGCTTAGCGCTCCGGCCATTGCTGCCAGCGCCTCACTGGCGGTCGAGCCACAGGAGCAAGGCGGGGTCGCGGGGCTGGTGAGTGCATTTCCGGCGGCAGGTTTTGTCATTGGGCCATTGGTTTGCGGCTGGCTGTACACATCCAACCCAACAGTGTCTGCCTTAGGCGCTAGCGCCATTCTGGTTATCGCGCTGCTAACAGCGCTGCGAGGTACGCGTACCCGTGCACACCCAGGATAAAACACTAGTGCACAGTCTGACTGTGCCCCCTAACTAACGTCCAATTTTAGGTCAGGTTTTAGCTCATCTGTGCCTGCTTGTGCCTATTGATCAAACGTACGCTCAATGGCACTACGGATACTCGGCTGGTATGGGCGCCGAGGTATTGGCATTTCGATCGACAAAAGCGTGAATGAAGGACCCGGTCGCTCGGCTGCTTACTTCGCCAGGTAAAAACACGCCCACCTCCCAGGTCACAGAACACTGACCAAGGCGCTCAATACACAAACCAAGTTCCAGAGTCTGCGGGTAACTGACCGGTGCAAAATAATTGCACGATGAGCTCACCACAAACCCCACAACCGTATCTTCGCCGGGTCGCATACCACCGTGTTCAATCAGAAATTGATTGACCACCGTATCGAACCAAGCGTAATAGACCACGTTGTTGGCATGACCATAGAGGTCGTTGTCGGCCCAGCGCGTGGCAACGGGATAAAATAGGCTAAATGTCGATCGATCTGCAGGCTGTGGCCGGCTCATCGCGTGCCCCGCCAAGCATGCTTGTACAACGCAAGTGCAGCGCTCTCGTCTACCGGCACAGGGTTATTCACCAAAAGACGCTGCTGGTTCATGGCATCGGCGGCAAGCATGGGTAGCGTCGAAGCGGGCACCTTGGCAGCTTCCAGTGAGGCGGGTAAGCCCGAGTCGATAATTAAGGCTTCAAACCAATCAATGAATTCATCCACGGTTTCAGGAGACTGACCGGGCAGCTCACCTGCCAGCTCCAAATAAAGTGGCCCTGCAGCAGGCGCATTGAAGGCCAGAACGCTGGGCAGCATAAGCGAGTTGCTCAAACCGTGTGGAATGTGGAAGTGCCCACCCAATGGATAGGCAAGCGCATGCACGGCAGCTACCGGCGCATTGGCAAAGGCCTGGCCCGCATACATTGCGCCCAACAACATGGCTTCTCGGGCAGCCACGTTCGATCCATCGCTCAGCACGGTGCGAATATTGCCTGCCAACAGGCGCAATGCCCGAAGTGCCAACATATCGGATATGGGGTTTTTCTTGAGCTTACTGGTGTAGGCCTCAACAGCATGAACCATGGCATCAATGCCAGTCATGGCCGTGACCGCTCTAGGTAGTTTTAGCGTCAAGGCTGCATCGAGCACGGCAATATCGGGTAGCAATACCGGGGAACTCACACCCGCTTTGGTTGTAGCACCGGTAGTGATGACCGCCACGGGGGTCACTTCTGACCCTGTGCCTGCGGTAGTGGGCACCAATATTAGGGGAAGGCGATCACTGGTCACTTGGCCTACGCCATACATAGACGGGAGTGACTGTTGATTTTTGGCCAATACTGCCACTACTTTGGCAACGTCCATGGAGCTACCGCCGCCCACCGCGACCACGCCATCGCAGTTATTCATGCGCAAGGTTTCGCAGGCAGCCTCGACGACGCTCTCGGCGGGGTCAGCGCTCACATCGGAGAACACCGCCATTGCGCCGTAATGACCAGCCAGTGCATCAGCGATGGGTTCAATAAGCCCTACCGCCACCAGACCCGGATCGGTAACCAGCAATGGCCTTTGCATACCGAGCCGCTGGCACATTGGCCCTAAATCATGGGCCAACCCCGCGCCAACCGCCACCTCGGGAACCGTGTGAAAACTAAAGGTCGCCATTAGTCCAGGGTAAAAATGACCTTGCCTTTGGCACGACGCTCCATCATAGCCGCGTAACCGGCCTGGTATTCCTCCAAGGGAAATACGTCGGTGACCACCGGCTTGATTTTGCCCTTTTCAAACCACTGCCAGAGGGTGTTCACATTGTCTTGATGAACATCGGGCTCCTCCGCGACAAAACGCCCCCAGAAAACGCCCACAATCTGGCAACCCTTAAGCAGCGTAAGGTTTAGCGGAATACTCGGAATGGGGCCATTGGCAAAGCCAATTACCAAGAAACGACCCTTCCAAGCCATGCTGCGCACAGCGATTTCACTAAAATCACCGCCCACTGGATCGTAGACCACGTCCACACCTCGCCCACCGGTGATTTCCTTAAGCCGCGCCTTGAGGTCTTCGGATGAGTAGTTAATCACCTCATCGGCGCCAAGCTCTTTGCACAGTGCTAGCTTTTCATCGCTGCTGGCCGCCGCAATAACCTTAGCGCCCATCGCCTTGCCCAGCTCGACGGCAGTACTGCCAACACCACCCGCAGCACCCAGCACCAGAAGCGTCTCGCCTGGATGCAACTGTGCACGCTGCTTAAGCGCGTGGTAAGAGGTGAAATAGGTAATACCAATACCTGCCGCTTCTACCATGGACAGGGCTTTTGGTTTAGGCATGAGCGAGTGCTGATTAACCACGGTGCGCTCGCAGAAACACCCCGCACCTGCGGTATGGATGATTTCATCTCCTACAGACCAGCGAGTCACTTCTTCACCAACGGCTTCTACAACACCGGCGCACTCGCCACCGGGAATAAAGGGCATCTCGGGCTGTATTTGATACTTGCCCTGAATAATCAGCACGTCCGGAAAGTTCAAACCCGCGGCGTGGATACGGATTTGCACGTCCTGCGGCCCGAGCTCAGGCAAGGTCCAATCATTGGTTAAATCCAGCTTGTCGGGTAAGCCGTGCTCACGACACAGTAGCGCTTTGGTCATATCAATACACCTCAAACAAACCGGCGGCACCCATACCACCGCCGACACACATGGTGATAACCACATATTTAACGCCGCGACGCTTACCCTCGAGCAGCGCGTGGCCAATCATGCGCGAACCACTCATACCATAGGGATGGCCAACCGCAATCGCGCCACCGTTGACATTGAGCTTGTCGTTGTCAATGCCCAACTGATCGCGACAGTACAGTACCTGTACAGCAAAGGCCTCGTTGAGCTCCCAAAGACCAATGTCGTTAACGCTAAGGCCGTGCTGCTTTAGCAGCTTTGGCACCGCAAAGACCGGGCCGATACCCATCTCGTCAGGCTCACAACCCGCCACCGCCATGCCACGGTAGGCGCCCAAGGGCTCAAGACCCATTTGCTCCGCAAGCTTCGCGTCCATGACGACTTGCGCTGCTGCACCATCGGATAATTGCGACGCATTACCGGCCGTAATCGTGCCGCCCTCGACAACCGTTTTAAGACCTTGCACGCCCTCAAGGGTGGATGGGCGCACACCTTCGTCTCGGCTGACGGTTACCTCTGCCTCAGATTGCTCGCCAGTCTCCTTATCCCAGACAATGCGGGTTGTGGTGACCGGGATAATTTCATCATCGTAGGCACCGGCATCATAAGCGCTAGCCACCCGCAGTTGCGACTGAAGCCCATATTCGTCCATCAGATCGCGGCTGATGTTGTAACGCTTGGCCACCACCTCGGCGGTTTGCAACATTGGCATGTAGATGTCTTTGTGCATGCCCACAAGCGACTGATCAACCAAATGATGCATATTCATGTGTTCGTTTTGCACGAGCGAAATCGACTCGACACCACCGCCGACTACCACGTCCATGCCGTCGTGCATGATCTGCTTGGCGGCGGTGGCAACTGCCATCAATCCCGACGAACACTGTCGGTCAATGGTCATACCGGATACGGTAACCGGCAGCCCCGCTTTCAGCGCGATATTGCGCGCAACGTTAAGGCTCTGCGTACCTTGCGGCATGGCACAGCCCATAATGCAGTCATCAACACGCGCAGGGTCAATACCCGCGCGCTCAACAGCCGCACGCACCGCATGACCGCCCAATGTTGGCGAGGGCGTATTATTAAAACTGCCGCGGTAAGCCTTACCAATTGGGGTACGCGCAGTTGAGACGATGACAGCTTCTTTCATGTTGAATCTCCTTGAGAAAATAACGAACGCTCAAAATCGAGCGCCGGCGCCAACTGGCTTAGCCCTCCAGCTTGATACCTTTACCGTCGGCCGCTTTGCCGACCATCTTAAAGGTCTGTTCAAACCCTGCCTGAAGCTGCTTCTCGCCACCGTTGGCAATCTGATCCCAATGGGCGGCAATACCTTCGGGGGTTTGCTCATCCTCGGGCAACCACATACCGTCGCTCTCAATAATTTTGGCTACAGCGAAAGAGCCCGCACCGGCACCCAAAATGGTGCGCGTGGGCGCGTCTTCGGATACCAGATACAACACCGCGGGCGTAACGGTAGACGGGGTCAATAAATCAAACGCCTGGTCGGGTAACAGGCCCTCGGTCATTCGCGTGCCGGCAGTGGGTGCTAGCGCGTTGGTGCGAATATTGTACTTGGCACCCTCGAGCGCGAGGGTATTCATGAGCCCCACAACGCCCATTTTCGCGGCGCCATAGTTAGTTTGACCAAAGTTGCCATAGAGGCCACTCGATGACGTTGTTACCACAATACGGCCGTATTCCTGGGCTTTCATAATGTCGAAGACCGCTTTCGTGCAGTAAACGGTGCCCATTAAGTGCACGTCGAGCACGAGGCGGAAATCGTCCATCGTGCCCTTGGTAAAACTTTTGTCACGCAGGATACCGGCGTTGTTGACCAAAATATCAACTCGCCCCCATTTCTCCATGGTCTGCGCAACCATATCTTGCACTTGATCGAAGTCGGCAACATTGGCCGGGTGAGCCATAGCCTCGCCACCAAAAGCCTCGATCTCGGCAACCACGGCTAGCGCCGCTTCGCTATTGGCGCCCTCTCCTGAAACCGAGCCGCCTAAATCGTTAACCACGACCTTGGCACCGCGTTTGGCCAGCTCAATGGCATGACTACGCCCAAGGCCATTGCCGGCGCCCGTTACAATTGCTACCCGACCGTCGTATCGAATGGTCATTCTTTAATCTCCTTTAGTGAGTTCGGCAAACGTTAAGCAATAATGCTCATGCCAAGCCATTCAGCGTAGAGCGCAGGGGTGTCTTCACCCTCGATCTCAACGGTTATGTTTTGCTGAGTGAGAAACCGATTACCGTCTTTCGGCTCTACACTGGCAAGCTCTACGTGGGCGCGCACACGTTTACCGGCTCGAACCGGCGCAAGAAAACGCACCTTGTTAAGGCCATAGTTCACACCCATAACCATACCCTCGGGATGTACCGACACCTGTTCGCACAGCTTCACCAACATGGACAGTGTTAGAAAACCGTGAGCGATGGTGCCGCCAAAGGGGTCTTTGCCGCCGCTTCTTCATCTACGTGAATAAACTGGTGATCCTCGGTGCAATCGGCAAACACATTAATACGCTGCTGGTCCAACGTGAACCAATCGCTGGTACCTAGCTTTTGGCCAACAAGGCTGGGGTACTCGCTGGCGGGAATCATCTTAATCGACATGGTTAATTTCCTTGCTAGTGATGAGTGGTAAGCGGCGTTAGTCGAGCTCAGCCGTCTCGAAAGGTTGCTGTGGGCTCTTGGTTGTTATCCACATATCTTTTCAGCTCATGGCGACCCACAACCATACGGTGTACCGCATCAGGGCCGTCCGCCAAGCGTAAAGTGCGCTGCCCTGACCACATGGCGGCAAGCGGCGTATCCTGGGAAATGCCAATGCCGCCATGCATTTGAATGGCCTCGTCCACCACTTTCAAGGTCATATTGGGTACGACCGTCTTGATCATCGAAATCCAAATACGCGCCTCTTTGGCATCGACGTTATCCATCATCCATGCGGTTTTTAACGTCAATAGCCGCGCTTGCTCAATCGCCATACGGGCATCGGCAATCACGTCAACGTTGCCCCCGAGCTTGGCAAGGGGCCGACCAAAAGCCACGCGACTGGTGGCACGCTCACACAGCAACTGGAGTGCTCGCTCGGCAGCGCCAATGGAACGCATGCAGTGATGAATACGGCCCGGGCCCAGGCGGCCTTGTGATATCTCAAAGCCGCGGCCTTCGCCCAGGATGATATTGTCTTTGGGAACACGCACATTATTCAGTTTGATGTGCATATGGCCGTGGGGCGCGTCGTCCATATTGAAAACGGTTAAGTGCCTGGAGAATCTCGACGCCTGATGCATCCAATGGCACGAGTATTTGACTTTGCTGCTGATGCTTTGGTGCATCAGGGCTGGTTTTCACCATGCAAATCATAATCTTGCAGCGGGGATCGCCAGCACCCGAAATCCAGTGCTTCTCGCCGTTGATAACCCACTCATCACCCTCTAGCACCGCCTGAGTACAGATATTTGTGGCGTCCGATGACGCCACCTGAGGTTCGGTCATACCAAAGCAGGAACGTATCTCTCCAGCGAGCAAGGGCTCTAGCCATTGCGCCTTTTGGGCCTCGCTACCGTATTTGTGCAGCACCTCCATATTGCCGGTGTCGGGTGCAGAGCAATTGAATACCTCGGCGCCCAAATGGCATTTGCCCATTTCCTCGGCAAGATAGGCATACTCGACGGTGTTAAGGCCCGAACCCTTATCGCCGGTCAAGAAGAAGTTCCACAACCCCTGCTCGCGGGCGCCCGCCTTCAGCGTTTCGAGAATATCAGTTTGGCGCTGGGTAAACTCCCAGGGACTCCCAACCCTAATCTGCTCAAAAACTCGTGCTCAACCGGCATAACTTCATTGGTGATATAAGCGCGCACCTGCTCGAGAAGCGGTGCCACGCGCGGTGAAATACCCAGATCCATGGCTGATATCCTGTTATCAGAGGGGAGTTTTTTAGCGCCAAAAACGCGGCGACAATCGTTTTGAACATACAGTATGTTTTTTTGACGTTCAAGTATGTTGGCTTGCGCGGGGTAGCCTTACAACCGCGCCGAAACGCGCGGTGATAATGCTTTGTAGGGTCGGAAGGAGCAGAGGCGTGCTCGGGCGGCAGCTTGCCTGCCACCCAAGCGCAAGGTGATTACTGAGGAGGCTGAGCGTCGCCGCGAGCAACGGCATCCCAGGCTTGCTGGACCACATACGATCGCAGAGCGTCGGTCTGCGCTTTAGTCAGTCTGTCGGCAAAGGAAACCATACCGCGATCGGTCAGCGCACCCTCACGCAACACGCTATCCCAGGCGGCCTCAGAAGACGTCATGGGCGACCAACGCAGATCAGGCAATACACCCGAGCTGATCGCGAATGCTCCGTGGCAGAACTGGCAGTTTGCGGCAAATAATTTCAATCCCTGAGCATGCATATCAGCGTCGCCAATCAGCTCGCTCTTGGGTGTCATGGTTGCCCACTGCTCAAGGGGCTTAGGTAGTTCACCATTGCCGCCCAACTTAAAGGTGACCACGCGGCCTTTCTCGGGGGCCACCACTTCCTCAAACACCACACCATAAGTCATGGCAATGGTGCTGCCCCAACCAGTGAGAATACTAATGTACTGCTCACCATCAACCTCGTAGGTCACCGGCGCCGCACCAGGGCCACCCACCAAACCATGCGACCAAACCCGCTCGCCAGTTAAGGCATCAAAAGCGACAATTTCACCGCCTTTGTTGGCCTGGAAAACCAAGCCACCTTCAATCGACAAGGTGCCACCATTAAACGGCACAGGAAACGGGACTATCCACTTGGGCTCACCGGCCAGCGGGTCCCAGGCCATCAAGGCGCCGCCACCCATTTCTCGCAAACCTTCAACGGCACCCGCTGGGAAACTCTGCGGCCAACCGGCATCCTCGCGATAACCGATATTCCAAATTGACGGTGTGGGCGCTTCATCGGGATTGGGACGGCTGTATAGCAAGGGCCAAGTGTTGGTGGGAATGTAGACCAAACCCGTTTCCGACGAGTAGGACATGGGGTGCCAGTTGTGGGCGCCCGTAGGACCCGGCAATACCGCATAGTCTTCTTCGAGATTTCGAGCAGCAGGCACCTCAATGGGTCGGCCGTCTTCATCGATACCCGTGGCCCAAGTCAACGTTGTGAATGCATCGGCCGACAATAGCTCGCCAGTTTTTGCGTCGAGAATGTAGAAGAAGCCATTTTTAGGGGCCTGCATAACAACGCGGCGCGGCGCACCGTCTATACCCAAGGGCAAATCTGTCACGATCATCTGCTGGGTGGCGGTGTAGTCCCACTGGTCCCGCGGCGTGGTTTGGTAGTGCCAGCGATAACTGCCGGTGTCTGCGTCGACAGCCAGAATGGACGAGAGAAACAGATTGTCGCCGTTGCTATTCGGGTCACGGATCTGTGCATTCCAGGGTGAACCGTTGCCCACACCCAATAACACTTGATCATTCACCGGGTCGTAAACAATTGAATCCCAGACAGTGCCACCGCCGCCGTCGGTGGTCCAGGCGCCATCATCACCCCAGGTGTCATTCGCTAACTCAGCAAAGATCCCATCAGAGGCAGCGCCATCGGGTTCCTTGTTGGGGTTGGGCACCGTGTAGAAACGCCACACCAATTCGCCGGTATCCACATCATAGGCGGTGACGTAGCCGCGCACACCGAGCTCAGCGCCGCTGTTACCAATGATGACCTTATCTTTAAACACGCGGGGCGCACCGGTAATGGTATAGGGCTTGCTTTGATCAACCGTGATTTCACTCCACAGCAATTCACCGGTTTGGGCATCCAAGGCTTCAAGTCGGCCGTCAAAAACACCCACAAAGACTTTGCCGTTGTGTACCGCCACACCACGGTTCACAACATCACAGCAGCCTTTAGCCGCGGCCTCACCCGGGACCTTGGGGTCGTAAACCCAAAGCTCTTCGCCGGTTTTGGCATCTAACGCGTACACCAAAGACCACGCGCCGGTTACATACATAACACCGTCAACCACCAGAGGTGTCGCCTCGACACCGCGCGGTTTGCGCATCTCATAGGACCAAGCAATACCTAAATCGGCAATGGAGTCCTTGTTAATTTGTTGCAGCGATGAATGGCGTGTTTCACCGTAGTTACCCCCGTAAGTCAGCCAGTTTTCGGGCTCCGTGGCTCCGTCCGTAATGCGCTGGGTATCCACAGCCGCCACCTTTGGCACAGCTGTATCACCCGCTGTCGCTGCATTTGACTGTGTTGACTCGGGGCCTTTGGAATCACAAGCAACCAATCCTGCAAGCAATACCAACAGGGTGCTCAACTGCCTCAGCGTCTTCATTTTTATCTGCCTCTTATCTTGGTTTTATGTCGTTATCGTCTCGCGCCTAACCATCGCGCGCAAGCAAATCGGCCGACGCCGACAGCGTGCGGTATATCAATGTGCCCGCCGATGAATTATGACAGTTTGCAAGCGCCAATGCCTCATCAACGGTGTTGCGTTGAGGTGATTTGGCACAGACGGGGTCTGCATTGCGTGCATCACCCGTTAATGCAAATGCCTGACAGCGGCACCCTCCAAAATCGTTATCGCGCTCATCGCAGCTGCGGCAGGGTTCTGCCATCCACTGATCGCCGCGATAGGCATTAAAAGCAGCCGACTCATACCAAATGTCTTTAACAGAGACGTCGCTGACCTTGGGGAAATCCATTGGCAATTGACGCGCACTGTGGCAGGGCAGCGCCAAGCCATCGGGCGCCACCGTCAAAAACATCTTTCCCCAACCATTCATACAGGGCTTAGGTCGCTGCTCATAGTAATCAGGAACCACAAAAAATAGCCGCATACCATCGGGGTTCGCCTGCCGATAGTCGTTGGTGGCGGCTTCAGCCCTGACAAGCTGCTCGCGCGTGGGCATGAGCGCATCCCTATTGAGTGCCGCCCAACCGTGGTATTGCGCATTGGCAAGTTCAACATAGTCCGCGCCCAGGTCGTCAGCCAGGGCAATGATCTCTGCCACCGAATCAATATTGTGCCGATGCAAAACAAAGTTCAGCACCATCGGATAGCCTTCGGCTTTTACTGCTTGTGCCATCTCGAGCTTGTGCGCAAAGGCTTTTTGCTCCCCGACAACAGTGCCGACATATCACTGTCGGTTGACTGAAAACTGATTTGGATATGATCAAGACCGGCGGTACGCAACTGCTTTACGCGCTGGGGTGTCAAACCAACGCCAGAGGTAATGAGATTAGTGTAGTAGCCCAGTGCGCGCGCTTCGGCCACGAGTATTTCCAGATCTTGCCTAACCAATGGCTCTCCACCTGAGAACCCAAGCTGGACGGCACCGAGCTCTCGCGCTTGACGAAAAACGTCTATCCAGCCTTGGGTGTCAAGCTCATGCTCTACGGCGGCCATCTCCAATGGGTTGGAGCAATAGGGACATTGCAGGGGGCAGCGGTAGGTGAGTTCGGCCAGCAGCCATAGCGGCGGCGAAATAACCTCAGTCAAAATCGATCCAGCGTTGCTCTTGGGCAGTGGACAGGAATACACGGGTATCGTCAGCAACGCTTGGCACGTCAGGAAATTGCCTCTCCAGATCGGCGATTAACTGGGCGACACTACGCACGCCATCGATGTGCGACAGAATCATTCCTGCACTGGCATTGAGCTTGATCATGCCCTCGGGGTAGAGCAATACATAACAATCCTGAGCTTGCTCCCACTGCAACCGAAAATGCGTATTTAATGTTGGTACGACTGAATCGTTCATGATCGCTCTAGGGTTTGTTTGGGCCAAGGTCCACCTTCACAGCTGTGGTAAGGGGGCGCTTTATGAATATAAGCTAAGGTCATGGCATCGAGCATGGTCCACAGCACATCCAGCTTAAACTGCAAAATGCCGAGTGCATGGTCTTGCTGTGGTCGGGTAGTGAAATGATCAAGGGTTATATGCAGGCCATGCTCCACATCGCGGCGCGCCTCGTTCAAGCGCTTCTGAAAATAATGCAGCCCCGATTGATCAATCCACGGGTAATGGCTGGGCCAAGAATCCAGCCGCGACTGGTGGATCTCAGGCGCGAACATCTCGGTAAGTGACGAACACGCCGCCTCTTGCCAAGTCGCCGTGCGGGCAAAATTTACGTAGGCATCGACCGCAAATCTCACCCCCGGCAATACGTGGCGCTCATCTATCAACTCCTCGCGATTGAGCCCGACTGCCTCACCCAACTCCAGCCATGCCTCAATCCCACCCGCATCACCCTCGTGACCGTCGTGATCTAAAATACGCTGAATCCATTTGAGACGGGTTTCGCGATTGGGACAGTTGGCCAGAATAGCCGCGTCTTTCTGGGGTATCTTGATCTGATAGTAATAGCGGTTGGCAACCCAACCGCGAATATGCGCAGGGGAAAGCTCTCCGCCATACATAGCTACGTGAAAGGGATGATAAATATGATACCGCTGACCTTTTGCTCGCAGAGCAGCTTCAAAGGCGGCTCGACTCAGCGGCTCTGCAGTCGTCGGGACTGGTGTCGCTAAGACTGTTTCTTGGGCCATTTGAACATCCTGAGTACTACGTGAGAGACCGTCAGGCGCGCGCCAATCCGCATTCGCTGTCACCGGTCGCATCTTTGGCACTAACGCCAGGTTCGATCTCCATACCATCCCAGGCCACTTCAATACCCGCGGCATCGAGGATTGCGCGCTGTGAAGAATCCTCAATTAAAATGGGGTTGGTGTTATTGATGTGAATCAGCACCTTGCGCGGACCGCTAACGCGATCCAGCCACTCGATCATGCCATTCTCGCCACTCTGGGGAAGATGGCCCATATCGCTGGCCAACTTTGAGCCCACCCCGGCAACCATCATTTCATCTTGCTGCCAAAACGTGCCATCGACCATGACACAATCGACTCGCCGCATGATCTCGAGCAACCGCTCAGACATCTCGCCAAGCCCGGGCGCATAAAATAACGACGTACCCGCGTTGATATCTTCAATGATGAAACCAACGTTGTCACCCACGTGCGGGTCGTGTCGATGGGGTGAGTAAGGCGGCGCCTTACCATCGAGAGCAACTGCTGTCAGCTGGATACCGTCAATGCCGTCAACCGAAAACGCGCTGCCATCGACGGGAATCAGGTGATGATCGACACCACCATCCCAACTCGCCAACATCGTAAAAATAGGAAAACCTACGCGTAAATCTTCGGCCACCATGTCCGTGCAATAAACACTTAGGGGACAGCCCTCACGCAACAGCAAGAGCCCGGTGGTATGATCAATCTGGCTATCTGCCAGCACGATGGCGTGAATACCGCTACCCCGAAGTCCACGCTTGGGCTGCAGGCACGGCGACGCCTCGAGCTGGGCACGCAGATCGGGAGAGGCATTAAAAAGTATCCATCGGTCGTCATCTGTGGATACAGCGATCGACGATTGGGTACGCGCGGTCGCCTTAAGCTGACCAGAACGCAGACCATGGCAGTTTTTGCAATTACAGTTCCACTGCGGGAAACCACCACCCGCAGCAGACCCTAACACTTTGACTTTCAAACGTTATTTGCCAATAGCAAACCGCCGCCCACAAGGGCGGGCTGGGGAAACCTTAGCGTACGCTGAAGTACATAGTGACTTCGAAACCTACGCGCATATCGACAAATTCAGGCTTGCTCCACATGGTTTTTCTCCCAAGTTAGTTGTGACTCTGAGGACTGACGGCCCCACCGTTTGGCTCGCCAGCTGAAGGTGCGCATCGCGCAAATCCACGCCGACTGAGACCAGAACAGTAGACCGTTTGCCAGCAATATACAATGCCTTAAAGAAGCGCAGCGGTGACAACCGGAGTACGAAGATAGCAATCTTCCGTAACCTGTATTACCCCGCCACAAGCGCGACAATCGCACTTCCAAAGTCCGGCGAGCGTAGCGACCGACAATTATCCTTTCACCATACGCGGTACACGCCCGTTAGCTGATAAACGAGGCGGCAATATCATCCAGTGCACTCGGGTCTTCGATCGTTGATGGGGTGGTGTACGATTCACCATCGGCTATTTTGCGCATCACCGCGCGCAAGATTTTACCCGAGCGGGTTTTGGGCAGCTTAGCAACCACGATGGCGCGACTAAAACAGGCCAGTGGCCCAATACGCTCTCGTACCGCTGCTATCAGCTCGTTTTCGACGGCACTCGCAGTTGATGCTGCGGTGTCCTTCAAGACGACAAAGCCCACCGGCAGCTGACCCTTGAGTTCATCGGCTATACCAATAACTGCACATTCGGCGACATCGGGGTGTGCCGCGACCACTTCCTCCATTTCACCCGTCGAGAGCCGGTGGCCGGCTACATTAATCACATCATCAGTCCGGCCCATAATGAACAGGTAACCATCCTGATCAATGTAACCGCCATCACCGGTTAAGTAATAACCCGGGTAAGCCGTAAGATAGGCGGCTTCGAAGCGTTCATGATTGCCCCAAATCGTCGATAAGCAAGCGGGGGGCAACGGACGCTTGATAACCACAGCGCCCTGCGCATTAGCCGCCATGGGGGCACCAGAGGCATCCAAAATTTCCACATTGAAACCCGGCGCTGGAAGCGTCGCCGAACCGGGCTTGCTGGCGACACCCGACTCGATGCCGCGCGGGTTGGCAGCAATTGCCCAGCCCGTCTCGGTTTGCCACCAATGGTCAATAATCGGTAATCCCGTTAAGTCTTCTAGCCAGTGATAGGTGGGCGGATCTAGCCGTTCGCCTGCGAGATAAAGCGATTCGAGGCATGACAGATCATGCTGATGCCAACCAGCGCCCTCGTTGTCCTCCTTGCGGATAGCCCGAAACGCGGTTGGCGCGGCAAACAGCACCTTCACCTTGTAATCTGAAGCGACCCGCCAAAACGCGGTCGCATCGGGCGTACGCACGGGCTTACCCTCGTAGAGAACTGTTGAGCAGCCACTCAACAGCGGAGCGTAAACAATGTACGAGTGCCCCACCACCCAACCCACATCACTAGCGGCCCAGAACACATCGGGTGCCTCGCAGTTATAAACGGCCTTCATTGACCAGGTGAGCGCCACTGCGTGTCCACCGTTATCACGCACCACACCCTTTGGTTTGCCCGTAGTACCCGAGGTGTACAGAATATAAAGTGGGTCGGTGGCCATCACGGTGACGCACCCATGTGGCTGCCCCGCGGCGACATGGGCCCAACTGACATCACGACCCTGCTGCAGTGTATAGCGCGCTTGAGGGCGCTCTAAAATCACCACGGTATCAACGCTCGCGTCGGTCATTGACAACGCCTCGTTAACAATAGGCATGTACTCGATAACGCGCGCCACCTCAATGCCGCAGGTGGCAGTAACCATGGCTTTGGGGCAAGCGTCAGACACGCGCACGGCAAGTTCGCTAGCAGCAAAACCACCAAAGACCACCGAATGAATAGCACCAAGACGCGCACAGGCCAACATAGCCACAACCGTCTCGGGCACCATGGGCATGTAAATCACGACCCGATCGCCCTTGCTCACACCGAGCGACGCGAGCCCACCGGCAAATCGCGCCACGCGATCTTTGAGGTTTTGGTAGCTAATCGCCTCACTCATACCGGTTACAGGGGAGTCGTAGTAGATGGCAACTTGCTCACCTCTGCCATCGCGGACATGACGATCAACAGCATTGAAACAGGTATTCAGTTGGCCGTCGGGAAACCAGCGTTCAATCCCCCTGCTCGTCAGTCGCATAACCGACAGCAGGTGGCACGTCCCAATCAACAAGCCCGGCCTTATCGAGCCAAAAAGCTGCCGGGGCCGTTATCGATTGTTCAAACATTTCGGCGTAGCTCACAGCACTCCCCTTTTCCCATCAATTTGCAATACCAACCATTCACCGGTGGCGCAGGTCTCTCGCGGTACCCGTGACGGCTTCATAGTAAAGTTAGGCTGCTTTAGCTGTCTATTCCTGGCTGCCTGCCGTTGGCGCGCCGGGCACGACTCCCGCGATCCGAGCAGAAATTTACAGGTACAATCCGGGCCGCCCGCCAGCTACTTCCTGGCAGACGCTCCCGGCATTCGCATACGCCAGCAAACACCTGCCGAGCGTCCCTAGCTCAATGCCTGATTGTCGATTGTGCGCGATGGTAGGGACAGGCGGCGGGAGGCGTCTTTCACCAAGCGAATGCCGTGGAGCGACTGAAAATACCGGTGGCGGGCCCGGCACGACTCCCGCGATCCGAGCAAAAATCTACAGGCACATCCCGGACCGTCCATTAATCTTTAACGCATTGCCCCCATTAAGTACCATTCCATTTATCGTTTTTTGCGATCTTATCGGTAATTTCGATCGAAATTGCCAAGTATTTCAATTGGCATTTGGGTTACTAGAGCACTACTGTTTACTCAGGCGCATAGCGTGTGTTTCGCCATGTGCGTGTTGGCTGCGCAACAAGCGCACCACAACAACCGTTTACAGGAGTAAGTCGACATGATTAGCAAGAAAAAAGTACTGCTCGCAGCAGTGGCCATGGCCTCAGCGCTGTCAGCGCCATCGCACGCCGACAACACCTTTGCAAAGGCCCAGCTTTTGGTGGCCCGAGCGCATTGATCTGACCCCGCTGCGTCAACATTCACCGGAGTCAAACCCTATGGTGCTGACTTCAACTATGCCGAGGCCTTTTCAACCCTCGATCTGGCTGCTGTCAAGGAAGACATTCGCACTGTCCTGACGAGCTCCGAGGACTGGTGGCCCGCAGACTACGGCCACTACGGCCCGTTTTTTATTCGCATGGCGTGGCACAGTGCTGGCACCTACCGTATTTCTGACGGCCGCGGTGGCGCCGGCGGTGGCCAGCAACGCTTTGAGCCACTCAACAGCTGGCCCGACAACGCCAACCTCGACAAAGCACGCCGCCTGCTTTGGCCGGTCAAGCAAAAATACGGCCGTGCGCTGTCCTGGGCTGACCTCATGGTACTTGGCGGCAATGTCGCCCTCGAAGACATGGGCTTTAAAACTTTTGGCTTTGCTGGCGGCCGCACCGATGACTGGGAACCCGATTTAGTCTACTGGGGTCCCGAAACCGTGATGCTGGCCGACGAGCGTTACGAGGGCAAGCGCAATCTCAAAAACCCCCTTGCCGCGGTGCAAATGGGCTTGATTTACGTTAACCCCGAAGGCCCCAATGGTAAGCCAGACCCCGCACTGGCAGCGCATGATATTCGTGAGACCTTTGGTCGCATGGCCATGAACGATGCAGAGACCGTAGCGCTGATTGCTGGCGGCCACACGTTTGGTAAAGCCCATGGTGCGCACAAACCCGACCAGTGCCTCGAAGTTGAACCTGCCGCTGGCAGCATCGATCAGCAGGGCTTTGGCTGGAAAAACAACTGCGGCAAAGGCCACTCGGAAGACACCGTCACCAGCGGACTTGAAGGCGCCTGGACCGCCACGCCCACCAAGTGGAGCATGATGTATCTCGCCAACTTGTTTGCGTACGACTGGGAAATGACCGAGAGCCCTGCCGGCGCTACACAATGGGTTCCCAAGGATGGACAAGCGGCGGGCACCGTGCCCGATGCGCACGTTGCGGGTAAGAGCCATACGCCAATCATGTTCACAACTGACTTGGCGTTGAAAGCTGATCCAGCCTACCGCGAGATTTCAGAACGCTTCCTGAAGAACCCGGCGGAATTTGAGCTGGCTTTTGCTAAAGCCTGGTTTAAGTTGACACACCGCGATATGGGACCACGCGCACGCTACGTTGGTACCGAGGTTCCGTCTGAAGTGTTGATGTGGCAAGACCCCATCCCTGAAGTGGACCATGCTCTGGTTACCGAAGCTGATGCAAACTCCCTCAAGCAAGCCATTCTCGACTCAGGCCTCAGCGGCGGCGAGCTGATTCGTACCGCTTGGGCATCGGCCTCTTCCTACCGCGACAGCGATATGCGCGGTGGCGCTAACGGTGCTCGCATTCGTCTGGCGCCCATGAACGGCTGGGCCATTAATGACTCAACTGAGGTCGCTAATGTGGTTAAACAGCTGGAGATGGTTCAGACCAACTTCAACGACGCGCAAAAGATGGCAAACAGGTATCGTTGGCGGACCTCATTGTGTTGGGCGGTGCAGCAGCCATTGAGCAGGCTGCGGCAGCTGCGGGCCACACTATTAGCGTACCGTTTACACCCGGTCGTGCCGATGCAACACAGGCTATGACCGATGTTGAGTCCTTCGCGGCTTTGGAGCCGACGGCTGATGGTTTCCGTAACTACTACGATGCGGATCGTACGTATTTACCGCCGGTAAAGGCCATGATCGATAAAGCCAATCTGCTTGATCTCACAGTACCCGAAATGACCGCGCTGGTCGGTGGGTTACGCGTATTGGGCGGCAATGCCAATGGCACTGACTATGGCGTCTTTACCGATGAGCCCGGCGCGCTGAGCAACGACTACTTTGTTAACCTGCTCGACATGTCCACCGCATGGCAGCCATCAAGTGAGTTTGCGGGTGCCTATGTTGGCGTTGATCGCGCTACCGGTGAGCGCAAGTGGACGGCAACCCCAGTTGATTTGATGTTCGGCTCAAGCTCTGAGCTCCGCTCCATCTCTGAGGTGTATGCATCGAACGACGGTGAAGCGCAATTTGTCGCCGACTTCGTTGACGCCTGGACTAAAGTGATGACCAATGACCGCTTTGACCTTGAAGCAGTCAGCATGCCACGAACCGGTATGGCAACACGATAACTAGGTTTCAGATACCCAGCCCGGCTTTAAGCCGGGCTTTTTTTTATTTCAATTTTGGCGCTGACGTAAACAGCTAGTCAGTCCAAACGCACCATTAGCGCGTGGATGTCACGGAAAAATAAGTTGCTATTCAAGCACGCTGCGCGGGCAAAGTGTGCTCAATATTAATGAGGGTTTTACCTGCGCCGTTTTCAATACCAGTGAATTTTTAGATACGCGTAAGCACGAGCCTCTGTGTCCCTCGTAATAAAGCCTTGCCTTCTGTAACGAAATTCTATAACACTTCGCTAAAGAAGGAGTATAGATTGCTTGGGTCGAGTGGCAACGCGTGCAGCGTCAGCGGTATAACAGTGCAACAAGCCCACCTACCACAAGCCTAGTGCCGTGGATTTGCTAGCGAGTGATTAAAGAATGACTATGCCCTACAGCGACCTCACCACCAGCACGCTGAAAAAACTAGTGATCATGGTGGCTCTAGTATGCGCAGCATCAACGGCCGTGGCGAGCGCTGAGATAGAACAATTACGCGCGCACAATTCAGAGTTCAAACGGCACATCTACAAAGTCGCGCCGAACGTCTATACCGGTGTGGGCTATGGCGGCTCAAATGCATCTATGATCGTGGGAGAGACCGGTGTCATCTTTGTAGATACTCTGCCCGCAACGTCGTCGGCGTCTGAGTTGCATGAAGACTTTCGACGCATCAGCGACAAACCCGTGAAAGCCATCATTTTTACTCACGGCCATGTCGATCACGTGGGTGGTGCAAGCGTGTTTGCACAAGATGAAAAGCCGGCGATCTACGCGCAGGCTAATTTTGATGTTGACAGAGCAGATGCGGCTCGAGGCACCATCTTCGCTAAACGTGGTGCTCGACAGTTTGGTCGTCAACTTGAACCGCTAACGGAACGCATTAATCTCGGTGTGGGGCCAGCCGTTCAACCGATGAAAGGATTCGGGCAAGGAATTCTGAAACCAACGGTGACGTTTGAGGGCGAGTATTTTGAAGTCAAGGTAGACAGCATCAACGTGAACCTGTTCAAAGCACCGGGAGAAACCGACGATCAGTTATATGTATGGTTACCCAATGAAAAAGTCCTGTTCAGTGGTGACAACTTCTACCACTCGTTCCCAAATCTCTACGCACTACGCGGCGGGCCCTATCGAGACGTCCTGCAGTGGGCAAACAGTGTAAAAAAGATGGCAGCGCATCCGGCCCTCGCGCTTGTCCCGGGGCATACCAAGCCAGTTATCGGTGCTGAGCGTGTGAACGAAACGCTAACTAACTATCACGAGGCGATTCAATTTGTTCATGACAAAACCCTCGAAGGCATGAACAAAGGCATGACTCCTGATCAGCTAGTCGATTATGTCAAATTGCCCCCAGAGCTGGCACGCCAACCGTACTTAACGGAATATTATGGCCGGGTAGACACGGCGGTGCGCGCGATTTTTAGCGGTTATCTCGGGTGGTTTAGTGGTAATCCGACTCAACTAGCGTCGCCATCCCAGGTTACCGTTTCCCGACAGATAGCTAACCTCGCCGGCGGCGAGCAGGCACTGTTAGCCGCGTTAGACAAGGCTATGGATGAACGTAATTACGCGTGGTCACTGATGCTAGCGGATTATCTCATTGCGCTAGAGACCTATTCGATGCCAGCGACACGCATAAAAATTCAAGCGTTGCGGGCACTGGCGGACGGCACGTTAAACGCGCCAACACGGAACTACTACCTATCAGTAGCGAGAGAACTTGCTGAAGCAACCCGATAATTCGGCCAAGGCACAGAGTTGCTTCACGAATGTTTTCACGGTGTGATCACATTGTATTGAAACCGTTAGCGAGCCCACTCAAGGCAAACAGTAAATGGCAAGAGCATTTTCATCACAACGACGTCCATTACACTGATTTTTAACACCGCATTGACGTTTACCAGCGTCAAAGCACAAGCGGAATTCCAGGCCATTGCAGCAACTCAAGATTTAAAAATCGATGAATACCTCTCGATAACAAGCTTTGGCAGAATACGAGATATTGAGGTTGGTAATGACGGCGCCCTTTATCTGCTACTCGAAAACGTTACAGAAGGTCAAATTATCCGCCTAGTTAGCACAGATCAGTAGCGACCGATCTGCGCCCGAAGTAATCCATGGACCCACTGCCTCCGCCGTGCCGTTGTTACGGCGCGTACCAGATTGGCGAGGTGTAGGCACGCTCTGAGTTGTCTGCGGAATATCTGGCGGCAAGTCCAAATCATAGAATGCAGCATCATAAGCCGGCCAACGCGGGGTGGGTATCTGCAGCACTCGGGCGTAGTAAAACGCTTTCTGTTCATTATCAAACTCGGGGTCCGTCCATACCGTTGACAGTAAGGGGGCACCAACCGTGTTGGTATAAAGCGCGGTCTTAACATCAACCGTTGAGCCCACAGCCTCGAGCTGTCCTTGCGCATTCAAGGTGCGATCGCCAGACCAGGCCACATTAAAAACCTTTTCATGGGATTTTCCTGCAGCATCCACCCAACCTTTAATCATTTGAATGCGATCGATGTTTGCACCATCTGGGTCTTTCGCCGCGAGCACCATAAATGTCGGACTAGCCCCCGGAGGCGATGCCATTAAGTCTCCGCCCATTGGCACACCGCGAGCGTAGCCTATGTCGACATAATTTGATCGCTGGTCGTCACCTTCAACAAAATCCCAGCCGCCAAACAGCCGAACCGTCATGCGCGGGCCAGTCGTTGCGTAAACCTTTTCGACGCATAGCGTCGAATATATCCTCGCGTGTATTGCCCTTGGCCCATACAGCAGCAAGACCGGATGCCGTGCTCACCCAATTTATGGGCGATACCAATCTGCCGGCGGTATCTTGCGCTTCGTCAACGACATCGCCCATCCCCCAACTCATGTCCCACCGGGTAGGACTGGGATTTTGGGTGCCCATTTTTCCCCAGAAGTTATCTTCCTCCGCGGTGGGCATGGCAGTGTGGGAATCGGTACTTCCAATCATGCCGAATTTATAAGGATTGCCACCAACCTGCTCATCGACCTCCAAGCCCCGTCTCAACGCTGAACGCGCATAGGATCCAGCAGCGCCGGTTTGCCAGCGCTGTTCGTTCATAGGTCCCGAATATTTTTCCCCGCCGCTCCAGAAACGCCACGTTTCGTAGTCTGCAAACTCGTCTTCTGGGGACAGAAAAGGATGGGTTTCACTGTCGCCTTTGATTTGGGTCACTTCAACCAACGGCTCCCAGCGACGACGCTTTTCAGCGTATGCAGCAGTTATCGGTTTGCCAGTGTAGGTAGTTTCATCAAACATCCGTCCGGCACTGAGATTAGAATTATGGGGGATGGCCAATACGGAGCCTCCCGTGGCACCCTCGTAGCGTGCCATGCAGTCCCAAAGGTCCTCCGGATCGGGGCTATCGATCACCGAAAATGGTAGGACCTGAGAGGTGTAATCAGCGCCATCGCGGAATATGACCACGCGGTGTAGATTAGCAAGTGCCGGCATTGGTGTGTATTCATAGCCCACAAATGCCGTGAAATGACCAGGCATATTGAACTCATCTGCCCTTGCCCCCACTCGACTCCAAATTGACTGTCTTACGGCAGGGTCCACTCTAAAAACTTCTTCACCCGGTGACGCGGTAGCGATGAAAAAGTCCCGCATTGCTGCCGCGGTCGCACCCACTGTATCGCCCACATCCATCAATTGTGACAGACGCTGGCCTAACTCCGTTGATAGAACCTGTTCATCTTTTTGAAAAGCACCGGCGCTGATTCCCAGATATTCAGCATGATCCGAGACCACCAGAAAATCTAGCGGCCGCCTCAGCTTGATACGCATGCCATTTTGCGCAACGATAGTCTCCCCGAGCCAGTCGATATGAGTGCTCGGGAGAGTGCGTGGGATTGCCCACATTATAAGAGTCTGCCGATATATTGGTGTGCAGGTGGGTATCCCCCCAAAACACCTGTCGTGGCAACTCATCCTGCGCAGCGGGTGAGTAGGTTACGCTTTCTGCATAAACCAGCTGAGCCAGCGCCAATGTTGACAGCATTAGGCAACGACGTATTGATGCGATCTTTGATCGCTCCTCATGTGTGCACATGACATGGTCCGTCATCAAAAAAACCTCCGGGCAATGAATCACCCGAAGGTTTGAACAGTGGGTTTATCCCAAAGGCTGATTAAAATTCCTTTGAGACAGTAACGCCGTAGGTTCTTGGCGGCGCCCAGGTGATTGCATCATTCAGAGCACCGCCCTGAATAAAGGAGTAGTACACTTCATCACCGAGGTTTTTACCCCATAATTGAACAGCAAACCCGTTGTCCATCTCGTAATTAACTGTTGCATTAATGAGGTCATAGCTAGGTTGCTCGAGCCGGTTTTCTGGATCTGCAAACCACCCAGAGTTGTGATAATAGTGCGCGGCTAACGTGAGAACACCCGCTCCGGCACGCGTACTGTAGCTCGGGGAGATGTTAAACGTTAGTTCAGGCGAGCGCTGGGTTTCATTACCCGTCAGGTTAGCCACGCCGGGGTTGTTGCCGCCGCCATTATTATTCGGGGGACCAAATGGGTCAGTGCCAGTGTCAGGGGTAAAGATGGGGCCCTCGGGGAAGTCTGTATATTCGGAATCCAGAAACCCAATGCCGCCTGAAATTCTCCAGCCTTCTGCAGGCAGCAAAACAAAGTCCGCGTCAAAGCCATAAATTTCAGCTGCAGCTGCATTGAGGAGACTCAAGGATCCCTCTCGAGTACTGGTTACGATTAGGTTTTCATAATCGTAATAGAAGGCCGCCGCATTGAACGTCAAGAGACCATCCATCAGCGTCGTCTTGATCCCAATCTCGGTTGCATCAAGGGTTTCCGGCTCAATGGCTGAAGGCAGGGGTAGCAGTCCGGGAATTCCAGGCTCGGTCAAATTATAACCACCGCTTTTGAACCCACGACTGTGTGAAATATATGCCATCACGTTGTCAGTCAACTGAGTGTCGAGAATGATCCGATAAGTAAATTCGTCAAATTTTTCTTCATCCAGTTCATAAGTCGATCCGGGAGCCTCTCCCAGCAACATACCACCAGCAGACAGGAACACGCCATTTTGTATGTACTGATAGGTGTCCTCTGTATAGCGACCGCCAACCGTCAGATTCATCGAATCGGTGATCTCAAAGGTTCCTTCAGCAAACCCTGACCAGGAATCCATTTCCTGGGTGTTGTAGAACTCCAATTTGGGATCAGGCAGCCCAGTGCCAAAAACGTCACCAACAAGACCACACAGACAGGCCGGGTCATACGAAGACTCCGTAGACATGTAGAACCCGCCTACAACCCATTGAAACCCGGTTTCCGAGTTAGATACCAACCGCAATTCTTGAGACAAAGCTTCAGTCGGCGAGTCGATAATCAAATCAAAGAGCGGCACCGGGCCATTATCTTGGTCCAGCTGCGTGTACATTTTTGTATCGCGATAGGACGTGATCGAAACCAGATCGGCAAAAGAAAATGAATGCCGGATATCAAGACCAAGACCGTACTCTTCAATGGTGCTGTAGTCTTCTCCAATCGTTGAAGTGTTGTAGACACCTGCGTACACCCCTCGCCCTTCGCTCACAAACCCCGGGAATACGCCCTGGTTCCAGCCCTGGTCGGTTTTTATATCTGACGCATCAGCGGAAATTTTGACCGACGTATTTTCACCTAATTGAACCAACAAATTGGCACGTACCGTCCAGTCATCAATTTTCTGAGTATCTTTACCTGTAACGATTGATTTACCGTAGCCGTCGCGCTGATCCGTACTGTTGGCAGAGAAATTAAATGCCACGCTGTCGCTAAGAGGCAAGTTGAAGTAGACACTGCCTTCTACGGTATCGTAGTTACCATAACCCACAGAAACCTTGGCTGAAGCCTGCTCAACGTCAGGTTGTTTTGTCTTTACCTGAATCACACCGCCAGTGGCATTACGCCCAAAAAGCGTGCCCTGAGGGCCCTTGAGCACTTGAACTGTTTCGATGCTATCGAGAGAGAGTAACTTCGAATTGGGCGAAGCAAGGTAGACGTCGTCAACATAGATCGCAATAGGCGACTCAAATCCGGCACTGGCAGTCGATGAACCGACGCCGCGTAGAAACGGAATGTAACCAAAACCGCCTTGCTTGCCAAAATCTAGACTGGGTGTGGTTAACGTGAGATCGTCCGTACCATCAATACCCAGTAGATTAGCCTGCTGACCGGACAGGGCCGAAACGGCAATCGGTACATCTTGCAGGCTTTCATTACGTCGGCGCGCGGTGACAACCACCTCCTCTAATAAATCAAACCCAGCCTGTGCATTGTTTTGAGCGTAGCCAACGTTAGCGACCCCTCCGGCGCTGATCACGGCAGCTGCAATCGCGGTTTTCTTAAGAAGCGTGTTTTTCATAAATACTCCAATACTTGTTTTTTATCCATTATTTGCGATTCATCATGGCACTCTAGCCCGAGGTGCTCATGCCGGAGTCGAACTACTTTAGTTTAAGTTTGGCAAGGCAGCCTCACTAAGCTACTATATAGAAGCTTTTTTGGCAAATGAGATTTTACGGATTCAAATTTGGCAGCGAGCCGCTTCATCTCTTGGGAAATCACCCAACTTAACAAGCACCCACTCAGCAAAGCGCCTCGCTTAATCCCGACAATCTGCACCCACATGCGCCAGTGATGATGAGACGGCGAAATTGGCAACTGAGGCTTTCTCATCGTTCGATACAACAAGGCATACGCGCTCGGGTCTGCTGATTCCTCGAGAGCTTGACAGAAATCACCTACACTAGTCGCGTGAGTCAGTGGGTGGTACCAGATGGAGGCAGGAATGACATACAAAGTAACGCTTAAACCTAGCGGGCATGAGTTTGACGTTGCGGAAGGGCAGACAATACTCAGCGCTGGACTCGCGTCATATCATGTCATGCCTTATAGCTGCCGAACCGGTGTGTGCTGTACTTGCCGAGGCACGGTTCTCGAGGGGAAAGTCGACTTCGGCATGGTACATCCAACTTACCTGTCTGAAGCAGACAAAGCCAACGGGCTTGCCCTGCTCTGTCAAGCCAAGCCCTTGTCCGACGTTGTTATCGAGGCAGAGGAGCTAGAAGGCCTGGCGGGCATTGAAACTCGTCAGGTTCCGTGTCGTATTGCTGCGATTGATAAACCAAGTGCCGACATTGCCAAGATAAAACTTCGTCTGCCCCCAATGAAAATATGCGCTTCCTCCCCGGCCAATACATCGACCTGTTGTTGAAAGACGGAGCACGCAGAAGCTACTCCATAGCCAGTGCGCCGAGCACCTCTGGCGCAACGTCACTAGAGCTGCATATCAAGCACCTACCAGGCGGCTTATTCACTGACCAACTGTTCAGTACGATTAAAGCGCGTGATCTCATTCAGTTTGAAGGCCCATTAGGTACGTTCTATCTGCGGGAGGACTCGAGCGCGCCCATCATCATGCTGGCAACAGGGACAGGTTTTGCACCGATAAAATCACTCTGTATGTACATGTTTGACAAGGGACTGATTGCTGATCGGCCAGTAAGCCTGTTTTGGGGGGCGCACAGCCAACGACCTCTATGACCTTGAGTTGGCGCAATCATGGGCGGCTGAGCACAGTAACTTCAGCTTCCACCCAGTACTATCTGCTCCCTCCAGCGATTGTCAATGGCAAGGGCGAACCGGTTATGTTCAACAGGCCGCCATGGAGGATTTTCAGATCTTTCTCAATTTCAAGTGTATGCATGCGGCTCTCCAGCCATGGTGGCTGACGCACGCGATAATCTGACGCAGGAGCGCGACCTACCTGCCTCAGAATTTTTCGCCGATGCATTCCTGACTCAGGCGGATCTCGTCGAGACCGAAATGACTACACCATAAATCCTTTTTACACAGCTTCAACGCGAGGAAAAAACATGTCTACTACTCGAGAAATGATTGTTGATGGCATCGTTGAACCAACGAACCAGAACTCCATCATCCGGCCTTACGTACTATCCCATGGCACCCTTGAGTGCTACAGCCTTAAAGAGTCTCGCCCGTTTTATGAGGAGTTCCTTGGCTTGGAATGCGTCCGTCACGCTATTCCAGCCATGTTGTTCCGCTGCGGGCTGAAATTTCATGTGGTATGCGTTGAGGTAGGTGATGATGTTAAGCCTGTCAGCCTACTCAATCACTGGGGCATCGACGTAGAAACCAAAGAAGAAGTACACGAAGCGTATGAAAACGCGCTGAAATATCAGGAAAAATACAAAATCCGTCAGGTAATGGAGCCCACCTCTCAGCACGGCACCTACTCATTCTACCTCGAAGATCTGGACCACAACTGGTGGGAAATATCCTACAACGATGGTTTCATCCACGATGACGTGTATGACTTCGGTGACCGCTTCTCAATGGAAGACGGCAGCCCGGTTGGGGTAGTAGCTAACTAGTTACAGTTCCCGCCGAGTGGCCGTTCTTCCAATGGCTCGACGGGGCGAGTGTTACACCGCCAGTCTATCGATGGGCGCCCTAGACCACGGCGCCATCACACGATCGCAAAAGCGTATTAACGCTTACGCCTTCGGAAAGACACAGCAAACCTACACGTCTTAAACTGGACGACCGAGGCCTGACGTCATTGATGAAATAAAAAAACCCGCTCTTCAGTCTTCAGTGAGAACGTCAGTAGCACGACTGTCATAGTATTCGTTGATCCTTTCGATCAACCCCTCCGCATTAACGTCAATACGCATCATGGCTGGCAAGCGCAGTGACTTGCCGTTCTTCAAAGCCGCCGTGAAGATGTGCTCGACGTAAAATACCGAGTCCACTGCGTTTATTCGCTGATTCTCATATTCTAATCGGTGGCTAGCTGAGTGAAGGCCGCCGAGCGCGACGGCGGAGCTGTCAATATCTGATTCGGTCTCAGTATCGTTGTGCCAAACCACTGCACCAGGAGCAAAACACGTTTTAAAGCTTGCCATATCCCCTGTGCATATAGCGGTAAACATCTGACTGACAAGGTCTCGCTGTCTATCGTTCATGAGTAGCTTCCATTTGTAGGCGGAGGATTAAGCGAGAGCAGCAGGATTCAAACAAACATTAACGCCAATTATCTATGCGCTGCAGTTTGCGCCACGCGATCTCACTTACCATGCCAGATTATGTAATCTACTGTAAATTATCTAAATATTGATGACATCTGGTCGCGTGGACGGCGGTCAAACCCCTCTTTAATCAAACATGTTTCTCTGAAACAGTCTTTGACCAGCGTTTAACTGCACGAGTAGCCAAGTGTTGAGCATCTACACTGTATTACCAGACATGTGACGGTTCGGCGCGCCCATAAAAGCGCGACCCTAGCCCCCTACGTTGGTCGATTCCCCGCCAACCGTTGATTCTTTGCTTTCAAGCTTCAAGCACGGGCCAATCACTCGTCAACTTCATTTCTCAATAAAAGCATTAGAGCAATTACCGTCATCAACACTCCGCCCCAAATTCCGACGGGCGGCAGGTTTCTGCCGAGGGCGAATTCCCACAAAATCACCCAACTGGGTGTCATATAGGTATAGGCCATTACCTTAGTAGTCGCTAGATGTAGCGTTGCATATTGCAGACAAGAGAAGGAGACGACGCTTGCAAAGACGACCAAATAGACAAGCGTTATCCATACCAATGGCCGTAACGAAACAAAATCCGTTGCACGGAGGTCGCTTGCTCCATACACCAGCATCAAGAGCGATGCGCCCACCATCATGCCAAAGGTCAGGACCAAGGGCGACTGGCCCCGGTTGAGTCTCTAGTAAGCGGGGTATATACCGCGTGAGCGACACACCCCACAAAAAGATCATCTCGCCCCGACCTATTTCAAAAGCAAGCAATGCATTAAGGTCGGCACGAAAAATCACCCATACAGCACCGGCGGCACCAACAGTTAATGCGAGTCGAATTCGACGGGTGGCAATCTGACCAAGGAGAAAATAGGCAAATACACCGCTCATAACCGGCATCAGGGTAAAAACTGCGGCGGTCGATACTGCAGAAGCGGTCCTTAAACCCTCGAACATCAACACAAAGTAGGCGCTCATTAATCCGCCCAACACCAAATACCGCCAGGGCGCCTCGAGATCCCTGCGCGTAAGTAGCCCGCTGTTCCACCCCCACAGGCCCATAACAAGTGCGGCTAGGGGAAATCGAATCGCGGTGATTGCCCCGGGACTGATGTCGTTTGCGATACGTTGGCCAAGACTGAATGAACCGGCGATCAACGAGGAAAAAAGCAGCATCGCGCCATGTGAGAGTACAGTGTTTCGACTATTCATCTACCACTTTCTCTCCTATTAATAGGCGGTCTATCTAGTCTGTGCAAGTTTTTCGTCATGGATCGGCCGAGCACGTCATGACATTAGGCGCTTCCAAGACATAAGGTCCTACCAAGACATAAGGCCTCTCCACACCATGAGGCATTCGTCAGAGTTTCGCTCACCGAAACCACCATCACCACCAATCAACTAACATTTTTCTTTATAGTATTTTCGCGATCTGCCGATCTGTGTTTTCACATCACCGTCAAACGAAAACTCAACAATAAGTCGCCTTAGAAAAGCTGCTCGTCTCATCAGTTTATAAATACCACTAGCTGCTGATCCACCACAATCATCAACTTTTGGACGCCCTATCAGACCAGTAAATACGCAAAAGCATCTTTTCTCTCTTAACTCTGCTTTGACGCAGTCTGTCCACATCATTTCTTTACTTAAATCCTGAAGATTTGCGGAATATATGCTTTCGCTGAGTAATTCTCTTAAATACAAGTCATGCGACGATGTACAATATTGCCAACACTGATGCGCCTTTAATCTTTAGAACCTACCCGGATCACGCCATGCCTAAAAACACCAGTCTTAACACATTGTTCGAGCCTAGATCCATTGCCGTGGTGGGCGCATCCAACAGCGAAAATAAGGCTGGCTATCAGATGATGGCAGCGCTTGAATGCTTTGGCGGCGCTGTTTATCCAATCAATCCAACAGCCGACTCCATCTTCGGTAAAACGGCTTATGCAAGTTTAAGTGCAGTCGGTGCGACCATTGATTTAGCGATCTTCACCATACCCGCCCAGCATTGCATCGCAGCTGCTCGTGACGCGGCAAGCGCAGGTGTAGGGGCTATTATGATCATTAGCGGTGGCTTCACCGAGTCCGGAGCGGAAGGCGAAACTATCCAAGAAGAGCTGCTTTCTATTTGTCGCGCTGCCGGCATGCGATTGATGGGGCCGAATACCTCTGGCTTTTCTGCACCGGGTATGGATCTACGCGCGACATTTGTTCCGGGCATGGAAAAGCTAACGGCCGGAAAGCTCGGCATTATTGCGCAAAGCGGAGCCATAAACGTCACGCTGGCATGCATGGCCATTGATCAGTCTGTTGGAGTGAGTCTTGCCGTTGGCACCGGCAACAGCGCGGATATGAGCACCACCGATGTCATTCACCACATGGCACAAGATCCGAATACCTCCGTGATAGCCGTCTACCTTGAGGGCGTGTCCGATGGGCGGCAACTGTACGAAGCCATTCAACTAACTACACCTCAAAAACCGGTCGTTATTTTCACCGTAGGTAAAAGCGACATTGGTGAGTTTGCAGCGTCACATACAGGGAATTTAATCGGCTCATTCAATCTAAAGATAGCGGCGCTCAAGCAAGCAGGTGCCATTATCGTGGAGTCAACGCGAGAGCTGATTGAAGTTGCCAGTATGTTTGCAAAAGTCCGTCTCCAACCCAATCTTGAACCCGGGGTGGCTTTGATTACAGGCCAGGCGGGCCCCGGCATGGTGATCACCGACTATTTGAAAAGCCAAAATGTGTCGATGCCTGTACTGCATCCCGCTTCAGTTGAGGCCATCGCTCAATTACTGCCACCAATGACGTATTTTAAAAATCCCGTGGACACCGGGCGTCCATCACCAGACTTCGTTGATATCGCTCGACATGCTCTAGACGACGCCCAGATCGATGCTGCCATCGTGTTCGCGTTGCATGAACCCCTGCCATTGACCCAGTCAAAACAATGGCAGCACTGCGCGACACCTGTCCCAAGCCAGTCGTTTTCGGCACAGCCGGTGCGCGCACCTTGATCGGCGCGACGCTGGATGCTGTTCAACAGATTGGTGTTCCGGCCGTTGATTCCCCCGATGCTGTGGCGCGGATTATGCGAGCTCTGGTGGAAGACGCAAAAGCGCAACATCGGCTCAACAATTACACCCCGAACAAAAACGGTTTGGCATCCGAGCAACTATCGCATCTTGATGCCGACCACATTGATGAAGACCAGGCGAAAACGACGGTAGAAAAAATCGGTATTCCTTGCCCAAAACGCGTGGTAGCTAGCGACCATAAAAGCGCCATCAAAGGTCTAGCAGACATAGGAGGGCCAGTCGTTCTTAAGGTACTCGACCCTACGATTATACACAAAACAGAAGTCGGTGGCGTTCATCTCAACATCAATAGTGAGCAATCGCTGCGTGAAGCCTTGTCAAACATTGACGCCATCCCATCCGAAGGCAATAAGCGTTATCTGCTGGAGGCAATGGCGCCCTCGGGGCTTGAGATGATTATTGGTGGTGTCAATGACGACAGCTTTGGCAGCGTTGTTATGCTTGGGCTCGGCGGCACGACCGCAGAAGCTATCAGCGATACCGCCATCCGGTTAGCGCCCATTGGTAAGAATGATGCACTGGCTATGATTGGAGAACTCAAGGGCAGCGCGCTACTCAACGGGTGGCGTGGCAGCGCTCCATTAGATATCGAAGCGCTAGCCGATGCATTGATAGCCTTGGGTGACCTGTTGTTATCACAACCCGACGTGGCAGAAATAGACGTAAACCCTCTTAGGGTTTACGAGCAAGGCATTCTTGCGCTGGACACGCTCATCGTAAAACGTCAGGTCGGCAGTTGAGCCGGTACCATAACCGGCCTCACTGACTGGTGGAAACCCGCCCCATGTAAAATACCGCGCACGAGGCCAGAAGGCCGGGAATCGCGACCGCGGTGAACAGATCAGACGTTTCTGTTAACACAGCTACCAAAGCACCGCCGAGAATGAGACCTAATATGGCACCAATGCGCCCCAGTCCAATCGCCCAACCAATGCCTGTTGAGCGAATATGTGAAGGGTAATAGGTTGCAGCCAGACTATTGGCCACCAATTGCCCTCCCCCCACGCAAAATCCGGCGCAGAAAACCAAAGCTCCAACAATATACAGTTGATCTGCCCACTGCCCAATCATGACCGCAAAAAAAGCCGCAAAAAGATAATTGATGGTTAAAATCTTGAAGGGGCCATTGATATCCACCAAGCGTCCTAGTGTTACACCGCCAAAAACAGCTCCAGCATTGAGTAACACAGCCGTCAAGATCGCTAGTCTGATAGGCAATCCGGCGTCGACCAGTACCGTGGGCAACCAACTGATCAGGAAATAGAACATTAACAAATTGGTGAAAAAGATGCCCCACAACATAATTGTGCCGACAGCGCGGTAGTCGGCAAAAAGGTCGCGCACGCTACCCTTAGTCGATGCTTCCTCCGTTATCTCGAATGCCGTCTGCGCATTCACATTGAGATCGGCGCGAAGCTTACCGACAATAGTCGCCAGGCGCTGTCGATCAGCCGCATTGTTGCGACTTAGCAGAAAGGTTGGCGATTCTGGCAGCGACAAGAATAAGATAGGCACCAAGAGCAGGGGGGACCACCCTCCAAAAATAAATATAGATGGCCATCCGAATAATATAACCAGCTGAGAACTCACCACCCCACCCAGTAAAGCGCCGAGGGGGAATCCCGAGAACATGATTACTACCATCACCGCGCGGAGCCGTTTTTGGCGAATAATCGGTTGTCAACGCAATGATGTTGGGCATCGCGCCCCCGAGACCCAAGCCTGTCAAAAATCTGAGCACCATGATCTGATTCAGACTAGAGGCATAAGCCGTCGCAATTGAAAACAAGCCAAAGGCTACCGTGCATCCAATAATCACGCGGCGACGACCAGCAGAGTCAGCCAGCGTGCCCAGAGACACAGCTCCCACGGCCAGCCCGACGAGAGCCGCCGAAAACACGGGTCCAAACGCCGACTTATCCGCGCCAATATCAACTGCAATAGCTGGCGCGACAAAAGCAATGGCCTGAGTATCAAAGCCGTCGAGCATGGCAATAAAGCCACAAAGCGCAATGACTAGGATCTGGAAACGAGACAGAGCCCTGTCGTCGATAAGCTGGGTAATATCTAGATGAGCCAAAGGCTTAGGGTCGTTCATGCAAATATCTCCACGTCCGTCATAACCGCATTATTGTTATTTCATCCAACTAATCACGCCGGTGCCGGCAGCCGCCTAGACCTTGTCGGCATCCAGTGTATCCCACTCGCCGCCAATGTCCGCTGACAGAGTCTGGCAGCATACAAGAAGCTTCTTTTTAAGCGCACTGAAATCACGCTTGGATATTGTGTTATTCGAAATTACCGAAAAAACACCCACCAGCGTATTTTGCACACCCACAATGGGCGCCGCATGCGCACGCAGCCCGGGAATAAACTTGCTGTCGACAGAAGCAACAAGCTGCTTGCGCACTTTTGCTCTAATCTCCAATAAATCTTTATTTTTGCCCAGAGTTGCGGAACGGCCTTCTGACCGCAATTGCGGTTCCAGTATGCCCGGGCTCATCAGGCCCAGGAAGATGTGTCCGGTTGCAGAATGCGTTACTGGTATAGCCGAGCCTACAGCGAGCGTAGTGAAGACGGGCGGTGTCCCTTGAAACCAGCGTATAACCACAGGCCCGTTGCTTCCCCAAACCGAGAGCATGCAGGTAGCGCCCTCATTACGTGCAAACTCGCGCATCCGATGTTCAATAACTGCAAGCTCGTCGAGCCGTGCTATAGCAGAAAGCCCGACTTTCAGCGCCATGGGCCCCAAATCGTAATGGCTAGTACTTGGATCTTGCACCAACACCCCGGTGTTTATCAGGCTGGCGACATATCGGTAAACCTGACTGGAATCCATACCCACCGCGTCTGAAATTGATTTCAGGCTGCTGGGACCACCCAAACCCATGATCACCTCAAGTATTCTAATTCCCGTCTCAACGGAATTAATACCGCGACGCTTGCCCGCACTCATGCTCTTAGACGGCTTGTACAACCTGGTAATGTCAGAATAATTCGTCACTGCTTACTCCAAACGTTTAGCTTCGGGTGTAAGTGTCAGTGATGGCAAGACAATATGAAAGCCCTTGATCACGTTACTCATTAGGTGAAATTCCGTGTCAGTAACGTACTCGCTTTGTTAGCTGAACAGGGCTTCATTATTCCGCGTCGGGCTGTACAGCAGGCATCGCTTTCTGAAATGCTTCCAGTGTTAAACATCTCTCATGAATTTGGGTAATGCGGGGGAAGGGAGCCATGTCCACATTAAACCGACGATTGTTCACCACCTGAGCAACAAGACAGATGTCTGCCATCGTTACGGTGTCCCCGTGGCAATACAGTCCTGTTTCGGACTCAGAAATCAAGCGGTTCTCTAGCGCCTGAAAGCCCTCGACAACCCAATGGTTAAACCATGTGGCAACGCCTGCATCACCAGCATCAAACGTCGTCTGTAAATAATCGAGTACTCTTAAATTATTCAGCGGATGAATATCACAGCCAATCATCATGGAAAGTGCCCTGACGCGCGCACGGCCAACCGGATCTTCAGGCAGCAGCGCGGGATCCGGCCTCATCTCATCAAGGTACTCGATAATTGCGAGCGATTGGCTCAGGGTATAACCATCAATTTCTAGCGCTGGAACCAGTCCCTGTGCATTGAGCTTTATGAAGGCCTCGGAACGCTGTTCCCCTTTTCGCAAATGGTAAGACACGTACTCAAGGGGATTTGTTTGATTTCCAAAGCCGCGCGTACCCGAACGGAAGTAGAGCTACGGAAATAGTTGTGCAGGATAGTTGAATTCATAACAGCGTCCCGTGTTAACTGTCGCCTGTTTTTATCGCTCAGCGCGGCTCGCCGATTCTGGTGACCAGCTCGCCCAAACCCTCTATGGAAACGATAACCTCGTCACCGGAGCTAATCGGGCCAACCCCTTCTGGGGTTCCTGTGTAAATAAGATCGCCTGGCTGCAATTCTATGGAATGCGAAAGGATGGATATTATCTCCCGGACGTTCCAAATTAGCAGCGAGAGATCTGATTCCTGCTTGATTTCACCATTAACGGTCAGCGCAATGCGACCATTTGTGAGCTCTCCGGTTTCACTCTTGCGGCGAATAGCAGCACAGGGTGCTGACTGGTCAAAGGCCTTGCCCCAGTCCCAAGGGCGGCCCGCCTCTCTTGCTTTGAGTTGAAGATCCCGTCGAGTAAGGTCATTGCCGACCGCATAGCCAAAAATATGATCAGCGGCATCATCTTGAGCGATACGGAAACCGCCTTTCCCCACCGCGACGACAAGCTCAGCCTCGTAGTGGAAATTTTGCGTCTCAGCCGGATAAGGTATCGTGGCATCGCTTGCAACCACGGCGTCGGCAGGCTTCGTAAAGAAAAATGGTGGGTCTCTATCCGGGTCCATACCCATCTCGCGGGCATGTGCTTCGTAATTGCGACCCACACAGAATATGCGTCTAACAGGGAAACGGGCTTCTTCCCCGTGAACAGCGATCGAAGCCTGCGGATGTGGTTCAAATACGTAGCTCATAAATCATCTCCAATCATGTAATGCATTTGCAGAAAGCTCGCACCTACTGTGCGCTGTGTTCTTCCCTGAAAAATCCTAATTTCTCTTGACACGGTCTGTCTGAGTAACTGAACAAGACGCTGTCGGTACTGACCTCATGACTCACCCAATGCCAACTGGGCACAACAAAAATATCCCTAGGTCCCCACTCCACAATCCTGTCACCAATTCGCGTGCGGCCTTCACCTTCTACCGGCACAAAAACGACCGCATCCGAGCTGCGGTACGGTTTTGTGCTGAAGCCCTTATTTAAGAGCTGCATACTAGTGCCAATGGTAGGCATCGCCCAATCACCGGTCACCGGGTTAACGTACCGAAGCTTAACGCCGTGGTACGGATCCCAGTCCGACGACTCACTGAGTTTATGTAAAGCGTCCCGGGTGCGATCATAGGGGTAATTAAATATCGGTGAATTTAGCGACTGATGCTTGTAATCAACAGGTAACAAACCCTGACCGTATCGCGCTAGAGAATCTCCCGCAGGCCTAGATATCGGGTGCTCATCGGCACCGAAAGACTCTGCAAACGAGGCGTCGAAGAATTTTAAAACGGGGATATCCAAGCCATCCAGCCAAATCATGGGTTCGCTCGTGTCGTTACCATGATCGTGCCATTGCCATGAGGGAGTGATCACAAAATCGCCCACCTGCATATAGGTGCGCTCCCCCCCCACTGCAGTGTGTGCGCCTGCACCCTCTATAACAAAGCGCAATGCGGACTGGCTGTGCCGATGAGCGGGGGCGACCTCTCCCGGCAAAACAAGTTGTAAACCGGCGTACAGCGAAGTGGTTATTCTCGACATGCCCTTGAGCCCCGGATTCTCGAGAATTAACACTCGCCTCTCGGCCTCTTTGGCGGTTATCAAGTCGCCCGCTTCTAAGAGCAGCGACCGCAACTCGTCATAGCGCCACAGATGGGGCTGGCACTCACTGGTTGGCTCACCGGTGATGATGTCACGAAATACTGTCCACAAAGCAGACAAATTATGCGCGCCAATTTTATCGTAGTAGGCCTGGCGCTCCGGCGTGGATTCGGGTGCGACGTTCATGGACATTGTATCGACCTCATAGTTAGGAAGCTTCGCTTTGAACCTGCGCTTTGGCATGTTGCAAGAGCATTTGACGGTCAATTTTATCGGTCCCGGTCTTGGGGAGCTCAGCCAGATAATTCACAATACGCGGGTACTTGTAGGGAACGAGCTTCTCCTTCACGTAATCTTGTAATTGCTTAGTCAACGCCAAATTCGCTTCAGCCTCTGCGGTAGTTACCACGTAAGCAAAAAGCGTCATGCGCCTATCGATCTGCTCCACCGCAAGCACCGCACACTCCGCGACACTCGGATGATTGGCAAGGCACAGCTCGATCTCTAGCGGATAAACCCACTGTCCGCTAACTTTAATCAAGTCATCGGCACGTCCGCGAAAGAAATAAAAATCGTCCTCGTCTTTGACAAAACGATCACCCGTGTAAATCCAGTCGTCGCGCATGGTATCTGCCGTTTTTTCAGGCCGATTCCAGTAATAGGGCGCACTGGAATCTGCGCGGACCCACATAATACCTTCCTCACCCGCTGGCACGACCTTGCCATCTGCGTCTGTCAATTTCACTTCATAACCAGGAACACGCTTACCTGCCGATCCGGTGCGAAAATCATTGGGGAGGTTAGACAGGTAAACATGGGTGAGCTCGGTAGAACCTAACCCCTCGATTAAGTCGAAACCAAACAATGATTTCCACATGCCGGCTAGATCGGCCGAAAGCGTTTCTGCCGCGGAAAGACACAGGCGCAGGGAACTCAAGTCTGCCGTGTGTTTTCGCGCTGATTGCACGAGACTGTTGTACAAGGTGGGCAAGCCAAATAACAGCGTTGGCTTATGCTTTTCGATTGCGTCAAATACCGCGTCTGCTGTTGGCCTTCCCTTGTGTAATACCACGCTCGCGCCCACGGAGAAAGGAAAATAGGTGGAGTTGCCAAGACCATAAGCAAAGAAAATTTTCGGCACTGAAAAACAGACGTCATCACGGGTTACACCTAAAACATGCCGACCAAAACTCTCAACGCTGTATTGCATATCATGCTGCAGATGCACAATGCCCTTGGGCCTACCCGTGCTGCCAGATGAATACATCCAAAACGCCATATCGTCACGATGCGTGTCTACCGCATCAAGTTCGCTAGGGTAATCCGCAATCCATGGATCCCATTCGAATTTAGAAATATGCTGATCGCCGGATTCACTGGCGTTGCCGTTAACAGCGATTAGTCGCTTTACCGCAGTGCCAGCCAGCGCTTCATCGCCGAATAAATGGTCATAACAAACGTCAAAAAAGACGATTTCGGCGCTAGAATCTTCCAAATAAAAACGAAGAAGCTCTGGAGGCGACAGCGTGTTGATAAGTACCGGAACATATCCCGCCCGGATTGCTCCAAAGAAAATGGCAGGGTATGCCGCGGAATCATCTAGGAAAAGTAGCACTCTTGCACCGCGTGCTAAACCGTAATCGACCAAGGCATGACCTGTAGCCGACGCTTTTTGGCAAAGCTCACGATAGGTAACGCTCCCTTGATCCGAAATAATCGCGGTTTTTTCAGCCGTTTCGGCGGCTAAATTTTGGAAGAGAATTTCGCTCGCGTTGTAGGCGTCGGGAAGAGCAAAGCCAATCTCCTTCGCGCCCGGGCAATCTGTTGACACTGGATCTGCGAGATATCCTTGAGTCACGCGTTCTTGAGTCATGCTGTTCCCCCCCCCCAACCTTACTCTGCAGACCGCAGCTTGGCCTTGTGCAGGTCATAAGCCTGCATGAACTTGGGGGCAATAGACCGCGCCCGCTCATCGTCGATACGCCCGGTGCGGCCAATATAACTTCTAACAAAATCGTAAGGATCGCTCTTCATACGGCTACCAAAATCCGTGTACCAGTCTAGGCTGGTATTCGCGGCTCTCACTAGCTTGTCCACCAGGGGTCGACGCTCTTGCTCGTAATGCGCAAGCGCGCGCGCTACATCGCAATCACACGCCTTTAGCGAGCGTACCAACTGAATAGCATCTTCCATCGCCAAACGAGTACCTGAGCCGATAGAGAAGTGAGCTGTATGCAACGCATCACCGAGCAGAACTTTGTTACCCACAGACCAGGTCTTTTGCGTCATTACTGGAAAATTTCGCCAGTTAGATTTATTTTCAATGATCGGATGGCCGTCGAGCTCGGGAGCAAAAAGATGCTCGAAATACGCTTTGGTGTCGGCCGCTGACATGGCGTCAAAACCTGTACGCTCCCAAGTGGCCTCGTTGGTTTCTACTAAAAAAGTGCTTTTATCGGGCGCATAGCGGTAATGATGAACATTAAATTCTCCATCGCTATTTTCCCTGAAGGTTTGCGTTAACGTATCGTAAGGCTTTGTGGTTCCGTACCAGAGAAACTTATTAGGGTGGAATGTGATTTCGGTACCGAAATCTTCTGCATAGGTTGTCCTAACCAAAGAATTGACACCGTCCGTGGCAATAATGAGATCTGCATCAGCAAATTCATCTACCGATTCCACGACCCGCAAATACTCGGGCTCAACTCCAACTGAACGAGCTCGCGCCTGAAGGATCATTAGCAGCTCTAGGCGTCCAATGGCGGTAAAACCAAAGCCATCAACCGTGAAGGGCTCGTCCTTAACGTTAATAGTCAGGTCATTCCAACGCTCCATGTGAGGCACGATTGCATCGTGCGTCTCAGGATCATCCTGCTTCAAAAAACCGAGGGCTTGATCTGAAAAAACCACCCCAAAGCCAAACGTCGCATTGTGTGGATTCTGCTCAACAACAGTTACGTCGATATCGGGACTTATCCACTTTTTAATCAGATACGCGCTGTATAAACCTGATGGGCCCGCACCGATGATTGCAACTTTCATTGTTGCACTCCTTACTACCTTGTCATCTGTAAATAAATAAGATTTGCCAATTTATTGGTCATTCAGTCGGCATTAACCACCGGGTTACGCAAGGTTCCGATTTTTGTCACTTCGACTTCAATGACATCACCAGCGCGCATATAAACCTTTGGGTCACGACCTTGCCCAACACCACCAGGTGTGCCTGTGCTAATTACGTCACCGGGCAAAAACTTATACCACTGCGCGTAATGGGCAATGAATGCTTCAACCCGAAAGATAAGATCACTGATTTTGGCAGATTGCATAACTTCGCCATTCAGACGCGTTGTTAAATGCAGCTCATGCGGGTCGGCAATTTCATCTCGCGTTACTAGCCAAGGTCCCATCGGAGTAAACGTGGGATATTGTTTGCCCAACATGTTATCTCCCCAAGATCGAACGGCTTGCATTTGCGTCTGATTTTGGTCGAGAGCGGCATCGATCCAGTCGCGAGCAGAGACATCATTGATAATGGTATATCCGGCTATATAGTCATAAACATCATCAGCATTTACACGATGGCACGCCTTCCCAATGACAGCACAGAATTCACCTTCATAATCGACCATGCTAGCGTGATCGACGGGTAAACGTATGGGCTGGCCAGGGCCGGTAATACTGCTGGGCGCCTTGATCAACGAAGCAGGCTCCTTTGGCAGAGGCACGTTCATTTCATCAAGATGGTTCCGATAAGCCAAGCCCTGAGCAAGGATAAAGGAGGGGTTGGGAACCGGGGCCAGTAGAGGGCTGTCTGCGGAAAAGATACTGTCTCCAGCGGCCACAAGCCGCTCGCGCAGCTGCTGATCTGTCTCAACGCGCGACAGCATCTCCCGTACAAAATCCAGCAGGTCTTCCTCAAGAATCTCGCGCACAGACCGCAAATGCGGGTTGGGTGATTCGTTGCAGTGACCGTCAGCGCGGGTCAAGCAAAGAATATCACCGTTCGAAAGCAAAGCACCTGCCAAACCTCGAGACCCAATTTCGAGGGTTACAATTTTCATGATTCATTATCCTTTTATTGTGTCAGCACTTTACTCGAACGCAGTAACGTCGATATATGACGCGCAAACTGGCGAGCCATCCCTCTTTCGATAGTCCCAATTCACGCCGCCCTCTGGGCCATCTCGTAGAGATGCCAAGAAGGCAACAATTTATATATTAGCCATTTTGTTTCGCATTATCCAACTACGGCATATAAAAACTTGCTTTAGATGGTGTGAGCGGGCCTGTTACGCGAGGGCGTGACCCAGGCGCTCAAGCAGAGGCGTTGGCCGATCTTTAAATACCACGTTGAGCGCCGATCGCATTACTGGATCGTGAAAGTCAAGAACAGCTGCTTTATACGCTGGGCGTTCCTGCAAACGCGCCCAATAGCGCGCCGTCTTGGGCAGTAGCTGCTCATCGTTAAGTACAGCGCCCAGGCATACATCTTCGAGACGGTGGAAATGCGCCGCCAGCATAACGTCGGCCTGGCTGTACTGCCCCAGAAGATAGCACCCTTCATGTCCCAGGGTTTGCTCTATCTGCTGGAGGCTTTTAGCGACGGTATCGATCGCCTTACGACCTAAGCTGGATGGCAGCGGCAAAAGGCGCGATATTCGGTTACCCACCGACGAACAGGAAGCGGATGCTTGCGGTATTTCCACAGCACGTGAAGAATCGGTTGTTGCTTCAAACAATATCTGAGCACGGGCAACGTCAGAGCCGGAGTCGCAAGACCTAGGGTTGAGCCCAACGCACCATATTCGTCTAATGAGGCTTCGCGCGTGAAGACCTGCATTCTTCGCGCCGTATTGTCATCATCAGGCGACAAGGGAACGCCCGACTGCGGCGCTTGCTTGTCCAGATAATCAATGATCGTCCAGCTATCAAAAACGGCCTTGCCATTATGAACCAACGTGGGCACCAGCGCTTTGGGGTTAATGGCAAGATACTCATCTTTCAGATGGTCGGCGTCGCGTTCCAGCTCGCTCAAGCTAACGGGGCGCGAAGTCCAATCAAGCTCTTTCTCCTCGAGGGCGAGTCGCACCATTTGGGAACAGAGGGATTCATCGTAGTGGTAAAGCACGTATTCACTATCGGCAACAACTGGCACAGGTCTATCTCCTGAAAAGTCCGAATCGCCGCTCTCAAGGCCTGACTCGCAGCAAGCTCGGAGCGAATCGATATGCTTATTAATTAGGGTCTACAAAAATATCGACTTCCAACTCTTGCGTTACATCGTAGCTGTAGTCGTCGAAATTGGTCGTTCCCGCCGCGCGTAAAACGTCCTCATCTAACATAAAGTTACCGGAGTAACTGCTGGCCGACTTTGAAAATATTTCATAAGCGGCATCTGCCATAATCTCGGAGTGCGTGACCGACGCAGCATCTCCTCGCCGCCGAGCGCAAATTTGACAGCGGCAGTAGCGATAGTGGTTTTCGGCCAAAGCGCATTGAAAGCAATGGCCTCCGCCTTAAACTCCTCGGCCATGCCAAACATCACCATAGACATGCCATATTTGCTCATGGTGTAGGGCAGGTGCTGCGCGAACCAATCAGCGCGCATTTGCATAGGCGGCGACAATGCAAGCACATGTGCATTCCGGCTTTTCCGCAAGTACGGTACACACGCACGCGACACCAAGAATGTCCCTCGCGTATTAATCTGCTGAATCAGGTCATAACGTTTAACATCGATTTCCTCAGATGTATCGAGCGTAATGGCTGAAGCGTTATTTACGCAGATATCGATGCCCCCAAAATGTTGCGCCGCTTGCTCGACTGCGTTTGACACTGCAGCCTCATCGCGCACATCAAGGATCAGAGGTAAGGCAGCACCGCCCTCTGCTTCTACCTCCTCGGCCGCGGAGTAAATCGTACCCGGCAACTTGGGGTGCCGCTCAGCGGTTTTGGCGGCAATAACAACATTGGCGCCGTCTCGCGCAACGCGCTTGGCAATAGCAAGGCCTATGCCTCGACTACCGCCGGTAATGAAAACTGTCTTCTTTGCCAGGGTCATTGTTGATAATCCAAAACGCCGTTTTCGGCTTTGTATTTGGCCCATAACTGTTTCATCTTTGCAAAAATCTCAGGATCGGTAAGTGAGCGATCCAGGGTTTCACCCGGATCCTCTGTAAGGTTGTATAGCTGAAGGGTGTTCTCACCGAAAGGTGGCTTTTCCAAAAGCAACTTCCAATCGCCCTGGATGACAGCACCCGTCCCTTGGAATTCCCAGCCCATGTAGTAGTCGGGATCATGAAAACGATCATCCATGCCCGCCAACCCGGGCCAGAGCGACGCTCCCTGAAGCGGTAGAACATCTTGCCCATTAGAGGTTGTAATAGGATGCTGCGCGCCGGCAAGATCAAGAAAGGTAGGCAATAAGTCTTTAACAGACGCGAAATCAGATGACACCGCTTTGTTCAAAGTCTGCGCGGGATAGCTGATGATTGCAGGCACTCGAGTGCCTCCTCTGACACATGACCTTTAGTTGCGCGTAAATGACCCGCGCCCGGCACCGCCCACTGCACCCCATAAAAAACCCAGGATGCTTCTTTACCCATATTTTCGTAAGAAGTGTCGCAACACTCCTCATACCATTCCCGCAAAATAGGCGGCATAGTTTCTGCCGTGGAGACTGCGGGTCCATTGTCAGAAATGAAAATCACGACGGTGTTTTCATACTCGTCAATAGTTTTCAGGTAGTCGAGCAGTCGGCCAATATGAGTGTCGAGATCGTCTACCATAGCGGCGTAGATCTCCATAGCCCGGGCCTCTTCCTCGCGCTGCGTCTCTGACAGCGAATTCCAGGAGGTGACCGTCGTGGGGTGAGGAAAGTAATCAACATCTTCAGACAGCAGGCCCAACGCTTTCATATTTGCAATGCGTTCTTCGAGTAGTACCTCATAGCCCTCGTCATACTGACCGCGATACTTTTCGATGGAGGCGTCGGGAGCCTGTAGAGGCCAGTGAGGAGCCGTGTAAGCTAGTAACCAAAAAACGGCTTACCACTGCCTTTCTCGCTATCGATAAACTCGATCATCTTGTCGGTGAAATATTCCGTCGAGTAGAACGCATCGGGCATTGACGCCATCTGGCCATCCTCGCGATAGCGGATCTTGTGGGTCCCGGCAATTTTCGGTCCATAGACCGTCATGTTCTCAAGGTGATGCGATCCCCCACCTAACAGCGCAGCCGAGCGCTCAAAGCCTCTGGCCGCAGGTGACTGATGATCTTCCCATCCTAAATGCCACTTCCCCGAAAGGTAAGTATGGTATCCAGCCTCAGCCATCAGCTCGGGGAGGACCGCAGCACGGTCATTAAGGTATCCCTCGTAGCCAGGCTGACCAGTCAAAGGAGACCGCCACTCGCGCATGACCCCCAAGCCTACTCTGTGATTATCGATACCAGTCATGATCATGGATCGCGTGGGAGAGCAAGACGGTGCAGCATGAAAGTTTGTTAACTGCGCACCAGAAGCCGCTAACGCGTCGAGATTGGGGGTTTGAATTTCGCCGCCATAACTCCCTAAATCGGTGTACCCCAGATCATCTGCAATAATTAGCAGTATATTAGGGCGTTCGGCGCTATCACTTGTCGATGCAGTTGCCTGCGGCGTACCCGCATCAGGATCAGCCTGCAACTCTTCGCTCACCGGATCTGGTTGTGGTGAGCAGGCGCATAACAGTAAGGGACGCTACCAGCGCAGCAACTCGAATCAGCGACGCTTCCATATTATCTCCTTAGTCCTTCCTTACGTTGCGAACTATCCAGTGCTGGCATATCAAACCGTTAGCACCCTCGAAAATTTGATTTTCATCGTGTTACTTAGCCAACGATGCGTTCAATAATGAAGACGCAAGCTCCCAGGATCGCGCTGCGGCACGATCGTCGTACCGCTGCACATCGGGCAAATTACGAGCGTCTGCAATGGGATTGGTAAAACTGTGCTTCACGCCCCCCAGCACATGTAGCTGCCAATCGGCGCCTGCGCGAGTCATTATTTGTTCAAATTCATGGCGCTGCTCTTGCGGTATCAAGGGATCATCCGCGCCTACCACGGCGAGGATGCTCGCCGAAACTGCACCTCGGGGCTCGCGGAGAGCGAGTCTGCTGTGCAGACCCACTGCGGCTTTAATCGGGGCTCCGAGTGTAGCCAGCTCGATACTAAAATTACCCCCATGCAAAACCCCATTGCTGCCAAATTTTCGGCGTCCACATTAGGGTACTTCGCAAGTGCGTCTAGCGTATCTGACAACCAGAGATCAAGCAGTTCGCCATCTGCGAGCCTAGGCCCTAACGATGCTTGTGCCGCCTCAATCCCACCCAGTAATTGACCCTCTCCATGGAGATCGCACGCCAACGCGATAAAACCAAGCTCTGACGCAATCCTTTTGGCCCAGTTTCGACAGTGATCATCAATGCCCAATGCCTCAGGCAAAACGAGCACGCCGGGAGTCATTGGTTGCACATCCGCCGGTAGCATCAGGCTTCCAATCATTGAAAGGCCAGCGGCTTCGTAAGCAAATTCCTGCACTTTAATGGTTTGTATGTTTCTCATAAGTCAACCTCATACCTTTTTGTTCAGGCGCAGAAACCTTGCACTTGCATTGCCACGTTGCGGCTATAACGCGGCGCCAACTTTATCCGTAGCCCACGCGGCTATAAGATCTGCCAGCTGGTCACGATCAGCTCCCTCTCCGGCACAATAGTGATCGCCATCTAAAACGTGCTTTTGCTTATCATCAGACCCAAGCGCGTCATAAGCCTGCTGGGCATGGGAGGGGTAACAGCCTTGATCTCGATTGAACGAGATAACCATCGCAGGTTGCTTAATTCGACTGAGCTGTTGCTCCAAACTAATTTGGGTTTTCGATAAACTGTACATTGAGAGCCATTCCCGAGCCGATGTGAGCGGGGGATGACCATAACCGGAGTAGTTGGCTTGCAGCGGATCTCCTGCGTAACAACCAACCGCACGCTCTGAGGGGTCGAGCGTCAAGTCGAGAAAGCGCAAATCGGCAAAAGTTCTGGGTACAACAAAAAATCGATCGAAGACGCCTTCGGAAGACACCGAGCCAAAAGCATCCTCGCCCGAAATCTCAACACCACCTTTCGGTCGGCCTAAGCGAATACGCGCAAGTTCCTCTTCTGCCCATCGCGTAATCCGCTCGTTGCGATCTATCTGCGCTTGCCGATAACGAGTGACAAACGCTTGGTCATAGGGCAAAGAGTGATCCGGGTTGTACATATTGAGGTCAGGATTGCAGGAGAGAGGATCGTTCTCATCAACAACCGAAGGATCCAACCATTCGGTCAGAATTCGAGCGCGTCCTGGGTGTGCCGCCATCGAGATATAAGCGTCACATGCAGGCAAGGCATCAAAAATATCACTGGGCAAGGCATCCGGCTGGAGGTGGGGAGAAACCGCTTGGGCCTGATAAGCACCCATGAGTGATGCGCCACCCGAATTACCCAGAAGAATGATTTTGTCAATCTGGGCAACTTCTTGTAGCCATCGAACACCCAAGCTAATGTCATACAACGCATAATCGAGCGAAAAACCGACAGGAGACGGCGCACCTTGAAAGCGGGTGTTCCAACCGAGATAACCATAACCTCGGCGTGCCATGTATTCTGCAAGATAGTGCTGAGACCAATTGGGCGTGTAGTGAGAGGTAATAAATGCAACTTTGGGCTTACGGCCTTTGGGCGCATAGTAAATACCGCCACACGGATACTGCCCAAAGGCGTATCGACCCTGGTTGTAAGTTTCCATCTCCACAATGCTTTTATCGATAGATATTGTCGACATAGATTGAGTATCCAGTAAGGAAATAGCGAGCCCGTAAGCCCATGTTCGCGACTCTCTCGAAGGGATAAATATCGATCGACCCACGTTCCAGACCGCGCGAAAAAACGGTGGAAACAATCAGGCGTATCGTGACTTGATCGGCGAAAACCTCCTCACCACCACGCCTCGATCATCAGTTATGACGCGCCCGGGGCGGTCTCGCGACAACGTAACCTGACGGATAATAATACTTCTATATGGTACTTTATTGCAATCGAAGAATCAGTTAGCCCAGTGCCGGATAAATATGACAATGGGAGACTTGAATGACTTTTCTAAAAAAATGCCCGGTATTGTGCGTGCTGAGCAACGAACATTACTGAAGAACTGATACATCGCAGGACTCTCGGCGCTACTTCTCGGAGTTGCGCAATCACCTGATCCCGCGCAGACAAAGTGGCTAATATGGGTTCATTCAATGCGTTTCCCCCCAACGCCTAACTTCCTAACATACAGTTAGTGGAGCGCAACGACTAGACTAACTATTAAGGTTTGCGCATCGTCTTCAGCCAATGCCATCTGGAATGGTCACGACCAGAAAGCGTCCCAATGATCAGGGTCACCCACGCTTTCCCAATGTCCAGCGAGAAGCCCTGATTCAAACTTCCACAAACCAAAACCCCAGGTATCAAGTTCCATATCGCCGCGACTAGCTGTGAGTCGATGAACGACCATTCCCCCACTCCTCATCGGCCAGAAAGGTGCCTTGTAGGTTGTGCACGAGCGTGTTTTCCGTCATGGAATCCATTAAATCAAAATGCTTTTTCATACCCTCAGCGCCAACATACACGCCTGCAATTTTGTTGTTGCCAGGCGAATACAAAATAAAATCTTCATGAAGATGATCAAACACGGCTCCATGAACTGTATATATCTCTCTCAACGTCGCCACGTTTTGCGCAGAAAGCTCTTTTATCTCTAAATCAGGAAAGTCATTCATAAACGGCCCTCTTTCTCGGCGCTCAGGCTATTTATCTATGTACTCTGAGCGCTCATTCACTTAGCGTTCCTTATTTTTTAACTAGGCGTTTATGACAAGTCGGACTCGTCGTCTTCACCCACCTGTAAGAAAAGTCGAATTGCCGATTGATCAGAAAACCTCACTTCGTCCTCGGCAAACTCTTTAGCCATATCACCGGCGGCAATGGCAAAGCACTCCTCACAACTTTTCATATCGGGAAACCAGAACTCGGTGATCACATCAAAATCCGATTCACCTTTTTCACTGTGCAATCCGGAGCTGGCTGGAGTGATGTAATGTCGCGCATACCGAATACCACCGGCACGCTTTACCGCAATGTCACCCAGTTTCGAATGTTGATTTTTGTAGTAATCGACAAACTCTTCAGAGTAGAGTCCTGTTTTCGCTTACCCAATACCCACGCTTTGACCATGGTCATGTCCTCTTACTTGATAATTTGTGGCTGTATACCGGTCATCGCTAAACTTGCTCATGAGCATACTAAAAAACTAGCGCTTCACGCTTAGTTATTATGGATGTGCCAACGTCAGGATGACACATATAAAAATCGGCGTTTCTGTCAACGGTGTAAAACTCGCCCTTCCGTTGCGTCTTGTATCGAGCCGGCTCAGCCAACCACTTTTAATTCGACAAATTTGGCAACCTGTGGCGGATTTCTAAATTTCTCCAGAAGGAACTTCTGCTGATTTCTGGCGGCTGCCATACTGGCTTCCTTCACATGCCCGTATCCGCGAATGCTGTCGGGTAGCTGAGCAAGCTCAAGAGCATATTCATAATTTTCCTCTGACAATACCGGCAGGAGCTCACACATCATATTCTCGTAATCGGTAACCCACTGACGCTCATCACGCCGCTCTTGTGTATAGCCGAATATATCCAGAGGCGTGCCACGCAGGCCCCGTAAACGCGAGAGAACTTTATATCCGTACATCATCCAACTGCCGAACTCGCGTTTGCGAAGATGGCCCGTCACAGGATCACGGCGAGAAAATAACGGCGGGGCAAGGTGGAATGTTAGCCGAACATCGCCCTCAAACGCGTCATTTACGGACTTCATAAACTGAGGCGAAGCATACAGTCTCGCCACTTCATATTCGTCCTTATAAGCCATTAACTTTGCCATGCCACGCGCAACTACAGTACTAAGACTTACTGCAGACTGCTCTCCTTCAGATCCCACTCGGCTTGCCGCACTTTGGTGACAAGGGCTTCATAACGTTTGGCATAACTCGCGTCCTGATAATCGGTCAATAACTGGATTCGGTGCGCAACGATGGCATCTAGGTCGGTTTCAGGCTGAAAGGAATCAACAACGGCCATGGTATTTAGGTAAGGGGTGAGTGCCTCAGGCTGCCATGCCCATAAACGGCCCAGGCGGAACGCCCGGATGTTGAAAGGAATCGCCACGCCGTTTAGCTCGATCGCCCGCTCAATAGCTTCGGCACCCACGGGAAGCGAGCCATTTTGGTAGGCATAGCCCACCATGAACATATTAGTTGCAATGCTGTCACCCATGAGAGCCAGCCCTATTCCTGTCGCATCGAGGAAATGAACCGCGTCCTGCCCCAGGACATCAATCACTTGTCGTTCGAGTCGTTTTTCTTCCAGACTTACATCCGGCTGCGACTGAAAGGAAGCGGTTGGAGTGACACGGCTATTGCCGATAAAGCGAGTTTTCCCCTGCTCCAGTGTCTGGAAGGCATCTTTTGATAGCGCCGCGACAATATCGAAACCCAGGACAAGGTCTGCGTCGCCAACGCCCAAACGAGCCGCTTTAAGCTGATGTTGACTTTCGGCAATGCGCAAGTGACTCAACACAGCCCCGTTTTTCTGTGCCATTCCCGTCATGTCGTAAATACTGCTAGCCCGCCCCTCAAGGTGAGCCGCCATACCCAGCACCGCCGTCACAGTGACCACGCCGGTTCCGCCAATACCCGATACCATCACCGCATAGTTGCTCTCTTGGAGAGAGAGCGGCGTTACTGGGGGTAAGCTGTCAAAAATACGGTCATCTAGCTCAGCTTTTTTAGGCTTGCGCGGCTGCCCTCCGTGTACCGTTACAAAAGAGGGGCAAAAGCCTTTCACACAGCTGAAATCTTTATTGCAGCTCGATTGATCGATGGCGCGCTTTCGACCTAATTCGGTCTCTTTTGGCATGATACTTACGCAGTTAGCCTGCACGGAACAGTCACCGCACCCTTCACAAACGGCGTCATTAATAAAAGCCCGCTTTTGCGGATCAGGAAAACTACCGCGCTTTCGCCGCCTACGTTTTTCAGCAGCACATGTCTGCTCGTAAATAAGCACCGTGCAGCCTTTGTGCTCGCGCAATTCCAGCTGAACCTGCTCAAGGTCGTCACGGTGATACACCTCTACCCCCGACGCTAATCCGCTGGCAGCTCCATAGGCCTCGGGGGTATCGCTGACCACCACGCATCGCCTAACGCCTTCATGGATCACCTGGTGGGTGACATCACCCACGGAAAGTGGTCCATCGACAGGCTGCCCGCCGGTCATAGAGACGGCATCGTTGTACAAAATTTTATAAGTGATATTGGTATTTGCGGCGACGGCGGCCCGAATTGCCATCAAACCAGAATGGTAATAAGTACCATCGCCCAAGTTTTGAAAGACATGTGGCGTATCGGTGAAATTAGAGAGCCCAACCCACGTAATACCCTCTCCGCCCATCTGGGAAAACATAAGGCCTTTGGGCCTGATATAAGCGGCCATACCATGACAGCCAATGCCCGCAGCGGCAAAACTACCTTCAGGCACGTTGGTCGACGTGTTATGGGGACAACCCGAACAAAAATACGGTAATCGAACCGCTTCGGGGACACCATAGCCGCCCGCAGTCTCGCATTGTTGCCGCAGCAGGCCGAGGCCGAGACCGCAGGGCATCGTCACCAACGCCCAGTGACTCCAGTCGTTGCGCCACAGCTAAAGCAATGTGAATAGGCTCAAGCTGGGTATCCGAAGCCAGAAGTATATTGCCCTTGGTGTCACGCTTGCCTGTCAGCAATGGACGTTCGGGTGAGTTGTAAAGGATCTTGGCTACCTGGTCTTCAAGGAAAGCCTTTTTCTCTTCAACGACAAACAGCTCTTGCTGACCTGCCGCGAAACCTGCAATACCCTCGGGCTCGAGTGGCCAGATACAGCCCACTTTATAAACCGAAATACCCAAAGCTTCAGCCCTAGCCTGGTCAATGCCAAGTAGCACTAGAGCCTGCTGAACATCCTTAAACGTTTTGCCAGCCGTCACAATCCCCAGACGGCGTTGGCTGACATCAACGGTAACCCGGTCAATACCATTGGCTTTGACAAACTTATGCACAAGCGGCAGCTTATAACGCAATACAAGCACTTCATCGAGCTGCGGATTGTACTGACCCGGCCGATAGTGAACCCCTTCATCAGGGAAAACGCCATCGTTGGGCGTTCGTATGACAAAGCTATCAAAGTCGAAATCTACGGTGGATGTCTGCTCAACCGTTTCGTTGACCGTTTTCATTCCCGTCCAAAGTCCGGTGTAACGCGACATACCCCAGCCCAGCAGGCCGTATTCGATCATCTCACCAATGTCTGCCGGATAAAGCGAGGGGATCATATTTGCTGCAACAGCCTGCTCACTTTGGTGGGCAATTGAGGATGATTTCCCGGGATGGTCATCGCCGTATATGGCCAGCACTCCTCCGTTACGGTGGGTACCCGTAATATTGCCGTGCTTGAAGGCGTCGCCACTTCGATCAACACCAGGACCCTTGCCGTACCAAATAGCAAACACGCCATCACAGGTGGCACCCGGTAGAGCATCTAATTGTTGCGTGCCCCACACCGCCGTGGCGGCCAGATCTTCGTTAACCCCCGGCACAAAGACGATATTGCTCTCATCGAGCAGCGATTTGGCTTTCCATAGCGCAAGATCATAGGTACCCAGAGGCGAACCACGATAGCCGCTGATGTACCCCGAGGTATTGAGCCCAGCCCTTGCGTCCAATTGCTTTTGCAGTAGTGGGAGCCGCACAAGCGCCTGATTTCCTGATAAATACACCGGTCCCGATGTATGTTTGTATTTATCTGCCAATTCAACCGACTTCAATGCCATCGGACGATACCTCTTAATTATTCTTTACATATCTCAACGTACCAAAAAGCCGGCCAACGCAGTCACCAACAAAACGACGGTGGGCGGAATTGCATGCGCATATTCTCTGCTCCGTAACACGGTGGCAATTGCGACGACCATAATTAGCATACCCAAAACAGCACCTTCAAAGGCCAGCGCGGGCAACAGGAACATGATGCCCACAGCGACCTCCATGAGCGCTGTGACAAAGGGCCACCAAGCTGGGTAACCTCAGCGAATATACTCACCACGCGTCTTCTCAAGATTCGCGAGCGGACCCACGCCCGCCACAACATAAAACGCCGCCAACACCCAAATAAAGACTTGCACGTAATCCATAACTGAATCATTCCTCAACTAAAATCAAAGCAGTAAGCAATGGGACGACATCCTATTTATTAAGCGACATCGGCAACAATTGTGTTTTTCAAGCCACCAATTTTTGAGCAGGAAACCTCGACGACATCACCGGCCTGAAGCATACGAGGCGGATTCTTAGCGTAACCCACACCAGCCGGCGACCCCGTTGAATAGACATCGCCCGGCATAAATTTATACCAGCGAGAAAAGAAAGAGAGGCTCTCTGCGATAGAGAAAATTAAATCGGATGAGTGCGCCGACTGTACAACGTTATCATTGAGGCGTGTCTCGATGGTGAATTCGGACGGATCGCCAAAACTATCGTACGTTTCTATTACCGGGCCAAGGGGGCAAAAACCTGGCAACTGCTTATCGAAAACCGTCGCGGTGAATAATCCGACACAACCTCGGGCATCGGTACCCTCCATCGAATCTAGCCAGGCTGGGACTTTGGTTCGATATCCAACATCATTCATCATTGTAAAACCCGCAATGTGATCAAGGACTTCGTCGGGGGTAGCATTAAACAACGGCCTGCCTATCACACATGCCAACTCGCATTCATAATCCACCATATCTGGGTCGGACGCAGGCAACACCAATGACTCCTCATGGGCAATAATTGAATTAGGCGACTTCATGAATCCAGTAGGCTTGGTGGGAATGTGTACATTCATTTCCGCCATGTGCTCTCGATACGCCATGCCACACGCAAAGATAAGCCCAGGACGCAGCATGGGGCATAGCCAACATCAGCAGCGTTGAGCAAAATCTTACCGGCGGACAGCTTCTCCAACAGACCAGCGTCGCCTGACTCGGCTGCAGCCACTAAATTGCGCGTGGCTTCAAAAACAGGTTCATCAAGAGCAACTACGTCTCTGAGCTCATGGACCGGAGTCGAGCCAAGCAATCCGGCTCGCGATGCAGCACCAATATCGAGGAATACCCCGGATGATAACAATGCGGCTGGGGTTATGCGTCCTTCGCTCGATACAGAAGTTAATTTCATGTGCTCTCCATTGTTAGTTTCGTAAGTCTTCGCTGGTCGTCTGGGCTAAAAGTGGCAGCCTAGCTTTATGTGTTATCCGTGGTACATTGTACAACTAAGACATTAATATCAACAAACAAGCGCTCAATTAGACTTGCGTTTCGCTGTATTTTTTAAATGCGTTTAACCAGCCGCATAAGAAGCATTTATAGGAACCAAAAACATGGCCAACGTTAGCTTGCAACCGACCACAGCACCCGCCACCAGCGCTCCGTCATTTGACAATCTCATTGATCGCGCACGCGAATTGGCCCGCGATGCTGAGGCATGTGCAGAGACTACCGAGCGAGAACGCAGAGTTCCCGAACCACTCATGGCAAAAATGTGGGACTCTCAGCTATTACAAATCGCCCAACCTGCACAATGGGGTGGATTGCAGCGCAACATTAACGAGCTGTACCAAGTTATCTATGAGGTCGCCCGAGGATGCGGCTCCGCCGGCTGGACATACTGCGTTTTAGCTGGTCACGCTGGATTAATCGCCATGTTTCCACCGGAAGCACAGGCTGAGGTGTGGGGGAAAAACCCTCAGTCTGCCGCGTCGTCGGCGGTGGCCCCAACGTTACGAGCGAAACCCGTTGACGGTGGATTTATGGTAGAGGGCGACGCGCCTTTCTCCAGTGGATGTGATCACGCTGACTGGTGCATTGCCGGCGGCATGGCGCTTGGGGAAGACAACACGCCAGCACCATGGATGTTTTTACTACCCAAAGAGAGCTACTCGATTATCGATGATTGGTTTACGGTAGGCCTCACCGGAACGGGCAGCAAAACGCTTCATGTGGAGAGTGTTTTCGTGCCAAACCACCGCGCTCTTCCGGGGAGCGACGGGTTATTTAATGGTACCGCTCCTTTTGGACTGCAAGCGGCAATGGTCGGCTCGGCGCGGGGCGGTGTAGATAGCTTCATTAATACTATTCGTAATAAGCCCGGCAAGTTTGGTGCGCCACCACCAGCTCAATCGGATCTACATCAATCGGCAATCGGGCTATCCCTGGGCGAAATCACCTTCGCTTGGGAAATGCTCGATAAGGTGACCGAGGAATCGGCGAGCTACGAGTATCAGCAACTCCCGGTTCCACATGATCAGGTCATACGCAATCGATCAGCCGCGGCTACTATCAGCCGACTGGCACTCTCTAGTGTAGAGCGACTGTTTGAACTTAGTGGCGGGAATGGCGTCTATCAAAACCGCCTATCGCGGGCCCTGCGCGACGTTAGAACGGCGGCCAACCACGTAGCGCTAAATCCCAACAACGCCTCGATTAGCGCGGGACAAATGGCACTCCAATCTGAATCAGGCGCCAATCCTTGGGCTAATCAGAAGTAGATCAACAGCGCACTAAGTTCACACCAATGGTCCCGGTGCCATTGACTGTGTCTTAGCTAAAAAAAACCCCTCAACGTGTGAGGGGTTTTTTTGTACCTTGCTTAACCGCTAGAACGAGTAACGGATAGACGCCCCGTAGGTTCGGGGTGGAGCTACGATAGATGCCGTTGAGCCATTACTGTAAGTCACGGTCTGACGATAGAACTTGTCGGCCAAGTTGCGCCCCCAGAGGCTGAGCTCGAGACCCGAAGACATCGCCCAAATTACGCTACCACTGAACAAGCTGTAGCTCGGCTCATCGTATGAGTTATCCGTATTCCAGTAGTAACCATCGTTATAGCTGTACTGGCCATTGAATATCAGCTCACCGTCACTGAGCGGCACTGTGTATTCTGCACCTAATGAAACACTCAACTCCGGGGCATTTGGCAGCTGGTTTCCTTCTGCATTACCAAAGTACAGCCGGTTGCCGCCAGTTGGAATTTGCTCGTGAAAAACAACAGGCTCAGATGGCGCTTCGCCGTTGGGGCCTGGCTGCCAATCGTGGGAACCAATTTCAGTATCGAGAACGGTGAAACCGCCTGTTAAATGCAGGCGCTCTGAAACGACGGCCTCGAATTCGAAATCAAGACCCAGCACTTCTGCTTCGGGAATGTTGTAAAACACGGTCGCACCCGGAATAAAGCGGGCAATCTGAATATCTTCATACTCGTAGTAGAATGCCGCTGTGTTCAAGCGCACCTGTCCGTCAGCCAGTTCGGCTTTGAGACCCACTTCGAAGGAAGCAATTTCCTCTGGATCAAACGGCTCCGCCGTAGGCGTTGAACCGTTAAAACCACCACTCTTAAAGCCGGTGTTATAGGAAATAAAACCCATAACATCATCGCTAAAGTGATGATCCAGGGCTAAGCGATACGTTGTCTTAGATGCAGAAATCTCCTGCTTTGATGGCACCTGAACCGCCAGTGACCCTCCAACAACAGGAAGAAAATCGAGCAAATAAAACTTGTCGTCAGCCTCAATCTCACGATCTTCTGACGTATAACGGACGCCCAAAGTCAGGTTTGTCGAGTCCATAACCGGAAAGGTTGTTTGACCATAAAACGCATAGGACTCGGTCGTTAAATTTGAATCCAGAGTACGAGATCCAAACGGCGGCGGTATGACAGAAGGCGAGAAGGTTTGACCAAAAGGATCGAAATTTGAATCGGCATCAAACCAATAAGCGCCAACTACCCAAGAAGCACCAGAGTCCGTGGTATCAGAAAGCTGCAATTCCTGGGAGAACTGCTCGTCATACTGATTAATAAACAGTTCGACACCTTCAATGCGTGTAGTGTCGCCCTCTTGCTGGAACAAGTTAGCGTTTTCGCGATAGGCGGTAATGCTGGTTAAAGTTGCAAAATCAAACTGGTGCGTGATGTGCAGCGATGCACCTAGGCCTTCGGTTGATGTGAATGGCGTACTGCTGAGAGAGACGTCGTGGTTTTTAGCTGATGTATCGTCAATCAGCCCCTCGGTGAGGTCATCAATGCCATTGGGTGCCAATGGCGCACCGGTATTAGCGTCATTGCCCGCGAGATCGTACAAGAAGCCGATGTAAGGTTTGTTTGCTGAAAAACTACCCTCTCGATTCATATAGTCCACAGCAAGGCGAACCTCAGTGGCGTCAGAAGGTGTGAACAAGATGGACGCTCTGAACGCCGCATCTTCATCCACTCGATAAACATCCTTACCGCTGTTAAGGTTGGTACCCCAACCGTCACCCTGCTCTGCATAGTGAATGGCAAGATCTGCCGCTACGGTATCACTCAAGCCGCCGGTAAAATACGCAACAATGGTGCCCGTGTCGTAGTTACCATAGCTTAACTTAATGTCACCGCCAGCTTCACTCTGAGGCTTCTTGCTCACAACCTGAATGAGTCCACCGGTAGCGTTTCGGCCAAATAGGGTTCCTTGAGGGCCCTTGAGCACTTCCACGCGTTCAATATTGTTGAACGTTAAGATCGCAGAGGGCGTCGCAGCGTAATAAACACCGTCGACATAAGTAGCAATGCCGCTCTCGTAACCGGCACTGATAAGCGAGTTACCTATACCCCGTAGTCGAGGAAAAAAGCGTCCACCCTGAGTGGAAACCACCAACCCGGGAACCACCTCACCGAGAAGCTCCAGTTCCGGCAATACCTTTTGAAGCCAAATCATCAGCAGTAATTGCGGTCACGCTGATTGGAACATCCTGCAGGCTCTCGTTTCGGCGCTGGGCCGTTACCACCACCTCCTCTAGGGCTAGGCTGCTTTGAGCCTGCACCATAGTGGGCGTAGCTAAACTCGCTGCAACGACCGCTGTAGAGAGCAGGTAGCTCGGCATCCGCTTGGAAACTGAGCGTGGAACATAATGATTATTCATGGGACTACCTCTTTACTGTTATTAATATGCTGCGACCACATACTTCGCTACCGAAGCAAATATACCACAATTTTGGATAATGTCACGTAGCTTGGTTCTATTAGCAATTAGAATTATGGCGTGCTGAAAACTCTAAAAACCAATCAATAGACGTAGGCTCAGCCAAGGTATCTCTCGTCAAAACGTTATCCAGCGCATTACCAAGTAGCAGCTTACGAATAGGCACTTCCAACTTCTTGCCGGTAAGGTTTCTTGGCACCACAGGCACACTGTGAATTTCATCGGGTAGCATTCTCGCGGACACCGCTGTTTTCATGGTAGTCCTGATACGTTCAATCAGCTTGGAATCCAACTCATGTCCAGGCTGGAGCTGTACGAATAGTAGGAGCCGCGAATCTCTGCCGAGATATTCAAGATCAATCACAAGGCTATCGACTATTTCCGGCAGCGCTTCAATGGGGTCATAGATCTCGGCCGTTCCCATGCGAATGCCGTGTCTATTTATCGTAGAATCTGATCTGCCATAGATGATGGCTGTTACTGACTCTGGGCGGTCTATTAATTTTAACCAGTCACCGTGGCGCCAGTAGGGATTACCTGCTTCGTCGTAGAAAAATTCGAAATAACTTTCAAGGTAGCGAACATTATTCTCATCTCCCCAGAAATAGAGTGGCATATTAGGTATTGGCCCGGTAACTACTAACTCTCCCACTTCACCGATTACCGGCTCGCCGCGCTCGTTGAACGCATACGTCGGGACCCCCAGATTACGGCACTGCATTTCACCCATGTACACGGGTAGCGCCGAAGAGCCATAAATAAACCCTCCACAAATATCGGTACCGCCCGACGCGCTACATAACCAGACATCTGCTTTGACCGCATCGTAAATCCAGCGATAACCCTCGGGAGAGAGGGTGATCCGGTAGATCCCATAGAGCGAAGCGACGCCAAGTTGAAGTCGTCTGCAGGCCGCAGGCCCGCTTCATACAGCCCATATAAAAGGCCGCGCCGGCACCAAAATACGTGATGCGTCTCTCATCAATGTAACGCCACAATGTGCTCCAGTCAGGTTGATCCAGAACGCCACCCGCGGCATTGCCATCAAACAAGCAAATTGTAGCGCCGGACAGTAAAGAGCAAACTTGAACGTTCCAAACCATCCATCCGGTGCTTACGGTCCAAAGCACGCGATCGCCAGGCCGCGTATCCATGTGAATATCATTGGCAATGTACTGCGCAAGTAGCGCCCCCCGTGACCGTGAACAAGTGCTTTTGGTAGACCGGTGGTACCTGAGGAGTAAAGCACCCACAGAGGATGGTCAAAATCGACGTATTCAAACGACAGCGGAGCCGACGTCTTGATCGCGGCATCCCAGGTCATCGAGGTACGCTCACCGACATCCGCCAAAGCGTTGTCTAACAAAGGCACGGTAATGACCGACTCCAGCGATGGCAGAGCGTCAATTAATTGCCGACTTTCCTCCAGCCGACAGAGAACTCGCCCACCGTTCACATAGCCATTGCAAGCTATCACCACTTTAGGCTCTATCTGCTGGAAACGATTGAGAATGTTACCAACACCCATTTCCGGAGCGGCGATCGACCAAATTGCACCAATGCTTGCGGTGGCCAAAAATGCAACAACCGCATGCGGCGTGCTTGGAAGATAGGCGCAAACCCGATCTCCAGTTTTAACACCTAAACCCTTCAGCGTTGCAGCAAAAGCACCTACTTCTTCTTCTAGTTGCTGCCAACTGTACTCCCCACTTCCGTAACATTCGCTATCGTAAATAATGGCGGGCGTTTCTAAATTCGTGTGGCGAAGCAGGTGCTCGGCGATATTAATTTTCGCGCCCGAGAACCAGCGCGCACCGGGCATAACCCGAGATGACAAAATCTCGGTGTAAGGTTCCCGTGAATTGATTTGATAATAGTCCCAGATGGTAGACCAAAATGTTTCAGGTTCATCTACGGACCACTGCCAAAGAGACTCGTAGCTTTCGAAATTTAGCCCATGTGACTTACGTAGCCACTGCATTAGTATTGTTAAACCAGATTGGTCGATACGATCGGGCGACGGCCTCCAAAGTACTTCTGTGTCATGCTGCTCCACAAAAATCCCCTCTTCTAATCCGCACTCGTTTGCCGGCTGCAATGGCCCGAGCATCAAGAAATTGCGGCGGTTGATGTGCTGCTTCTGAGTACGTCCTCAAGAACGCTCTCGGCAAGTTTTTTTGTCAAACGGATAATTTTCTTATTCAATGCTGCATCGTGATTAACAAGGTTTCTTACTGCGAGCCCGCGCACTGTGTTCCAAATCATCAACACCACGTTGCTAGCAGTCCCTTGATCAAGCCCAAGCTGTTCAGCGCAGCTGATCCAGTGGTGCGGAGCACCATATTGGGATTGACTGCTTAACGACCGAACGAGTTTTTGAAACTGCCGGTTCTCTGCATACGCGACGGCGATATCCATTTGTACTCGGTAGGCGCCACCAAAGTAACGCTCACTCGCATCGCTTATCATGGCCTGAATAAAATCGGCACTGCCAACGCGCTGACTTAATAGTTTGGTTCGGGCTTCAGCCTGTTTTTCAATATGCTCATAGACAGCAACGATCACGTCACTCTGATGCGGAAAATGATGCTGTAAGCCGCCCTGTGAAACCCCAGACGCCGAAACGAGCTTTGCAGACCGAAAACCCACACAACCATCATCTATCAGAACCTCAAGCGCTGCTTCTATGATCGCACTCCGCGTTTTCTCCCCGCGTGTTAAACGTGTTTGCGCTACGTCCGCTTTTCGCTCCGCAGAAATTACGTCCGCGACATCGGGACGAGATTTCATGCGGTCTTTCACCAGGGTTTGCGGTCGCTCTTGATCAATGGCTTTGGCTAGGTAGCTATTGAGCAATTGCAGTGTGAATGCAAACTGGTCAGAAGGCGTTCGCATTCGCTTGCGCCAAATACCCTGCCCAACGGCCATGCCACGATGGATAGCGCCTAAAACGCCCAACACAACAAGAGCGTCCTCTTCCGTGACACCGCTTTCGACTAAGCGGTTGGCCCACACCTGTTCGATTGGAACTCTGCTGCGCAAGCCAATATCCCGCAGCTTAGCCAACAACTGCTCTTCACCAGCAAGGGACACCATAAGGTTTAAAATGACTTTATAAACCTTACTGGATAAAAAGTTTTCAGAGTGCCGTACGTACTCGCTAAGGATGTCTTCATTTGAAATCGTTGCCGCATCCTGCTTCGACAACTCCACCTGTCGCACAAACAATCGATCGATAGCAGCCGCAATCAGGTCGTTTTTAGTGGAAAAATGATGCGACTGAGCTCCCCGCGACAACTTAGCCTTGCGTGCTGCGTCCGCGATGCGAAACTTCGAATATCCCCTATCCAGCAGCAGATCCACTGAAGCATCGAGAATCTTTCGCGACGTTTCTGCGCTTCTGCGATGTTGCTTATTTATTGCCCCACTGCTGGGGGAAGATGCATCCAACCTCGCCATAATCGGGTCCATGTGTGCCCAACCCGTGTCCGCCGCTTGTCACTACGTCAAGCACGGCGAACTTAGGTCAGCGTTATAAGTTGCCCTCACCGCGCCCGGATAGCCGCGGTGAAACGCTAAAGTCCAACATGGGGTGAGTTAGGCCTCTTCGGGCGTGGGGAAGCTCATCGCTTCTCTGAGCTGTTCGTCACTCAAATAACCCAGTTGATCAAACATTGGGCCTGGGATTGGCGACGGTGGTATTGCAGATTCACGAGGAGGCTGGGGCACAGAACCGCCTTGACTCTCCATGAGCTGAGGATTCACATATCGGGCCATATCAGCCTCTGACATTCCCAGCTCACTTGCCGTTTCTTGCATCAGCCATTGCTTAGGATCGAAAGGAGCGCACCCGTCGGTCGTTGCAAATTCCAAATGGATACCCTCAGGGGAACCCAAATACATTGACTGACACATACCGTGATCGAGCGGTCCGAACACCGCATAGCCGGCGCTACGTAAGCGGTCTCTCAGAGCCAGCATCTCATCCATTGAGTCAACAGACATCGCAATGTGCTGTACGGTTCCGCCAGCTGAGGGGCCACCCACATCAGTTGAATGACTGACACCGTATACTGGCTCAACCTTCTCTCCTGCGAGCTGAACAAAACTCAGCATGAAGCCATTACCCGCATCCAGAAAACAGTGGGATGCACCGTCTACACCATGAAATGGGAAAATACCTACCAGCTTATAGCCCACCACTTGTGTATAGAATTCTATCTGCGCTTTCATATTATTAGTGGTGTACGCGATATGGTCTGCACCTGACATACTCATCATTTATCTCCTAACCGCCTTGATTGGCGGACTTTGTTTTTGTCACAAAAAAAGTAATCGCTTATCAACGCTCCGGCATGCCAAACAGCGCGCGCATCTCGTTCGCCGTGGCCGGTCGCCGTCCGTGCATCGCAGCAATATCTTTTGCGCGCTTGAACATCTCTAAATTACTGCTGAAATTCTCGTCTGAATTCGGATATTTATACGGCGTGTCCTCGGTTCCCACACGAATATGTAAACCCATGATGGTGGCGAGTGTCGTAAAGTACATTGTGCCGCGTCCCGCAGCGCAGGCCAAAATCTGCGCTTTAGGGTCTAATTTGCGAATCTGATGAACCAGTAACATCATCTGACGAATCATATCGTCACTGTCCATAACAGTATTACCCGAAAGTAAAGTGCGCCCAATGTCGAAAGGCAGCCCGAACAATAAACCCCACAATACGGGGCCTTTCATTAAGCCGGTATCAATGAGTCTGCGCTTGGTTAACTCAATTTCTCCAGAGTTATGGATGGCGAGCTGGGGCAGCACACCGTGGTTGAAAAGGGTAGAGACCGCAGGCCCTACAAATGCCTCTGGATGACCGGGCGCGCAAGGTGCGGTTTCAGCTAGCCCAGCAACAACTGGGCTCATACACTCCTCAAAGGTACTGCCGTTGAGTACATTTAAGTCTGCCATAAAGCTGTATCCATAGCGCTTGCGCAATGGCTCAAGGACCATGGGATACGCTTCTGTCGGTGGAATCTGATCCAGCCTGCGGCCTTTTTCGTCAGTCACCCATGTGAAGTCGATATGCACAGACCAGGCGCCCTCTTCAATAACGGCCGACGCCTCATCTATGTAGCGCTCAACAGAAGATGTTGAGGCACCGGAATCGGACCCTTCACCGAAACGCTCGGAGACCGCACAGGAAATACCAATAAACTCTGGGACATCCCACTTAGGCTGCTCATAATTACCCAGGAATCCATAACCTTCGGACTCTTGCTTCGCGGCCTCCCAAAGCGCCGGAACCTCGGAAAAATTGACCTCTGTATTGCTCATAATATTGTCCCCACCTCAACTATTGTGATCCTGCTTTACAGACAGTATGCACGGTTTTACTTCTAAGAGGAAGTATTTTCCAGTCCTCTCTTCTTTAATGGGACAAACAGAGGTTATTAAACGCTAGGCGAGCCTACACCCGAGCTGCCGAGGATGTTAATGGAGCAGCTCAGACACCAAATTTCTTGCGAGTCTCATCAGGCCGCAGTAGCCACACGACCAAAGCACCACCCGTGAGTGCTACGCCAGACAGAACGAGCAATGCCGGCCGCCATCCATTCGCAGCTCCAAGCTCAATACCATAGCCGGCAATCGCAGGAGAAACTAAGGCGGAAAGCGTGGCCAACGCAAAAATAATCGTCACAAGCCGATTACGCTCAGAGGGTGGAGTAACCTCGCTAATCATGGCTGCACAGATCGTAAAAATTGATCCGGGCAACGTGGTGGCGACGGTCATGAGTATGAGATTTATCGTGGTATTGTCAGTCACCGTAATCATGGCGAAAGCAACCGCACTGAGTAGCAAACAACCCGCCATGACAAAACCCCGACCTACCCGCGAACCAAAATTAGCCGCAAGTAAAGTGCGCGAGAGCATCGCCACAAGGAAGACAATGAATGTCTGACCAAAATAGACGGAGGAAAGAATCCAGCCGCTCTCTCTAATATCCAGCCCGCCCTGATCTCGCACGAAGGGTGCCAACCAAGCGACCATAAAACCCACAATCCAATAAGCCGCCAATCCAGCGATCGTCAAGCCAATAATAGTGCGGTCCATAAATAAGCGGCGTAACACTGCATAGGAGGGAGGTGTCGCGATCTGCGCCGTCACCGCCGCCGCATGGGGGCCTGATTGCCGAAAAAACCCAGCCCAGCGTCACGACGACACCAATCACGCTGCAAGCAAGAAACGCGCCTCGCCAACCATACTCTGCGATGATAAAGGTCAACAGTGGCGCGGCGAGCATGGGGCCTAAGGTGCCACCAATAAACATCAGAGCACCAGGCAACTCCCGTCGACTATCAGGAAACCAATCGTGACAGGCGTTAACGCACATCGCCGCACCACTCCCCTCAGCCGCCCCCAAAAGTACTCGACAAGCCACCAGGACCGCGAGAGAGGCCGCGAAAACGATAGGCAACTGGAGTAGCGACCAAATAATAAGCAGGGCAATGAGTATCTGTCTGGCTGTGAAGCGCGGAGCTGCAAATAGGCCAACGGCAATGCCACCCAGGGAAAACAGCGCGTATAAACTACCTGCGACCGCACCATATTGTGTCGTTGACAAATCCAGCTCGGCCATAATGGGCTCGGCCGCGAGGCTAACCACCGCTTTGTCGATTTGATTAACAGCTTGAGTGGCAGCAGCAAGGGTAACGGCGACCCATGCCGATCGCTGGATGGATGTACTTTCCATTTTGACTGAGGTCACAATAAATCCCCCTGTAACGTTGCCTTTTTTTCGTCTTGGGATTGAGCGGTAGCGAACAGGCTCAGGCCATCACTGCTATAGGTAGCACTATAAACACCGTAGCTACTGCGCTCATGGTCAATGTAGAACTGACGCATCAAATCCAGCACATCGGGATAGGCGCAGTCTTTCCATGGCGCCATTTCCTTACTAAAAAGTCCAACCGCGCTGGCCTCTTGGGTGGTCCGTATATCAGGACACACCATTTGGGCGCGATACAGAAGATGAAGCTCGCCAAGCTCTGGCAGTGACCCCACCAAATAAAGGCGCAAGCTTTGAGGATCGACCACTGCACCGGTTTCTTCGCTTAGCTCTCGCATAGCGCCTTGTTCTGGCGTTTCGCCCAATTCCAAAAAGCCAGTTGGAATGACCCACATTCCTTCTTTTGGGGGCGTGGCCCGCCGCATCCAAACCACCTTATCGCCCCAGGTCGCTATGCAACCCACGACGATCTTCGGATTGACATAATGGATATGATTGCAGCTTGTGCATACAGCTCGTTTGAAAGCGTCTCCGTCAGGTACGAAGAACTCCACTGCCTGACCGCAGCGAGTACAAAAGGCGGGCGCTGTCATCGCCCGCTACCTAAAACCCTCAACGGTCATGACCAGAATTGATCCCACTGCTCTTGATCCCCAACACGCTCCCAGTGGTCAGTTAGCAGGCCGTCTTTAAAACCCCAGAGGCCAAACGCGAGCGTATCGAGTTTCTTGCCATCGCGCTCTCCAGTCGCCTTGCTAACCGCAAGACCAAAGTGCTCATCACCGACAATAGTACCCAACGGCTCCAACGCAAACGTGTTGTTACTCAACTCTGCCATCAAAGCCATGTGCGTTCGGAACGCCTCCGGACCTATATGCACACCCGCTATCTTGTTATTCCCCGGTGCGTGAACCGTAAAATCGTCATGGAGATAGTCAAAAAGAAGCTCCGGGTTGGCATAAATTTTTTCCAACAGTTCTTTGCAATTCATAGTTTTCCCTGTCCATCGGTCTGGTCAACACACTCAAGTGCAGAGGGCTTCCCTCGCCTTGCTAGTAGGATCCGCCAGCTTCTCTATAATCGATACAACTGCTTACCATTGTCGTGAAAAATCTTTTCGCGATCTTCGGAAGAACACCCCGCCATCGCAAGCAAGTCGGCATGGGTATCCCAAATTCTGTGGTATGACGAGGCAACGGAATCCACCGGATAATTAGAACCACAAACCAAACGATCTGCGCCCATGGCCTCGATACAATCCATGACATAGGGACGGATCTCGTCGATTGTCCAGTTTGGTCCAAACAGTCCGTATCCTGACAACTTGATATAGGTGTTAGGAAGGCTGCCATAAACTGTTAGGTTACGGCGCCACGCAGCGATACTCTCTGCATCACGCCATACCGAAAGCCCCAGGTGGGGAAAGACGAAGTTAGTATCCGGATTGTCTTTCATTAGCCGAATCACTCCCTCCGTTTGCTCCGGTGAGGCTGCGCGCACTTCAAACACCAGATTATGCTGCTTGAGCAAGGCAAAATTACTCAGCCAAACCTCATCTTTAAGCGGATCATAATCGGAAGGCGCGCCCAAACCTGGATGCATCTCCACTCGAAGTCCCCGCATGTTAGAGAATTGGCAATGTGCCGTGATGGTATCGGCGGCGTCGGGACTACCCAAATTACCCCTCGCCACGAACGCTTGGGGCATACCATCACCATTGGCGACTTCCTGCAGCCAAGCCGATTCGTTGACTGAATCTTCCTCTGCCACATCTGCCTGTAAATGCACGGCAGCCACAACATTGAGGTCAGCAATATCACGGCGAAAATCCTCAATTAAGTAATTCCTGCGAATCGCGCTGTAATCGCCAATAACCTGTGTGATATTTTCGCTGATCTGATCGGTTAACCAGGGGTAGCGATTGCGCGCTAAATCCCAAATGTGGAAATGGCAATCAATTAATTTTTCCATCGGCCAACACCTTTCCCCCAATCTGTTTAAACGTCATTGCGTCCGTAAATGGCGTTGAAACGACCTTCATGCTCGTGCAGGGTGCGAGCAGACAAAGTAGCAGCACCCCTCGAGCTAAAACTTAGCGGGCGAGACAATCAAATCACCCGGCGGCCTTTTCCTCGGCCTCAATCAGTTTCTGCATCTGACGTCGCGCCTGAATGGCCATGCGATCGGTCTCAAGCAAAATTGGACGCAGAGAAAACAAATCCGTGTTGTCACCCATGTAGGCCTGACACTTTTCAAACATGTCGCCGTCTTCATCTATAACCGTCTGCCTAACGATCTCCATGACGGCGTCTGTCACTTCATTGTCATCTATCTTTGCATTCCAACTGAGAGCGAGATGGTAAGTACAGTTGTGGTCGTCGATGGGTGTAATCAAATGATGGCCAATCATGGTTGCGACCTCTTGGTCGAAGCCATCATCCCGAGCGGAAAATTCAATCGTCAAATCACAGTTGGCTGGGACACGCCAAATTGTCCGGGAGTAGAGATTGCAAAGCTCCGAGTTGAAGATTGGCTTCCACAGCGGCGGCGTTGGCTTGCCTCGCATTTTGTAGTGCGTGATCAGGCTCTCTTCATTTTCCTCAAACCACACTTCCTGATCATTTTCATCGTCATCAGAAAACGCTTTGTCACGCTGCTGCTTAGCGTCCATATGCACAGCCCAGCGCTCGGCGGCTGCCTTACCGAAAACCGTCTCGGGGTGCAAAAACTGCGCATGCGTCTGATCCATTAAATTATCAACAACCAACCAGTAATTCGACTTAACAGGGTGGCTCAATGTCCTTGTTACATAGTTTTCGGTATCGGCGATATGTGAGGTATCGAGAATCGCTGAGGGATCGGCTTTGCTCGGCGCACCCATCCATATCCAGATGACCCCATGACGCTCTTCTACTTGGAACGCGGAGGTTTTATTCGCGGCCGGGATAGCGCCAGTGCCATGAGGGTTCACGACACAAGCGCCACTGTCGTCAAACTGCAGCCCATGGTAAGGGCACTCAATACAGTCGCCATGTACACGCCCTTGATGGAGTGGTGCAAATCGGTGTGGGCAGCGATCACCCAAAGCAATCAACGTGCCTTTACTGTTGCGAAATAAAACCAGATCCTCACCCAGTATCTTCCGATGTACAGGCCTGTCTTGAACGTCATTGGTCCAACCAGCGCAATACCAACTATTTTTTAAAAACTTCACGATGCCACCTAAATTTTTGTGAGAGTGGGTGGATTGCGTCAATCACGACTCATCGAGTCGACGCTTTTTTGAAATCACTCGCTGCCTTACGTGAACTGCAGTTGGAGCAGAACATCGCGAGCCAGTCGTTACCAGGCGATTACGCCCTTAAAGGCAATATCAGGCCGGAGGCGGAGGCGGCGCCGCATTGGCGGCTCGAATCTCATCCAGCCCCTCTTTTTGCGCAGCTGTCTTTTCTGTCCACGCTGCCAACACAGCGCGAGCATTCCGCTTGGCATCGGCCAAGGCACTTTCCTCATCGACCCGCGGCAGGTTGAGTTCAATGTTCAGGTAATTCGGATCCTGCAAAAACAGGGATTTACCCAGAGCGGTTTCCACTGGGCCAGTGTAAGGAATGCCCGCCGCCTGAATGCGCCCTTCGAGTCGCTGAAGGTGCTCATCAGATTCAATCCGCAGCGTCAGACGAAAATCATCGACCTCGAAAGACTTGAACAAATCGGGTTTAATTTCGGTGTCCTTATCAAAGAACGCCAAAAAGTCGCCATCGCCCATACGGAAGAAGACGTGCATGAAATAAAAATCGCCGCCCAAACCGTCATCGTTGATCGCTACAGCGGCGTTCATTGGCAGCTCAAGCACATTTTCATAAAAACTACGCGTCTCTTCTGCGTCGTAACATTTAATCGCAGGGTGATGAATGGCGTGGATTTGAGGTTTTTCTGCTGTTGTCATCACTGAATTCTCCAAATCCGGTTCAAGCGGCATAATGTCGTGTATTACGGAATTGCTCTTTACGCACCGCAGAAATCTTAGTCCACTCCTCAAGACGCGGGGTAGAATCTTTGCGCTCTCGCGCCATGATCTCCTCATGGTCATCCACCTCATAGGTCACCTCGAGCCAAAGGCCGTTGGGATCCCTAAAATAAATGGACTGAACCATATCGTGATCCATCGGACCGAGAACCATCGCGTCTCGACCGAGGAGTCTTTCCTGCCAGTTGAGCATGTCCGCTTCGGAAGACACCTTCATACCAATATGAAGCTCCATGGGGCCAAGCGGCATAAACTGATCAGGGTTTTCTCGGTCTATACGGCCGGGCACATCAAAGAAGCTAAGGTAGTCACCGTCTGCCATCCGAAACAGCAGCTGCAAGCCTTCAACCTCTTCACCATTCAATGTTGTAGGAAACGGCAGCGCAGCAGAAAATTCTAGGCCGAGAAAATCTTCGTAAAAAGCGCGGGTTTCTTCGGCATCGAAGCAGCGAAAACCCATATATTTCAATGCTCGAATACCGGGCCGCTCTGGGTAGTCGCTCCAATCCACTCTTGATGAATTTTTTAATGTGCCCATGGTTTCACCCCCAAAGATCTTTTATTACTTACTATGTGTTTAAAAATCTTAAGCAAACAACCGACTAAATCTTACTTCTACATGGAACTAACTGCAAGCCCGCCCAATACGCCACAGAGCAGGTTATTACATCCATGGGTCCTGCCACCAAGTTATCCCCGCTGGCTGTTTTACAATGAGCTCTTTACGCTGACACTCAATGAAAACAACGCCTCGTTGACGCTCAACCCCTAGGGCCAACAGAATCATTAATTCCACGCTATCGACGTACACACGTCTGCGTTCGTCGGATTGATAAATATGGCGGATTGCCTCAAACATAGCGCCCAGCGCTACCGACATGGCAGCATCAACGTCGTCAGTGACAATTTCACCCATATCGATTGATTGTCTTAAATCCTGAGCAACGGCTTGGCCGAAAATGGTCTGAGGATCCACGTGAACCACTCTCGAGACAAAAAACGCCCAGGCTTTATCCGTTGCAGCACGAATAAGAAAAAGCTGTATGGCAAAAATGATACGCCTTAACGGTGACTCCTGTACAAACAGGTCCTCCAGCTCACGCACCATCTCATCGAGAGATGCTGTGGCGCAGTCTTCGACCAATGCCTCAATAGAATCGAAGTAGGCGTAAAAGGTCACGCGAGAGGTTCCGGCTTCCCGGCAAACTTCCTCCACCTTGGGCAACTGGTAGCCATTTGATCCAACGCAACATTGCAACAGGCTTTCCCTAAGCCGCGCCCGCATTTTGGCTCGCCTTTGGGATGCCACTCTCGGCCGGTGGTCTGTCTTCACTACAGCCTGATTCACAGTACCTTCTCCAATAACGTTTTATGCCTTAGCCGAGGCAACAAGGCATCGCTCAGTAAGCACAGCGATGACACGCGGGTCCATACGCCCGACCTCACGGCGACCTTTGCGCCAGGCCCTACGCGGTGATCAGGGTTGAAGCGCCGCAGATTTTCTTTCAACAAGCGCTTGACAACCCGCCTGTTACTTTACACTATGTAAAGTATGAGAAGTCAAACAAATTCACCATCCGATATCCACGATACCGTTTTTAATAACAGGAGGTATTGCTAATGAACACTGCCCTACAGTCAGGTCTCGTTGACTCAAAGATCGTATCTGAGGAAGAGTTGCTGGAGCGAGTTCACGCTCTCGCACCAACAATTAAGGCGCGGGCGGCCGAATGTGCAGCCAAACGGGAGCCCCATTCCGAAACGATTCAGGAGCTACTCGATGCCGGCATTCTGCAGATGCTGGTACCTCGTCGTTGGGGCGGAACCGAAGCAGGAATGGATACGCTTTACGAAGTGATTGAAACCATCAGCCGCGCTTGCCCCTCGACCGGCTGGATCGCGTCGTTTTACATCATCCACAACATCTACGTAACCAAGTATCCTGAGGAAACTCAGGAAGAACTGCTTGGCGACAAGGGTTACGTTCTAATGCCAGCCTGCTCAGCCCCCAATATGCAAGCAGAAAAAGTTGATGGTGGCTGGCGCATATCCGGACGCGCAGTGTGGGGTTCGGGCATCATGCATGCCGACTGGGTTCAAGTATCTGGCGACACCGAGGAGGGACCAAGAGGATTCCTATTCAAAAAGGAAGACTGCGCCATTCAGGATGTCTGGGATTACACCGGCATGTCAGGAACGGGTAGCAACGACTTTATCATCGACAACGTGTTTATTCCCGAGCATCACTCCATTCCAATGATTCCGGTATTTGAGGGCGTGAATGAGCATGGGAAAATTCATGCTAACGGGTTGTACTCACTCCCGTTTTTCATGTCGGCGTTCTGCACAATACTGCCGGTATTGACAGGAAGCCTCGCAGGAGCTCTCGATGCCTACCACGACATCGCAGAAAAACGCATTCGTAACTTCAGCGGTGCATCCGTCAAGGATCAGCAATACACTCATCTGACCATTGGCGAATTCGATATTATGCTCAGTGCGGCTCAAGCGATTTCAAAATCGATTTATAGCCTCACCCAAGAAATCATCGATGGTCGGGAGTGCACAATTGACAATCGGATCTTCGCTCGCGGGCAGACGGCCTTGGTTGCAAAAATCTGTCGGGATACCGCTAACCAGATGATGTCAGTAGCCGGAGCCTCCAACTACCACAATGACAAACCACTCCAACGTATCTGGCGCGATTTGAATATGGTCTGCTCTCACGCATTCTGGGACTGGGATGTCTCTCGTGAACTCATTGGCCGGCAGCGTTTTGGTCTTGAACCCAACTTCCCGCTGGTTTAAGTGATTAATCGAGAAACACGTCGCGCTAGAACGCTCTAAACACGTGCTAAACACTGCGGTTATCAACCTCGTCTGTTAGCAATAAGCTGGCAGATGAGGTGCACGTCGGCACTAGAAATCCATAACGACTGCATCAAATCATCGACCGACCACCGTCTACCCGGATGGTTTGTCCCGTCAAATACCCGCACTTCATAGCGAATAGATAGGCTTCGGCAGCTTCTTCAGCGGTACCCATGCGTTTCAGCAATAACGTATCGGTAAGCGGCTTGAATTGGTCGGCGGCATTATCACCCCAAACTTCCGTGCCAATCACGCCCGGACAAACGGCATTAACTCGCAGCGGGGCTATATCGACTGCGAGTGCACTGGCTAGGTGGTCAACTGCACCACCCATCGTTGACGGAAGCGGCGCCCCGGCCCTAGGATAAAAAGCGCTGATACCGGTCGTCAGCGTCACTGAACCGCCTTCATGCAACCGCTCAACCGCATGCTTGACGGCAAAGAGAGCGCCATAAAAACGCACACACATTAGCTCGTCAAAGTCATCTTTTGCCACTTGCGATACCGAGGCTCGAGGTTTCCAGCCCCAGTTTCCCGCTGTGAACACGAGGTGATCAAATGTCCCAGCTTGCTCAAAAAATGATTCCACAGACTGCTCGCTGGCGGCGTCCAAAACTGCACCTTTAAGCCGGCCATTACTGGTAGCAACAGCCTGCTCAAGACTCTCTGGCCGGCTTGCACCAATAAAGACATCCGCTCCTTCCTCGAGAGCAAGTAAGGCGACGCTTCGCCCAATACCGGAACTTCCCCCGATAATTACAATCTTTTTTGCACTAAGGCTCATTACCGTCTTCCCTCACGATAGGATTTTGCGCGTGTTCAGCGCGAAGGACGCATTCATCATTGAACAAAGCATGCAAGGGCATTTATTCGCACCGACGATTATATGTCGCACGCCGCAGTTAGCTCATGAGATTTTTTTGCACTTGACCGAGTACTCGCAAGCACGTTTTCAGATCAGCCGCCGATATGCCTTGTCCTGCCATTCGATTAATCTCGTTTGCCAACGGCAGCAGCTCATCTCTGAGGTTGCGCCCTTTCTTTGTCAGGTTCACACACATCTTGCGTCGGTCGGTTGGATGACGCTCCCGCTTAACAAGGCCGTCCTTCTCCATCCCGAGGATCATCGCTACCGTTGTGTTTTCTCTCACATTGATCAGATCACTCAACTGTTTCTGAGTCATTCCTTCTTCAGTCCATAACACGCGAAGATAATACCAATAACCCGTTTTTAGGCCGCGATCGGCGAGCTTCGTAGACAACAAACGATCCAAGGCTCGGTGTGTAAGACGCACCTGATAACCCACGCTTTTATCGGGATCTAGCTCCATAGTTACTTTTACACCTGTAGTTTGTTGGGAGTCGACGAGAGCTTACTACATATATCGAGGCACTGGCGCCCGCTTTACTCGTCTGCTATCTGCACACGCAGCCCATCTAACGCACCTGTGAGCACAATCTGACATGAAAGACGCGAGTATTCATTTCTATGCTCAGCAAACTCCAGCATAGACTCTTCGAGAATGTCGATAGGCTGCAACATATGCTGCGAATCTGGGTCAACGTGCACATGACAGGTGGCACATGAGCAAGCGCCACCACAAAGTGCGAGTAACTCGTCAAGGCCAGCACCGTGAATAGTCTCCATCAAGGTGACGCCATCCTGTAACGGCAGCGCATGTTCTGTACCGTCCCGTGTTTTCACCAAAACATTGGCCATAAAATTCTCCTGACGGAATATCCGCTTTTCTTAGGGCGCCATCGCTGCGATCTGAGCTTGCGCACTGGCCTGGGCTTGCGCTCTGAAATCTGCATCAACAGCACCACCGTCCGCAGTAATAACGTCCAACCTACCCACCGCAGTGAACCCAAACAAAGAACGCAGGTAAGATTCGCAATGTTCAACCGCCGCGCCCGGCGATCCTTCATTGTAAAACCCACCGCGAGAGATACATAAGACTACTCTCTGGCTTTCCATCAAACCTTTTGGCTGACCTTCTGGCGTATAAGTAAAGGTTTGGCCTGCCATAAGGATCCGATCAATCCACGACTTCAGGCCGCTGGGAACTGACAAGTTGTACAAACCTGCACCAATCACGACGATATCAGACGCTAAATATTGCTCTAGAACAGCTTGACCCTCGCTCAGCGCAGCCTGAATGTCGGGCGCATGATCGTCAGACGGCTGCTGCATTGCGGCAAATACTTCGGGCGAAAGATGGGGCAGCGGACTGGCTCCCAAATCACGGTAAACAACCTCGGCATCCGGGTGCTCAGCACGTAGTTTTGCCATTACAGCAGCGGTCATCTCTCGCGAGAGAGACATAGGCCCCAAAATGCTGCTTGTCGATGTGAAGTATTTTCATTCTCAAAATCCTTTAGTGTATTAGGGGGTGCTTATAATTAAGTTTGGTGTTACATAAATAATCTTATAACGAAGCAGCCTGGATACCAGTCGGCCGCTTTTTACGACGTTAATAGGATGGTGTTACCAAAGGCGCTTGGTCGAAACATATGAGCTCGACGGGTAGCGCTAGCCTGCAGCAATCACGTCCTCTTCTGTCTTGAGCCATCCGTGCCAACATACGCAGCACCTGGATACCACCAGCGTCACTTTTTGGGTAAATCTTCTCACGGAAATCGGGTCGATGATCGCGGGCGACGAGCTGCTCGATTTGCTCCAATGCCACCTTGTCTTCCATGAAAGCGCCCGCGCCCACTTCATACATCTGAGCAGACAGTGCCTCATCATCTATGGCGTTATGCCGAGCAATCACCCAAAGGTAGTGTGTCGACGTTTGCGACTCAGGCGTCATGATATGAATAACGTGTTGCACATCCTCAATAGGGGGGTCGACGCATCGGTTACAATTTGCTTGCCCTGATGCATTCCGGTGTCTGCACCAGATGCTCCGCTATTCGGTCGAATGGACCAACCATGCCAGCCGCCTTTGACAGTGGTTCGGGGAATTCCACATCATCGTGCACCTCCCTCTGACGAATCACGTAGGGCTGTGAATCCAGTTGCGAAGGCGCCATCGCGTGCTCTGGTCGACCAATGTTCCATTTCGCATGCAAGAAAGGAAAGTGCGTAAGGTCCATAAGGTTCTCATGGAGGCCCAGGTAGTTTGCCTCCATATACATATATCCCTTCACATACGCCCACTTATCAGAGGTACACCACTCTTGGCGAATCAACTTTGAGTAGTCAGGGTTGCGCGCATCGCCCATCCAAATCCAGACGAGAGGACCATCTTCCTCGATCGGATACGCGTCCAAACAAATCGCTTTAGGCGCGGAATTCAAGGCGGGGACATGCGCGCAGGAGCCATCGGGATTGTATTCAATTCCATGATAGGGACAGACAATTTTATCGCCGTTTAGATAGCCATCGTGGAGCGGGAATGAGCGGTGGGGACAACGATTTTGCACCGCCACGGCACGTCCGTCCTCGGTTCGGTAAAAGACGATGTCGCGATTCAAAATCGTTCGGCGCATGGGTTCTCGGGTAATGTCCTCTGAAAACGCTGCGACGTACCAGTGATTGCGTATTAGAGGCGTGTTGCGGTCGGCCACGCCTATTGATTTACTCCCGATGGAGGGCCCAGTTGTTTGAGCTTGGGACATGACTATTTCCTTTTGTTAGTTATTTGTTAGTAAGATTCGCAACGAGGGCAAGCGCGAAGATACTCTCAACCCCTTTACTCATCGGAGTGACGCTTCGCAGAACGCTTTGATTCGCGGCTGCCTGACGCCACGAAAACACTTCGCTACCGAAGCTTTTAAAGCTACCATAGCTCCCAAACTACCGCAACAAATCTCAACCCCCGCCGCTATTTGGCACTCATTAACCAAAGCGCTTGTTAACGGCCTCTCTCATTCGCGTGAGACATTGCGCAATGTCGTTATCTGCAGCCACTGCGGCGTAGTAGGCGGCAGTTTTTGGCCCCAGGGTGGCAGCTCCCCAGCTGCAGCCGTGGGAACATCTCTTGCACGGTGAACAGAAACGGCGCCACACCACAGTCAGCCATGCTGCGCTCATTGCCTAGCGCATAAGGACCAGGCGCCAGCCAGTTTTCCAGCCAATTTAAACCACGAGCAACGGTCTCCCTAGCCTGCTCATCAATGTCCACGCTTTTTTTGGACACCGAGTTGTTCAATATATCGATAATCGGTTGCATTACGTATAAGTCGGTTATTCGTGACAGCAATCTCATCCGCGCTCGGTCAAAAGGATCCTCGGGTGTCAGTGACGGGTCTGGAAATGCTTCCTCTAGAAATTGACAGATAACTTCGGCCTCGGGAATAACCTGACCATCGACCATCAATGCAGGCACTTTCCTGATGGGGTTGATATCGCCGTAACCACCTTCGCGCACAAAGTCGCGATCAGGTAAATGTCGTTGGTAATCAACACCTTTTATCTCCAGCGTAAGCTCAACCTTGTTGGCAAAGGGTGAGGTATCAACGGTATACAGTTCGAGCTTCATAGACATGGGTTTCCTTGCTGGGCACGCGATGGTTCGGCCGAATTTAATGCAATACGATCCATCACCACTTACCCGGTGATGGACAGCGCGAAAAGCGTTTCATTAAGCCGACAGTTCTACTGCTGACAATCTGGAGAACTGCCATTCTAATTAATTGTTGTCGGGCTTTGGCCAACGGCCCGGATAAGGCTCGCTAGGCCACCGAACACCGTCCGCCTCACCATTAGCTGCCTGACGCTTAAATTCAAGGCGAGCCAATTGATCCCTGGGACCTCATCCGGGCCATCAGCGAGGCGCAGTAGTCGAGCCGTTGCATAAGCTACCGCCGTGCCAAAATCGTTGTTGGTACCACCGCCGCCAAAAGCTTGAATCGCCCAGTCAACCACTTGAGCTGCCATATTGGGCACAGCAACTTTGATCATGGCGATCTCTGGCTTGGCTTCTTTATTACCCACGGTGTCCATCATGTGAGCAGCCCTGTAAGTGAGTAATCGTGACTGTTCAATCATAATTCTCGCTTGTGCGATTCGCTCTCGTGTCACCGATTGCTCAGAAACCGGCTTGCCGAAAGTCGTGCGCTCCTGCACCCGCAAGCACATCTTCGCCAACATCCGCTCCGCCATACCAATCAGTCGCATGCAATGATGAATGCGACCCGGGCCCAAACGACCCTGAGCAATCTCAAAGCCGCGCCCTTCACCGAGCAGCATATTGGAAGCGGGCACACGTACATCAGTGAAATGAACCTCGGCCGCCTTATCCGGAACACCGTAGTAGCCAAACACTGGCAGCGGACGTGATGACATTGACTCCGGGGGTATCTTTGGGCACCAAAATCATCGATTGCTGACGGTAGGTCTCCGCTGTTGGATCAGACTTACCCATGAAGATCATTATTTTACAACGAGGGTCCGTTGATCCCGTGGTGTACCACTTTCGTCCATTAATGACGTACTCATCACCATCGCGGACGATCGAACTTTCAATATTGCGAGCATCAGAGGAAGCGACATCGGGCTCGGTCATAGCGAACGACGATCGAATTTCGCCTGCAAGCAGAGGTTTTAGCCACTGTTCTTGCTGTTCCGGTGTTCCGTAACGGGCAATCACCTCCATATTGCCGGTGTCCGGCGCCGAGCAATTAAATTTCTCGGGAGCAAGCAAAGAGCGTCCCATGATTTCACAAAAGAGGTGCATACTCAAGGTTAGTCAGACCGGCACCGTGCTCGCTCTCGGGGAGAAAAAGATTCCACAAACCTTGTGCTTTGGCGACGGGCTTTAGCTCTTCAATAATTGGATAAACACCCCAAGGGCCGATTGTCTCAGCCTCGTGATAGTAGCGGTTCTCATTGGGGTAAATGTGTTCCTCCATGAAAGCCTTGACGCGGGCCTCAAGAGCCTGTGTTCGCTCTGTTTTCTCTGGGATCATAAGAATTCCTTTTGTTTGCGTTTTTCAGGCAACTCTGCCAGGTATTAATCGGCCTCAAACTATGCAAATTGAGCGTTAAATGCTGTAGCCCTCAAGTGTTGCTGGCCAAAAGCTCATCGCTGCTTACACGACGCTCAGACAAGCCTTGTCGGTGATGATGATCAAGGAACGTATCCAGCGTGGTGTGATTTTTCTTATACCCGTAGGACCAGAAATCATCTCCCAGTAAACGACGGGCATCCTCCAATTGTTCCTCGACGAAAGGCAACGTCACCTTGGTTGCCGACGTATCGGCAAGCGCCTCTAGTGCGGCAGCCTTGCTTTCTTCAAAAGCCTTTTTGCAATGCCATAGGCAGCCACGGATGCGCTTCGGCAATGGCAGCGGCGCACCCCTACAACGTGCATGATGGGAAAAACCCCGGTCCGCTGATAATAATCCATGCCAGCCGCTTTTGAGTCCGAGAAAAGACGGACCACGTTGGGGTGTCGATTATCAAAACATGACAAGGTACGCGGCCCAATAAATCCATCAATATCGCCGCTTGCAAGCAGTTCACTCAGCGTTCGCCCTTTGGGAGCGGGATCCATTTGAACGTCTGCCGGCAGAGTAAGCTTAACTTTCTCTGGGCGATCGGCGACTTCCATACCACCGCGAATCCACTGAATATCTGCAGGGGTCACACCATATTCATCTTCCAGCAAGGCCCGCGCCCAGACATTCGCCGTCAACTGGTACTCAGCAATGCCTATTTTTTTTCCTTTCAAATCCTCGGGCCGATCAATGCCTTTGTCATTGCGAATATAGATACAACTGTGCCGAAAAGCCCGGGATAGAAAAGCGGGGATAGCAACGTAATTAGCCGTACCTCTGCTCACATTTAGAACATGGCTACTAAACGATAATTCGCTGACATCGAATTCCTGATGACGGAAAGATCGAAAAAACATTTCCTCGGGAGACAGCGTCATAAAAACAGGGTCAACGCCATCAATCTGCACATCGCCATCGAGCAGTGCTCGATTGCGATCGTAATTACCCATGGCGATAGAGAGAGAAAGCTTGGACATCGACGGCTCCTAAATTAGTTGATGGTCGAGCGGATTTACATTAGAGAAAAGCTGTCAAATCAACTCGACTGCCAGAGGCAGCTGAGCGATAGATCGCATCGCATAACTCAACGTTAATGAGTCCGCGCCGAGCGTCGTGGACGGGCAGCTCATCGCAACGAATGACTCCGTATAGCTCCTCCATCACCTCGTTTCTAGGCGATGCATTAAGAGGCAGAGCTAGAAATTCTTCACCCTCATCGGAGAACACGTGAATACCTTGAGGCGTGGGCTTGATGTCGGCTTTTTGGCAGCTCACCAGAATGTGGCCAAAATGTTCGTGAAAATCGGGCTCGGGACTACTCCCAATTCCTGCAAAACCACGACTGGCCTTGGCGGCGCTCTCATCTTTAACACCAGCAAGACGCTGACGCGCAACCGCGTACTGGCCTCTGGGCTTGGTAGTGCCTAACTCTCCAATCCAGTCGAACTCAGCATCGCTGTCATAGTGGCCGTAACCACTATATGTCATGGTTGCTATACAGCCGTTTTTAAAACCAACGATAGCCGTGTAGGCGCCATCACACGGTCTTCGGTCATCAAGATTACCGACCATGGCATACACATTGGCCGGCCTGTCTCCGGCTAGAGTTTGAAGAATATCTGCATGGTGGGCGCCTTGATTAAAAACGGCTCCACCGCCAAATTGCGCGTCCAGCTCTTCAGGTCGTCGTGGGCGGAATACGAAATCCGTATAGTAGTGGGCAGTGATCATTCCAACCGGCCCATATTGCCCCGTTCGAATCATTCTTGCTGCATGAATTATTGGAAGGTCAANACTGTGGCTGGGTCCAACAATCACATGCTTGCCGACCTGGTCGGCCCGCTCCACAATAGCACGGGCGTCTTCAACCGAGATTGTCATCGGCTTCTCAACGAGGACATGCTTGCCGCCATCCAGCGCCCCGAGCACATGATCCAGATGTAGCTCGTGCGGGGTTGCCACGTAAATAGCATCGACTAAATTACTGGTGAAGAGTTCGTGATTGGTGGCAAAACATGGCGCGTCAAACTGCTCGGTGAAGGCCCGACGTTTGGTGTCACTGGAGCTTACAGCCGCCGTCAGCTGAACTTTGTTAGAACCCGAGATCGCGGGGAGAGTGAGCATAAAGCCTCGACCCAAACCGATGACTCCTAATCGAACTGGATCGTCACAAGTCGAATTCATCATCAACTATCAACTGAACCCACATCAACGGTAATGGCATCACCCTTTGCTCTGGACACACATGCCATGATGTAGCGGCTCTGATCTTCATCTTCCAATACTAAATCGCGATGGTCAGCCTCACCTGCAACATAAGGAATACGGCATGATCCGCAGGTGCCACTCTCGCAAGAGCTCATAACACGAATACCTTCTCGCCTGAGCGCGTTCAAAAGGGTTTCTTTCTCACTAACGTGGACAACTTTATCGCTGCCCGCAAGACTCACCTCAAAGGGCTTATCATCACGGCGAACCGCTTCCACGGGCTTAAAGTCCTCAAAATGCACGCGCGACGTAGACCAATGCCCAGTCATATCCCTAACATCAGTCATGAGCGACTTTGGGCCACAGCAATACAAGTGTTCCTGACCTGGCGTCAGCAGCAGATCGAAGAAGTCGAATCGCTCACCGGCCTCAGACTTGAAATGGAAGGTAATGTCTGAAGCATTAGGGCTGGATTCCAGCTCCGCGAGCAGTGGAGCGTCTTCTCGAGAATGCGCCAGATAAACAAGCTTGACGTTGGCATGCCCTTGCGCCTGCAAAGCCTGCCACATGGAAAAAATAGGCGTAATGCCAATGCCACCCGCAATTAGCAAGTATGCAGGGGCATCAGCAAGCTCAAATTCGCATTCAGGCTCGCTGATGACGATGGTATCTCCAACCTCAGTCTCATCAACAAGGCTTTTGGACCCACCGCGACCTTCATCCTCACGCTTCACGGCAATGAAATAAGAACAGCCGTCCTCTGACTGCTTATAAACCGAATACCAGCGATTAGCGCCGCTCGGCGTAGTCAGCGCAATGTGACCGCCGGGTGCACAAACCGACAATTTCTCGCCGTCACTGCGGGCTAACTCAAACATGGTGATGTTGTTAGCAAGGGATCGCTTAGATTTGATAATAGCATCAAGGCTGGGCTCGGCCGCGCTCATTGCGGATCTCTCCTCTCGGGTAAACAGCTAAAACTTAAGAAAAGCGCATGGATAAATCGACGGCCTTACAATCCTTAGTGATTGCACCGATCGAAATGTAGTCGACACCGGTTTGCGCTATTGGCAACAGAGTGCTTTTGTTAATGCCACCCGAGGCCTCCAATTTGGAAATGCCGGCGGCCTGCTTGACAGCTGTCGCCATGTCTTCAAGGGAAAAATTGTCGAGCATAATTGTGTCGGGGCTGACCGCCAGCGCCTCTTCCAACTCGGACAAGGTTTCTACCTCTACCTCGATGGGCTTGCCAGGGGCTATGCGGCGCGCCGCGTCAACCGTTGCAGCAATCGATCCGAGCGCGTTGATATGATTTTCTTTAATCAAAAAAGCGTCGTACAAACCAATACGGTGGTTGAAACACCCCCTACTGTGACTGCATATTTTTGTGCAATACGTAGCCCAGGCAGGGTTTTTCGCGTGTCCAACAGCTTCACCGAGGTGGAACTCACCAAGGCTGCCAATTCCTGACAGGCGGTCGCTGTGGCCGACAGCGTTTGTAACACATTCAGCGCCGCTCGCTCGCCCGTCAGCAAGGATCGGCTATTGCCCTCAAGCTCTAGAATACCGTCATTGACACCCACTCTGTCGCCATCTTTCGCCAGCCAATTAAGCGACACACCGCCGCCCAGCTGACGAAAAATTTCCTCCACCCACATAACCCCGCATACCACTGCTGAATCACGGGCAATGATTCGCGCTCGACTTGTGCTGTCCGCTGGAATGAGCTGCGCTGTCACATCGCCGCTACGAACGTCTTCGATCAACATTGCTTTGACGTTGTCGACCACGGCCGCTTGGAGAGTTGTGGCGTCAATCACGATCTAGTCCTCTGTCTATTAACAACGACCATCATTGGGGCTTACCAAGCCTCAAGCTTATGCTCTTCGCGAGCAACTGGATCCTCCCAGTCTACGTCTTTGGGTATGACACCTTGCCATGAAGCAACAATATCTTTGCCGTGCCCTCGGAATACCCCTGCCTCGAATTTTTCCGGGTCTGAGATGTAAGCATTAACCTGCTCCATCATGTAGCGCCGAAACTCTACGATAGCGCCATCGCTGGCACCCAATGTGTCGTGGGTACGATCGGCGATTGGCCCCATAGTCACCCTCATAGCGATATCTTGGTTAGGAATACCACGAATGCCGGTAAAATCTCCCTGTTTCATTTTATCGCGATCCTGCAGAAACAGGTTTTGCACCTGCCGATTGGAGACCCAATTTTCATCGAGATCTACACCGGGCTCCAGACCCAGAAACTCACGCCAATCGCCAACATCAGGCGCACCATCGCCCCAGGCGATAAAATGAAAAGCGGTCGTCACGTCATCTACGGGCACATTGATATTTGCAACGTTGTAGGTCCCGTTGGGGGGGATAAGCGCCGTTATGGGCGCGACGAAGGCCGTTGAACGCGCATAAGTATGAGTCTCTGCATGCTTTAGTGGTCTGCGCAAGGCGACGTAATGAAAACCAGCGGGCGTAAGTTTCGAACGCATCACCGGTGCTTTATCGGTAGAGGGCCGATACCAAGACTTATTATCTGCCTCTCCCTTGCACCACCCTAGCAGGCACCATATCGCTGGAATGAAGGCTTGAGCTATGCGCGCTATCAATTGCACCCTCTAAAATTTGCGCCCAGTTACAGGGCACCATGATCTTGCCAACAGACACCTTGGTATTTTTTTCGGGCGCCCACGCGGGAGGCTGAAACTCTGGCACCGAATCGGGGTCTCCGAGATAAACCCAGATCACGCCACACCATTCGCGGACAGGGAGCGCTCGCTGTTTCACTTTTTCCTTGAGCGTGCTGCCCTCAGGCTCCGAAGGCATATCGACAACGTCACCATGGCGATTCATTTTCCAGCCGTGGTAAAGGCAACGTAGACCGCACTCTTCATTGCGCCCCATGACCAGTGAGGCGCGTCGATGGGGGCACAATTCGTCAAGTACGCCCACCTCGCCATCGCTATCACGGAAAGCGACAAAGTTCTCACCAAGCAACCGTACCCGAATAGGCTTTCCGTCAGCTTCAGCTATTTCCTCCGAAAGGCATGCTGGCATCCAGTATCGTCGCATAACGGCGCCCATCGGCGCGGCACCTTCTACACGACACATTAAATTGTTTTCTTCGGCGGTGAGCACGGCACTTACTCCTTAGCAAAGGGTATTACAAACGCGTACATTACTTCTATATAGATGTTTAGTCAAGCGATGCAGCAGGCCCTACAACAAAGGTCTCCGGTCAACTGGTCGTCGAATGAAAATTGTAAAAAACGACCAATCAACGGCGCTGGCACGTCAAATCTTATTAAAAATTTGCGCACGCCCCTGATCCATAGTAGCCTAATGCTTCTATGTAGCAGTAATTGTCGTCATGATCAGGAAAGACTCATGAGCCTTAATGCAATGGGAACCGTAGGTGACCTGTTAGTCGATACGATCGAGCGGTTTAGCGATCGCATTGCGGTTGAAGATGATGGTAGGGAAATAAGTTATCGACAATTCGGACGAGACGTTACGGGAACGATAGATTTTTTTCAACAGCACGGTGTTGAGCCGGGCGATCGAATTGCTCAAATAACCGCCAACTGTTATGAGCAGCTAGTCGTAATTACCGCTGCGTATATCGGGGGTTATGGGTCGTTAGCATTACAGTACAACGCCGATTTTGATGACCATCAATACGCTCTGGAAGACATTCGGCCGAGCATAGTTTTCGTTGACGACGAACGACGGGACCGACTTTCGGCGCTAAAGGAAAACTGCAACTATCACTTTTCAGGTTTTGACTACAAAACACTCAAAGGCTTCCTCAGGTCAAATGAGCCAAGGGCAATCGGCAGCTTTAGAGGCGCTACCCAAGCAGATCAACTGGCGCGATTGAATCAGACCGGCGGAACCAGTGGCCGGCCCAAAGTAGTCACCATATCTTCTGGTGCCCTGACCTACACCATCTTGGCTCACGCCACAGCAAACGCGTTTGATGCTGACACTAAGATTCTAATTTGTTCTCCAATTTCTCACGGCGGCGGCTCATTCATACACCCAGTTTTGCTGAAGGGTGGGCGCGCAATCATTGAAAAGAAATTCGATCCACAACACGTTGTTGCCGGCGGCATCAGCGGGCGAATCAATACCCTTTTTATGGTTCCAACGATGATGTATACCCTGCTGGATCATCCCGACGCGACGGCAATCCAGCCCGGAATGCTCAAACGCATTATCTACGGTGCTGCGCCATCATCACCACAGCGCCTCCGACAGGCAATTGATACCTTTGGGCCCGTTTTACTTCAGAGCTATGGACAGTCCGAAGCACCCGGCACAATCCTTTATCTGTCCCCAGAGGACCACATGCACCCGGAAGATAAGCGACTCACCTCGGCGGGCAAACCCTACCCGGGCGTTAGTGTGAAACTGATACTCCACGGAGAAGAAATCCCCTTTGGCTCTGACGAGGTCGGCGAAATTTGTGTGCGCGGTCCCCATGTTATGATGGGCTATTGGAATGCGCCGGAGCTGTCTGCTGAAGCGTTCGACGGGGGCTGGTTACACACTGGCGATATGGCCCGCATGGATGCCGATGGTTTCTACTATATCGTGTCTCGAATGAAAGACATGATCATCTCTGGTGGCTTCAACGTTTACGCCTCAGAGGTAGAAAACACATTGGAACAACACCCCGCCGTCAACACCTCGGCCGTGATAGGGGTGCCCGACGAGAAATGGGGCGAAGCCGTTACCGCGTTTGTGGTTCTGGAGGAAGGAGCTGCTGTTTCCGAAGAGGCGTTAAGCCAGTTTGTTCGGAATAAAAAAGGGCCCATCAAGACGCCTAAAACCATTACGTTTCTTGACGAACTACCGCTCACAAAAGTAGGCAAAGTCGATAAAAAAGTATTGCGGTCCGCCTACTGGGATGGCGGCGATCGCGAAGTAAACTGAATGGGTTGCTAAACCCGATAAAAGGAAGTGTAGGCATGATCAAAAGCGAAATTGGCCACACAACGCCAACAGACATCACGCTTAGGGGCGTTAATCTCGCGACCGACATCATTGGCAAAAGGGACTTCATCGAAACCTGGTTCTTTAGCTCGCTATCACGCTGGCCCAGCGAACAGGAAAAAAATGTCTTAAATGCCATTCTGGCACTATCGCTCGATCACGGCTTAATGCCCTCCGTGATCGCTACGCGCATGACATTACTGGGTGCTCCCGAGAGCATTCCTGCAGCTGTGGCATCGGGTTTATTGGGCGCCGGCTCTCGCTTTCTTGGCCCTTCAGCAACGGTCACTCGACAATTTGGCGAGTGGTCTGAGCACTTGGCAGATGACGCAAGTGACGCCGAGTTTGAGGCCCAGGTGGACGCTATTTTAGCCCAACAAAAAGAGCGGGGCGGTTTCATTCCCGGCTTTGGTCATCCCATTCACAAAGACGGTGATCCGCGTGTTGTAGCACTGCGCGACGTCGCTCGCGAGAACGGTTTTTATGGCAAAGCGTGGCGGTTGGCAGACGCACTTGAACAGCGGCTCGCCGGCAAAGCAACGAAAATACCCATGAACGCAGCAGGTGCAGTTGGAGTGACGGTGGCCGATTTAAAATTAGACCCAGACTTTGCAGCTGGGCTTTCGCTGGTCGCCCGGTGCGCCGGATTAATCTCACACATTCTCGAGGAGCGGCAATCGCCCGTTGCTACAGAAATGTGGCAGCTGATTGCCCAACAGGATGACCGGGTCGATTACGGCAAGTAAACCAAACTCTAGGCTTTGGACAGGCGCTGCAACTTAGCCATTCCACCGATCCACCGATCGTAATTCTCGGTCTTTGCGCGCATGTAACCGGCAACTTCAGCGTGGGGTAATATCAGAAATCGCTCGTCGCGAATCCCCTCAAGTGCGCTGGCGGCGACTGCCTCGGTGTCATCACCCCGTCATTCGCCTGGGGTCCTTCCGGAAGACCTCTTAGCATATCGGTATCGACCCCTTGTGGGCACAATACCGACACACGTATTCCGTCATCGCGATGGGTTAGCGCCAGATTTTCAGCAAATCCAATCGCCGCGTGCTTGGTGGTCCCGTAAACGGCGCTTCCAACCTGATTAAGCAAGCCGGCGGCAGACACCGTGTTCAGAAAATAGCCGTGTCCTCGCGCCCGCATTCGAGGTAACAGCAGCCTCGCAGCACGAACGTGGGCCAACACATTGACCTCCCAAGCTCGTTGCCAAACATCATCGCTGGCTCCGGCTGCATTATCAAAAGATGGGTCAAAACCCGTTGCAATCCCGGCATTAGAACAGAAGAGATCAATTGCCCCGTAACGCTCTTGCACCGACTCAGTCAACGAAGCAAGGTCGCTGGAGACGCTAACATCCGTGTGATGCGCACTGCCCTGAATCTCCTTGAGATCGTCTCTGCGGCCCCCAAATCTATATCAGCAACAGCAACGTGTTGCGCCCCAGCGGCTGCTAATGCGCGACACAGCGCGCGCCCGATCCCATTGCCTCCACCGGTAACAACGGCGACACAACCCTCTATGTTCATGCTGTAGCCCTCACGGATCTATTTATACGTAATACGCAACCAGCTAATGACAATGGGTTAGCGGCCGGTCCAAACCGGAGGCCGCTTCTCTATAAACGCCTTGGCACCTTCAGCCGCATCGTCTGAAGACTCAATTTCCATCCAGAACTGGTCATTCATTGCCCAATCCGTCTCCTCAAGGCCATCCCGAGCGTGCCTCGACTGTGCGAGAGAGTGTTTGACGGCCAGAGGTGCATTAGCAGCAATTCTATCGGCCAACGCTCTTGCTTCGTGGAGTAATTCCTCCATTGAAACAACGGCATTGATCATCCCAAACTGCAGGGCGCGCTCCGCCGTAATGGAATCGCCGGTGAGAAGCATCTCATTGGCAATGACGTGGGGGATTCGCCGCGTCAGGCGAAACGTGCCTCCACCACCAGCAGTAAGGCCTCGCTTGGTTTCCGTCAGCGCAAAAATGGTACCCTCAGCAGCGATAGCAAGGTCACATGCCAGCAATATTTCGAGACCACCCGCCACAGCAGCACCGTGGACCGCAGCGATCATTGGCTTAGACCGTTTGGCCGCGACAAACCCCGCAAAGCGCCCGTCTCCCCGAACAATTTCAGATGCCGCGCCCGCACCAAAAGCGGCCAAATCCATACCCGCACAAAAGCTTTTGCCAGTTCCGGAAATAATACCTACCCGCAAGGTAGGGTCTTGCTCAAACTCCGCCAGCGCCGCACGCATTTGCTCGGCCATAGCCGCGTCAAACGCGTTACGGCTGGCTGGCCGATCGAGGAGGATATGCCCGACATAACCATCTTTACTCAAGGTAACAGACAACGCAACGCTCCTCAGTGATTGACTTCGAACAAGCCTGCAGCACCCATGCCGCCACCAATACACATGGTTATGACAACATAGCGCACCCGCGGCGGCGCCCTTCAATGAGAGCATGGCCGACCATGCGCGAACCCGTCATACCGTAAGGATGACCGATAGATATGCCACCACCGTTAACGTTGTATTTCTCGGGATCGATACCCAAGTGGTCCCGACAATACAATGCCTGAACTGCAAAAGCCTCGTTGAGCTCCCATAAACCAATGTCGTTTATAGATAAACCATGCTGTTTGAGTAATTTAGGAATTGCATAGATCGGACCAATACCCATTTCCTCTGGTGCACAACCAGCAACGGCCATACCACGATAAATTCCGAGCGGCTGAAGCCCACGCTGCTCAGCTAACTTCGACTCCATCAAAACACAGGCTGAAGCGCCATCCGAAAGCTGGCTAGCGTTGCCCGCGGTGATAACACCGCCGTCAATCACGGGCGCCAAGCCTTCCAGGCTTGCAAGCGTCGTGCTGGGGCGATTTCCCTCGTCTTTGGTTAGCGTGACCTCGTGTTCAGATATCTCGCCGGTTTCCTTGTTTTTGACCAAACTCACTGCCGTAAACGGAACAATTTCATCGTCAAACCGTCCTTCAGCCTGTGCAGCAGCCGTCCGTTGCTGCGAGGACAAGGCGTAAGCATCTTGCGCCTCTCGGCTGACGCCATATTTTTTAGCGACAAACTCCGCTGTCTGCAGCATGGGCATATACGCATGTTCCACCTGCTTAATGACATTGGGATCGCCATTTTCCGCTGTCCATGCCATGTATTGATTCTGCACGGCTGAAATATTCTCTTGCCCACCCGCAACGGCAACATTCATACCATCAACCATGATTTGCTTGGCCGCTGTTGCAATAGCCATCAACCCTGAAGAGCACTGGCGATCAATCGTTTGCGCAGATACCGTTTGAGGAAGCCCAGCCGCAAAGACCGCATTACGCGCGATATTCATGCCCGCTGTTCCGGCTGTAAGCACGCTTCCCAGCACGACATCATCAATTTCATTAGGGTCGATGCCCGCTCGTTCTACGGCATGTTGCAATACATGACCGGTCAGTGTGGGCGACTTGGTATTATTTAAAGCGCCACGAAAGGCTTTACCAATGCCGGTACGGGCAGTGCTTACAATTACAGCTTCTCTCATTAGTTACTCTCCATCATGGTGACATCGCTGCCACACCATTCACTGATTCGTTGATTCGTTTGCGCTAAATGACGCAACAGCGGTGCAACCGTCCAATACCCGCATTCATTGCCTAACCGCTCGGCATAGCCATCTAGTGCATCCACGATCACCGTCAAGCCAATTTCGTCCGCCATAAACAAGGGGCCGCCACGCCAGGCGGGGAAACCGTAGCCAGCAGTCCACACCACATCGATATCGCTGGCCCGATAAGCGATACCCTCCTCCAGAATCTTTGCGGCTTCATTAATCATTGAGAACAGTAACCGCTCAAACATTTCCTGCTCGGGAATATCGTCTCTGGGCACCAACAGATATTGTTCCTGAAGCGTCAGGACAAGCTGCTGTAGTTTTTCTGAAGGCTGGGGCTTACCTTGCTCGTAACGGTAGTAGCCTTCTCCGGTTTTTTGTCCGTGATCGCCGCGCTCAAAAAGCGCCCGACAGACTGCGCGATAAGCAGGATCGGTCGGCCCGTCACCACCCTTAATCCATTCGATAACGGTTAACGCGCCCACATCCACACCGGCCATATCCAACATGCGGTTGGGACCCATAGCCAAACCCACGCGGTCAATCGATTCTACAGACCGATCAATATCCATGGGGCTCGCTCCAGCAAGCTGCAACGCCTCATTCTCGCGCATGTACACTTCCGACATCCGGTTGCCAATAAAGCCATAGCAAACACCGCTTACAACCGGTGCTTTACGAATGCGCTGGGCTATTTTTCATTACGGTTTGTAATGTGGCAGGAGCCGTAAGGGCACCACGCACAATTTCAAGCAATCGCATGATGTGTGCAGGGCTGAAAAAATGTGTACCGACCACATCGGCAGGACGGCCAGTGGCCGCTGCTATTTTATCGACATCCAGTGTTGAGGTATTCGTGGCAATAATCGCACCGGGTTTGCATAACGCTCCCAGCTTTCCTGCGATCTCTATTTTTAAATCCAAATTTTCATAAACCGCCTCGATGACTAGATCAGTATCGGCGACCGATTCGATATCCAAAGACAATACAAGTCGACCGAGGTTTGCTGCGACCTGATCCTCAGACAACAAGCCCCGCTTAATCGCCGTCTGATAGTTTCCATTGATGATCTGCTGACCTCTATCGAGGCCTGCTTCAGAGGCATCGATCAACACCACATGAAAGCCGGCAGACAAAAAGGCCGTGGCAATCCCCGCGCCCATTGTGCCCGCGCCAACAATGCCCACCTTTTCGATATCGCGTACGGCTGTGCCGGCTGGGATATTGGGCAATTTTTTCGCTTTGCGCTCTGCCTGAAATACATACCGCAGCGCGCGGCCCTGAGGGCTTCGAACGAGGTCCGCAAAAAGCTCAGTCTCCAAAGCGACGCCGGTCTCAAAATCGACCTCGGCCGCTGCAGTGAGCGCATCTGCAAGGGCACCGGGTGATGACAACCACGCACGCTTGCCCGCGTCCTCACGCAACTGGACCAGCACCGCGTCGCGGGTAACGTTGTCATCGGTGCAGGACAGCCGATGGGTCTGTCTCGGTGTGGATCCAATCAACCCTCGCGCATGTGATCGCGCGGCCGTTTTGACATCGACAACGACCGCGTCAATCAAACCCGCCTCGACAGCCTGATTGTCACCAATCGGCTTTCCTTTTGACATCATTTGTGCCGCCAGCTTCATGCCAACAAGTCGCGGCAGGAGCTGTGTGCCAAAGGAACCAGGAATAAGCCCTAGCGTGACCTCGGGCATCCCAAATTGAGTACTGTGCGCAGCTACCCTGGCATGACAAGCCATCGCGAGCTCAAGCCCACCGCCCAATACCGCACCAAAAAGGCCGGCAACTACCGGTCGTTCGCTGCCCAACAGACGCAACAGCTGGGAATTGAAGGGCTGAGTAGAAAAATCGGGATTATCAAAAGCGGCGATATCACCGCCTGCAACAAAGGTGGCACCCTCGCATTCGATTACCAGGGCCTGAGCCAATGTATCTGCATCAAAGGCATCTAGTGCTACTTTAAGATCAGCCGTCAGCGCAGCATTAATTGCGTTGACTGGTGGGTTATTTAGCGTGATAACCCCTAATTGGTCTTCACGTGTATAAGTGGCGGTGCTCATAGATGTGAGAAATTCCTGCGCTTGATAAATGTGTGGGATATATCGACGTTCACCCTAGGGAGCGTTATTCCTCGAGTACCAGAACGCCCGCCCCGGTGTTTGATATCGGTGCGTGATAGTGTTTGTGAATCACTTTAACGTCGTCTCTCAGAGCGCCACGCATAACCAACCACATAATGGTCTCAATGCCCTCGGTGCCGGTCCGCGCCATGATTTCAGTGTTTGAAAACTGGGTGAACCACTCGGGTTCAGTGGCAATTCGGTCGATACACTCCAGATCAAAATCCACGTCAATAATTCCTGCGCGCTCGCCTTGCAATTGATGCGACATGCCGCCGGTCCCCAGAATCAGAACGCGACTGTCCTCCGGGTATGAGGCGATAGCCTTACCCAGCGCCCTACCCAAATCGAGACAGCGTTTAGCCGTGGGCACCGGATGCTGAACGGTGTTAACCGCAAGTGGAATAAATTTTTGTGAGTAGGTTGGCTGATCGCCAAACAGCACCCTGATGGGATTAACGAAGCCATGATCAACTTTCATTTCCTGGCATGTACAGATATCGAATTCCTGCTCAATGAGTGACTCGGCAAGGTGCCATGAAAACTCGACATCGCCGTCAAAGGGCGGACGCGGCGGCAGGCCCCAGCCTTCATCCTCATTGAAATACTGATCGGCACATCCCAAGGCGAAGGTTGGCACCTTATCGAGAAAGAAATTCAGGCCATGATCGTTGTATACAACAACCACAATATCGGCTGGATGGTCTTCGAGCCAGGTGTACACAGGCTGATAACCATCAAAAAAGCGCTTCCAATAGGGTGTTTGTGTGAGCCCATCGTTGATCGCATTGCCAACAGCCGGAATATGCGATGTGGTGATACCACCAATGATCTTAGCCATTCCAGAAATCTCCCCGCTGCGCAATTTTTTGCTCTAATCCCTCCGCACGGCTGTGCAGGTTCTCCTGAAACTTTACGGTGGTAATGCCTTGAAATGCAGCGCCAGCAGCCTGCACCGACGTACCGCGGGGAATAGCCATTTTAGCGACAAAATAAATATTGCCGCCCAACCTCAACATTTGCAGAAAATCGTTATTGAGGACGCAGTCTTTATACACACCTTCTACACCCATCTTGTCGCAATAGGCTGATGGATCGGCATCAAACTCTGCCCGGTTTTCCTCCCGATTAAAGGAAAACAGCAGCTTGTTCAACGCATAGGCTGGGTGCGCTCGCCGGCCATCAAAGACATAGGTGCCTTCGATACTGTCGTAGTCGTGCTCTTTCCAAACCATGATGTGCTCCTGTCTTGGCGCTAAATAGCGGCATTCGCGAGTTCAAAAGGAAATCGCTCGGTATCGATTTCCGCCTGCGTGCCCTCAGGATATCGATTACCCGCCACCTCGGACGGCGCATAAATTGCGCTAATCTCGGCGATGATCTCGGCCGACAATCGATGCGGATAACAGGCAAAATTATCTTTTAAGTGCTGCAACGACCTGGTTCCGGGTATAGCGACGATATGCTCGCCCTGTGCTAACACCCACATAAGCGCCAATTGCGATCGCGAAACGCCAACTGTCTTTGCTAAATCATCCAGTTTGGCGGCCATGCTTTGATTTTGAGAAACCGCCGATGGTTGAAACCGTGGCATTCCCCGCCGAATATCACCATCGGCAAAACCCTCAAAGGAGGGCCAATCAATACCTAGAAAACCGCGACATACCGGGCTGAAAGCGACGAGTACGATGCCATTATTGGCGCAAAAATCACTCACCCCGAGCTCGCAGTTACGGCTCCAAATTGAGTATTCATTTTGGACCGCGGCTATCGGAGCGGCCGCTACGGCACGCGTCAATGTTTCTGTCGAAACCTCCGACAACCCAATCGCGCCAATGAGGCCCCGCTCCTTAGCATCGAGCAGCGCGCCTAAGCTTTCTTCCACAGGAACCGATTTATCAACCCTGTGTAAATAATAAAGATCGATGTGATCGGTTTGCAGGCGCTCCAATGACGCTTCGACTTGGGCCCTGATGGTCTCGGGCCGTCCATCGATGGTTTTTTTACCGTCCACGCCTGCCATGCCACACTTGCTGGCAAGAAAAATATCCGATCGCCGATCTTTTAACGCTTTGCCTACTAATGTTTCATTACCGCCAAAGCCGTACAGTGTAGCGGTATCAAAATGACGGTAACCCAAGGAGTAAGCAGACTGGAGTAAATCAATTGCCCGATCTTCAGGGAGAGCTGGTCCATAAGCATGGCTGACATTCATACAGCCCAAACCCATGCGCGGAATTTCGACACTCAGTGGCTTGTCCATTGTCGACTCCTCACTCATACGGAAGCTGTTGTTCTAGCTCGTGGAGAATACGGTAACAATCGAAGACCTTACTCACGCTCGAATTTGGCTCACGCCCTTCAGCAATGGCCGCAAAATATTCGCGATCCTGCAGCTCAATTCCGTTCATAGACACATCAACCTGCGACACATCAATGGGCTCCTCTCGACCATCCACCAAATCATCATAACGAGCGATGTAGGTGCCGTTATCGCAGATGTAGCGGAAAAATGTGCCGAGAGGACCATCGTTGTTGAAGGACAGTGATAACGTACAAATAGCGCCGTTCTCTGCCTGCAACTGAATAGACATATCCATAGCAATACCAAGCTGATCGTGCACGGGGCCCTGTATTGCGTTGGCTTTGACCACCTTGCTGCCGGCTTGATAGGCAAACAGATCAACCGTATGCGCCGCATGATGCCACAGCAAATGATCGGTCCAGCTGCGAGGCTCACCCTTTGCGTTTATATTACTTCGGCGGAAAAAAAAGGTTTGAACATCCATTTGCTGGATAGTGAGTTCACCCGCCGCTATACGCTTGTTGACCCACTGATGAGAGGGATTAAAGCGCCGGGTATGCCAACCATGCAAACTTTCCCTGTCTCCTGCTGTGTACGCAGAACGGCCTGCGCATCTTCATAAGAGTCGGCCAGCGGAATTTCAACCTGTACATGCTTGCCCGCGCGCATGCACTCAATGGATTCCCGAGCATGCTGCTGTGTGGGAGTACATAAAATAACAGCCTCCGCTTCAGTGGTCGCAAGCGCCTCGGTCAGATCTGTGGACACGTGGCCAATGCCGTACTGGTCGGCGACCGCCTGAGTTTTTCGATGGTACGACCCACGAGCGAAACAACTTCAACACCGTCAATATTTTTAATGCCGTCGAGGTGTTTAATCCCGAACGCACCGGGGCCTGACAGTAATACTTTCATACGCTTCTCCTGTGATTAGTCGCCATTGGCCCAATACAGTCTATTGGGGTTATCTACCAATAGCTTTCGCTGCAATTCGGCACTGGTGGCTATTTTCGGAATCATGTCGACCAAATCGCCGTCATCGGGCATGTGGCTTTTCATATTGGGATGAGGCCAATCGGTGCCCCAGAGCACCCGGTCGGGAAAGGCATCGACCAAAGATTTAGCAAAAGGCACAAAATCAGAATAGTCGGGCGGTCCTTGCAACGACAATCGCTCGGGGCAGGTAACCTTGCACCAAAAGTTTTCATGCTCACGCATCAATGTGTGAAAGAGCTGAAAATCCTTATCGTCAGGCGATCCAGCAAGGTCAGGGCGCCCCATATGATCAACGACTACGGTCGTAGGCAGACTTGTAAAGAAGTCATAGAGCTCAGCAAGCTCCTGAGCCTCGAAATAAATAACGATATGCCACCCCAGCGACCTAATCCGCTCGGCCACCGATATCAGCTGATCTCGCGGCAATACATCGACCAGTCGCTTTACAAAGTTAAACCGGACGGCCCTGACGCCTGCGGCATGAAGCGCATCCAGTTCCGCATCCGAAATATCCGGTTTCACAACTGCAACACCCTTGGCCCGACCCTCGCTCGCGATCAGCGCATCTACCAAGGCTCGGTTATCGGCACCGTGGCAAGACGCCTGGACAATCACGTTTTTGGAAAAACCCAAGTGATCGCGTAACGCCCACAACTGCTCTTTTCCGGCATCACACGGCGTATATTTTCGAGTTTCGGCGTAGGGAAACTGCTCTCCAGGGCCGAAAACATGACAGTGCGCATCTACGGAGCCGTCAGGCACCTTGAAGGCGGGCACGTGGGGACTGGCGTGAAAGGGCAGCCAATCTGGATCCTGGGTGAATCGCGTCATAGGCCTCGCTCCTTAAGCTGCGCGTCCAGACGAGGGTACACGCGACGGGCATTGCCCTCGTATACCTTGTTGCGATCCACATCAGATAGCTCTAGCGCATCGATATAGCGCTTGGTGTCATCAAAATACTGTCCGGTCTCCGGGTCAATGCCGCGAACCGCCCCCACCATTTCAGAACCAAACAAAATGTTGTCGATATCGATCACGCGGAACAGCAGATCGATACCTGGCTGGTGATACACGCAGGTATCGAAATACACATTTTTCATCACATGCTCGGCCAACGGCGGGCGCTTGAGCATGTCGGCCAGCCCGCGATAGCGTCCCCAATGATAAGGCACCGCACCGCCACCGTGGGGAATGATAAAGCGTAAATCTGGGAAATCTCGGAACAGATCGCCCTGAATAAATTGCATAAATGCCGTGGTGTCGGCGTTGATGTAGTGGGCACCTGTAGCGTGGAAATTGGCGTTGCATGACCCGGACACGTGAATCATTGCGGGCACATCCAGTTCAACCATTTTCTCAAAAAACGGATACCAACTGCGGTCAGTGAGTGGCGCAGACGTCCAGTGGCCACCTGAGGGATCTGGATTGAGATTGCAGCCAATAAAACCCAATTCAGTCACACAGCGCTCGAGCTCTTTAATCGAGTGCTCAATAGGCACTCCCGGCGACTGCGGCAGCTGGCAAACCCCCGCGAATACCTCGGGATACAAGTCGCACACGCGCTTGATTAAATCATTGCAAGCGGCAGTCCACTGCTCCGATACTTCTCGCCCCCCAGATGATGGGCCATGGCTGACGCTCGCGGCGAAAAGATGGTCATATCGGCACCGCTCCTTGAGCAGGCGCAACTGGTTTTTTTCGATACTCTCTCGGATCTGATCATCTGAGATCGGCTGACGCTCAGGCAGCGGCAACCCTTGTTCATTGGCCGAGAGTTGCGCTTCTCTGTAAGTCTGGTGTGGCTCGGGGGCAGTCGTATAGTGCCCATGACAGTCAATGATCATTGCAGCTCCTCAACGGATATCAGGACGAATTTGAGTGAGAATGTTCTGCGCCAGCGCAAGCACGTCATCCGCGGGCAGCGCACTGGCGAATTGCGCGTTTTGCGCCTGTCGTTGAGCACAAGACTGGGTCATTAGTGGCTCCAGCCCTGCATCGGCCACGGAGCTGGCCGCCTCAAACATTTCCTCTGAACGACGTATACCGTGCTCAATGGAGCGCGACATCATGTAGTGGGAAAATTCCGGCCAGTCATCCCGCGGCAACAAGTTCCCAAGGGAATGAAGCACCGCGTCAGTCACTCCATAATAGCGTGCCGCGACCATTGACTCGGTAACCAGCGCTTCCATGCCTTTGATCAATACGCTTCGACACATTTTGGTTGCCGCCGCCTTGCCAAACTCGTCGGAGGCGACACTCAGCGCCGAAAATCCCAGCGACCGAGCCACTGGAAGAAAGTCTTCAGCAAACGGTCCACCCAAGAGAATGGGCGATGCCACGCCTTTGGGCTGAATAGGTGACATCACCGCAGCCTCAACAAAGCTAAACCCAGTTTCTGCTGCAACTGCAGCCAGTTCACATTTGGTATTGGGAGATACGGAATTCAGGTCGAGGAAAAAACCACGACGCGCTCCTTCTACGCCACAGCTGCGAAGCGCATCCAAGGCAGAGCCCGCCGTTACCGCAGAAATGATGATCTCAGAGCGCGCGCACAGATCAGCGGCCGATACCGCAATGGTAACCCCCGTTCCTGCGCACGTTTCGAGGGCACGCTTTGGGCGTCAGGAAACTGGTCATCCCAAACAGCAAACTGATGACCACTGGCGATGAATGCGTCACATAACGTCGTCCCGACCTCGCCAAAGCCCAGGATACCAACGCTGCTGAGCTCAGTCATGCTCGCTCCAAACTGCTGAAGGTACATAAACCTCCCCGCGCATCAGCAAGCGCGCGGTTCGCAACAGCGCGGCTCGCGTCACGGTGATGTGACCGTTTGCCGATTCGACATCAATACCCACCGAAAAAAATCCGGTTGGATGCTCGATATCCATGCTGCCAGATAGCTCAGTCATCTCGGCTAATTCTGCCGCAACAGAGCCTTCGATAGCGCAGGCGGTCGCCACACTCACAGCGCCCAAAACACCAATGGCCTCGTGCACACGATGGGGAATAAATGTTCGGGTGTTGATGACGCCACCATTGACCGGTCTTGAAACCAGCGACATTTTTGGAACTGTCTTTTCTGTCACATCGCCAAGACCCATTTTCTCGCCAGCCCGCAGCCTAATGGCTTCAACACGTGCACACAGTGATGCATCCTGCTCCAAAGTTTGCGGTGATTCGGCTCCTGACTTGCCCAAGGATGCACTGTCAATCAGCACGACCGGCATGCCGTTGTCGATACAGGTAACGGGGACGTCTTCTATCACGTCGCGAGCACTCCCTGTAGGTAGCAATGCGCCGCAGCTTGAACCGGCAACATCGAGGAACTCGAGCATGACTGGCGCAGCGGTTCCCGGAACGCCATCGATACGTGCATCGCCGTCGAATACCGGATGACCATTGGGCGTCTGACACGTGATCGTTGCTCGACCACCGGTATTGACCATATGCACGGTTACAGCTGTTTCGGGTTGCGATGCCACAACCAACCCGCACTCAATAGCAAAAGCCGCCACACCTGCGAGGATGTTGCCGCAATTTTGGGCGGTAGACACCGAGGTTTATCGACATTGACCTGCACGAATAAATAGTCAATCTCCGCATCGTCTCTACTCGAGGGACCAACAATCGCGACTTTACTCGTCAGTGGGTGTGCGCCACCAACACCGTCAACCTGACGTTCGTCGGGCGATCCCATTGCCGCTAACAAGACACGATCGCGAACCTCGGTATCAGCCGGAAGATCTTGCTCCAAAAAATACAGCCCCTTGGAGGTTCCACCTCGGATCAATGAACACGGAATCGCGCGCTGTGACACCTAGCGATTCTCCTTGTATGGCATGTAAGTCAGCCCCTTGGCTGCCAAACGATCACGCATCGAATAAATATCCAACCCCAGCTCGCCAGCGGCCAAGCGCTCGCGTTTGCTAGTTTCATTGGCCATGCGCTGGCGGGCGCCGTCGAGCACTTTTTCTGCGTCGGCACTTCGAATGCAGACGACGCCGTCATCATCAGCAATGATCAAGTCTCCCGGGTGAATCAACTGACCGGCACAGACGACGGGTACATTGACATTGCCCACGGTTTCCTTGACGCAGCCCTGAGCGCTGACTGCTTTCGACCAAACCGGAAAATTCATTTCAGTGAGTGTGGCTATATCGCGAACACCGGCGTCGATAATAAGGCCCCGGACACCACGCGCCTGTACGGAGGTCGCCAATAAATCCCCAAAATAACCGTCTTCGCAAGGGCTGGTTGGCGCAACCACCAGCACGTCACCTGGCCCACATTGCTCCACGGCAACGTGCAGCATCCAGTTGTCGCCAGGGGCTACTTCGACCGTCACAGCCGAACCACAAATGTGCGCAGGCCTGAAAATAGGCCGCATGTAACTAGCGAGCAATCCCGCTCGTCCATAGGCTTCATGGGCTGTCGCCACCTCAATATCGTCATAAGCGGCGAGCAAGTCAGAGGATATTTTGGGTACATTGGTTACGCAAACTGACATGGTGGAAATACTCTTAGTTTGATGGCGCAACCATGAATGATTATAGATTTTTATGCTTGCAAATCTCCGTCAAAACCCATTAGTTTTAGTTATATTGATTAATAATTGGGCGGCAAAGAATGAACTTAAAGCACCTTCGTGCAGCACTCGCGATTAGAAAATCGGGCTCTGTCACCAAGGCATCAGCAGACGTTTATATGTCTCAGTCTGCGCTCAGCCAAGCGCTTAAAAGTTTGGAGCAAGATTTGGGCTGTACGCTCTTTAACACATCGGCTTCTGGCACCAGCATTACCGAAGGAGGTGAGGTTTTTCTTCATCGCGCTGAGCGAGCACTGAGACACCTAAAGGATTTGGAAGACCTTGTGTCTCGATCTACGGGGGAGCGCAGTGCCATAAAAAATCGCCTCACCAAACGACACCTCGACGCTTTGACTGAAGTGGTCGAACACCAGAGTTATTCTGCAGCAGCTTTACAACTCGGAATAACACAGCCCTCGGTCCACAAAGCGATAAGAACACTCGAGGATCTTTGTGGCGTTCGACTTTTCACCCGTCGGCCCAATGGAGTCGATCCAACTTGGCTGGCTAAACAGCTTGCTCTACACGCGTCGCTTAGCGTCGCTGAGTTGTCTCAAGGGCGTGACGAGCTAGCGGAGCAAGCGGGGTTCTCCGAGGGCAACTCAGGATTGGTGCGCTCCCTCTTGCCCAAGCCTCTATTGTCCCACGAGCGGTGCTTGCCATCTTGCAGGAGTTTCCCCATTGCAGTATTTCGATAGTGGACGGTCCTTACGACGAGCAGTTAAAGTCTCTTTTGCATGGGCGTATTGACCTAATCATTGGTGCGCTGCGTTATCCTGCGCCCTCACCGGGCGTCGTCCAAGAGCAGCTTTTCTCGGACCCCCTCTGCATTGTGACCCGTGCAGAACACCCTTTGACAAAGAATACCGATCTAGCACCGGCCCAGCTTCAAGCCTTGCGCTGGGTAGCGCCAAGGCCGGGCACACCGGCTCGTGATGTCTTTGCCTCTTATTTTAATAATGCCGGTATCGCGCAACCCGAAACCGTTATTGAGTGCAGTTCGCTAGCTTCCATCCGCGGATTACTTATGAACTCAGACCTTGTCGCCCTGCTCCCTCGCAAACAGGTTGAATTTGATTTAGCCACCGGTTCGCTCGCCATCAGCCCCCAACCCTTGTCCGGCACCAGTCGGGATATCGGTCTTACCTACCGCAAAACATGGGTGCCCACCACATTGCAGCAACGCTTTAGCAACCAAATTCGAGCAGTGGTGGATCATCTCTTTATCGAATAACCAAACACTGCAGAACGCCTTCTGCCAGGTGAGGGTTGCGGTTCGCGGGACAACCACAGCATACTTAACTCCGTCGAAACATTGACTGCCTGCCTAGCAAAGCCCTTCGGCGGCGCCAGTACGCAATGCTAGCTTAATCATCACCCCGGCCCGGAGACAGTATCTTGACCACCCAAACGATAGACCTGACGCATCTCGATCCATGGCTCCGCGAGCGCGTTCCGGAGTTTGATGGCCCTCTAAGCGCCGATAAATTTGCAGGCGGCCAGTCCAACCCAACCTTCAGGCTAACCGCGGGAGAACGACAATATGTGCTCCGGCGTAAGCCACCGGGCGCACTGCTGGCGTCCGCCCATGCCGTCGATCGTGAATTTCGGCTGATTTCAGCGCTGCAGGATACCGATGTACCCGTACCGGGTGCCATCGCTCTCTGTGACGACGACTCCATTATTGGCTCCATGTTTTACGTCATGGAATTTTTAGATGGGCGAGTGTTCTGGGATCCAGCGCTACCTGAACTCAATGCAGATGACCGAGCGGCGGTCTATGACGATATGAACCGTGTACTCGCAGCGTTGCACAGCGTAGATACCGACGCTGTGGGCCTGGGAGATTACGGTCGGCCCGGCAATTACTTTGAACGGCAAGTGGGCCGTTGGACCAAACAGTACCGCGCCTCAGAGACTGAGACTATTCCCGCTATGGAACGTCTCATGGAATGGCTCCCGGAGAATATGCCTGCTGATGATGGTCGCGTATCACTTGTGCACGGCGACTACCGACTCGACAATGTCATGTTCCATCCAACAGAGCCGCGCATCATCGCCGTTCTCGACTGGGAACTATCAACGCTGGGCAATCCAATAGCTGATCTCGCGTACCAAGTCATGGCCTGGCAACTACCTCAGGGCGGATCTATTAACGGCATGGCCGGATTAGACCGTGGACCATTGGCGATTCCCTCCGATGACGACTACATCAAACGGTACTGTGAGCGCACGGGACGCGGCAATATAGAACACTGGAATTTTTATCTGGTGTTCTGCTTCTTCCGCCTCGCCGCCATTGTTCAGGGTGTGAAAAAACGCGCGCTCGACGGCAATGCTTCGTCGGCTGAGGCCGCCAGCCGCGGTGAGCTCGTGGTGCCTCTGGCTCAACTGGGGCTGGGCTACATACTAGAGTGAATGCATTACGTAGCCTATAGCGCTGCAATGGAAAACAGTTGTGAAGAGATGCCGGCGCCTACCGGTGTGGGGCCCGGCACGATCCCAAGATCCTGACAGAAAGACATGTTGAGTCATCCCGGGCCATGCATCAGCCACTTACTGGCTGGCGCTTCACAGAATTCACCCAGTGCCAGCAAGTACCTGACGAACGTTTCTAGCATTGGCGGTCATTCAATCTGGGCGACTGGTAGCGAAATAGCGGCGGTAGCCCCACCATCACTGTTGTTCTCGATAGAAAGCACACCACCCATTTCGTTAATCATGCCAAAGCTGATAGACAGGCCCAATCCTGTGCCCTGATTCACATCCTTGGTTGTGAAAAATGGCTCGAACAGCCTGTTTTTGATCGCTTCATCGATACCGCTACCCGTGTCGATGACACGCAATATCCAGTTGTTATCTTGCTGTTGGGTTTCAAGCCTAATCTCTTTAATTGGGCTGTCAGCCACCGCATCGCGAGCGTTGGCGATTAAGTTAATAACCACCTGGTCCAGCTGCTCAGGCGAACATAAAACCCGTGCGGCGGAGTCAACGTTGCTAATGAGGGTGATGCCCTTAAGGCGCATCTGCTCAACAAACAACAGCGTCGCCTCCTCGGCAACAACCTTTAATTGCGTGGCAACGAGCTCGGTTGAAGGGGCCTTACCAAAAGTTCGCATCTGCTTTACCAGGCCGTCACAACGGGCCACTAAGCCGTCCATACGCTCAAATTTTTCCGCTAACCTAACCTTGGCCGCGCCAGGCTCAGAAAAGAAGTCCGGCTTATCGATCTGTCGCTGCAAATTAAAAATTGTCAGGCGTATCGCATGCAGGGGCTGATTCATCTCGTGGGCTACCCCGGTGGCCATCTCTCCCAGCGAAGCTAATTTCGACAGGTTAAACAACTGAGCTTCTCTTAGCTTTTGTTCGGTCACATCTGACAGCATGAGCCACTGGCCAGAAACGTTCCCCGCTCCATCGATGTAGTCCGACTGACCGCCAAAAAAATGACGAGTCTCGCCATCAATCGTCCGAAGATCGAGCTCTTGCAATGCGTCGGTGGAGCCGGGTTGCCAGCGCACCACGTCCGGACAATTCTCAACGAGCGAACGCCAAACCGAATTTTGATAGGGGAACTGTCCGGCATTCGTACGCGCGCAAATAGCGATAGGTGCATTTTCAGTCAACGAACTCAAACTTCGATTGGACGCCTCTAGGGCCAGAGTTGAGGCTTTCAATTCGTCCGTTCGTTCCAATACCAGGGTCTCTAAGGCCAATCGAATGCGTGAGCCACTCACGGTTTGCCGAATAACCAGCATCAAACCGGTAACCACCATACTAACCAGAACCACCATTTCAATCGACAACAGCTCGCGAGCTGCCGCCAGGTTCCTACCCAAGAAATACAAAGCGACTAAGAACAGTGCCGCAACGGCCGCAGAGCTGAGATGCCAGCTCCGCTCAATAAATTGGCTATCTTCAGGTGCCTTGGAAGCCGTTCTCGAGTGATCGACCAATGCAGTCACTCCAAGTGCCGCGAGCGCTAGGCTTTGAAATGCGCCAGCGGCCATCAGAACCGGTATTTGATAAGTCTCAGCGAGATAAAAACCCACCCCAATAAGTCCGTCACCGACAAACACGCACAGGACAAAAATACTCACCCCCTCAACAGGGATCCTGACACCACAGGGTTGGGTCTCGATCGTACGATCAGCAGGCAGGCAAGCAGCGTGAAATCTAAAAAAGGGTAGCCCAGCTGAAGCAGGAAACTAGTCCAGTCTCCCAACTCAACCCCCGCAGAGATATTGCCCAATACCAACAGCCAAACAATGGCACTGACCGCAATAACGATGACCGCTGCATCCAATACGGGCACGCGCCAATCGGCGATCGGGCGGCTCGTCTCGCGCATTGCCATGAGTCCGATCGCCACAGCGACGTAAGCCGCTAGCTGCAAGAGGTCGCCCAGCGGTGCAAAAATTGGTTGAGTGACGTCACCCTGCGAGAAAGTTGCGTAGGAAAATACTGCCGATGCGAGGGAATCTAAAACCGCAGCGAGCAGGAACACCCCCAGATTTGCTGATGCTTGGGGTCAGATGTCCGCCACAGAGCAAAGGCTACCAGCAGCACCAAGCCGCCACGTGCGACAAGATTCGCAATGTAAACCCAAATATCGCCACCTTTGACGACCTGGCCTAGGTACGCAACGGCTACAGTGAGTACAAAAATAATGGCGAAAGCTTGGCGCTGCTGAAGTCGGTTTCCCATACGGGTTCACCCCACTGTTTCATTGGCAACGATGAACGGTAGCCTTATTGTTTATTTTCGGTACCGTTTCGCATTCGGTTGGCATCTACCTACTCGCGTCGGTTGCGCCTGCTCGCTGTTGTATACGACTTACCATAGCACGTAAGCCGTTACCCCGAGCGGGCGACAAATGACTGAGCAAATCGAGCGAATCAAGATAACTGTCTACATTAAAGGCCAGAATTTGCTCAGGGGATTTGTAGTTATAAGCGGCAAGCACTACGCCCAGCAAGCCTTTGACAATTAATGCATCGCTGTCGACGGCAATAACAAAACGGCCATCCCGCTCTGCTATTTCCATCCAGACTTGGCTCTGGCACCCACGCACAAGGCGGTCATCGGTGTGCAACGCCGCAGGCATAGGAGGGATCTCTTTCCCTAAATCGATAATGTATTTATACCGATCTTCCCAGCTATCAAAGAAGCCCAGCGTATCGACAATGTCGTCGCTGGTGACTGAACGCCCAAAGGGATTTTCAGGTGCACTGTTGGTCATGATAAACGGGTCCTTCTCACACCTCTCCATGTGCCGCGTAAAATACTACGAGAAAAGCAATGTGCAGTGGATTGCGATGGCGCACCGCAGCGATTAATAAAACATTCCCGTTTCGAGCTGAGCTTCCTCGGACATCATTTCCCGACTCCAGGGCGGGTCAAAGACAAGCTCAACCGTAACGACCTTCACAAAGGGCACCTGCTTTAGACGATATTCAACGTCGCCTACCAAAACGGGACCCATGCCACAGCCTGGGGCCGTCAGTGTCATGGCTATGTCAACACGACCCGCTTGCTGCTCAATATCAACCTTGTAAATCAGCGCTAAATTAACCTGATCATCGGGAATCTCCGGATCGTAAACGGTATGCAATGCGTCCCAAATTTGAGTCTCACTGATCAAGCCATCGCCGGGTGGATCAAATTGGAGCTCAGTACGCTCAAAACCCAATGCATCGGCATCAGTCCCGTCAATTCTTACCATGTTGCCATTGTGTACAACCGTGTAGTTACCACCCAACGCCTGGGTAAGCGACACAAAGGTATGCGCAGGAATCACCACGGGATCGCCCACGGGCACAAGGCGGCCGGGGCAGTCGCGGTTGGTTGTGAGTACAGTGCGTTCCAAGATGCTCTCGCTTATTCGACGTTAAAACTCTCACCGCAACCGCATTCTGCCACGACGTTGTGATTATTGAACTTAAGCGTACGGTTAACGCCTTCCAAAGTGTAGTCAATCTGCGTTCCACGAATAACCGCAAGAGCATCGACCGCGACGTAAATAGTAATGCCGTTGCCTAAGGCAATGCTCACATCACTCGCTTCACCACACGAGACCTCGTCGAGCACATACTTAAAACCGGTACAACCGCTGTCTTTCACACTGATGCGCACACCCGACAGCCCCTTGGGCTTAAGTGCGTTATAAAAATGCTCTGCTGCTGCAGCGGTAACCGAAACAGCCTGATCGGTAAAATCAAAGGTTTCTACGGTCATTTCATCACCTCCAGTGCTCTATCCAGCACTACCTTTTGTACTCTCTTCAGCACGCTATACAACACTCAGCCAAACAGTGCCTGAACCCTGCGGATACCGGCGATTAAGCTACGCACATCTTCCTCGGTGTTGTACATAGAAAAGGATGCACGAACGGTGCCGGGCACGCCAAGTCGATCCATTAATGGCTGCGCGCAGTGATGCCCTGTGCGCACAGCGATGCCCTGCTCGTTAAGCAACATACCCACATCCGAGGGATGACAACCATCCATGACAAAGCTGAAGACACCGGCACAGTTAGTGGGTGAGCCAATTCGGCGCAAACCCGCTATTGCCTCACACCCTGCCAGCGTTGCCTCAAGCAGGCCCTGCTCATGCTGTGCTGCCGCGACGCGATCAATGCCATCGAGGTAGTCGATGGCCGCAGCCAAACCAATGGCACCCGCGATATTCGGCGTGCCCGCTTCAAATTTAAACGGTAGCTCATTGAAGGTTGTGCCCTCAAAACTGACGCGATCAATCATTTCACCACCGCCCAAAAAAGGTGGCATGGCGTCGAGTAGATCGCGCTTTCCCCACAAAGCCCCTACACCGGTTGGCCCAAATAATTTGTGGCCCGAGAACACGTAGAAATCACAACCCAAAGCCTGCACATCTACATCCCAGTGCCCAACTGCCTGCGCTCCATCAACCAATACCCGCGCGCCAATTTGCTTTGCCTTGGCGATGATAGTCTCGACGGGATTAATGGTGCCTAGGGCATTCGACACATGATTAATTGCAATCAACCGCACTCGTTCATCAAGTAGCGCGTCAAAGGCGTCAAGATCAATCTCACCTCGATCGGTAATCGGTATGGGAATAACCTCGGCGCCAATACTCTGTGCCGCCATTTGCCAGGGCACAATGTTCGAATGATGTTCCAGCCAGGGCACCAATATACGCTCGCCCGCCTGCACATGACTGCGCGCCCAGGAATAAGCAACGATATTGATGGCCTCGGTCGTGCCGCGTGTCCAGATGACTTCACGGCTGTCCGCGGCGCCCAAAAACCGCGCTACGGTATTGCGGGCAGCCTCAAAATGGCGGGTAGCGCGATCGCTTAAGGTATGCGCCCCACGATGTACATTGGCATTATCGTTACGATAGTAGTCAGTAATGGCGGCTATCACCGCCTCGGGCTTTTGCGTCGTGGCCGCATTGTCTAAATAGACCAGCGAATGGTCATTAATCTCTTGAGTGAGAATAGGAAAGTCACGGCGAATCAGTTCGGCATCGAATGCGGGCTTCAGCACAGCTGCCGTTGTCTCGTTAGCACTCATGATAAATGCCTCAGTAAAGCCGGGTCGCGAGCAAATCGCTCGGCCAGTAGCGGCCGTAAGGCCTCACGCAGTTCAGTAAGGCGAGTGCTTTCCAATACTTCGTTTACAAAACCAAAACTCAGCATAACCTCGGCCTCGGCTTTGGAAATACCGCGGCTCATTAGGTAATGCACAGCCATATCATTTAATTGCGCAACGGTTGCACCGTGTGCACATTTCACGTCGTCAGCATAAATTTCCAGCTCGGGCTTGGTATTTACCTCGGCCTCGTTGCTGGTTAATAAATTCTTGTTTGACAGCTCAGCCGACGTTTTTTGTGCGTTGGGATGAATATGAATGCGACCGTTAAAGACGGCCCGACTACGATCGGCAATGACGCCACGAAACGTCTCCATAGACGTGCAATGGGGTGCTGCGTGCTCAAGAACCGTATGGTAATCGATGTGCTCATTGCCTCGGGGCAAATAAATGCCATCGAGCTGCGCATGAGCGCCGGGCTGAGCCATGTTGGCCACCAGGTCTACACGCTTCATATCAGCACCTAGGCCTAGGCAAAAGCTACTTAGGGTTGCGTCTCGGCCTAACATGGCATGTACACCGCCCACATGCAGGGCATGACCCAACTCAAAGTTTAATCGGTAATAATCCAATGACGACCCACCGGCAAGCAAGAGCTCGGTGACGGCGTTGGTAAATGAGGCATTGGCCGCCGAGTCGGCGAAATGCTCAACCAGCGTGGCTTGTGCGCAGTCGCCAAGCGCCACTAAAACACGGGGCTGTACCGCAAAAGGCGCGCTTGTTCCAGCGGTTAACCAAACCACCTGAACAGGTTTTTCTAAGCGGGCATGCGGCGCCACATTGACCAATAGCCCGTCATTCATACCCGTTTGATTCAGAGGCAAAAATGGGTGCGAGTGCTTGGGCAGCGCGCTACCTAGCCGCTCTGAGATAAAGGCAGCCTGCTGATCGTTGGCGTCTGCAAAGCGCACGCATTCCAAACCCTCGGGTAACTCACTATCCGAGTGCTCAGCGCTAAAGTAGCCGTTTACAAAAACCAGGCGTAGCGCACCAATCGCAGGCACGGCGTCTAAACTAGGCTGGATGTCCGCCACCACCTTGGGTGCAGCCAGATACGTTTGCTGCAGCGCGCGGGTATTGGTGTATTTCCAGAGCTCCGTCTTGCGCGTAGGCAGTGAGCTCGCTGTCCACACTTCACGAACGCTGTGTCGGTGCTCTTTTAACCACACCGGCGCTTGATCGTCGGCGCAGGCAAGTACGTCAGCCACATCCATTGACATCAGGCAACCTCGCCCTCTAACCAGCCGTAGCCAGTACTCTCCAACTCAGCGGCAAGGCTGGCATCACCCGAGCGCACAATGCGTCCACCGGCAAGAACGTGCACGTGATCTGGCTTTATATAGTTCAACAATCGCTGATAGTGGGTCACCAGGACAAAACTGCGCTTGGCATCGCGCATACTATTCACGCCCTCGGCAACCACCTGCAGTGCATCGATATCCAAGCCGCTGTCGGTCTCGTCCAAAATTCCCAGATGCGGCTCTAGAAGCAACATTTGCAGTAATTCGTTGCGCTTTTTTTCGCCCCCCGAAAACCCTTCGTTGACGCCGCGTTTTAAAAATGACTGATCAAGCCCTGCAACTTTCGCCGCTTCTCTGGCGCGCTTCATAAAAGAGACCGCGTCATAGGCGTCAAGCCCGCGATGTTCGCGTATGGCATCAACGCTGGCCTTGAGGAATTCCATGTTACTCACACCAGGAATTTCTACGGGGTATTGGAACGCGAGAAACACCCCAGCGCGGGCACGCTCCTCGGTGTCCATAGCCAGTAGGTCTTCGCCATGAAATTGAACACTGCCGTCGGTCACTTCGTAGTTAGGGTTACCGGCCAAAATATGCCCTAGCGTGCTTTTCCCCGAGCCGTTTGGACCCATAATGGCGTGAACCTCACCGGCACCCACAGACAGTGACAACCCTTTCAAGATATCTTTTCCCTCGACGCGGGCGTGCAGGTTATCAATCGTTAACATAATCAAACTCCAGAGAGTGGTGCTGTGCACCACAAAAAAATTATTTCAGCCCACCGACCCTTCGAGGCTGACCTCCAGCAACTTGCCGGCCTCGACAGCAAACTCCATTGGCAACTGACGAAACACCTCTTTGCAGAATCCGTTGACGATCATAGATACCGCCGTCTCTGCATCAAGTCCCCGCTGCTGGCACAAGTAGAGCTGATCGTCACTCACCTTTGAGGTAGTCGCCTCATGCTCAATAACCGCCGTCGGGTTCTTGCTCTCGATATAAGGAAACGTGTGCGCTGCGCACTGGTCGCCAATAAGCAGAGAGTCACACTGGGTGTAGTTTCGAGCGCCCTCAGCACGGGGACTCATCCTCACCAAGCCTCGATAGGCATTAGAAGACCGTCCCGCTGAGATTCCCTTGGAGATAATCGTCGATCGCGTATTTTTGCCCAGATGGATCATCTTGGTGCCGGTATCCGCCTGCTGCAGATTATTGGTCAGTGCTACCGAATAAAACTCCCCGACGCTGTTGTCGCCGCGCAATACGCAGCTGGGGTATTTCCACGTTACCGCCGACCCAGTCTCTACCTGAGTCCAAGAGATCTTGGCGTTGGTATGGGCAACGCCGCGCTTGGTCACAAAATTATAAATGCCACCACGCCCCTCGGCATCACCGGGGTACCAGTTTTGAACGGTTGAGTATTTAATCTCGGCATCGTCAAGCGCAACCAACTCAACCACCGCCGCGTGAAGCTGGTTTTCATCACGCATGTGCGCCGTACAGCCTTCAAGATAACTCACGTGGCTAGCCTCTGCGGCAATAATCAACGTGCGCTCAAATTGTCGGGTCTTGGCTTCGTTAATACGAAAATAAGTAGAAAGCTCCATGGGGCAACGCACACCCTTGGGTATGTAGACAAACGAGCCATCACTAAACACCGCACTGTTTAGCGCTGCGTAAAAATTATCTTTTCGGGGAACGACTGAACCCATATAGGTTTTAATGAGTTCGGGGTACTCGTGCACCGCTTCGGATATCGAGCAAAAAATTACCCCGGCTTCCGCAAGTTTCTCTCGAAACGTGGTGGTAACGGACACCGAATCAAAGACCGCATCAACCGCCACTCCCGCCAGCATTTCCTGTTCGTGCAATGGGATGCCTAACTTCTCATATACCTCGAGTAACTGGGGATCTACCTCGTCCAGACTTTTGGGTCGATCTTCAAAACTTTTTGGCGACGAGTAATAAGAAATGTCGTTGAAATCGATAGCGGCATAGTTGACGTGGGCCCACTCGGGGGTTTCCATGTCCAGCCAAATTCGATAGGCCTCTAAACGCCACTCCAGCAGCCACTCAGGCTCACCTTTCTTGGCGGAAATAAATCGGATCGTATCTTCATTGAGTCCAGGCGGCAGCGTATTGGACTCGATATCAGTCACAAAGCCGGCCGCATACTCTTTGCCTATCCGTTCATCAATAACGTCTTGCGACATAACTGGTTACACCTCTTTAGCGAACGCCCGAGTACCTCAGGCGCGGCCTATTAATGTCATGGTCTCACCGAGACTTTTGCTTGATAGCTTGCCCTGTTTCTGCGAAATGGCTTGTATTTCGGCCCGACTCACCAATTCACCCAAGCTAATCTCGTGCAAAAAATCTTCAATGCGTTGTGATAAATCCATCCATAAATGATGGGTCAAACAGGTACTGCCATCCTGACAATCACCTCGCCCCCGCATCGCGTGGCGTCGGTAGTCTCATTAACCGCCGCTATGACGTCAGCCACACTGATAGACGCCGGATCCACGCGCAGTTGATAACCTCCCACGGGGCCTCGGACACTGGTTACCAAGCCGTTTCTACGCAATTTGGCGAATAACTGCTCAAGGTAAGACAGGGATATTTCTTGACGCTCTGAGATAGACGCCAAGCGGATGGGGCCTGCGTGTTGATTGAGCGCAAGATCCAGCATAGCGGTTACGGCATACCGCCCTTTGGTTGTCAGTCGCATTAGTGGACCTCATAGGAGAGCATTGCGGGGAGCGCACTGCGGCGTGCTTACCCGACTATTATAGTCAACTAAAAGCCCACGTAAAGTAGTCGGCTATTCAACGGTCTCCTTTCACTCGCAGATAGCTGGGCACCTGCAAGACAGCGGCAACAAAAAGCCCGCCCAGAGAGTATCCGGGCGGGCTCTGATTGAAGCTGGCTTATCTCAAGAATGCCGGTTGGTACACCTCGCAGCGCTAATCCTATTGGCACCATTCGCCATCAGGCGCTACTCGTAGCGATCTTTGAGCACAAAGCACGCCAAGATGATGAGCATAGCGCTAAAAGGAATAGCGAGATAAATACCACTCACACCGGTCAAGTCACGAAGCGTCACCTTGCCAAAGTTTAATGGTTCAATCAGTAGGGTCTCCAGATACGGAAACGCAAAAGAGAACAACAATGCGCCCACCAAGCCACCCACTACGGTGAATATGGCGTCGAACTTTCCCTCCGATGCGCCTACGACACAGGTACCGGGGCAATAACCCGAAACCGCCCAGCCTATGCCGAACACAATGCCACCAACGGCAACACCGCCCACATAAGCGGGCTTAACGCTCATGTTCGCGAGGCCACCCAGATCGAGCAGGTATATTCCCAACGTACCCACGCCAATGGCCGTGCACATGAGCTTAATAATCCACATATCCTTGAGCAGCAACGTACCCAGGATGCGTCGATAGCTAGTGGCTCCGCCCATGAAGAGAATTGCGCCAAAGGCGCAGCCAATAAGAAAACCAATCACCAGAGTTCCCATGGGTTTAACCTCGCTTGCGGTAAAGAATATGAGCCATTGCAATGGCCGAACCAAATGTGAAGACACCAAAAATGAACGAGCTGAGTGCCAATTGCGAGATACCGCTGATCATGTGACCACTCGTGCAACCACCGGCGAGCCGCGCGCCAAACAGCAGCAATACCCCGCCAAAAAATGCCGCGGCAAACCGTTTTTGGCGCGATCCGCCAAATACGCTTTCCCACATTTTAGGCATCGACCCTTTGTCGGCATCGGGCTGTTTGGCAGCAAGCAGCCGAGATGTCACGAGGCCTCCGGCAAACATGCCAAACACCATCATCCAGCCGTATCCAATCCCCCACCCTTCTTTCTCGCCATACTTGGCGAGGTAGGTGTTTTTCTCTGCTGCCTCAGGAGCCACCTTGTGCGCTACCACCGCATCGGTGACCACAAACTGGGTTGAGACTCCCAATGGTTGTACCAAAAAAGTAGCCAGGGTTAGCAATAGCCCGAGGGAGATGCCCGCTACCTTCCATGAAATAATCGCTTTCTGTTCCTGCATTGAAACGTCCTCCTTGTCCCCAAAGACCCACTGGTCTGAAGGTTGTTTTTATACCGCTATCACTGCAAGGAATAAGCATATGCCAATTTTTTAATTTATAACAGACCCTCGGTAATCTATTAATCGAACCTAACTCAAGCCCTGCTACCCCTGGCGCTGGGGTTCGCGGGCGCTTGAACGATGACTGGATTTTATGCGGCGTCACTCGTGCGGCGGCGCTCAAAGGGCTTTTTAGTGGGCGAACCCGACAGCGGCTTAAACTCCAGGGGCTCCTCTGCGCCTGATTCGGGCACTTCGCTGCCGGCCTCACCTGCGCTCTGAGTATTTACGCCTTCCTCGGTGAGCTGATTGGCCTGCACAGGGCCATAGCGACCGGATAATGCTTTAACGCAGGCCGAACCCGCAGCGGTTCGCACCAACGCCTCCAGCTCATCATTCCACCAGCCAGACCCACCGGCTTTGAGCTCGGCAACCGTGTCGGCAACCACACGGGGGCAAGGGCTTGGCTGAGCTACGACCACCTCAGCAATGGGTAATAACAACAACACGAGAAATAGGTGTTTAAACATAAATCGCTCCAATCGAAACCCACATGGGTCTGAGCATGCTCGCATACCTCGCCGCATTACGTTGCACCTTTTGGGTGCGAATCTACCGAGTTTGCGCCCCAAAACGGTTGCACCAGCGCTAACCAAAAAATCGCCATAGGACAGAAAATTCTCATTTTTCGCAATTGTTTCAGTTACTTAAAAAAGTTGGCACGGCATCTGCAAACAGATCGCGTGGGAGTGCACCGAACAGCAGCCACGTTTCCCTAAGGCGCCAATCGGTCACACATTGCTCAAGCTTTAATTTTACGAGGAACCACTATGGACACACTGCAAAACAAAGCGCGTACGATGAAAAGTGTCGCGGCAATTGCAGCTATCGCCGGATGCGCGCTGGCAGCCCCTTCTCACGCTGGAGAGTGGAGCGCCAACGCCGCCATGACCAGTAACTATATCTGGCGAGGTCTCACCCAAACAGAGAACGAAGCAGCCGTTCAGGGCGGTATCGACTACAGCCATGAAAGTGGATTCTACGCAGGAACCTGGGCATCCAACGTCAACTACGGCGCCGGCGACGTCTACTCTTACGAGCATGACATCTACGCGGGCTTCGCCTTCGACACCGGCGACGTCAGCTGGGACTTTGGTTACCTGTACTACAACTACGACAGCGAAGCCGAATTTGACTTTGGTGAAGTGTATGGCTCGGTAGGCATTGGCGCCTTCAGTGCCACGCTCTACGTCCTTGCCAACACTGAGGCCGACGAAGGGCCAGATCAGGACTTTGGCTTTGGTCAAGCATTCTATGGCTCCCTCGACTATGGCTTCACTGTCGGTAACGGCGTGGATATTGGCCTGCATTTGGGCTACCACGACGGCGACTTTGCCGAGGCTTTTAATGGCAACGAGGACGGCTACTACGACTATAACGTGAGTATCAGCAAAGACGGTTTCTCGTTCATGATCAGCGACACTAACGTTAAAGGCGGTGCCGCCGAAGGTGGTTACGACAACGACCAAATGAAGTTTGTCGTGTCCTACGCCGTGGATATTTCGATGTAATAGCGATTCGGGCGCAACCGGCGCCCAAGCAGGTTTCATAACCGGGTAGCTGCACCCTGCCCGCCCATGAAAGGAAAACCCGCCTCGGCGGGTTTTTTTTGGTGATTTATCTCGATAGGCCAAACGACGATCACTCTTTGGCGAAATGACCTGTCGGCTTGGTGAGGTGAGAGTTACTGATAGGTTTTGAAAAATTGGCATACTAGAAATTGGCTAGGTGACGAATTTTATTTGTGTTGCTAAACAAACAATCTCCATCCAGTACTGCCAGAAAACGGGCAGCAAATTAGAAAGAGGCGAAAATAAACATACAATGACCGACATGAACAATAGCATTATCTGGATAACCGGCGCGTCGTCGGGTATTGGTAAGGCGCTTGCCGAGCTTACGAGCGCCGCGGGCGCCCGAATAATCCTCTCGGGTCGGCGACTGGATGCACTGCAGAGCGTGGCTAACTCACTGACAACCGAGTACCTCGTGCTACCCTTTGAGGCCACCGATTTCGATCAGTTAGGCGCCATTGTTGACCAAGCCTGGGCCTGGCAGGGCCGCGTGGACATACTGATTAATAACGCCGGCGTGAGTCAGCGCAGTATCGCCATAGAGACACAACCCGAGGTGTATCAGCGCATGCTGGACGTGGATTTGCTCGCGCCCATTTGGCTGACACAGCTGCAGCTAGAGCGTATGGCAAGCATGGGCGGCGGACATATCGTTGCCATTAGTTCATTAGCTGGTCGTATTGGCGCGCCATTGCGCACTGCCTACTGCGCCGCCAAGCATGGCCTCATCGGTTACATGGATGCCCTGCGCTGCGAGGTGGAGACCACCCACAACATTAAAGTCACTAATGTACTGCCTGGCTCGGTGGCCACCGACGTGTCGCGTAATGCATTAACCGCCGATGGGTCGGCGCGCAATGCGTCCGATGCCATCATCGATGCGGGTGACGATCCCATCGATTGCGCGCGCGCCATCCTGCAGGCGATCGAAGCTGAACAACAAGAGCTCATTTTTGCGAGCGGCAATGAGCTCGCACTTACCGAATTGCGCCACAGCCAGCCCGATGCTTACTTTGAAAAGGCTGCAGAATTTGGCGCTCAAACGATTGCGGCGCTAAAGGCGGGAATCCTCTAAACACTCGGCTTGGGCATTGCCAGCGGCTTGGGTATTGTTGGCACGGCCACGGCCGCCGAGATAGCAATGGCGGCAGCGATTACGCTGCCCGCAATGCGCGTCCCAAACGTTCTTGACCCAAAGCCACGCCGGGCTGATCGCCGGCCCAAGCGGTTTTACCCGCAATCCAAACGTGCTCAACAATGCCCTCGGGTCTATTAACCATCTGCTCGTGATCAAAGATAGCGCGGTATTCGAGCCGGCGGGTTTTATCGGGCTCCCAACCATCAAAGCCCTCTGGGTTAATCAGCACGAGATCGGCTTGTTTTCCCGGATTCATGGAGCCGGCATCGAGGCCAAAAAATTCCGCCGGCTCCCGAGTGAGTCGCTGCACCATGCGTGCCACCGTGGCTTCGTCGCGCTCACTCGCCAACTTGAGGGACATGAGGTTAGCGTCAAAAAATGCCATATTCGTGATATGCGCGCCCGAGTCATTAAAGCCCGGCATGGCGGTATCGTGCAGTAATAAATCCAACGTCGCTTTGTTACCCACATTCCCCACGTCGGCATAAAAGCGAAAATTCTTGTCGTACTCACGCATCATGTGAATCATAAAATCAGCGTCATCGACCATCGATGCAGGAAATCGCTCAAACGCCGCTTGTTCCTCAGGCGTACGCGCCGCCGACTGATCGCCAGCAATAAACCGCTTGCCACGCTGGGCGACAGCGGCAAAGGTTTCACCATTCCAAACAGCAACGGGCGCACCATCAAAGACCAACAACTGTGGATCGCGAATCACCAAACTATCGGGCAACCCTCGGCGGGCCTTCCAACTGGCAAAATCATCACCGGTTCGACCGTGCATCCACTCCCGCTTAAACCGGCTTTGCCAATCTGGGTCATCTAACAGTGCGCGTCGGCCATCGACGTCGTCGTATTCCTGAGCAATCAGCGCGGCACCCGCGCTCATCTCCTCAAACAGCGGGCTCACAATACCGTCTGACCAAACGCGGAAGTTGGTACCCAAGGCCTGAAAATACAACCGTCCTTTTAGCAGCCACGAGTTTAACAAGCGCGCATAATTCAGAAACAATCGCCCTGTTTTGGGAGCAACGGCCATTTCCATGGCTGAGAGGGCCGAGGTTTTTTAAGGTCTTGCCAAATAACCGACCGCTGGTCAGCAAGAAATAACCAAAGGCGAGGGCTTTGTTTTCAATAATCGGTGTGGTTTGCCAAACACGATCCCGGCCTCGAACAACCTTTAATAATCGACGGAGCTCGCCAAAGCTCGCAAATTGAGCGGGGATGCGTTTGTCGGTATGGGGGGCATTAGACAGATAATGAAACGGTAGCCCGTCGGTACTCAGCCCTAGATAGCCCTGCGCCATCGCTTGCTCGAGCAGGGTTTCCATTTTTGCGAGCTCCGCCTCAGTCGGTGCTCGACTGATGCTGGCGTCCAAACCCATGGCCTCGATTCTGAGCATCGAGTGAGGCACAAAGGCAGCTAGGTTGGGACCAAGCGCAATACGGTCAAAGTGATCGAGGTAATCGGCGGTATTGTCCCAGGTGATGGCATCGGCGCACTGGCGCAGGATTTTCTTGGGAATATTCTCAACGCGGGTGAAAACAATCGACTATCGGCTCCTGTCCGTTAGTTTCTTGACGACCAAAACACGTGCCCAAGCTGCAGTTGCCCACCAAAACCGTGGTCGTGCCATGGCGAACAACCTCGGGGAGCCCAGGGGCTACATCGACCTCAAGGTCCAAATGGGTGTGAATGTCCAGCATTCCGGGCAATAACCATTTCCCCTGGCCATCTACAACCTCCATCGCGGCATCGGCAGGAAGATCAATACCGCGGGCTGCCACTTTGCCATCCCGAACAGCGACATCTTCGATACGAGGCAAATCACCCGATCCATCAAAGACCTTTGCACCTTTAATAAGTACATCCCATTTTTCACTTATCACAGCTTACCCCCGAACCGTTCTAATGCTTATTAACTGTCGCGCCTCCGGTAGATCTAGGTCAACCTCGCCATGAGACATTGAATTGTCGACCATTATCTCGGACCACTATCTCGCTCACGTGTAGCGTGCTCACTTCAGCCGCCTGTATGTCACGCTGATGAAACCGAACGTCGCGCCACTGCTTGTTAGCGTAGCGCTCGGTCTGATCGGCAAAATGCTCAGAACCAGGATTCCCCGACTGCGAGTAACTCAGCAGCGCCTGAGCAACCGGCCCTTCGTCATCAAAGCCAAGCGTCACAATAAAGCTGGAACCGTGGGTAATGTTATAGCCCGACGCGGTGAGGGTTGCACTGTCGCCAACGGGCTGAGGGTTTGCAGTAAATAGCGGCGTCTCATGCCGGCCTGTTACCTGCAGGTTTGCAACACCTTCATGACGATTGCCCCCGTGCACAGCAATAGCACGGTCATCCCTATGGGCTTTTTGCAATGCCGACAGCGGGCTGTTCACGTCGATGCCAGCCTCGCGCAACAACAGTTGTGCTTCGGCTAGCTTGTCCAATGCAAGCTCGCTGTCCTCAAGGCCTCGTGGAGTATGGGCTGGGTTCTCCGGATCAAAGTGCGTAGCAAATAAACCCGGCGCCAAGTAGGTTTGCGCATAATCGTAGCGCGTTAGCCACTCTCTAAAGAGCACAGCACCACGGGAGGCCAGGTTGTACTGACGATCCCAACTGGCTAGTACCTTACAGCTCTCAGAAACATCTACTGTCACACCTGCAATTAACCGGCGGCTCGCCCCTTGGCACGCAGTCAACAATTCATCCAACAGCAAATTAGCCGTGAGGCTATCGTTGGCAAACAATGCAGTCTGTATCTCTTCAATCGAAAACTTACCGTCATCCCCGGCATAGCCGTAGGCACTATCGGGTTGCAACAGCGCAATATTCATACGCGTTCTCACCGATCGCGGTGAGTGCGTAGCACCATAGAGCGGCGAGTAGCCGCTTGCGGGCGCGGCAGGATCACTCAGCCAATAACTGTCGTTGGCGTTAAAAACGTAGTTATTGCTCTCAATGAGCGGACGACGTTCGAACGGCTCGGTAAACGGCACCGGCGCCGTCGTGGCCTGCCACTCATCGCGCTCGGTTGAGCCATCAAGAATGACTAACCCTTTAGCAAGATAGAGCTGTTTAAGAAGCGGCACCTGGGCCAGCCGGGTTTGCCAGGCACTGACAGCTTCGGCACTCAGCGCACCAACCGTTGAATTATCAAGGTATACCGCGCGGCCATCGGCACTAGCGGCAATGGTATTCACCCAGGGCATGGCGTTATACCGCCGATGGGCATCAACAAAGGCATCCATGCCAGTAGCCATACCCATGGCCTGCCACTGGGCCAATGTGTGGATATTGTCGGTATTGGCGTCGCGCACAGCAAAAACAGTAAAGGGGTCTTTGCTCAAACCCGGAACAGCAATGAGCGGACCGTGGTGAGAAAACCATACCGTGTGCGTGCTTGGCGCAAGACCGTTGTCGGTCTTCACATTTAAGGTGACGTCAACTGCCGCGAGATCACGCCAGCCATCTTGCCACCGATATTGCTGGGGGTTATCTGGGTTCAAGGCCAGCTGGTACAACACCGTGCGCTTGGAGTCTGACACCGTGTGAGACCAGCCTACGTGCGCATTGAAACCAATGGCGACACCGGGGGTGCCTATTAACCCGGCACCATAGGCATCCATCACGTTGGGAATGGTTAAATGTTTTTCCCAAAAGCGCGCAATGCCATACCAAGGGTAATGGGGTTTGCCAGCAATAGTCCGCGACCGTTTTCACTACGGTTGGCCGCCAAGGCCCAGGCATTGGAACCCATGCCCTCAAGCCGCAACCCTTCTAGATGCGCCAATTCCAAATTAGATTGTGTTGGCCGGCGCTCAACCCTCGAGATCGACGGCTCTTCTGCAGCGGCGGTATCGGGTTCGGGTAAGCGCGCACCGGCCACCGCCTTGGCGACGCGCGGCAAGGTATGCACCAACATAACGTACTGGGCCATAAAGGCGTCGGGTTGCACGGGTACCACCCAGTGTTCACCGGCGCACCAAGCCCCGGGCTGATTGGCGGAGTTATCAGTCAAATATTGGTTATATCCCGCGGCATAGCCCTCAATCCACGCCCGAATATTGGCAGACTGCTGCCCCAGTGCCTGCTTGCCCGCTGCCGGAATTTTCAAGGCCTTAACTACGACATCCCGAGCGATATTTTCGCCGTTTAGACCCGGGCCAAGATGCGCGGCTGATTCACCTTGGGCCTGAAGCAATGCCCAAGCCATATTACACAGCTGATCTTGCGCCGATGCATAGGCCTCACCAAAGCCCAAACTACCCCAGTCATTGGCGGTGATATGGGGCACCCCATACTCTGTCCGAACTATCGTCGCGCGATACGCGCTGTCATCGCCGGTGGACACGGTGTCATCACCGCAACCGGCGAGATACAGGGTTACCCCAAAAATCAACGATAGGTTCACTCGTGTGGACGTCGTTATCATCATGTGTCCCTCGGCCCCCGTTACTGGGGCCCACGTTGTTAAAATTTTACGTCGTGATAGACGTTTTGTACGTCCTCACAGGCATTTAATAAATCGACCAGCTTTTCAAATTGCGCCAGATCATCTCCGGTGAGTACCGTCTCACCCTTTGGAACAAACTGGATCTCATCGACTTCAAAGTCGATATCGGCATAGGCCTCGGTCAGTGCATTGCGAGTTTTGGCGTATTCGGTATGCGGCGCAATGACGGTGAGCATGTCGTCATCGTTTTCTATTTCAGTGACGTCAACGTCTGCCATGAGCAAGGTCTCAAGCACCTCCTCCTCGTCGCCCTGAAAACAAAAACCGCGGCGTGGTCGAACATGTGGGCAACTGTGCCCGGGGTACCAATTTTGCCCTTTCCCTTGGTGAAAGCGGGCCTGACATCGCCAATCGTTCGGTTGACATTGTCGGTAAGACATTCCACCAACAGCATGGAACCCCGGGTCCAAAGCCCTCGTAGCGCGCGGTTTGAAAGTCTTCACCCACGCCCGAACCGGCCTTATCAATGGCTTTTTCGATCACATGGGAAGGCACCTGATCTTTTTTTGCCCGGTCGATAATTGAGCGTAATGACAAATTTGCAGCCGGGTCGGTACCACCCGCTTTGGCAGCGACATAAATCTCTCGACTGTATTTTGAGTAAACCGATGTCTTCATTGCGGCGGTTTTGGCCATAGCAAGCTTTCGGTTTTGGTACGCGCGCCCCATAGGGTAACTCCGAAGGTTGATAGTAAGGGGAGTATTCTAACGTGAATCGTCGGAGGGCTGAATCGGCCAATAATTATTGTGGAGTCGAGCGCAATTTAGCCCTCGCAAACCATTTGACAGGGTTTACGCAATAAAACGCTGGCAATCGCCGGCGTGTCGTTACTGGATCTGAACCCCGTCTTACTAATCGCTAACCGACTGCCAGTCAGTGCTATTGCTGAGCATATCGGCAATCCATTGGTTGACCGTTGTGCCGCCAACTTCGCGGGTAAATTGTGCTTGGATAAAAGTGTGACTATCGCCATCAGCGATCAACGACTTAAACCGCTCAGGATACGCCTCCTCGATGGCTGCCATCTCAGGTATAAGTGCCGCCTCAAAGGCCTCTCCACCAATATCCAAAAACGTTACCGCAATAACCGCGTCCTGCTTGGTGCTCATAAAGCCCATACGTAAATTAGGATCTTGCTCAAGCTGATATTTGTGGTAGCCAGTCAAGTGGCCCTCGGGAGTCACACAATCGTCGCAACTGGCTGGGAGAAAAGCTCCGGCGTTCCACTCGGTACTGACAAAGTCAATGTAACCAGGAAAGGCAATTCCCACCCCGAATCATTAATCAAATCGATAGCCGTATCGGGAAATAATTTGCGCACTAGTGGCAAGGCGTAGTCAGTTCCATAGCCACCCGCACTATTACCGGTTAGTAAAATTTTGCTTGGTGATGGGAAGGTATTTGCCACCACATCGAGTGCCGCCGAAAGATTGCGCACCCCGCGGTGATACCGATCAACCGTACCATCCCCGTTGTCGTCAATATCCACGTCACCAGAAAAGACCGAGCCGTCACAGTAAGGCAGGTACGCTACATTAAAGTCGGCGGCCGGATTCTCCATATCGTTGGGGTTAAGAATGCCAAATTGTGGCATGCCCGGTGCGGCCGCCGGTGTCGCCTGGCACAAAAGGCTGGTGCAGGCGCCACCACCCTCGAGGAAAATCATCACCGTATCGCCTGCGCCCTCGCGGGTCGCCATGGTGTACTCGCCACCGGTCAAACACAACGGTCCGTCACCCGCGCCAAAAGAGTGTTGAACAATATCGCCCACTGTCTCGGAGGTCATCGGTGTGTACTGGCCTAAATATTGTGCAACCCCTTGCTCGTACAACTCCTCAAAGGGCTCGGGTTCCGGCTCTGGCTCCGGCTCGGGTTGTGGCGTGGGCGGTGGATTATTGGTTGGCGAACTCGAGCCAGAGCAGCCAACAAACGCCACTGGCGTCATAAGCAGTAAAAGCACCAGTGCGAAGATTTTTGGACCATTATACCCACCATTATTTTGTGCTGTTGATAACGCAAACATACCCTTGTTCACGCAGGCCAGCGCGATAAATCCTGGGTGAACGCAATATTGGGTCGAACGAAAGTTAGACTAGTCGAACAATGATGAACTTATAACCGCTAACGTCCCGTCGGCACCCCCTAGCGCTTGCCTTCTACAACCGCTCGGTAAAGCGTAGCACCCCGCCAGTACACAGCGGCTGCCACCAAGCCCATGGATAAGCTACTCACTAGTGCCCAGCGAACCGACTGGGCCTCCAAATGCGCAAGTGCATCGCTCAGCATGCCCACTACCAGTGGCCCCAAGCCAAGACCCAACAAGTTAAACACCAACAATAGCAGCGCCGAGGCCTGGGTGCGCCAATGACCGGGTACCAAGTTCTGCACTGCCGCATAGGAAGGCGCAATCCAAAAACAGGCAAAGATGGCTGACACGGCCATAAATAGCAGCGCCACGGGTACTTCCTTACTACCGACTTGAAAGACTGACCCTTCTGGCCATAGTAGAAATAGCGCCTGAAGGGGTATTGCCACCAACAAGCCCACTGCAGGAATACGCAGCTGCCAGCGCGCGTCTCGCACCGCGAGTTTATCGACCAACAGGCCACTAAAAATGGTGCCAATGCTACCGCCAACTACGCCAATAATGCCCAGCCAAAGCCCCGCGTCTACCAGTGACATGCCGTGCACTCGCACCAAAAAGCTGGGCGACCAAACACCCAGTCCATAACCGGGTATGGCTGCAAAACCCACGCCCAAGGCAATCGAGAAAAAGGATGGCAGGGCAAAGATACCTTTTACCGCAGCCCACAAAGAGGCGTCGTCAGCAGCGGCGACACGCGGTTTTTCTGGTTCTCGAACGGTGAAATACAGCAGCAGCGCAAGCAAAATGCCCGGTAAACCGAACACTAAAAATACGCTCCGCCAGCCATAGGCCTCGGCAATAAGCGCGCCGCCAAACAACCCCACCAACACACCCATATTCGGCGCGGTAGCGAGCACACCCTGCGCAAGGGCACGGCGCTCGGGAGGGAAATAATCGGTAATCAATGACTGCGAGGGCGGCGTACCTCCCGCTTCTCCAATGCCGACACCAATACGCAAAAGTGCCAGCTGCCAAAAGCTACCGGCAACGCCACAGGCGGCGGTTACCGCGCTCCAGGTTGCCATAGATAGCGCTAGCACGTTTCGTCGCGACCATCGATCGGCAAGCCGGGCAACAGGGACGCCAAGGGTGGCGTAAAAGAGCGCAAAAGCAAGGCCAGAAATCAGTCCCATCTGGGTGTCTGATGCGCCAAACTCAGCCTTAATAGGCTCGAGCAAAATGGTCATTACCTGCCGATCGATAAAATTAAACAGGTAGCCCAAAGTTAAAATGAGCAGTACGTAATTCCGGTATCCAGGGCGAAATTGCGCAGAGATATCGTCGACGGGTTGAACGGACTTGGCGTCGGTCATAGCAGCTCTTAGTTGTTGCGCTTTGTTATTTTGGAGGCGCGAGCGTAGCATCAAATAGGCAGTAGGCTGGCATCCAAACGAACTATCGGTAAACTGGCGGCTTTGGGCGCGTAGAAACGCTATTCGCCAACCAACAGACTGCAACGGGGGCTCGCACACAAGCGCCCCGCCTTACTCGCCACACGCCACCCCGTGAGGCCATGTAATCACCGTTACCATTACTCGGACCGTGAGGCTTTCGATGAACAAACTAGCGCGTTGTCTATCATTACTGATGCTCCTACTACTTCCACAACTGGGGGCGCTAACGAAGATAGTAAACCGCCATGGGACGTCTCCAACCCGCCTGGCAACTGGCGCGAAATCACCATCGACACCAGCACATCAACGTGGTCGTTTGTTGACGTAAGCCCCGACGGAAAAACGCTTATCTTTGACATGCTGGGAGATATTTATCAGCTGCCCATCGATGGGGGACAGGCCATTCCATTGACCGACGGTATCGAATGGAATTTCCAGCCCACCTTTAGTCCAGACGGTAAAAAAATTGCGTTCATTTCCGACCGCGACGGCTATGACAACCTTTGGATTATGGACGCGAACGGTGAAAACCCGGTGCAAATCACCAAAGAGTCGCAACACAATATTCATAACCCTGCCTGGTCTCCAGATGGCCAATGGTTAGCTGCCCGAAAAGGCACAGTCTCTCGCCGTAGTATTCCGGCGGGCGAAATCTGGCTTTACAACATCAATGGTGGCAAAGGCATTGAGTTGGTCGATCACCCCGACGGTAAAAAGGCACAAAAGTCGATTGGTGAGCCCGCATTTGCGGTGGACGGCAAGAGCCTCTACTACAGTCAAGACACCACCTCGGGCTGGGTCTGGCAGTACAACAAGGACGCAACCGGCGAAATCTTTGCCATCAAGCAGTTGGATCTTGCTAGCGGCGAAACCAAAACCATCACCGGCGGCCCCGGTGGCGCCATACGACCCACACCTTCACCCGATGGCAGCAAACTCGCGTTTGTAAAGCGCCTGCCAAATTTCAACAGCGCTATTTTTGTCAAAGACCTCAAAACAGGCGACGAGTTACCGGTATTTAATGAGCTTGAACGTGACAATCAGAAACCGCAGGCTCACACGGCAACACGACTTCCTTCGACTGGCTCCCCAACAACCGCGACATCGTATTTTGGACTGCGGGACAGTTACATCGCTTAAATACCGAAACCGGCGCTGCCCAAGTCATTCCCATGACCGCTACGGTCACCAAACGGGTACGCGATACGCTGCGCTTCCCCGTAGACGTAGCACCCGATACTTTTCCAACCCGGATGCTGCGCTGGGCTCAGTTTGGCAACAACAATAAGCAAGCGGTCTTTCAAGCGCTGGGTTATTTGTATCGTGCACGCACCAACAACGGAGAAAAAAGCGTTGATCATCAACGTTTGACCCGACAAGACGATCACTTTGAGTTTTGGCCAGCACTGTCACCCAATGGCAAGCAGGTGGTCTATACCACCTGGAACGACCAGTCACTCGGCTCTGTTCGCACCGTGTCGGTTAATGGCGGACGAAGCACCGTGGTGGTGGGCGAACCGGGACATTACGTAGAACCCCAGTTTTCACCCGATGGTGAGCACATTGTCTACCGCAAGGTCACTGGCGGCTATTTATTGTCGCCGCGGTCTTCTGCTGAGCCCGGCATCTATCGCATCAAACGCGGTTCAAACCAGCCCATCAAGTTGGCCGATTCCGGCCGCAATCCGCAATTTAGCGCTAACGGTGATCGCGTGTTGTTTAGCCGACGCGGTGGCAACGGACTTGAGTTGGTGAGCGTCGATTTAAATGGTCACGATGAACGGGTCTTGGCCACTGGAGAAAAGGCCACTAGCTACGCGCTATCGCCCAACGGCCGGTGGTTGGCGTTTACTGAACACTTTAGCGCATTTGTCATGCCATTTAGCGAGGCCGGCCTACCCCTTAGCATCGGACGCAAAGGTCAGGCCGTACCTGTAAAACGCGTGTCGCAACGAGCGGGCGAATTTCTGCACTGGTCGCCGGACAGTAGTGAACTGCGTTGGTCCAATGGACCCACACTACACAGCCGTCCCCTTAAGCGATGTTTTCGCCCAGCTAACTGGCGCAGAGCAGGCCACCGCCACTGAGCAGGAACCCGCGATTACCCAGACGGCACTTGGTTTTGAAGCGCAAGCCGACAAACCCACCGCCACTGTGGCTTTGGTGGGCGCTAAGATCATTACCATGCGTAACGCCGATATTGATCGTGAAATTATCGATGACGGCGTAGTGCTGGTCGAAGGCAATCGAATCAAGAGCGTGGGGAGCCGCGATAGCGTGGCTATACCCAAGGACGCTCGTATCGTCGATGTCAGTGGTAAAGTAATTGTGCCGGGCTTGATTGATGCACACGCCCATGGCGGCCTGGCGAGCTACGAAATGACGCCGCAGCAAAACTGGATGCAGTACTCCAACCTTGCCTTTGGGGTCACTACTATCCACGACCCCAGCAACGACACCAGCGAGATATTTGCCCACGCCGAACTGCAACGGACTGGGCAGGTACTAGGGCCACGAACCTATTCCACCGGCACCATTCTTTACGGCGCCAATTCACCCGGCGCTACGTCAGAAGTGAATAGTCTTGAAGACGCCGAGTTTCATATTGAGCGTTTAAAAGCAGCCGGCGCGATTTCCGTTAAGAGCTACAACCAACTGGGCCGGAGTTCTCGACAGCAAATCATTGAAGCGGCGGAGAAGCACGGCATCATGGTCGTTCCCGAGGGAGGTATGAAGTTCCAGCACAACCTTAACCAACTGGTTGACGGTCATACCAGCGTGGAACATGCCATCCCCTTGGCGCACGTTTATGACGACGTAAAACAACTGTGGGAAGCCATTGATACCGCTTACGTACCAACTTTTGGTGTCTCCTATGGCGGCATCTCGGGGGAAAACTACTGGTATGACCGCACGGATGTTTGGCGCAATGAAAAATTAATGCGCTACACCCCAGCACAGTTAGTTGAGCCACGTAGCATGCGCCGCACCAAGGCACCGATCATCACTACAATCATTTTAACGTTGCCGCCACAGCCAAGCAGTTACGCGACCGCGGTGTAAGAGTGATGATTGGCGCACACGGTCAGCGTGAAGGCCTTGCTGCCCACTGGGAGATCTGGATGATGGAGCAAGGAGGCTTTACCCCCTGGGAAGCACTACGTGGTGCAACCTACGATGCCGCCGTGCACTTGGGTATGGATGCTGATCTGGGCTCAATTGAAGCAGGCAAACTCGCCGACCTCGCCATTATTGACGGCGACGTACTAGCCGACATTCGTCAGTCACAGAACGTGACTCACACCATGTTAAATGGCCGTCTGTATGCGACCGAGTCCATGAATGAAGTGGTAACGGGTGATCGTAAGCGTGAGAGCTTCTTCTTCGATCAACCCGGCGGTCATTTATTACCCGCGTCTACGGCAGCCGCTATCGAAGCCAAAATGGAACGCCATCATTGGCGACACTGATATTGCTGCGGTGGTAGGGGCAGGCAGCGGCAGGCGTCTTTCATCAAGCGAATTCCATGAAGTGTGTGAAAGGAGCGACTGAAAGATGCCTGCCGGTGGCCGACCCGGGACGATTCCACGAACTGGATAAAAATCTGTAGGTGCATCCCGGGCCGCCCGGCAGGTGCTTACTGACAGACGCTCCCCGGCAATCGCTTAGTGTCAGCAAGCACCTGCCGAACGGCCCTACCATCAAGCGCTGTCCTAACGTTGCGTACAAAAACAGGGACACGTGCCGGCGGGCGTCTTTCACCAAGCGAATGTCGTGGAGCGACTGAAAGATGCCCGTCGGTGTCGGGCCCGGCACGTTGGCACTTTCTTGAACGGAAGTTACCCAGAACCTCTCGGGCCATCTATTAGCAATTAAACCGTCACTGCATTACCGCGGAAGATCTTCGAAAGATAGCGGCTCTCCTTAGGTGATGGTGCCGGTACAGCACACTGGAGAACAGCGCCAACAAGTCGAACCATTTCTTCCGAGCTCCTGGTCATTCGATGGCTCCTCGGTATGAGCGCGGCGCGTCAGCTGCACGCCGGTTAATTGCCGGCACTGTTGGCAATCGCTCTCCCTCTACACCCAAGGTTACTGTGAACGCATGCAAAGAGTTTTTTACGAACAAGGCAAGGGCAAACTCTTCCCGCGTCGAGGCCAACGATGTATCGGGGGTAAAGTAGCACTATTGACACTTGGGCACCAGTGCCGCAATGCGTGCACTGCGGAAGTGGTGAGTCAACTGCTCGTGCACCACCTGCCTAAACTGCTCATCACTTAAGACGCGATCCCAACTGGCACCACGCTCACCGGCAAGAGCACTCAGCGGCAATCGTTCAAAAGGACTGCTTACCACGACATCAAAGCCGCCCTCATGGCGCAGGAGTGTATCCAGCGCGCCTTCAATATCGTCACCAATGCAACGCGTCTCCAGCTTATCGCCAGCGGTCTCGACCAACGCGTGATGCAGCTCGGTAGCCGTTTGCTCGTTTTTGGTCAGCACGCAAATACGTGCTACGCCACATTCTACAAAGCCTTTGGCTATCTCAACGAGTTCGCCGCGCATGCAATCACCAATCAGCACGACACGTTTACCCTCAAGCTTACGCAGTTCTTTCTCACTGGGTGCAAGCAACAGCTCGCCCTCGGTGACCGAGCGATCAAACTTGAGACCGCCGGAAGGATGGAAGGTTTCGCCACTTACAATCTCATCGGCCAAATGGAAGACTGTGGATAGACCGACTTGCTCATCGGTAGGCATCTTGTGCAGATGCAGGCGATTAAGGATCCCCGACTCGATTTGATTGGCCGACTGCTTACAATCGTCCTTGTCAAAGAATGGCGAGGGCGCGTCAACAAATGAGCCTAGGAATGCGTCCTTGTCATCATCGCTGAAAATGCCCGCCAAGATCAGCCGGTCCATTAACTTAATGGCCATGCCCATGTGCATAAGACACTTGTTAGCACTACCCGTGCCACCAGCGTCCTGAACTTGGGCATAAAGCTTGATTAACGGTCGGGGAACGTTGCGCGTGGGCAGTACACTTACTGCATTTGCGGACAGCTTCATGACATCGCTAATGGCCATGCCATCAGCAATACTTGCCGTAATCGCCGCATACACCTGATTTAGCCGCTTGTTCTCCAAAACCAATCGACCGCGACGATCAAAGAGACCCGGGCATCACTACTGCCGCGCAAGCGTGCACCGTCTACAGGGCCGGGTGCCAAAGCGTTAATCTGTATTTCTGGCCCCAAATGGCGGGACAAGATTTCAGCAAGCACCCGCTGACCCGCTTTGGATACCGCGTAATCGGCCCTGTTTGGATAAGCCACGGCAACGTACTTCTCGCCACCAAAGTAACTCGACACATTGAGCACAGAGCCCTTGCCGCGTTCTTTCATCATGGGGCCAAACTTCCGAATCAAGGAATAATTGGAAATAAGGTTGGCCTCCATGGTGCGTTGCCAATCGGCAAGGCTCATGTCGACCACCATCTCCTCAGCACCAGAAATACCCGCGTTGTTAATCAGGAAATCCACGCCACCAAACAACTCCACGCTTTTCTGATGTAACTTGTCGAGTGCCGCTGGGTCACCCACATCAATATCGGCAAGGATGTGAATGCGGTTTTCCGGGTTTGGATACCCTACCCCACTTAACTCTTCAATGATTTGATTGCGGGCTTCTTGCAATTTAGATTCACTGCGCGCACTCAGTAGCACACGGGCGCCGGCGATCGCCAAATAGCGACCAAGTTGCAATCCAATACCTAGGCTGCCCCCGTAATGACCGCGGTCTTGCCTTTGTGAAGACCCGGCAGCACCCGCATGATCGAGCTAGGCATAGAGCCCTTACCCGTTGCACGCTTGATGTCCTTGGGGATCCAGAGGTTAATGGGGTCCATCTGACGCACGCGATTGGTTAGCGTGGCCGCCCAGTCCGCCGCAAAATCCTGGGCATCGCGACTTTGGGTGTCGTATCGAACCAGCTGATTGGGTTTTACTGCCCAGTTCAGCTCACCCGCGTTCATCAAGGTCTCGTCTTCATGACGCCAACCCCTAATCAGCGCCTCATTGGAAGCGCGGATGATTTCGTTTAACAAATCACCGTGCCCATCACTGGGGTTGGTGACATAGGTAATGGCGGGCGCTGAACATTTATCGAACCAGCGCGACAAGTTGCGCGCCAAGGAAGACGCAAACGCTACCGGTGCAACCACTTCGTCGAGGACAAAGTTTTCAACGTCTTCATCGCTCGCCGAACACAATGAGTAACCATACTGGCCGTTGGTCTTCTGCGGTAATACCACCACACCGTCAAGCCGACCAAAATGATCGTCAATAAACTGCATAGTGCGATCGACTGACTCGCGACGCAGGGGATCGAGGTGAGACAGCTGCACCGCTGAAAGCTCTTTGGCTTGTATGAGCGCGCGCGCATGACCTACAGATTCCAGGTTTCTAAACGCCAAAAGCACCCGCGCGCCACTATCGGTATGTCGCTCGGCAAAAGCTACTGCTTCCTTGTAGTCGCTGCCGCCCAGTATCAATACAACGTGATCCGACAGATCTTCCAACCGTTTATCGGGCCAAGAAACCAACTGCGATCGACTTTGTGCGGGCACTTGCATGCCATTAGTCACCTCGATGGCATGTCCTGAGAGCGCAGCCGACTCATCGGCGGCAAGCCAGGTAATCGCCGAGGCCACATCATTGGGGTCTGGATAGCGATATTCCAGGCCGCCGTCGGCCGCGCGGGTAGTGATCATGAGATCACGGAATTCTTTACCTGTACTGCCCGGATCTAACCCTTGAAGCTCATCCATACGGGCAAACACCGTATCAATACGCTCGGACTCGATAGGGCCGGGAACAGGGTATTCACGCGAATACCGCGCTCCTCTCCCAATTCCAATGCCAAACCTTTGGAAAGTGCGTTCAGGCCCGACTTTGGCACAACATAAGGAATACGACCGTAGTAATGCGTACGTGAAAAAATGGTGGAGACGTTGATGATAGACGCGCCAATTGACATATACGGCGCAGCGGCACGCGCCATATTCCAGGGGCACCTAATAAGTTCATGGCTGAATCAAACATGGTTTGATCCGATTCACGGGAGCGCATTTCCGCCTCGGTAAAGGGTATATCGCGCAGCGTAAATTTGGGGCCCGCGGCACCGGCATTATTCACCAGGACATCAATCCTGCCAAACATAGCCGCGGTCGTGGTGGCGATTTGGCGACAAACCTCAGGATCAGCACAATCGCCTGCCGAGGTAATCATACTGTCAGCATCAAAGCCCTCTTGGGTTAGCGTGGCGATGAAATCATCCAACTTGTCTTGATCACGGCCGGTCAGCATGACGCGGGCGCCTTCACGCAGTAACTGCCGAGTAATAAAGCGTCCAATGGATCCGGCCGCCCCAGTTAGCACCACAGCTTTGTTTTCAAGGCGCTTACCTGCGGTAGTTTGATTTAGGGCATCAGCCGATATTTTTACGATTTCATTCATTGCAGTGCTCCTGCTGAACCAGTTTCTACATGGGCAATCTCTTCACCGCGCAGCGCTGCATCACGCAATGCCCAAGCGCGATAAAGCTCGTCTTTCGATTTAATGCCTGCGCGTGGCAAGGCATGCACCGCCACGTAATTGGCACCCTGATGGCTGTTTTCCCACATCGCTTGGTGAGCGTTGGGTAACTCTTCAATGGGTATCGCAACGGGCGCCAATACATCGATGTGCCGCGACGCAATGCGCTCTTGCATTTCTGCAAATTCCCGCGCGGTATTGAGGTGGGTACCGCGAATCTCGGCCGTTGGCATGATGATTCGGCGCTGACGGGTCCACACGTGGGGCGCGTAGAAACTAAAACAGCGACCACTCAAATCTTCAGAGTAAATCACCTTGCCGATATTGGGTTTTACCAATGCCGCTGAAAGCGCAAGGCCATCGCGACCCGCACGCTCAAAAATCACATCGGGAAGCCCGCGCTTATCGAGGGTATTTCGCAGTGCCGGCGCAATCGCCGAGCCAACAGGTTTTAAGGTCCGATCGGAGAAGTCCCTAACGGCTTCTCGAAATTCGACCGGTTGGGTAAAGGGATCAGGCATGGCACTGAGTGGCCCCGGAGCGAGGAAGTCGCCACCCAAACGTTTGGCAAGTTCTTCAACACTGATAATGCCACGAACTAACGGCCCGAAACCTAATGAACTGACAAACTCGCGCTGTGCTATTGAGTCAACAAGGACAGCAATTTGGCCGCCCGCTTTGCAAGCGACTTCAATTGCTTCAATAGCCACATGATCGACAATGCCATCATTGGCGCCGGGACCATAAATGATTAATGCCGTTTGACCAGCGCGGAACCCTGCCTTACGGAATTGTTCAGCGGGTGACGATGCGCCCTGCTTACCCATAAAGGTGAAGCGGTAACCCGATGAGGCACCATAAAAAGCCATGACACCGCCATCGGCGAGCATTTGAAAACTGCGCGGGAAAGCTGCCTCACCCGCATGAGAAACCACGTAATCGAGTGGTCCTCCCGCGGTTTCAACAGCGGCAGCAACAAAAGCCTCTCCCTCACTCTCCCACTCAGCCCACTCATCTGGATTGGCGGGCACAGACCGGAAAATATGCTGCCAGCGTGGGTCTTTTCGATTGATGTAACGACCGCCGGCTGCGATTACGCGCTCGCCTCGATCGTCGCTGGAGACCATGCCTAAACAGGACAAACCGGCTTTAGTGCTACTGCGCAAGCAATCGAAGCCAGTGCCCGTAGACGCACCTTCAACAAATAAACGCTTGCCAGGCTCGATATCTAGCGTGGTGAACAGGGCGCGGTGAATAGTCCCCATGGTGAGACCATAAGACCCCGCCTCTTCGATAGATAAGGTGTTAATTTTTGGATGAAGCTGAGGACCTTGGGCCACCATGAATTGGCCATGGCTGCCATCGTTCTGCTCGTACCCTTGAATGCGAAACCCCGCCGCCATCGGGTCGAGACCTTGATCTGGCGACATAAGCTCACTCTGGCCGGAGTACACCGTTACCAAGTCGCCAACGGCTAGGCGACCCTCGGCAATGAGCTCGGTTCCGAGCTGAGCGACGATACCTACGCCACCCGAGCCAGTAACCTGCACATCGGTTTCGCGTGCGTCAAAGGGTGAAACAGGAATACCCGTAATCGCCCAAATATCATTGAAGTTGACTTCAGAGGCCAGCACATACACCAGCGCTTCACTGGCGCTGGGGGTTGGGGTTTCAAAAACCAAACACTTCTCAGCATCACGGGGATCGCCATGGGCGGGAGCGCCTGTCGCATCAGAGCGTGCCACTCCCCAGCCGTACTGGAAGCGCGGAATTGGCGTTACGCCAGCATAAAAACTCCCACCCAATGGTAAAGGTCGCCACTGGCTTCAAGTTTTTTGAGCTGCTGCTGGGTTGGATAGGGCGGCACATCCTTGGGCATGCACGGTAATGGCGCACTGCGCTTTTCAAGAAACGCGGTAATACCAGCAACGCCCGACGCGCTATCGCACACCGCTTCGGCAAAGAGTGCGGCCTCTCGATCAAGACCTGCACTAACGCCTTGTTCAATACCCAGTAGCGTAGCCTCTATGACGCGCTGGGCTACATGTGCCCTCCCTCCCGCGGCGAGTTGTTCCAGTAATGAGGCAATTCGCCTAGAAGCTGTGATATCAGCGGTTATTGGCAGCGCCTCGTCACGGGCGGCGATACGCTGGTTCTGCGCATCGATAGACGCCTGCAGCTGTGCACTGGCGTCACTGAAATACAAACGCAGCTGGCTCATGGCACGCTCGACGGGGGATTCGCTACCCGGCGCCAGTAACTCGTCGACCAAGCCAATGGCGTACGCCTCCTGTGCCCCAATAGGTCTTCCCAGTAACATGAGACTTAGCGCATTGATGGCGCCTTGCTCACCATTTTTAGCAAACAGCTTACGGGTGAGGCGCTGTGTTCCCCCATAGCCGGGCAGTAAATTGAGATTGATTTCAGGCTGGCCAAAGGTAGCGTGGTCAGCGGAGATGACATGAGAGCAGGCAAGCAGTAACTCATTACCACCGCCAAGGGCTGGGCCGTTGATGGCAGCAATAACAGGAAACGGCAATGCCTCAAGGCTAGCAAAGGCGGCTTGAGCCGCATGGGGAGGCGTCAGTGCCGATTCGCGGTCACCAACTTCACCAATCTTAAGGAGCTCTTTCACGTCTGCGCCCGCCACAAAATTGTGACGCGAGCCGGTAATAATCAATGCGTGCACGTCGGGATCTTGCGCCAGCTGATTGGCGACCGTGTGCAACTCGTCCAGCGCACGCTCATTAAGCGCATTAACCGGCGGATTGTTTATCGCCAATACGGCAACGTTGGTATTGGCCGTCAGTGGATGTATCTCGAGGCGAAGATTACGCCAGGTCTGCACGATGCGCCGCGCATTGGCAAGGGATGAATGGTCCTTCCAATTGTTAACCAGCTCGCTACTCTCATCGACGCCGTCTGGATTTTTAAGGGTCGTCAACTCGCCCAGTGGCGCACCAATAAAAATAGCGCGAAGCGTGCGGCGCATATACTTGCCGGAGCGGGTCTCGGGGAACGCCGGCACGGTAATGAAATCTGAAGGCACCGCTGTCGCACCCTTCTCGGTACGCACCAAACCCTGAAAACGGGTGAAATCGTCGTCTGACAAGGTTCGCCCGGGAGCCGCAACCACAAACGCAACGGGCGTTTCGCCCTTTTCATCATGGGGTGCGCCAACAACCACCACGTTGCCCAGGCCACTGTCTTCGCGCAACACCTTATCGCGCAAGATGGCACCTTCGATTTCCTCGGTACCTATGCGATGGCCCGATACGTTGATCACGTCGTCTGATCGACCGTGCAAGGTAAAACCACCATCGTCGTGACGTCGAGCGTAGTCGCCCTGCGTGTAGGCATAGCCGTCCGACCAGCGATCAAAGTAAACACTTTTGAAACGCTCGATATCGCCACACCAAGCGTCTACACCAAAGTTATCCTTGTCGCCCCATAGCGTATGCGCCAGATAAGGATAGGGCTGGGTAATAACTAACTCGCCTTTCTCGCCAATCTCGGCGGGACGCCAATCGCTACCACCCTCCTCCAACGCTGTACGCACCTCAGCCTGTATCCAGGGTAACGGCCAGGTTTTGGCGTTACCAGCCAGGGCCTTATAACCACCAGCGGGACAGGAGAACACGATGCCGCCATGCTCAGTGGCCCAATAGGAATTAATGTAGTTTTGGCAGATGTTGTCCATCGCAAACTGTTGCACTGCGGGCGACACGGGCTCGGCACAAAACGTACCCACGCGCAGGGACGACATGTCCCGTGCAGCCATCTCTCGCGTGCTTGCAGGGTCGGTCATGACCGCTTTTAAGAACGTCGATCCAGCCTTGAACAGCGTCACCTTGTACCGCTCAATAGTGGCGGCAAAGCGGCCCGCATGGGGGAACAGGGGCGATCCTTCACAAACCACAGTGGTCATGCCCATGGATAAGGGCGCGGCAATAAGATACGACTGGCCGGTAATCCAACCGGGATCCCCGACCACATACATCACATCCTCGGGATTACCCTCAAAAACCGTGTGCATGGTGTGGGTAACGCCAGCTAACCAGCCGCCATGGGTATGAACAACACCCTTAGGTTTGCCGGTAGAGCCTGACGTGTAAATGATAAACAGCGGCCAGTTGGCCTCAACCGGTTGCACCGGCTGAAAGCCATTAAGGACCGAGTAAAATGTATGGTCGGGAATGTGGTCGACCGATTCGAGTGCGGATAAACCCAAGGTACTGAGTAGTTCTTCGCGGGCACTCGCGACACAGTCACTCGACTCGATATCACGGTCATGGGCAATAATTTCCTGACCGGTATAGCGAACGACTAGTACCTTGTTGATATCGTGCCCAAGGTGCGCAATCGCAACAGCGATATCAGTGCGCAGTTTGGCGCTTTCCTGCGCCGATAAATCGGGTACATCGCTAAGTGCGGCACCGAGTTCGCGCATGATGTCGCCGCGCTCTAAGGTAATTTCACCCTTCAGCGCCTCGGCTACGCGCTGAGTAATTGTTTGTGCGACGTCACTTGGCAGGGCTGCCTGTAGCTGGGCCTGGACAGTCTCAATAGCGCGCTCGCGGGGCACGTAATTGTCTAGCGCCGGATCGGTGTATTGAGTTTTAAAGGGCACCGCTTCGGCATTGCGATAACCGCCATCGGCGGTGATGACAAGTTTTGCGCCCGAATCGTGGAGTCGGTCTGAGAGCGTCTTTGCTGAAAACCCGCCAAAAACCGGCGTATAAATGATGCCTAACCGCTGGGCCGCCAGAATATAAAAAATTTGCTCCGGAATATTGGACATGTTGAGGGCAATGCGGTCACCCTTCTTTAAGCCAAGATCGTCAAGAACGCGCGCACGTAAAACCACCTCAAGTAACAACTGGCGATAGCTATAACGCTGCTCGGTGACAGGGCCACCTTGACCGCCATTTTTAGAGGGATCCCAGCGATCGCCCTCAAAAATTAGCGCCTCGTTACTGCCTTTACCGGCAAGCAGATGCCTGTCTATTTCATTAAAGACGCATTGGTCTGGGCACCCACAAACCAGCGTAAATAGGGCGACCTTGAATCGTCGAGCACCTGCTCCCACACATCGACAAGTTCATCGCTGCGCTCGTTTTCAACAGCCTCTCCCGAGTGGGCAGAGAAACCTTGCCAGGCGTGATTGGGGAGGTCGAAGGAAATCCACTGCTGGGCGTTGGGTTCGAACCAATGCAGATTACGGCGGGCCAAGTCACCGAAAAATTCAGCGGGCGAGGTTTTTATCAATTCGCGGAGGAATCTTCCCCCGCCTGCGAGCGCAAATGCTCCCAAGCTACACCGACGGTCATCGTTTGAATCTCCTAGGCAGACGCCCCATGGGCATGGTTGTCGTCTGAGTGGCGGCTGTTTGCGTGTGTGCGCCGCGCGTTGAGTGGCCTTTATGTACCGCCGTTTGAATGATCCGCACTGCTGGGCGAGTGGGAAATCCATAAATACCCGCAGATCATGTGTGGATTACGGGTACATCCCAGTGATGGATCAAACAAATTGGTAATAATTGGGTTTGATTGTCGAGGTTTTTTGCCCTAGCGCTCCACGACAATAGCCATACAAGAACCGACTTAGCAGGCAAAAGCGTTAAAAATACGCCATTGCGCACGAACACCGCTCAAGAACATCGGCGCAATTACGCAGTTTTTTTAGCTTTGAGTAATTGCAACGACGCAGCGCTGCTGGTCTAGAAACCGCATCACGTCGCCATCAACCCTAAAGTTATCTCGATAATCTTGCATATGGGTACGAGCATGCTGGCGTAACCGCTTGCGCTGGAGGGCACTACAGAAGCGGCGCACATCCTCCTCGGATTCCAAGATAAGTGGGGGTACCTGAGCGGTATTGCCCGCCGTGTCTTTAGCGACCATGGTGAAGTAGCTGGTATTGGTATGTCGTTGCGTGCCCGTGTGAATGTTTTCAGATACCACCTTGATACCCACAACGAGCGATGTCGACCCCACGTAGTTCACTGAGCCCAACATAGACACCATCTCGCCCACCTCAACTGGCGCAAGAAATTCCACGCCATCGACGCTTACCGTTACGCAGTAATTGCCGGCATGTTTGCTGACGCAGACATAGGCGAGCTTGTCCATCATGGACATCAACAAACCACCGTGGACCTTGCCACCAAAATTGGTGTAGCCAGGCACCATCAGCTCTACAATATTACTGCGCGAAAACGATACAGGGTGACCTTCCATCCACTCCTCCATAATTTCGAGGACCATTGTTGTCCGCGGGCGTGCCACATTGGGATTATTCTGCAGGGCACAAAGAAGTGCCCGCCGTGGGTGCGGCAGGGTAACTGCTTGTTTTTACTTACGGATCAAAAACTCATCTGGACCCACGGTGGAGCCCGCACTAAAGCCCAATCAACTAGCGCCTTACCGTAGAGAGCGACCTAGGCAGGCTTAATCTGTCTCTTTTTGGGGTCAGTACACGCGTCGTAAGCCAGTGGTATTTAACGGGGAATAAGCGCGCGAGTAGCTGCACAAACCAAGCGTCATTACCCACCATGATACGCGCCTTCTTACGAGCGACTCCTCGCAAGATTATGGTTGCGGCTTGCTCAGCGGTGGTTGGCGTATGCTCTTTGAAGTGTTTATCACGTTCTTCAGCACTAACTTGATCCCACTCACCGTCTGCTCGCGCGCGCGCGGCAATACTGGTGGCAATGCCGCCCGGATGCACACAGCTCACGGCAATGTTGGTATTGCGATACTCGGCAATAAGCGCCTCGCTAAAGCCCCGCACAGCAAATTTGGCGGCGTTGTAAGCAGACTGACTGGCAATGCCGACCATGCCGAAAATTGATGATCTATTGACGATGTGTCCGGTGGATGCAGCCTTTATGAGTGGTAGAAATGCCCGCGTACACCACACCACACCCCAAAAGTTAATGGCCATGAGCCACTGATAGTTTTCTTCCGTGGACTCTTCAAAATTTGCCGCATAGGCCACACCGGCGTTGTTGAATAATGCGTCAATCACTGCGGTTTGCCCGGCCACCTCAGCGGCCCAGGCGTCAATCGCCGTTTTGTCACCGCAATCCACCAATGCCGTATGTACGCCGGCCTTAGTGCTATCCAGTAACGCCGCCGTTTCTTCCAAGCGCTCCGGACGACACATCGCACAACCAAACTTCGCAACCCACCGCATTGAGTTGCTGCGCCATAGCGCGACCCATACCATCACCTGCACCGGTGATAACCGCTCGTTTACCTGCGAAATACTGACTCATTATGACTACTCGTTGGCCGGCTAAAAGCAGCATAGTACCCGATTGAGCAGCTGTTCGGCGCTTTGAGGAATCAAATCAAGGGCTGTCGATAATCGGTGCAAATCCAAGTAATCTACCGGCTGTTACCGCCCGCTGAAGAACACAGCCATGAAACCTACCGACATACTCAGCAAAGACGAGATTGCGTGCTTTACGCGGCGTAGCGATGCGCTCGGCGGGTGGATGGTTGTCAGAAACTGGGCAATTATCGCCCTCATCTTTTCAGTAATAGCGGTGTGGACCAATCTAATCACCCTGCTATTGGGTGTGTTGTTGCTAGCTGGACGGCAGCTGGGGCTTGCCATTCTTATGCATGAGGCCGGCCATAAAACCTTGTTTAGGGCAGACACGCTCAATCGCAGTGTGGGGCAGTGGCTATGCGCCTATCCGGTCCTCGGCGATTGTGATGCCTATGGCAGCTCACACCGTATCCACCATCGTACGGCGGGCACGCCAGACGATCCGGATCTTCAAACTATCAATCCTATCCGGTCACCAAGGCGAGTTTTTTACGTAAGCTCAAACGCGACTTTAGCGGTCAAACTGGCATAAAACTGTTGGCGGCAACACTGCTGGCTGGCCGTCGTAACATGATGCTTCGCGAGGGCGAGCAAACCCACGCAGCGCTACAGGGGCTGGCGGTTAACGCACTGTTGTGTTTGGTACTGGCTAGCTTTGGCGTTGGTGAACTGTATTTACTGTGGCTTATTGCCTACGTTTTCGTCTACCCGGCATTCGCACGAATAAGGCAAGTCGCCGAGCACGGCGCGGTCCCAAATTTATTCCATACTGATCCACGTCTCAATACCCGCACCACACTGCCGCGGTGGTATGAGCGACCTTTCATTAGCCCGAACTTCGTCAACTATCACCTCGAACATCATTTGCTTGCCAGCGTGCCCTGTTATCGGTTGCCCGGCTTACACCGCCAACTTAAAGCCCGCGGGTTTTATAACGGTCATCAGGCGGCGATCGCGAGAGGCTATTGGGACGTTATTACCCGTGCAGTCCCCGAATTGGCACAAGCGACCGTTAATACCTAAACCAACCGTTAGCCAAACAATTTTGGAAGTAACCGAGGTGTTGCGGCTACGTAGCGATGATAGTCGGGGTCGCTACCCACATTTGTTTTGCACGCCTCTCCAGCGTGGGAATGCCACTCAGACGTGTCAGCAGTAAATAAACGAATAGGGGCGATACCCAAACCAACCACTGATATCCCTGCAGCGCGGGTGAAGCGGTTATAGCGACTCCCGACCAAAGCACTAACTCACCAAAGTAATTGGGATGCCGACTTCGGCGCCACAAACCCGTTTGAATAAACCGACCCGCATTAGCTGGATCGCGCCGAAACGCCGCTTTCTGATGATCCGCAACCACCTCAACAGCAAACCCCAACAGCCACATACACACACCTATACCCAGTACGACCAACGCCATTGGGGATAACGTCGACGTTGGTTTTGCCGCTAGAACCGCCGTCAGTGCCGCGCAGCTCGTCAGCGAAACCCACAGGCCTTGTAGCGTCCAAACCAATGCAAAGCGGGATTTTGACGTTTTAATTTGCCGAAAGCGCTGATCCTCACCCACCTCTTTCACGCGAATAAACAAGAAACTACCCAACCGCAGTGCCCAAATAATCACCATGGCAAGCACAAGCAAACCTTGCACGGAGAGCGCGTGGGTGAGCGATGCCGCGGCCATCATGGCACCGATAAAAGACAAGCTGCCGGTAAGGTCGTAAAAGTGCTCGGTGTTACGGTAGATAGCATGAGCAAAACCAACGCTCTGGACGCCGTAAATAACTAAAAACACGACGGGAAGTATGGGAAAGCCGCCAACAGTAGCGCCTTCTGGGTTAATCCACAGACCAAATAAGGCAGTGAGGGCAATCAACATCGCAATGGCAAAGACCTGCTTCAAGACACCCACTCCCTTGTTTAAACTCAAGGCTTACCCCCAAGCACATGCGTATTTGTTAGTCTGTATATTCGCACGATAGCCACCTAGCAGATCACACTGCCTGCCATTGCGCTCAGGCAACGGGCGATAGAATGCTTACCATTAATCACATGACAGATTGATCAACATGGCAAAACTGTTTTTTCGTTACGGTCCAATGAACTCGGGTAAGAGCACCGCCCTACTGCAGGTTGCCCACAATTATCACGAGAGGAGCCAGTCGGTGCTGGTTGCTAAACCCGGCGTTGATAAAAAAGGCGGCGATAAAGTGATTTCGCGTCTCGGAGTAGACCGAGCCGTTGATATATTGCTAGCGCCAGATGACAGCTTATTGGAGCGCGTGTTACAGCAAACAAACAACAGCGCCACAAGCACGGCCTGCCTACTTATTGATGAGGCGCAGTTTTTAAGCCCAGCGCAAGTTGATGATGCGCTCAACTTGGCGGTGTTCCACGACATACCGGTGATTGCTTATGGCCTGCGCACAGATTTTTTAACCCAGGCCTTCCCTGGCAGTGCTCGGCTCCTAGAAATTGCCCATCAATTAGAAGAACTAAAAACGATTTGCCGGTGTGGTAAAAAGGCCATGTTCAACGCGCGAATCGGCAGTGAGGGTATACTGCGCGAAGGTGAACAAGTTGCCATTGATGGTTTGGCGGCAAGCTACGAGGCTCTCTGTGCCGCTTGCTATCTCTCCAGCACACCTACAACTTGAACCAGGCCGACTTGCGAGGCATGCAAAGAGAAAACCACGTAGACTGTTGACCTCTACGGCCATTTTCGCAAGCTAATTCCATAGCATTTTAGTGTTTTTAGTCGTTCTTTAGAGCGCGTTATTGGATCCCAATCATGAGTCAAGACTTCACCCTTGTGTTACCTGTCCTGCAACTAGCGGCGTCGTCGCGGCCGTGACATCGTACCTATTCGACAGCGGCTGTTATCTCACTGAACTTCATCAGTTCGACGATGAGCTGTCCGGCCGATTTTTCCTGCGGACCGTCGGCCGAGTTACTCAGGGCGAAAAAAGTCTCGAAGACTTAGAGGCTGGTCTTATACCAATTGCTGAACAACTCAATATGGAATGGGCCTTTCACCGCAACGACGAGCCCATGAATACCCTCATCATGGTGAGTAAGATGGATCACTGTCTTGACGATTTACTCTACCGCATTCGCAAAGGTGAACTTAAGCTCAACATTACAGCCGTTGTATCCAACCACCTTGACTGTCGAGGAATGGTTGAGCGTGAAGGTATCCGCTTTATTCACTTACCGGTAACACCGGAAAACAAAACACAACAAGAGCAGGCGCTACAGGATGTCATCGCTGAAACAAATACCAAACTGGTGGTTTTGGCGCGCTACATGCAGATCTTATCCGATCAGCTTTGCGAAGCGCTCTGCGGGCGGGCCATTAACATTCATCACTCTTTTCTGCCCGGTTTTAAGGGAGCAAAACCGTACCATCAAGCTTTTGAGCGCGGCGTCAAACTGATCCGGAGCCACCGCCCATTATGTGACCGCGGACTTGGATGAGGGGCCAATTATCGAGCAAGCCGTGCAGCCGGTAGACCATGCCTACACCCCCACAGCGCTAGTTGCAGCCGGAAGAGACACAGAAACCGTAGCCCTTGCCAAGGCGGTAAGACTCCATTCAGAGCATCGAGTTTTTCTGGACGGCAACAAAACCATCATATTCCGGTAAGGAAGGTGGGAAGACATAGCCACAAACGGCTATTTAGACCCATTAACAAACCCTTACCTAATCCTCTAAGGAAGTGGACAGCTGTGACGATGAACCTGCAAATTTCTGCTGCGACGCCCGACGATGTTGGGCATATCATGCGTTTTATTCAAGAACTTGCAGACTACGAACGTGAACCGGACGCAGTCATCGCCACGGCAGACGATCTGCACGCCGCGTTGTTTTGTAGCAACCCGAAAGTATTTTGTGTTATCTGCTGGGAGGGCAATGAAGCTATTGGGTTTGCCCTTTATTTCTTCAATTTCTCCACTTGGCTCGGCCGTCATGGCCTTTACCTAGAAGACCTGTATGTCACGCCCGCGCGCCGAGGAAACGGCGCAGGGAAAAAATTACTGGCACATCTGGCCGCGATAGCGGTTACTCAGGGTTGCGGACGCTTCGAGTGGAGTGTGCTGGATTGGAACCAACCGGCTATCGATTTTTATGAGTCAGTAGGAGCCCGACCCCAATCTGAGTGGACTACTTATCGCTTGACTGGAGAGCCATTACGACAATTGGCTAGCCAAGCCTAGTCTCAACGCGTCAAATGATGAAACTTAGCTCGACGTGTTGATACGCCGAGCTACGTCTAGACAGTGATTAAAACGACACGTCCCACTGCAGACGGACGCGATTTTCAGAAACACTGCGATTCAACAAAGCGTCATCAAGGGTCAATCGCGACAGGTCAACAGTGAGCTTGTTACTGTGGCCCTTGAAGAACCAGTTAGCGCCGACCGTGAACTCCTCGCGCTCATTGTAAAGATTACGATCAATTTCGTTTGGCTCTTCAACGTAGGCGTATCGTGCTGCGATTTCGAGGGGTGCAGGGATCGCATCGATCCAGTTATTGAAGAAATACCCCGCCTGCACGTAGGCGCCCGTCAAATCACTTTCGGTACCTTCTACGCGGTCAGTAATGAACTTTCGATGCCATTCTTGCTGGAACGAAAAGCCTCGGTATTTAAATGCGAATTCTTGAACACCCTGCTCAATCTTAAATTGATCAGCGGCGGCTGTCGCGGGCTTGGCAAAGCCATCCAGATTGCCGCAGCCTGAGGATGACCAACGGGTACATGGCCCCGTGTTAGTGAAACCAGCAATAGCAAACGAACCTGTAGGCTGCTCAGTGAAATCGACGTCGGTTTGTCGCCACGCCAACTCACGACCGAGGAAATTCCACTGCAGGCGACCCATGTACAAGTGATCTTCGGAGTTATTACGTACGCTGCGTCCTTCGCCGTTGAAAATACCAGCGTAATAATTGAGATCAGTGGCAGTCCCTTCGAAAAGTCTCCCACGCAGCTGTACGCCAATTTGACGATCAATTGTGAAAATACGGTTAACGATTGAACGCTCTACAAACTGCTGCCGGCCAGACGAATCGACCCGCTCGCGGTTAAGGTCGACTTTCCACTGACCGAGGCGGATGCCGCCCCAATCCCACTTTGCAATATCAACGCGGTAATCGATAACGCGAGCAGCCGAGCTACTAGAGCTGGCATCAACCTCGCGCTGGGGTTGAAGGTCAACCTCAAAATAATACTTTAGCCATGGCTGGAATCCGTGGCCGCCAATTTTCATGCGCAATCGTCGCTGCTCAAAGTTGGAACTTCCCTCGTCATCAACGCGAATAACGTCCCCCGCATCTGAGAAGCCATAACCGCCAAAGTCATCGATTTGACGTGGATCTGAGCCCGTTGGATTGCTGTAGCGAAATTGTGCACGCCACTGAAGATTGGTAGCAAAATTGCCATCACGCGTGGCGAGTTTGAAGCCTTTGGAGCCGTAACTTGCAACTATAGGCGATTGATCAGAGATCGTTTTAGCCACGGCTCGATCAATGGCCATTTGCAATGTGTTATCGAGGGCTACTTCAACCTCGACATCCTGCTCTACGGCTGCATCCTGCTCTACGGCTGCATCATGCTCGCGAGCGGCAACAGTAGGCTTTACCAAAATGTCTTTTGTGGTAATCGACGCTTTATTAATGAGTCGCTCGTACTGCTCGTCGGTGATAACACCGTTCTCCCGCAATATGTCGAGAAGCTCCTTATCGGCGGCGAGGGATGCCGGAGCCGCGAGGAGGATGGGAAAAAGCAAGGCGCTTGCGGCAAGTAGATTTCGCAATGGCATGGTCATAAAAAAATCACTCATCAGTCAACTGACGGCACCTTATGACACTAATATTGCATTAATATTACAGAATTGGGCCAGATGACATTTTTATGATGTTTTTATGTCAAAAACCTGGCCAAACTTCCACGAAAAGCGCCTTATGTGGCTATTTTGTGACAAAGATATGAATAAACATAACCCTCGCGTCAGCGCCACTCTGCGCTAACTGGCAGCAATAATTTGCGCCCGATGAGCCACCTTCTCGGCACTGTTGGCAATCTCGCCTATGCTTGAGAGTAGCTGGTATAAGAACATAGCGTCGATGGGCGACAGCTTTTTCTCATGAGTGCGCAGCTTTGCGCGTATTTTTGCCTGAAGTTCGTCTGACTTCCTCTCGAGTTTTTCAACCCCTGCGGCTTTGTTCATAATCATCTGAGCTTGCCGCGCTCCAAAAGCCGTTTTCGACAGTTCACGCGTCGCAGACACCACCTCAACCGTCGCATTGACCGTGTCGATCACCGTATTGACGTACCGGGTGAGCTGTTTGTTTAGCGCTTCAGGAAAGGCCAGTTCGCGACCAAGAGACAATCCCGCTACATCCTTGGTGTCGTTGGCCATTTTATCCTGCATGCGGACAAGCTCCAACAAATCGGCACGCGACACCGACATCCACAAGCCGCGGGGCAAATTGCGGCGGACATCACGCTTGAGCGTATCGGCTTGGCTCTCTAGCTCAACGATTTTGCTTGGGCCGCGGAAGCTCGCTTCCAGTGATCGCTTTGCGCTGCCTCAAAGTACTTAGCAAGCTGGGATACGCAAGCAGCACACACCTTGGCGTGCTCCTCCAACATCGCAAGTGGAGATGTCGTGATAACGTCGGTTAAAGGCGTTTTAACTTCCAATGGACAATACCTCGTTGAGTTTACTCTCTAGCATACCTTATTCGCGGCGCGAATCGGTCGCTATGTCGCAGGCTGTTAGCACCGGTACCGGTCAAGATAGCAAACTATTGCCAACGTGCTGGCAAGCACAGGCAGGCTAACGGCGTTTAAGTTAACCCAGAACCGCCTGCAAAATGAAGAAGAAGATGACCGACAACGTGGCACCGGCGGGGAGTGTTACCACCCATGATGTGACGATTGCCCCAACAGTAGGCAAGTGGAGCGCCTCGACACCACGCGCCAGTCCGACGCCCAATACTGCACCGACAAGTGTGTGAGTGGTCGAAATGGGCAGGCCCGTGGCAGAGGCCAGCACCACGGTAGTGGCAGCGGCCAACTCCGCTGCAAAGCCTCGACTCGGGGTGAGCTCGGTTATCTTTTTACCAATGGTTTGAATGACACGCCAACCGTAGGTAGCCAGACCGACAACAATCCCAATCGCACCAACACCCAAAACCCACCAAGGCAAGCCTGACTTAGCGGCAATTGAGCCTCCTGATTGAACAGTGCTCACAATCGCTGCAAGTGGCCCCACCGCATTGGCAACGTCGTTTGATCCGTGGGCAAATGCCATAGCACAAGCTGTAAAGATCATGAGGATGCCAAAAACGCGCTCGACGTTTTCTATACTGTTAACGTCACTGCCCACCGAATGGACACGGCGCAATAGTACTGCACCCAGAACTGCGACACCGGCGCCGGCTATGACTGATAACACCATGGCATTGGCAAACTTGGAACCCATGCCAAAATCCACATCCACACCGATGTGCTTGAGTCCCTTAAGCAGAGTCACCATGCTAATCATGAAACCCACCATCCACATATACATTGGGATGAACTTTCGCGCGCGCAAAAGTATCTTCGTGATCAAGAATGAGACGCTTTACAGAAATAAATAGCAGAAAGGCAATAGTGCCCGATAGCAGAGGTGACACAACCCAACTTGCAGCGATGGCACCGACTTTACTCCAGGCTACCGCGTCTACCGAGATACCTACCGCCGCGAATCCGACAATAGCACAAACAATAGAGTGGGTGGTTGAAACAGGCCAGCCCATTTTGCTGGCTATGGCAAGCCATGAAGCTGCCGCCAACAAGGACGCTAGCATGCCAAACACAAGTAGTTCTGGGCTATCAACCAGCAGCGCCGGGTCTACAATGCCCTTCCTAATGGTTGAGGTAACCTCGCCGCCGGCAAGGTAAGCGCCCAAAAACTCAAATACAGCGGCGACGACAATCGCTTGTTTTAAGGTCAATGCGCGCGCGCCAACGGAGGTGCCCATCGCGTTGGCCACGTCATTAGCGCCAATACCCCACGCCATAAACAGACCAAAAATACACGCAAGCGTGAGCAGTAAAACGCCATGAGATGCAATAATTTCCACGGATACAGTTTCCCTTTGCCGGGGTTTCAACGTGGGGAGGAGTATAGACGGCCAAATGTTACAGTTAGGTTACAAAAAGCGATATCGGTCACCACCCCTGTGCTTGCGCTTACACTAATGCCAATGGCCAATCAATTCAATGATAGACAGACCATGGACAGTGGTGTGGCGGTTTAGGAACCAACCCAACCAAGAATCAATATAAATAAAAAAAACCACCTAAAGGCGGGCCTTTTTATTTATGGTGGGCCGTGATGGATGGTCCATCGGGCGCGTTGCCTCCCGCCCAACGGCCGCTACGCGGCGCCTCCGCTTCGCTACAGCGACCAAATTGCGCCCTAGGCACAATTTGTCGAACCCGAGAAAGGAACCAACCCAACCAAGAATCAATATAAATAAAAAAACCCACCTAAAGGCGGGCTTTTTTATTCATGGTGGGCCGTGATGGATGGTCCATTGGGCGGTTGCCTCCCTTCAACGGCCGCTACGCGGCGCCTCCGCTTCGCTACAGCGACCAAATTGCGCCCTAGGCACAATTTGTCGAACCCCAGAAAGGAACCAACCCAACCAAGAATCAATATAAATAAAAAAACCCACCTAAAGGCGGGCTGTTTTATTTATGGTGGGCCGTGATGGATTCGAACCATCGACCAATTGGTTAAAAGCCAACTGCTCTACCGCTGAGCTAACGGCCCAAAAAGGGGGCATTTGCCGGTAGATGGCGCACATTAAAGGTGCTCGGCAATCGCGAGCGGCGCATGATACCCAGAATTCCAGAAATAGCAAGGCCGTGGATGGGATAGGGGTGTAAAATACCCGCTCTCAAACAACTGAAGAGCAAACACGATGATACGCCCCTTCCACCTGGCACTGCCGACGACCAATTTAGCCGCCACGCGGCGCTTTTACGTTGACATTATGGGTTGCAAACTAGGGCGTGAAGATACCACTTGGGTCGATTTAGACCTGTATGGGCATCAATTGGTATTTCATGACTGTGGCGGCGCGAGCCTGCCGACCCTATATAACCCTGTAGACCGCCATCAGGTACCTCTCCCCCACTTTGGCATCATTTTGAGGCCTGAAGATTTCGATGCGCTGGCCGCACGTCTAAAAGGCAAAGTTACCTTTGTTATTGCCCCCACGACTCGATTCGCGGGTACTCCCGGTGAACAGCAAACCCTGTTTTTCAAAGATCCCAATGACTACGCGCTGGAGTTCAAGGCTTTTGCTGATGACCGATTTATCTTCGAGCCCTTCGAGCCAGCCCACTAAAGACCTAGTGTCTGTACCGGGTAGGATCGGGCACGCCCGCGTCAGCAAACCCTTGCGCACGTAATCGGCAGCTGTCGCAGACACCACAGGCCGCACCCTGCTCATCGGCTTGGTAACAGGAGATGGTAAGCGCGTAATCAACACCCAAAGCGGTACCGCCCGGATAATCTCCCTTTTGACATGTCGATTATGGGGGTGCAAATTTTTATGGGACGGCCTTCAATGCCGGCCTTTGTCGCCACAGCCGCCAGGTCTTGGAATGCGCGAATAAAATCGGGTCTGCAATCGGGGTAACCCGAATAGTCAACCGCATTAACCCCCATGTGGATCTCGTCGGCCTCAAGGACCTCTGCCCATCCAAGTGCAATAGAGAGAAAGACCGTGTTGCGTGCAGGCACATACGTGACAGGTATGCCCTCGGTAGGTTCAGTCGGCACATCGATAGCGTCATCGGTGAGTGCCGAACCACCAATGCCTCGCAGGTCCAACCCTACCACCTTATGTACCGTACCCGGCACCGACGCAGCCACCCGTTCGGCTGCGGCAAGCTCAGAGCGATGGCGCTGACCATAATCAAAACTCAAGGAGAAACAGGCGCGACCCTGTGCGTGAGCCATGGCCAGGACTGTCGCCGAATCCAGCCCACCTGATGTCAAGATAACCGCGCGTTTTGTCATGGCCGAGTGCACCTAGTGTCCGGGCTCGTCATTCCACAAGTACTTGTGGAGTTGTAACTGCAATCGAGCCTCGAGTTTGTCTTCGAGCATCCACTCGGCTAACAGACGGCCATCTAGCACCTGGTGACTGGGTGAAAATAAAACATCAGAAACCCGGCCGCTCAGCTTGTATTCGTCTATCTTAAACCGGGCCCATTCGTAATCGCTTCGACTACACACAACAAACTTAACTTGGTCGTGGGCCGTCAGGTGAACCATATTTTCCCACAGGTTACGATGACTCTCACCGGAATCGGGCGTTTTAAGATCCACCACCCGACTCACTCGGGTATCTACTGCCGCGATCGACAGGGCACCACTGGTCTCCAGTGAGACCTCGAAACCTCGATCGCAAAGCGCCGCTAGCAGCGGTAAACACTCGGGCTGAGCCAAAGGCTCGCCACCCGTGACACAAACCCGCATGCAGGCAAAGCTCGCGACATGGTCAACAATATCGCTTAGCTCCCAGATCTCGCCGCCCGAAAACGCATAGGCAGTGTCACAGTACACACAGCGTAGCGGGCACCCCGTCAAGCGCACAAACACCGTTGGTAAACCGACACTACGCGCTTCACCCTGAAGGGAATGAAATATCTCGGTAATACGTACCGACTGCTTGATGGGCGTACTCACAGCGACCTCAGAAATTGTCGCGAATAAAGTCCTGAGCTAGCTGCGCTGCAGGGTGATCGGGATACTCACTGCTGACACGGCTCAGATAACTGCGCGCTCGATCACGATTACCTTTTAAGAAATGTACTCGTCCCAACTTATAAATAGCGTCGGGCACCTTGGCATTGTTTGGGTATTGGTCGAGTAACAGCTGAAAACTTTGACGGGCCAGCTCGGGATCCGGTGTATCTAGAACCAGGTAAAGCTCTCCCAGCCAATAATGCGCGTTGGGCGCAAAATGCCCGAAGGGGTAATCACCAAGAAAGCTTTTAAACGCCTCTACGGCTTGTGCAAACTGTCGCGTCTTAACCAACCGATAGGCGGCCTGATAAGCGACCTCCTCACCCGGCTCTTTGGCAATGCCAGACGCGTTAGGTGTGACCGAAGTAGCTGTCGCCGGACCCGCGACATTGGGGGTAGAGTCACCGGTAACGGGCGGCACAGTGCCCAGGGCCGCCATACGGCGATCAAGATCTACATAGCGCTCCAGGCTTTGCTCTTTCAGCCGCGCTAGTTGCTGAGCTTGCTCTTCCACAAGGCCGTTTAACCGGCGTACTTCCTCCTGCAGTAACTGCAGTTGGACAACAACAGACCCCACACTCGTGTCGGGGTTTGAAGCACTGCTTACGGGGACTGCCTGGGTGGTCTGCCCGGAATAGGGTCGCACACCCGCGACGTTGTAATCTTGTGCCACCGCCGAGGGCGTCGCCGTCGATACGCTTGACGGCACCATGGGGGAGTTATCATCACGCGTGACAATTTCTACAGTGCCTGTTTGCTGCTCTCGCTCAGCCTCAACGTCAATATAGTCCTGAGCGGGTGCGATCAGCGGCACCACTAAAAAGAGAAAAGCCGGCGAGAAGTGCCGGCTTTAGAACAACAGATTCAAAATAGGAACCCTTATTTGAGCTCTACGCGGCGATTTTGCTGCCAGTTAGCTTCACCCGAACCAAAAGCAACGGGGTTCTCTTCGCCATAACTGATGGTCTCGATGCGGTAGCTCGCTACACCGTTAGCAACCATGTAGTCGCGTACCGCATTAGCACGGCGCTCGGCGAGTGCTAGGTTGTATTCGCGGGTGCCACGCTCGTCGGTATGTCCCTCGAGACGAATACTGTGATCGTTGCCAAGCATAGCGGCAATGTGAGCATCGACAGCAGCGCGAGCTTCGTCGGTCAATGCTGAGCTATCAAACGCAAAATAAAACACGGTACCCGCCGCCATGGCGGCATCGTGCAGGCGCTGTTGCTCGGCTTTGGCAGCGGCGGCTTGGGCCCGGGCCTCTTGAGCAGCTTGCTCGGCGGCGGCGGCTTCAGCTGCTGCTACAGCAGCCGCATCTTCGTCAGTAGTATCGGTGCTCGAACACGCGGCGAGTATTAGCGACGCAAACACAACCGAGATGAGTTTTCCAACAACGGGCAGTGCTTTCATGGATCAGTTCCTGTCTAGTTTTTTGTGAAAATTACCCCTCGCCATAATGTAGCGCATTCAAATGCTTTTTTTGAGTCATTTGGGCGCTTTTTTCAATTTTATCAATGCTCAAGGCAAATAAGGCGACCAAGCGGGCTCCTGCACACTGCCATCGCGAGCGGGCAGGCTAAAACTTACGCCGCCATCCACAGCCACCGCACTGAGAATACTGTCACCGTTACGCTTGGTGGCGTACAACACGATCGACCCGTTCGGCGCAATACTGGGGCTCTCGTCTAGACTCGTCGACGTCAACACGGTGAGGCGCTCGGTAACCAAATCGTGCACAGCAATATGGTATTGGCCACCCTTCTGGTGCACAAGCGCCACATTTCGACCATCTTGGGCCACCCGCGCACGGGCGTTGTAGCGCCCTTCAAAGGTCACCCGCGTCACGGCGGCGGTTTTTAGGTCGTAGCGATAAATTTGCGGGCGGCCGCCACGGTCTGAGGTGAACAGCAAGGCACTGCCATCGGGCATCAAGTGGGCTCGGTATCAATGGCATAGTGATTGGTTAATCGGTTTAATTGACGGGTTTTCAAATCCATCAGGTAGATGTCAGGGCTTCCGTCTTTAGATAACACCATCGCCATGGCGCTACCGTCGGGGAGACCATACCGGTGAGTTGTTCAAGCCCTTAAAATTCGTGAGCTGCTCGCGCGCACCGGTTCGCAAATTTTGTCGGTAAATGGCTGGGCGAGTGGTTTCAAATGAGACGTAAGCCACCTCGTTGCCATCGGGCGACCACGATGGCGCCATAATGGGATCTCGGCTTTCCAGCAATACAATAGGTCGCTGACCATCAGAATCGGCGAGTACCAAACGGTAGAAATCTTTGCCGTTAGGATTTCGCGTTACCGACACATAGAGTAGACGGGTGGCAAAAGCGCCAGGTATACCGGTAAGTTTTTCGTATACCGAATCCGCGACCCGATGACCCAACATACGCAATTCAGGCAACACATCCTCAACGGTACCGGCTGCCACCTGCAGTTGCCGTGCGGTGTCAAACAGCTGATAGCTTACCGAGATTTTTTCCGGGTGAACCCGGCCCGGCACGGCCAATCAGTACATACTCGGCGTTAATCGCTCGCCAATCACGAAAATAAATATCGGAAGCCGCAGATGGGAAGCTCAGCATGTCTCTTCGGCTCACCGGCGCAAATTGGCCACTGCGTACAAGATCGAGTCAATGACTCGCGCCACATCGACAGGTGCGGTACCTGTTCCTTGCCAGGCAAAGGGCACAACAGCAATGGGGGTGGGGTTGTCCACACCTTGGGTAATTTCAATTTGCAGTTGGCCATGAGCTAGCCCCGCCCATGACAATAAAAGTATCCATACAGTGGTAGCAACAAAACGCATCAGTATCGTAAATCCTCAGGTATGAAAATCAGATGAAAGCGACGGAAATCACGCTCAAATAGTGCCCGCTCAAGCTGATTCACTTCAGGAAAGCGACCCGCCTTCTCGACAGCATTTATCGCGCTGCGGTCAAACGCAAGATTGCCGCTAGTAGACAATACCGCAACACCCACCACATCACCCGTAGGAACCAGTGCTATTTCTAATACCGCACGCATACCGTTGCGGGCAGAGGGCGGTCGTGTCCACCGGTTTATAACCGCTCGTTGAATAATGGCCGCCACTGTATCCGATACGCTCGCTACCGCGCCCTCCTGAGGCGCTCGATCCGTACGTAGCGAAGCCTCAAGATTCGCCAACGCCTCGGCGCTAAGGGCCTGCTCTTGTGATGGCTGAGATGATTCAGGCTCGGGTTTTTGGGGCTTGGGCTGCTCCGCCTTTGCAGGTTCTTCAGCGTGCACTGTTTGGGGAGGCGGTTGATCCACGGAGGGTTTGGGTTGGGGTGGGTTTGGGTTTGGGTTTGGGCTTCGGTTTGGGTTTAGCGACGGGCTGCTTTTTGGGCTTCAAACTATCGGCACTCACCAGTTGCGCATCAATCGCAACGGGTTTCGTCACCCTAGCAACCACGGTATTGGGGGTAGAGAATTTCGCGGCCATAGCGATAAACAACAGCAGGTGTAAAAGCAGAGTAATTGCCACCGGCGTGCCAAACCACGCTAAGCGCTCAAGCGACGAGCTCACGGCGCAGCAGGCTCCTCAGTCACCAAACCAACCGACGGCGCGCCCGCTTCTTGCAGCGCCGACATAACGGTAACCACCGTACCGTAGGCCACTGCCTGATCGCCCCACACCATCACGGGCTTTTGCGCATCACGCCGTAAAACGGCGCTGACTCGCTGCTTGATAGTAGCAAGCTCCAGTGCCTGCTTCTCGTTGCCCCCACATTGAGGTAAAAGCGTCCCTGCGCATCGATCGACACAATGAGCGGTTCGCTATCTTTGTTTTCGACAGGCTCAGTCGCTGCGTCGGGCAAATCAACCTTTACCCCCTGCATCAGCATCGGCGCTGTCACCATAAATATAATCAACAGCACTAGCATCACATCGATATAGGGCACGACGTTGATTTCAGCGACAGCTCTGCGCTTACGCATGGGCGTTAGCTCCGCTGCCTAAGTGCCCGCTGGGCATAAGTTTGACGCTGCAAAATACCCGAAAATTCATCGACAAAGGTTTCGTAGCGATTGATCAGGCCATCAACTCGGGCAGCAAAGCGATTGTAGGCCAGCACCGCGGGAATGGCGGCGAAGAGCCCCATAGCGGTGGCAATGAGTGCTTCAGAAATGCCCGGCGCAACCGTTGCCAAGGTCGCCTGCGTGGCATTGGCCAGGCCTCTAAAGGAGTGCATGATGCCCCACACCGTACCGAACAAACCAATGTAGGGGCTGGTGGAACCCACCGATGCCAAAAACGGCAAATTCGTTTCTAAACGATCGCTCTCGCGCAATGTGGCCACCCGCATCGCACGCCGCGCACCCTCAAGAATGGCATCAGCTTGAATGTCGGTTTGTTGCGACAGTCGCGAAAACTCTTTGAACCCGGCCCTAAAAATGCTCTCAACACCCGTAGGCGGGTTGCCCTCGGCAACAGCTTCATTGCCCTCGCGATACAACTCAGCCAGATCAATCCCCGACCAAAAGTGCTCTTCAAAGGCAATAAGACTCTCATCGGTTCTTCGCAATAGCATAAGCCGCTGAACAATCATGTACCAAGACGCGACTGACGCCAGCAGCAACAGCAACATTACCAACTGAACGGTGATACTGGCGCCTAATATCAGCTCTAAAATGCCTAACTCTTCGTTCACGTGCGACCCTCGATTTGTACGACTTCGTTCTGTTCTAGATCAATGCGGCGCGTAGCGTCTTGGGCAGCCGACACGGCCGCCCCGTTTCCGCACTCACCAGGGCAATAGTGACTCGTCCATCCACTAGCAACTCGTCATTACGTCTTACCGTCTGATGAAAAATTAGGGTGGCCGCTCCCACACTCTCAACCGCAGCGGTTACTTCTAAGGCATCATCAAGTGTTGCCGACCTGGCGTATTTTGCAGCAACATCGGCCACCACGAATAAGGTGCCATCTCCCAACAGCGCCGGCTTGTTAAAACCCAACGCGCGCATATATTCGGTACGCGCTCGCTCAAAATACTTTAGATAATTAACGTAATAGACAATGCCACCGGCATCGGTGTCTTCAATATAGACCCTGATGGGCAAGGAAAATTCCTGAGCCAAATGTCAGTCTCCCAAGTCGAGCGGGAGTGATTGTGCCGCCGCGTCGGCGCGGGCAGGTGCCGCCAATCCAAAATGCGCATAGGCACTGCGCGTTGCCATGCGTCCTCTGGGGGTGCGAATGAGATAACCTTGCTGGATAAGGTACGGCTCAAGTACATCCTCAAGGGTACCGCGTTCCTCTGACAAGGCTGCGGCAAGGCTGTCAATGCCCACCGGACCGCCATCAAACTTCTCAATAAGCATCAGCAGTAACCGCCTGTCGAGGTGATCAAAACCCTGTTGATCTACATTGAGCATATCAAGCGCCTGTTGCGCCACACTGGCCGTAACGCGACCATCGGCGCGAACCTCCGCATAATCTCGCACCCGGCGTAATAACCGGTTAGCAATGCGGGGCGTACCGCGAGAGCGCCGGGCAACCTCGTGGGCTCCCTTCTCATCCACAGGAATCTCCAGTAGCTGCGCCGATCGCGAAACAATGCGCGCAAGATCATCGATCTCGTAAAACTCCAGCCGCTGCACAATGCCAAAGCGGTCACGTAGCGGTGACGTGAGTAGCCCGGCTCGGGTGGTGGCGCCAACCAGCGTAAACGGCGGTATGTCGAGCTTGATAGAGCGAGCAGCGGGCCCTCGCCTATCATGATATCCAGCTGATAGTCCTCCATGGCTGGATAGAGCACCTCTTCCACAAAGGGACTGAGCCGGTGTATTTCATCGATAAAAAGCACATCGCCTGGCTCAAGATTGGTCATTAACGCCGCTATATCACCGGCTTTCTCGAGCACAGGACCACTGGTGGTTTTCAGGGATACACCCATTTCGTGGGCAATGATGGTGGCCAAGGTTGTTTTGCCCAAACCGGGCGGGCCAAAAATCAGCGTATGGTCGAGTGGCTCACCGCGCCCCTTGGCAGCCGCCAAGAAAATCTCCATCTGCTCGCGGACAACACGCTGCCCCAAATAGTCATCAAGAGTCTTTGGGCGTATGGCGCGGTCAATTTGCTCGTCGGTATTCCCCGCGGGCTCCGGCGCAATGAGTCGATCGGTTTCAATCATGGCTTATTCCAGTGCTTATGTGGGCTTACCCTCGCGGTGCGGCGGCTTTTAAGGCAAGTCGAATGAGCTCCTCGCTCGATGCGATAGCGTCATTATCAACGCTGGCGACCCACTTGGCCGCCTCAGGTAATTTATAACCCAAGGCTACCAGCGCCTGCTCTGCCTCTGTTCGGTAATCCAATACCGGGTTTGTGCTCACTCGAGGTTGACCCGGCAAGTCGGGTGACAGGGTTTCCAGCCACTTGCCCGCCTTGTCGCGCATTTCCACCAATAGGCGCTCGGCGGTTTTTCCTACCCCCGGTAGTGCCACGAGGGAGTTCACATCGTCACGCTGTAGACACTGGGCAAAGGCCCGGGCATCCATGCCGGACAGTAGCGTCAGTGCCAAACGCGGACCCACGCCGCTCACTTTAATAAGCTCTCGAAACAAACGCCGATCGGCTTCCTCGGCAAAGCCAAACAGTAACTGGGCATCCTCACGAACGACAAAGTGGGTCAGCAATGTAACTTCGCTACCGAGAGCCGGTAATTGAAACAGCGTTGTCATGGGTACCTGAATTTCATAGCCCATGCCACCTACATCAACGACGATGTCCGGCGGATGTTTGGCAACGAGTTGACCGCGAATATATCCAATCATGCTCGTATCCTAACGTAATCGACCGCGACTGAGGGCCTTGGCCGGAATCTGTTTTAACAAATGACTGGAATGACTATGGCACAGGGCGGCAGCCAACGCATCAGCCGCATCCTCTTTGGGCGTCGCAGGAAGCGATAACAGGGTTTTCACCATGTGCTGAACTTGTTCTTTGGTCGCACCGCCGGTACCCACAACGGCTTGTTTAATCTGTCGAGCCGAGTATTCCCGTACGGTTAAACCTCGCTGAACACAGGCCACCATTGCGGCACCGCGGGCCTGACCTAACTTAAGGGCCGCGTCGGGACCGCGGGCAATAAAAACCTGCTCAATAGCGAGCTCGGTGGGCTGAAATTCATCACAGATCTGATTGATAGCATCAAATAGCACACCCAAACGGGGCGGCAGTGGCTCGTCGACGGGCAGCCGAATGATACCGCTACTGATATAGGTCGATTTACCACCTTGCGCCCGAATAATACCAAACCCCGTTTTGCGCGAGCCTGGATCAATACCCAAAATGACCGCCATGACATGCACCTCTCTGGTACTAGTGTGACGCAACTTGTCAGCGGCGTCATGGCCTTGCGTGCATTAAGTAAAGCTTGGTTGGCATCGGTAACCAGGGCAGCCGGTCACCGATGATTCTACGCCTTGGCTACAGGGTCGATCTGACGCAGTCGAATACTGAGCTCTTTGAGCTGTTGTTCCGAGACTGTACCCGGTGCGTCGGTCATCACGCACTGCGCCGACTGAGTTTTGGGGAAGGCAATAACATCACGAATAGACTGCCCACCTACCATTAACATCACCAGTCGATCTAGACCAAAAGCGATACCGCCGTGGGGTGGCGCACCGTAACGCAACGCCGATAGTAAGAAGCCAAACTTCTCCTCCGACTCTTGTTCATCAATACCCAGAATCTCAAAGACTGCTTGCTGCATGGCTTGGTCGTAGATACGAATGCTCCCGCCGCCAACTTCCGAGCCATTAAGTACCATGTCATACGCCCGCGAGAGCGCCGCGGCCGGATCGGCTTTTAGTGTCTCGACATCGCATGCCGGTGCGGTAAATGGGTGATGCAAAGGCGTTAGCCCACCGTCGGATGTTTCTTCAAACATCGGGAAATCGACCACCCAAAGTGGCGCCCAGCCCTCGGCTACCAAACCTAGGTCTTCTGCCACGCGCAGTCTCAGTGCACCCAATGCCTCGTTGACAACAGAGCGCTTGTCAGCGCCAAAGAAAACAATATCTCCGTCGGCGGCCTCGAGTCGCTGCATCAGTGCATCAACGACCGATTCGGGCATAAATTTCAAGATCGGAGATTGCAGCCCCTCAACTCCTGCGGCAAGGTCGTTGACCTTGATCCAAGCAAGACCCTTGGCACCATATATGCTCACAAACTTGGTGTAATCGTCGATCTCTTTACGAGAAATGCTGGCACCACCGGGCACCTTAAGCGCGGCAACACGCCCCTGAGGATCGTCGGCGGGACCGCGGAACACCTTAAACTCCACCTGCTGCATGAGGTCGTCAATTGACACCAACTCGAGGTTAATGCGCAAATCGGGCTTGTCCGATCCGTAACGCTCCATAGCCTCATGCCATGTCATGTGCGGGAAATCGCCCAGCTCAACCCCGCAGTGCTCACTCAGTAGGCCACGGACCATGCGCTCGGCAATGGCCATAATCTGCTGCTCATCGAGAAACGATGTCTCGATATCGATTTGGGTAAATTCTGGCTGCCGATCAGCGCGCAGATCCTCATCGCGAAAACAACGTGCAATTTGGTAATAACGGTCAAAGCCCGAGACCATCAGTAATTGCTTAAACAATTGTGGCGACTGAGGTAGTGCAAAAAACTCGCCTGGATGCGTTCGGCTGGGCACTAAGTAATCGCGTGCACCCTCGGGCGTCGCGCGCGTCAGAACCGGAGTTTCAATATCAAGAAACCTTCTGATTCTAGGAAGGAACGCACCGAGTAGGTGATCTTAGAGCGCGCAATAAGGTTGCGTTGCATCTCTGGACGGCGCAGATCCATATATCGATGCTTAAGTCGCACATCCTCGCCCACCGAGGTGTGTGAATCAAGCTGAAACGGTGGCGTCTGAGCCACACTTAATATTTCCAGCTCTTTACCTAATAGCTCAATAGCACCCGTCGCCATGGCAGGATTGACCGTACCCTCACCTCGAGCGCGGATACGACCGGTTATTTTTAGCACGTACTCGCTTCTCACACGATCAGCCCGCTCAAAGTGCTCGCCCGTATCGGGATCAAACACCACCTGAACAATGCCTTCGCGATCGCGCATATCGAGGAAAATCACTCCGCCGTGATCTCGGCGGCGATCTACCCAGCCGGCAATAGTTACCGTTTCGTCAATGTGAGATTCATTGAGTGAGCCGCAATAATGGGTGTGCATAATTATCTGCCGTTAGGTTTGTGGCGAGCATCGCGTCAGCTTATGCCGCCGACGAGTTCTCGGATTTTTGGCCGCCGGCTTGCTATCGGCCGCCTTGGTTTCTGTCTTTGCGGTTCCTGCACTGCCGTCACCGCTCGAACCCGACTCACCCGCCAAGTTCTTTTTATTGCCGGTTTTGAAATCCGTCTCGTACCAACCACCACCTGCCAGCCGGAAAGATGGCGCGCTAACCTGTTTTTGAGCGCGGCCTTGCCACACTCGGGACAATCGGTAAGCAGCGGGTCGGACAACTTTTGAATAGCCTCAAGCGCGTGTCCGCACTCGGCGCACTGGTAGTCGTAAATAGGCACGTTGATTCCCTCCTCAAGACACTGTGACTCAATTCGACAGCGTTCAAATGAGGCCAGATTGACAAATTACAAGGGCGCGGAGATTACCGCAAAGTGCGCCGTTAATAAAGTTAAACGGCAGATGGCAGTGAGCTGAGATTCTCGGAGTTGCTGGGGTTGCTAAGGCAGATGCCAGATCACAATGCCGGCATGGTCAATTAAAACGGGCGCTCTGAGAGCGCCCGACAAGTTGCCATTAGTTATTGGCAAACTCTTTCATTTTCTTCAACGGACGAATCTTAACTGCCGTGCTCGCAGGCTTCGCCTTGAACGTGGTTTCTTCGCCGGTGAACGGGTTAATGCCCTTACGCGCCTTAACGGCAGGCTTACGGACAGTGGTAATTTTCATGAGACCAGGAATCGTGAACTCACCGACCGAGCGCTTCTTGATGCTGCCCTCAATCATTTTTCGAGTTCGCCAATAACATCGCCCACTTGCTTTTTGGTCAATCCGGTGCTGTCAGCAATGCCAGCAACGATTTGCGTTTTGGTGAGTTTTTCCTGAATCGCTTTCACCTTGGCAGGTGCTTTAGCAGGAGCGGGTGCTTTCTTTGCTACTGCTTTTTTCTTTGCGGGTGCCTTTTTGGCTGCTGCTTTTTTGGTTGCCATGAGTCTATTTTCACCTTTTTTAGTGTGTTACGGAGACTGGGTAACCGACGTTTGCTCCTATTTTTATAGGCTCAAACGTGCAGTTCCGAGGATTCAACCCGATTAGAGACTATAAAACAAGTGGCTTAGCACTAAAAAGATGATTTTTTTAAACCTCACACACCTTATTTGCCAAATTAGGAAGTACTTTCCGGCCGATCGCTTCGACCGTAAACTAGCGGCCCCACTCCTCTGGAATGCTTTCCCATGCGCGCGAGCGAATTTTTACTCTCTACCCTCAAAGAAACGCCAGCTGATGCTGAAGTCATCAGCCATCAGTTAATGATGCGTGCTGGCCTTATCAGGCGCATTGCCGCCGGCATCTACACCTGGATGCCCACCGGGCTTCGTGTACTGCGCAAGGTTGAAACCATTGTCCGCGAAGAGATGAATCGCGCAGGCGCATTGGAGCTATCCATGCCGGTTGTGCAGCCGGCAGAGCTCTGGCAGGAGTCGGGGCGGTGGGAGCAGTACGGTCCGGAGCTTGCTCGCCTAAAAGATCGACACCAACGCGAGTTTTGCCTGGGCCCAACCCATGAGGAGATCATCACCTATGTGGGTCGAAGCGAGATTAAAAGTTACAAACAACTGCCGGTTAATTTTTATCAAATTCAAACCAAATTTAGGGACGAAATACGCCCGCGCTTTGGTGTCATGCGCTCGCGCGAATTCATCATGAAAGACGCCTACTCATTTCACACCGACCAGGCCTCACTTGAGCAGACCTACTGGCGAATGCATGCGGCTTACACTGCCATCTTCACACGTCTGGGACTCAATTTTAGACCCGTAGAGGCCGACACGGGATCTATTGGTGGCAGCCATTCCCACGAGTTCCATGTGCTTGCGGAATCGGGTGAGGACGACATTGCATTTTCAAGTGCCAGCGACTACGCCGCCAATGTTGAGTTGGCCGAAGCAGTGGCACCCGCTGCTCCCAACCAGACGCGCAACATGCACTTGAAAAGTTTGCCACGCCAGGCGTAAAAACCATTGACGATTTAGTTAGCCAAGCCGGCGTAGCAATTGAAACCACCGTTAAGACGCTTTTTGTTATTGGCGAAAACGAGGAGCTAATAGCCCTGGTTATTCGGGGCGATCACCGACTAAACGCGATCAAGGCCGAGAAAATTGCCGGCGTAGCCACGCCCTTAAAAATGGCCGATGAAGCAGGGGTTCGCGCTGCTATCGGCGCAGGATTTGGCTCTCTCGGACCGGTAGGATTACAACAGCGAGTGGTGGTTGACAGAAGTGCGGCGCACCTCGCCAACTTTGTGTGCGGGGCCAACGAGCAAGAGCAGCATTTCCAAGGGGCAAATTGGGAACGCGATGTCCCCGAGTTCGAAGTTGCCGACTTGCGAGAGGTAGTCGCCGGCGACCCCAGCCCCTGCGGTAATGGCACTCTCGATATCCGCCGAGGTATTGAAGTCGGGCACATCTTTCAACTCGGAACTAAATACAGTGAAGCCATGAATGCCATGGTGCTTGATGAAACCGGCAAGAACGTGCCCATGTTCATGGGTTGTTATGGTATTGGCGTCACACGCATTGTCGCTGCGGCAATAGAGCAAAACCACGATGACAGGGGCATTATTTGGCCCCAGGCCATGGCACCTTTTAGCGTGGCGCTTGTGCCATTAAATATGGATAAGTCGCCATTAGTCGCCGAAGCCACCGAAGCACTGTATAGAGCACTCATCAATGCCGGTGTTGATGTCTTTTTGGACGACCGAAAAGAGCGCCCGGGCGTGAAGTTTGCAGAGATGGAATTGCTGGGCATACCCGTACGAGTGACCCTGGGTGAGCGGTCATTGCAGGCTGGCAACGTGGAAATTCAGTGTCGTCGCGACGGCGTGTCTAACGACATATCAACAGATCATGCTTTCGCGCACATTAACGAGCTACTTGCCAGCCTCTAGGCTATTGCCGCTCAACAGGGTGTGCATGTTGTTAAGTCCACGCTGCCATGCACTGCGATATCGGGCGTTTATAGCTGCAGCCCTTTGGGTGGCTGTTAGTTCAACAACGCTCTCAGCAGCGCCTCGAGCCGATAGCGACTTACGCGCTTTCCTAACCCAAACCATCGCGAAGGCCAGTAGCTTTGATGACCGATTTGATGCGCAAGTATGGCTTGTGGATATGCAACAACGACTTGCGCCTTTTATAACCAACCCTGAGGAACGGCTTGAATTACTGATCGACGTTCATCAAGCAGCAACAGAAAGTGGTCTACCACCAGAGCTGGTGCTTGCACTGATTGAGGTGGAGAGCAATTTTGACCGCTTTGCGGTTTCTCGTGCTGGCGCCCAAGGCTACATGCAGGTAATGCCCTTTTGGCGCGATGAAATTGGTCGCCCTCAGGATAATCTCGTCAACGCAAAAACAAACCTGTCCTATGGCTGTCGGATTTTGCAATTTTATCTAGAAAAAGAATCGGGTGATTTGCATCGAGCACTGGCAGCTTACAACGGGTCTCTTGGAAGTCGCCGCTACAGTGACAAGGTCTACCGGGCCTGGTCGCAGCGTTGGCGCACAGCCCCGTTGAAATGGTAGTGATCGGGTAGTGAGTTAGTAGGGAGCTCCGCTGCTGAGTTAATAGAGAGCACCGCTGAATGGGTAAAGAGCACCGCTGAATGGGCAAAGAGCGCCGCTGAGCTGGTGCTGGTCAAGAACCCACCATAATCCGCGAGACGGGTTATACTGCCAAGCAGATGTCAAAACACCTGGTTGAATAACAAGCAACAGGAGAACGAGGCCACCGCGGCCGCGGAGAGACAAGTCAAGTGGACGATCTCAAACTGCTCAATCGCTGGAATGTTGACATGGCTCGGGCAATTAATGCCGCGGGCAGTGACCAATTTTTTGCCGCAATCTTTGCCGCCGTGGCCAATCAGGTAAAAATTTGCTTTCCACAGGTGTGGCTCTATCACCGCGACCTACCGCCAAAAGTGCTCGATTACGATATTCCAAAATCGGACATACCACTGCAAATTGATCGCTATCTTGAGGGACCCTATCGCGAGGACCCCTTTTATCAAATTTCCATGAGTTCGCCGCGCAGCCATATCTATCGCCTTGGCCGTCTGGCTGGCGGTGACTTTGAAAAATCCACTTACTACAAAAACTATTACGGTGATACGGGTACGGTTGATGAGGTGATTTTTCTGACGCGCCTCGACGATGGCAGCGTTATTAATTTTTGCGTGATGCGGCTCCCACACCAGGGCGAGTTCTCTCAAGAAGAGTACGACCTACTGTACTCACTCTCGGAGCCCATCGCCGCGATCATTCAATCACATTGCCATCGCGATGATTTTGTCGTCAGCAATCTACTGCAACCGGGCTTGGATGCTCAAATTGATCAGGCCTTCCGTACTTTTGGTAGCGAGTACGTAAGCACCCGCGAACGTGAGGTGTTGGAACTAATGTTGCGTGGCTACGGTGCCGATATCACCGCCGAGCGGCTCGATATTTCGCTGGAAACCGTGCGCCGGCATCGCAAATCCATCTATAAGAAGATAGACGTCAACTCTCAAGCCGATCTATTCGCACTTTTTATCAACAGTATGCCCTACATTGGCGAGGCACAGGGTAGCGATCCACTATCGGTTTATATGGGCTAGTGACATCCGCGCCTACCCATTCTGGGCATTGTCTGCCCAATAGGGAGCGGGCATTATGGACGGCTTTATTGCCCTCGTTGAGGACCCATGCGTCGCGAAATTGACCTTTTCCTGAAAGCCTTCCCCGATGTAGCGATGATCGAAGCACTGATCACCGACTGCAACGGGGTTGCCCGTGGCAAATGGATTCCGCGGGGCAAAATTCAATCGGTTCTCGAAAACGGTTTAAAGCTACCTAAATCGGCCCTAGGTCTGGATATTTGGGGGCGCGATATCCCCGAGCTGGCCTTTGCAACCGGCGATATTGACGGCTACTGCATGGTTGTTGAGAGCTCCCTAAGACCCATGTTGACACCTCGCGGCATTGATCAGGGACAGCTGATTATGACCATGTACAACGAGGATCAAACACCGTTTCTTGGCGACCCGCGCCAAATCCTTGCGCAACTCGCGGCACGCTTTAGCAAGCAGAAGCTGCGACCCTGTATGGCCGTAGAGTTAGAATTTAGCCTACTGCCCGACCCGGGCCACGATCGACCTTTGCGCGAGGCGTTTAAGGGGCGAGAATCGCTAGGTGGCAACCTCTACGCGCTTGACGAGCTAGATCGCCACGCCGAGATGCTTGAAACACTGCGCGAGGCCTTTGAGATTCAAGATCTGCCCTACGAGGGCATCATAAAAGAAGCCGCCCCAGCTCAGTTTGAAATCAACATGGCCCACAGCGACAACGTGCTTGAACTCGCCGACCAAATCATTCGCATGCAACGCTGCGTGCGTATGGTAGCGGCACGCTACGGCATGATTGCCAGCTTTATGCCAAAGCCCATGGACGATGAGGCGGGCAATGGCATGCACGTGCACTGTAGTTTACTCGACGAACGCGGTGCCAACGTGTTCAACGATGGCAGCGAACATGGTAGCAAGATGTTGCGTCAAGCCGTTGCCGGTTGCTTAAAGGTTATGCCCGACTCCATGCTGGTCTTGGCGCCAAGCTTCAACGCCTATCGGCGATTCCAGGCCGGCAATCATGCCCCCACCGTGCCCACCTGGGGTTTGGACAATCGAACCACGGCCCTGCGCATTCCGGCAGGTCCTCCCACTGCCAAGCGCATCGAGCATCGCGTGGCCGGCGCAGACGCCAATCCCTACCTAACCTTAGCCGTTGTGCTAGCCGGCGTGTTGCATGGTTTGGAGAAGAAAATCACGCCACCTGCGCCCATTCAAGGTAATGCCTGGGATCAGGAGCACGGTGCCGACGACTTACCCACCCTCATGAGCGATGCCATAGAGTCCTTCCAAGCATCCACCACGCTGCGCCACTACCTGAGCAAAGAATTCCAAACCATCTTTGCAAAGACCAAGCAACAAGAGCTTGATGAGTTTCAACGCCGGGTGACAGATTTTGAAATTGAGAGCTACCTGCGGGGCTAGCCAGCGAGCGCTCTAGTCCGTGGAGAGAGCAAGGTCACGCACGACGGGTATTTTTGCTCATTCCGCTGACCCTGACGCCCATTGGCCGCGTATATCAACATAAATCTAACCCAGCATATGCACATAGGGATTCAAGATGTCTCAACTCTATACTTTCACCGCCACCGCAACCGACGGTACTGAAGTGAACCTAGCCGACTATCAAGGCCGGGTGCTGCTTATTGTTAACACCGCATCCAAGTGCGGCTTCACTCCTCAATACGACGGCCTAGAAAAACTGCAGGGACAGTTTCATGAACAAGGCTTTGATGTGCTGGCTTTTCCCTGCAATCAATTTGGCAAGCAGGAGCCCGGCACAGACGAAGAAATTGTTGAGTTTTGCACCATGAACTTCAACACGTCTTTCCCGCTGTTTTCCAAGATCGACGTCAATGGCGATCAAGCACACCCGCTCTATACCTGGCTCAAAAAAGAAGCACCGGGCATCTTTGGTTCGGAGGGTATTAAATGGAACTTCACCAAATTCTTGATCAACAGGAACGGTGAAGTCGTCAAACGCTACGCATCCAAGGATAAACCCGAGGCAATCGCCAAGGATGTTGCAGCGCTTATTTAGTGCTCATGTTTAATGCTCGCGGGTTTCCCGAAATTTTATATCAGGCCAACGCTCTTCCATGAGCGATAAATTAACGCGGGTGGGTGCCAGGTAGGTAAGGTAGCCACCCCCGTCCTCCGACAGATTGTCCGCGGCCTTTTTGCGAAACTCCTCGAGCTTACGTGGCTCATCAGCTTCTATCCATCGAGCGGTATAGACATTCACCGGCTCGTAGATAGCCTCGACCTTATACTCGTCGCGTAGCCGATAGGCCACGACATCAAATTGCAGTTGCCCGACCGCGCCAACAATAAGGTCGCTAGAGTTCAGGGGTGAAAACACCTGCGTCGACCCTTCCTCCGAAAGCTGCTGCAAGCCTTTTTGAAGCGCTTTCATTTTCATTGGGTCTTTCAACCGAATACGCCTAAACAACTCCGGTGCAAAATGCGGGATACCGGTAAACTGAAGGTCTTCGCCACTGGTAAAGGTATCGCCAATTTGAATGGTACCGTGGTTGTGCAGGCCAATGATGTCGCCCGAGGAGGCCGACTCAACCAGCACACGCTCCCCCGCTTTAAAGGTCACTGCGTCCGCTATACGCACTTCCTTGCCAGTGCGAACATGCCGCATCTTCATGCCTTTTTCATAGCGCCCCGAGCAAACCCGCAGAAAGGCAATGCGGTCACGGTGCTTGGGGTCCATATTGGCCTGAATTTTGAAGACAAAACCGGAGAATTTTGGCTCAAACGCATCCACCTCGCGGCTTTGGGTGTGCCGTGCCAATGGCGCTGGTGCCCACTCGACAAATTTATCGAGCATTTCGCGTACACCAAAATTACCCAAGGCCGTGCCAAAAAATACGGGCGTCAGTTGGCCTGCCAAAAACGCCTGCTCGTCAAACTCGTGACTGGCGCCACGCACCAGTTCGATTTCCTCGCAAAACGCCTGGTATTCATCACCAAGTAAGGTCTGCGCTGCTTCAGAATCAAGGCCTTGAATTTGAACATCGGGCGGGAGTACCGCGTTGTTGCCCTGTTCAAAAATATGAATCACGTCGGTGTAAAGGTTGTAAACGCCTTTTAAATGCCGGCCCATACCAACAGGCCAGTTAATCGGTGCCCCGGCAATACCCAGCACTTCCTCAATCTCGTCAAGTAACTCAATGGGGTCGCGAATATCGCGATCAAGCTTGTTCACAAAGCTCACGATGGGCGTATCCCGTAGCCGACACACGTTCATCAGCTTGATGGTGCGATCCTCCACCCCTTTGGCCCCGTCAATCACCATGAGTGCCGAATCCACGGCGGTGAGTGTGCGGTATGTGTCTTCCGAAAAATCCTCGTGCCCAGGGGTATCGAGTAGATTCACCGTCCGCTGTTGATAGGGAAATTGCATGACCGAAGACGTCACGGAAATGCCGCGTTCCTGCTCAAGCGACATCCAATCTGAGGTGGCGTGAGGCCCGCGTTTACCCTTCACAGACCCAGCGACTTGAATAGCACTGCCCAATAACAGCAACTTCTCGGTGATGGTTGTCTTGCCCGCATCCGGGTGAGAAATAATTGCAAATGTTCGACGTGCCGCGACATCGCGTGCTAGTTCTGACATGGAGCCTCCTTGTGAGGCGGCGATTATGCCATTGCTCTAGGCGCGATGGTGCCCCCATATTCACACTCCTGTCAGCACAGCAGCAACAGTACGCGTGAAGACTAATGGGCAGCCAACTCACTGACCAAACAAGCCACCAGCCGATCACCCACGTCAGTCATATCGATCGATGCCGGAGCAAGTAGCTTTGCCATTGAGGTAACCTCAAGACCCTGATACCCACAGGGATTAATACGGCTAAAGGGCTCAAGATCCATATCCACGTTCACTGCGAGCCCGTGGTAGCTGCAGCCTCGACTGATTTTAAGTCCCAATGAGGCTATTTTTTGACCCGCCACATAGACACCCGGTGCCGCAGGGTCAGCAGCCGCGTCAATGCCATAATCCGCCAGCAACTTGAATAACCGCATTCTCTAAACAGGTGACTAACTGACGAACCCCCAAGTGCGACCGTTTAATATCCATGAGTACATAAGCCACCCACTGACCCGGCCCGTGATAGGTGACCTGCCCACCACGGTCAATTTGAACCACCGGAATATCACCGGCAGCGAGCACGTGCTCGGCCTTGCCAGAAATACCTTGGGTGAATACTCGCGGATGCTGGAGCAACCAAAGCTCATCGGGACTATCGACATCGCGATTACGCGTAAAACGCTGCATAGCCTCAAAAGTGGGCTGATAGTCAACGAAACCGAGAAAACGCGTCAGCACGTTTTACATCACCATTTTCACAAGACCCGTCGCCATAAGATCGCGGTGCAGGGCTTCAAGTTGCGGCTTGCCTGTCGCCTCTATGGTGACGGTAATAGACAGAAACTTGCCTCCTGAACTCGAGCGTATTGTCATGGTGCTGGTATCGAAACCCGGCGCATGGCGCTCAAAAATTTCAACAACCGTAGGGTGCAATTGCTCGCTTGATCGGCCCAATACTTTTATGGGATAGCTGCAGGGAAATTCGATTTTTGGCGGTTGTTGCTCAGTCACTTTGCGTCACCAAATAAGCCAGAAAGCCAAAGCAGAAAGGCATCCCACAAACGGGCAAAAAACCCCGACTCGGGTACATCGCTCGATGCCAGCAACGGTTGCTCAATAACAACGTCGCCGTCGAGGATGACTTTAACCAGGCCAATTTGATCACCGCGGGCTATGGGTGCCTCAAGCGGCTGATTAAATTGGGCCTCTACAGCAGGCTCTTTATTGCTCCTGGGCACAGTGATCAGCGGCGCCTCCAGCACGCCACCATCTACGCTGTCGGCAATGCCTTTCCACACGCGCTGTTGGCCAAGAGAGACCTCGGCCGCCAGCGGTTTAAGCGTCTGATAGAACCGAAATCCGTAGTTTAACAGTGACCGGGTTTCAGCCGTGCGCGTTCGGGTGCTTTGACTACCGAGAACCACAGAGACAAGTCGCATGCCATCGCGCTCAGCCGAAGCCACCAAACCATACCCGGCAACACGGGTATAGCCGGTTTTAAGGCCATCCACCGTTGGATCCTCTCGCAATAACACATTGCGGTTGTACTGAGTGATGTCGTTGTAGGTATAAGACTGCTCACTGTAAACCTGATAGCGATCGGGGTGCTCTCGTATCGTTGCCACTGCCAGCATTGCCAGGTCCCGCGCCGTAGTGAGATGTTCAGGATGGGGCAGACCATGGCTATTCACAAAGAACGTAGAGCGCATGCCAAGCTCCTGCGCATAGCCATTCATCATGCCGGCAAAGGCCTCCTCGCTACCCGCTATGTGCTCGGCAATCGCCACCGTGGCGTCGTTCCCCGAGGAAATGACGATACCGCGCTCCAACTCTTGCACCGTCACCGGCTTGCCAGGCTCTATCCACATGAGCGATGAACCACGAAAGGTGGGGTTTTGCGACCAAGCATTACGACTAACGGGCACCTGATCACTCAGTGACAAGCGGCCGTCATCAATCTCTTCGGCCAAAATATAGGCGGTCATAAGCTTGGTGAGACTGGCCGGGGGCAACTGTTGATCGGCGTTATGCTCCACCAACATTTCACCCGTCGCATAACCCATCAGTAAATAGGCGTCGGCATTGATGGTCGGAGGTGCCGGCACAATAGGCGCGGCCAATACAGGGACACTCAGACACAACAGTAAAACGAAACGCAACATTAGCTTCCTCATGGAATAAAGGGGTGAGCGGATGGTATCAGTAGCGCCTTGGTGCGAGCAAAACTCATGGCAGCGGCTGCCCCTGGGGCAAACCGGCGGCCTGCAAGTGACGGCGCGCTTGGTAAAGCTCGCTCTCGGACTGAAAAGGTCCAGCTCGCAAACGATAGAGACGACCAGCATGGGTATCGACGACAGTCATTTCAACCGGCACTTCCACGACGGACTGTACGCGTAGTCGAAGTGAATCGGCTGACTGTTGCGAGGCAAAAGCGCCTAGCTGAATAAAACGGTAGCGCCCGTCTATACCGCGACGGTCGTCCACTCCGGCAATATCGAGCGCTTCAACAAGCACTTGCGCTGTGCCTTGATTGGCAAACCCCAACTTAACAGCCGCACCATAGGATAAATCGATAATTCGATTGGGGTGAAATGGACCACGATCATTGACGCGCAATACCATGCTGCGCTGATTTTCTAGATTAGTGACCCGCACGTAACTGGGGATTGGCAGGGTTTTATGGGCCGCTGTTGGGCCGTAAACACTGAATCGCTCGCCATTGGCCGTCTTCCGGCCATGAAATTTAAGCCCATACCATGATGCAATGCCCTGTTGGCTGTAACCACGCGCGCTTGGTAGCACCGTATAGGTTTTACCATTTACGGTATACGGACTCGTATTGCCGGCAGCCAAAATCGGATCGGGGCGAGGATGCGCATCCTCGATGGCATCGGCACTGATGGCAGGCGGTGTGGAATCGGCAATATAGGGATTAGGTGAACAGCCTATCAATACGGCAGCCGCCAACACCGCCGCCACAGGCACAACAGCGCCTGCCCCTCTCAATGCTCGGCGAGCCAGCGAGCGCCAATCCCCCGATCCACTAAACATCACGGGCGTTGTCGATGGCCTCACTCAACTGCCAAACACTCAAAGCATACATGGCGCTGTGGTTGTATCGGGTAATAACATAAAAATTTGGTAGCGCCAGCCAGTACTCTGGCCCTTGCGCTCCCGCTAACTTAAGCGGTGTCGCTAATAACGTGACATCGGTAGCTTCCAACGGCGCGACACCCAGCGTTGCCAACTCCCCTACGGTAAGCGTGGGCTTAAGACCCTGCTCGTAGACTGAGGCTGCAGCTTCGTCACCGGCGGCGGGCACAATAACCGGATCACCCGCCTGCCAGCCGTGGGCCACAAAGTAGTTGGCTACGCTATAAATAGCGTCGGCGGGATTTGACCAAATGTCCGCCACGCCGTCTGCGTCAAAATCCTTTGCGTAAGCGCGGTAACTCGAGGGCATAAATTGACCAAATCCCATGGCACCCGCGTAGGAGCCTTTCAACGTGAGTGGATCTTTGCCCGATTCAAATGCCAGGATAAGAAAATTTTCTAGCTCTTTAGTAAAAAATGGGGATCGCTTGGGGTAATCAAAGGCCAAGGTCGACAGCGCATCTATGACGCGATAACTACCGGTAATTCGTCCATAGAACGTTTCAACGCCGATAATCGCAACAATCACTGACGCAGGCACGCCGGTTTCGGCTGACACAGCCTGTAAGATATCGTCATGGGCGCGCCAAAACTCCACACCCTGACGTATACGTTTATCGGTCATAAAGATTTGCCGATACTCATGCCAGGGCTTGGTTTTCTCTGCCGGCCGCGATATTGCCTTGAGGATACTTTGCTGTCGCTGGGCTTCGCCAATGACTTGCTCGGCCCAGCGCCGATCAACACCCGCCGCCACTGCTGACTCAATGACCGCCATGGCTTCGGGCCGATCGCCATAATCACCCGCCGTTGCCGCCGTATTGAGCGTCAGTGCTAACGCTAGCGCCAACAGCCGTTTTTGCATGGGAAAATTCAGCATAAATGTAAGAGCTCCAATGTTCGATAAGGTTCCGCGCCGAGGTGATCTTTACGGCGTGGATCAACCTTTGATAAAGCGCTTCTCGCTGCTAATAGCCATCAGCACACCAAATCCAAGCATAAGCGTCACCATGGACGTACCACCAAAACTCACCAGTGGTAGGGGCACACCGACGACCGGCAAAATCCCCGCCACCATGCCCATATTGACAGCCACATACACAAAAAAAGTGAGTGTAATTGCCGATGCGAGCAACCGCCCAAAGCTCGACTGGGCATGCAGGCCAATCCAGAGCCCGCGAACAATCACCAGTAGATAAATTGCAAGTAATACCATGACACCTTGCAAACCAAACTCTTCGGCGAGGACTGCAATAATAAAATCGGTCTGACTTTCGGGTAGAAAATCGAGGTGTGACTGGGTACCCGCCAGCCAGCCCTTACCGCTCCAACCGCCCGAGCCAATCGCCGTTTTGGATTGGATAATATTCCAACCAGCTCCCAGCTTGTCCGACTCGGGGTCGAGCAATGTAAGCACCCGTTGCTTCTGGTAATCCTTAAGCAAGTACAGCCAGGCGGGCCAGATACTAGCAACAGCGACAGCGACTGCACTTCCAATAGTGAGCCAACTCACACCCGCCATGAAGATGACAAACAAACCGCTCGCCGCAACCAACAACGACGTACCCAAGTCTGGCTGTATCACAATGAGTGCGGCAGGCAAAAATACTAAAATCAGCGACCCCAAAAGGGGTAGCGGCCGCGGCGGAATGCTATAACGGCTATACCACCAAGCCACCATCAGTGGCATCGCCAATTTCATTAACTCCGATGGCTGAAAACGGATGAAACCCAGGCTAAGCCAACGCTGCGCACCCTTCGCGCCCACGCCAACGAATGGCACTGCAAGCAACAGCAAGACACCGAGGCCATAAATCGCTGGAGACCAGCGCTGATAGGTCTGAACTCGAAACTGCGCTGCCACGAGTAGGGCCACGAGGGCCACAATTTGGTTGCGCGCCTGACGCGCCACGGTATCCCAATCCGCGCCTGAGGCACTGTATAGAACCACCAGACCACCCGCCATCAACGCCATTAACGGCGCTAACAACAACAGATCGAGATGCAACCACTCGGCGAGTGACTTGCCACGCCCTAGATCGCGATGGCTACCCGGTAGTACCCGATCATAATCCGACACGGGCAACCTCCACTGACCGATCATCGAGCAACCAAGCATCCATTACTTGGCGAGCTACGGGGTAGGCAGCGCTACTACCACCGCCGTTTTCCGCCAGTACTGCAATGGCAATCTCAGGGTCGTCGACAGGTGCAAAGGCGATAAACCAGCCATGATTACGGTGCCGCTCATCAATTTCATCCTCGTCGTACACCGCATCTTGAGCAATGCCAATAACTTGGGAGGTACCGGTTTTTCCTGCCACTGTATATTGAATTCCCTTAGCGATTGCCGCTGCAGTACCACGGCTTGAGTGCACTGTGTCCATCATGCCGGCTATCACCGCTGCCCAGTGATCGCTGCTGGCCTCAACCTTTGGGCGGCTCTCTCCACCGATGGGTAGATCACCAATACGCTTCACGAGCGATGGCACAAAACTCGTGCCTCGGTTCGCGGCAACCATCGCCGCTTGGGCCAATTGTAGCGGTGTGGCCAGCATGTAACCCTGACCAATACCGACACTGAGGGTTTCCCCAGGGAACCAGGGTTGCCCAAAACGCGCCAGCTTCCATGCACTGCTGGGCAAGATACCTGCCTTCTCGCTGGTGATATCTAACCCTGTAGCCTGGCCAAAACCGTAGGGGCCAACGCCGCTGCCAGCGCATCAATACCCATACGGCGGGCGAGGTCGTAGTAATACACGTCGCAGGATTCGGCAATCGCCATGCGCATATCCACTTTAGGGGCATGGCCAGTACCACGAATGCGCAATATCCAGTCGCGATAACGTCTGTCATCGCCAGGCAGGGTATACCAGCCCGGATCGTCCACCGTTGTGTCAACGGTTACTAACCCCTGCTCGAGACCGGCTAAAGACAACATTGGCTTGACTGTTGAGCCCGGCGGATACTGGCCCTGGACCGCACGATTAAGGAGCGGCGTATCAGGCGAATCGCGCAGCACGCTGTAATCGCGCGTGCTGATGCCATTGACGAACAGATTGCCGTCGTAGCTTGGATTAGAAACCAGGGCTAAAACGCCCCCGTTACTAGGGTCAATCGCCACGACGGCACCACGCTGATTACCCAGCGCCGCCTTGGCCACTCGCTGAAGCTCGAGATCTAGATACAATTGTAACGTGGCGCCATCTTCTGGGGGCTGACTATCCAAAACGCGCAAGATGCGCCCATGGGCATTGGTCTCAACGTTCTGATAACCCACACTGCCGTGGAGCACCGACTCATAGCGCTTCTCCACGCCGACCTTGCCAATGTGCAATGTCCCTCGGTACGCATCTTCATCAATCTGACTCTCTTCACGCACATTAATGCGCCCCACATAGCCAATCACATGGCTTAACAGGTCGCCGTGAGGATAAAAGCGCGTTAACTGCGCCTCGATGGTTACCCCAGCAAGGTCATGGCGATTAACCGCCAGCACCGCCATTTCTTTATCGCTCAACTGAAGCTTTAGGGGCACGGGATCGTAGGGTCTGCGACGAGAGCGCCGCTGCTTGAATCGGTCAAGCTCCTCATCCGAGAGCGCGACCAACTCGCCCAACTGCGCGAGGAGTCCATCGAGATCGTCGACACGCTCCACCACAATACTCAATCGATGGGTTGGTACGTTAGTTGCCAGCAAGCGGCCGCGACGATCCACAATCAGGCCACGCTTGGGTGGCACCGCTTCTAGCCGCACTCGGTTGCGCTCGGATTGGGTAAGAAATTGATCGTATTGAGTTATTTGGAGCGAGTAATAGCGATAGGTGATCAGCGACAACGCCGCCGCGACGATGAGCAGGGCCACACTTACTCGATTGGCGTTTATTGCGGCTTCGCGGCCGGTATCTCTGAGCGCGTCACGTCTTGGAGCCACAGTCTACCCTCGGTGGTAAGGGTGGCGAGCGTTAATTGACCAGGCCCGGTACAGTTGCTCTGCCAATATAACGCGCACCAACGGGTGGGGTAATGTGACTCGGCCCAGCGACCAGCGATTGTCGGCGCGCTGCAACAGACCTTGGTCAATACCGTCAGGCCCACCGATAATCATCGCCAATCCCCGGCCCTCTGACTGCCAGTCGTGAAAGCCACGAGCCATGTCCTCAGTACTGACAAGCTTGCCCGCAACATCGAGGGCGATGATACGGTCATCGGTCTTTAGCTGCCGTTCGATAGCCTGCGCTTCACGTGCTTTGAGCTGCTCGGGCTTATCACTGCCGCGCTTGGCGGGCGGGATATCAACCCAATCAACCGAGAAATCCCGGGGCAGCCGCTTGTGGTACTCGCCCACTCCATCATTTACCCAGGCCGGCATGCGTGTTCCCACAGCCAATACCCGGATACGCATCACTCAGCGTCGGCGGGTGGTGCACTCCAGAGCCGCTCTAGATCATAAAAACTGCGCGTTGCTGGCTGCATCACATGCACGACAACATCCCCATAATCCACTAGCACCCACTCACCCACACTTTCACCCTCAATGCCAATGGGGCGAATCTGGCTGGCTTTGCCTTTATCAACCACATTGTCAGCCAATGACTTAACGTGTCGAGCGGAGGTGCCACTGGCAACGACGAGGTAGTCCATAACCGAACTTAGCTCGCGCACATCGATGACGACAGGGTCGACCCCTTTGAGGTCATCGAGGGCATCAAGCGCCAAATCCACAAGTTCCTGCCCGACAGGTATTGCGCTCACAGTCACAGGCCACCTCGGACTATCGAGTGGGGTGACAAAATAACGCGCTATCGCACGTTCTGCGGGGTAGCTTAGGAAGGTAGGTATAAGTCATGCTGGTTAATATACTCGATAACGGCGGGTGGCAGGAGGAATTGGACATTTTTACCAGCGACAAGGGCTTTTCTGAGGCTTGTCGATGATACTGACAGTGGCGGCTGCGCTAGGTAACACAACGCACCCGATGGCTGAGAGAGCAGATCGTCACCGGCAACCGTGCGAGAGGCAATAAAGTTGACCACGCTGGCGTCGATTTTGGTTTCTGGATTATCAGGTCGCGCCATGACAGCTATGTTTGCCAAATCGAATACCCTCTCCCAGGCGTGCCAACGGTGCAAAGTGGTCAACGAATCAGCGCCTACAATAAAAACAAGCGGATAATCAGCACCTAGCTCGGCGCGCAATTCTGCGAGTGTGTCAACGGTGTAACTGGGACCTGAGCGACTCAGCTCACGCCGGTCTACCTCAACACCGTTGATATCGGCTGTTGCCACATCAAGCATGGCGGCACGGTGCGCTGCCGATACGGTTGGCGCTTCCTTAAGGGGCGGCTCTGCCGCGGGCAGTAGCCTGACCTCGGTCAAATGCAATTGTTCGCGGGCCTCAATAGCGCCGCGCAAATGGCCAATATGCACAGGATTAAAGGTTCCGCCGAGAATGCCGATTGCCACGATATTAAGCCACGCTATTGACGAATGTGACCATCGCCAAAAACCACATATTTACACGATGTCAAACCCTCTAGACCCACTGGGCCGCGGGCATGGAGTTTGTCAGTCGATATACCTATCTCTGCACCCAAACCGTACTCAAATCCATCGGCGAAACGCGTTGAAGCGTTTATCATGACCGAACTCGAATCTACCTCGCGCAGAAATCGCATAGCAGTTGTGTGGTTTTCAGAGACGATACTCTCGGTGTGGCCTGAACTGTACTGCGCAATATGGTCCATCGCGCCCTGAAGGCCGTCCACTACTCTGATTGACAGCACAGGCGCCAAATACTCGGTTGACCAATCTTCCGCCGTTGCGGCCGCCGCAATCGCCGGCGCCAAAGCGCGAGCGCGCGCACAACCGCGAAGCTCAACGCCCTTATCGGCAATAGCCTGGGCAATGGGCGCTAACAGGTCTCCCGCCGCCACATCGACCAACAGAGTCTCCATGGTGTTGCAGGTGCCGTAGCGCTGGGTTTTTGCGTTAACGGCGATGGCCATGGCCTTGTCTGGGTCGGCGTCCGCATCGATGTAAACGTGGCAGATACCATCGAGGTGTTTTAGCACTGGGACCCGTGCCTCGTTGGCAATACGTTCAATCAGACCTTTGCCCCCACGCGGAATCACAATATCGACACAATCTGGCATGGTAATGAGCGCGCTGACAGCCGCACGATCCGTTGTCTCGACCACCTGCACCGCCGCCTGGGGCAGACCCGCCACTCGTAGACCCTGGCTAATCAGGTTGCCCAGGGCCCGATTGGAGGCAATGGCCTCGGAGCCGCCGCGTAAAATCGCTGCATTCCCTGCCTTAAGGCACAAACTTGCCGCTTCAATCGTTACATTGGGTCGTGATTCGTAAATGATGCCGATAACCCCAAGCGGCACGCGCATCTTGCCGACGCGGATCCCCGAATCCATCGTCCTGACACCATCAATGGCACCGACCGGATCGGGGAGCGCTACTACCTGCTCTAGACTGGCAATGAGGCCGTCGATGCGCGCATCGTTAAGTGCGAGGCGATCCATGAGTGGCGCCTCCAGTCCGCTGGACTCGCCGCGCGCAAGATCCTCGGCATTGGCGTCGAGCAACTGCTCGCGGTGTTCAGCTATGGCATCACGCACGGCTAACAGCGCGGTGTTGCGTTGTTGTGCCGATGCGGCCGCCACACTCCGTGACGCCTGCCGAGCAGCCTGCCCGAGGGTGAGCATGTAATCTTTAGTTGAATCCATCACTGGGTCCCTATCGCCATCAGTGGGTTCTTGTCAGTAAGCCGCGCAGTATACCCGAGGGAGGGCGGTACTCGTTGCTTTCGACCAAAAATTCCACCACCCCAGCGACTTACGGTGATGATCGTTGATTTTTCTGTGGCTGCAGATAAGAGTGCAAATTAAACACATTAGCTATTGACAATCATTCTCATAAAGAATTAACTGCAGTTATGTATGTTTGTCTCTGCAAAGGAATCACCGATCGCGACATTACTCAGTCGGTGCGCGACGGTGCGTGCTCGTTTGGCGAGGTGCGTGACCAACTGGGGGTCTCTACCCAATGCGGTAAGTGTGCACGTCTCGCTCGCGCCATCGTCGAGGAAAATCTACCGGGGGCCGCTCTCAGTGCTTCCTTCTACGACGCCAGCTACGACGCCAGCTACGACGCCAGCTACGACGCTTCTCGCGATTCCCCTCGGTTTAACACCGCCACTGCCGCCCTCGCCTAAGGCACCAAAACGCCCAAAGGCAACTGCGAATCTTTCCAATTTAGATTAAAAATCACTTTACAAACAGTGACTTAGCTGTCCTATTCTGTTGGTATGCGCCGTCGATAGCGGTATAGTATGTCCTCAGATCACAACGGAGCACCCGCGCATGAAAGGCGACCACAAGGTCATCGAACACCTCAACACTATTCTAGCGAATGAGTTAGTTGCAATTAACCAGTACTTTCTGCACGCAAAAATGTACAAAGACATGGGCTTGGTAGAACTCGCCGAGCACGAGTATCACGAGTCCATTGACGAAATGAAGCACGCCGACGAATTGGTCGAGCGCATTCTGTTTTTAGAGGGCCTTCCTAATCTGCAGGATCTTGGCAAGCTGCTCATTGGCGAAAATCCGCGGGAGATGCTGGAATGCGATTTGCGCCTTGAGCACATCGCCCACGCGGACCTAAAGGCTGCCGTAGCTCACTGTGAGGAGGTGCGGGACTATCCATCGCGCGACCTCGTTCAGCGCATCCTTGACGCCGAGGAAGAACATATCGACTGGCTAGAAACCCAGCTGTCGCTGATGGATCGCGTTGGCGAGCAAAACTATCTGCAGACAGCGATGCGCACCGTCAAGCCCGCTGAGTAAACGCAACCGAGGGCCATGCCGAGCCGCTGCCGCACCGAGTTGGCAGCGTGCTCAACAAAAAATCTTAGGCGTCATCACCGGCGGCGTTGGCGCACACCACTTCTTTCAACTCACCACTTGCCGACATCTCGTTGATGATGTCACAACCGCCAATCAACTCGCCATCGACCCACAATTGCGGGAATGTCGGCCAATTGGCGTATTTGGGTAAATTGGCACGAATCTCTGGGTTAGACAGCACATCTACATACGCAAAGCGTTCGCCACAGGCCATTAGCGCCTGTACCGCCTGCGCCGAAAATCCACATTGGGGCTGATTGGGGGAGCCTTTCATGTAAAGAATCACGCGATTACCGGTGATTTGTTCTTTGATGGTGTCCAATATGTCCATGCTGTGCTCCTATGTGTCAGGATGGCTCCCGCCCGCTTACCGGGTAGGCCGATGCGTTATTGAGCCCTAGAAATCTGCTGAAGGGGAAATTGGGGTCACATTACCGGATTGCAAGGGCTCAAGGCTAGACCTTCTGTTTAACCTGCCTCAGGAAGCGGGTATCCTTGGCGGCTTTGTGTTTTAGACTAAATGTTTCCGTTGCTGCGCGAGCTTGTATGCTGGCGCACCCTGCCCGAGCCGAGCACCACGACAATGTCTGCATTAATGCCAACTTATCGACGACTCCCCGTGGCGTTCAGCCATGGTGAAGGCGCACAGCTGTTTGATTTACAGGGGCGTCGATATATCGACGGTCTTTCGGGTATTGCGGTAACCAACCTAGGCCACTGTCACCCCGCGGTAACCCAAGCGATTAACGATCAAGCGGCAACACTGGTACTCACATCTAACCTATTTGCGATCCCCCAGCAGGAGCAATTGGCTGCTGAACTCACGGCGGTGACGGGTATGGATCGCGTGTTCTTGTGCAACTCGGGGGCAGAAGCCAATGAAGCGGCGATAAAACTGGCGCGGCATTATGGCCACGACCAAGGCATTACTCAGCCAGCCATTGTGGTACTCGAGCAGGCCTTTCACGGGCGCACAATGGGCGCTCTGGCAGCGACTGCGGGTGTCGGCATGCAAGCGCCCTTTGCGCCCATGCTCGAGGGTTTTATCCGCGTCCCTAGTAATGATCTGGCAGCGATTGAAGCGCTTGCTCAAACCCACAGTAATATTGTTGCGGTACTGGTTGAGCCTGTCCAAGGTGAAGGTGGAGTCAGACCACTGCACCCCGACTACCTGCGGGGACTGCGACTGCTGTGCGACCGGCAAAAATGGCTATTAATGTTTGACGAGGTTCAAACGGGCAACGGTCGCTGTGGCGACTTCTACGCGGCCATGCGACTTGGGGTTAACCCCGATGTACTCAGTACGGCAAAGGGGCTGGGCAATGGCTTCCCCATTGGCGCATGCATGGCGCGCGGGCATGCCGCAAACGTGTTAGTACCGGGTGATCATGGCACCACGTATGGTGGCAGCCCACTTGCCTGCCGCGCTGCCAGTGCCGTCATAAACACCCTGACAAGCCAAAAACTCTATCTTCGAGCAGAGCCTGTCCGTGAAATAATACTCGACAGCTTCAATCATCACTTGCAACGCAAAGAGCGGGTCACTGACATTCGCGGCCTGGGCCTCATGATTGGCATTGAAGTTCAAGCGGATACCAGTGCACTAGTGGCAACAGCGCTTAAGCATGGAGCAGTGGTCAATGTCACCGCCGGCAACACCATTCGATTACTACCCCCTCTCATTATGTCTGATCAGGAAGCAGCAGACCTCGGCCGCATAGTGGCCACTGTTGTTGACCATATTCCGGAGCCCAGCTCATGAGCCCGATTCGCCATTTTTTGACCCTCAATGACCTCAACAGCGATGAGTTGCGGCACATTATTGCGCGAGCCACTGAACTCAAAGGCATGCTTCGCACCAACGTAAATCATGCGTGCTACCCAAATAAAGTCTTGGCGATGATCTTTGCTAAAGCATCAACCCGGACACGGGTTTCCTTTGAGGCCGGTATGGCGCAGTTTGGTGGCCATGCCATGTTCCTATCGCCAAGCGATACGCAACTGGGCCGTGGTGAGCCCATTGAGGATAGCGCACGGGTGATCTCATCCATGGTAGACCTGGTAATGATTCGCACCTTTGAACACCGTGACGTGGAGCGCTTTGCCAGCCATTCAAGTGTGCCCGTGATCAACGGCCTCACCAACGACTATCACCCCTGTCAACTGCTCGCCGATATGCAAACGTGGTTTGAGCACCGCGGTGACATCGCCGGTCGTCGAGTCACCTGGCTCGGAGACGGCAATAATATGTGCCATTCGTATATTAATGCGGCGCGGCTGCTCGATTTTGAGTTGGTGGTGGCCTGCCCCGAGGGCTACGAACCCAATGCAGCGCTACTCGCAGCCAACCGTGATCGGGTGACGATTGAAACCGACCCAAAGCGAGCTGTAGAAGGGGCCGACCTGTTGGTCACTGATGTCTGGGCATCGATGGGGCAGGAAGCCGAGCAGCAACATCGAGCCAACGCCATGGCTGCCTACCAACTCAATCACGAATTACTTGCTCGCGCCAAACCCGATGCGCTGTACATGCACTGCCTCCCGGCACACCGGGGCGAGGAAATAACGGCCGAGCTCATGGACAATCCGGGGACGGTTATCTGGGACGAGGCGGAGAACCGCTTACACGCTCAAAAGGCGCTTATGGAGTTCTTGCTCGGCTGAATTTAGCTTACTCATAAAAGCCGGCTGCCGGTGGCGGCCCCGGCAAGACGCCTAAGATCCGATAAAAAATCTGTAGATACCACCTCCCAGGCCGCCCGCCAGCTACTTGCTGGCAGGCGCTCCACGGCATTCGCTTAGTGCCAGCAAGTAGCTGGCGAGCGTCCCTAGCGTCATACATGACCGTCGATTGTACGTGATGCTAGGGGCAGGCAGCGGGAGGTGTCTTTCACCAGGCGAATGCCCTAGGTACGCTAGACTGACAGCCGCTAAGGCAGAAACTATCCCGATTAGCAGCGACATGGCGACGCTGTGGGCAGTAATATCGATAGCGCATAAAAAAACCGTCGTTATGACAAAATAATTGACCCTTTTTAGGTCGGTTTTCCACAGCCATTTTGCTAGCGCACCCTTGTAAAAATAATGCGTAAAACGTAAGCAAGTACTCGCATTGCTGGTGACAGACAGGTTGTCCACAAAAAAACTCAAGCTCGACTCGCTTGCAAACAGGCGGCTACCCGCCTATCTTGGGGCTTCTGGCTCGACTCACCCCCATATATAGGGTTTTGATGGTCGCCACACAGCAAAAACTCACAATACGGCATAGATACTGGCGGAAAAGCCCCGAGGCGCAAAAACATGCAAACAGGCACCGAGACAACAACCACAACAACAACGTCGGCTCCCAGCAGTGCGGTAACGCAGGACCCTCCAAACGCAACCCGACTCGCCGCAACGGCCCCGGGCCAACTGCGGGTCATTAAGCGTAACGGCACCGTCGTTCCGTTTGAGGATAGTAAAATCTCGGTCGCCATAACCAAAGCGTTCCTCGCCGTAGAAGGCGGTACCGCAGCTGCGAGCTCGCGTATCCACGAAACCGTGGCCAAGCTCACCGAACAAGTAATGGGCACGTTTACTCGCCGAATGCCATCGGGTGGCACCATCCATATTGAAGACATCCAGGACCAAGTCGAATTGGCGTTGATGCGTGCGGGCGAACACAAAATCGCGCGGGACTATGTTATCTATCGCGAAGGCCGAGCCCGAGAGCGCGCGGCCAAAGAAAGCCTGTCACCCGAATCCCAGGCCGCCGCCAGTGGCATTAACGTGGTTCAGGCGGACGGCTCCCGGCAACCCCTCGATATTGAACGCATGCGAACCATCGTTGCCGAGGCCTGCGCCGGACTCGAAGACGTTAGCGAAGCGGCTATTATTGACGAGGCACTGCGCAATTTATACGACGGTGTGTCGGCCGAAGAAGTCAGCACATCACTGGTTATCACCGCGCGCACACTGATTGAGCAGGACCCCAATTACAGCTACGCCGCCGCCAGGCTATTGCTCGACAATCTGCGCGCCGAGGCATTGGCGTTTTTAAATGTGGCAGACAGCGCCACCCAGGAGCAAATGACCGGGTACTACGGTGCTGCCTTAACAGCCTTTATCACCCGCGGCGTTGAGCTAGAGCTGCTGTCACCCGAGCTGTTGGAGTTTGATTTAACACGCCTCGGCCAGGCACTGCTTCCTGAACGCGACCTGAAATTTAGCTACTTGGGTCTGCAGACCCTTTACGATCGTTATTTCATCCATTCCAAGGAAACGCGTATTGAGCTTCCTCAGGTGTTCTTCATGCGCGTGGCCATGGGGCTCTCAATTCGAGAAGACGACCCCAATGCGCGCGCCATCGAATTTTACGAGCTGCTGTCATCGTTTGATTACATGAGCTCGACACCCACACTGTTCAATTCCGGCACGCTGCGTTCACAGCTGTCATCGTGCTATTTGACGACCGTGCCCGATGACCTATTTGGCATTTACGGCGCCATCCAAGATAACGCCATGCTGTCCAAGTTTGCAGGTGGTTTGGGTAACGACTGGACGCCGGTTCGCGCGCTGGGATCCTACATTAAAGGGCACCAACGGCAAGAGCCAGGGCATCGTGCCCTTCCTGAAAGTCGTCAACGACACGGCTGTGGCAGTTAATCAGGGCGGCAAGCGCAAAGGCGCCGTTTGCGCCTACCTAGAGACCTGGCACCTCGATATCGAGGAGTTCCTGGAGCTACGCAAAAACACCGGTGATGATCGGCGCCGAACCCACGACATGAACACGGCGAATTGGATCCCCGACTTGTTCATGAAACGTGTCTTTGACGATGGCGACTGGACGCTGTTTTCGCCCAATGACGTTCCCGACCTGCACGACCTATATGGCACGGCGTTTGAACAACGCTACACCGAATACGAAGCCATGGCCGCTCGAGGCGAGATCAAGCCCGCGAAAACGATTAAGGCAACCAACCTTTGGCGCAAAATGCTGGGCATGATCTTTGAAACAGGGCACCCATGGATGACCTTTAAAGATCCCTGTAATCTGCGTTCACCCCAACAGCACGCGGGCGTAGTGCACTCGTCTAACCTGTGCACGGAGATCACCCTCAACACCAGCGCCGATGAAATCGCCGTGTGCAACCTCGGCTCGGTAAACTTGCCGCAACACATCGAAGACGGAGTGCTTAACCAGCAGAAGCTCCGCAAAACCGTGCGTACCGCTATTCGTATGCTCGATAACGTCATCGATATTAACTATTACTCGGTCCCGCAGGCCGAAAAGTCGAACTTCCGTCATCGACCCATTGGACTGGCCGTAATGGGTTTCCAGGACGCTCTCTATAAGATCGATGTGCCCTACGCGTCAGCCGACGCGGTTACCTTTGCCGATCGATCGATGGAGGCCATCAGCTATTACGCCATTGAAGCATCGAGCGAACTAGCCGTTGAGCGCGGTAGCTATTCCAGCTATGAGGGATCGCTTTGGAGTCAGGGAATATTCCCATTAGACTCGCTGGATATTCTTATTGAGCAACGCGGTGCCGACTACATTAGTGTCAATCAAGAACACACCCTGGATTGGGCGTCATTGAAAGCCAAGGTCGCCACACAAGGCATGCGCAATTCAAACTGCATGGCTATTGCACCAACCGCAACCATCGCCAATATCACGGGCGTGTCGCAGTCTATTGAGCCGACCTATCAAAACCTCTATGTAAAATCGAACCTCTCGGTGAGTTCACTGTGGTTAACCCTACCTCGTCAAAGATCTCAAAGCACGCGGACTCTGGGACAAGGTGATGGTTAACGATCTCAAATACTATGATGGGTCAGTACAAAACATTGACCGCGTGCCCGATGATTTGAAGGCCAAGTACGCCAATGCCTTTGAGGTAGAGCCACGCTGGCTTGTTGACAGTGCAAGCCGCCGCCAGAAATGGATTGATCAAGCGCAGTCTCTCAACCTGTACATTAACAACGCTAGCGGTAAGAAGCTGGATGTGACCTACCGAATGGCTTGGTTCCATGGTCTTAAGACAACCTATTACTTGCGCTCGCTTGCCGCCACAGGCACTGAGAAGTCAACAGTTCAGAGCGGCACGCTGAACGCGGTTTCTGCTGGCAACTCAGAGCCAGCACCAGCACCGGTGCCAAAAGCCTGTTCACTTGATGACCCTGATTGCGAAGCCTGTCAGTAAATCATTCACCGACCAATAACGATCAAGGAAGAAATAATGCTTAACTGGGACGACTACAATACAGACGAACCAATCAAGCCCGCGGCTACCAAACCGGCAGCACCGGCGCCCGCGGTAGTGGAACAAGCCTTGGACGCGGTAGCGGCACAGGAGTCGGCTGCGCCCGCAAGCGCTACACCTGCAGAAGGCGTAGCAGCTGATGCGCAGGCTGCAGCAGCGCTGGCTAATATCGACAAGGCAGCGGAAGCCATCGCCAATATCGATGTAGCGCCGGGCCTTGAAGAGCTGGAGATAGGCGCATCACGTGTATCGGTGGACGAAAAAGCCATGATTAACTGCCGCGCCGACCTCAACCAGCTCGTACCGTTTAAGTACGACTGGGCATGGCAAAAATATATCGATGGCTGTGCAAACCATTGGATGCCGCAAGAGATCAACATGACGGCTGACGTGGCAACATGGAAAAGCGACGATGGACTTACCGATGATGAGCGTCGCATTGTTATGCGCTCGCTGGGCTACTTCTCAACGGCTGACTCACTAGTAGCGAACAATCTGGTTTTGGGCATTTATCGCCTAGTAACTAACCCAGAGTGCCGACAGTACTTGCTACGACAGGCTTTTGAAGAAGCTATCCATACCCATGCTTACCAGTATTGCATTGAATCGTTGGGCATGGATGAGGGCGAAGTGTTCAATATGTACCGCGAGGTACCCTCGGTAGCCAAGAAAGCCGCCTGGAGCATTAGTCATACCCATAGCTTGTCAGATCCTAACTTCAGCACGGGCACCACCGAGACTGACCAACAGCTGTTACGTAACCTGATTGGTTTCTATTGTGTGACCGAGGGTATCTTCTTCTACTGTGGCTTTACTCAGATTCTTTCAATGGGTCGCCGCAACAAAATGACCGGCGTTGCCGAGCAGTTTCAGTACATTTTGCGCGATGAGTCAATGCACCTGAACTTTGGCATTGATGTCATCAACCAGATTAAGCTGGAAAACCCCCAGCTGTGGACCAGTGAGTTTCAGCAAGAAGTCATTCAAATGATCCTTGAGGGTACGCAACTCGAAATTGAATACGCGCGCGACACCATGCCGCGGGGCGTATTGGGTATGAATGCCGCGATGATGGAGGAGTACCTCCAGTTCATTTGTAACCGCCGCTTAACGCAACTTGGTCTACCCGAGCAATTCCCGGGAGCGCAAAACCCCTTCCCATGGATGTCAGAAATTATGGACCTGCGCAAAGAGAAAAACTTCTTTGAAACGCGCGTAATTGAATACCAAACAGGGGGCGCTTTAAGCTGGGATTAATCCCGTTGGTAGTAACGCCAAAGCCGCGGCATCGACCGCGGCTTTTTTATGCCTGATACGTCAACAACTAGACGAAAATTTGTGCATGCATCCCGGGCCGTTCGGCAGCCACTTACTGACAGACGCTCCCCGGGATTCGCATACGCCAGCAAGCAACCGTCCAGTGTCACCGGCGTTATCCATGATCGTCGATTATGCGCAATGGTAGGGGCAGGCAGCGGGAGGCGTCTTTCACCAAGCGAATCCCGTGGAGCGACTGAAAGATGCCTGCTGCTGTCGGACCCGACAGGACTCCTAAGATCCGATAAGAAGCCTGTAGATACATCCGAGGCTGCCCGCCGACATCAGGTGTTATGACCCAGTTCAAAAGTGTAACGCGGCAATGAATCGAGAATGGCGCGCCCATAACGTTTGGTTTGTAAACGCCGATCCAGCAAAGTGACGCGACCGCTGTCGCTCTCGGTTCGCAATAAGCGACCATTTGCCTGCACCAGCTTCAGAGCAGCATCGGGTACGCTAATTTCCATAAAGGCATTGCGCCCCAGGCTTTCCAACAATTCGGCATGCGCCGCTTCCCGAGGACTATCAGGTACAGCAAACGGTAACTTGGCAATAACGACATGCCCGCAGTACGCACCCGGTAAGTCAACCCCCTCGGCAAAACTGGCCAGACCAAAAATAGCGCTGGGGCGGTTGGCATCAATATTGGCTCGATGCCGCTCAAGTAAGGTGTTTTTACTCAAGGTATCCTGCACCAATAACTCATGGGGTAAGATACCCGCCAGGCCTTCGCATACGGCCTCCATCTGTCGACGGGAGCTAAACAACACTAATACACCCAAGTCGTTTGCCACCAACTGGGGCAGTTGCTCAATAATCTCGGCGGTGTGGCCATCGGTGTCAGAGGGTTCGGCCCGTAACGTGGGAATGGCAAAAGTTGCTCTGGAGGGGTCAAACGGGCTCTCTACTCGCTTAAACCGCGCCTGCGGCGGCAGCCCGGTCATGGATCGCAGTCGCTCAAAAGTGCCCAAAGACGACAGCGTCGCCGAGGTAACCACCACCCTGCCGCACGATGCCAAATGTGCAGGCTCAAGAGGTCACGGGCAAGGACTGGGCTGGCAAAGAAATCAACTCCCGATCCAGATGGACTGCCACGTAACCAGCGCGCCCAGGGATCGTCACTGTTGGGTTCTGCAGCACCGCTGTAGCTCTCCCACAGCGCCGTCTGGCTTTCCGAGCGGGTGCGCATGCTTTTGGCGTTAATCGCCCAGGCGTCCACCTCATCACGCTGGTCAATGTCGACTTCGTCACGTATGGATTCAAGCGCCGCTTCAAAACGCTGACACAGCTTCGAGATTTTGCTGCCAACCCACAGCCAAATCAGCGGCAACACGCCTGAGCTCGTCGGCTACAACGCCATGCTCAAATCGCCACTCACCCTGCTCATCGGCTTTAATCGACAGAAATTCTTCTGCCCAAGTGGCGGCATCGAGGGTGTATTGTTCAAGGTCCGATAGGGATGCTTCAAGACCGTCAAGCAGGCTGTGCTGCGACAGCTGTTCGTCGAGTGCCTCACGCTGAGCCATCAACCACTGGGCGGTTTCGCGCAGCGCTTGCCGTGTACTGTTGGTGCGCACCATCAGGGTAAATTGCTCGAGGCATTTCTCAGCGAGTTGATGCCCCTCGTCGAAGACAAAAATACAGTCTTCTGGTGGGGAAGAATAGCACCGCCGCCGAGTTTTAAATCGGCCAGCACCAAATTGTGGTTGGCCACCACCACATCGGCATCCTGCAACCCGTCCCGCGCCTGAAAGAAACTGCACTGGTTAATAAAACTACAACGCCTGCCACCACATTGTGCATGATCAGTGGTAACCGCCGTACGGACCGGTCCATCTAATGTAGTGGGCCAGTTATCAAGGTCTCCGTCCCATCCACCACTGGCTAAAGCATCAACCATTGACTCCATAATGGGGCCTGCCTGTTCGATAGCCAAGTCGGCGACCTCGTCGGGATAAAGCGGTATGAGCGCTGGCGCAGAAGCACCAGCCAAGTGGTTATCGAGTTTCTGCAAACACACGTAACGGCCACGGCCCTTGGCCAGTGCAACGCTAAAATTCAGGCCACTATGCTTCAAAATATCCGGTAGGTCGCGGTGGATCAGCTGCTCTTGCAGTGCGACGGTTGCCGTGGCGATAACCAACGTCTTGTCCAAGGCTCTGGCGGTAGGCAGAGCCGCTACCGTATACGCAATGGTCTTACCGGTTCCCGTGCCTGCCTCGACAACAGCAATGGGCTCAGGGGCCTCAGGGTCACCCAGCGCATTAGCCACCTCGGCAATCATCTGTCGCTGCCACCAGCGCGAACTTAAGCCTCGATTATCAATGAGTTGTTGATAGGCCGTGCGGATTTCTTCCTTGAGGGCGTCCGGTAACACGTTTAGGCAGCCTCTCCCAGCTGTTTAGCGAGAGCCTGCCGCAGCGGGTTAGCATACATCGTCAGAGCTAGCGGCTGATGCGCCGTGGGGAGTGACGCTATGCGACGCTCAAAGTCTTCTCTGCTAATGGTGCCTGTATGAATGGCCACTGGCGGCACCTCATCGGAACCCTCCAGCATTTGCCAAGCCCAGAGATTGATATCAAACAACCGATAGTGATCAACCATGTGCCGGTTTATCGCTTCGACAACGGTGCTTACATCGATCTCATCTGCCGAGATAGGCTGACCAAATGCCAGATGTACGCGTCCTTTTTGTCCGGCAATACCCATTCCAATCGATCGCACGTCCTCATCGTCGGCTTTACGGTAACTCGATCCCCCGCCAGCTCAGCTGCTTTAGCACCATCGCAAGGGTCCAATTCGTAAGCGATTGCTACAGGAACAATCTTCAATGCATTGAGAGCATCGCTAAGGGACTCTGTTTTTTTATCCTGGCTAAGGCTCAACATTTTGATGACTGCGGGCTCAGTGGCGTCAATCCCATCTTTTGCGCGCCCCTCTCGCTGCGCGATCCACGCTGGGCCTTGATTAGTGCCAATATGGTGCCGGATGAACTGAGCAAGGCGCCTTGAGGCCGCCAGTAGCTCACGTGGCGCACTGATATTGCGCTTAACAATAAAGCTCTTATTCAGCCGCATTAAATCCGCCACCCAGGGCTCGCGAAGTAAATTATCGCCAATTGCCACCGCCACCGTGCGGTGACCACCATGGTAGAGGGCATAATTGGTAAAAGCTGGGTCCATAGCGATATCGCGGTGGTTGCTGATAAACAGATACGATTCTTTGCTAGAGAGCCCATCGAGCCCGCTACTGGAGAACTCGGCGGTTGCATCAATTTGTAATTGCAGCTGCGGCTCTACAAGCGCCTGGAACTGCTCGACGGTGCTAATACCCCTAAGCTTCCAGGCTAGCCAGCGACCAACCAGAAATCTTCCCAATCCTGGCAAGTGCCCATAAAGGCCCGATAGCCGCAACTTAGCCAAGTTGTCTGCGAGGGCATAGTTGTTACACAGACGTGCCATAGCCGCTGGCACCTCTTCATTGCGGTAAGGGCGAATATCAAAGAACGGGTCGTTCTCATTGACCGTCATACAGGCTTCCCATCTACTATTTTTGCCAGCCAGTGGCTTCGCTCACTAGCCAAATGCTACGTTTCTGATAATCTTGCGCGCCGAAACAATCAACCGAATAAGGACGCAATATGGACGCTTCCAGCGCATTACTCATGACACTAGGCGCCGCTACATTACTCACAAGCTGGGTTTTGCTGTTGGTTGTCTCCTGGAGAGAAGATTACGCTTGGGCGCTATTTTCCACCCTTCTGCCCCCTGTTGGCTATTTATATGGCCTTTTTAGATTAGATAAAGCCCGTGAAGCTGTGTTAGTGGCCGCTGTTGGCTGGATTTTGATCTATCTGGGCTGGTAATCAGACCTCGCAGGACCCAATAGCCGTTTTAGACCAAAAATCGAGGCTTTGATTCAGAAAGCGTCGAATTTACATGTTTAAGTGGGCGCTAGTGTCAATGTTTTCATTGACACTAGCGAGCGCTTCTCGGAGAATTCGCCGCTCTCTTTTTTTTTACCCCTTTGGAGAATCACATTGGCTAATTCACCACAAGCCCGAAAACGCGCCCGCCAAAATGACAAGCGCCGCGCGCACAACGCCAGCCTGCGCTCTCTCGTGCGAACCAAGATTAAGCGCGTGCTCGCTGCTGTTAAATCGGGTGACGTTGACGCGTCGCGCTCAGCGTTTCAAGAAGCAGTTCCCGTCATTGATCGGATGGCCAATAAGGGCATCATTGCCAAGAACAAGGCAGCGCGTCACAAGAGCCGCTTGAATGCCAAGGTCAAAGCACTCGCCAGCTGATCCCTCTCACTGGGCGCCTAATCGGGCGTCCAGCTGCCGATTTATTTCAGATTCCAACTGACGTTTAAATGGCCTGGCTAACAATCCGAGCTTAATGCTGCAAGCAGCCAGCCCTGGGGCAATGATAACGGTGCCAGAGAAACCTTTCCCCTCAAACGCTAAGTGCTCGCCGCTTTCGTGCACGGTTGCGCCCATTTGGTCACGCAGGAACTCGGCAAGCTCGACCCTGGCGTCCTGACATGCACCGGCTTCTAATGTATGTTCGCGACGAATCTCGACGGTGCTCATAAGGCAACTCCCTGGGTGCTGGCTATCGGACACAATGAAACCAGTGAACACCTCTTACTGGCAAGGGCTCAAGGGTAACGCACTCATGACGCAAGCTGGCATTCACGACAGCAGTCTCCGCTTTCTTTTGACGATGCGGACATTCGAGGTGAATGGGTGCGCCTTGATGACGCGCTTCAATGCATTAACAACGCCCACGCTTACTCCCACAGCACCCGTATTTTACTGGGGCAATTTGCCGTCGCAGCGGTACTTATTAGCAACAATCTCAAATATCAGGGCAAGATAGTCTTACAAGCCCGATCAGCGGGCCCTCTCAGCTTGGTCATGCTGGAATGCACCAGTGACGGGGAAATACGCGGTATTGCCCGCGGTGATATTGCTGCCGTGGCTGACGATCCCATGAGTCTGCTTCCAGAAGGACAACTGGTTATCACTATTGAGCGAGATGGCGGTCAGCGCTATCAGGGAATCGTCCCCTTAGACGATGAATCGCTGGCGCGCTCCCTCGATCATTATTTCCTGCAAAGCGAGCAACTGAATACACGGTTTTGGCTTTTTGCCGATGGCACACATGCTGCGGGTTTGATGCTGCAGCAGCTGCCTGCGCAGATTCGTCAGGACGCTGTGGAGCGAGAAAAACAGTGGCAAGAGGCAGAAGTACTGGCCAGCACAGTGACGGCTCAAGAACTGTATGAGCTTGAACCCACGACCATTGTTCACCGGCTTTATCATGAGCAGGCCGTGCGGATATTTGAGCCACAGCCGGTGGTTTTTTGCTGCTCATGCTCGCGAGAGCGCTCACTCAACGCGCTGGCAACGCTGGCGGCAAGCGAGCTGGAAGAGATTTTTGAAGAACAAGATGTCATTGATATGACCTGCGAGATGTGCGGTACGCCCTATACATTCAATCGAGGTGACCTCCCGAGACTCGCAGACCCGCCCATCCTGCATTAAACTAACAGCCCTAAAAAACAATTAGCCCATACATAACTTTGGAAACCAAGATGACAACTGAATCCGAGTCGGTATCGCCTCAGAAATACATCGATCTTGCCACTGCCCAACTTGTCGAACTGTCATTGGCACGCGGGGAAGGCGTTCTCTCAGACACAGGTGCCCTGCGCGTCGAGACAGGTGCGCGCACCGGTCGATCCCCTGCCGATCGCTTTGTGGTTCGGGAAGCCAGTTCTGAAGATGCTATAGACTGGGGTTCGGTTAACCGTCCTTTTGACGAGGATAAATTTGACGCTCTGTGGGATCGCGTCAAGGCCTTCGCCAATGAAGCAGACACGTTTATTCAGCATTTGCACGTGGGCGCCCATAGCGAGCACTATCTGCCGGTAACAGTGACCACCGCGACCGCTTGGCAGTCTTTGTTTGGCCGCAACATGTTTATTCGTACAGATAATTACAACCCTGCCAATAAACCCGAGTGGAAAATTCTTAACGTTGCCAATTTTGTCTGTGATCCCGAGCGTGACGGCACCCATTCAGACGCCACTGTCATCATCAACTTTGGACAACGCAAAGTACTTATTGCAGGCATGCGCTACGCCGGCGAGATGAAAAAGGCCATGTTCTCAGTGCAAAATTTCCTCCTGCCAGAGAAAGACGTCATGCCTATGCATTGCTCGGCCAATGTTAACGATGACGGCGACACAACCTTGTTCTTTGGTTTGTCAGGTACCGGAAAAACAACCTTGTCGGCCGACCCCGATCTGTACCTCATCGGAGACGACGAGCACGGTTGGTCCAAGGGCTCAGTATTTAACATCGAAGGCGGGTGCTACGCCAAAACCATTAACTTAAGTCAGAAAAACGAGCCGGTGATTTGGAATGCCATTCGCTTTGGCTCAATTGTTGAAAATGTTGTTCTCGATGAAGCCCGACATGCTGACTACGACGATACCAATCTCACCGAGAATGGTCGCTGTTGCTATCCACTGGAGCACGTCGACAAGCGTACCAGCACGAACAGTGGTGGCGAGCCCAAGTGCGTCATTTTCCTCACTTGTGACGTGAGCGGGGTGCTTCCTCCCATATCCATCCTCTCTAAAGAAGCCGCCGCATTCCACTTCCTGTCTGGCTATACCGCGCGGGGGGCTCTACCGAGGTAGGCGCTGAGGCAGGTATTCACCCAACGTTTTCAACCTGCTTTGGCGCGCCGTTTATGCCACGCCCCGCCGGTGACTACGCCGAACTGCTCATGAAGCGCATAGAGGACTTTGGTAGTCAGGTGTACCTTATTAACACCGGTTGGACCGGCGGCTCTGGCGGTGCCGGTGGGTCGGGTTCGCGCTTCCCCATTCCTGTTACGCGAGCGGTAGTACACGCGGCTCAAAGCGGCGCCCTACTGGGTGCAGAGACGCGTCATATCGACACCCTGAATTTAGATTTCCCTGTTGAGATTCCCGGTGTTGATGCCCAATACGTGGATCCAAAAGCGGGTTGGGATGACCCCGCCGCCTATGAAGAGCAAGCGTCAAAGTTGGCTGCACTATTCCAAGAAAAACATCAAGAAGTTTGAGGTCAGCGACGCCATTATTGCCGCGGGGCCCAAGGCCTAAAATAACGGTTCGCTCGACTTAAAAGGCTCCTTGGGGAGCCTTTTTCGTATCGGGCCACGCAGGATTTCAGCGGGTGCCGAACCCGGCAAGACTCCCACGATCCGATAAGAGACTTGTAAATGCATCCCGGGCCGCCCGCCAGCTACTTACTGGCAGACGCTCCACGGCATTCGCTTAATGCCAGCAAGCACCCGCCGAGCGTCCCTAACTCAGTGCAAAATCGTCGATTTTTACGCCATTGCAACCCGTCGACGACCACGAAGACGGTCGAGTAGCATGACAACATCATCACCAATTAAGTAGAGCGCTGGCACGAGAATGAGGGTAACGCCAGTAGCAAACAGCACGCCAAATGCCAGCGAAGTCACCATGGGAATGAGAAACTGTGCCTGCACACTGGTCTCGGACATAATAGGAAGCAGACCCACGAAGGTCGTCACCGAGGTGAGAATAATCGGTCGAAAACGGTCTTCACTTCCCTGAAGTATAGCGTCCCACAACTCGTAACCCTGATCTCGCAAAATGTTAATACGATCAATGAGTACCAGGTTGTCGTTGACCACCACCCCAGCGCAGGCAATCACACCCATCATGGAAAAAATACTCACTTGCCAATCGAGAATAGCGTGACCAAAAATGGCGCCCATGATGCCGAAGGGGATGGCGGTCAACACCAAAAATGGTTGCCAATAAGATCGAAACGCGATGGCCATCAACGCAAAGATCACTAACATTGCCAACCCCATGTACTTGCCCATGGCCGCCTTGAACTGGCTCTCCTCCTCCAGCTCACCGTCTAATCGAAGTTCCAAGCCCGGGTAATGCTGCTGCCACGTGGGCAACGAGCCCGTGATAATGGCATTGACGATTTCAAGCGCCGACGGTCCGTCGGGATTAAGGTCGGCACTAACCTCCAGCGTACGCATGCGATCTAGCCGCTCAAGGGTTTGATAGCCCGGTTCGATGCGGTAACTGGCCACTGTCTCAAAAGGCACTTCCTTTCCTAAGGGGGTGCGAATATACATATCATCAAGGTTGGCGATGGACCGACGTTCGGCTTCCGGGTAACGCACCATAACTTTTACGTCTTCGCGCGCGCGTGGTATGCGTTGCGCTTCTGCCCCATAAAATGCCTGACGCACCTGCCGAGCGACACTTGCCAAGGTCACACCCAGGGCTTCTGCTGCTGGCTTCAGCTCAAGGACCACCTCATCTCGGGGCTGTCAAAACTGTCGGAAATATCCGATACATCCGGAAAAGCAGCCAAAGCCTGCCGGACTTCTTTGGCAACTAGCTCCAAGTGATCAACGTTGCGTGAGGCAAACACCAGCTTTATGGGGCTTACCTGGGTCCATGATAGTAAAATCCATACGCACTTCTTTGGCCTCGGGTAATGGGCCTACACGGTTACGAAACTCACGCGCGAGCTCCTCGGTGTCAACGCGATCCGAGACCGTACCTAGGGTAAGGGTAATATTATTGCCATTGGTAACGTTTGAAATACCGCCAATAGCCGGTACTGACATAAACTCCTCACGACTGTTCCAGTCAGCCTTGAGGTCTTGTGCTACCTGAAGTAATCGGTCGCGCACCGCCAGTGTTGCGCTGAAGGGCCCGCCTTCGGGCATTGCTACCGTCGCAAAAACGTAATCCGAATTCACCTTGGGGAAAAAGCCACTGCGTAACCAGCCCCCAGCATACAGCGCAATACTCATAGCAAAAAAGCAACCAGAAAAATGGCCGCGACAGCGTAATGATGGCGCAATGACTTGGCTAAAAATGGTCGGTAAACATGCGCGGAGAAACGCGACAAACCACGAGCGCAGCGACCACGAACCGCTTCTATCCGAGCGAGAACGGGGTTCTTACTGGGCGTCTCGGGCCCCATATGCGCCAAGTGCGCCGGCAGAATTAGCAGGCACTCAACCAGCGAAAAATCAGCGCCAGAATCACAACCGTCGGAATGGCGCGCGCCGATACTGCCCACTCTCCGGGCATCATGAGCATGGGTACAAAAACACCATAGTGCTGATAACAGCGAACATCACCGGCTTAAAGACCGCCTGTACGCCCTTAAGCGCACCCGCATCACCCCGAAGGCCCTGCTCCTGATAGGTGTGAATGGATTCCGCCCACAATGATGGCATCGTCTACCACAATGCCCAGCACCAGCAAAAAGGCAAACAGCGAAATCATATTGAGCGACATGCCGGTGTATTGCAGAACAAACAGTGTTGCCAAAAACGCCACAGCAATACCAGACCCTACCCAAAGGGCCAGCTTGGGGCGCAAAAATAAAATGAGAACCGCGGCCACCAACACCAGTCCGCCAATGCCATTCTTAAGAAGCGTGGTTATACGGTCGCGGAAAGGCACCGATACATCGCGCCATACCGTTAATGAGGTGCCTGGCGGTAATAACCCTTCGCGAGAAGCAACCCATTCATGCATGACTTTGCTTGTGCGCAGCACATCGGGCTCAGAGGTAACATACACGTAGAGGTTCAATGCCGGTTTACCATTGAACCTGATTTCGCGATCAACGTCGGCGAAACCATCCACCACGGTAGCAATATCCCCCAGCCGTACCTCGGTGCCATCAAGTGCGGTAATAAGCACGATGGTCTCAAAATCTGCTCGATCATAGGCCTGTCCGCGCGTTTGAACACGCACATCACCCTCGCGACTTTTGATCGCGCCCGCGGGCAAGTTTAATGAAGCCCCTCGTATAGCTGAAACCACGTCATCTATTGTGAGGTTGTAACGCCGAAGATCTAACTCCGATAAGTTAATAGAAACCTCATAAGGTCGAGGCGTTACCAAATCGACAACCGAAATCCAGGGCTGGCGCGCCAAATCATCGCGTAAATCCTCGGCCAATATTTTCAGTTCGCGCTCGTCCAAATCACCCGCCAGATTTACCACTCCCATCAGGTGACGATAGGTGAGTTCGGTAACAATCGGTTGCTCGGCGTCGGAGGGAAACGTGTCGATAGCGTCTACACGGGTTTTGATGTCGGAAGTGAGCCTCTGCATAGGATAGTTCGGCGTTGCCTCAATAAGCACTGTGCCTATGCCTTGCACCGCCGTTGAGCGAATTTCTTTAATGCCATTGAGGTCGTGAATCGCCTCCTCAATGCGCACACATATCTGCTCTTCAACCTCAGCAGGACCTGCACCGGGAAACGGCAATGACACGCGGACCTGATTGATTTGAGGCGTCGGGAAAAACTGCTTTTCCAGACTTGGCACCGCCATGACGCCACCAAGCAATAAAAAAATCATCAGCAGATTGGCGGCAATGGGATTGTGAATAAACCAGTGCAAAGTACCGCGCATCTCAGTTGCTCTCCGTCGGATTTGCGTCGCTAAGAATGTCCACCGCTAAACCCGCGACGAGAACCCCTGTTTGCACGCGTACGACCCGCTCCCCCTTTTGGAGGCCCTTCACCCACGACCAATCTTCGGCGCGGCTTTGAACATCCACAACTTTACGCTGCAAGAACCCCGCTGGGTTCACCACCAACACCGAATTATCGGTCCGCAGGGCAGTCGACGGCAGCCGAGTCACACCGTTGATTGTCGGGGTGGGAATAGTGGCCTGAACAAACATCCCCGGGGTCAACATAGGTTTGTCATTAGCTATCGCAAAGGGCTGATCAATCTCGGCGATCGCCGAAACCGCACGAGACTGGCGATCGACTACTGCCTCAACGCGTCTAATCACCCCTTGCCAACTGATGGTTTGATCCCCAAAACGAGCCTCCAGTTGAACAGGGTGACTCAGTGTAGTGGCCGGGCTTGGCCGCAACGACAACTTTTGCAATTGCGAGCTGTTAAGTGGCAGACGCACCTCGAGGCGGTCAATCGCATAGATTTCGGCGATCACTGATCCCGGTGCAATATATTGGCCCAAGTCTGCGCGTTTCGTCGCGATCCGACCATCAAACGGTGCCCTAATCATGGTTCGATCGAAGGCAAGTTTGGCAGCCGCCAAATCAGCCTGTGCAGCCTTCAATGCCGCCTCTGCTGCTTTCATTTGCGGTTCACGCAGGAACAAGGTGTTCGCTTCTGCGGTGCCCAAATCCCGCCATTCACGCTTGGCTTGTCGGTTGCGACCGCGCTCCTCTGCCAGCCGCTGTTCCGCGGCGGCTACTTGGGACTCAGCTCGAGCAATTGCAAATTCATAGTCGTCCGGTTCTATTCTTAGCAGCTGCTCGCCGGAGCGAAAAAAGCGCCATCCACAAAATTGTTAGCCACAGACTGCACTTTGCCACCAACTTGTGAGACCAGATTGATGGCGCGTAATGCCTCCACTGTGCCCTGTGTTTTGACGGGCAAACTAATCGCTTGAGGGCCGGCCTCGAGTACCGCAACCACGGGCTTTAGCACCGCAACGGCGTCTGTCGGCACCGGTTTTGGCTTACCGGTTAACACCACAAAGGCTAATAACAAGCCCGCAATGGCAATAGCGGTGGCAAAAACAATTTTTCGCAGGCCTGGTGCAGCGCGTCCAGACGTTGATGAATCTAAAGCGGTCAAAGTTAGCTCCCAGCGAACAAAGGGCTTGATTAGTCAGGGTTTACCACCGGCTATACGCACCGGTACGCAAATCAGTGCATTACTGCCAGCCAGATTAGAGGGCGGATTCTAATTCTTTCGGGCACTCTTTGCCCCATCGATGGACAGTTTCTACATTTTTCTAGACAGCAGGCAGCTGTCATGAACAGGAGGATTACCAAATGGCCGACGCAAAGGTTGAAAACAAGGCGAAGACTAACACCGCACCCAAGACTCGCAAAGCTGCGCCCAAGCGCAAGACCGCAGCCAAAAAGACGCCCGCTAAAAGGCAACTGCAAAGAAAACCACCTCACGCGCCAAGACCAGTGCCCAAAAGCCTGCTGCCAAGCGCGACCTACGCGCCGTAGCGGTGGAGACCGGCCGCAACGCTCTACGCGCTGGTTTGGGAGTTTACGGTAAAGCTTACGATCAAATGCAAGAGCAGTTTGAAGCGCTGCAAAAGCAGGTTGATGAAGCGCAAAATCGCTTGGATGGTCGTCGTAAGCAAGCTGAAGAGCTGTACGAGTCGCTGGTTAAGCGCGGTGCCATTGTTGAGCAAGATGCGCTCAAGGCCTTTGAAGACCTCGAGCTCGATGCGTTGACCGATCGCAGCAAGCTTGAAGAGCAGATGACCAAAGCAAAAGCACGCTTTGAAGCGTTGCGTGCCAAACTGAAGAAAGCTGCTTAACACCCATCGGGTCCGTTCTTTTTTTGGGGGAGCGCAAGCTCCCTTTTTTGTCTACGCAACGTCACACGGGTATTGAAAAGCTGTAATGGCATCAAACGCCTGCCGGTGTCGGCCCCGGCGCGACCTCATGAACCCGATAAAAAATCTCCAGACCCATCCTGGGCCGCTCACCAGCTACTTACTGGCAAACGCTCCATTAGCGCCATTGAATGGGTTAACCTTGGGACAACCGAAGGAGGCGCCTGTTGAAAACCCGTGAGCGTATATTGCTTGTTGCCCGAGAGCTGTTCAATGAACAGGGCGAACACAATGTTGCAGCCAGTGATATTGCCCTTACCATGGATATCAGCCCCGGCAATCTGTACTACCATTTTAAGGGTAAAGACGCGATTCACTTGGCGTTGTTTTCAGCACTACAACGCGACCTTATTGGACTCTTGGGCACTGGGCTAACACAACCCTCGCTGTTTAGTGATAATCAAGACAGTCCGATTATGCGCAGTTGGTTTTTTCTCACCGTGGTGCTAGAAAAAATGCTGGATTACCGCTATCTATACGACAACCTGGCCGACTTGATGCATCGTTTTCCCGAGATTGACCGAGGAGTTAGACGACTGGGTCGACTCAAACTTGCCGCCTGTGAAACCCTCATCGCAGAACTCTTAACCGCAAGTAATGCCGGCCCCGAGCGGCTCGACAGTCTAGTTGATACCATGGCAATGACACTGACATTTTGGCTTTCATGGGATCAAATGACACACAATGACGACCGTTCAGACATTATTGTGCACCGAGGTGTGTTACAACTGCTGTCCTGTTGCGCGCCCTACATGGGTGACGAGCAGCAATCGTTTTACGCCGAGTGCGAAGTGCTCTACCGGGAAATGGTGGCTACTATCAAGTAACGCTTATCCCGCAATCTAGAACACGTGATCACTCGTAACTGACATTAGGCAATAAACTTTAAGGAGCAATATCATGACCATAGCCGTAGGCGATGCCATCCCCGAATGTACCTTGATGGTAATGGGTGACAAAGGCCCAGAAGCCGTTACCACCGAGAGCCTTTTTGCCGCCAAAAAAGTGGTTCTGTTTGCTGTTCCTGGCGCGTTCACGCCCGGGTGTTCAATGACCCACCTGCCGGGCTATGTGGTCAACGCCGATAAAATTAAAGCAATGGGTGTCGATAGCATTATCTGTCTGTCAGTAAACGATGCATTCGTTATGGATGCTTGGGGCAAGGCGCAAAACGCCGACGAGATTGTCATGCTAGCCGATGGCAATGGCGAGTTCACGGCCAAGCTTGGCTTGGAACTGGATGGATCAGGCTTTGGTTTGGGACAGCGATCACAGCGATTCGCAATGATCGTTGACAACGGCACTGTCACTCATCTTAATGTCGAAGAAGGTCCCGGCGTCGACGTAAGCTCGGCGGAGACCATGATGGGGCTGCTCTAAACAGTCTCGAGCAAGACAACAGCGCGCGGTGTCACCGCGCGTTTATTTGGCATTTTTTTGGTAAGGCATGTTGCATAGGTGCGCACGCTAGGCCACCAAAAGCCACATCAGCACAGAAATCAACACCGCCCCCACCACGTTGACCACAAAGCCCTCGCGTACCATACGCTCTATGGCAATTTCTCCCGTACCAAAAACTACGGCATTGGGCGCCGTGGCCACAGGCAGCATAAACGCGCAGCTTGCGCTCATAACGGCGGGCAACATAAGCAGTAGCGGATCAATGCTAACCGCAATCGCTGCAGCCGCCAAAATAGGCATCAGCAATGCCGTAGTCGCCGTGTTTGAGGTTGCCTCGGTGAGAAATGTCACGGCCAGACAGACGGTAAACATCATGACGTAAACGGGTAAATGGGTTAACGCCACAAGTGCATCGCCCGCCAGTGCAGATAGCCCCGAGCTAACAAAGGCCTTAGCAAGGCAAATGCCGCCCGCAAAAAGTAACAACACACCCCAGGGAATTTCGACGGCCTGTTGCCAGGTAATCAGTGATTTGCCCTGTTTGTCGCGCACCAAGAACAAGGTCACCACGGCAAGAAATGCCACCGAAGCGTCATTAGCTGTGGGCATGTGAAATAGTGCACGCCAGCCACCAAAGGGCTCTGCTCGTGTCATCCATGCCAACGCGGTCAACGCAAAAATGACGAGCACCCGTTTCTCGGCGCTGCGCCAAGGGCCAGGATCGGGCAAGTCAACCTGCACCGAGGCGGGCAAATTGCGGGTCAACCATAAAGCGGTGAGGGGCACCAGCAACACCACAACCGGGACCCCAAACTTCATCCAGTGAGTGAATCCAATTGTTTTACCCGTGAATTCCTCATAGACCTGCATGAATACCAGATTGGGCGGTGTACCAATAGGCGTGCCCAAACCGCCAATAGAACACGCCCAGGCCAAGCCCAACAAAAGCGGCACGGCTAGCTTGTCTCGACCAGAGGCACTTTCCAATACCGCTAACGCTACCGGCACTAGCATAAGCACGGTGGCGGTATTGGATATCCACATTGACAACACGGCACCCGCCAGCATGAAGCCCAGCACCAACCGGCGCGGGCTGTGCGCTCCTACCAACCGCACAACCGCCAAGGCCACACGCCGGTGAGCACCAGTAGACTCCATACCCCGCGAAAGTAAAATCCACCTAACAGCAATAAAATAAGTGGTGAGCCATAGGCGGCACTGGTCTCGGCGGGCGTGAGCACCCCAAACATGGGCATCAACGCCAGGGTGAAAAGGGAGGTCACAGGGAATTGGCACGGGCTCAAACACCCACCAGAGAATACACAGCAAGGTGGTAGCGGCGGTGACCACTAAAGGCGTATCAAACCGCTCCACAACAGCACCATCGCGAGTAAAATTGCAGCCAGCAATCCCGGCAATGACGATTGTTTTAGCCCTTCCAATACCATGCTGTCGGCCCTGCCCGTCTGCGATTTAATGTTCTTCAATCGACCCACAGTGTCTACCAGTCACTGCTTAGATCACGAACCCATACTGTCTAACTCCAAGGATTGTGTAACCCACCCATGTCGACAACTACCCCTCCATCACTGATAGACAGCTTCGGGCGCGAAATTGACTACCTGCGTCTCTCTGTCACCGATCGCTGTGACTTTCGTTGCACCTATTGCATGGCGGAGGATATGACCTTTTTGCCGCGCAAAGAGGTGTTGAGCATTGAAGAGCTCGAGCGGGTAGCGCAAATTTTTGTGACATTGGGCGTTGCCAAAATTCGCATTACTGGCGGTGAACCGCTCATAAGGCGAGGGGTAGACCAGCTATTAATGACACTGAAAATATGCCGGGCCTTAGGGAGCTCGCACTCACTACCAACGGCAGTCAACTCAAGCAAAGAGCTCAAGTGCTGCGTGATGCTGGCGTTAACAGTGTGAACATTAGCCTTGATACCCTGGAGGCCAGCAAATTTCGATTGCTCACCCGCACAGGTGATTTAGCCGCGGTGCTCGCCGGTGTTGACGCGGCGATTGCAGCAGGATTTGAACGCATCCGGTTGAATGCCGTGATTTTGCGCGGTCAAAATGATAACGACATCCTGCCACTAACAAATTTTGCCGTGGACAAAGGCATTGACATCGCGTTTATCGAAGAGATGCCACTGGGGCAAGTTAACACAGCGGGCAAACCCTGGAGTTTGTTGCCAGTAGCGAAATATCTACCCTCCGAATCCCCACTGACGCCTAACCCCTGGCTAGTGATAAGCAAGCGGGGCCTGCGCGCTACTGGCACCGGGGCAACACCGCATCTCGGCTTGGCCTTATCTCGCCGCACAGCAACAATTTTTGCGCAAGCTGCAATCGACTCGAGTGACCGCAGAGGGTAGGCTTTTACTGTGCTTGGGAAACGAACACTCAATTAGCCTGCGTGATTATTTACGCCGGGGCGATAGCGACAACGACCTCGCTGAACACATTCTGCGCGCTCTGAGCAGCAAGCCAGAGCGACATATTTGATCAGCCCGATGAGCCTCAAATTTTGCGCTTCATGAATGCATCGGGCGGCTGAATTAGTCCATCTATTAAAGGATTTTAACGTGCAGGAAAGCCATTACCCCGAACTGATGTCGGTCAACGACATAACCCGTGCGTTTGAGAATCAGGGTTATATTTGCACTACGCGCATAGCGACAGTGGTTTACTTGGCAGCGGCGCTTAACAAGCCGGTACTGGTAGAAGGTCCGCCCGGCGTGGGCAAGACCGAGCTCGCCAAAAACTTGTGCAGCGGTCATTAACAAACCGCTTGTTCGACTACAGTGTTATGAAGGGCTAGATGAAGCCAAGGCGCTCTATGAGTGGAAATATGGCAAGCAACTCCTCTACACCCAAATTCTAAAGGAGCAGCTGGGCGACATACTGGGTGGTGCCACGGGCCTCAAAGAATCAATACAACGGCTCCATAGTACCGGCGATGTCTTTTATGCCCGAGAATTTCTCGAGCCACGACCACTGCTAAAGGCCATGGAGCAAGAAGCCGGTGCGGTATTGCTGATAGACGAGATAGACAAAGCCGACTTCGAGTTTGAATCACTACTTTTGGAGGTATTGTCGGACTACCAAGTCTCCATCCCCGAAATAGGCACAATCTCGGCAGCCTCTAAACCAATGGTATTTTTGACAAGTAATGACACACGTGACCTCTCGGATGCGCTAAAACGGCGCTGTTTGCATCTGCATATTCCGTTTCCATCGGTAGAGCTTGAACAACGCATCGTGGCGAGTCGCGTACCCGAGCTCCAGCAAAATCTAAGTGAGAGCAGCTGGTACGTTTTGTGCACTCGGTGCGCGAGTTCGACCTAAAAAAGGCGCCCGCAATTTCCGAAACCATCGACTGGGCACGCAGTCTGCTGTTACTCCACGCCAATCAACTCGATCGCCAGCTGGTACACGATACCTTAAACGTTCTACTCAAATACGAAGAAGACATAGAAACTACCGAAGGGCAATTGAACAAACTGCTGCGTGAGCTGGAGAGCCTGAAGGTAAGCGCCGGCAGTGATCAGCTGCTGACATTTATCAAATTTCTGCGCGGACGAGATATTCCTATCTCACCCGCCGATACACTCGACGCTGTCCACGTAGCGAGTTTAATGGGATACCACGACCGCGAAGCGTTAAAACACGGTCTCGCCTCGGTACTGGCAAAGTCACGTCCCGAACAAGCGCGCTTTAATGACGCCTTCGATGTTTTTTTTCGCGCCACTAACAATACAGAAGATACCCACAGCAACGGCAACGAACCAGATCAAGCAACGCAGTCTTCCAACGACGATCCAACAAAAGCGGGCCACAGTGCGAGCGCGAACATACCGGCACTGGAGCAACTCGCCCAAGAGAACGGCGATCTTGCGGGGCTTCTAGAGAACCCACTTGTACGCGCGCTATCCACCGGCGACGATGGCGCATTAGCGGTGGCAGTTGAGCAGGCGGCTGCTAGTGCCGCCGTTGATGGCATCAGGCTTTTTACCCAGCGTGGTCAATACATGCGCAAAATGCTTGACGCGCTGGGGGAGCAACAACTTCGCGATGCGGCGATTGCGCTTGAAAATAAGCACCAGCAAGCCTTTGATGAAATACAGAACCTGCGTGAAACACTGCGTGATCGCGTGCGTGATCGTGTGGAACGCGCTTATTTGGTGCATGCCTCTGGCGACACCGAAGACTACCTCGACCAGGCCCTAGCAGAGGTAAAACTGGGCAATATTAGCCCTTATCAAATGGCGCGCATGCGTAAACTCATTGACAGAATGGCGCGCAAACTAGCCTCTCGGCACGGCCGGCGACAACGCAAAACACGACGCGGCCAATTAAATGTGCCCGCTACGCTGCGCAAAGCGGCCGCCACCGACGGCGTTATCTTTGAGCCACGCTGGCGTAAAGTCGAGCGCAGGAAGCCGCAGGTTATGGCCATCTGTGATGTCAGCGGCTCGGTAGCAACCTATGCCAAATTTTTGCTCATGTTCCTGTATGCAGTACAAGACGTGCTACCCAGAACCCGCAGCTTTGCGTTTTCAAGCGCCCTTGGGGAGGTGACCGATTGGTTTAAAACGCTACCCGTTGAAGAAGCTGTCAATACCGTTAATCAACGCTATGGCGGCGCCACCGACTACGGACGGGCTTTCACCGATTTTAGCGAGCTTGCGCTCAACGACATTAACCGATCGACCACCGTTATCATTTTGGGGGATGCACGCAACAATGACACCGACCCGCGCCTTGACGTGCTGGCAGAGATCAAAGGCCGCTGCAAACGCTTGCTGTGGTTAAACCCGGAACCCAGGAGCGCTTGGGGCAGTGGCGACTCAGAAATGCTGCGTGTACTTAGGTGCTGTCACATTGCCCAAGAGTGTAATAAACTCAAGCAGTTAGAACGTATAGTCGACAAATTACTAGCAGATTCCAGAGGTTAAAAGCCTCGGTTTTGCAAACACTCGCCAAGAGGCCTAGGGCTGAGAGGCACCATGGGAAACGTGACGGCAAAGCGTTTAAGGCAGGCACACAGTGGTAGATAGCCACGACCCCCTGCCGTTAACGCGATCTCTCGAGACAGAGGCGCTCAGCGCTTTTGCCGTACCCGCACGCGGCGAAGGCCTGAAAAGCGAATCGCTGATTGCCGCCCTGGAGGCCCTGCAAACCAACGATGTGTCACTCACCCAAGCGCTGGCAGACGCTGGCTTTATGCAGGCCAATGCAGAAAGCCAAGCCATTCTCGACTGGGCTGAAAGCGTGTTTGACCACTGGGGCAGCGCCTACCCCACGTCGCCCGAACTCCAGCGGCTGCTACAACAGGCCCGCAGCCTGGCCGCCGCGTTTGCCCTTAAAGACAGGCGATCCTTTGTTCCCGGCGGACACGCCCTGCACCGATTATTAGATACCGCCCACCAGGGGCTCATAGGCTGGCACAAAAATTTGGGCGACGCCGGCAGTGCAGCCTTTGAAAGTACCCGGGAGGCACTGGAGCGCGCACGACGTAATTTTCCAAGTGAACCGCAGGTAGATGAATCCCTCGAACTTCTCAGGCAAAAAATCGACACTCACAAGGCACAGCTAGCGCGGCTAGACTCAGCGCTATTAGAGCGGGAGACAGCAGCGCTGGGTGAGTCTGCCGGTCGCATCACCGTCGCATTAGCGCTTAACGACATTCTTGCCGAACATGCTGTACCCGGGTCGGTAGCGCGGTTTATCAAGTCCGACTGGTACGAAAGTGGGGTTTTGATGGTTGCCCGCTACGGAGATGGTAGTAGCGAATGGCGCAATTTTATTAATACCACGCAGCTTTTGGTCGATGCCGTACAACAGGTCAAGCACGACGATGTTCAAGGTCAGGAGCGCTTGCAGAACACCATGCAGCAGCTGCCCGGCACGCTCTCGCGGCAACTGCTGAGCTTACATCCCGACAACGACGCGACGGCGGGGGCCATTGGGCTCATTGAATATGCACTGTTGCGGAATATGCGCGGTGAGGACCTGGGGCTGCTCGAGGCCGAACCCATCGCAGTCAGCGGCCTGCCTGCGAGTGGCCCGCCTTCCGACGAAGAACTCGCCGAGACAGGCATTGCGGCCGGTACCTGGTACACCATTGACAGCGCCGACGGCGAGCAGCAGCTGCGCCTCGCTGGCGCCGTTCTTGCCAACACGCAGTTGGTCTTCATGGACTTTTTAGGGGCACGCGCGCTACGCAAATCCAGTACCGAGTTCACCACCATGCTTCGGTCGGGTGAGGCATGGGCACTCGACAATCCCGACAGTTTTTGTCGAGCCATGGTGGAAGCCACTGAAAAGAAGCAGCGTGAGATTCAGGCCATACAAGCGCGCCAGGCCGAGGCTGAGGCCGAACAAGAACGACAACGCCAACAAGAGCAACGCGAACTTACCGAGCAATTACTGGGCGATTCTCAACCACAAACACCCCATGCCGATGCATCCGCGTATATTGAAGAGCCTTCAAGCACCAAACTGTCTGGGCATAACGCGCAGCTTCAAGACCCTGCCAGTGGTGACCTTGCACTCCAAGCCACCCATGACAGCAACCAGGATCACGCTGTACCCAGTGCCAGCTCACCTTACCAGAGCAACACGGTTGTTAAACTCCAGATTCCCATGGGCACCTGGATTGGCTTCCACGACCGGGACCCCCCTCTAATGGCGCGGGTAGCCGTGCGCGATATGGAGAAGGACAGCTATATCTTCACCAATCGCGAGGGCATCAAGCTACGCGAATTGACCGTGGCCCAATTAATGGCACTTATCGATCGCGACATGGTCGACATTCTCGAGCGCAAAAGTAATTTTCGCGAGACCATTAGCCAAATGCGCAACGAGCGGTTGAGCTCCCTGTAAGCTTAGTAAACTTTGGGTGGCGCTTCATCATCGTCCTCTAGCGAAAGTCCGCCAGGCGCGTTGGCCACACCGCCCTCCCGCGCAAGCTTGATGCGCAGCCGTAAATTGTTGGCGGAATCGGCATTGCGCAATGCCTCTTCTTCACTAATCAAACCTGCCTGATGCAAATCGAAAAGCGCCTTATCAAAGGTCATCATGCCAATTTCTTCCGACTTCTCCATAACCTCTCGTATACCTGCAATTTCGCCGCGCAAGATGAGCTCTTTCACGGTGGGCGAGCCAAGCAGTATTTCAACCGCACAAGACCTACCGCCCTCAATATTGGGGATTAAACGCTGGGAAACAAACGCCTGGAGATTCAATGACAGATCGAGCAGCAGTTGAGAGCGTCGCTCCTCGGGGAAAAAGTTAATAATTCGGTCGAGTGCTTGGTTAGCGTTGTTGGCGTGCAAGGTTGAGATACACAAGTGACCAGTCTCGGCAAATGAAATCGCATGCTCCATAGTCTCTCGATCACGAATCTCACCAATCAAAATGACATCGGGCGCTTGTCTGAGGGGTGTTTTTTAACGCGTTGTGCCAGCTGCGGGTATCAACCCCCACTTCACGCTGGTTGATGATGGAGCGCTTGTGTCGGTGCACAAATTCAACGGGATCCTCAATGGTAACAATGTGCCCTGCACTGTTGCTGTTTCGGTAGTCGATCATCGCCGCTAGTGAGGTGGATTTACCCGAGCCTGTCGCGCCGACAAATAAAATGAGGCCACGCTTGCGCATAATGAGCTCAGTGAGAATCTTTGGCAGCCCCAAGTCCTGCCAGCTGGGTATTTCAGTGACAATATAGCGAGCAACGAGGCTAACCTCGTTACGCTGATTGAAAATATTGACTCGAAACCGGCCAATCCCGTTAACGGAGACGGCCAGGTTAATTTCCAGATCGCGCTTAAATTCGGCGCGCTGGGTATCATCCATAATCTCATCGGCCACCTCGGCGATCTGGCCCGGTGCCATGACGCTACTGGCTATTGGCTTGAGCACGCCGTCAAACTTTGCGCACGGTGGTGCCCCAGTGCTCAAGTACAAATCTGAGCCACCTTGCTCAGCCAGCGTTCGCAACCACGATTCAATTTGCATGTTTGTGTCTCCCATCCAAGCTGATTACTACTGTACCCCGCTCGCAGGGCAACTTACACTTGGCGCGGCACAATTTTATCGCTCTCGCCACGTCTCCCCTCTAAGCCACCGGAGTCTCTGTGAAATCGCTATCACACATTTACCGCGACACACTTGCTACAAGCGGCTATCAGTTGCTTACCGGGATCCAGCGCGGGCTGGAAAAGGAGGGCCTGCGCGTCGATAGCGGCAGCGCTATGTTGTCTCAAAAAGCTCACCCGCGCGCACTGGGGTCAGCATTAACCCACCCGTCTATCACGACCGACTACTCTGAGGCACTACTGGAGTTTATTACACCGGTCACTAACGACGTCGTATCGAGTTTACAGACCCTGCGAGATATTCAAACCTTCACGGCGAGCAAGCTTGAAGGCGAAGTGGTTTGGGGTGCAAGTATGCCGTGCATTGTAGCGGGAGAGGCAGGTATACCCATTGCCAGTTACGGCAACTCCAACGTTGGCACCATGAAACGGGTTTATCGCAACGGGCTGGGGGTTCGCTATGGAAGAATGATGCAGGCAATCGCCGGCATTCACTACAACTTCTCAATGCCCGACAGTTTTTGGGAGCAGTCCTGGAAAAACGCCAACAAGCCCGGTTCACTGCAAGATTTTAAAACCGACGGCTACCTTGGGCTTATTCGCAACTTTTTTAGTCGTGTTTGGCTGCTCATTTATTTAACCGGTGCATCGCCCGCTGTCTGCGCGAGCTTCTTAGCGGGCAACAAAAACCACCATCTTCAACCCTTTGACAGCCATGGCAACAGCCTGCATCTACCCCATGCCACATCACTGCGCATGGGCGATTTAGGCTACAACAGTGCCGCTCAAAGGAGCTTGCAAGTTTGCTACAACGGGCTCGACCAATATCTCAAGGTACTGCACCAGGCAATCGTAACGCCGCACCCAGCCTACCAAGACTTTTTTAGTCACCAGTGAGGGCGAAAAGGCCCAGCTTAATGACAGCCTGCTGCAAATTGAAAACGAGTTCTACAGCCCTATACGTCCCAAACGCGTTACACGTTCGGGCGAGGCGCCTCTGGTTGCACTGCAGCGCGCTGGTATCGAGTACATTGAGGTTCGATGTATCGACATCAACCCGTTCCTTGATGTGGGCATCGATGCGCAGACCATCCGCCTTATTGACGTCTTTCTGCTGGATTGTTTGCTAAGCGACAGCCCCGCTTGTGACGAAGCGGGTCGCGTTCGAGATAAAGAAAATCTTCGTCGCGTGGTGGATCATGGGCGAGCCCAAGACCTGACATTGAGTACCCTATCGGGTGACGTGGCGTTCAGCCAGCTAGCCACCGAACGTATTGCATCAATGGCCGACATTGCCTGTTTGCTTGATACCGCGCATGGTGGTAACGACTATGCGCAGGCTGTCGACCTTGCGCGCCTTCGCTGTGCCGACCCATCACAAACGCCATCGGGTCGTATTCTTACTGAGATGGCCGACGGCGAGGAATCATTTTGGCAGTTAGCGTTGCGCTACTCGCGACAATGGCACGAGGGCTTTTTAGCAACGCCACTTAGCGCCGACATGAATAGGCGATTCGAGCAACAAAGTCTTGCATCACTGGCTGCCCAAGATCAGCTAGAGGCCAACGATGTCGCGAGCTTTGAAGCGTATCTCGATAACTTCTATCAACAATACCGAGGCGTGCAATTGTGACCAATCTTCTCAACAACCATCGCTCAGTGTTTTTTTAATCGCACTACTGGCGGGAATGGCGATGGCGGCAGCGCTGTATTTGCAGTACGTGGTAGGTTTATCGGTCTGCCCCCTGTGTTTAACCCAGCGCGTGTTCTTTGTTGCCGCAGGATGCATTGCTTTCTTGGCTGCTCTCCATAACCCCACCGTCTTGATTCGCAAGCTGTACGCCCTGCTTGGACTGCTCATGACGGCCGTTGGTATGGGCTTTGCCGGCCGCCACATCTGGCTTCAATATTTGCCCCCAGAGGAAGTTCCCGCCTGTGGTCCCAGCCTCGAGTACATGCTGGAGGTCTTTCCTTTTCAGGAAGCCTTGAAAGCGCTGCTAATGGGCGACGGTAATTGTGCGGAAACCCTATGGACCATGGCAGGGCTCAGCATTCCCGAGCTCGCCATGGCGGTATTCAGCGTCATGGCGCTGGGTTTCCTGATGGTGCTTTTGCGTTCAGAGCAGACGGCTCCCTAAGCTTCCCGCAGACAGTACGCCTCCGGGCTGCGACAACGGACCCCGTCCAGTGTTTACAAAGCCTGTGCGACTACACCTAATGCGGGCGCCATCGAACGCCACAGACCCAAAAAGGCGCATAAAAAACCCGGCGAGTGCCGGGTTTTGTTAGACAGTCAAAAGACTTAGTCGTCTGACTCAGCAGCCACAATAGACACCAACTCCACATCAAAGATAAGCGTGGCATTAGGCCCAATAGCCTGACCTGCACCCGCTGGGCCGTAAGCTAAGTCACTCGGAATGTACAGTTTGTACTTGGCGCCTACTGACATCAGTTGTAACGCTTCGGTCCAGCCGGGAATAACCTGCGTTACGCCAAAACTCACGGTCTGGCCACGTGAGTACGAACTGTCGAACTCGGTGCCATCGATCAAGGTGCCGCGGTAATGCACCTCTACCGTATCCTCAAGCCCGGGCTTAGCGCCCTCGCCCGCCTCAATGACTTCGTACTGCAAACCTGACTCAGTCACCGTGACGCCGTCGCGGTTAGCGTTTTCAGCCAAAAATGCAGTACCTGCTTCGGCATTTACCGTGGCAGCTGCTTCCTGGGCAGCCTGTTGTTCGGCCTGCAGGCGCTCCTGGAACGCCATCATTTCAGCGTTGATTTCTTCGTCGGTGAGCTTCGCTTCACCACCTTCGAATGCATCCCGAATACCCTGAGAGTAGGCATCAACATCAAGGCTCATGCCATCGGATTTCATACGCTCTCCCATCCGCAGGGCAATTCCGTAGCTCAAACGTTGTTCGGGGGTATCAAGTGTCAAAGGCTCTGGCTCCTTGGTTTGTTCTTGACAGGCCACAATGAGGCCGGCAAAAAGCGGCGCTGTAAATAAAATCGCAATGCGACGAGATGAGATAAAGGACATGCTTTTATCCTGAGTTGGTTAAAGATAAATGGTAGAACGAGGTCTCCGACGACATGGTACGCACCCTAGCGCCTTCATGCCACCCACCCGAGCACCAGGCGCTTCAGTCACTATTTACATTCTGGGTACTTGCTAAGAGTAAGGTGGCAAGATTTGAAATCGCAGCCCCCTCCGGCAAAGGCTGCAACTGCGCCAATGCGAGCGATAAGTTACCAATGAAAATATCCGTGTTAACACTGCCGCTTGACTGGAAGCGTTGCTCGCAGACCTCTCCGCCACGCTCGGCCACCAAATTGTCGACAACCGCCGAATACAATAACTCACCCAGCACCTTTTCTGCCTGCAACTCGAGCGCTTTAATCGCACCTCGACATGCCTCAGCGTCGGGATCCGAGCGCCAGGCCACACGCTGCCTGCGTAGCGGCACAACCACACCCACAACCCAACGCTCACTAGTTTGACGCATGGCCGCGAGCACCTGGGCATTGAGCACGAGCCCTTGAGCGGCCAGCCACGCGGCCATGAGCACCTCAAGAATCACAATCTCGTGAGCGGTTTGCAACTCGAGCAGTTGCTTTTCAACCTTGGGATCGCGCCAGACAGTGAGGCACCACTGCCAAAAATGAGCATAGTCGCGCATACCTTAACGCTCCGTGATTTCCCAAACACTGCCGGCCAATACAAAGGCCCGATTAGCACGGGTCAGGCGTACTTTTTGTGCCTTCGGTAACTGCTTAAGCGCCGCCTCAATACGCTGAGCAACGCTGCGCGACTCGACCTCTTGCGACCAAGCGAGGCTAACAGGCCTACGCCCACGTGTGTACCGGGCACCGCCAGCGAGTTCGCCGTTGTGTTGGCGCAAGCGACGCTCAAGGTCGACCGTTACACCGGTGTAATAGCTACCGTCCGAACACGTCATTAAATAGACGTGCCAGCAATTAGGCGACAGAAGTGATTTTTCCTGACTCTGCACGGTGCTATAGTCGTCTCTTTAGTAACACAACCTTATTCCCTACCAACGAACGCCCCGGAGGGCAGCAATGAGCAACAACATCGTCCACGTTACCGAAGCCTCCTTTGATCAGGAAGTCCTTGCAGCCGAGCATCCCGTACTGGTGGATTTTTGGGCTGAGTGGTGCGGACCCTGCAAAATGATAGCCCCTGTACTCGACGAAATTGCCAACGATTATGCGGGCAAGCTTAAAGTCTGCAAAGTCGACGTTGACAGTAACGCTGGCATTCCCGAAAAGTTTGGTATTCGTGGTATTCCCACGCTGATCATCTTTAAAGACGGTACCGCGGTAGAGACCAAGGTGGGTGCTCTATCCAAGACCCAGCTGACGGAATTCATTGATAGTTGCCTGTAATCGGCACCAACTTCCGGTCACTCCAGTCAGTGACTTTTGGGCAAGTGCATTACCGTGTCGAGTTGCCGGTAGCGGGAACCTGGAGGACCCAAGTCATCCTCTGCCGGCAACGAAACACAACAAATAAACCCTGATTAAATGCTGGACGCGCCGCAACTGCGGTGCTAGCTTAAGACTTGCAGTTGGGTTGGTTCCGCAATCCAGTTGATTCTCCCTCCCAAAAACACCTATAGACGCGTCCGCGAGTGGTCGCAAAAACACGGGGAGTTGTCAGCGACAATACTAAGCACTGCATTCATGCTCCGTGTCGGAGCAAAACCACTCAATCGACCTCATCACCCCCTCATTCGGAAGTAACCTGTGGAAGAAAACATCAGCGCTGAAAGCAACGATACCCAAACTGTCATCGACGAAACTGTTGAGAGCAGCAAGCCCAAACGCACCAAGCGAAGCGAGCCAGCAGCTACTGAGGTAGCAAGCCCAGTACCGGCGGCTGAGGCAACCGAAGTAGCAGCCCCAGCACGGGCGGCTGAAACAACTGAGGTGGCAAGCCCGGCACCGGCTGCTGAAACAACTGAGCCGATGTCTGACAACCCGGCGCCGCGAACACTCAAACTGAGCAAAGCCGAGTCAAACAACGCCGATGTGGGTGAGACCGCAGCTTCTGTCGTCGAAGGCACAGAGCCTCCGCCGGCTGATGGTGAGCAGAGTGAATCAACCGAGGGGCAGACAGGCGACGGCCAAAATAATGGCGGACGCCGAGGTCGCGGACGCAGACAGCGCCGACGGGATCCAAATACACCCAGCGCCAATCCACTCAGCCTGACCGAGTTAAAAAATAAATCGACCCAAGACCTGATCGATATGGCCCGCGAAATGGGCCTCGAAAACATGGCGCGTTCGCGCAAGCAAGACATTATTTTTGCCCTGTTGAAGCGACACGCTAAAAGTGGTGAAGATATTTGGGGCGACGGCGTTCTCGAAATTCTTCAAGATGGATTTGGTTTCTTGCGCTCCGCCGACAGCTCCTACCTAGCGGGGCCCGATGATATTTACGTAAGCCCCAGCCAAATTCGGCGCTTTAATTTACGTACCGGCGACACCGTCACCGGCATGATCCGGCCGCCAAAGGACTCAGAACGTTACTTTGCTCTACTCAAAGTCAAAGACGTCAATTTTGAGTCGCCCGAGAGCGCGAAAAGCAAAATCTTATTCGAGAACCTCACTCCGCTGTTCCCCAACGAGCGATTAACGCTGGAGAAAGGCAATGGCAGTACCGAGGATTTGACCGGACGCATCATCGACTTGTGTGCGCCCATTGGCAAAGGCCAGCGGGGTTTGTTGGTGGCACCGCCCAAAGCGGGCAAAACCATCATGATGCAAAACGTTGCCCAAGCCATTATCTCCAATAACCCAGAATGCTATGTGATCGTTTTACTGATTGACGAACGTCCTGAGGAAGTAACCGAAATGCAGCGTAGCGTTGGCGCACAAGGCGCCGAAGTGGTTGCATCTACCTTTGATGAGCCGCCCGCACGCCACGTGCAAGTGGCTGATATGGTCATTGAAAAAGCCAAGCGTTTGGTTGAGCACAAGCGCGATGTGGTGATCTTGCTGGACTCCATTACCCGACTAGCGCGGGCCTACAACACGGTTGTACCCAGCTCTGGCAAGGTACTGACCGGGGGTGTCGACGCCCATGCCCTCGAACGGCCCAAGCGGTTCTTTGGTGCTGCTCGCAACATTGAAGAAGGTGGAAGCCTGTCGATCATTGCAACCGCATTGATCGATACCGGTTCAAAAATGGACGAAGTGATTTACGAAGAATTCAAAGGCACCGGCAATATGGAGTTGCATCTCGATCGCAAGATTGCCGAGAAGCGAACTTATCCGGCGATCAATATTCGCCGGTCCGGTACGCGCCGTGAAGAACTTCTCACGGGCGATGACGAATTACATCGCATGTGGATTTTGCGGAAATTACTCCACGGCATGGAGGATCTTCCCGCCATTGAATTCTTGCTTGATAAGCTCAAAGACACCAAGTCGAATGATGAGTTCTTCAAGTCAATGAAGCGTAAATAAACGTTCATATTGCCAGTTTTGGGGTTGACGCCACGCGCAATCCCGCTTCCGTTGACGACAAGGATTGCACCATGGCCGCGCGTTTTACCGATTTGCGAGATTTCATCCGCGAACTCGAGGAGCGGGGCGAGCTAGTACGCATAAGCCAGGAAGTCGACCCCAATCTTGAAATGACCGAAATTGCCGATCGCACCTTACGGGGCGGCGGACCGGCATTGTTGTTTGAAAACCCCAAAGGCTATGATATGCCTGTGCTGGCCAATTTATTCGGCACCGAGGAGCGAGTGGCACGCGGCATGGGTGCCGATTCAATTGATGCGCTGCGCGATATTGGCGAGTTGCTGGCCTATTTACGACAACCCGATCCACCCAAGGGCATGCGCGACCTGATCGACAAGGCGCCCCTGCTTAAAAAAGTCCTGAATATGGGCCCCAAAACCATCAGGCGCCCGCCTTGTCAGGAGGTGGTATTAACCGGCGATGATATCGACCTTACACGCCTACCCGTGCAGCGATGTTGGCCCGGTGATGTTGGACCGCTTGTGACCTGGCCGCTGGTCATCACACGGGGTCCCGAAAAACCACGCATGAATTTGGGTATTTACCGGATGCAACGACTGGGCCCGCGCAAGCTCATTATGCGCTGGCTATCCCACCGAGGCGGTGCACTGGACTTCCGTGACTGGCAACTAAAACATCCCGGCAAGCCCTACCCTGTGGCCATCGCGCTGGGCGCCGATCCTGCGACGACATTGGGCGCTGTGACGCCGGTACCCGATGCCCTCTCGGAATACGCATTTGCGGGTTTATTACGGGGCAGCAAAACCGAGTTGGCCGAATGCGTTACCCCTTTATGTCGCGACAATGAACTACTGGTTCCCGCCCACGCAGAGATTATCCTCGAGGGTTATATTGACCCCAATGAAGAAGCCGACGAAGGCCCATTTGGCGATCACACCGGTTACTACAATGAGGTAGAAAGGTTCCCGGTATTTACCGTCGAAACCATGACTACTCGACAAAATCCTATTTATCACAGTACCTATACGGGCAGACCTCCCGATGAGCCCGCCATACTGGGCGTGGCACTCAACGAGGTTTTTGTACCACTGTTGCGCAAGCAATTCCCTGAGATCGTCGATTTTTATCTGCCCCCCGAGGGCTGCTCTTACCGCATGGCGGTGGTGTCGATACGCAAAGAATACCCGGGACACGCCAAGCGCATCATGCTGGGAATTTGGTCATTTCTGCGCCAGTTTATGTACACCAAGTTCATTATCGTCGTTGACGATGACGTCAATGCTCGCTCCTGGGAGGACGTTATCTGGGCAATGACAACGCGTATGGATCCCCGTCGCGATTCGGTCTTTGTTGATAACACGCCTATCGACTATCTTGATTTTGCCTCACCGGTAGCCGGTCTGGGTTCCAAGGTGGGTATGGATGCCACCAATAAGTGGCAAGGCGAATCAGAGCGCGAGTGGGGCACGGCGATTCACATGGATGCTGAGGTGGTCGCCAAGGTCGACAACATGTGGGCGTCTCTGGGCATTAATCTCCCCGGACGAAATCGCTAGCAAGCATTACTTTCCAGAGGTTGAGGGAAGCGGCAAAGCCGGTAATTTCGCCTGCAGGTGTGTAGCGGTCAATCGCAGATAACGATTGGCCTTGTCATGATCGCCTAGCGCCTCATACAAACGGGCGAGTTCGACACCAATACCGGCACTCGATTGAAGTGCATAAGCACGCTCAAAATACGCGCAGGCTTCCTGCCACTCGCCTCGGTAGTGCGCGAGACGAGCCGCTCCTGTGAGCAACAGCACGTCCTGAGGGTATTGTTCCAGCCAGCGGCGCATTGCCTTATCCAGTTTTTTATCGTTTTGTGGCTCAAAGCTCCCCAAAAGTGCCACAAGCTCAGCTTCCCAATACTGATCCAAGGCAGTAATCACTAATTTTTCGGCATCAGTGAATGCGCCGCGGGAAATAAGGCAACGGATGTAGCGTGTACTGATTGGCAGGGTCTCACGCCACGCCAGTGGAATAGACTGCCACAAGCCGCGTAGCACATCTGTACTGTCGCCACGCTCACAAGCGGTATCGACCAAGGCGAACCAAACGTCTTTTTCCAGACCTCTGAGCTGTTCAGAGTCTAACAAGTTATGCTTTCTCAACTCGGGCAACAGTGCGCGCAATGCTTCCCAGTCTGCCAAGGCCCTATGGGCGCGGGCGAGCAGTTCAAGCACATGGGGATGTTTGCTGGCATTGGCACGGGCCCTCACCAACGTTGCCAGCGCCTCTTCATAATACCCGGCCGAGAGCTGTAGCTCCGCTTGTGTCAATTCCAATGCAATACCCGCACCGGCGTCGACCGCCTCGGCGGCACCCAGCTGCTTGCGCATCTCATCGATGTCACCCAAGCGAAAACTAGCTTGCGCAGCCAGCAGATGATTGACGAGAGGGGCCTCGCTGTAGCGTGCCGAGCGCAACAATTGACGCCGCGCCCGACCCCAGTGACCCTCAATAAAACTAATGAACCCTCGATTGGTGAGGGCGCCCGCATTGCGCGCCTTACGGTTATCTACCCAACCGCTTACCCAATGGCGACTGCGAAACAGCAGTCGTACAACCCGGAGCACCAACGCCACCAGTGCCCAGGCTACAAGCCACACCAGCAGCGCAAACCAAACACTTGTTTCCACCGTGATAGTGCCAAGGCTAATAAATACATAGCCAGCATCGCGCTCAATGGCATTGATTAACAGAACACCGCCTACGAGCCCCAGCGTTAACAATAACAGCAGTCGACGCATGCTAGCCTTCCGTGCTCACGGAGGTGTCCGAGCCATCTGCAGGGTTATCGACGCTACTAGAATCACCATGGCTGGTATTGCCACTACCGGCATCAGTCGTCGTTATTGGCTCAATAGCGGGGGCCGGTGGATTCGTCATCCCGCCAGGCTGCTCGCCATCGTCAAGTCGCCTAAGCGCATCGGCCAATGCGGCACGGGAGCGCGTCAAATCTGGCAGCGCTGGTGCGATATCAATTTGCTTGAGGGCCGCCAACTCATTGCCAACAGCCTCAACTCTATCGGGGTCGACACCGGCAAACTCGGATACAAACGTGCTTGCACGATCGAGCGCCGCGGCGTAGAGCATTGGGTTATGTGACAGCGCGGCAATTTGAGCCTGCTCAATGAGCATTCGCAAATTCTGGCGTACCAATGCTTCCCAATCGGGGGTCATCATACGGGCCATCTCGGCGTCACGTCGTTTCACTACGAGGTAACTCGAGAGTTTGGCCAGTGCAGCTTCCCAGCCGGCTTTGGCGCGGTCCCGCCAATTTTCACTATGACCCACGGGCATTTTGGGCGCGGCGCCAGGGCCGGCATCAAGTGCTGCCGCCTGACCAGCAACGGCATTAAAACGCGCATATAAACCGACAACATCGACCACCGGTGCAGCGCGCAGTGCTGCCCTGTCCTGTGCAAGGGCGCGCCGAGCCAATTCAAAGCGCGGATCATCGGCTTCTGCAAGAAGCGCGTCGGCGTTACCCAACAAGGCCATAGCCGCGCTAATGTCGCGGGCGCTCAATAATCGCTCAGCGGCAAGGCGCACAAGAAAAGCCGCTTCATTGCCAAGCCATGCACGCCGGTCGGTCGCCGTTAAACGCGCAATACGAAGATCAAGCCGGTCGAGGCGTTGCAACAGGCGAGACTGCTGCTCGGTAAAATCAGCACGTTCTTTAGCCTGTTGACTAAGCTGATCCTGTAACCGCAACACTGCACGGGCTTCGAGGGTTTTGTCCAATGTTGCCAAGCGCTCATCGAGTGCCGCCTGAAACGCTAGTTGGCTGGCCTGCATGGACGCCACCGTACTCGACAGTTGGCTCAGTGATCGCTGCTGTGTAAGCCACTGGGGCCACCACAGCATATACCCAGCCACACCGACCGCGCCCATCACCAGCATCAGCATAAACACCCAGGTACGCGCCACACCATCACTTTTACTCGACCGAGGGCGTGCAGCTTCTTGGCCAACTTCAGTTTCATCGTTGTCTGACCGGGAATGCTCGAGCGGGTCAACGGGTGCATCTACCCGACTCAAATAATCCTCGTCCGCAGCACGGCTTACCTCGGAGCTCGTCAGTCCAACGTCATTAGTGTTCAAAGCGATGCCGGTCGATGACTCGAGTGCTGTAAGGAAAGCATCATCGCTGGCATTGGCAGCATTTACCACGTGCTGCCACCCCAATTGAGTGGCTTGATCGGCAACGCGTTGAGAGGAACGACCACTGGCTGCATCATTAGCGAAAGCAGATTAGTGGCGCTAATAAGGTCGGTAAGTGTGCCTAGGGTTTGCACACTATTAGCCTGAAAGACCACCCCATGGGCCTCGCTCATCGTCGCAGCAAAGTTATCTCTATCAACAGGCGCCACCTCGCGACGATAACAAACATACTCCTCGACCTGCGCGCCTCGGGCCTCAAGTGTTTGCGTTAACGTCTCGCGGCCACCCTCGCCCTTAACAATGACAATGTGTTTGTCACTCACATCGGCAAGCACGGGCAGAGGGAGCAGACCCTCGGAATCCATTCGCTCGGGCACGGTAACAGCAAGGCCCTCAGCTTCGAGCACACTCGCGGTGCGCGGCCCGACAGCCAAACTCACGATGTCATGCTCAACCATAGGCCCCATCAGGGTAGGCAAACCCATACGCGCTGCATTGGCACTGATAAAAATACACACGTCCCCCAATGCCAAATCGGGTGGGTCGGGAAGTTCGGATTCGGGGAGCGGCGCTATGCGTAACAGTGGTTGAACAACCACCTCGTAGCCGCGCTCGGCCAAGGTTAATTCCAGCCGGGCATTATCGCCCTCAGGGCGGGTTAAAACGACGGTCGGCTTCACCCACGCACCGCCGCTAAAATACCGTCTGCCCCCTGTGACAATAGCTGCTGAGCCACTTGTGCACCCAGGGCTTCTGGATCGGTTCCACGCTCCTGTGCAAACAACAGCGTTTGACCGTCGGGCGAACCCACCCTTGCGCGTAACCAAATGCCATCGGCTTCGTTGACGGCATAGCTGGCAATGGGCACGTCACAGCCACCGTCTAAGGTGCGCACACAGGCGCGCTCGGCTCGCACGCAAATAGCCGTGGCATCGTGCTGCAATGGCGCCAGCAATTCGGCGGTTCGTGCGTCATTGCTACGATACTCAATACCAACCGCACCCTGTCCTCCGGCGGGCAGTGAAACCTCGGGATCAATACTTGCACCAATACGATCATGGAACCCCAAGCGAACCAATCCCGCCGTAGCCAATACAATGGCATCAAACTCACCCGCATCAAGCTTGCCAAGGCGCGTGTTGACATTGCCGCGCAAAAACCCAATGTCCAGATCGGGTCGAGAACGTTTGATCTGACAAGATCGACGCAGGCTAGAGGTACCCAGGCGCGAACCCTCAGGAGCTCATCGAGCGAGCTCACGCCTACCAGCGCATCGCGGGGATCTTCCCGTTCGCAGATAACACCCAGCTCAAGGCCTGCAGGCAGCTCCATGGGAACGTCCTTCATGGAATGAACCGCGATATCGGCACGACCGTCGAGTAACGCCGTTTCCAGCTCTTTAACAAACAGACCCTTACCGCCAACTTTGTACAGTGGTGTCTCAAGAATTTGATCGCCGCGTGAAGTCATACCCAAAAGCTCAACCTCGAGATCGGGGTAAAGCTTTCTCAGCTCGCCCGCAACAAAATGTGCCTGCCAGAGTGCCAGTGGGCTCTCGCGGGTTGCGATAACTAATTTCGACATGGAACCTCCCTTGACCATTGCCCATCCTAGCACGGGCGCGGCTAGGGAAACTATTTGCATCAAGCGCTGAACGCCAGCAGTGGTACACTTGCCATTTAGCACCCTTGGGGTGTTTTGCACCGACTAACCTGCAACAGGACTCAACATGACCCGCGCCGATCAAAACGCAGACGCCACCAGCGATTTATGGGGTGGACGGTTCACCGAAGCGACCGATGCATTCGTGCAACGTTTCACGGCATCCCACGAGTTTGATCGCCGTCTTGCAACGCAGGACATACGCGGTTCACGGGCACATGCCGATATGCTCACCGCCACGGGTGTATTGACCCAGGCGGAGTGTGCCGCGATTCACCAGGGTTAGATCAGGTAGCCGCCGAGATTGTCGAACAACGATTTGACTGGCGTGTCGAGCGCGAAGATGTGCACATGAACATTGAGGCCAGGCTTACGGAAATCATTGGCGACGCCGGCAAAAAACTCCATACCGGCCGGTCGCGCAACGATCAGGTTGCCACTGATATTCGTCTCTATTTGCGTGACGCTATTCAGTCGTCCATGCAGGAACTCAGTCGGTTGCAGGAGGGCATTATCAACTTAGCCCTCGACAACACAGATACCATCATGCCCGGATTCACCCACTTGCAGGTGGCTCAGCCCGTTACCTTTGGGCATCACCTGCTGGCATGGAATGAAATGCTGGAACGCGATTGGGGCCGACTGAGAGATTGCCTGCAACGCTTGAATCAGTGCCCCTTGGGTGCGGCGGCCCTTGCCGGGACCACATTCCCCATCAACCGGCACATGACAGCCGAGGCTCTCGGTTTTAGCGGCCCCACCCTGAACTCACTCGATTCGGTATCCGACAGAGATTTTGCTATCGAATTTTGTGCCGCCTCGGCGCTGGTGCTGACTCATCTGTCGCGCATGTCCGAAGAATTAATCCTGTGGACATCGGCGCAATTTGATTTTGTCGATATCCCCGATCGGTTCTGCACCGGCTCATCGATCATGCCGCAGAAAAAGAACCCCGATGTGCCCGAGCTGGTGCGAGGCAAAACCGGTCGAGTGAACGGCCATCTCATTGGCCTGTTGACGCTCATGAAGTCACAACCACTCGCCTACAACAAGGATAACCAAGAGGATAAAGAGCCTCTGTTTGACACCGTCGATACGCTTCTCGATTGCCTGCGTGCTTTTGCCGATATGGTGCCAGCGCTCAACCCTAATAAAGAAGCCATGCGCAAGGCCGCATTGATGGGCTTTGCCACCGCCACCGATCTGGCTGATTACCTGGTACGCAAAGGGGTGCCGTTTCGTGACGCCCACGAAGTGGTGGGCAAAGCAGTGGGTCATTGCGTGAGCCAAGACAGTACGTTGGAAGCGCTGACGCTAGCCACGCTGCAATCGTTTCACCCGAGTATCGAAGCCGATGTGTTTACCGTATTGACCCTAGAGGGGTCAGTAGCGGCTCGAAATCACATTGGCGGCACTGCACCTGTGCAAGTTGAGGCCGCGGCCAAAGCAGCAAAATCGCGTATCGAGACCCGCTAATTGTCTGTGGGCACCCAGCGAAACGAGGCCTGAAACGTAACGTCGGGGGCACTCTCTACCCGAATGTCCTCTATAAAACTTGCCTCCACCGAAAGCCCAGGGGTGATCGCGAAGCGCGCGCCCAATGTGAGCATAACCGTGGGCTCATCAAGGGCCGCTGCATCGCTTTGCATCACGCCCCCGTGACTATCAATTTGAGCAAGCAGCGACCAACGCTGGGCGACTTTCCAATCAACATTAAACCCTGCATACCACAGGTCGCGCCGCTGATCGGGGCCCAACAGCGTACTCTTTCCGGCGCGCGTATAGCCGAGCTGCGCATGCCAAGTTAAGGGGAGGTCCGAGCGGTGGCGACCACTGTAGCGCAGCGTGGTAAACACATCGCGCGCACCACTGCCCAGCCATTGATCATCATCACCTGTCGCCCACTTGTAACCCGCACTTAAACTCCACGCGTCAGTACTTGACTGGGAGAGCTGGTAACTCAGCTCGGTGCGCACATCGCCAATACCCGAGGCATTTGCAATTAGGCCCTGGCTGTTGCGGTCACTGCTATAGAGAAACGCAAGCTGATCTTGGGGGAAATTTTGCCTGCCCCCGTCGCTCATACCGAAAAGTCTGTGCCAGTCATTGATAACGCCGTCTAAAAAACCGCCCCCATGATTTATCCAGGGCAGGCTCACGCGCGCGGACCACTGGGGCGCGAAACCCCATTCAAATGCGGCTATTGCTCGGGTGCTCTCACCATCAAAACGAACCGCAGTGTTGCCATTTGCCTGAACCGTCCAGTGACTGGCAATCGCGCTGTGCAATTCCCACTGCCAAGATTGTGCTATGTGCGCACTGCGTTGACTCGGTAGCGCAACGAGTTGCGCCATAGGCGACAGATTTTCTGCCCATAGGGGTTGCGACTGCGATGCTAAGTTTGCTGGCCATTGTGCAATCGCGTGGTGGTTCGGCAACATCGCCAACAACAATAGAGAGAAAATGTGACGACCAAACTGATTACTCATAACGCTCCTGTCTCCAGCGACCTCTAGTTACATCCAGCTACGCCCGCGTGCCAGCAATGACCACGATCGAGCCGCCGTTTTCAGGCCCAGCACTGCTATACTAACCACTTTTTGGACAGCTATTGTGCGCATAACGCTTAGGATCTCGTTTTTCGTCTCGCTCTTTCAGCTCCTGACAGCCTGTGGTCAGCAGGGCCCGTTGGTGCCAGCGGGAGCTTCGCCCGATGCAGCTGGCAGTGAAGCTGTAAGCACCAGCGCCGTTCATCTGGGCGTCTACACACAAACATGGGAATCAGGGTTGTGACCACAAACGTCTATCACTATCACAACGATGTGCTCCATTGCGAAGCGGTCAACCTCAACGAACTGGCCGAGGAGCACGGCACACCGCTTTACGTCTACAGCCGTGAAGCCATTGAAGCCGCCTTTCTCGACTATCAACGTGCGCTGGGCGATCAACCTCATCTCATCTGCTACGCCGTAAAAGCAAATTCTAATCTCGCCGTGCTCGACTGCCTGGCACGTCTAGGCGCGGGGTTTGACATTGTCTCGGGGGGCGAGTTGGAGCGTGTGCTAGCCGCCGGTGGCGACCCGGGCAAAGTCGTTTTCTCGGGGGTTTGTAAAAGCCCAGTGAAATGGCGCGGGCATTAGAAGTCGGCATCCGATGCTTTAATGTCGAATCCGAAGCCGAGTTGGAAACCCTGGCAGCCGTTGCCGCCGAGCAAAATTGCGTGGCACCGGTATCACTACGCGTCAACCCCGATGTCGATGCCCTTACCCACCCGTACATATCAACCGGACTGAAGGAAAATAAATTCGGCGTCGATATCGATATTGCCGCCAATCTTTATGAACGGGCCGCTGCGTTACCCAGTATTAACCCCGTTGGTATTGACTGCCATATTGGCAGTCAATTACTGGAGATTGAGCCCTTCTCCAATGCGTTAGCGCGGTTACTACAGTTGATCGACGACCTTGAAGCGCGGGGCATCACCCTTGAGCATCTCGACCTTGGTGGCGGGTTGGGTGTGCAATATGCCAGTGAAGTAGTACCCAGCGTGGCAGACTATATTCACGCACTGAAGACCCAACTGGGTGAGCGCCGTTATGAATTGATGTTTGAGCCCGGCCGGTCGATTGTGGCCATGGCCGGCGTGTTGCTCACGCGCGTAAACTACCTAAAGCCCACCGCGCACAAGAACTTTGCATTGATTGACGCGGCCATGAACGACCTGCTTCGACCCGCGTTGTACAGTGCTTGGCAAGACATCATCCCCATTGAAAAGCGAGCGGCCCAAACCCAGCTGTGGGATATCGTGGGTCCGGTCTGCGAGACGGGTGACTTCCTTGGCAAAGAACGCGAGCTTGCCCTAGAGCCTGGCGACTTACTTGCAGTTACCGGCGCAGGCGCGTACGGCTTTGTTATGGCGTCAAACTACAACAGCCGCACAAGACCCGCAGAAGTCATGATCGACGGAGATGAAGCCTATGTCATTAGAGAGCGCGAGACCCTATCGCAGCTGTGGCAGGGTGAAAATCTGTTACCGCGGGCGCAATCATGAAGCTCAACTTCACCAAAATGCACGGCGCGGGTAATGACTTTGTTGTCATTGATTGCGTACGCCAATCTGTACCATTAAGCCCGGGGAAAATTCGTTTCATTGCCGACCGTCATCGCGGGATTGGCTGTGATCAAGTCCTACTGGTTGAACCGCCAGATCATCCCGATGCAGATTTTCGGTATCGTATTTACAACGCCGATGGCTCCGAGGCTGGTCAATGCGGCAACGGTGCTCGCTGTTTTGCGCGCTTCGTACGCGAGCAGCGCCTCAGTGGCAAACGCGAACTCAACGTACAAACCGCCAGCGGTATTATGCAACTCAAAACCCGAGACGATGGCCGCGTGCTAGCCGATCTAGGCACCCCAAAATTCGAGCCAACCGATATTCCGTTAATTGCCGATACACCCGCTAGCCAATACACCCTCGAAGTTGAAGGGCGCCATTACCAAGTCGGCGCCCTATCAATGGGTAACCCGCATGTCGTCTTACAGGTGGAAAACTGTAACGACGCCGCGGTACACACGCTTGGCCCCCTGCTTGAGCGCCACCCACGGTTTCCCGAGCGAGTCAACGTAGGGTTTATGCAGGTCGTGTCACGCAGTGAAATTAAACTCCGCGTGTATGAGCGCGGCGCCGGCGAGACACAGGCTTGTGGTACCGGAGCGTGTGCTGCAGCGGTACATGGCATTAGGCTTGGACTCCTCGACCACTCCGTGACAGTCCAGCTACCGGGAGGTAAGCTGACGGTATCGTGGTTGGGCGATGACGCCCCCGTGTGGCTCGGTGGTCCCACCGCAAACGTCTTTGAAGGCAGCATAAGACTACGTAAGTAATGACGGCCCCCACAGATCAGGTAACCCTATGAACAGTGACAAGGCAGCCCATACGCAGGATTCACCTCGCCCACCGCTGGAAGCCAGCGATGTTGAAACGTTCTTGTCAGAGCATCCAGCTTTCTTCAAGCATCGCCCCGAGCTGCTCACCGCCCTTGAGTTACCCCACGGCGGCCCTGGAGCGGTGTCATTGGTGGAGCGTCAGGTTACCCTGCTTCGCGAGCGCAACATTGACATGCGTAACCGATTGGCGAGCATGACTGAGACTGCGCAGCTTAATGACGCCTTGTTTAATGGCACCCGCGAAACGGTGCTAGCACTGCTAGACGCTCAACAAGGTAGCGAGCTAGCGGCAATGATTAACCACGCTTTTACTGAGCACTTCGATGTTGAGATGGTCGGTTTAATTTGGCTACCCGAAGCTGCAGGTATCGAGAACCTCGATAGGGCAAACGCCGAGCGTGCTGCAACCGTGGCAGGTCTTATCAAACATCAACAATCATTTGCCGGGGTCTTTAGAGCCGAAGAGATGCGAGCGCTCTTCGACAGCGCCCAGGATGAAGGGTCCGCGGCATTGGCGCCCATTATCGTTGGCGACGACGTGGTTGGCGTTTTGGCCGTGGGCTCAAGCGATGTTCGTCGCTATGACAGTACCGTTGGAACGCTATTTCTTGACTACATAGCCAGCGTCATTGCCCGCCTACCGGTGGTTCGCGGTTAATCATGACAAATCCTCGGCAGCTGTCATCTGCATGCCGCATTTTCTTGATTACCAGCGCGATGTACGGCGGGTTTCGGCACACACCCTGAACGCCTATCAACGCGACCTTGAACGGTTTTGTCACTTCTGTGATCAGGCCCTTAATGGCCGCCCACTCGAAGATGTTACCGAAAATGACCTACGTCACTGGGTGGCAGCGCTCCATCGTTCTGATCTCAAGTCCAGTAGTATCCAACGCGCCTTATCGGCGGTACGCGCTTTGTTCCGCTATTTAGTCGATCATCATGGCTTTCATGGCAATCCGGCCGCAGGGGTACGTGCTCCCAAGTCACCACGCACACTGCCCAAAGCCATCGATCCAGACACGATCAACACATTGTTCAGTACCAAGACCGACGACCCACTGGCAATCAGGGATGTGGCGATTGCCGAATTACTGTATTCCTCTGGGCTGCGGCTCGCAGAACTAGTCGCCGCCAATATCAACGATATCAACCAAGATGATCAGACCATTACGGTAACGGGTAAAGGCAGCAAGACGCGTTCTGTTCCCGTTGGCAGGGCAGCACTTGAAGCAATCGCATTGTGGTTATCTCACCGACCCATGGGGGGAGAAACACTCACCCACGACAGCCCGCTGTTTGTAGCGCGCGGGGGAAAGCGTATTAGTCCGCGGTCGGTTCAGGTACGTCTCAAGCACCTCGCTCAAGTAAGCCATCTACCCGGCAAACTGCATCCTCATATGCTGAGGCACTCATTTGCCAGTCACCTACTCGAATCCAGTGGTGATTTGCGCGCAGTACAAGAGCTTTTGGGGCATGCCAACATATCAACAACACAGGTTTATACCCACTTAGACTTTCAGCACCTTGCCAAGGTTTACGACGCTGCGCACCCGCGCGCTAAGCGACGCGAGTCATGATCACCCTCATCACGTTCGACCTTGACGATACACTGTGGGATGTTCGGCCTGCACTCGTAAAGGCCGAACAGGCGCAGAACAACTGGCTGCGTGAACACTATCCACAAAGTATTGAGGGAAAAGACAGCGCAACGCTGAATGAGCGCAAGCGCCAATTGTTAAAGCGACAACCAGACCTGATTCACCATATCAGCCGCTTTAGGCAGCGCTTTCTTGAGGAGCTCTTGCTTGATGCAGGTGTAGCGCCCAAGGAGGCCGCGCGAGCAGCCGACCAGGCGTTTGCCAAATTTATTGCTCGACGCAACGATGTTGCGCTCTTTGACCACGCCATACCCGTGTTAACCCACCTACAGACTAAGTTTCGGCTCGGTGCGCTTACCAATGGCAACGCCGACGTAAGCAAAACTCCGTTAGCCCACTTTTTTGATTTTGCCCTCAAGGCAGAGGATGTCGGTGCCGCCAAGCCCGAGCCGCAGATCTTTGAAGCTGCACTAGCAAAAACCCAAACCCAGGCCGAACATGCTGTGCACGTGGGCGATAGCCACGATCACGATATTGTCGGTGCACACCGGGTAGGCATGAATTCGGTCTGGCTCAATCCCGAAGGGGGTGTTAGCGAGCTCGCCGATGCATCGATAAGCTGCCTGTCGGAGTTACCACAGGTTTTGGCAACGCTCGCAGATCGCTAAACGCCGTTTAAATGGCGTCGGGGCCTGTTTCGCCGGTGCGAATGCGAACCACTTGCTCAAGTGCCGTGACAAAGATTTTACCGTCACCAATTTTACCGGTACCCGCCGATTGAATAATGGCTTCGACAATGGCATCTACCTGCGCGTCGTCTGCCGCCACCTCAAGCTTGAGCTTAGGCAGAAAATCCACGACGTACTCGGCACCGCGGTACAGTTCGGTGTGACCACGCTGACGGCCAAAACCCTTCACCTCCGTCACTGTCACACCTTGGACGCCAATATCGGCTAACGCCGATCTAACGTCGTCCATTTTAAATGGCTTGATGATCGCTGTGACGAGCTTCATGGTACTACCTCATAATTAGACGTACCGTCATTATGGGCACACAGCAGAATTTGGCAATGCTGGCGGTCAGATTTTCCATAAAAAAGGGGCCCAAAGGCCCCAAACACACTCCAAAAGAAGTTTTCAACGACCTGAAGTAAACTCTGGATACGCCTCCATACCGCATTCGGCGACGTCTGAACCCTCGTACTCTTCCTCTTCGGAAACCCGAAGACCCATAGCAGCCTTGATGATCGCGAAGGCCACAAGCGACACTCCAAAAACCCAACCAAAGATGGTTAACGCGCCAATGATTTGGCCTGAGAAAGTGGCATCACCATTGGTGACCGGTACAAGCAACAAGCCAAGCAAGCCCACAACGCCGTGCACGGAAATGGCGCCCACAGGATCGTCAATCTTGAGTTTGTCGAGGGTGGTAATAGAGAACACAACCAGCACGCCACCAATGGCGCCAAATAGTGTCGCGAGCAGCGCAGTGGGTGTATCGGGACCAGCGGTAATGGCGACCAAGCCAGCCAGACAGCCGTTCAGTGCCATGGTTAGATCAGCTTTGCCAAACAGTAACTTGGCCGTCAGCAACGCTGCAATACAACCGCCTGCCGCTGCGGCATTGGTATTCATAAACACCACCGCCACCGCATTGGCTGATTCGACCGAGGCGGTCGCCAACACGGAACCGCCGTTAAAGCCAAACCATCCCAGCCACAGAATAAACGTACCCAGCGTGGCGAGGGGCAAGTTGGCACCGGGAAATGCGCGAATCTCGCCATTGGGGCCGTATTTGCCATTGCGCGCACCCACCATCAACACACCAGCGAGGGCAGCCGCAGCACCAGCCATGTGCACAATGCCCGATCCGGCAAAGTCCAGGAAGCCTAAGTCACCGAGGTTGTAAATGCCGAAGACGTCATTGCCGCCCCAAGTCCAACTGCCCTCCATTGGATAGATGAAGCCGGTCATCACTACGGCAAAGGCCAGAAACGCAAACAACTTCATGCGCTCAGCTACCGCACCGGAGACAATCGACATAGCGGTTGCAACAAACACCACCTGGAAGAAGAAGTCGGCCGACGGTGCATACGTCGCAGGCTCCTCGGCCCCTGCGACACCGTCGCCGGTTATGGTGCTTAACAGGTAGTCACCGCCGTACATAATCGCGTATCCGCAGACCATATACATCGTGCATGCCACGGCAAACAGCGTGACGTTCTTGGTGAGAATTTCCACCGTAATTTTGGACCGGACCAATCCAGCTTCCAACATGGCAAAACCCGCGGCCATCCACATGACCAGCGCGCCGCACACCAGGAAGTAAAAGGTGTCCAGAGCGTACTGCAACTGAAAAATTTCGTTCTCCATGACAGTTCTTCTCTCCTGTGCTGGGGTTAAATTGCCGCTTCGCCGGTTTCACCGGTACGAATGCGAATGACGTGCTCAAGGCTGGTGACAAAAATCTTGCCGTCGCCGATCTTGCCGGTCTGGGCGGCACTGGCAATGGCTTCGATGGTCTGATCAACCAAGTCAGCTTTCACCGCTACCTCGAGTTTAATTTTGGGAAGAAAATCGACGACGTACTCGGCGCCACGATAGAGCTCGGTGTGTCCTTTTTGACGCCCGAATCCTTTTACCTCGCTTACCGTGATGCCCTGCACGCCTATTTGCGAAAGCGCTTCGCGAACATCGTCGAGCTTGAAAGGCTTAATGACTGCTGTGATTAGTTTCATTTGATCCTCCGGGGAGTGGCTCACTGGCCCCGTTGTTGAGTGGACTTCTCCGGACTGAGTACACAGTGATACCCAGCCAACGGCCTCGCTATGCCTTAGCGACTGCTGTACCAAAATTGTTTTTATTGTTTTTAATCAATTGCTTATGCTCTTAAAACAGCACTAAGGCGACGCTTCAAGCCACTGTTCAGCCCTGGGTGCGCACAGAATTGGTGCACCGAGCACCGTGCCAAGGCACTAATATGGCTCCACCAAGCAAGGCTGTCGACGAACAACCGGGCAACGCGCAACGGGCGGCCCATTAACAAGGAATAGCAACAAGGAATAGCGGCCAAATAGCCATCGCTGAACGGTAATGGCGCCGATTGCTCACTGCAGATGTAGGGAATGCCGTCGCGATGCGTTACATTGCAGCTAACGGTGGGCACCCAGCCCACGAAGCAACGGGATACAGCACACTAAAACTGATCGTGCCGTTACAAACGAACAGTGTTTGGGAGAGCCAACAATGAGCAACCGCGGCCACGGACCAAGCGGCGAAAACTTCGCCGATAGCAATACCGGTACCGAACAAGATCAGCGAGATCCCATGAGTCCAGGCGGTTTGTTGGATCGTTTGTTGGGAAAGGAGAGCGGCTTGAAAGAGCAGCGGGATAAAAACGCCCGTGCCCTTGCCCAGTCGGCATTGGGCAAACTCGATGTTGTTAGCAGGCAGGAGTTTGATGCCCAGTCGGCTGTGCTCAAGCGCACACGCCAACGCGTAGCCGAGCTGGAAGCAGAGCTCGAGCGACTCAGCCAGTTGCTGGACACGTCGCCCCGCCAATAAATTCAGCAACTGCCTTTACGCAGAAGCTGCGGTCTCACTCTTCAAGGATGAAGTATGTCTACCGCCAAAATTCTCTCCCGCGCGTCGGCAGGCTTGCAGGCGCCCGACGTTAGTATTGACGTTCACTTAAGTAACGGTCTACCCGGATTTACGCTCGTGGGCTTACCCGAGAGCGCCGTTCGTGAGGCGCGAGAACGGGTTCGCAGCGCACTCATCAACTCGCACTTCGAGTGGCCGGACCATCGCATTACCGTCAATTTGGCGCCGGCCGACATCCCCAAAGCCGGAGGTCGATTTGATCTGCCTATTGCACTTGGCATTCTGGTCGCCTCGGGTCAATTGGAACCCGAGGTGATAAGTAACAGGGAGTTTTTTGGTGAGTTGGGCCTCGATGGTAGCCTGCGTCGGGCTAGTGGCATCATGGCCGCCGTACTGGCCGCCACGCGCGCCAATAGAGCTTGCGGTGTACCCGCCAGTCAGCTCGATAGCCTGGCCACCATACCCAAAGCGCAACTAATCGCCTCCCACGACCTACTGACACTGTGCGCCAAATTAAAACAGGGAGGCTCTGCTGAGCCCCTGCCAGCCGCTACACCAAATCCCCTGCCACCCCACCAGGATTTTCAAACAATTGCCGGGCAGCCCGTGGCCAAACGCGCACTGGAGATAAGCGCGGCCGGCGGCCATCATCTGCTCATGGTGGGTCCTCCCGGCGCCGGCAAAACGCTACTGGCATCGGCGCTGCCTGGCATACTGCCCGATCTCGAGCCCGAAGAAATGCTTGAGCTCACGGTAATCAGAGATTTGCTTGGGCTAAGGGCTGAACATCGGCGACCGTTTCGAGCGCCGCATCATGGTAGCAGCGGCCCAGCACTCGTGGGTGGCGGCGCCCATGCCCAACCGGGTGAGGTGTCATTGGCCACCGGCGGTGTACTATTTCTCGATGAGCTTCCCGAGTTCTCGCCACGCACCCTCGATCTACTGCGCCAACCCCTTGAAGAGGGGGAAATTACCATCAACCGAACAAATAGAAGCAACACCTACCCCGCACACTTCCAGCTGATTTCAGCTATGAACCCATGCCCCTGCGGCTATGCGGGCAGCCACGACCCTCCTTGCAAGTGCTCTGCTGAACTTGTGGCACGTTATCAAAGTCGAATCTCGGGTCCTATCTTGGATCGGATCGACTTGCATGTGGGTTTGGAGCGCCAAAGTAGCGCCCAATTACTTCACCCAAGTGATGCCTGCGAGTCGTCGGCGGTTATTCGCGAGCGTGTTGTAGCGGCGCGGAGGCGTCAGCTGACGCGACAGGCCTGCTGTAATGCCAAACTGGCTGGCAGCGAGCTGCTAAAAAACTGTCAGATGGGGCCTCAGGTCGTGTCATGGTTTGCCGACACAAGCGATCGCCTCAAGTTGTCAGCGCGCAGCACCCATAGAGCGCTGCGAGTTGCTCGTACGCTGGCAGATATGCGCAATGAACACAGCGTTGTTGAGCAGCACCTTATGGAGGCCCTGGGTTACCGCCCTAAACTGGAAGGCTGGGGGTAGGCGTGTCTCGTGAGCTCAGTATATGGCTATGACATGGCTATGCTGTGAAACACGCATCCCGATTGGCATGACGCCTAGCAACTTACTTGCTGTTGTCCACCATATAGTCGACAGCGGCGTAGATTTCATCGTCACTGCAATCACCGCAGCCACCCTTGGCAATCATGCCAGTGCCCGCAACACCATTAACGCCGCTGTCGTAGAGCGCGTCCATGCCCTTGGCGATTCGAGTAGACCACGCCGCAGCATCACCTACCTTTGGGGCACCAGCGGCGCCGGTAGCATGACAGGCCATACATGCGCCGTTGTAGATCTCTTCGCCTGAGCGAGGGCCGCTAGCCACGGCTGCACCACCCGCCATGCAGCTTTCGTCACCGGTAACACACACCTGGCTAAAGGGCTGAATACGCCCTTCGATAGCGTTGCGCTGATCTTTGGATAAATCGATGGCAGAGGCCGCAACGGGCAGTAAAGCAATAATAAGGGCGATAACACGCATGGTAGGTCTCCTCTTTAGATGGCGCGGAGTATAGCGATTGCAAGCCCTTGGGAAAACTCACAGTTACGGATAGATTACACTTTGGTCGCTGAGAACAGGCAGCAACATAATCGCCGCTTGAATGTTTTAGCTAAGCGAAAGGTCCAAGCACCCCAAGCCTGTGAGACAGGCAACAGCTATTTAACAAACAACTAGGACAAGTAAGCACAATGAAACTGTATACCTATGATTCGGCGCCCAATCCCGCGCGACTGAAAATGTTTTTAACCTACAAGGCTATCGACATCGATACCCAGCAAATCGATATGGCCAAGCTTGAGCAACACAGTGCTGCTTTTCTCGAAATCTGCCCTAACGGTACCGTGCCAACGCTGGTTCTGGATAACGGCAAGCGACTAACCGAAGTTATCGCTATTGCGCATTACCTGGAAATGCTCTACCCAGAGCGCCCTCTTTTGGGCGTCACACCCTATGAAAAGGCCATGATCCTCAATTGGAATCATCGCTTATTCCAAACGGTTTTTATGGCCACTGCCGAAGCCTTCCGCAATGCCCACCCCGCGTTTAAGGACCGGGCACTACCAGGGACCCATCCGGTTGCACAGATTCCCGAATTGGCCGAGCGTGGTCGCGATCGGCTTATTGTAGGCCTTGAGGAAATGGATCGAGAGCTGGCCACACGCCCATTCGTTGCCGGAGAACAATTTTCCTTTGCCGACATTGATTTGATGGCGCTGATTAAATTTGCAGGGTGGGCGGCCAAGGTAAAACCTGACGAAAATCTGCGCCAGCTGCACGCTTGGCACGAGCGCGCCTCTCTTGCGCTCAATGGTGAGTAAGGCTTCACATACTGGATCGGGTTTTTGCTGGGCAGGAATATGCGCGGCGATTATGGGGCTTTTGGTGGCCTGCGGCACTCCCAACACGGGACCCGCTCGCTTGGATGACTATTTAACGCGCCTTGAGCGCGCCGTTGAAGACCATCGTCCTCCTGCCCCCCTCAAGCGCCCTCCCCGCCTGAGCGAAGCGCGACTCAAACAACTACCCATCCAGAGCGGGGCAATCTCTTTAATCGATTTTCTCGCCCTGTCTGGTTGTGAGTTACAGGTCAATATTGGGCGTCGCAATAGCACCCTGGGACGCAATGCATCGAGCTCGCAGGTCTTGTTGTTGGACTTGGAGTTTTTGCATCAAGTGGCTCCCTGTGCAGCAACGCTCAAGTCACGGGGCGATGAGCAGCTAGCGAGCACGCTCGAGGCAATGGCAGAGGAACGAAAACGCTTGTTACCCCAACGTATCTTCAATGCGTTGTTGGCTGGGCCGAGTTTTCAGCCCTGTGGCGATTACCCCCGAAGCTGGACGATTATCCAGCCCGTGTGGGGGAGTGACGTGATTGCAGCGCTGGACTACTTGACTCGGCTATCCGTCAATGGTTAAACGGCGACTACAGCGTTAACTTTGCCACTCACAATAGCGAGCTAGAGGGGCACTTGGCCACACTGCGCGCGGGCGATGGCGGCGCATTGTTGTTGGCAAGCACCATGCTCAATAAAGCCCTTGAGCAAGCCAGCAAGCTGCTAAGGGACAGTGATACCAACCGCCCGCTGTGCCCGCAAGGGCGGGTAAGTCGCCGGGCCGAAATTGCACAAAACGTGGTAGCTAAGTTCTTTACCACCCATACCCAACCCTGGCTGGCGAGTGTTCATGCACGTCGTCATAGCCTCATGACCCCCATTACCTCAATTGAACAGCAACTAGCGACCGTCTTGCCCACCAACTACCGGCTGTGGCAAGCAAAGCGCGACGAGGCATTAGCCCACACAGCAACCGCTCCCAAAAATCATGTTGAAGTCATCAAAACTACGTTCAGTAACTGTCATTCTGTACTTTGGTCGCGCTGACGTCCTCGGTATCCACTGAAAACCTCGGTATTCCTCTGATACACTACGGCTCTATCAGAAGGAGATAGCATCATGCTTCAGTTGCCCTAGTTTTAATTACCACAGTTATTTTAGCCGCTTGCGGTTCAGCACCGCCAAACCCTCTGTTGACTACGCCGCTGACTTTAATTTTGGTGGCATTACCAAAATTGGCCTTTATGCACTTAGCGAAAAACTATGGCGACAACTCCGATGGGCCTTACTGATTTTCAAAAGGACCGAATCAGTGACGCTCTTAGCCGCGCCTACAGGGCCGAGGCTTTAAAATTGTCGACAACGCTGCCGACGCGCAACTGCTGTTGAGCTGGCACTTGAACGCGGTCGAAAAACAAGATATCCGCACCACAACTACCCCTGGCTACGGCATGGTGTGGGCATGGGTGTTGGCTATAGCCGCTATAATCGTTATGCCATGTACAGCTGCTACTCCTGTTTTGATAACACCGAGGTTCGAGTAAGCGACTACACCCAGGGTACGTTTATTGTGGACATGATTGACCCGGTGCAAAACAAGTCGGTCTGGCGCAGCGTGACCCAGTCAAAGCTCAAAGGTGAAGCGCTGAAAGACCAGGCTACGATTGATAACGGCGCCCGCATTGTACTGCAAGGCTTTCCACCTGGGTCGGCACCCACAGCCGATTGAATCAGCACCTGGCGGGCACCAGCGTTAGCGCGTAACCGCGTGCTCTGGAGTTGACTATTATGGCGCACCCTGATTCCACAGTTCAGCGCATCAAACTGAACAACGAGTGGCACGCACGACCCGTTGCCAACCTAGCAACGCCTTTTCGCTGCACCCATCAAGTGATTAAGCGGCGCGATAGCGCCGCCGAGTCCCGGCGTCAATTTGCCGAGCTATGCAAGCAACATGCCCAGCCCGTGCCTAGCGATGAGAGTCGTCACCATGTGGTGCAAATGGGTACCGCGCTTATTAAGTGGGAGGGTCACACCGAGGCAGACTCAATTACCCACTTGATCCCGGGCAACGGAGCGCCGCTGTTCTCAGAGGCTGCCAAACAGTTTTCTCCCACCGAGTTAGCGCAATGCTTTGGCGAGGATGTGATTTGCGGGGTTCACGTTGAGGTCCTTAAACAAGCTGCCGATCTCATTGACATGGAAGCAATCCGCGCTGCACTAGGAAGTAACGAGATCTATGGCGGCCCCATTGCCGATGGTAATGCAGCCATTTGGTCGAGCTTCCGTCTCGATGCCGACGGGTATGCGCGCATTGTCATGATTGACCACAGCTTGCCACCCTCGGCGGCAGGCCGCTATTTGCAGCGTGTTATCGAAACCGAGAGCTATCGCCTGCAGGCCATGAGCGCTTTGCCATTGGCACGTAAAACCATGGGTGAACTGTCAAAGCTAGAGGACGAGTTAGAGCCGCTGATGGATCAACTTACTCAAGCCGGGTCAGACACCGATCACGAGGTATTACTGACTAACTTATCGTTGATGGCCGCCCGCATTGAACACCTTGCCGCGGCCAGCAGCTATCGCTTTGCTGCGGCGCGCGCCTATTCACGCATTGTTGAGCAACGCTTAAATGAGTTACGCGAAGAGCGTGTGATAACCCAACCACGATACTCACTGTTCCTATTGCGCACGCTTGAGCCGGCCATGCGGACTTGCGAGGCTGCGCAGCGCCGAATTGAAGAACTTGCCGAGCGCGTCTCTCGAGCCCTGACGCTACTGAACTCCATGGTTGATATGCTGCAAACACGCCAGACCAATGCCATGATGAAAGCCATGAGCAAAAATGCAGAGATTCAGGTTCGGCTGCAGCAAGCTGTCGAGGGTTTCTCAACCTTTGTTATCAGTTACTACGCGCTAGGCATTCTGGGCTACGTGCTAGAGGGACTACGTACATCAGGCCATCTACCCGTCGAACCCAAACTCATACTGGCAGTTGCCGCGCCACTTATGCTCGCAGGCGTGTGGTATCTCAGTAGACGGCTGCGCAAACGTCTAACCGGCGATCTCCGCTAACTCATTTACACTGACAGTCGCCAAGCCCATGCACCTCCTTCTGGTAGCTTGCCGAGAAGCGACCCAGACCATAGGCTGAGAAAGCACGGACAGGTAGACTATTTGTATGGATATTTTGAAAGCGAGGCTCAAACCCAGCCTTTGCGCCAACACCACTGAGACGTCGAGCCTCCGCCCAATGACAATAGGGCTGGTGCAAACACGTTGGCATGCCGAAGCCGATAGCCATCGACGTATCCTTAACGAAGGAATAGCACAGGCTGCCCACCAAGGGGCTGAAATTGTCTTCTTGCCAGAGCTGACGCTGTCGCGGTATCCGGCGGATGCCAAACCCACTCAGCAAGCGGACCAAGCAGCAGAACCCTTGGAAGGCGGGGCTACCCACCTTTTTGCTGCAGCCGCCGCGCGCGACAACGATGTGTTTGTGCATGCGTCACTATTTCAGCACTCAGGGGCACGATGGCCGTGGGCTAAATACGGCCATTGTGGTTTCACCCCGGGGGGATATTGTGGCTGCCACCCACAAGCTGCATATTCCCGTGACCGCCGGTTATTACGAAGATCATTATTTTGCCCAAGGGCCGGCGAGCAATCCTTATCCAGTTCACACGGTGACCGCGGACAGCGGTGATCTCAAGCTGGGTTTGCCTACCTGTTGGGACGAGTGGTTCCCTGAGGTAGCGCGTTGCTATGGTTTGGGTGGTGCCGAGTTGCTGTGTTATCCCACGGCTATTGGTTCAGAACCGGATTTCCCTGATTTTGATACCCAGCCACTACTGCAGAAGGTCATTGTGGGGCACGCTATTGCTAACGGTTTGTTTATCGTCGTACCCAATCGATATGGGGCTGAAGGTCTGCTCAATTTTTATGGTAGTAGCTTTATTGTCGACCCCTTCGGTCGCATTCTGGTGCAGGCACCCCGTGACCGTGATGCCGTATTAGTCGCCGATATCGATCTTAATCAACGTGCCGACTGGCTCACCCTGTTTCCGTTTTATGCCACACGTCGACCCGACACCTATCAGCGTCTTACTGATCCTGTTGCCAACCCCCGCACCGAAACCGGCATGGGGCACGATGGCGGCATACCGGGCATTAAGCCTTGATGCGCCATACACCGCCAGAGTGGGCACCTCATGATGCAACCTGGATGGGCTTTCCCTGTAGTGCCTACGACGGGGCCGGTGTCTCGACCTCACAGGCTCAGGCGGCCTGGGCAGCAGTCGCCAATATGTTGGTGGACCACGAGCCCGTACGCATGCTGTGTCACCCAGATTGGCTCAAACAGGCCCAAAAGTGCCTAAGCAGCGCTGTGGAGCTTGTGCCCTATCGCCTCGAGGATGCCTGGCTACGCGATACCGGTCCTACCTTTGTCATCGACAGTGGCCGCCTCTTGGGCGTGGATTGGCAATTCAACGGATGGGGTGACAACACCCAATTTGATTATTCACACGACGCGGGCATTGCCCGTGCCATTTGCGCGCACCTTGGCTGCGATACCAGTCCCTCTGCACTTACCAACGAGGGGGGCGGCATACATGTTAACAATGGCGGGACGGTGCTACTAACGCGTACCGTGCAACTTGACCCTCAACGCAACCCGGGTTGGTCCGCGCACGATGTTGAAACCGAAATTCACCGACAACTGGGTACAAGCCAAGCCCTTTGGCTGGAACAGGGGTTGTACAGGGACTACCTTGACCATGGCACGCGGGGACACGTTGATATAGTTACCTGCTTTGCACCCAACGGCGACCTACTGCTACACGCGCAAGGCCACCCAGACCACCCGGATCACCAGCGCTGCCAATCCTTTGCCAATACACTCAGTGAGGCGGGCTTTGAGGTTGTCCCCGTACAGGCTCCTGCCACGCTACGCGATAACCGCGACTGGGTAGACTATAGCTACATCAACCACTACGTGTTGAATGGCGCGGTGCTGGTGCCAACCTTTAACGACAAGCACGATGCCGCTGTCATTGAGCTCCTGAGCGAGTATTATCCGGATCGCGCCGTGCGAGGAGTAGATGCTCGGGTTATTTTTGCACAGGGCGGCGGCGTGCATTGCATCACGCAGCAACAACCCGCTGTAGTATGACCAAGCAAGGCAGCAGGAATAGCCTGCAAACGACACTAATCGAGAAGACGCATGTTTACCTACCTGAATCCTGAGGTCCGCCAAAAACTCATCACCCAAGGCAAACTGGTACGCATTGATGCCAACGGTGAAGCCTTATCGGTAGAAGATAGTGCCCCCGCGGGACAACGCAGCCTCAACCTACTGGGCCCGGTACCTATGCCGATTGCACGTGGCAACGCCCGCCCCAACGTGCAGTGGTATGCTGCTGTGCGCAGTACTGAATTGAGCGAAGTTGAAAATCTGGCAAGCACGCTGCGCGAGCAGGGTGGACAACACCTGTTCTCACAGCTCGCATCGAGTATGGCCGTTAACAGTGTGCTGGTGATTGGCGAGGCCGATCAGGCCGAGCAGCCCATGATACGGGTGCACTCAAATTGCCTCACGGGAGATGTTTTTGGCTCTCGCCGCTGCGAGTGTGGCCCACAACTCGAGGCAGCTATTGATCGCATTGCCCAAGAGCCCGGCGGTGGCTATCTGGTGTACATGGCGGGTCACGAGGGCCGCGGCATTGGCTTGTGGGCAAAAGCCGCGACCTACTTATTACAAGATGGCGGTGAAGACACCTATCAAGCTAATCGCTCGCTGGGTTTACCCGACGACTCTCGGGACTTTAGCGATGCCGCTACCTTGCTTAAGTATTTTGGTCGCGGCAGAAAGCTCAGGCTACTCACCAACAACCCGAAAAAACTTCAAGACCTCACCGATAATGGTTTAACCAATATCAAGCGCATCAAGCATGTCTCGGGCGTGGATGACTGCAATTTGCGCTATCTCGAAGCCAAGCGCGAGTGGGGGCACAATATCGATGACGAGGATCTCGCGCGCTAATTGAGCCACTCAGGTAGCGGCTCACTACCCAGGGAATTTCCATGGTGTTAGCACTGGCTGCGTAGCTGTGCCCCACCATTTCATCGTAGGCACTTTGCTGGCGCAAAAACAGTTCGCAGTTTGCCAATGCTTTCACGCGGCGCTTCATAGCCAGTAAATTGTGGGTTTTTAGTAACTTGCCGTTATTTTCAGCAATCACCATTTCTTCACCATTAATCACGGCATGAGCAAGGTACAAACTCAAGTCGACCGACTCAATCACAATGCGTTCAACTTCTATGGCGCGGCGCTTGAGTCGTTTCTCGGTAATTTTCATATCCCCCTCACGTGCTCGATACACTAGATTTTGCAATCTTGGTGTGATTTTTGGCGGCGTTTAACACCTCATTAATGGCGATACGGATAAAAGCCGGCGCTGGTTTTCCGGTTAGGCCATGGCGCGATACTTGACCAATGCAGGCTCAACAAGGGGAAAGTTTTTATAGCGTTGCACGCTGCTTGGATTGGCATGCATGGCATCAAATAGGCTTTGCAGTGCACCGGGTATGGCTGCAAGGGTCTCGAGCGGGTGTATGTGCACCCGGATAGTAAATGCCAAAGCACCACTAACGGGCAGACGCGAGAGAGTCTGACGCTCAACGCGGTAAAACAGTGGTGTATCTGCCGGTAGTGGCTCAACAACCGATTCTGGCCAGCAAAACAAGGCATCGTCCTCCTGCACCGACCAGTTGTAGCGCTCCACGGGCGTGTCTACGCCAAGCCGTTCAAAGATGCGGTCGATCTTGGGGGTCAGCGTCTCGTGAATGGTGGGTATGGGGTCATGGATACGCGCCATAGGTCGTCCGATCTTGTCAGGTAATCGCCAGTGACTCGGGCTGCATAGACTCGCCGCCACCAAGGTATAAACCCCTGCCACCGGAGCCATGACAACAAGATCTTCGTGCACCTGTAACGATGCCAACCAAAGCGCCTCATTGGGATCACCGGTATCCAGTAGCTGTTTATCCAGCTGCATAGACTCAAACACCTTGTGCGCCAACTCCCGGGCGCCGGCTAGCCCCTCTGAGGTTATGGCATAAACTGCTTCGCCCAAGACCGCTCTGCGCTCGGTTTTGTGTGCCCGCATGGCGGTGACGTTATCGCCCGGTTCAAGCCAGGCAGGTCCCATGGGGCGCATGCCCATGGCAATAACATCTGGATGGTGCATGTGAGGCAGATGTTTGGGCTGATTCATCACCTTTGATTCCTACAAAAACTGGACGGATGACACACAGTAGCGCGCAACACGCGATCATAGCTGCCATGGAAGTATCAATCGATAAACCGCGAATAACCATCCATGGGGTGACAGCTGATGCACTGCCGCGCTTTAGTGGTGTGTACCGATTTTACGACAGTCATAACGGCCTGCTGTACATTGGGAAAAGTGTTGATATTCGCGCCAGGGTTCAGTCGCACCTGCAAGAGGGGCGCAAGCCAGGCCGTCACCAACGCATTATGTCGCAGGTGGCGCTGATAGACTGTACAGCCACCGCCGGCGACGTTGGCGCGTTGCTCATAGAAAATGCCGCTATCAAGTCAGAAACCCCCTCTACAATCGGCGTCAACGGCGGGTGCGCAAACTTTGGACCATTCATCTAAATCAACAGACCAATGGTTTTTTAACGCCCAAGAGCATGGATTTCGTGCCCGAATCAGAGCGTGTCAGCGACAGCTACGGGCTGTATAACAACCCAAAACATATTGAATCAACTCTGCGTCGACACGCCCGCGACCATGGTTTGTGCTTACGCATGCTTGGCTTAGACAAAGGCCGAGGCCCCTGCTTTCAGTTTCAACTCAAGCGCTGCGACGGTGCCTGCGCCGGCGAAGAGACCGCCGAGCAACACAACGCGCGATTGCTGTCGGTGCTCGACAGAGACCGTATTGCCGCTTGGCCCTTTGCTGGACCACTTGCCTTGCATGAGCAAAATACTAAACCACTGCATGATCAGCCCTCCGAGCAATACCACATTGTTGACCACTGGTCCTACGTGGGAAGTGTTGGCGGCACTGGTGACATTGCAGCGGTACTCGCGCAAGCGCAGCCGCGTTTTTTTGATCGCGACGCCTATCACTTGCTCATGTCGGCCCTTCGTAAAGGCCGGGTTACATTGTTAGATGCCTGCAGTGGCAAGGCGGTAGACAACCCCTTTTTAGCTGGACCCTTGGTAAATAGGCAAGGGGCCTACCTGTGAACGTTGTTTGGTATAAACGCGACTTGCGACTTGCCGACCACGCGCCCCTCAGTGCAGCTCTGGCACAGGGAGAGCCTGTGCTGCTGCTCTACCTTGTCGAGCCAATATTGCTAGTAAACGCTCACTACCGCCGACGGCACTGGCATTTTATAGCCCAATCCCTTAATGACATGAATGAGCAGCTAGCCCAACACGGCGGCCGTGTGGAGGTGCTAGAGGGCGATGCCCCCACCCTGCTACACCGCCTGCACCAAACCGTGGGTATCAAGCGCCTGTATAGCTACGAAGAGACCGGACTTGAGGTCACCTACGCGCGCGACCGAGCCGTTGCCCACTGGGCCCAGTGTCAAGGCATAGAGTGGCTAGAATTCGCTACCAATGGCGTCCAGCGTGGACGCACCCATCGCAAGGGCTGGAACAGGGCCTGGAGTAAAACCATGGAATCGGTGGTTGCCGCCGCCAATATGCATGATCTAGGGCGCCTCATTATCAAACTTCCGGAACAACTTGAAGGCGCGCGCTGTCAGCGACTGACACAGTGGCAACAGACTCACCCTCAGTTTCAGGCAGGGGGTGAACGGTGTGCGTGGCGCACGCTCAATGACTTTCTTGAACATCGGGCGTGGGGTTATCAGCGTTTTATTTCCAAACCGGAACAAAGCCGGCATCACTGCTCACGTCTATCGCCCTATTTGGCTTGGGGCAATCTGAGTATTCGACAAGTCATGCATGCCCTAGAAAAGCGTCGCGAACGCGGCGGCTGGCAACAGCCGCTGGATGCGTTTGAATCCCGATTACATTGGCACTGTCATTTCATCCAAAAATTTGAGAGTGAGTGCCGAATGGAGTTTGAAGATATCAACCGCGGCTACCAACACCATCCCCGCGATCATGATGAGCAGCTGTTAACAGTGTGGGCAGAGGGTCGTACCGGCATACCCATCATCGACGCCAATATGCGCTGCCTGACGGCAACGGGTTATATTAACTTTCGCTCACGCGCCATGCTGGTCAGCTTTTTAACGCATCACTTGTGGCAGGACTGGCGCGCGGGTGCCAGCCATTTGGGGTCGCTGTTTTTAGATTTTGAGCCCGGCATTCACTACCCACAAATGCAGATGCAGGCCGGGGTGACGGGCATTAATACCATACGGATCTACAACCCCATTAAACAATCTCTCGACCATGACCCCGATGCCCGGTTTATTCGTCAATGGCTGCCTGAGCTTTCCGAGTTACCCACACCGCTGGTGCATCAACCCTGGCAGCGCTCACCCATGGAGCGAATGTTGCACCCAGTTGACTACCCGGAGCCAGTGATTGACCTGCAGACGAGTCACAAACGCGCGCGCGATAATTTATGGGCACTAAAACCGACCCCTTGATTGCTCGAGAGCGTGAGCGCATCCTCAACAGACACGTCGAACGACGCTTTGGCTAACCCTAGCCGCGTTTGACGGTGCCGCCCAACCCTGGGCTATGCTTTATCAACTGCGAGATTACAAAAGGATTTGTCATGCCGTTTATCGTTATTGCCATTGGCGTTGTCATTGCCATCGTGGTTCTGGGTCTGTTGATACTGCCCAACTTTATTGACGAGCAGCAAATCATTGCACTGGCGCAAGAGCAGGTGCGCAAGTCGACTGGAGGCGAGCTTAGAGTAGACGGCGACACCCGACTGACCCTGTTGCCTTCGCTCTCGATTGCGCTCAACAGCACCACCATTGATCTACCCGGTCAGCCTGAGACCAGTGGCCGCACACTGGCTTCGGTCGGTAGTTTAGCAATTGGCTTGTCACCCGTGGCCTTGTTAATGGGTAAGACCGAAGTGGGCGAGGTGGTATTGACCAATACCGATCTGCAGCGCTTTAACGTAGATGGCACGCTCGCCACCCAGCTTACCCTAGCCGAGCTGGTCGTGGACGACTTAAATATTGCCAATAACCCAACGCGCCTGCGGGCCACGCTACAAGTGGCCAACTTGGCGGGGGCAAGCCCATCAGCGTCGTCTTAAGTGGCGTAGTTCGCGTGCCGCAAGCCCTTGATCGCATTGAACTTGATGAGCTAACCACCGACATTAGCGGGCTCTTGCATCAAGACATCAAGACGGCGTTGTCGGGGGTGGTAGAGCTAAGCCCCCTCAAGGCAACACTGGATCTAGTGGCCAATTTACCGGGTGGGGATATCGACGGAGATCTCCTTTACGCCAGCGAGCAAAGCCCGCAAATTGATCTGAGCTTTCACTCATCGCGCCTCGATTTGGACCAACTGACACCCCCGGGCAACAGCTCAGGTTCCAATGAGACGGGGATGACGCCGCGGACGGGAGCGCCAATGGAGCCAGTAAAAGTAATGATATTAAACCGCCGCCAGTCCCCTTGCCTGTTGGCCCATTGCGCAACCTGGATCTGCGGCTAGCGGTGACCGCCGATGCGTTGATGAGCAATGGGCAAACCCTTTCAGACGCACAGCTGTTGTTGCGTGCGGTCGATGGCATCAGCGACCTGCAATACCTGCGCGGCGTCTTGCACCAAGGTCAGCTCGATACCGCAATGATTATTGATGTCCGCCAAGCCACGGCCCAGATCTCCCTAAAAGGCGGCCTCAATGGGGTGAACATCGACAGTTTCGCCGCCAGTTTGGGCGCGGCCAACACCGCCGTGGGCCGAGTGGATATGAATTGGGACGTTAAAACCAAGGGCACAACGACCGAGGACCTTCGGCTAGGGCTGGACGGTAAGATGACGCTTGAGGGCAGTAATGTAGAACTCTTGCCGGTGTCTGCCCAAGCCAAAATGTGTGCAGCCATTGCCAAGATAAACCAACAGGCGCTTACCCAAACCATGCCCACCACCACTGAAATATCGGCGCTGACTGCCGAGGTAACCTTTGGCAAGCAACAAGCCCGAGTGAGCACGCTGGAGCTGGCAACACCGGGTGTCGTTATGTCGGGGAGCGGCGCTGCGTCATTACGCGACCTCACCTTTCAGCTGGGTGTAAATGCGTCTATTAGCTAAGAACTCGAAGCCCTCGATGAAGCCTGTCGGGTGGAAAAACGATACATGGCCATTGATTGGCCCGTTAAGTGTGTAGGTAACCTCAGTGGCGATGCGACCCAGTGGTGTGCTATTGACCGAGAGAGTATTGTCAAACAGTTACTCGCCAACGAGGCCAAATCGAAATTGCAAAAACAAGCCGACAAACTCGGTGAAAAAGCCGGCAATGCACTAAAGAAATTATTTGGTGGGTAGAGATACCGCGGATTGATTTAATGACCAGAACTTCGCAATGGAACCCGCGCAGCAAGACGCAGGACCCAACCTTTTAACAAGCCCGGGGCCAAAAGCCGCCATGACCGCCACCTTTGAAAACAGCTATGCCCATCTGGGTAATACCCACAGCCTGCAGGTAACCCCGACACCGGTTGAAGCGCCGGAATGGATGCTATTTAACGACTCACTGGCTACCGACATGGACTGGCCCACCGATTGGCGGCAGACACCGCAAGCCCTTGCATGCTTTGCCGGCAATGTGCTGTTTGGGGGTAGCAACCCCACGGCGACAGTGTACGCCGGCCACCAGTTTGGCAGCTATAACCCGCAGCTGGGGGATGGCCGAGCGATTTTGTTGGGCGAATGGCTTAACGGGCAGGGCAAACGCCAAGACATTCAGCTGAAAGGTGCGGGTCCAACGCCGTTTTCACGCGGTGGCGACGGCCGATCGCCCGTGGGGCCGGTGGTACGGGAGTTTTTGGTGAGTGAAGCCATGCATGCCCTGGGCGTGCCGACCACGCGAGCCTTGGCCGCGGTAGCGAGTGGCGAGCGTGTTTTTAGAAATCACCCCGAGCCCGGGGCAGTTCTTACTCGCGTAGCCAGCAGCCATTTACGGATTGGCACGGTGCAGTACTTTGCTATGACCCAAGGTGGTGACGGCCTAGAGGCCCTGGTAGACCACGTGGTAGCACGACACTTTGACGAAGCGCTGGAAAAACCCGAGAACGCTGGGCTCTCCCAAGCTGCGGTACTCCTTACAGAAGTGGCGGGTCGACTGTCGCTACTGGCTGCGCACTGGCAGCGCCTAGGCTTTATTCACGGCGTACTCAACACCGACAATATGCTGCTTTGTGGTGAAACCATCGACTACGGACCCTGCGCCTTTATGGATGGGCACGACCCGGCGCGCGTGTTTAGTTCTATCGATACCCAGGGACGCTATGCCTACCGCAATCAGCCTGGCATTGTGCACTGGAATCTCAGTGTGCTGGCGCAATGTTTGTTGCCGCTGATCGATAGCAACGAAGACAAAAGTGTGGCTTTTGCACAGGCTGTGATTGATGCGTTTCCTCAACAGTTTACCGACGCCTACGGCGCGCTGATGGCGCAAAAATTTGGGCTAAGCGGTTTTCGCGAGGGTGATACAACACTGATTGATGGCTTTTTCACTGCCCTCGCCCAAGACGAATTGGACTTTAGCCTGGCGTTTCGCTGGCTGACAGAAACAGCGCAAGGCACCCTGGACCACAGCCCAGTTGCCGATTTGTTTACACCCAATCCAGCATTACTCGACTGGCTTGAGAGCTGGCAAGCGCGCCATAAGGGAGGAACGGATGACATCCACGCCGCCATGCGCTTGGCAAACCCTGCGGTTGTTCCCCGCAATCACTGGATTGCAGCGGCTATTGCCGATGCCGAGGCCGGCGACTACGCGCTTATGCAACGGTTGTTCCAGCGCTGGCAGCAGCCCGCAGATTGGCTTGCCGGTGACGAACAGCTGGCCGCCCCACCCACTCCTGACGAGGTCGTAACACGCACCTTTTGTGGCACGTAAGCCAGACGCGTATAATCGCAGTTTCCGTCCGCCACCCCCACGCGTAGAGCAAACCTGTGACCTATAACTTTCTTGGCAAAACCATTAGTGGCCCCTTCACCATTCCCTCGGGCATTGTGACTACAGCACCCAGTATTATTCAGCGGGTGATGCGCGACGTTCCCGAAATTGGCGTCATTACCACCAAGAGTATTGGCATGGCACCACGCGCGGGTTACCGCGAACCCATCTACAGCCAGTATGCCCCAGGGTGTTTTGTTAATGCTGTGGGGTTAACCAACCCCGGCGCCGAAGCCTCCTTAGCCGCGCTTAAACAGCTCGATGTCCCCGCCGATAAATTTTTGTTGGTGTCTATCTTTGGCGGCAGCGTGGACGAATTTGTAGCCACCGCCAAGTTACTCGAACCGGTAGCCGACGGTTTTGAGCTCAACCTGTCCTGCCCCCACGCATCGGGTTACGGCATGGCCATGGGTCAAGATCCTGAGATGGTGGCTGAGATTGTGCGCGCCGTAAAAAATGCCGTGTCGGTGCCCGTTGTTCCCAAACTAACGCCCAACGTGGCCGAGATTGCTGTTATCGGCAAGGCCGCCATTGATGCCGGGGCAGATGCCCTATGTGCTATTAACACCGTCGGGCCTGGCTATACTCAGAGCCACGGTTCCGCGGTACTGAGTAACGGCGTGGGCGGTATGTCGGGCAAAGGGGTGCTACCCATTGCGCTTAAATGCATTCGTGAGCTGCGGGCTATTACCGACAAACCCATCATTGGTTGCGGCGGGCTATCTAGCGCCAACGACTGCCGGGGTGCCATGGCCGCGGGAGCGGATATTGTCGGCGTGGGTTCGGCGCTCACCGGTATGGATAGCGCCGATATGCAGGCGTACTTTGCAACATTAAACGCCGACATTGACAGTGGTACCGAGCGCGCTGAGCAGCTGGTCCGTTACGACATGGACATGAATTTTCGAGCCGTCACCGTCGTCAATAATGAACAAGTTTGTGAAGACATTACCGTGCTTACCTTTAAAGAGCAGGTCAATATTCAGGGCGGCGAGTACGTTTTTGTTTGGATTCCCGGCGTTGGCGAAAAACCCTTCTCCTGCTTAACTGACAATCCGCTGCGACTCGCAGTGATTGACGTGGGGGAATTCACCAAAGCGTGTTACCAATTACAGCCCGGTGCCGAGATCTACATTCGCGGCCCCTACGGCACCCCCGTACAACCGCCCGAGGATGCCCACATTATGTGCGTAGCGGGCGGCACAGGGCTGGCAGCGGTTTATCAAATTGCCCGCGACTTTGGTAGCGACGATAGCCCCGCAGAAATCTTTGCCGGCGCTCGCAGTGCCAACCGTTTGTACTTTACCGACGAGTGTGAGGCCGTGGCCAAGGTAACCATTGCCACCGACGACGGCAGTGCCGGTTTTCACGGCCGCGTTACCGAGGCGCTGGAGCAGCGCCTTGCGGGCATGTCGGCAGAGGAACGGGGCAAAGTGTGGTTCTACAACTGTGGACCAGCACCCATGATTCATGCCGCCGAGGCGGTTCAACGAAAGTACTGTCGTGGTGATCAAATATTCAGTGCCATCGACTACGTGACCAAGTGTGGCGTGGGCATTTGTGGCGCCTGCGCGTCACCCGATGGGCGACGCATTTGCATGGACGGGCCGTTTATTAATATTGAACCACCCGTGCTTACCCAAGCCTAAAGCCCAAATCTTAGTAGCTACAAAGCCAAAGATAAGCCCACCGATAGGCAGTAACGGTGGGCTCAATGCGCGCGTCAATCCTAAGATTTCTTGTGTGAACTGTCTTCAAGCAAACAAACGCTTAGAGGCAATCTCACAGCCCTGAGCCAGAGACGCCAACTTGGCAAAGGCCACATCGGGGTCGATGCTAGTGCTACCCACATGCACCGAGAAACCACAATCTACCCCGGCCATGAGACGCTCGGGGTCTATCACCTGTGCCCACTGCTCAAGGCGCTGGGCCACCAGGTCGGGGTGCTCAATGTAATTAGACTGGGGCTCAATGACACCCGGGCACAGCTTCTTGTGAGCAGGCACGCCCAGCTCTTTGAGCACCGCCCACTCATGGGCGTGGCGCGAGTTGGCTCCTTCAATAAGCACGGTCTCCGGCTTGGCCGTCCAGACAATATCAATGATGTCTTTTACAGGAACGTCGTGATGATGAGGGCCTGGGTAGTTACCCCAACACAGGTGCATACGCAGTTGTTCTTCGGGTATGTTGCGTACCGCGTGGTTGAGAGCCGCCACATTAATAGCAATGGTTTCCTGGAAAGTGGCAAGATCCATGTTGGCATAGGCCGAGTGACGACCCATAGCGAGATCAGGGCAATCCAGCTGCACAATAGCGCCAGCATCAGCAATAGCCTCGTATTCGTGGCGCATCGCCTCGGCAATAGCAAACACATATTCCTCGTGACTTGGGTAAAAGTCATTACCGAAAAACAGCGATATCACCCCGGGTGATGCGGCACTGGAAAATATACCCTCATGGCCTCGGGCTTTAGCCGCTGAAACCAGCGCTGTCATATCATCTATAGCGGCCTGACCATTCACCACGGTAATCGCCTCGGTACAGCTGGGTGCTTTGCGCTTACGGCGTCCCGGGTTACCCGCCACCATCTCGGCGCTGCGCGGAAAATCTTGCAAGTCATCGAAGAAATAGTTCTGCACCGACTCGCCTTTAAAGCCGGACAGTCGATCTTGCACATAGGTGGCATAAGAGGGTTTTGACATCTCGCCATCGTTAATAATGGTAACGCCGGCATCAATTTGTTTTTGAACCACCTCACCAATGGCACTGCTAATGGCACTGTCTAGGGCATTAGGGTCTACAGGAATCTCGTCGGCCACTGCAAACATTAAGCGCACCAAGTGGTCGGGGCGGGGCAGACTGCCGGTGTGGGTGCAAGGGATAAGGCGGTTACTCATAGGTCATTCCTTTTAAAAAATTCGACAAGCCTTTAAGCGCTCGTGGCATTGTACGGGTAACACTGGGTCCAGTCCTACTGTGCGGTGACCAACGCGCCTCAGCTGGTCAGCAGCTTTTGTGACTGGATTGATTGTTAAACGCCGGATACCCTCTTTTGGTTGCACATGCGTGGCATCATTGGGGGCGGTCATTTGATGGCAAGGGAAACAATATTATTGTGAGAAGAACACGACACATGTATCGCGTAATAACGATTAATTCAGAAACTTTCCAATTGGCGTTACGTGTGTTCGTAAGTTACGCCCACTGGGCGACACGCCATATAATCTTTAGGGGCAGCCCATGGTAGCTATGTCACTACTCATATACCTAGTTACCTTAAGTGTTACCACCACCGCCCAAGAACTACCCGACCCCTCGCAGCCGGGTGGCAAGGCAACGATGTGTGCGAGCTACTTGAGGACAACGAGCAGTTGCGGGTGCTGCGATGTACTTTTCCTCCGGGCGTGGGTCATGAGCGACACTTTCATGCACCCCATTACGGTTATGCGCTGTCGGGGGGTGTCATGAAACTGACCGACGAGCGCGGCACACGCATTGCCACTTTAGAAACCGGTAGTGATTTTTCGAGTGCGGGTACACCGTGGCATAGCGTACTCAACGTAGGCGATAAAACCGTTCAGTACCTAATCATTGAGCCGAAAAATTTCACATCGCGGTAGGTTCGCACGGCGCACCCAGAGACAACAACCCACAGCCCACCCATAGCGTGATCATTGCGAGTTGTGCGGTGTCATTAAAACCTGGCATCCGGCAGCAGCTACAGCGCTGGGCCATTAGTTAGTCTAGACAGATAAATTGCACTTTTAATTGAATTTTAAGCGCGCTGAGCTCAATGGTAGTATCCAAGCTCTGAGCCATCGGTTACTGGTCGCGCCCTATGCGAAAAATTTTTGTAGCGTTAAGTCTATTAGCGAGCTGTTCATTGTCATGGGGTGAGACCAGCCCAATGGTTGATCTTCAAGACGTTACCCTGCAACTCCGTTGGACACCACAAGCACAGTTTATGGGCTACTACGTGGCCGATACACTGGGGTTCTATGAAAAGGAGGGGCTGAATGTCACCATAATCCCCGGTGGACCCAATACCACGCCTTTGGAAGGTCTAGAAAACGAAGTTGACTTCTCGGTCGAGTGGCTTGGCGCAGCGCTGGAAGCGAGACAAGAGGGGCGACATGTGGTCAATATCGCCCAGATTCTCCAGCGCTCTAGCCTGATGCTTATATGCCATAAAGAGCACGGCATTAGTACGGTTAACGACCTTCATGACAGAACAATTAGCACCTGGGAGGGCAGCAGCGCGCTTGGCTTTCAGCGCTGGATTGATGGACTACAGTTGCACAAGTTGGGCGAACGTAATTACCTTAGTGCAACACTAATTGCCCAAACCGATGTGGTCGCGTCTTGGCAAGATCCTGACATAGATTGTGTATCCGCCACCTCTTACAACGAATACTGGTCTCTTTTAGATGCGGGCCTGCAATTAAAGAAGGCTACCATTTTCAGACTTAATGAACTCAACAGCAGCCTGCTAGAAGATGGGCTTTATGTCGCCCAAAATCGACTCGAAGATCCTGATTTTTTAAATAAAGCAGTGCGCTTTACTCGCGCTTCATTGGCTGGCTGGGCCTACGCCATGGATAGCCCAGCAGAAGCCGTTGAGATTCTCGTTCAGCGTTTCCCCGACTTAGATCGATCTACTCAATTGCGTATGGCAAAAGAAATAAGTCGGTTAATAGATCCTGAAAACTTCCCCCTTGGGCAATTGGCTGTGGAAGGTTTTGAAGAACAAGTGGCATTTATTGGCTATGACACAACCGCCTCCGCTGACAACGCATTGGCTGTTCGTGGCGCTTGGACTCATGCCATTTGGCGAAAATTAGACAATTATGAACATTCACCGCTTTCCGACGAGGTGCTCTATCGACTAGAGAGAATTCTTGATTCATCCATTTTTTACATACTCGATTTACTCGGTACGCTGGCTTTTGGGCTTGCCGGTTTTGCGCGGGCATCTGAGCGACGTTATGACATTTGGGGTGCATTGATACTCACGTCACTACCCGCTGTAGGCGGAGGCACTCTACGCGATCTTCTCGTGGGAGGGGATCGCCATCCTCCTTTTGTATTTTCAGATCCCACTTACATCTACATTGTTATGGGCATTGTTGTCGTTGGCACGCTTTGGGATCGCTACAACCCAACTGGCAAACCAATGATTGATACTAACTCACCTTTTTTCCTAGCCATCGATACCGTTGGTTTGGCCGCGTTCTGCCTCATTGGTGCAAAAGTAGCGATACTCGCTCAACTCGACTGGTATTGGATACCAATGCTGGCGGCAACAACATGTGCGGGCGGTGGCGTTATGATGGATATTATCTCGGGTAGCGAACCACGCACTTTTAGAGGTGTATTTTACGAGGAAATAGCAATACTCGGTGGGTTAGTTTTGCTTGCACTGTTGTACGCGGCCCAATTCGCTAGCAATGTTGCGTTGTTTATACAGGCTGCTCTTATACAGACATTTATGCTTGTTTATGTCGTCCGCATTGTCGTCGTGCAGAAAGGCTTGAGTGCCCCTCGATTGGGCGCTAGGCTCCTCCAAAAGCACAGTAACGAATAGCACAAAGACCGCATGGTGTATTCATGGTTCGACTAGCCGATGGAAAAAAGCGTCCCGGCATCCTCTCTTGGATTATGGAGGCGTGGTCTGTAGAAAAACGCTACCCCCCTATCGGTTCAAATATAGACCTTGCTCTCCAACTCACTCGCTTTTTGATCTTGTTAACCGTGTTTATTGCGGCATTCATGGTTCAAACTGGGTTTTCTTTGAAAACGTCTCAATGATTTCGGCGACTTTCGCCGGTTTTTGGTTGGTATTCCTCACCACGGTCTACGTCTTCTGGGAGCGCCTATCGGTAAATGCAGTTAGATACATCTTGTTTTCAGTGCTTATCATCTACCAAATACGGTGGGGCTCCGCATGGCTAGTTTTACCTCCCCAAGAGCTACCCGTTGCCGTCATTGCCTCCCTCCTCTACACGCCTATGCTACTGATGGTGCTCGGCCTTATGGAGGGTCAACGCACTGGGGTGATTGTAGGGATGAGCATCGCGCTTTTCATGGCGATCACTGCTCAAGTCGGATCGCTCAGGCCAGAGGTTGCCGAGGTTGCGCTCGGTGATCCTCGGGTCGGCACACTTATTTTTCTGCTCATCACGGTTTATGTATTCATTGGAAATGCCCAAGCGGTGCAACAAACCCTCCTGGAGGAGCGCGGCAAACAAACAAAATTAATGCAAACGCAAGCCAACAGCGATCCACTAACGGCCATGTTGAACAGGCGTGGTCTTGATGTCGCTATTACCGATTTATTACTTAAGCAAAAACCCTTTGGCGTACTCATGATTGACGTGGATCACTTTAAAAAACTTAACGACACCCTCGGTCATGCGGTAGGGGACAGCGTGCTTAGTCGCATCAGCACAATCATCAAGTCTTCCGTAAGGGATTCAGACATTGCCGGCCGTTGGGGTGGAGAAGAATTTTTAGTGCTCTGTGCATCAGGGGAAACATCACAAATCCTGGGATTTGGGGAGCGACTAAGAGCACAAATTGAGTTGAAGTCGCAAGATGGCGAAGCGCCAGTCACAGTAAGTATTGGTGTCTCGATTTCCCTCAATGAGCCATTTGATAATGCTGTCGAACGGGCGGATAAGGGGCTTTATCAAGCGAAGGAAGATGGAAGAAATTGCGTGCGCGCGTGCTGGCCCGAGGTGTAAAAGGCAAGTAATCAGGCGGGGGGCGCGCTCAACAATAACTTTTCATAGGCTCAAGGAAGCGCCCAACACAATCGAGTTGAATATGCATAAATCTTTCCTAGTATCCCTAGTGCTGATATTTTCCATTAGCGGTATGAGAGCCATCGCTGCTGATGACAGTGGTTTCGAAGTCGCATACCCCAGCAAAAAAGCGATCATTAGTCTTATTAGCCTCGCACCCAGCCCCTATACAAACACACATGACAGCATGCGAGCCGGTTACGGGATTTTCTATTTCCTGCATAAACTTACCCAAGAACACACGCTGCCGCTCAGCGCTAAATACTATGATGGAGCGCTCGCGCTGGGAGATGTGGTTGCACTTGAGGCAATGACCAATAACCACGACGTTCTCATCATAGGTGCATCGGTTTGGTCACAAGGCTCAACGCGCTACACACGGCAATTTTTTGAAGATATTGGCGCAGGCGATTGGCTGGGCAAATCGGTGAGTGCCTGGGCAACCGCCGGCGGACAGCACACCGGCGGATCAGTATTGGTGGCAGACACGCTACGCAGCGCCATGGGCCTTGGAGCCAGAGTATTTTCACTGGGTCAAAAATATATGGTGTTCAGCACCGATGAACGCATAGGCATCACGGATCACCATTTTACATTGCTTGATATGTGGTTTATGCAACAGTTTGCATGCGCTATCGCTGTAGAGGCGCTCACACATATTGCTTATAAAACCGCCGAGGAAAACACGTCCACCTTGGGCTGCTACCCGCACTACTACACTCGAATACCGAAGGCAGCCGGTGGGCTTGATGAATTTGCGCCCTTTGCTGATTTCTTGAATCGAGCAAGCAATCCTGCATCGGAAGAGTGGCGATCTGTACGCGCTCATATCAGTAATCATCCCTCTGAACAATGCGACGCCAACTGCGCTTCCGCCGCAACACACTTGCAACCTTTCTCTGCTACACACTGAGACAATTCGTCTATGATTTAATATCAGAGCGCGAAAGCTCAAATTCACCCTACGTCTTCAAAGTCAACGCCTATGCCAACCAGCGAGCAAACACTTACACATAGACTGTCTCAGCTTGTTTCAGTGAACTCAGTGAGCTCGCCCGATCCAAGTTGGGATACAAGCAACCGTGGAGTCATTCATTTGTTAACAGACTACGCCGAGCAGGACGGCTGGTCTGTTGATGTGCAATCGCTGGATGACCAGCCCAATGGCAAAGCCAATTTTATCGCGTCACTAGGCAACGCCAGTGTCAACACCGACACGCCATTGGGCTTAGTTTTGGCCGGCCACACCGACACCGTTCCCTTTGATGAAAACGGCTGGGCAAAAGATCCATTGATACTTGAGGATCGAGATAATCGACTGTACGGGCTGGGCAGCACAGACATGAAGGGGTTTTTCGCCATAGCGCTTGAGGCAGCGTCTGCATTTGATCCCAAAGACTTCAAGGCGCCGCTTTATCTTCTTGGCACCGCCGACGAAGAGAGCACTATGCAGGGAGCGCGCGCGCTGATGCGCGAGCATCTTCCAAGCGCAAAAGCGGCCGTTATAGGCGAACCAACCAACCTACAACCCATACGATTACACAAAGGCATCATGATGCAGTCCGTGCAGCTTCGCGGCAAAAGCGGGCACTCTTCAAATCCTGGTTTGGGGAACAACGTACTCGATGCGCTACCCATGCTTGTCGACATACTATCGAAATACCGACAAGAGCTTGCCGACAATTACCGATGCGAATTAATGGCCGTACCAACTCCTACAATGAATTTTGGATGCTGCCACGGCGGCGATAGTCCGAATCGAATCTGTGGCGAGCTCGCATTCAACTTCGACGTGCGAATGCTGCCAGGGCTGGAATATCAAGATGTGGAATCAGCGCTCAATCAACGCTTGGTGGAGATAGCCGATACCCACGGCATCTCGGTCGAAATGCACCGGTTAATAGAGCCAATACCTGCCTTCGAACAACCCGCTGAAGATCAGTTAGTGCGCGCTTGCGAATCTGTATCAGGCACGCCAGCTGGCGCTGTAAACTTTGCTACTGAGGCGCCCTTCTTACAGTCGTTAGGGCTTGAAACAATCGTTATGGGGCCAGGCTCTATCGATGTAGCACACCAGCCGAATGAGTATCTTCCGGCTGACCAAATACAGCCCGCCATAGATGTTCTTCGAAAACTTATTGCGCAATACTGCCTTTGAACTGGTCCGCTATGTGACCAGCAAGGATAAGAAGAAGATGGTGCCGGAGATAGGAGTCGAACCTACGACCTTCTCATTACGAATGAGCTGCTCTACCAACTGAGCTACACCGGCGAGGCTGCGCATAGTAAGGATTTAGCGGCATCGGCTCAAGACCATCAGGCCGGTGTGGGTAAAACTACCGCTCTATGCTTGGCCGCCGATCTTAGGCAATTCTATTGATCGTATGTCGTGCTCAGTAATCTTGCATCGCGCGCTTAGCGCTGGGCGAGGGCCAACTTGGGCTGACGATTGGCGCGATACAATCCCCAATGCTTCTCGGGCTCTAACGGATGATTAGAACCTTTCCAGTTCTCATCGAATGCCTCAAATACGTAAACAAGAATTTGATGCTCGGTCGCCCAACGTTGGAGCTCGTCGAGATAACGCTGCTGATATAACTCGCCCACGTTTTCTGGCGGGATACCGCGGCCATTAGAGGCCGTTGCCCAACCTGCTTCAGTAATAATGACCTGCTTGGTGGGGTGTTTTTCACAGACCGCCGCATAGTTAGCCTGGGTATAGGCCAAGGCTTCATCAATGGTCTTGTACTCCCACACAGGATAGGTGTGGATGGCGATGACATCGACTTGCTCGGCAAGGCCCGATAACTTTTCTAGCCAGGGACGTAGTTTTCGCAAAAGGTCACAGGCTGGGTAATGTGCTGCTGCAAATAGGCAACGTACGCGGTTACCGCTTCGGGTGAAACGAGATGATCGGTCCAATCTACGGTGGCTTCGTTACCTGCCGATACCACATCCACAATGCCTGCATAGCGATTGGCCAGCGCCACCGCTCGCTCTACCTCTTGTTGGTTGTGCTGCCTGTTTACCGCCAGCACCTCCGGGGTATGTTCGCCACCCCAGGGGCAGTGAGGGTTACTCACCTCGGCAGCGATATAGGCGCCCAGCATCACCTTAAAATGAAACCCCTGCTCTTCTATCACCGTCAATACACGCTCGGCGTGGAGATCACAGGCATACAGGCGCAGGGCATCCCAGTCGTCTTGTAGTAACCGAAGATCACTGGCTATCTGGTCTTTAGTCGGGAATACACCGGCGTCGGGGCTCTGCCCGTCACGAAAACCAGAATAACAAATAGCGCGCTTGTAACTCAGCACTTGATTTACATTCATAGGTCAGCTGCGTATTTGAATCGCTCACTTTTATCCCACAGTCCCCAATGGGCACCGACATCTCCTTCGCCTGCTTCACCCGCCACTTTCCAGGATTCGTCAAACGACGAAAAGTAGAACATTTCAATCTGCTCGCTGGCCGCCCACTCCATTGCCTTAAGAAAGTAGAGGTAAGCGCCCTGAGGCGAAGACTCGGCGCCGTAAAATTACCACCGGCACTGGGCCAGCCGGTTTCAGAAATAATCACTCGCTTGCCATTGGCCACTCGTTGTACTCGCCGGTACATATCCTGCATATACAAAATAGCGTAGGGATGGGCGCAACCCTCCCAGAATGGGTAGCAGTTGGTCAGGAGCACGTCGCAAGCCGCCGTCACGTTGGGTCGGTCTTCAAATTCGTAGTAGGCGTCGACATAACCCATGGGTATCTCGGCCGGCAACCGCTTGCGTACCTCAGCCATAAAGTCTAACAATTCGCCTTCGCTCAGATCTTCGCGGTAGAGCACTTCATTGCCTACTGCAGCCACATCAACGGCGCCTTGATGTGCAAGCTCAATAAGATTGTCCACCTCCTGTCGGTTCTTGTCGGCGTCGGTACCAAGCCATGCACCGACTAAGGTTTTCAACCCCATATCTTTAGCAACGGCAGGAATGCGTTCGTTACCCTGCGTGGTTGAAAAGGAGCGCACCCAATTAAAGTACGGCGCAATAATGGCCATACGCTGCGCTATTTGCTCGCGCGACAGTTCATCACCGGGCTTTTGCCCCTCTCGGTAAGCGCTAAACGAGATGCCGTGCATTTTGTCACTGAGCAGCACATCCAAACGCGCATCTAAGTTATTAAAGGCGCTTACATTTTCAGCGTCGCTGAGTAAATAATGGTGTTTTCCTTGGCGGGCCGACATGGTCGTTATTCAAACCTTCTGTTAGCGAACGCTGCAGCCACAGTAACCGTCGGTTTGGCCCCAGCGCCCAGACTGATCAAAAGGCTAGAGAGTACTCCGGTAGGCAGAAAACGACAGTCGGAATACGACAAGAGGCACCATTACATGGATAAGGTGGACTAATCGCGCTATCGACACCGAGCTAGCTGTCTTAGCATAGGTCTCGGTTTTGGCAGAGCAGCCGTTCTGTCTCTCATTAAAACTATTGGCGGCACACGGTAACGGTAACGTTTGTCTCCTGCGCAGCCCTCAACTTTCTGCTTATGTAGCGGCTAGTCGTGGGGTGCGTTACTAACACGACTTGGCGATATGACTAACAAAGCGGTATTTCTGGGCAATAGCCCGCTAAACACAGAATCTGATGCGGTTACCGGCGCCTATATCGAGCGTAACGGTGAGGTCTTCTACAAGATAGAAAACTTCAGCGACATGGATGATTTCTTCATCAGCGTAGTGAGTGACTCAAATCATTGGATGTTTATCTCGACACGCGGCGGGTTGACAGCGGGCCGCACCGATTGTGACAGTGCGCTATTTCCTTACTACACCGAAGATAAAATCCGCGACAACTCAGATCATACCGGTAGCCGAACCGTGGCGTTGGTAGATATGGGCGACCAGCGTGCGCTGTGGGAACCCTTCTCGGTTGCCCATAAAGGCGTATACACACTCAAACGCAATCTCTACAAAAATGTCTTGGGCGACAAGTTGGTTTTTGAGGAGATTAACCGCAGTTTGGGGCTGAGGTTTTCTTATACCTGGGCCACCGCCGACAGCTACGGCTTTGTAAAACAAGCATCACTCGAGAATATTGGCGATACTACGCGTGCTGTTGAGCTACTCGATGGCATTGAAAACCTTTTGCCCTATGGGGTGCTGTCTGGCACCCAAAATGAGCTTAGCTGTCTGGTAGATGCGTACAAGAAAAACGAGCGCGTAAAGGACTCGGTGCTTGCCATCTATTGCATGAGCTCTATTTTGTCAGACCGCGCCGAGCCCAGTGAGGCACTCTCGGCCACGACCGTTTGGTCTTACGGCGCCCACTCACCCCAGGTATTACTGAGCTCTCTGCAGCTCGCGGCCTTTCGTCGTGGCGATCCCATCACTCCGGAAGCCGAAGTCCTCGGTCGTCGCGGTGCCTATTTTATTCATCAGAATCTGCAACTAGCGGCGGGTGAGTCTGCCAACTGGGGCATTGTTGCCGACGTCAATCAAGGGCCGGCAGCGGTGAGCAATACGCTGGCACTTATTAACCAACACCATGATGTGGCCACGTTAATCAGTACCGACATTGAACGTGGCAGTGATAACTTACGCCGCCTGATTGCTACGACCGACGGCTTACAAATTACGGGCGACACGCTCACCGCCAATCATCACGCGGCTAATGTGCTGTTTAACATTATGCGCGGTGGGCTGTTCGAAGATAACTACGCCATTGATAAGGCCGATCTGGAGGCCTTTTGTCGGGACTGGAATACTCAAGTAACTTCCGCCAATGCCGAATTCTTTGAACAGCTGCCCGATCGACTCACTTACCACACGCTGAACGACGCCCTCCAGCCCACCAATGACCCGCAGTTAGAGAGACTGTGTCGTGAGTACCTACCGCTGAGTTTTAGCCGACGCCATGGTGACCCCTCGCGGCCGTGGAATCGCTTTGCGATTAAAGTTAAAGACAACAAGGGTGCCCGCCTTCTTAACTACGAGGGCAACTGGCGCGATATATTTCAGAACTGGGAGGCGTTGGGCACGTCTATTCCATGCTTTGGCGCCAACATGATTACCAAGTTTGTGAACGCCAGCACCGCCGACGGCTACAACCCGTACCGCATTACGCGACAGGGTATTGACTGGGAGCGCCCAGAGCCAGAGAACCCCTGGGCCAATATTGGCTACTGGGGCGACCACCAACTTATTTACTTACTCAAGCTCATTGAGCAATCGGTTGCCCACAACCCCAAGGCGATACATTCGCTGCTCACGCGTGATCTGTTTGCCTACGCCAACGTGCCCTACCGCATTAAGCCCTACGCAAGCATTCTTACCGACCCCTATGACACCATCGAGTTTGATCACGACTTAGACGCGCTGATTGACCAGCGTGTTGCCGCCATTGGTGCCGACGGTCGATTAATGACCGCACCTGATGGCGGCGTTTATCAGGTAAACCTTACCGAGAAGATCTTGGTCACCCTGCTGGCCAAATTGGCCAATTTCGTCCCCGATGCAGGTATTTGGATGAATACCCAACGGCCCGAGTGGAACGATGCTAATAATGCGCTGGTAGGAAACGGTGTCTCGGTAGTCACGCTCTGTTATTTGCACCGATTCCTGAAGCGCGCCATAGCGCTATTTGTAGAGATCAATGAAGAAAGTTTCTTGGTATCTGCCGAGGTTGAGCAGCTCTTCAGTTCAGTCTTTGCTGTGCTCAGGCAGCACGGGACCGCACTTACCGCAGGACCTGTTTCTGACCAGACGCGCAAAGCGGTGATGGATGGCTTGGGAACAGCGGCACAAACCTACCGTGATGGCCTGTACACGCAGGGATTTAGTGGACAACGTACCGCCATTAGTGGGCCGGCTTTACGGGAGGCGCTAGAAAATGCGCTGGCTATTTGCGCAACCAGCGTACGTGCCAACCGCCGCGATGATGGCTTGTATCATGCCTACAATCGCATTGCCGTGCAGGACGATGGCGTGGGCATTCGGTACCTGTACGAGATGCTTGAGGGTCAGGTTGCCGTGCTGAGTGCGGAGCTGCTGACACCCAAGGAATCGTTGGCCCTATTGGCCACGCTGCGGGCATCTGCGCTCTATACCGCGCGTCAGCATTCTTATTTGCTTTACCCCAATCGACAATTACCCGCCTTTGTCGATCGCAATATCATCCCAGCTGAATTTATAGACGCCTCACCGCTTATCCAGCAACTGAAGGCTGCTGGAGATAACTCGCTTGTTGAATGGGACCACGCCGGCGATGCCTATTTCAACGGTCGTTTTAATAACACCGCATCAGTAAGCGCCGCCATCGATCGCTTGGCTACGCAGGGGTTTGAGACCGCCGCCACCGAGCGCAAGTCTATTGAAGACCTATTCTCTACCCTGTTTGACTGCGCCAATTTTACCGGTCGCTCGGGGGCATGTATGCCTATGAGGGCCTGGGCTCAATTTATTGGCATATGGTGTCTAAGCTCCTGCTTGCTGTTATGGAGACCACCCAGCGTGCCGAGGCTGAAGGTGCCGACGAGGAAACCCTTGCAGGCCTGCGCGCTGCTTATTACGACGTGCGTGAGGGCATTGGTTTTAATAAGTCCCCCGATGTGTACGGCGCCTTCCCAACCGACCCCTACTCGCACACCCCAGGCTTTGCCGGTGCGCGCCAGCCGGGCATGACCGGGCAAGTGAAAGAGGAGGTACTTACCCGCCTAGCAGAGTTAGGGGTGAAGGTAGAAGATGCCTGCGTTTACTTTAAACCAACCATGCTACGGGCCTGCGAGTTTCTTAATAGAGACAGCAAGCTTGAATACTACGACGTGGCGGGGAAACCCCAGTCTCTTTTCCTTAGATCACAACAGTTAGGCTTTACCTACTGTCAGGTGCCGGTGGTCTACACCCTCAACGGCGGCAATGAGATAGCGGTAACCATGACCGACGGTTCGCAACAGGTGGTGAGCGACGGCCCATTAAATGCTGCTATGTCTGCCTCGCTGTTTATGAAGCTTGGCGAGATTGCTCGAATTGATGTGTCTGTTTCCAACGCACTGGGTTAAGCCCTGAGGTACTTTTGCACAAAACACCAGGTAGCACCGCATTTGGCGCTACCGCTGTAGGTAGCCAAGCGGCAAATGCATCCACTGCCAGTCGCGCGAACCTCAGTTGCCCTAGTAGCAATAGTCCACTCTGAGCTCCTCCCATAAAAAAGCCCGCGCTATCGAGCGGGCTTTTTTCGTACTAAGAACCTAATGCTATCACGCGGCCCGCGCATCCAGTTCACGGCGAATTTCGCGCACACGCTCTTCGCCCAAGTCGTACTTACGCATAACCCAGATACCAATTAAGGTGCCTATCACTGGCACCAGAATAAAGGCTGCCCGGAGACCTGCCAACGCGCTGTCGGTTTGAATGGTTTGACTTTGATCAAAGCCAACCGCGCTTAAAATGAGACCGCTCAACAGGCCGGCAAAGGCGGCACCAAACTTCACCATCCACCAGTAAATTGCGCCAAACAGACCCTCGCGCCGCTCGCGGGTTTGCAGCTCGTCGAGGTCACAAATATCGGCGGTCATTGACATCATAAGGGTGAAAAGACCGCCAATACCAAATACAAAACAAGGGAACCGGCACCAGCATCAAATAGGGATTCTCAGGGGTGAAGCTCCACCAGAACATCGCGTAACCAACCAGCGAGATAGATTGAGTAATTAGAAAGGTTTTTAATTTTCCAAATCGCTGAGCCATCCAGTTGATAATGGGAATGACAAGGAAACAGGTGCACAGTGCAGACACGCTACCAAATAGCGCAGGCCAGTTACCCGCTGCTACTGGGTCGCCCCCATGCATGTAATAAACAATAATGAAAAACGCAAAGCCGGCTACACAGTTGTAGGCGTTGAATATGCAAAACGTTGCAATGCAAATTCGCTGAAATGGCTTGTTTTTAAGGGTGATGGCCACGCCTCGAAATAGATCTTTAAAGGTATCGGCAACCGAGCCTTGTAGCTGCGATTTATCGCTGGTTTCGGCGGTTTCTTCTGTTCGACAGAAGATAGCCGGCACCATGGCTAAGGCCATGCATCCAAGACCCACGTAAATAGAAACTGTCCGCGCCCCTCGGCTGCCGAGGGGAACCAATTGGGGTCGTACAGGACCACCCAGAACCACGGTGCAATTACCCACGCCCACTGGCCAATCCACTGGGCCACCGCCATCAGGCGAGTGCGCTCGTGGTAGTCCTTACTCATTTCATAGCCCATGGCGACGTAGGGCACGCTAAATATGGTCATGGCAATAAAGAAAACAATGGACCAGGCAAGGAAGTACCAAAAGTTGTACATCTGGCTGTTATCGGCCGAAAGCTGCCACATGGCCATGTAAGACAGGCCGGCGGCGATTGTGCCTATAAAGATGTACGGGCGGCGTTTACCCCAGCGTGATTCGGTGCGATCGGAGATATAGCCCATCAGTGGGTCAGTAATGGCATCGACCAACTTAGGTAAGAAAAAGATAAAGCCCCACAGGACGGGGCTCATGCCCAAGCCCTGCACCAAAATAACCATAAAAATGCCCAGCGCTGCAGGGAACATTTGATTAGCCAACATGCCAAGACCAAAGGCAATTTTTTGGCCTAAGGGAATGGTGCTGACTGGCATAGCGCCAGCCGTGCTGTCTGCAGGTTGCGTTGTCATAGTTTGTTGACCTTATTGTTGTTAGCTGACGTTGAAGGCTTGGATGCCGGTTGGGTTGGCTGGTTAGCCACTTGAATATCAGATACAAGAAACGGAATGTTGGCCACACCACTGGCGTCGGCGCCCTTAATAAAAAAGGGTTGGCCATCTACACGAAGTTGGTAGGCATTTTCATGAGTTTTAATAATTTTGGCGTGAGCCATGAGCGCGCGGGAGCCGGATTTTTAATGACAGCGTTGTACTATAGCAACGCCTGCCAATAATCTTGATTCAAACCCGCTCAAGTGGGTTGGGGGTGCGACTAGCGGGGTATCTACCTAAGCAAAATCAGAGTCGGCTCTGTGCAAGTCGACCTTGGAATAAAACTGTGCAATGCCCGCTCTCAAACAGGCACCGCACGAGCTAGCTAGCATGTCTCCCGGCGCTATTCTCCCCAAGCACCATGGAATTCAAAGCAAACGGCGGGCTCATCGCCCACTACCCATGCATCATGTCCTGGCTGTATGGCATAAGCGTCGCCTGCTTTGTAAGTCATATCAGTTCCGTCATCGTGAGTAGCTCTGATAACCCCTGAAATAATGACCCCAAGATGCCTTGCCTGACAGGAATCAGTCCCCACCGTGGGCTTGATGTCTTCAGACCACTTCCACCCTGGCTGCAGAGTGAGACGCATAACACGTTGCCCACCCACCACCACGGCTTCGACCCGTGCGTTATTGGGCTCGTTCACATCTGACGATTCGGCGAATGCTTTGACATCAATAGACATATTCAATCCCCTCACACCTATTGTATTCAGACAGCACTAGCGGCTGATCGACCAACCTGTTTGCTCTAGCTGGAAGCGATCCTCCGACAAATTGCCCACTGCCGTCACCTTGCCAGCGTCATTGAACTCAAAGCGCGTCACAGTATGCGTATTGAAGGGCAATCCAGTGGTATTGTCGGTGTTCCAAGCTTGGGTCCACACATAGACCACATTATCTTGGCGCACGACTTCGTGGAGCTTCCACTCATCGGGCGCCCAGTTTTCACCGTCGCCTGTGCTGAGCCAGGTGATGACATCGGCCTTGGGTACCGGCGTCTCAATAACACCCCGCGCCACTTCGATAGCCATTTCTTTGTCGCCTCGCATAATGACAGCATTGACTACTTCGCCTGGCTTACCGCGGAAATTGAGCTTGCCATAGTTTTCTTCAACCGCTGGCACGCCGCGTACCGACACGAATGTATCACCAGGCTGAAGCACGCCATCCACCGGGCTGCCCGCAATAACGGTACCCACTATCATGGCATCGCCGTTGTTGGCATCCCAGGTAAAACCAAACCCTACATAGCGGTCGCGATATAACAGGCCATCCTCAGCCATATGGTCTTTGACAGCAGCAATGGCGTCGGCTTGACTAGTACTCACAGCCGTTACCCAGTGTTTGGCCACCTCCTCTGGCGCCATATGCTTGTGACCCATGTGCTCATCCATTTCATGATGCGCCGCTTGCGTGACTAGCGCGGTCACAATGAGAATGAGCGACGATAAAAATGCAACGGGTTTCAACGATTTCATGATGAGTATCCTTATTGATCTCAATTACAGAATGCGGGTTGAGTCGAAGAGTGCAGGATCTGAGCAATCAATAACCTCGGCACCTTGCTCGGCGTGGGGCGATGCTAAATAGGCGGCCCACCCGGCATCACGCTCAGCATCGGTTTGCCAGCCGTTAAACCACATAAAGTCATAGTTATCGGTTTCGAATTGAGGCGCCAACGTTGCCCACCAATAAGTGATGGCGCCATTTTCTGCCTCATAGGCATCCATAAAAGCGGCGTGGCGCTGTTCATGGGCTGCCAAATCCTCGGCGCCATAACCTTCTTTATAGGTACAGAAAATATATTCGCTAATACCTTGGCCAGAATCGTTCATCACCGTTGGCGGACGACCAAGCTTGGGGGCGAACATAAAGGACTGAGAATAGCTGTAAACGTCGCCGGTTCGGGCAGCCCAGTCCTCAGCCTTATTGGCTAACCAGTCTTCCCAGGCAGCGTCGCGCGCCGCTTGCGAAGGCCACATAACGACCCACAAAAAGTCGAAATCTTCGGGCTCAAATCGCGGCATGGCCATATAAGCGCCCATCATGTCATAGCCGGCTTCTTGAACTAAGGCACCCCACGCGGCCATACCCGCTTGTAGGCCCTCTTCGGTGAAGGCAGAGCCCTTGTGTTGCCATATATACTCGACGAACGCCGGCGTGCTAGGCATTTCATCGCTCACTTCGGTTACTGCTTTTGGCATCGCAGTGGCAGGATCTGCCGCTTCCGTCGGCGCTGCCGGTGGCGTAGGCTCACCACTGCAGCCGGCTACTAACAGCAACGCACTTACAATCAATGCTATACGTGTCATCTTTAGTCCCCCAGAACACTTTCGATATTGTTTTTTCAGGGCCCTGACGAATTAATAATCTATGCCTGCGGACCCAAATAACACTAAACACTATTGTGAGAACACCTTTGAGTGCATTGGGGTTTTTGGCGCACATTCGTCTATTTTTGGCGCCATTTAGCCATTGCTGCGCAGTGGTTACTCGTCACTCGACACCTGTGGTGCTCGCTACAAGATGACGGCAGCCTTAGAGTCGGCGACAATAAAGCACTGGAGTCAACCGAGGCGATTTTCTCGACTACTATGTCACTGATCGATCGAACCCAACACCCCATTCTGGTCACTGGCGCCGCCGGCTTTATTGGTGCCAGCGTTAGCCGTTCGCTTTTGGATCGCGGGTGCTCGGTGGTGGGCATTGATAGCATCAACGACTACTACGACCCAGCACTCAAACACCACAGGCTAGCCGGGCTTGCCGACCATCCTCAATTTCGTTTTCACCAGCTGGATTTGGCCGACCAACACGCGGTGGATGCGCTTTTTGCAGCACAGGATTTTGACATTGTGGTGCATTTAGCCGCACAGGCGGGTGTGCGCTACTCCATTGAGAACCCGGGCGCCTATGTGGCGAGCAATTTACTGGGTTTTCAAAACGTACTAGAAGCCTGTCGGCGCAAGCCGCCTCAACATTTGGTGTTTGCGTCATCCAGTTCGGTCTATGGCAACTCCAAGGCCGACATGTTTTGTGAATCTGACCGCACCGACGACCCGGTGAGTTTGTACGCAGCCACTAAAAAAGCCAATGAGGTAGTGGGACACAGCTACGCCAAACTGTATGGCATACCCATGACTGGCCTACGGTTTTTTACCGTGTATGGCCCCGCTGGTAGACCCGACATGGCGTATTTTTCATTCACCAAAGCCATTCTGGCGGGTGAGCCTATTCGGGTGTTTAACCAAGGCCATCTAGAACGCGACTTTACCTACATAGACGATATTGTCGCCGGGGTCGTTGGCGTGTGTGACTACCCACCTACTGAACTAGACATCCCGCACCGCATTTTGAATCTGGGCAATAACCAACCGGTGCAACTGGGGCACTTTATTGCAACGCTGGAACAACTGCTGGGTAAAGAGGCAGTAAAAAACTACGTCGATATGCAACCCGGCGACGTTTATAAGACCTGTGCGAATATCGATGCGGCTAGGGCCTTGGTGGGCTACACGCCGACAACGAGTATTGAAGTAGGACTGGCAAAATTTGTTGACTGGTACCGTGACTACTACCGCTAAGATGTAAGCAGAACCCATTTAAAGAAGGCGCCCCATGGCAGACTCGCTTATAACAACCCACCGTGACGGCGCCATTTTTATTGTCGCTATCAATCGCCCAGAGGCTCGCAACGCGGTGGACGCCCCAACGGCAGCTGCCCTGCTACAAGCCTTTCAAGAATTTGACGCCGACAACTCCCTTGCCGTAGCGGTGCTAACAGGCAATGGGGGTGTTTTTTGCGCGGGCGCCGATCTTAAGGCAATGGGCGACGCAAAGCGGCGTAATGCTGTGGAGTCCACAGGCACAGCGCACGGACCCATGGGGCCCACGCGGCTACAGCTCTCCAAACCCGTGATTGCGGCAGTAAGCGGCCATGCAGTGGCGGGTGGTTTGGAGCTAGCGCTTTGGTGTGACTTACGCGTTGTTGATGCAACCGCCGTATTTGGTGTGTTTTGCCGTCGCTGGGGCGTGCCTCTGATTGATGGCGGCACCGTGCGGTTACCGCGGCTGATTGGCCAAAGCATTGCCATGGACATGATATTGACCGGCCGACCGGTGCACGCCGAGGAGGCGTTGCGCATAGGGTTGGCTAATCGACTAGTGCCTGAGGGCGAGGTGTTTACTACGGCGTGCGAACTTGCGCGGCAGATCAGTGCGTTCCCGCAACAGTGCTTGCGCGCCGACCGAGCCTCGGCGCTAAACCAATGGGCGTTACCGCTACACGACGCTCTCGTCGCCGAGGGTGCCGGGGGTTATCCTGTCGTGGAGACCGAGGCTATTGATGGCGCAGAACAATTTGCAAAAGGGGCCGGGCGACATGGCGCCTTTGATAATTAAAAACACGTTAGCAACTGAGAGTGCACTATGGAATTTGATCCGCAACAGGCAACACAGGTTCTGATTAATAGCTTAGGTGACGAAGCACTCGCCAAAGCCGCCGCCTACACCAGCGGCAACCACTGGCTAATGGCCGGCGGTTTGTTGGTCTCACTTGGAGTGGCGTGGCTACTTATTCGCAGTCAGTTGCTGGTGCGTTTGCAAGCGGGGCTAGCTGGGCGTTCGTTCTTTGTTCGCTGCTTTGCGGTGTGCGCGTCGTTTCTGGTACTGAGCAGTATTATCGAGCTACCGTGGTCGCTATACGCCAACTGGTGGCGGGAAACACAATACGGCCGAACCAGTCAGCCGCTTAGCGATTACCTAGGTCAGTCGGGTATAGGACTGGCAACCAACACCGTGCTCATGGGCCTGTTTTTCACTGCCGTCTATGCACTCATTGGTCGAGCTGGTAAACGCTGGTGGCTTTGGTCGGGTGGTCTGACCGCGGGGTTTATTGCTGGGGTTTTGCTGTTGTCGCCTATCGTGCTAGAACCGTTGTTCAATGATTACCAGGCCGTTCCCGAGGGCGAGGTACGCGACGCGGTTGAAGCCATGGCGCAAGAGGCGAATATTCCGCTAGATAGGATTTTTATGTTTGATGGCTCGCGCCAGTCCAATAACTTTACCGCCAATGTCAGCGGTATTGGCTCATCGGCGCGTATTGCCATTTCTGATGTAGCGCTTGGAGAGGCGACCCTCGACGAAGTGAAAGCGGTAACCGGGCATGAAGTTGGGCATTATGTTTTGGGGCACATCTGGTACCTGGTTATCAGTTTGGCACTCATGGTGATGGCGGGTTTCTTTATTGCAGACAAAGTATTTGCCCCCGTCGCTCGCCTGTTGGGTGCCAGTGAGGATATTAGTGACCCAACCGGGCTACCCGTTCTGCTGTTAATCGTGGGGCTATTATTGACGCTGGCGCAGCCCATTAACTACGCCGTCTCACGCAGCAATGAAACGGCGGCAGATCAGTACTCGCTGCAAACGGTTAACTTACCCGATGCCTTAGCAACTGCACTGGTAAAAACCGCGGAGTACCGTAACCCGCGACCCGGAGCACTGGAGGAAATACTCTTCTACACCCATCCGTCGGTTGAGCGCCGGGTTCTTATGGCCATGGAATGGAAGGCTGAGCATCCCTAAGGCCTCGCCAGAATATCCGTAGGCTCGCCTATTGCAGCAACTGCCAGAAACGTTATACTTCCGCCCCCTTATAGGACCATAGCTCAGTTGGTTAGAGCGCTACCTTGACATGGTAGAGGTCGGCGGTTCGAATCCGCCTGGTCCTACCAAACATAAAAGAGCCCGTACCAAACGGGCTTTTTTGTGTTTGAAGGGTTACCACACTCTCGAACTGGCGAAGCCAGTCGACAAAGGCGACATCAGAAGCGTTTAGTCCGCCGCAGCAAAGCGGAGACGCCCGTAGGGTTCAATCGCCAGAGGCAATGGCAATGGCAACTGAGGACAGTCTGGCTGGCCCACCAAATCGCTAGGCTGCTTTTTTAAAACGATTTTTATTTTTTCGTTCGCTGAGTCGTGTCGTGGCGAGTTACCTTTACTGTTAAAAAGTAACTCTCGAAATTGCTTTACGCGCTTGCTCGAATTACCAGCTTAGCTTTTGCCAGACGATTACTATATTTCTGTTGGTTAGCATGAGAAAAAAGCGAGCTACATAGTTGCTTTGCTCCCCATGCAACGTCTTGATCAATCGAGGTGAGGGCAGGATAAGTGATTTCTGCTAGCGGCAGGTTGTCATAGCCGACAACACAGACATCCTCAGGAACCCGCTTACCCAACTCTTGTAAAATCGAAATTGCTGAGATGGCGATTACATCTGAGCAACATAAAAGGCCATCTATATGATTATGTGTGGCAAGGTAGTCACGCATGGCAAGCCTTGCTGAATTTGGATCAAAGGGCACACTAGGTTCAACCGGTTGTGCATTGGTCGCATAACCTGCCTCTTTTAGAGCTCTCATATAACCTGAGTACCGCAATTGCGGTTCGGGATAATCAAGGTCCCCCATGAACCCAATGCGCTGACACCCCCGCGATATTAAATGACGACACGCCAGATATCCGCCAAGCTCGTTATCGCTCCCCACTAACGGGTAGACTCGACCGGGCATCTCCGCGCCCCAGACCACCATTGATAGTCCGGCTGCGGCAAGTTCGTTTAACGTGTCATGATGCCTTCCTTGACCAATAAAAATTACGCCATCGCTTCCCTGGCAGGTCTCTGAGTTTAGAAATGACCGAGATGTGGTTAGCCTCTCGCGTGACAGCAAGGTGTTATAGCCTTCATCGCGAAGTTGCTCTGCGATTTCCGCAATTATGGTCATGAAGAAAGGATCGTTGGTTGTCTGTGACGAATCCGGATCTAAGGTGAGGACCACAGCGATAATGCCTGTGCGGCCCAACCGAAAATTTCTCGCCGCTTTGTTGATCGTGTAGCCAGACTTGGCCGCTAGGTCAATAATCACTTGCTTCGTGGCTTTACTGACCAACGGAGAGTCCGCCAACGCTCTTGAAACCGTCTATTTCGAAACGCCCGCCAAACTAGCAAGCCCTGCCATATCGACACGTTTATTCATCGTAGCCCTCTAATCGAAATAGGCGACAACTTGCGGTTTTGTCCCCACCTCCTGTAAGTCTATAAAAAACCGAGGCGCAAAGCTAAGGGCTAGCGTAGCATCGGCGGCCGATGTATAGGGAGCAATACAAATCAATCTTCCCAACGCCTCGTCAACCTCCAATATTGTAGCGCCGAACAGCAACTCAACGCCTGCAATCACACTGGTCTGCGTACCAGCCGGCTTCCAGGGGCCCTCAATTTCGGGCGCCCAGTAAAGTCGTAACAGACTATTGACGTGCCTACCTTCTTGGCATTCTGACTGTCTATCAGTAGTGGAGCACAACATTAGAAATGCGTCTAAACTTTTTACGTAAACAATCTTTGGAACTTCAAGTTGAGTGAATTCCTCAGCATCCACCAGCGTTACTGGTGGACAAAGTCTGGCGTGTACTTCAGGAAAGTCCCCAATGACCTCCATCAGACCCATTGCGGGCTCTGTTCCTGCTGACTTGGCTGCGAAAACTATCAATGTCTTACCTCTGGCAGCAAAGATAAAGGGATCCCGCCAAGCCGAAATGCAGCCGCCCTCCTCACCTCTGATGCTGCCAAGCTCTTCCTTGGACTGAAGAAAATACCCAGCTTCCACAATTTGCTCGTAATCACGCTCCGATGACACGAGGCAAATAGAGGATCGGCTATTAAAACCGTCGTCAAGGTCAGCAAGATAGATACTCTGAACGAATGGTCGTTCAGCGCTGCCTTTTTTAATGCCTGTAAACGCCTCGACCAAGTTATCTTTCAGGTACGCGACCGACCCACTCCAGATATTTGCCGACTGATAAACGCAATTGGTATCAGGCTGTCGATGACGGCTAGCTTCTGACCACGAAATGCCTCGATCGAGCGACTCGAAACGAATAATCGTAAATTGATAATCATTTCTCTCTTCAGGGCCAATCGAGTGACCATCGTCATCCACCTTCGGCACTGATAGGGCAAAAAGATTAATCACATCATCGCTTTGGACAGACCACGCATCCCAAAGCCATAAATCTTGGTGACGAATGCCCTGTTTAAAAAGATTACTCATTAGAAAATCTCTCAAAAAGCCCCCCTCCATTGAGAAGGGGGCCCGGTACACATGCTAAAACGGTTCTTAGAAGCTGTATCGAATACCGATAACAGATGATCGACCGCTCAATGGACGCGCTCGCACGAAGCTTCCTCGTGCAGCGGAACCCTCTTCAGCTTCAGTCACAACAAACTCGTCAGTCAGGTTATTGACGTTGAACGTCACCATGAGATCTTCTGTGATGTCGTATCGTGCAAATAGATGAACCAAGTTGTATCCATCTTGCTTAAGATCGTTGTTGTCCTGCATGTAGAAGTCGGTTGAGCCAACAATAGAGGCACCCACGGCGAAGGCACCAGACACATACTCCGGAGTTATTGTGTAAATGACATTCGCTTGACGGCGCGGGGTGTTACCCACAACTGACTGGTTATTGGCGTCTGAAGCAATTTCAGCATCAGCCCAAGTCAGGTTGCCCGCAATGCTGAAGCCATTCCCGAGAGACGCGCTGCCCTCAAGCTCTAGACCCGTTGCCTCGTATTCACGAATAAACGTTAGACCAGATGTAATCTCAGCGTTGGTCTCCTCAACTGTCGTGTCAAAAAGCGTGACATAAGCCTCCCAGCCATCACCTTGCTTCTTGTAACCAACTTCAAACTGCTCCACATCGTCATAACCATCTGTTGTGCTGGTTAACGATCCGTTTGCATTCAGAGCACCACCAATTTGTGTAAGTCGGTCGCCAACTGCACGTCCGCCAGAAGACAAGCGCGCAAAAACAGAACTATCATCACTCAACACATAAGCCGCACCCAGTGTGAAGGATGTGTTGTCTGCGTCGTAATTTACGTTCGTCACAGCCGAGCTATTCTCGTTAAGCACACGAACACCACCTGTGATAAAGCCAGCAGAAACACCCGAGGTGCTCTCCAGAAGCGGATCGATGACACCATTGCCATTGAGATCGGCGTCGACATTACCGCCACAGCAACCATCTAAGCGGCGCCCTGCAGCCTCTACGCTGTCGCGACGTATTCCCGCATCGACATATAACTGCTCGTTAACCTGAAATCCCAAGTTCACGTAAGGTGCAAAAGTAGTGTATTCAAGATCCCAGTCCCAGCTAAGGAATGACTGAGTGACTGCACCATTATCTGCAAGAACAACATCAGTTGGGTCTCCGTTTGAGTCGGTCGCGCCACCGACAGCCACGTAATGTATGTTCTGGGAGTTCGCGCCATCCAGTGTCTGCATACGTGTGTGCCAGCTATTCCAGCTGATGTCGATATTTTGCTTGCTGTAGTAAATGCCCGCGTCGAAATTGATATTTTCGAAGGTTTTACTAACGCTCAAATCGTTAACCAACAGGCCTACATCATTAAAGGAGGTATCAAATAATAAGTTGGTAAACGCCAGCTGATCTCCTGGTGCCGCAACGCCATCAATGGTTGCCATCACATTTGAACAGTCGAGCGGCTGTCCATCTATTCTGGCGTCTGCACATAGTGCTAAACCCTTTCCGGTGATGGACTGTGTTCCGCCGGCGAAACCGTCGGTGAAGGGAGAAATAAACCCACCGGTAATTGAGCTTCGACGGAATTTGTTATTGACGGTCCAACCGTCACCAACTTCTTTGTCGAACTCAAAGCCAAAAGCATCTACTTTTGACTCGATACCATCCGATACAGACCTTTCCATGGCATTACCATACGGATCATAGGTAGTGATGTTGGCAGTTTGCTGAGAATGAAGTGTTTGGCTAGACGCATCATAGCCCGCAACGGCACCAAAGCTCCCGTTTGACTTAACCAGCACCGGAGACGGTAAATATGTAGTGACCTTGTCATCCAACTGTTTGAAGTAAAACCTCAAAAACCCATCTTCGAGTTCCTTGGTGAGATTGAATTTTACTTGCCCACCACTATCTCCGTTGAACCCAGTTTCTCTTACACCTTCACCGTCGCGAAAAAATCCACCGACGTGGTAATACATGGTGTCGCTAATACGACCGCCGTACTCGAAGTCGGTCCGGAATTCGTCGTAGTCAGCACCAAATGAGATACCCACAGAGCCAGCCTCGTCACCACCCGTCTTACTGATCAAGTTGATGATGCCACCAGGCGAGTTCGACGCAGTTGTTGACGCTGAACCACCGCGGATTGACTCGATCCGCCCTAATGTCCAGTCATAGCGCACAAAATTGTCCGTGTTAGCGAAGTTCATATCGCCAAACTCGAGAACAGGCAATCCATCCTCATGGATTTGCATGTACTTCGATCCACCTGTAGCTAATGGAATACCGCGTACAGTGATGTTTGCATTTCCGTTACCACCAGAACTCTCTGCGCGAATGCCGGGAAGGCTTCGAAAAATTTCGGCTACGGATCTAGGTGCGATTTTCGCAATATCTTCCTGATTGAGTGAGCTCACCGAAACACTTGCCTCCAGCTTACTGACACCCTCTCGAGCGACACCCGTAACAATCACTTCTTCAAGATCTTGTGCAACTGTATTGGCTGCGACCGACGCAAGAATAGCCACACCAGTCGACAGACTCGATATCTTCTGATTAAACATGTTGAAATCTCCAATCAGTGGTCAGTGCTCCTCTATCAAGCAATAACACCACCGGGTTCTTAATTGATAATTATTAATGATGGCACTGCCACTACCTCATAGGCGCGGACATCACGATGAGCAATGCAACCGATTGCAAATTTATTACAACCGATTGCAATCGTATTTGCAACCGGTTGCAAACAAAATATTTTTAGTCCATCTTTAACGTGAACTCACCGAGTGAATAAAAAATGTTTACCCTATTACCGACTAAGCAGAGAAAATTACACGATTATCGTGCCGCTCGATGGCTAACCTATGCACTATTTTTCATATTTGCGGTCACTACCGACGCGGTTGGCGTCATCATTCCAGTGGTGGTTGAGGAGTACGGACTGACTCTAACGCAGGCAGGTAGCTTCCATTATGCGACTATGGTTGCGATCGCGTTAGCTGGTGGGTTTTTTGGACACCTAGCGGATACCACGGGGCGAAAATTTGCTCTGCTGAGCGGCATGGGACTCTTCGCTGCAGCCACGCTTACTTTTTCACTAGCTCGCGAATTTCTTGTCTTTCTCGGTCTGATTTTCGCAATGGGAATAGCGATTGGCATCTTCAAAACAGCGGCTCTAGCACTCGTGGGTGATGTAAGTGAAACTCAGCAAAGTCATACCCGCACCATGAACATGGCCGAAGGCTTTTTTGGCGTAGGGGCGATAGCCGGTCCGCGCTAGTAACGTTCCTATTAGCGAAAGAGGTTCACTGGTCATACCTTTATGTCGTTGCCGGTGCCGTTTGCCTGACAGTCATAGTGCTTACCGCCAGAGTACAGTTTCCCGACTACACAGTTACGGCAAATGCGTCTACATCAATGAAGGCTCGACTGTCCTTACTCGCTGACCCTTACGCCACCGGATTTTCGCTAGCAATTGTGCTTTATGTTATTGCCGAAGCAGCCATCTACGTATGGATGCCAACGTATCTCTCCTCCTACACAGGGAGCTATGCAACAGCGGTCTCTTATGCCCTAACAATATTTTTTGTCCTCCGCGCCGGCGGTCGATTTTTGGGCGCTTGGGCGCTGGCACGAATTTCGTGGAAAACCACACTAACAGTATTTAGTGGGCTCGTAGCAGCATGTTATGCGGGGGCAGTTTTGTTGGGCGTCGATTACGCAATTTGGCTGCTCCCACTTTCAGGTCTCTTTATGTCAATCATTTATCCGACACTAAATTCCAAAGGGATAAGTAGTTTTAAAACCGAGCAACACGGTGCAATTGCCGGAATTCTATTATTTTTTACGGCAGCCGCGGCCGCATTAGGCCCTCTTATAATGGCATTACTGGGAGATATCTTTGGTGATGTTGAATATGGTTTTCTCTTCACGATGAGTTGCGCGTGCGCCTTATTTTTTCTGTGCTTGGCTAATCAATATTTCAATTTTACGCGAGCCCGCTTGGGGTGACATGTTATGCGCACTGACACCAATGGAAAATTCGCCGCAATTGAGGGTGGAGGAACAAAATTTGTTGTCGGAGTTGGCAAGTCATACAAAGACTGTGTGACATCGATAATAAACACGCGGTCTGCCCACGAAACAATGGCAGAGGTTAAAAGTTTTATCACTTCGGCGACCACCTATAGCAAACTAGTGGGCATCGGTGTGGGCACCTTTGGCCCCGTAAGCGTAAACCCAGCAAATAGCGACTATGGACAAGTCTTAAGCACTCCAAAGCCAGATTGGGAAGGTTACAATTTTGTAACTGACCTTGGCTCAGAGTTTAACGTCCCTGTAGCAGTGCAAACTGATGTCAGTGCCGCTGCAATGTCAGAGGCAGCCGAGAGACCTAATTGTAGAAACCTCGTCTATGTGACCGTTGGTACAGGCATCGGGTGTGGGGTATTCGCGGAGGGCGGCATAGTATCGGGTACTTTGCACCCTGAAATTGGACACATATTTTTGAGTCGGCACTCAACCGATCGTGCCTTCTCGGGGGTCTGTCCATTCCATAGAGATTGTTTAGAAGGCCTAGCCTCGGGTCCCGCCATACAAGCGCGTTGGGGTTCCAGCCTCTCGGAACTTTCGCAAGACCATCAAGCCCATGAAATAGAGGCTTACTATTTGGGTAGTCTATGCGCCAACCTCGTTCTTCATCATGCACCGGAAATTATTGTCTTAGGCGGTGGTGTGATGAATACGCCAGGATTATTGGCAAAAACTAGGAGACAATGCCGCGCGCGCCTTGGTGGATACATCGCGGCGTTGGATAACGACGCAGCAATGGAGCAGCTCATTTCCGCCCCCCTTCTCAGTAAGTACTCGGGGATACAAGGCGCCTTCATGCTGGCAGAAAAGGCGCGCCGTTAGCCCACCATTCGCGCTCGCTCAGATATTAATCTTTGAAGTGTCCTTAAGTATTGTGGCGAGTAGCTCAGCAGGACCCCGACACTTTGCGCTTGAAGCAGACACTTACTGACTTTGCTCATCGCCGTAAACTTCCAATACCCGCGGCTATCTGACACGAATTTTGTTAGTGACTGCGTTGAACTGGGTACGTTTATGCACCCGTCTGTATTGACATGATAGAGGTCGGCGGATCGACAAAATGCGACCACAGGAGCATTTTGATCGCCAACGGCGCCCCGAAGGGGTGAGCGCGCGCAAGGCAAACGCGCTCGAAACCATCCGCCTGGCCCTACCAAAATAGATGTAAAACTTTGATTTCTAAAAAATAAAACCGCCTCGGTGAACACGCATCGCCTTTTCGCGTTAGCGAGCATTTCCCGCATCACGCAAAAGCTAAAAAGCGCGGTATGCTGGGAAGGCATAACATTCTGGGGGAAGCTATGAAAACGCTCACACTGAAGCGGCTTGCTGGTACTGGCGAGTTTCTTGACCATTGTGGCAGCAGCGTTCGTGACTCCCGTGCCCGATGGCAATCCAAACTGGGGAAATACTGTGGTTGGGGTCGCATCAATAGGCTATCTCATCAGTCTGATTTTAATTGCACTCGACCTCGCCGCAGCGCGCTTTCTCTTTTTACCCAGTGTACTAATCTCTCTACTCGGGATGCCTGTTGCAAGCTACCCCTCTGGTGAACTTAACGCGCTTTATGACCTCACCATGTATGTCTCGGGATTTCTCAATGGTGGGCTTGCAATCTTGGTGTATGTGCCCTCTTTCAATAAAGATTAAGACTTAGAAGGAGATTTTAATAAGGGTGTCACTGTCCGTATTTTTCGTGCTCGCTAAACGGCGGGATGCCGGGAATCAAGCAATAGCAATACGCTCACACCAGCACTCGGCTTCAATAGCCTCTATCAAATATAAACAACGGCAGGAGATTGCCGCAAAAGCTAAGAGGAAGTTTTTGCCAAGCGCACACCCGTTAGTCGTAAGACAGCTTAGTCGCCTTACCGGAAAAGACCCGATGAACATACAGTGTATAACCCAAGATCGCAGGCAGTGTGACCACCACGCCCCAGAAAATAAATTGCAGCGACTCAGTCGCGGCGGCGGCGTCCCAGAGCGTCATACGGCCAATCACGATATCGGGGTAGATGCTATAAGCGAGTCCGATTGCGGCCATGAGGCATATCACCGTTAACGCCACAAAAATGAACCAGCCATAGCCTGCGTGAAGAATTTGGGGGCGGCGAAGCATCCAGTCCATACCAACAATGGCCAAGGCGCAGCTCATGGGAATGGGTAAAAGTCCTATGGCATCCGGCAATTGAAACCACCGATCGGCAATCTCCTGACTCACCAATGGCGTGGCAATCGACACGAGCAGTAAAGCAAGGGCCATGGGCGGCAATGCTAGCCGACACCAATGAGCGGCCTTGTCGAAAAGCTGATCTTCGGTTTTTATCAGCAACCACGCACCGCCCAGCATAATGTAAAGCGCGGGCAGCGTAAGCGAGATTAAAATTGAAAAGGCTACACTCATTGGGGTGCCTGTGAGACCGGTAATATAGGCTCCCAGCATCCATCCCTGTGCCATAGACGCCATCAGTGAACCTGAAGCGAATAGCTTATTCCACATGGGCTGACGGTGATCAGCCGACTTCACTCGAAAGTCGAAGGCGGCACCACGTAAAATCAGCCCTACCAACATAACGGTCACAGGAATGTAGAGTGCGGTAAGGATGATGCCGTGAGCCTTGGGAAAGGCGATCAGTAGGACACCCACGCCCATAACAATCCACGTCTCATTGGCATCCCAGAAGGGGCCGATAGAGGCAATCATGATGTCTTTTTCAGCAGCGTTACCAAAGGGTAGCAACATGCCCACACCCAAATCGAAGCCGTCGAGAATCACATACAACAGCAACGATAAGCCCATCGCAGAGACAAAGAAAAGTGGCAGTGCCTCGCTCATACGGACACCATGAGTGGCGTACCCACTGGATTCGAGTTCTGCTCCAGCGACTTAGCCGGTTTGGTCGCCATAATTCTTAACGCCTTCATATAAGCAATCATCAGCGCTATATACAGGCCCACGTAGCCAAACAGGGTTCCCGAGAGCGTCGCAGTCGGATGCTGCGCAACAACATCGGCAGTTGATAGCAACCCCTGAACGATATAAGGCTGGCGACCAATCTCGGTCACATACCACCCGGCGACGCTAGCTACCCAACCCGAGAAAGTCATAAGAGACACCGCCCGCAAAGCATAATGACTCAGCGAATCGCGGCGGTAGAGCTGCCATGCACCCCACCACGATACAAGCAGCATGAGAGTGCCCACACCGGTCATTACGCGAAACGACCAAAATACGGGTGCCACGGGAGGATGCGCTTCAAAGTCGTTCAGACCTTTTACCTCACCCTCGAGGTCGTGGGTCAAAATAAGACTCGCCGCATATGGAATCTTTACCGCAAAACGCGTCTCCCGGGTTTCCTCATCGGGAATACCAATCAACGTGAAGCTTGCGCCTTGCTCGGTGTCCCACACCGCCTCCATCGCCGCCACTTTGGCAGGCTGGTGTTCCAGGTGTTCAGCCCATGAAGATCCCAGCCAATATCTGCAGCGGTATAACAATAGCCGCGGTGTAGATGCCTGACTTAAGCACCATCTTAGTGGCCGGGCCATCCACACCCTTAATCATCCGCCAGGCCGAAACGCCAGCCACGAGGAAAGCTGACGTCAGCAAACTCGCCAGCATCATGTGCGTAAAGCGGTATGGAAACGAGGGGTTGAAAATAATTGCCAACCAGCTTTCTGCAAAAAACTGCCCTTCGCGAAGGACATAACCTGCGGGCGTGTGCATCCACGAGTTGAGCGCAAGAATCCAAAATGCCGACAAGGAGGTGCCAATGGCCACCAAGAAAGTCGCTATTAAATGCGTGCGGTTTGAAACGCGTTGCCTACCAAACAACATGATGCCCAAAAATGACGCCTCGAGGAAAAAGGCGGTGAGCACTTCATAGCCAAGTAGCGGGCCCGCTATGTTCCCTGCACGCTCCATGAAGCCAGGCCAATTAGTGCCAAACTGAAAGCTCATGGTGATACCGGACACCACGCCTAGAGCAAAGGTTAGCGCATAAACCTTTACCCAAAAGTTGTAGGCGTGCTCCCAATGCATATTGCCGGTTTGGGTATAGCGCACGCGAAAAAACAATAAAAACCAGCCCAGACCGATTGTGATGGTTGGAAAGAGAATGTGAAATGTTATGTTCGCTGCAAACTGGATTCGCGACAGTACAAAAGGGTCAAGTTCCATGGGGTACCCGTCTTTGATTTGCCCCTATTATAAGGGCACTAACCTTCAAACGATGCTTTCACAGCATGGTTTTTAGTCATGGCCACCATGCTTCAGATTCATGCAGCGCAACCTCACGATTGCCCGGGAATTACCGAGCAGAAGATTAAGGGATGGCCCTTTAACAAGCCAAGTAACCTTGCTCGACCTAATATGACGCTCGCACCTATGGTTCGACATTAACCTCATCCAATCCTAATAATGGTAAGGTTTTAGTCGTTGTGATCAACGGGCCGCTTAGCAAAGAAACGCTACCGAAGGGAACGCCATATGGAATGCAAAGTAAGTACTTATTCTTTCTTGGAACGGCTAATGGAATGCGGTCTCTATGGCTTTAGCCCTACGCAGGTATTGCTACTGGGTATGTTAATAATGGCGATAGCAGGCTATGCAATCTGGGAGCAACGCAAACAGACTCGCGAAGAGCGTGACGAGATTACCAAAGAGATGTGAACGCCCAAGCACTTTAGCCGCCTTTGCCGGCACCGTCCGCGCATCGATACGTCTAGTTCCACCAAGCAGAACTACCACCACGGACCAATAACTAGCAGGCTGTCTCACCCGACGGCCCTCTTACCTTACAAAGGGTTCGGGCAAGAGATAGTGATCGAGCAGCATAAAAGGAAATAACAACAGCAAGTAGACGATGGAGAACCAAAACATCTTCATTGCATCTTTGTTATCCATCGTACGCAAAACGGTCAGTGCGTGGCGAATAAACAGTCCGCCAAGCACGACGGCAGCGGCCAGGTAGATCCAGCTACTCATCCCGGTCATCACCGGCAAAAGCGCTACAACGAAAAGCACTAAAGTGTACAGCAAACTCTGCACCGCGGTGTGACGTCGGCCGTGGGTGACCGGCAACATGGGAATATCAACCTTGGCATATTCCTCTTTGCGCGCAAATGCGAGCGCCCAAAAATGCGGAGGGGTCCAAATGAAGATAATTAGCACCAGTAACAGCCCATGTCCCGTCACTTCGTTAGTGACCGCAGTCCAGCCCAGCAACGGTGGCATAGCCCCCGCCAAACCACCGATGACGATGTTCTGCGATGTCGCCCGCTTTAGATAAAACGTATAGACAAAGGCGTAACCAACGAGGGACGCGAGGGTGAGCCAGGCGGTTAGCGCATTGACTTGAGTTAGCAGTATGAACATGCCCAAAGAGCCAAGAACAAAGGCAAAAATAGCCGCGGCTTGGGGGTCAATCTTCCCCTTAACCAGCGGTCGACCCGATGTCCTAGCCATAATTCCATCGATATGCTGGTCCGCGAGGTGATTCACTGCGGGCTGACGCCGCACACAACGCGATGCCAATGCTTGCAAAAATTATCCGTTCGATTGGCACCACTGTCGGTGTTGCCATGCACATGCCAACAATTGCGGTGACGACCATTAGCCACACCACATTCGGCTTGCAGAGTTCGTAGTAGTCTCGCCAAGAGGCGCGATCGATCAGACTTGATTCCATCACAAGGTGCAACTCAATTGAGGTAAACGGGAAGGCTTAAATACAAGGTTACCAAAGAGGCCAATGGCCCCCTTACCGAAAGACAAGACGGCCAAGCAATAGGTTGACGGCCACACGATGCTATTGTCAGACTGTTCGGCGTACAACGCGGGGGAATTTAAGCGTGAAATTAATAAAACGAGACAAACTCATGGCGCCAGTGCTAATCGGGGCAGCACTGGTGGGTGTTGCGTTGGCAGCTACGGGATATTGGACACTCTGGCAGTCGCAGAGAGCCGCGCAGAATTTCATACCGCCCGCCTTGGTAGCTCTACCAGAAAGACGGCCGCTTGCAGAATTCATTTTGGTTGATGATGAAAAGGGCGTGTTTGATCTCAAGTCGCTTGAGTCATACTGGACCTTTGTTTTCTTCGGCTTCATGTACTGCCCTGATATCTGCCCGACTACGCTTAACGATCTCTCAAAGGCGAAACAAAAAATTGTGGCTAGAGGGATCGATGCCAATGATCTTCAATTTGTCTTTATTTCCGTCGATCCAGCGCGAGACAAGGCTGCCCAGATCAAACGTTATGTTCAGTACTTCGACCCGTCTTTCTTGGGTACAACTGGCTCCCTAGGCCAACTGACCAATCTAACCCGCCAGCTAGGTGCGCCGTTTCGCCTTGAGCCCAAGACGGCTGAAAATGTCTACTCAGTGACACATTCCAGCGCCGTTTACCTGATAGACCCGTTGGGCCAATATGCGGGTATTATCAGCCCACCGTTTGATGCAACTGCGATAGCCGAGCAGTTTGCTCAGCTGTTTCATTCCACTAGCGCACCGGTTGTTGCCCAGCGCCGCTAAGGTTTTATCCCTGCTTGTCCGCGTGCACCGTATCAACCCGCGCGGGCACATCTTGGTTATGATCGACTAAAAGAAATGCGAACGCGTACATAAATGCCGTGAGCAGCAGAAATACCACTACATGGGTTGTGTAATTGCTACCTTCGGTGTTTTGGCCACCCATTTCTAATCTCCTCTACGTGCCGTCAATCAAATATCGTTAGTGATGCGGCGATGCCGGGGTCTCTAAAATCAACTCTTGTAAGAAATACACGCCACGCTGGAAAAACGTCCAATCAGCTTCTAGCGAGCCAATAGCGACCAGCGTAAGCAACAGCGCCGGCGGCACCAAAATGAAATACACCATGGCTAGGCGCTCCCAGACCATATGCATAAATACTGCAATGATGAGGCCTGCCTTAAGCACCATGAAAAACAGAATGAGAAACCAGCGCAAGTAGCCCTGAACTTGATAGAAGTCCACGGCATACGACATGGCACTCAGTACAAAAAGTAATATCCAAATTTTGAAGTACACACCCAAGGGGTGCTGAATTGCTTCTTCCTCTTGGACGACATGTTCATGACCGTCAGCTGTATGGTCCATGACTTAACCCCTCACCACAGATAGAAAAATGCGAAAATGAAAACCCACACCAGATCCACGAAGTGCCAATAAAGCCCAAGAATCTCTATTTCTTCATAGTTTCCACCGCGCTTTGTAAACAAACCCGGCTTATGGGTATCGAGGTGCCCACGGGCCACTTTGTAACTAAAAATAAATAGGAAGATCACCCCGATGGATACGTGGAACCCATGGAAGCCGGTAACCATAAAAATACCGACCCAAACTGAGCCGCACCCATAGGATTACCCCACGGTCTCACGCCCTCCTCTAAAATGAGTTTGCTCCACTCAAAGACCTGCATACCCACAAAGGTTGCGCCGAGTACCGCAGTGGTTAGTAATAACCAAAAGGTAACCCTCTTGTTCTTTCGGTAGCCGAAGTTGACTGCCAAGGCCATGGTACCGCTCGACGTAATGAGAACGAACGTCATGATGGCAATAAGAATGAGCGGTATCGGCGCACCGCCAAAGCTCAACGCAAAGACCTCACTTGGACTCGGCCAAGGGTCGAGCGTGGACATACGAACCGTCATATAGGCGGCCAGAAAGCAGCCGAATATGAACGTATCGCTGACAAGAAAGATCCACATCATTGCCTTGCCCCAAGGTACTCCCTTGAAGTCGCGTTGATCTGATCCCCAATCGTCAAAGAAGCCGGCTAATCCGGGCTTCAATTCCAATGAATCTGGTGCCATGGTCTCAGTCGACATGGTCTATTCCCCCATTAAATAAAACCGCAGATCCTCAATAGGACCTCGAAGTTATTGCCGCTGAACAAAAGGCCAAATACCACAAGCCAAACGCCCAGCAAGTAGTGCCAATACAGCGTGCAATTTGAAACGCTGTGTTCCAGTGCTTTCACATCCGATTGACTAAAGGCGCGCTTAATAGCCCGACCCAGCGCCACCATGCCGCCCGCCATGTGCAAACCGTGCACCCCGGTAATCATGAAAAAGAAGCCCACCGAGGGGTTACTAAAATCCCCTAAAACCATGCCGATCAGCTGCTGCCATGCAGCTAACTGCCCAGCAAGAAATGCGACGGTTAGCACCGCGGCTCCCACTAATGCAGAGCGCACCCACTGAGCCCTACCGGCACGTGACCACAGCAAAGCGACTTGTAAACACAGGCTGCTCAGCAGCAATACGCCGGTATTTGCCCACAACAAGTTAATCTGTGGTGTGGGTCGCCAATCCTGATAGAGCATCCTGCCGCCGTAGGCGACAATCATTAGGAGGAAAAATACGGTAACCACGCTCAGTAAAACTTTGAGTGCTGAGCGCCGCGCATTAGTCGCTATCTCGGCGCCCGACAAAGCAGGCGAGACAGGTCCTGTGTGGGGTATCCAAGGATGTTCAGTAAAAATAGTACTCATCTTCTACCTCATGCCTGTGCATTACGCGGGGTACGTTTTGAGGAATAAAGTCCTCCTCCGCACCTGGAACGCTGTAGTCATAAGCCCACCGATAAACACAGGGCAGCTCTTTACCAAAATTGCCATGCCCAGGGGGTGTCGTCTCGGTTTGCCACTCAAGCGTTGTGGCGTTCCATGGGTTACCCGGCGCCTTCTTGCCGTTTACAGCACTGGTTATCAGGTTATAAAGGAACACTAACTGGGCAAAGCCAACAACGAGCGCCGCGATCGTAATGCTAGCGTTGACGGTCTGTGCTGAATCGGGAAGGAAGGTTGTACCTGTTATTTCAAAATAACGACGGGGTACGCCCATAATGCCCAAATAATGCATCGGTAAGAATACGAGGTAGGAGCCGATAAAAGTCGTCCAAAAGTGGAATCGCGCCATACCCTCGTGGTACCACCGCCCAGTAATTTTTGGGTACCAGTGGTAAATAGCCCCGCAAACCACCATGACAGGCGCTACCGCCATTACCATATGGAAGTGTGCTACTACAAAGAGTGTGTCTGATAGCGGCATACTCACGCTGGCGTTGCCCAAGAACAAGCCTGTCATACCACCGTTAATGAAAAACAGCAGGAAAGCGATGGAGAACAGCATGGGAACGGTGAGATGAATATTTCCACGCCAGAGGGTTAACACCCAGTTGTAGACCTTAAGCGCGGTGGGTACCGCGATGATGAGCGTGGTGGTTGCAAAGAAGAATCCGAAGTAAGGATTCATGCCGCTGACATACATGTGGTGAGCCCAAACAACAAAGCTCAGGGCTCCGATAATGACAATGGCCCACACCATCATGCGGTAGCCAAAGATATTTTTGCGCGCATGAACGCTAATGAGGTCAGAGACGATGCCGAATGCAGGCAGCGCAACAATATAAACTTCAGGATGGCCGAAGAACCAGAAGAGGTGTTGGAATAACAGCGGGTTACCCCCTACGTGGTCTGCTTCGTTGCCCATCGTCATGATAGCGGGCATGAAAAAGCTGGTTCCCAGCAGAATGTCCAGAGCCATCATAATCGCGCTTACAAACAGCGCAGGAAACGCGAACAGCGCCAGGATGGTGGCTGTAAAAATACCCCAGATGGTAAGCGGCATTCGCATTAGGGTCATACCGCGGGTTCGGGCCTGCAAAATGGTTACGGCATAGTTCAAACCGCCCATCGTAAAGCCGATGATGAACACCGCCAACGACGCCAGCATCAATAAAATGCCGGTCTCGGAGCCCGGCGTGCCTGGCAGGATTGCCTGGGGTGGGTACAGCGTCCACCCAGCGCCCGTTGAGCCACCCCCCACAAAGAAACTGGCTGCCAGTAGGACAACCGCCGTGAAGTACACCCAAAAACTGAGCATATTTAGCCAGGGGAAAACCATGTCCCTAGCACCCACCATCAGCGGAATGAGATAGTTACCAAAGCTGCCCAAGAATAAGGCAGTGAGGAGATACACCACCATGATCATGCCATGCATGGTCACCGCCTGCAGATAGTAGGCAGGATCGATGAAGGCAAAGGTATTGGGCCAGGCCAACTGCAAGCGCATTAGCCATGACAACACCAGAGCCACCATACCAATAGCAATGGCCGTGCCCGCATACTGAATGGCTATCGTCTTTGCGTCCTGAGAAAAAACGTATTTTCCTAACCACGTTTTTGCGTGGTAAAGCTCCATTTCGCCCACTTCAGCGGGCCGAACAAAACTCGTCTCGTCGTGTGCTGTATATTCCATCGTATTCTCTCGCCTATTGCTGCTGCGCTACGTTGAGCTGCTGCTGTGGTTTTCCAAGCGTGGCTATATAAGCCGCCATATCGTAAATGGCCTGATCATCGGTCATCGTGTTGGAAACCAAGCTCATTTGTAGGCCATAAAGATCATCGTCGTGGCGGCCACGCACCCGGTTGCGGAAATTCTGAAGCTGAGAAACGACATACCAATCATCTAAGCCGGCAAGCGCGGGCGCGTTTACCGTCCATACGCCCTCGCCTGCATCTCCGTGGCATTCAGCGCAAGTAGACGCATAGAGTGCTGCGGCCTTCTTGGGATCTCCCGAAGCACTCGGCTCAAACCGCTCGGTAACCGCGCTTAAACCGTACTCAGCTGTCTCATCAAAGCCCGCTTGACCCGACAGGGTTCCAATGTATGTAACAACGTTATTAATGGCAGCAGCGTCGGCCAACATCATGGCCATTGGCGCCATGGTGCGTCCCCAGGTATCGTCTTCATGAGCGCCGCGCACGCCGCGTTTAAAATGGCGCAGCTGACGCTTCATATATTCACTATCCATACCCGCAAGACGTGGAGCATGCAGCGCTTTATTGCCTTCAGCATTTGCACCATGACAAGAGCTACAGACAGCATAGGCCGCCGCTCCTGCGGCGAGATCGGTATTTAGGTGCGCCTGTGTCTCGGCAAAGGTAGGCTGGTCAGCTAGCCACGCGGCATAGGTTTCGTCGCTATCGACAATCACCCGCCCCCGCATGGCGTAATGGCCCACACCGCAGAGCTCCTCGCAGAGTAAATCATAGCTGCCTTCTTCCTGAGGCTCCGCCCAAATGTAAGAAACCTGACCGGGCACGAAATCCATCTTTACGCGGAACTGGGGGACCGTGAAATTGTGCAATACGTCGGTAGAGCGCAACAAAAATGTCACAGGCTGATCGACCTTGAGGTGGAGCACCGGGTCATAAACGATAACGTCGTCTTGACCGAATGGATCGCTAGGATCAATACCCAAGGGGTTGTCTGCACTGGTATGGCTCACAGCTACCGCACCCAGTTTTCCGTCTTCACCGGGCAATCGATAGGACCAGTTCCACTGGCGAGCCAATACTTCAAGCTCCATAGCATCATCGGGTGGTGTAACGACATCTTTCCAAATAAGCAGCCCGGGTGCCAGCATTGCCGCAATACCTACGGTGGTGAGAACAGTGAGCCAGCCCTCCAATTTGACACTTTCAGGCTCATACTCCGCCTTGCGACCCGGCTTATTGCGAAACTTGATTACGCAATAGGCAATGAAAACATTCACCAGCACAAAGGCCAGCCCCGTCACCGCAAAGGTTAGCGTGACGGTATTGTCCATTGAGGACCAGTTAGACGCTATTGGCGTGAAATACCACGGGCTAAGGACGTGAAAAACAACGGTCCCCAGCACCAAGACGAGTAATACAATTGCTACAAACATAGTTTAACTCTCGCACCCAAATACCAAAATTGGGCGCAATGGCCCCCCTAGTTACCGACTGCCACAGACATCTACGTGCCTTTAGGTGAGGCTCGGCGTGTGAGCCGTCGGTAACACCAAATGCCAGCTGTGCGTTGCAGCTAGCTATTATTTATTGTTGTTTGCTTGGTCGACCCTGAAAAATCAGCGTTCGACTGCGTAGCGCTTCCCAGCTGCGTAATATCAACATCAGCAGGCCGGTATGGGTAATTTCCGTACCAGCGCGCTTCACTGCGGGATAACGCTTAAGAACTTTTTTTAATTTCTTCTTATCTTTGGCGCCCGTCTCCACAAACAAAACATGGCGCCCCTCATTAAGAGCCTTCTCAAATCGCGTAAAGTGGACATTGGGCTCCTGAATGCCAATAAAACCACCCTCCCACGTACAGAAGCCTAAGACCACAATGGCCAGAAATATAAACGGCACCCAGGTCACTTGATCGGTAATGCCGGAGAAATACGCGCCTAACAAAACAAATGCGCCGATCACAATGCCAACCAGCGCACCAATCTCGCCGCCGTGGATGACATCGGTTTTGAGGAAGCTGGCAACACGGTTGACGTCGTGGCTTTCGATCCCACGTCGTCATTGCTCAGCACATAGATATGCGGGCGGGGGATCCCACTCGGCCTCAAGGTCGTGCTCAATCTGTTCGAGATCGTCCAGATCGTCACTGATGTAGTAGAAGCGCTTCATCCGCCCTCCCATCATGTCGTTATTATTATCGTAACGCTCGACTATGCCCTTTTTGGGTCTGTTGTCGAGCCGAATTTCCAACCATGCTTCTTTGAGCTTTTGGCCTGCACACTCATCGGTGCAAGGTGGCGCAAAGGGCCACGCAGGCAAAAGGAAATCCCCCACGTCTTGGACTATATACCGCCGTCATCTGGAATAAAAGTCTTAAAAGAAAACTATTTCCCGCTGAAAATTCGTGCGATGCGTCGCAAGCAATATGGGTTGATGGGTAGTAATAAAGCGCTAGATCAAATGCTTAAATCGTCGAGGTTGTAATCTGCGATGTCGTCGCGAGCAGCCGCATCCCAAATGAAGCGCCCCTGACTGATAGCAAAAGGCTTGTACTCGTAGGGAGCCTCAGTGGGAAAACGCTGCCGGCGAGCGTCGATTGCATAACCCAATAAACGCGATCGCCTTGCGATGATTTCATCATCGAAGACCTGAGACTCGCTATGTATTCCCCCACCGCTAACACCCAGCACTGAAGCACGCTTATGGAAACCAAAGTTCACTGTTACGCGTGGTTCAAAACCGCAGTTTGGGAATGAGCCATGAACCAGTTGACGATTACAAATAACAACGTCACCTGGGTTGCAGATAATAGGCACCGCTCCGTTTAAGCGTTCGCTCCCAGATTCAGCTACCAATGCCTTTATATCTATCTTGCCAAGCTTGTGAGTCCCTGGCAGCACCCATACGCCGTTGACCGCGGTACTCCCATACACTTGCGCCATAAAATTAAAACCATGGATATCCTCATCAAATTCTGGGCTATCCCAGTGGGTCACCCCGTCTTGATGCCAGGCCACTGCTGCTCCTATTCCTGGATCCTTGATAAATAGGGCTTCGTTAAACGGTGCAAAGTCCGCGCCGTTTATGGCCTCGGCTACCCGCAACAATTGGGGATGCGCATAGGTACGCAAACACGCATCGGAGAACTGCAAAGAGCCCAAGAGAATAAATGGAGCCGCAGATGGCGCATCAGCAGATGCCTCAGGCTCAATCATCTTAACCTCATGACGCCCATTGGCCAGCTCCGTACCACCTAACGGATCGCCCAAGGGTTTAGACCAAATCAAAGTCATCGCCTTTGAATGTGCCCCAAGTGCGGGCTCACCTGCAGAATTCACGTGACTCTCTGGCCCTGTGGGAAATTGCGAGCGCATGGTGTGTAAGTCGGTTTTAATGTCCGCGAGCTCTTGCTCAGTCAACAAATCCTCAAAAATATAAAAACCATAAGCCGAGTAAGACTCACGAATAGCCTGTGCCAGCTTGCCATTTGACTCGAACTTCAACCGTCCACGGTTGGGAAGCGCTTGCGCCCGGGAATGCCCCTCAAGCAAAAAGGCTCGCATGGCGTTTGCCTGCTCTCCGTAATGATTGGCACAGGCTTCAATAGAGGCAGTAATGTCTTGCATAGCTATCCCCTCAGTTCTCCACGTCGTTGTTATATTTACTTGAAATGAACATCGTTCATCTATTAAATGAACGCTTTTCAGTTAGCTAAGAGTTGAGGATACGCATGAACGCACCACTGGTAAATAGCGATCAAAGCAACGACGAATACGAGATGTTAGCAACCCTCGAAGCGCAGCGTAGAAGCCACCTCGAGGCTGGTGAGGTAAACGCGGAAATCAGAATCAGCCGCTTAGACCGCGCCATCGATTTGCTGGTAAAAAACGCCGAAGCGATCAGTGCGGCGATGAACGACGACTTTAGCTGTCGCCCCCGCCAAGTGAACTTGATGACTGACGTTACCGGATCGCTCGAAAATTTGAAGCATGCCAAGCGGCATCTCAAGCAATGGATGAAAAAAGAAAAGCGCCCATCGATGTTCCCCTGGGTTTATTGGGTGGCCGCTCGTCTATTTACTATCAGCCTAAAGGAGTTGTGGGCATTATCGCGCCCTGGAACTTCCCGTTAGGCATGGTTTTTGAGCCGCTTGCAGGTGTTCTTGCAGCAGGTAACCGCGCAATGATTAAGCCTTCCGAATTTACCCCAGCAACTTCTGCACTCATTGCAGACATGGTGGCAAGTGCCTTCGACACTACCGAAATAGCTGTGATAACCGGCGGTCCAGATGTCGGCCGGGCTTTTTCGTCACTTGCGTTTGATCATCTGATTTTTACCGGTGCGACAAGCGTGGCACGACACATCATGACTGCTGCCGCGCAAAATCTCGTACCCGTAACCCTTGAACTTGGTGGCAAGTCGCCGGTAGTAATCTCAGCCACAGCCGACCTACAGGAAACGATTGAACGAATCATGGTCGGTAAATTACTCAACGCCGGTCAGGTTTGTATTGCACCTGATTACGTGATGCTGCCGGAACATCAGCTGGACTTGGCGGTTTCAATTGCCGAGCGAGTTGTTGCGCGCATGTATCCCACCCTGCTCAACAATGACCAGTACACGGCTATGGTAAACGAGCGACATTTGCAACGTATCAAAAGTTACTTGGATGATGCCAAAGAACGTGGCCTTGAAACGGTTGTTATTAACCCAGCTAAAGAGCATTTTCAGCGTGATTCGAGCCGCAAAATACCGCCAACGTTAATTCTGAATCCAACCGATGATGCGCTTTGCATGCAGGATGAAATTTTTGGCCCGCTCCTGCCCATTAAGACTTATCAACACTTTGAAGAAACCATTGCCTACATCAATGCACACCCGCGCCCTTTGGCGGCTTATTATTTCGGACAAGACCGACGAGAGGAACACAGGTTTTTAACAGGCACCATATCGGGTGGCGTCTGCGTCAATGATGTGATGTTTCATATGCTGCAAAAAGACTTGCCCTTTGGCGGTGTGGGACCAAGCGGCATGGGTGCCTATCACGGTGTCGAGGGGTTCAAAACATTTAGTCACGCGAAGAGCGTTTACAAACAGCCTCGTAATATCCCAGTTACCAAGCTTGCCGGCTTCATGCCGCCCTACGGTAGTGCGTCGGAAAAAACCATCCGCGAGAAAATAAAAGTATGACTCTCAACAAAAAAAGAGCGAGATCACTCGAAGAAAAGTCTTTCAGGCGCCAGCAAATACTGGATGCAGCAGCGGCATTATTTGCCGACGTTGGCTACGAGGGATTCTCTGTAGCTCTTCTTGCAGAAAGAGCCGGCGTTGTAAAGGGAACGCTTTACCTATACTTCAAGACGCGTGAAGAAGTCTTCATGGCGCTCTACGATCAGAGTTTGAGCCGTTGGAGCGAATCGTTTATCAACAACCTCTCGTCAGTCATGACTGACAAAAAATTCTGCGAAATGCTTTACACGAGCGCTTTTTCCGACCCGCTGTACGTACCACTACAGGCACGGCTCGAAAAGGTCATAGAGCACAACGTATCCATCGACTGTCTCATACAGTCAAAGCGGAATTTCATCAGGCAAATTGAACGGCTTTCTGCAGCAGCCGCTCGCACACTTCATCTCACCCATGAACAAGCCACCGAAGCAATAAAAACTTTGGGCGTTTTGATTGTAGGGGTTTCAGGTGCTGACCTAGCACCACAACTTGCCGAGGAAGATTTGCCGCCCGATGTTCAGCAGTTACTGGGGGATTTTGCATCTAAACCGCTATTCATAAAAAACGCGCACCGAGTCATACGCGGCATTCGCGATGATGGCAGCGAGTGACCGGAGGTTCCTCATGACTAAAAACCGCCAATGGGTTTTGAAAGCCCGCCCCCATGGAATGATTGGACCCGCAAACTTCGAGCTACGTGAGACTCCCATTCCAAAGCTGAACGATGACCAGATCTTGGTACGCAATCAGTATCTCTCCTTCGACCCAACGCAACGAAATTGGATGGTTGACCGCCCTGGGTATTTGCCGCCCGTGGCTATCGGTGAAGTCATGCGGGCCGGGTCAGTTGGGGAAGTAGTGGAGTCACGACATCCAGATTTTAAGGTGGGCGAGCTTGTTCAGACCACCGGCTGTTGGCAGGATTTTGCTGTTGCAACGCCCGGTCAGGGGCCCACCGGCGTCGTCAAAGTGCCCCCGGGAGTATCACCCGAGATGATGCTGTCGGTATTAGGGATAACAGGCCTAACGGCCTACTTTGGACTCCTTGAACACGGTCAACCTGTCGTGGGTGAGACCGTACTGGTTTCGGGCGCTGCTGGAGCTACCGGGAGTGTCGTAGGTCAAATTGCCAAGCTCAAAGGATGTCACACCGTGGGGATTGCTGGCGGTTCAAAAAAGTGTGCGTGGCTAACGAATGTCGCGGGATTTGACGGCGCCATCGATTACAAGACCGAGGATGTCGCCCGCCGCATCGGCGAGCTGTGCCCAAACAAATGGGATATTTTCTTCGACAACGTGGCCGGCCCAATACTTGAGGCCGCGCTGAACCACCTTAACTTGTACGCGCGAGTCGTCATGTGCGGTGGCATAGCTAACTACAACAATATCGAACCCTCTCCCGGGCCTAACAATCTCATGAATCTGGTGACTAACCGCGGCCGGATGCAAGGCTTCATCATTCTCGCTTACTTACCGCGCGCTAAGGAAGCGGTTGAAGCGATTTCAGATTCGGTGAGCACGGGCGAAATCGTTTATGAAGTCGATATACAAGAGGGGTTTGAGAACATCCCGAGCACGCTACAACGACTCTATACGGGTGATAACTTCGGGAAGCAATTGTTGAAGCTATAGCGTACTCGCTAAGCGATCATTGAAGCTGCCTCGTTGGAGGCTCATCGTAAACGGATCCCATCAACTTTATGCGTATAACACCCGTGACAATTGGAAGGGGCGCCGTTATGGCCAGCAAACACTTCTACTCTCTCTCAATCGGATTCTTGGTCATCTGCGTTTCTGCCTGTGGTGGCGGCGGCAGTGACACGTCGGGACCGACAGCCACGGTTAATACAGCACCACAGTTAACCGGCGTGATGGAATACTCAGTTGACGAAAACACTACGGATGTAGCAACCATTCAAGCGAGTGATGCAGAAGGCGATGCTATTAGCTATAGCCTATCGGGCGAAGACGCCGCAGCATTTTCGATAGATGCTACGTCGGGTGAACTTACCTTTGTGAAAGCGCCGGATTACGAAGCACCCACCGACAGTAATGGGGACAATGATTATGGCGTAACGGTGTCAGCCTCTGATGGCAGTGCTTCATCGTCCCTCGGGATAGTCGTGACTGTCGCCGATGCTGCGGGTCAGAAGATGGTGCTTACAGGCAACAGCTTCTTCAAACCCTACGCAGAACGAATTGGCTCATTTGCCAGCGACGCTGGATTTAGCGATCACTCAGACACTGGCGTATTTGCCGGCGGCGATAGGGGAGTCCCAAAGTATCTTTGGAGCAACCCGAGCGCAGCGAACCAAGAAAATAAACAACAGATACAGGCCGCTCTGGACGAGGGTGGGGTCGACGTGTTCGGGATGACGGGTAGTAATATCGCCGAATCAGAGAATCCCACTGACGGTTACCGCGAGTGGATTGCCTACGCACTCGAGAAAAATCCAGATGTCGATATTCTCATTTCCATCCCGCAGATCGACTTTCCTGCTGACTGGGCGCAACGTGCTCAAGATGCCGGATTTACTGACATCGACGCACTCTATAGCTACTTTGTTAATGACATGATGAACCAAACGCTTATCGATCAACTTCGCCTAGAGTTTCCGTCAACGCATATCTTCTCAATCCCGACTGGAAAGTCTTCAAAAGTCCTAGCGCAGATGTACCAGAGCGGCACGCTGTTGGATGATGTGCTAGCGAAAGGCCCTTTCGAAGATTCGCTATTCACAGACGAGAAAGGGCACCAAGGAAAGATCATTGTCACCACAGGAACCCTGATGTGGCTGAACGGTCTTTATGAGGTAGACCTTTCCTCCTATCAGGCTGACACCGGATTTGAAACGGATCTGCATGCTATTGCGAGCGAGATTATGGAACAACACGATCCAAACTATCGCCGATAATAATCCATCGCCCCTACGCCACTGAGAGCAACACGGCTCCGTCGCGGTTAAGACGCGTAAGTGATCACAATAGTGAGACTCACAACGTGTTTAACCAGCGCTGCGCATAAAATGTCGGCGCCTGAAAACGCAGGAAAAGAGAGCCCCCTTAATCGGGTTTGCCATCGGCTTCAACGAACTCAGTTTTTGAGTTATCCATGCGTGTTTTGGTGCGGTGAATAACGACTTTTAGGCGATCTATCAGCCCGCATCATATCGAGGTGTAATCGATACAATGCAGATTTAGTCAGATGCGGTTTTAATCAGACTGCGGATTAAAAAGGGCGCGCAATAACTACACCAAAAACAACAAGCTCCTCGCCGCCCACGAAGTCGACATCAATTTGCGGTGAGATTTCATAACCACCCGTATGAAAGCCATACTCAATACCGACCCGAAAGAGTGGTTCACTCCCGTGCTCCCCATCCTCGACACCCGCGCCAGCATAGATTTTCCATGGTCCATAATGCGCAGCTACCGGTAACACGTAGACGTTGGTGTTAAAGTCACCCCAGACATGCTCAGCAATGGCCCCAATGCCGAAGCGCTCATTCAGTCGATACTCATACTCCAACCCTAAAGTTACCCCGTTAGCTCGCTGTCCCTCGGTGGTATCACCCACAAAAACGCCCAGAGTGTGATGCGGAGAGCTTCTATCGTGGTTGACCGCCGTGACGTGCGGCTCCCCGGCGACCGCGGTGAGCTTGAACACACTGAACGCAACCAGTAACAGCCATCGTGCATGGAGGGCCATGTCGAGTCCCTAAGATGTGATTTGAATGAGTCACCGACATTAGCACACCATGGCAAGCAAAGTGCGGCATGGCACCATTACAGGCACAGATGCATCCAATTGCATAATAGCGTTCCACGGATCGTGTCTATATCAGAACGGCGTGTGAGCATCCCGGCCAGCTATCGAAATTGTCAAGCGGGCGGCTGTGGGGCGAGTAGCTAATTTACTCTCCGCGTGTATACTGAAATTCGATTCACCGCGCGCTCGCCTGCGAAAGTCCGCATGATTAGACGACCCCCCAAAAAACCGAGGTAAATAACGTGTTTCATCGTCTTAAAAAAGTATTTACAACGCGTGTCACGACACGACTCATGATCTCCGCGCTACTGCTTGTCACAGTCCATAGCCATGCGCAAGACAAGCCTAATATTCTGGTCGTTTGGGGTGACGATATTGGCTGGTCTAATACCAGTGCATATCACCGAGGCATGATGGGGTATCAGACGCCCAACATCGATCGCATCGCGAAAGAAGGTGCATTGTTTACCGATTGGTATGGCCAACAAAGCTGTACCGCCGGACGAGCAGCATTTGTTACCGGACAAAGCCCATTCAGAACCGGATTGTTGAAAGTGGGGCTGCCGGGTGCAAAGGAAGGCCTGTCTGAGAAGGACCCGACTATTGCCGGTCTACTTAAGAATCATGGTTACATGACCGCGCAGTACGGTAAAAACCATCTGGGCGATCTAGATGAGCATTTGCCTACCAACCATGGCTTTGACGAATTTTTCGGCAATCTTTACCACTTAAACGCCGAGGAAGAGCCTGAGAGTCCTGATTATCCACAGAACGCGGCGTTCCGTGAGCGGTTTGGTCCTCGTGGCGTGATTAAGTCTAGCGCCGACGGCACAATTCAGGACACGGGCCCTCTAACTAAAAAGCGAATGGAGACGGTTGATGATGAAGTCACCGCCGGTGCCATTGACTTTATGGAGCGTGCAGCTGCAGCCAAGAAGCCCTTTTTCCTGTGGTGGAACTCTACTCGGATGCACGTCAACACGCATTTGAAGCCTGAGTCAGAAGGCGTTACGGGGCTAGGTGTTTATGCCGACGGAATGGTAGAGCACGATGGTCATGTAGGTCAGATACTCGATAAGCTCGAGGAGTTAGGCCTTGAAGACAACACAATTGTTATGTACTCCTCCGATAACGGTGCGGAAGTTTTCACCTGGCCCGACGGAGGCATGACCCCTTTCCGTAATGAGAAAAATTCCAACTGGGAAGGTGGATACCGTGTGCCCACTTTGATTAGGTGGCCTGGTGTCATTGAGCCCGGCACGGTCTACAACGACGTATTTTCTCATGAAGATATTCTGCCTACAGTGCTGGCAGCAGCGGGCGAGCCTGACATCAAAGAGAAACTTATGGCCGGCCACTCAGCAATCGGTCGCGACTACAAAGTCCACCTCGATGGCTATAACCTGATGCCTTACTTCAAAGGCGAGGTCGACGAGGCGCCACGGAAGGAGTTTTTCTACTGGACCGATGACGGTCAGCTGGCGAACCTGCGTTACGATCGTTGGAAAATGGTGTTTATGGAGCAACGTGGCCACGGTTTTGACGTGTGGCAGGAGCCCTTCGTTACGCTGCGCTTACCCAAGCTCTTCGACCTCCGTGGCGACCCCTACGAGCGGGCTGATCATGAAGCTGCCGGTTATGCAATGTGGAGATTCGATCGCGCATACTTAATTTTACCCGCGGTAAGTTATGTCGCTGAGCATTTAGCGACTTATGAAAAGTTTCCTCCTCGGCAGAAGCCAGGCAGTTTTAATCTCAACCAAGTGCTTGACAAGCTGCAAAGCAACGTAGGGACTAATTAATCCCATTGGAGTGAGCTAATAGTTTGCGCTCGCCCGTACTCACTGCCGGGATCCTGTCATGGATTCCGGCATTATTTTTTAACGTTTCAATGGCTCAGACCACTGAACCCCCACGACTTGTGCTGCAAATTACGGTGGATCAGCTACGTGCTGACCTGCCCACGCGTTATTACGCTCGTTTTGGCGAGGGTGGGTTTAGGTATCTGTTCGAGCAAGGCATCAGATTTACAAGCGCTCGTCATGCACATGCCAACACCGAGACTATTGTGGGCCATACCACTCTCGCTACCGGCGCCCATCCCGCTACGCATGGCATGGTGGGGAATTTGTGGTTCGACCGGGAAGCGGGCTCCATTATCTATAACGTTGAGGATGCACGGTATCCACTTCTCACCGCGGATGGCGGCATTAATCAAGCCGCCGAGATAGATCCAACGCAACGCGCGGCTCAGGAGTGATGGTCGCTCCCCAAATGCCATAGAAGTATCCACTTTCTCTGATGAGTTGCGTGCTGCGACCGCTGGCCAAAGCAAGTCAGTGGCTGTTTCGGTCAAAGACCGCGGTGCTATCTCAATGGCGGGCCATTCTGGTACGGCATACTGGTTTTCTAAGGCCAAATCCGAATTCGTTACCAGCACTTATTATAAGACGCAGTACCCTGCGTGGGTTGAGTCTTTTAATGCAGCCCGCCGCGCCGATGTTTACGCGAATTCCCAATGGAATTTGCTTGGCAAGATCGAAGAATATCGCTTTGGCGAATCTGATGATCGCGACTGGGAGACGGACGTAGGTGGTTTTGGCAGGGTTTTTCCACATGACTACGGAGATGGCACCCACCCTTATTTCAGCACCTGGCTAACACTAAGTCCTGCGGGTGACCAGCTAGTTCTCGATTTTGCTAAGGCTGCTATTGCTGGAGAGTCGCTTGGACATGATGCCGTTACCGATTATTTAAGTGTGAGTTTTTCTTCTACCGATTATGTTGGCCATGTCTTTGGTCCGTCTAGTCTGGAGGCAGAGGACAATTTGCTTCAACTGGATCGCCGGCTTGCCGAGTTATTTTCTGTGATCGACGATAAAATTGGCCTTGATAAAACTTTGGTTGTGCTTTCCGCTGATCACGGCGCTCCTGACTCACCTGGCTACCTGAACTCACTAAAGATACCTGCTGGTTACGTAGATCCACATAGTTGGGATAGCTCGAGTGCTATAGCGCGTGTCAAGCAAGCGTTTGGGATTAATGGTCCTTTGATCGAGACTTACGCCCACCCCTATATTTATTTCGCTGATGCAGTGAAAAATGACCCGGCGGTAAATCAAGCCGAACTAGCGTCGGCAGTAGTTGCGGAGCTATCGGCCTTTTCTGGGGTTGCCTTAGCTGTCTCGAGTCATGTACTCAATACGGGGCAGGTGCCCGCGACACCACTCTACCAATCGGTATTGAGGAACTTCCACTCGAAGCGCTCTGGTGACATATTTGTGGTATTCCAGCCGAACCATTTCATCAACGACTTTGATGGCTTGGTTGTAGCCTCGAGTCATGGCTCGCCCTGGCCTTATGATACTGATGTACCGTTAATTTTCGCGGGTCACAAATTAAAATCTTGCGTCATAGAGCGAACCGTCCTCACCGTTGATGTGGCGACAACACTGGCCGCGTATATGGGTGTTAAGCGTCCGTCAGGTGCATTAGAAGGGCGGGTTATCATTCCTAGCGACTGTGTGGAACGTTGAGGCCGATCCTAGAGACCAGTCGTCTCCTCGCGCCATGCTGTCACTGCTCATGCACCTGCGTAATGGCGAGGCATTGAGTGCCTCAAGCACAGATTTTCTACTAGGCGCCATGTCGCGCACAGTGACTAAGCCTGACCGACTCGGATTGTTGTTGCCGCAGAGCGCCTCTATTTATCACAAGACCGGCACTATCGGCGGTGTGGTCAATGAGGTGGGTTACATTGGATTACCCAATGGTGACCAGTTCGCTCTTGTTGTTTTTACCAAGAGCAGCACGACACCACCCGCACAGCGCGAGCGAGCGCTTGCGGAGGTGGCACGAACGCTCTACGACTTTTATGCCCTGCTGGCACTTACAGTAAAACAGCGTTAGCAGGCGCGCCTGTTTTTAGTTAAAGAGCTACCCAATTAGAGGAGATAGGAATGTTCTGTCAATGGATTAAGACCGCAGGTATGGCGGCGGTAATCAGTGTCGGCTGGGTATTACCGGTTTCGGGAGCTGACTACGATCTGGTCATTCAGAATGGTCGCGTCATGGACCCTGAAACGGGCTTGGATGCCGTATTGAACGTGGGTATCTCGGGTGACCGTATTGCTGCGCTCTCGGCTGAGCCCTTAATGGGTGCCAAGGTTATTGATGCAAGCGGCAAAGTCGTAGCGCCCGGATTCATTGATACGCATTTACATGGCAATAGTCCCGCCGCCTACAAGCTGGCTCTGCGAGACGGTTTGACCACCGCTATGGATCTTGAATATGGCACCCTCGGCAGCGCTGTTAACGAGTGGTACGCCAAGCGCGAGGGTAAAACGCAACTCAACTTTGGCACGGCGTCGAGTCACGAATTGGCGCGCTCTCTGGTGCTTGATAAGTTTCGCGCAATCGATGTCAGTGAGGGTGCGCTAAGCCGTACGGCGGGTAATGGCTGGGCCTTGGGTGTACCCAATGCCGAGGAATTGGAGGCGATTCTCAAAGAGATCGATGTCGGCTTAGCCGCTGGCGCCGTCGCCTTTGGCTCGACGGTAGGTTATATGCCAGGGGTTTCTGCAACGGAGCTTTATGAGGCGCAGAAGGTCGCCAGTCGCTGGGGGCGCGTAAGCGGTGTTCATACTCGACATACTCCCGGTACAGACACCACGGTGCCCAATGGCATTCAGGAGGTGATGGCCAACGCCGCTGCACTCGATGCGCCTCTGATGGTTATGCACTTCAACAACCCGGTTGGGAGTTGGTGCAGGAACTGATCTTGGGGATGCGCGCTAACGGTAAAAATGTCTGGGGTGAAATTTATCCCTATGCCGCGGGCTCAACGAGCCTCAATGCCGTATTTTTGCAGCCGGAGATTTGGGTTGAGCAGTTAGGGAATCGCTATGAAGAGACGCTTTTCGACCCGATAAATCAGACTTTCTACACCGAGGACAGTTATCACGAGATGATGGAGACCGATCCCGGTCGAGGCATCGTTCTCTACAAAATGCCGGCACAGCAGGTCCCCGATTGGCTGCGCATGGAAGGCATTACCATGGGGTCAGACGGCATGCCCATTCCCGATAGCTACGGCTGGGATACCCCCTACGAAGCGCTGCCCAATATGCACCCGCGGGGTGCGGGAGCACGCGGTCGCACCCTACGCATTGCACGAGAAGAGGGTATTCCCTTGATGCACGTATTAGCGGCCATGAGCTATCGGCCAGCGAAATATCTGGGCGATACCGGGCTCAAAGCCATGCATGAGCGCGGCCGGCTGCAGAAAAGCATGATTGCCGATATTGTTATCTTCGATGCCGACACGGTAACCGACAATGCAACCTATGAGCAGGGAACCTTGCCGACGACGGGCATTGACTATGTCTTGGTGAGCGGCACGGTAACAGTCGATCAGGGACGCGTGTTGCCCGATGCGGCGGCGGGGAAGCCCATTCGCTTCTAGTTGGCCAAGTGCGAGCAGGGGTTGCAGTTCCCAGCCTTTCACTGAGTTCCACGGGCCAGGTGCTCTATACCCTGAATACGCCCTACCGAGGTGGCACCAAGCAAGTAGCCTTCGAACCAGTGGATTTCATTGCACGTTTAGCTGCCCTGGTGCCTAAGCCAAGGGTCAATCTCACGGGATTTCATGGAGTTCTTGCACCCAATCACCGTCTAAGCTTACATCGGCGCTAAAAACCGAGACTTTACGCTGGCCAATTTGAACAAGAAATTTGATCCCTTCACGGCTCCTAGCTGGGTTCGCCATCATGACACCGTTTTTCGCCATCATGACACCGTTTTTGGTTGCAAATTGAGTAGCGCTATGGGCTACGTCTGGTTGTGGCTTTGCGGTTGCAATGAATCTGGCCAGGCTAGCTTACGCTCTGCCAAAACAAGTCCGCAGCATCATCCTTCTACTGTCTACGGCATGCCATAAAGCCGATCGTGATAGGCATGTGTTGTCCAGGTAGCAATACCCAAGGCGCGGTTCATCAAGCCCTCGTCTGACTCGGATGACTCAATCAATCCGATGCCGTGCGGCGATACAACTTTGGTGCCTCGTCCAGTTTCATAATGACGACCTTGTCATCTTGCATGTACGCCTGTGTCTTGTGGTACTGCATGATGGCTCGCCCAGGGATGTCGTTAATATCTGAGCGCATTAAGTCGATGCCAATTGCTGGCGTTGGCGTGTCGATATTCATAAGGCTCAAGAGCGTGGGAATTAAGTCTATCTGACTGGCCAGATGATCAATCTGTATTGGCTTGATGGGCCCTCCCAAGACCACCGCGGGCACATGAAACCGATCAATTGGCACCAAATCGTCGCCCCACACTCGCGAGTTGTGATCGGCAACCACTAGGAACAAGGTGTTTTCCCAATAGTTTGACGTTTTGGCAAGCTTGAAAAATTCTCCTAGCGCATAGTCGGCGTACTTAACCGCGTTGTTCACGTGCGCCTTGGGTTGCTGATAGAGCTCAATTTTTTTGTCGGGGAACTCAAAGGGCGAGTGATTGGAAGAAGTAAATACCAAAGAGAAAAGGGCTGTTCACCTTTTGTCCTCAAATTCTTGATGGGCACGCAGGAGTAAATCTTCGTCGCTCACGCCCCATGAGCTTTTGAACGTTGGGTTTTCAAAGTCTTTTTCTTCGATAACAGATTCGGTGCCATTGCCCACCAAAAACTGCCGCATATTGTCAAAATGTGCCTCGCCACCATAAATAAAACTGGTGTCATAACCATTCCTACGCAATACGTCTGCTAGTGTAAAAAATGATTTTTGTGACTTAGGAAGCTTGACTACACTGCGAGCAGGTGTGGGCGTAAACCCTGTCATAACCGCCTCGATTCCGCGGACCGATCGCGTCCCGGTAGCATATAGGTTAGTAAACCACATACCCTCGCGGAATAAGGCATCCAGATTTTTGGTTAAGTTCAAACCACCTAGCGCCCCAATAAACTCAGCGCCGAGACTCTCCTCTAAAATAATTACCAGATTAGGTCGATCAGCAACGGGATGCGCTTCGACTGGCTTGTGAAAGGTAGGAGGCCCGCCCGGCAAAAAAAGATCCTTTGGTATTTCCATGGCGGCCCTAACTTCCTCAAGCGCCTGCGCCATTGACATGGAGCCATAGGTTTTTATGCCCTGTTCGTGGCGAAGCACGCTGTAGGTGGCATAGGCCACGCTATAGGCCGAGCTAAGAATTAAGTCGTTGACCAAGAGGTCGTTTGAAAAGGCGACCGCCGCAGGATTTGCGGGCCGGTGGCCAAAGCTAGAGCGTATGGCAACTGTACACATAAGCGACGTTACTATCACAAGCGCCATTGCCGCGAGTAAAGAGGGGCGAGGAGCCGATTGCTGCTGTTTGCCGAGCAGTCTAGCCAACATCAATACCGCCACTGCCAAGACCAAGGTACCCGCAACCAGTGACAAGGCATAACCTTTCCAGAGCATGGAGAGTATCTCGCGGGGGTATTTCAAGTACTCAACAAAAAGAATATTTGGACGGAGGTCGAACTCGCCAATAAAGGTAGGGGTAGCAACCTCCATGAGCACCAGAAATCCGTAACCCACCAGAAGGAACACCTGTAAGCCGATTTGCCACAACTTACGGTGACACAAAAATGGGTGAAGGACGATGGGCAGGAAAATTAAGGCATTGATCATAATGAGATCAAACCGGAGACCCTGCAACAAAATCACCCACAGGCCATCGGTGGCCTGAACGCGCTCCCAATAGGAAGCGATGAGAAACAGACGCGAGCCTTGCAGCGTTAGCAACGCGATGCCAATAAAGATGAAAAACGGCCGGTATAGGCGACCCACAAACCCACTAGATACGTCTCGACGCACCGATTTCCCCCAACGTACTTTTATTTGGGGCAAAAGTTAACAAGCCAATCTTAAGAGCAGCTTAAAGTCCGTGAGAACGGAGTAGATTCAACTTACAACAGCAAAAGCGTTTCCATCACGGGCGGCAAGTGGCTATTGTGTCAGCCGGGTTGACCGTTGGCCTCAACAAATTCCGTTATAAGCTGCTGCACATACCGACAGTCCTCATCGGTCATAGTGGGATGGCAGGGCAGCATGATGCCAAATTCCATAATTTGGTCGGCGTTGGATAAACCGGCTGGATGAACGCGGAAATCGCGGCCTTGCAGCATAGGGTGACGAGTGATGTTGCCCGAGAAAATCACCCGCGAGAATACGCCATTGTCCTCGAGATGTACTTGCAATGCCTTGCGCGACCAGCCGGTCTCGGGGCGTATTTGCAAGGGATAGCAAATCCAAGTGGTTTCAGTTTCGGGGAGCGTAGTGGGCACAATGAACTTGTCGGCATACTGCTCAAAGAACGCGTAGTACTGCTCAAAGCGCGTATTGCGCAACTGCCAAAGCTCGTCAATGCGATCCATCTGACCCAAACCAAAGGCGGCGCCGGCTTCATTGGGGATAAAACCATAAGCGAGATCTTCAAAGATAAACAGCGAGTCGTAGTCGAGCCCATCTAATTTCTCCAAAAAGCGCCCGTCGCTCTCGGCTACCTTGGTACCAAACATGTATTTTTCGCTTGAGCGCCCCCAAGCTCTGAGTGACAACGCCGCGTCCAGGTATTTGTCGTCATCAAAGAACACCATGCCACCGTTACCCAAGGCGGTAATAATGTGAAAGACCGAAAAGCTGGTAATGGAGATATCGGCCCGACAAGCCGTCTTTTGACCCCGAAGGGTACCGCCTAACGTGTCGGCAGAGTCATGAACCAATAGCAGGTTGTGTTTGTCGGCAAGCGCTCGCAGCGCGTCCCAATCGCCAATGCCGCCCACTAAATCGGGTACCAGCATGGCGCGGGTATTGGGCGTGATGACATCTTCAACGCGCTCATGCAGGATTTGGTAATCGCTAAGGCCTACGTCGACAAAAACCGGTCGGTAACCTGCATGATAAATACTGGCCACATCGGTTGAGAAAGTCAGAGCAGGCGTAATCACCTCTGATCCCTGCGGCAGATTTAACAACCGCATAGCGATCATGAGTGCCGATGATCCTGAGTTAACCATCACCCCGTGACGCTTACCCATAAAGTCGGCCACACAGCGCTCAAACTCGACAATACGCGCGCCAGGCACTAGACCCATTGGGTCGTTAAGTACGTCGTTAACGCGCTGCTTTTCGTTGTCGCCAAACATGGCGCCGCCATAGCGGACAACGCGTGGGGGTAGCTTATTGGCCATGACCAAATTCCTTTTATGCGTTTATCAGATTACTCGTCCGCACCACCATAGCGTCAGGCGAGGGAATTGCGTGACCTCTTTTCGGAGTATGGCAAAGGGCGTTATTTTCTGATCACCTGGCGCTACGTTATTTGGCGTATTTCGTTCAACAATAGAAAGATAGGTTACTCTGTAAGCTGCCGCTCTAATTGCGTAAATAGGTGACTCACCGAGGACTGACCTGCAACGTCACCATCTGGAGTAAACTGCCATAGCGCACCATCAAGGTCTGGATTGGCAAAGTAAACCATCCCATGACGAATGGGATCAGCGGCGTTCTGGCTGACAACACGATGCGTTACGGCACTCACTTGGTAGCGAGCATGAGCTGTAATAAACCGTAGCGCCTCACCAAAATTTATAACGAAGTGATTGGCCAGCACCGGTACATCAACAAATTCTCCGTCGATTGCTATTTGTAACCCGGGGGCAGTGGCATCGAGTATGGTCACAAAGCCGTAGTCGGTATGTGGGCGCAGCCCTAAGACGGCCGAACGGGTATCGTAATGCACAAAGTTAAGGAACGCGGTGCCCCCACCTGCCGTATAACCACCCGAAGCTTGCTCCCAGAGTGATTCCGAAATACCCGCCCAACTAAGCACCTCACGCATGATGGCAATACCGATTTCATCGAGCTGGTGGCCCAGGTAAGCAATTTCAGGCGGATAATATGCGTCCCAACGTTCACGACGCAACGCAAGCTTGGTTTGCTGATTGTTCTCTAGCGCAATAAAACCCTCCAGTTCGCCATAACTTGGCACATTGCGAAACGGGTTATTGGGCAAAAGTAACGAGCGGCCAAAGTCTCGTGCCAAGGCCAGATTAATGCCATTGGGAACTGCCAAATAAAACGCGCCTAAATTCAGAGCGCGGCTTTTTTGAACAGGATTAGAAAACGCTACTTGGATTGGTTGCACATTCGTTGCGCCTTTTTCTGGATATTAACCTCACCCATAAGAAGTCTCTCTATGACAAATCAAAATTGAGCATCTTTTGCTCGAGTTGCGGGGGGCTACCGCGTCAGTACTTATAGCAAGATGCACCGGCTATGCATTAATGGCGATCGGTCCTTGGTGCTCTAAGCGCCGGTAACCTTTTAGTTTCGCAAATAAAACGCGACCTCGATGAGAGTGCGGACTTCAATATTTCAGACGCCAAGTATGTGTCGGATATTGCCGCCTACATCGGCCAACTGTCGGTAGCGGAGCAAAGCAAGCATCGGCGTGAAGGGGGCCAGATGCACAGAGCTGACGCAGCGTCTCGTTTTATTCTGGGCGGCGAAATAAAAGGACAGCCCAGTGAGCTTTACCTCATCTATCCCGAGGGTAATTACATTACCGCCTCAGAGGAGCATCCTTATTTGCAGATTGGTGAGACTAAATACGGCAAACCCATCTTGGATCGTATTATTCAACCTGCTACTACCCCTGAGGACGCGATGCGATGCGCTTTGTTGTCGCTCGATTCAACCATGCGCTCAAATGCTACCGTAGGCCCGCCGCTGGAATGTCTTTTCTATCGCGATAACAGTCTTACCGCGTTTGAACAGTACTACAAGTTAGAAGAAAACCACGCGTATTTATTAGATATTAGACAATCTTGGGATCAGAGTATTCGCTCGGCCTTCGAAAACTTGCCGAGGCTCAGTGAGCTGTCTTGAGATAATCAATAACAGCCGCTACGTGAGCTTTTCTCTAACCGGCGGCGTAATAAAGAATGGATAGACGTCGCCCTGCCCTGCTCTTGCTCATCTCGTTTAGTCCGAGACTGATCGGTGGTCCAGACATCCAGCCGTTTATCGGTGCTCCAATCTTTAGGGTTTGTGTCTAGCAAGCCCTGACTAAAAGCCGTGTCGAGCCCGTCTTCAATCAGTAAGTAGTGGCTCCAAGACTCGGCCCAATCTTCGAGAGGGTGTGAGCTAGCATAAGCACTGATAAATGTTGAGCGCCAGTTAGCGGGCGGCCCTTGCTCATAGTAAACCCGCATAGCCTCGCCATAATCGATTGTCTCGTCGCCAAACAGTCGCGAAAAATCACCGTATACATGACTGGTTTTATCCAAAGCGACCAGAAGTAATGCCCCGACTCGTGCCGAAAATGGCCGAGTAACGTGCGATAACGCTCTCCTGAGTTCTACCTGTGCCGCTGTACGCTCCACATCGTCGGCCTCCAGCACATTTAGAGTAATCACGCCGTTCGCGTAGCCTGACGTTACAAAACTGCCGGGATACGCGTCGGGTTGGCTGCGCTCATCATCCAGAAAATCAAACAGCAGTCCCTGTGTCGAGTTGTGCCATCCATTTTGTAAGGGCAATTCTAGGCACAGTAAGGTATACAACAATCGTTTCTTAGCGCGCTCCAGGGCTGTCCAGCGCATAAGATTTTGTGGCAGGGTGAGATTAGGGATGACGCGGTTAAACTGACACCTCGGAGCAGAGGTGTTGGAGCTAGCCAAAGGTCTGAGCCAGTTACACACACCAAAGGCGTGGTTATCACAGTAGGCCCACTCCCCTTGCTGATTCAGAGGCACAGCAAGCTGCTCGGGATTAAAACCCACATCGCACTCACATAGAGCACAGTGACTACTTTCAAAGGTCAGTGGGGCGCCACACGAACAAATAAAACGCTCCATAAAAGCCCCTAACTAAACCATGTGGTCTGAATAGCCGTGTGTAGGCGGCTGAGCTGATGTTGGAAATCATCAATGTATTCATGGACCTGTTGAGGCGTCATGGCCTCGGGGTCGAGTCGGCCTAACTCGCGACGGAGCCTTTCTGCAACCTTTATTGCGGGCCCGTGATTTTTTAGCCAAGGTAATTCCTCGATAATGCCCCTGAGACAATATTTTACCGAGCGCGGAAATGCCGTGTCTTTAAAGATGAAATCAATGGCCGCTTCTTTCTCCACAATGGGCCCCATGGCTCGTCGGTAAGCCGTAGCCGCTGAGAGCCTTTAAGCAGAGCTCCCCCACAAAAGCGGATCTATCGCCGCCGATTGCTCGGAACGCATCATGATGTTTCCTGCGCCCACGTCGATAATGCGCGTGGTCATCTCAGCACACTCAACAAGCCGACCCAGCTTCACAAAACCATAGGCGTGGTCGCGCGATAAGGAATCCATGAGTAGCCCATTAATCATCTGACAGCGCGAAATAACCTCCGACAAAAAGTCATAGCGTAAACGCCGACCCGCCGATCCTTCTGCGTTGTCTTTAACGTAGAGATAGAGCTCATTAACCAACTCCCAGGCTTCATCGGGCAGTACGTCGCGCGTGGTGCGCACATTTTCACGTGCCGCCCGTATCGAAAACGGAATGCTTGCTGGATTTGTCTGATCGGCAATGAGAAATTTAAGGACGTTTTTTTCACTGCCCTGACGATACTTGGCCGCAAAGGCTACCTGAGCATCTAAAATATCCACCATGATGTGCCAAGGAGGCTCTGCTCCCTTGGGTAAATCCATAATCAGGTGGCTGTAGGTCCGCGTCAAGCGCGCCGTATCTTGGGCACGCTCGAGGTAGCGCGACATCCAGTAAACCCGTTCGGCTACGCGCGACAGCATTAGCGGCGATCCTCAACAATCCACGTGTCTTTACTGCCACCGCCCTGAGAAGAGTTCACCACAAGTGAACCTTGTTTAAGTGCTACCCGCGTCAGACCACCCGGTGTGACCCAAGTGTTCTCGCTTTGCAATATAAAAGGCCTTAAATCGAGATGCCTGGGCTGAACCGAGCCATCAATAAAGGTGGGAGCGGTTGATAGCGACAAAGTTGGCTGGGCAATGTAATTGCGCGGATTTTTCTCAATCAATTGGGCAAATTTCTTGTGCTCGGACGCGTCGCTGTGCGGACCTACCATCATGCCGTAACCACCCGATTCATTAGCCGGCTTCACAACAAGCTTGTGCGGTTTGAGTACAAATTCTCTATCAGGCTCGCGCATACACAGGTAAGTGGGCACGTTATTCACCAGTGGCGTTTCTTTGAGGTAATAACGAATGAGGTCGGGCACAAACGCGTAAATAACCTTGTCGTCGGCAACCCCAGCACCCGGTGCGTTAGCAATTGCCACCTTTCCGCTACGCCAGGCGCGCATAAGCCCGGGACACCCAATACTGAATCGGCTCTAAATGCCTCAGGGTCCATAAAATCTTCGTCGATGCGCCGATAAATTACGTCTACCCGTGAAGGGCCATCCACGGTGCGCATATAAACACAGTCATCATCGTCTACGTACAAGTCGGCGCCTTCCACCAGCTCCGGCACCCATGCCCTGAGCTAAAAATGCGTGTTCAAAATAGGCGCTGAATTATAAATACCCGGTGTCAATACAGCGATGACAGGCCGCTTAATTTTTGCGCGGTGATAGTGCAGCAAGATCTCGTACAAACGCAGCCTGTAATCATCAACAGGCAGGATGCTGTAGTTCTCAAATAACTCGGGTACCGCGCGCTTGGAGATTTCGCGGTTTTCAACCATGTACGCCACCCCCGAAGGCACGCGCAAATTGTCCTCTAAAACAAAATACTGCCCACGGTGGTTGCGAACCAAATCGCTACCGCAAATATGTGCCCCACACTCCAAAACGCGGACGCATGCCGGCACTTTGGGGTTTATAATTGGTTGACTCCAGCACAATATCCGCCGGTACAATGCCATCGGCCAACACCTTTTGCTCGTTATACACGTCGTCAATAAAACAATTCAGCGCTCTGACACGCTGGAGCAGTCCTCGGCTTACCGCTGCCCATTCGTTGGCAGGAATAATTCGCGGAATAATATCGAAAGGCCAAGCTCTGTCGATATTTTCGCCTTCGGAGTAGACGGTAAACGAGATGCCCATCTCTTTGATGGCGAGCTCGGCAGCGAGGCTGAGTGAACTCAACTCATCTGTCTCTAGGCCGGCAAAATAATTGACCGCACGCCGAGCGGCGAGGCGAGCGCCACCCTTAGGCGTAATCAACTCATCAAAAAAATCACGACTGGAATAGTTTGGCCAAGTTTTTGGCATGGGTGCTGGCCTCGTCAGGCGCGTAACCAGCGTTTATATTAGCCTAACGGGATCAGTAAGCTAGCCCGTAGAAAGAATATGTGGACGACTACATCTAAATAAAGCGATTAAGTGGTGCTCGGCTGATTTATCGTGTGGGCGCCACAACAAACAATGGGGAATGTCTATGTCTCGTCTTTTAGCCATCGTTTACCTAGTGCTAGCGCTTACCTATCGACAACAGCGAGTGCACTATCGGATGAGACAAACGCTATGCCCTCGGCTGCTCAAATTTTAGAGACCCTAGGGGCTACCCGACAAAAGACGGTAAGCACGTTAAACGTGGATTGCTGTTTCGGTCGGGAGCAATGACCAGCCTGACAACCGCCGATTATGCCTACCTTAAGGCGCTAAAGATCGAGACAGTCATGGATTTACGCTCGGATGAAGAGCTCGATCTGTATCCAAATCTGTGGGCTAAATCTGAAGGCATTCGGTATCATCACAGCAGTTATTCCATACTCGGTCTGTTCCAAGAGTCAGCTCGCGCCTCGGCAACAGAAAATTCGAGTTTTGAAGATGCCTACGCGGCTATTCTGCAGCTACTCAAACCTCAGCTTTCCGACTATTTTGGTGCTTTGATCAATGGCGAAGTTCCTATGGTGGTGAACTGTTCGGCGGGACAAGATCGAACCGGCATAGCCGCAGCGTTACTCCTCAGTGTCTTGGGGGTTAATCGCTCACTGATTATTGAAGACTACCTACTTTCTACCGACTTTCGGCAGCCGGCGAACGAGGTAGGCGATATCGATTTGGCAGAACACGCGAGCAACAACGCCTTTGCCGCCATTATGCTAAAGCATGGGCAAGGGCAGCCCGAGGCTCGCGCCAATTCTCTACTTACCGACAAGGGTGTGTCGTTAATTGAGCTAACCTCGAGGCTATTGACAGGCAATAAACTATCTAGCACTTGTGTTGGGGGTTGACCAAACGGCACAAGCTCAGCTCAGGCGCATGTATTTGCAATAACGACGGCCTCGCCTTGAACCCACTGCCCGTTAAAAACTGAGGTGCACACTCAGCTGAAACTGCCCTTTGTTTACAGCGCGCGAGTGTTGCTGCATATAGCCGCCTGAATTTGGCCACTTGGACTAAATTTGTAGCCCAGCGCACCGTAGGTACGGTTGCGATCGTAATAGTCTACCTCTCGCCCATCGCCAATATCTTGCTGCCCATTGATAAATAACTCGTTATACAAGGCCAGATACCAAGCACCCTGGGTCAACTCAGCTTTGTTGAGCGGTATATTGGCGAAAAGTGCGTAGCGCAGTCGGGTCCTAAAATCTTGCCCATCCACATCGCGCTGCTCAAACCGCAGGCGATGATTTAAAAAGACCTTTTGACCAACGCGGTGCGGAATTAACGCTTCCTGATAGACACGTATTTCTTTGTTCGTGGCGCTAGATGGCCCAAAGGCGCCGGAGGTGATATGCGCTACGCCTAAGGTGTATTTGCCAGGGAGGCTGTCGGGTCGGTAAGTCAGGCCACCCCTAACCAGTAGTTGCTCTAGGTCCTCTCCGTAATCCCAATTGCGGTGCTGTAAATCGCCTTGGAAACCAAACTTACCGTCTTCAAAATCCTTGCTCACAAACATCATGTACCAGGCGCCCAGCTGATCTTCGTCGACGTTAGTGGTCCAGCCAGAAATCGGTAACAAACTAAGCAGCAGCAGTGCGCAGGACGTGAGTTTCATAACAAATAGAGATCCAAAAGCAAAAGTCCGAACGCTATCAACTGCCCTGTGCAATACCAACCGTTGAACCCGAAATGGGTGATAATTTTTCTCTATCATTTTTTTCTATCAATAGCCGGCGCACTGAGCAGCTCAACTTGGCTAAACCTAACGCGTTCAACGAAACAAGTACGCGCCAAACGGTAGTAACGCGCTAAACTAGCGCGATGACCTTACCCGACTACACAACCATCTACGAAATGGCGTGCCAACGTAAGGGCGGAGCCACTGCCCTGAAGCGCTGCTACCCAAAACGGCAACTAAACAGCATTTGAGGAAGTTAGGCTCAGATCGGTATCTGGCAGAATTCACCCGAAAGATTTTTCAATCGGGGTTCGTTTGGCGGGTAGTCGATAAAAAATGGCCCAAATTTGAGGAGGTTTTTTGGGCATTTGATATCGATAGGTTGTTGATGATGCCCGACGATATGTTGGAACGTAAGGCAACTGATAAAGGAATAATACGCAACCTCAACAAGGTAAAAACCATTCGCGACAACGCACTGATGATTCGCGAAGCCGAGCGGCGTGAACACTGCCCCTTTGGTGAATTTATTGCCAACTGGCCCCAGGACGACGTTACCGGGCTTTGGCGATATCTAAAAACACGGTAGCCGCCTTGGGGTAATACCGGACCCTATGCGTTACGCACCCTGGGCGTGGATACTTTTTTGTTTACCCAAGATGTTGAGGGTTTTTTGCGTCACCACAAGATTGTTGACTCCGGCATCACCAGCCTCCGAGCAATGGCAGCAGCACTAGATTTCTTCAACGATCTGCGACAAGAGAGCAACCGGAGCCTCGCCCAGCTAAGTCGCCTTGTTGCCTTTTGTTATGGCCAGAACCGCGCGTGATAGTCATCGCCCGGTTCAGTCACTACTCTGGGGTAGCAACCTTGACCTACAAACTCTGGGGCACAATCCGTTACGCACCACAAACGCTATTAGCAATATGTGATAACACATGTCGCCATAAGCGGCACTATCGCCTTGGATCATAGAATCAAATAGTGCCTCTTGGTCGCCGTGCTGGCACACTGAAATATCAATCAAATACGTCTATCAAACAGCGACCGCCCACCAACCTTGCTAGGCGGTATTCTCAACAATGATCGTTATCGTCCATGACTAATGCAACGGCAAGGAATAAAGGTAAACGCCCACCGGGAGCAGATTTACCAACGTTCTACTATCACACCCACTTCATGGAGATGCTCAACTTTGTTGAGACCAACTACAAACATGTACTCAGTGCCCCGGAGCATCAATTTTCTCAACACTTCAAGGCACTTAGCTTTGGCGCCCAATGTTTGTACGTGCGCCTAGTCAATCGCCGCGGCCGTTGCTTTACTTGCGCCAGCCTGCGTTATGCTGAGATCAGCAATCTTGCTTCGGCATGTAATGAATTACTCAGCCAACATTTTGTGACACCGCCTACACCGAGTCACTACGATGATGTTTTAAACATGCTGACACGAGCGCAGTTGCTAACGGTACTGCAATCGAGCGCTATCCCAGTGAAAAGCTCAGCAAAAAAAGCCGAGGTAATGGCGCTGGCGGGCACGCATTTAACACCCGAGCAGCTACTAACAACGCTACCCGTCACTCAAATCATTGTTCAACGCCACGTTGAAACCGTCGCGTTTTTGTTGTTTCTCTATTTTGGTCAGCGACAACAAGGGTTAACGCAGTTCACTATGCGTGACTTGGGATTAGTACGCACGCACAGTTTAGAAGAGGACTACGAACCGCGATTTAATGATCGAGAAGACGCCCAGCAAGCCTTTTACTTTGCATCTGGCCTAGAAGCACTTGAGACCGGCGGCTGTGATGCCGAGACCTTATATAACGATGTCCACGATTGGCCGACACCCCTAGACAAAAAGGTGGCCGACGTACGAGATTCGCTGGCTCTCGCATTGGGCAAGCGGCTCGAACGACAACCCAAATTAGCGCTAGAGGTATATCGAAAAGGGGAATCGGTAACATGCACAGAGCGTATTGTGCGGCTGTTGTTGTCGACTGATCGCAGAGACGAGGCCAAGCAGTATCTAGAGCAATGCATTGCAACACCCTCCTGCGATGAGGAAGCCTTATTCGCCACCGATATTTACCAAAGGAAATTTGATAAAAAGCGCACATCCACACTGACCGATGCGTTGCGTGACGCGCCCTCATCTCGCTAGACGATGCCTACCGTGGCTCTCCAGAATGGGCCGCCGTGGGACACTTTGAACGGCAGGGTCAAAAAGCGTTTCGCGCTGAGAATCGGTTTTGGCGCACGTTATTTGGGCTAATGTTCTGGGATCTCATCTTCGAATCTGAGAGCTCCGCCCGTAGCTCGCCCTTTGAGCGCGTTCCCGCCATTCTCACCGAAGGCCGTTTTTGGGCAGTCCATCACAACGCGATTGAGGAACGACTGGCCCAGCTGAGCGATTATAGGGCGGCGCAGCGGCACCTCCTTAAAACAATTGCTAAGCAATTTGGCGTTGTTAATGGCGTATTCCGTTGGCGGCAATCGACTCTCGACGCGATTAATGCGTTTATCGACGTAGCGCCAGCACCGGCGACCGCCCACATACTGCGGTTATTTTGCCAAGACTACCTGTCGGCCAAGCACGGCTACCCAGACCTTTTGGTTATCGATGGGCGCGACATTCTCTTTATTGAAATAAAGGCCGAAGGCGATCAACTTAGGCGTAATCAACTGCTGCGACTTAAGCAATTAAACGATGCCGGCTTTAGCGCTTCGGTGATGCGGGTGCAATGGGTACTAGACCCTGCCCAGGCCTATGTCGTCGTGGACGTTGAAACAACGGGAGGCAAGGGCGCCACTCATCGAGTGACAGAGATCGGTGCAGTGAAAGTGGTAGGGAACGAGGTTGTCGATACGTTTCACACGCTCATTAATCCCCAGCGGGCCATACCCCCGGGTATTACCCGCCTAACGGGCATCACTGATGCCATGGTTACGGACGCGCCTATTTTTGTCGATATAGCAGATGCATTTTCGACGTTTGTCGGTGACGCCATCTTTGTAGCGCACAATGTCGAGTTTGATTACGGCTTTATCGCATCGGAATTTGAGCGTGTGGGTAAAAGCTTTCGGCGACCCAAGCTATGCACCTGCACGTCTATGCGCAAGCTATTTCCCGGCAAGAGCTCCTACAGTTTGGCGGCGCTGTGCAGCGAGTATCAGATACCGTTAGCTAGCCATCATCGCGCGCTTTGCGATGCTGAAGCCGCCGCGGAATTACTGCTTATCGTTAACACTGAGCGACGCGTGCGGCTAACCAACTAGCCGCCAACCATGTCAAGGCCGTCGTCAAGGTACCTCCTCACCCAAGGACGCCTCGTACAAGCCAAACCAATCTTGTCGATCGAGGGCCACCTTGCAAGCGTCGGCGACTTTAGCAATGCGCGCTAAATTGTTGGTGCCTACGATGGGTGCGATACGCGCGGGGTGGGCCAGCAAAAAAGCAAGCGCTACGGCGGCACGATCTACCTTAAACCGATTCGCCAACGCGTCTAAGCGCTCACCCAACACACCTTGGGCATTCATTAATTTGCCGCCAGCCAAGGGTGACCAAGCCATGACGACATGGTCATGTTGCTGGTGAAAGGCTAGATCGCCATTGGTCAGGGCAGTGGTAGATTGCAAGCTTAATTCAATCTGATTGGTCACCAGCGTGTGGCGCATAGCCGACTGTAACAACTGCCAATCCCAGGGCTTAAAATTGGATACACCCACAGCGCGAACTTTTCCCGCATCCACCAATTCATCCAGCGCGCTGGCTGTTTGATACTGGTCCATAAATGGGTCAGGACGGTGAATGAGCAAGACATCGATGTACTCAATACCCATCTCGGACAGTGAGGCGTTCACGCTGTTATGGATATGCTGCTTTGTGGTGTTGTAGTGTTTGACAACCACGCCTGCATGACGACCTGTATTAACGACAATGCCGCACTTGGTGATGATCTCCATCCGCGACCTGAGCGATGGGTTGGCCTTGAGCGCGCCGCCTGGAGCACGCGCTCGGCGGTATAACCGCCGTAGATATCGGCTTGGTCAAAGGTGCTAACACCTTGGTCAAGTGCGGCACTGATCTTGGCCTCAACATGGCGGGGCGACAGGTCACTGTCATCGGTGAGTCGCCAAAAGCCATAAATAAGACGGCTAATACTGAGTTCTGGGTTAAGTAGTAATCGTTCCATCCCGGTATTGTAGCAAGGGCGGCGGCACCTTGCAGACCCTAGTTGCGTCAGCTCACTTTGCGCCAAAGCGATCACAGGTAAAACCGCTACAGGGTGTTTGATGGGCTTATAATGGCTAAACCCGACAACAAACGGCCTCACGATGCATTACGTTATTGACTGCAAAGACAAACCTGACGCACTTCAAATTCGATTGGAGACACGAGCAGCACACTTAGCCTATCTGGAGCACTACGCTGACAATCTGATCATGGCAGGGCCTTTCTTGTGCCCCGATGGCAACATGATTGGGTCCATGCTCATCATTAGCTTTGACACACCTAATGAGGTCCGTGAATTTTGCGCCAACGACCCCTACGCCCTCGCTGGACTGTTTGAATCTGTCGCAATTCGACCGTGAAACAAACACTACCCGCTTAGCACCCGCATCCGTTAACGCTTGTTTTCTTTGGCCGCGGCAAAGGCCGCTGCAAACGCGCCCGCTGGTGACGCCGTAGATTCTTTGGAACCGCGCTGTTTGTGACTCTTCTGGCCAGACCGATTATCTGTGCCACGGTTATTGGTAGTCCTCGGTTCACGAGGTTCACGGGATGAATCGCGTCGATTTCGAGGGCGTCCTGCGCCTACATCCGCACCCTCGCTTGGCTTATCTTCCAAACGCATACTCAGTCCAATGCGTTTGCGCTGGATATCGACCTCCATCACCTTGACGCGCACAATATCACCCGCTTTCACAACGTCGCGGGGATCCTTAACAAACTGGTTGGCCAAGCACGAGATATGGACCAGACCGTCCTGATGGACCCCCACGTCTACAAACGCCCCGAAATTAGTGACATTGGTGACCACACCTTCCAACACCATGTCAGGTGATAGATCGGATACTTTCTCAACACCCTCTTTAAAGGTCGCGGTTTTAAATTCTGGGCGGGGGTCTCTGCCCGGTTTATCTAGCTCGGCCAAGATATCCCGAATCGTCGGCAAGCCCACACTATCAGTTACAAACTGCTCAGCCTTTACGCTGCGGACCAACGTGCTATCACCGATAAGTTGGGATACTGATTTACCCGTCTTCGCGGCAATTTGGTCGACCACCTGATACGACTCGGGGTGCACCGCCGAGCCATCGAGGGGGTTATCGCCACCCATTACTCGCAAAAAGCCGGCGGCTTGTTCAAAAGTTTTTTCGCCAATGCGAGGCACAGATAACAAGGCGCGTCGATCTTTGAGCAGACCGTGCTCGTTTCGGTACTGCACAACGAGTTCGGCGGTACTGCCTGTCAGGCCGGATATACGACTGAGAAGGGCGCTGGACGCGGTGTTTACATCCACACCCACGGCATTCACACAGTCTTCGATGACCGCATCGAGGGATCGAGACAGTGCGACCTGCGACACATCGTGTTGATACTGCCCCACGCCAATTGACTTAGGCTCTATCTTCACCAACTCAGCGAGTGGATCTTGTAGACGACGAGCAATGGAAACCGCACCACGTATCGTCACGTCTAGATCGGGTAGCTCTCGGGCGGCGTACTCGGAGGCCGAATAGATAGATGCACCCGACTCGTTCACCATCACTTTAGTGACCGAGTTGAGTTGATGTGCTGCTAGCGTATCGCCCACGAAACGTTCGGTTTCACGGCTTGCCGTACCGTTACCAATAGCGATGAGTTCGACGTTGTGCTTCTTGATGAGCGCCACCAAAACCGCTTCTGACTCGGCAATCTTTTTCTGGGGCGGGTTAGGAAAGATAGCCGTGTGATCGACAACCTTGCCCGTAGCGTCAATCACTGCAACCTTAACGCCAGTGCGTAACCCGGATCTAGGCCAATGGTTGGCCTAGCACCCGCGGGCGCTGCCAACAGCAAGTCTTTTAAATTTGCCGCAAATACGCCAATAGCCTCGGCATCGGCGCGTTCGCGCAGTTGAGCAAATAAGTCGGTCTCCAGGTGATACTGAAGCTTCACCCGCCAGGTCCAGCTCACCACACCAGCCAACCAACCTGACGCTGGGAAATCGGTGGTGTTAATAGTGAAATGTCGCGCAATCATTTGTTCACAGGGATCAGGGGCACTGCTGTTTGCAGTGATGTTATCGGTGGTTTCGGAGGCGGGTTTTCCAACGAGATGCGCAGTGACAATACGCCCTCACTGCGGCCACGAAACATGGCGAGTGCGCGGTGTGAAGGAGTCGTTTTGAGCGGCTCATTGTGCTCAAAGTAATCGGCAAATTTTTCGCCCTCTTTCGCCTTGTCGGCCACAACCGACGCACAAATAAAGCCTTCGTCCCACAGTCTGTCGCGTAAACGCTGAATTAAATCGGCGTCTTGGGCAAAGCGCTCCATCAAAATGGCACGGGCACCGTCAAGGGCGTCCTTGGTCGATGCAATGCCCGCCTCATCGTTCAAATAGCCTTCCGCTAGGCTTTGTGGGTCATGACTCGGGTCTTGAAACAAGGTTTCAGCCAATGGCTCTAGGCCAGCCTCTATCGCTATTTGCCCTTTAGTGCGCCGCTTGGGTTTGTAGGGCAGATACAGGTCTTCCAGTCGGCTCTTGGTATCTGCTTCATTGATTTTTGCGCGCAGGGTATCGGTTAGCTTGCCCTGCTCGTCGATGCTGCTAAGAATCGCACCGCGGCGTTCGTTAAGCTCACGCAAATAGCCCAGTCGATACTCCAGAGTTCGCAGTTGTGTGTCATCTAGGCCGCCCGTTACTTCCTTTCGGTAACGGGCAATAAACGGCACCGTAGCACCCTCGTCGAGCAGCGCTACGGCCGCTTGAACTTGGGAGGGCGGCACGTTGAGTTCATTCGCAATGACAACAGCGATATCGGTCATGGAGTAAAAAATCCTTAGAGAACTACACACGATGGGGTGGAGCGCGATTATGGCGATATCGACTCAGGGATGCACTATTGACAGCCCACACAGAAGCGGTAGTGCTTACGCTACCGACACGCATCGTTAATATTTTCTTAAGGTTGGCCGCCTAACATGAGCGTTTAACAGCTCAAGACGGAGAGTTGTTGTGCCCATTCTTTGGACCGTTACATCTAGGCGGTGGCTCGTGATCGTTAGTACCTATTTCACAATTGCCCTGAATGTTCCTTTCTTCATCAAAGTCTACGCCTATTTATGGGATCTGGAACAATCCAACATCCTGTTCTGGATAGTCGTACCGCTGGTGGCATTTGCCATCTTTTTTGTTTCTCCTGACGGTCCTTTTACCACCCAAAGTCGATAAAGCTATCGCAGTACTATTGATACTGAGTTCGACAATGATCTCGTGGATGGAGTGGAATTACGGCATCACCTTCGACCACACCATGCTCGACAACGCGCTACAAACCAATGCTCAGGAGGCAAAAACCTATCTGAGCATGGGGTCTGTCAGCTACGTCGCGCTTTTGGGTGTGGTTCCAGCGATAGGCGTAATGCTAACGCGCATCGAGTATGGGTCATGGCGTTTGGAGCTAAAGCAACGGTTTTCGATCTTGGTTGCTAGTCTAGCCGTCGTTGTCGTGGCGGCCGGTGGCTTTTATAAGCAGTTTGCAGATACCGGAAGAAACCTTGAACATGTTCATCAACTGATTGTCCCCAACCAATTTATTTATAGTGTTGGAAAATTCGCAAAGGCTAGTTTTTGGCCATCAAAAACACCCTTTAAAGATTTAACGCTCAACGCGATCCATGAGCACCTGAGTAAAGAACCCGAACTCATGGTTTTACTTCTGGGCGAAACCGCCCGCGCGGATCACTTTCAATGGAATGGGTACAAGCGCGATGTAAACCAGTATACCGAGGCCGATAACTTTATAAATTTGGGCACCGTTGAGTCCTGCGGAACTAGCACGGCCGTCTCGGTACCCTGCATGTTTTCACTACTAACCAGCGGTGAATACAGTAAATCTGAAGCAAGAAATCAAAGTAATGTGCTAGACATTATTGCCGCAACAGATATTAACGTCCTCTGGATTGATAACAACAATGGCTGCAAGGGCGTTTGTGATCACATACCCCACAAACAAATTCCGACCGACGCATCACACCCCTTATGCGATGGTGATTACTGTTATGACGGGATTTTACTAGAAGAGCTAGATGCCGTTTTAGCTAAGGGGATTAAACAAGACACCCTTATAGTCCTGCATATGATTGGCAGTCACGGACCTACTTACTACAGACGCTATCCCGATGCATTCAGGGCATACCTTCCGGAATGCGCGCGTAGCGATATTCAAAATTGTAGTGATGAGGAAATAATCAATACGTACGACAATACGCTTCTTTACACCGACTATGTCATTGCCAAAAGCAGTTGAACTCATTAACTATCACATGCCCAGCTCCCCCTCAGGCGTTTTGTATATCTCCGACCATGGCGAATCACTGGGTGAGCACGGTCTCTTTCTTCATGGCATGCCAAAACGGCTAGCGCCAAGAGAGCAGTTCACCGTGCCCGAACTCCTTTGGTTGTCGGGTGAATTTAAAGAAACGCACACACTAGATAACGATTGCTTGGGTGGTCTCGCCAAAAGCAAAATATTAAGTCAGGACAATTTCTCCCATACGCTTTTGGGGCTATTGTCTGTCTCGACAGGTGTGTACAACGAACACCTAGATGCGTTGAGTGACTGTTATAGCGCGGAGCATAAGATTCAGATGTCATCTAAACGCTCAATTGCCACTGACAAGCAAGGGTAGCCATTCATGAAAGCCGGACACACCGGAGTAAAAAGACTCATTTACGCCACGCTGTTTTCTTGGCGGGGCATAAAGGCGGGGGCACTGCACGAGGCCGCGATACGACAAGAGCTGCTATTTCTGGCGGCCACGGTTGTGGGCTGTCTCTATTTTGATCTTGGCTTGATAAAAGCCTTGGCATTGATTGCCGCCGTGCTTCTAGTCATCGCCGTTGAGTTACTGAATACAGCCATAGAAACGGTGGTTGACTTGGTGAGCCCCGAGCACCACCCGCTGGCCGGGCGCGCCAAAGACATGGGATCGGCGGCGGTGTTATGCGCTTTGATCATTGGCGGCATGGTGTTTGGTACTGTCTTGCTGTGGATGTAAGCGGCCTATAAATCCGCCCACCCAATCTCGATTCACGTTACCCAGCTGTCTGAGCTCTCAGCGCTTTACGAACCAAAACCCGCACATTGTCATAGAGCACACCCGAGGCATTTGGGTGAGCAGAGTATGGCGATAATAATCGTGAGATGCACTAGTGATCGCAGTGATTAACGCGTCTCAGGCTCACTGCTAAATGATTCGTTCGGTCTCGCTATCGATGCCATCAAGGGCATGACCGGCTTCGATAAATAAGGTTTCCCAGACCGAATATTTCTTGGGCTACTAAACTCCTCGATTCAACTCGAAATTAGACCTGACTGACTTGTTTAGCTACTAACTCACCGTCTACTGTGGTTTGGTGAAAGCTCCTGATAACAATAGCGACCTTACCTCATGCCCCTATATAGCTGGCGCGCCACCGTTTCTATCACTGCCCTGTTGTTACTTAACGCCTGCGGCGGTGGATCTTCTGGCGGAACCAGTAGCACCCCGACTCCGCCAACCCCACCCACCGTTACTCCCGACACCACTGCGCCCACAGTTACGCTCAATGGCGACGCTTACTTGCAAGTAGAGCAGGGAGGTGAGTACACAGATCTTGGGGCGTCTGCTGTTGACGATGTAGACGGAGACCTCACCGTTTCCATAGATGGGGAGGTGGATGCCAGCCAAGCGGCGACGTATATCATTACCTATTCAGCAACCGACAGCGCGGGCAACACAGGCAGTGTAGAACGCGAGGTGGTCGTTGCTGATACCCAACCACCGCAAATTACGCTCACTGGTGGCACCAATTTAGAATTGAGTGAGGGAACCGACTTCGAAGACCCGGGTGCATCCGCTGTCGATAGTGTCGATGGTTCCTTGGCCGTGAGCGTCACTGGTGTTGTTGGCACTGAGGCGGGCATTTACACACTTACCTACAGCGCAACCGATCTCGCGGGCAACAGCTCGACGGTTCAACGCGTCGTAACTGTTGTGGAGGTCTCCAGCAATGACGATGACCTTTTGGTCTTCAACAATGCGGAAGTTGGGCCGGTATGGGACCGGGGAATTAACGCATTTGACGAGGCCATTGGTTTTGGAGACTGCAGTAATGATGGCGGTGCCGCCTGCCCATCAATTAGCTGGTCTTTCATTGACGATGCTGAAAAAGGGACGGTTTTGCAGGTGGTTCATGGCAGTTCCGGACTCCTGGCGGGGCTATTTTTGGATCCTCCTCGGGCGTTGATTTGACGTCCTTTGCTAATGGCAACCTTGAATTCAGTATTAAGGTGATCTCAGGCGATCCAAAAATCACCATGAAGCTCGATTGTATTCATCCATGTACCTCGGGAGAACAGCAATTGGGGGAGCGAGGAGCTAGTGGATGGCAGCGTGTCATCATACCCGTCTCACAACTGATTCTTGGCGGTTTGGAGATCGACTCAGTCAACACGGGCTTAGTCATTTGGGCAAGTGAACACACTGACACGATTTTTTTACTGGATGACGTGCGCTTCACAGGATTCGATCCGACTGGCGAAAGACCCGAACCGCCATCTGTTAATTTCAAACTTACAACGTTAGGACAAGGCAGCTACTCTGACACGATCAACCCTGATAGCTATAGATGCGTATACGATTACGGCAATTGGATTTACAACGCAGGCGTTGTGCAGCCCGGCATAGGGTTCTGCGATACTGATACTGGCGCCCAGAAGGCGACCCGACGCCAATTTTTCCACAAACAGCTGGTCCAGCGGCGACTAAACCCACGATGACACATCGCTGGTGGGGCTCAGTTTCTTTCATCGGCGAAATGCGCATTGATGACCCCAACGGTGCCGGATACCTAACGCCAGATCCACTTACTGTTCGTCTTTCGGAGCGCGGTGTGCGAGTGCTGTCGATACCCGCTGGGCTTCGGGCTGACGCGGGCGGCTTCAGTTACCCCATTCCAACACCATTCAGCGAAGTTTTTGACGGGGCAGCGGTTGGAAATTCAGCACACAACAATATGGAAGTGAAGCTTCTCGATTATTCGGAGGATCAGTCACCGCGGGATGGTATGACAGGAACGTATTAGTCATGGAAGCCACTTTTGTGCACAGCTCTCCCTACATTTTCTTTACCACCCATTCCGGAAGCCCCTTGATAAAAACCCTCCGATCGACTGGACCCGAACGGGGTGTATGGCACTCTGGAGACAAGAGTCTAGGCATTTGGACCAGCGTCGCAGGACAGCATAATAATTTTCTTATCGTAGGGGAGAACGGAACGACCTTTGACGGCGTTGACACGGATACCGTCACGGTCAATACCAGCGATGGCAGGTTTACCCTTGCATGGGTACCCACTACTAATACTAATGTTTCTGATTCATTGAGAGCGTTGGTAGAGCGATACGCGCGCAATGAGATCGCCCGTGTCGCCATTGATTATAGCGTTGACCGAAGCACTAACAAGGTGACTGTTCAGCATCGGTACCTCGACGGCAACGGTAATACCGTTAAAACACTCATTGGTCTCCAACCTTTGGCTTGAAACGCACTCAACTAACCGAGTTTGAAACCTCGGTACGCAGCGCTCGCGGCGTCATCAAATTTGCAGCCACTGATCAATTCGACTACGCAATGGACGCAGTGGTGTCCTCCCAGCCTACCGCTGTTCGACAATGCGTTTGACACAACCGTATTACGTGGTCTTGTTGATGATTTTGTCGAACGCGGACCGAGTTTCTGGAACACGGCAAACGATACCTATTGGAATGGCAAGGCGGTTGGTCGGGCAGCCGAGGTGCTCGCTATTGCCGATCAGATGGGCATGGACAATGCCGAGCAAACACTGCGCTCGTGGCTAAAAGCGGAACTGTCTGATTGGATGCGGGCAGAGCGCGGTGGGATTTTAGACACAGAAAACTATTTTGTTTATGACGCTAACTGGAACACTTTGTTGGGCATGGAAGAGTCATTTGCATCTCATCAACAACTCAACGACCACCACTTTCATTACGGGTATTTCATCCGCGCAGCAGCGGAGGTTTGCAGGGTTGATAAGGACTTCTGCAGCCCAGAGCAGTACGGCGACATGTTCGAGATGCTGATCCGCGACTACGCGGGGGCGAGACGACCCTATGTTCCCCTACCTGCGCAATTTCGACCCTGCTTATGGATTTTCCTGGGCCTCGGGAAATGTCAATTTTGTTCGCGGGAACAACAATGAGAGCACCTCAGAGGCCGCTAATGCCTATGGCGCCATGGTTCTCTACGGACTGGTTACCGACAATCAAGCACTCATTGAGCGGGGTATGTATCTGCATGCCTCAACCGCTGCCACGTACTGGGAATACTGGAACGATATCGATGGCTACAGAGGGATGAGTGACGACAGACGCAACTTCCCACCCAACTACCCGCGACTCACCACCTCGATTATCTGGGGTGATGGCAGCGCCTTCGCGACCTGGTTTAGTGGTGCCTTTGCACATATTTTGGGAATCCAGGGACTCCCATCTAACCCATTGATTATGCACGTAGGGCTTTACGCTAATTACTTAGCGGATTACGTGAAGCTTGGGCTGTCCGAGTCCAGCAACGGAAAACCATCAGGATTACCTGATGATCAATGGACAGATTTGTGGTTGAACCTGTGGGCGATGACGGATCCAGATGCAGCCATCGCCGACTATGAGTCGACCCCGAACTATGCGCCGGAGGTCGGTGAAGCGAGGGCTCACACGTTCCACTGGTTATATACAATGAGAGCAATTGGTCAACTCGCTACAGGAACTGGAGCTCTCACTGCCGATCATCCAAGTGCAATGGCCTTCAAAACCAGCGAGGGGCTCACCACCTATATTGCATACAACTTTAGCGATGAGCCGTTATTAGTAACATTTAGTGATGGCGCAACCTTAGATGTTCAAGCTAATGCCTTTGGCATAAGCAGCCAATAATCATAAGCTTCAGGGTGCGGTGCCAAGCTGACGACGTGAGTGGTGTTCGAGTGCAACTACGTAGGCTGGACCACTCACCGATCGCAGACACACAAAGATCCTCACGCCTACGTTTAAGATCATCTTAATATTACCCGCGTAGATTGAGATCTCTATTACTCAATCAGGTGAATCCAAGTGCCTATGTTTTGGGCCGTACCATCGATATGATGCCTGATGATAGTTAGCGCCTATTTACCCGGTGTTCTGAATGTGCCTTTTTTACCGAGGTTTAGGCATACCTTTGGAGCCAAGACAGCTTATCGCACACACTATTGGGGCTATTATCAGTATTAAAACGTGTATGACCAATACTTACATGCATTGAACGATTGTTATGGGCAAAGCCATCGAGCCCTTGTGTCTTCACAAGGCTCAAACTCTGAACGCATTGGAAAGCACTCATGAAAGCGGGCCACACTGGAGTAAAACGCCTGATATACGCCACTCTGTTTTCCTGGCGCGGCATTAAGGCTGGTGCATTGCACGAGGCCGCTATAAGACAGGAGCTGGTATTTTTAGCAGCTACCGTCGCAGGTTGCCTCTATTTTAATCTTGGCTTGATAAAAGCCTTGGCATTGATTGCCGCCGTGCTTCTCGTCATCGCCGTTGAGTTACTCAATACAGCCATAGAAACGGTGGTTGACTTGGTCAGCCCCGAGCATCATCCGCTAGCCGGGCGTGCCAAAGATATGGGATCGGCTGCGGTGTTATGTGCGTTGATTATTGCCGGTATTGTTTTTGGTGTAGTTCTGCTGTGGATCTAAACAGCCCACTTCTCAATTCGCTCGGCGAAGCTTTCAAGACATTTTTAACAACGCTTCAGATTGTCGCTTAAACACCCATGTTACGCCTACTTGCCGGCTGCGATCTTGCCGCGTCGCCTAAACTGCGACGGAACTCACCGTAGCCGTTTACAGGCTACAACCGGAGCCCGAACGCTCGCTGCACCGTACTGCAGCAAAGGAAATGCGAGCACTTACTTTGCTGCAAACACACTCGATTACTGCCCAAACACCCTAACGTTGTCATACAGCACACCCGACGCATTGTAGTCGGTGGCGGTGTTAGTAAAGCCAAACTGAATAAGCAGCCCCGCCTGCTCCGCCCCGTCAATCGTTACCTCAATACCATAGGTGCTGTACTCGTCGGTACCAATACTCGTGGTGTCCACCTCGTCGGCATACACCGTGTTGTAGTTGGCGTTGGGGTCGAGAAGACGCACAAACGCCGCCGCTGTACCCGGTGCCTCTATCGCACCCTCCACAGGTCGCTTGGCATCAAACTCAAACCGGAATACACCCACGTCATCCGCTTGAATCACAAACTCTCTAAACGCATTGGCCTGAATATCAAAGCTATTGCCGTGGTCGGCGTTGCTGTAGTCCGAGAAAATATTCAGCACCTGCGTGCCCTCGTTAGCACCCACCTCATCGGAGATATTGGCAATCTGCTCATTGCTTACCTTTAATGGGAAAGGCCCATAGCCGTAAGCGAAATTGCCGCCATTAAACGCATTCACATAAAACACCCAATCGCCAATCTCGGCCTCTAGCGTTGGGTCGGCTGCCTCAAAGTCGTCGGCAAACTCAAAGCTCGCCGTCGCCGGGCGGTCCGGCGGGGGGCCGCCGTGTAGTTGTCGTTAATGGTCTGTATCGCCGCATCCACCGATGCCTGCGTATTGTCCACCGTCTCCAGCACCGCTTTTACCGCGTCGCGGTCGTAGCTCTTATACAAGCTGGTGTAGTGGCTCGCCACCACCGCCTTGTTCTCCAGCACCACCTGGTCATAGACCGATGCCGCATCAATAAAGATCTGCGCCAGCTGGTCCACCGGGTTGCCCGAGCCACCGCCCGTGTTCCAGTACTCAAAGCCTTCAGGGTCCGGCTCGCGATTAAAGTAAATGCGGTACAAGCGCGTTTAAGAACTCACCTCGCGTACGATCACCCCAGAAGCTTTGGAATTCTTCCAGCGGTACAAAGCTTGCTCTAATCGCATCGACCGAGGCGCCGTTGTAGAACGTGCGGCTCCAATAGGCCAAGCCCGTACGGTCGGCCGCGCGCTGCAGTAGCCCTATGTACATCAGCTGGATCTTGCCCTGAATGGTCTCCCGGAAGTCCTCAGCTGCCATCAGCGTGACATGGTTAAACGCGGCAACATTATCGTAGGCCACAAAGTTGGGTTGCTCGCTCGAGCCAGCGCCGTTGGCCGCCGTGACGTAGCACAAATACGGTGGTTCGCCCGAGGCGGACAACGGAATGGTCGTCGTAACGTCATCTTGCGGGTTCACCACGCTCTCAACCACCAACTGGGTGTAATCGGGCAGTGCCTCGCTGGCACACCAGGCGGTGTACTCCAGCGGATCCGGCTCACTCTCAGGGGCGCCAACCACCGTGACATCCGCGCTCATGGTCTCGGCGTTGTATTGCGTCAGACCAATAATCTGTGGGATGCACGGCTCGGGGCCTTCACACCGGGGCGGTGCCACGTACACCTTAAAGCTCACCGAGATATCGCAATCGGCAACAATGGGGTCGGTGGTAAAGGTGTTGCCCGTGAGCGTACCTGTACACGATCCACCAATGGCGTCGAGCTCAAAGCCGTCATCGGCGATGATGGTTAAGACAACGACGTTGCTCTCTTCAATAACCTGAATGCCCAATTGATCAACGCTGCCGTTGTCACCGCTGGCAATACTGACAAGCCGCTCACTCTCCCGCGACCGCAGTGCATCTTCTGGGTAGGCATCGGTATTATCGCCAACGCCATCGTCGTCGGTGTCGGTGGTCTCGGTGTCATCTAACGGGAAGGCATCCTCATCGTCCGACACGCCGTCGTTATCGTCATCGGTATCGGCGTTATTACCGGTGCCGTCACCATCGCTATCAACCGCTTCGCTGTCATCGAGGGGAAGGCATCCTCATCATCCGACACACCGTCGTTGTCATCATCGATATCGGCGTTATTACCAATGCCATCACCGTCAAAGTCCTCGGTCTCGGTCTCATCTAGCGGCAGCGCGTCCTCATCGTCGGGCACACCGTCGTTATCGTCGTCGGTATCGGCGTTGTTGCCAATGCCGTCGCCGTCGGTATCGGTGGTCTCGGTGTCATCTAACGGGAAGGCATCCTCATCATCCGACACGCCGTCGTTATCATCATCGGTATCAGCGTTGTTACCAATTCCGTCGCCATCGAAGTCTTCGGGCTCGGTCTCATCGAGCGGCAGCGCGTCCTCGTCGTCGGGCACACCGTCGTTATCGTCATCGGGATCGGCGTTGTTACCAATACCGTCGCCGTCGGTATCCAGCGCTTCAGACCCATCAAAGGGGAACACATCCTGATTATCGGGAATACCGTCGTTGTCGTCATCGGTGTCAGCGTTGTTGCCAATACCATCGCCGTCAAAGTCTTCGGTCTCGGTCTCGTCTAGCGGGAACGCATCCTCATCATCCGGCACACCGTCGTTATCGTCGTCGGTATCGGCGTTGTTGCCAATGCCGTCGCCGTCGGTGTCCACAGACTCGCTATCATCGTAGGGGAAAGCATCGCTGCCATCGCTGACACCGTCGTTGTCGTCGTCGGTATCGGCGTTGTTGCCAATACCGTCACCGTCAAAATCTTCGGTTTCGGTATCATCGAGAGGAAGTGCATCTTCGCTGTCGGGCACGCCATCGTTATCGTCATCGGCATCGGCGTTATTACCAATGCCATCGCCGTCGGTGTCCACAGACTCGGTTTCATCAAGGGGAAAGCGTCCTCGCCGTCCGGTACGCCGTCGTTATCATCATCGGCATCGTCTACGTCGGGCGTGCCATCGCCATCGGTATCTTTGGTGATATCCACCACCTCGAAGCTAAGCGCATTGGATACCGCGCTCACTCCTGCTTCGTTGGTGACCGTAACCGTGCAACTGTAGTATCCATAGTCGAGGGAGGTGTCGGTTGAGAACACCGTGATAACTTCCTCGTACAAGGTTTCGCGGTAATTCTGCAAAATGCAAGCGGTACGGTTGGCTTGCTCCGGCGTGAACTCAATAAGACACGCGTCATCACCGTAATTCATGATGTTAAAAATAGGCGTCTGCTCGCCGCAATCAGTTAGTGCGCTGGTGCAGCTGTAGGTTGCGTCGCGGTGTGCGGGTGTATCCACTAATAAGTCACCCGCTGTGTAGGTGTTACTGCAAGTACCGCCCGCAAAGGTATGGTCCAAACCCAAATAGTGGCCAATCTCGTGGGCAAGCGTGCGCCCTGATTGTACTCCCCAGTTCCCTCATTACGACCGCCAATGGCCTCCCACAACATAGTAATACCGTCGTCGGTCGAGCCCGCCATACCGCCATGGGAAAATAAGCGTACCCCAAAAAGCCACTGGCCGATTGGTATAAATATTGAGGTAGCGGCTTGGATCTACCGAGAGCGCACTCTTATAGCCAGACTCATTATTGTCAGCAAACCAATTATCGTTTTGGGTGTAATCAACGCCAGCTAGGTAAAACTCCACCCGCATGTCGCTGGAGTTATTCATATCGGGCGCCATTGCGCGGAAATCTTCGTTTAGCACCGCTATCTGACGCTCGAGTCTGGCTTGCTCTAGCAGGCCTTGATCGCTGGAATTATAAATAACGTGGAACCACACAGGGATGCGATAAACAAGGCTGGTATCGGCGTATTCAGCACTAATAGTGGTGTTGCTGGTAGAACAATCCGCCGGCGATTTGGCACTGGCTCCACCGAGCAAATCGTTTAGCGTCAGATCGTGGGAGGTGCCGCAGCGACCACCCCGCTCTTTAAACGCCGATGAGGCGAAATAATCGGCCGAGCTGGAATAACTGATGCCATCAACTGTCACGGCGGCGGTTGGTCTGGCGGCAATACGCTGGGCGATTTCCGACTCACTGGGTGCTTGTTCCGACTGCCATCGCACGGGGTAGGCCGATCTAGCATTACCGGCGACTTTTGCCACAGGCAGCTTGGGAGCCTGAGTAGCGGTACACTGCACATCGGCCGACGTTACCGAGCTGATATCGCGGGCGTCTAATGAATAACTCAGCGTCACCGCCATATTCTGCACATCAACGCTTTGGAGCACCGGCGCGCTGGGCGCGGTAGACCGCCCGAAAGTTGCCGAGACCGCCGTCTCACCGGTTACCGTGAAACTGCAGTCCCCCAGTACCCGAACAAACGCCACCCCAGCCCACAAAATAAGAATCACTTTCGGGCTTGCCGTAAAGGTAACGTTGTCACCGCGTTCACACGCTAAGCGAACACTCACCGTTGGCGGTAGCACAACTAAAATCGGTAGCCGACTCCGAGACCACGCCATAGCCACCGCCGTCAATGGTGAGGGTAATGGCCTCTGATGGCGCATAAGTGACATTATCAACCCAGCCGCGATCGGTACCCTCGGTAACGTAATCATCTTTTACATAGACCCAGCGTACGGTTTGCTCGCCTGCAGGCACATCGAGCGTATAACTGGCCCAATCGGTCTCGCCACTTATCGATGCTTGAGTCACACCATTGATTTGCACACGCAAAAAATCGTAGTCAATTTCGCTACTCACGCGCCAGTCAAAACTCAGCTGCCCGGGGCCCACGATGGTGGTTTCCATCCAGCTAGATTGTAAGTCGCCGATAAGCCCCGACTCGGCGGCATCGACGCCGTCATTGGTTACATCGTTTTGACCGCGCCATGCTCGGTCACCACCGGTGCTAAACGTTAAAGATGAGTCCAGGGCGTCGGCCAAATTGATGTCGGTGGCGTCATCATCAAACACCGCAACAATCACGGCGCCGTAATCGATGTTGAGCGAGTTGCCCTGAAAGAAGCAGGTGCTTGCCGCCGAGCTGCAGTCACCGCCCCAACCGACAAAACGTTCACCCGCAGCGGGTGTGGCGGTAAAGCCTACGGCGCATTGGCCGCTACCACACCACTACAGGTGGTACCGCAATCAATAGCTCCATCATCGGAGGTGACCGTGCCATTACCCGCTCGATTTACAACCAGCGCCACGTCGGTATCAAAGACTACCGCGTCAAGATAGGCCGCATTAGCGCCTAATGAGGTGCTGGTGTTTTTGTTAAATCGCCATTGGGTGCGGTACTCGCCGCTCGGAATCGAGTAAGCAATAGAGCCCCAGTTTTCCACTACCACTGATTTGTTCATTGACTGCACCGTTAAACAGCAGCTCCAAGGTGTCGGCGCTGGCGCTGTCAATTTTTCCAGCTAAAGCTAAAATTGCCGGGACCGGTGAGTACCGTCTCGGCCCAGGAGGTCTCGCCATTGTTAATGTCCCCGCTCTGCAAGGCCTCGGCGCCGCTGAACGTCTCTTCCGACTGGGCAAGCCAATCGGCATCACCATCGGTAGTCCAGCCCAAACCCGGGTTGTCCACCGCACTATCAAAACTGGCCGATACCGCACTGGGCTCAAAGGTTGCAGAAACGCCCAGTGCTGTAGTGACCGACACCTCACAAACCAGGCCCTCGGTACCCGCGCAGTCACCGCCCCAGCCACCAAAAACATTACCGGCAGATGGGCTAGCCGTGAGTTGCAAAAGCGTACCCTCGCCAAACTGTCGGCTACAGGTACCCGGGCAACTAATGCCCGTGGGCGCACTGGACACAGATCCCGAGCCACCCCCCAATACCTCGACGGTGACGGTTTGTGGGTTAGTGGTGTTGTCGCTTACCACGGGCAGACAGGAGGGTCTTGCTGGGACACCGCCGATAAGCGCTCGGCCATGAGGTTGGTCACACGCTCTGGACTCACGCCAAACTCGTGGCCATTGCCAAAGCTGGGGGCGATATTTTGTGTGCCACCACTTTGAAGGTGGCAGTAACTCATAATGGTGCCGTTTTGTTGGCTGGACGAACCGCCCGTGAGACTGCCCAAACCAGGCAAACTCTCGCCACCGGCCCAGCAGCTACCCTCACCCGAATAGCAGGCGTCCACTGGGTCACTCACTCCCTCAACACCGGCATAACAATGGGTGTGGCTGGAGCCCACACTGTGCCCCAGCTCGTGGGCCACAAAGAAGCTGTTCTGGGTTAAAAAGCTACCCGAACTGGGTCCGGAAGTGGTAAGACCGCTAGAAATGCCAAAGCTACCAAAGGCGCCAGCGCTAGGATCTTCGGTAAACGAACTGCAGCTTTCTTCGTCGCCTGCATAGTTGGAGGGCGCTTGGCAGAGTGAATCTAACCAAGCTAGGCCACCACCACCCTCAGAAAAATTAGTACCCGATAAAAAGTGCGCCGTTGTGTAGTCCACAACGCCCTCACGATTTTCCAACCAATAGCGACCCATTTCCCGAAGGCGGCAGCTTTTAGAGCCGTTTTCTTGCCAGGGGTCATTTGCGGCGGTCCAGTAAAAGCGATCGCCCAGTACAAAACGCGCCTGCACCTGCTCCTCGTAAATTGCCGTTATGTAATTGACCAAACTGCCCACATAGCTGTCTGCCAGCGCTGTATCGCCGCTAAACAAATCTAAAAACTCAGCGTCTGTCTCTATGGCCAGAGTGATTTGGTAATAGCTACCAACGGGGATTTCCATCGCTGCTGCGGGGCCGATGCTGCGCTGCAATCTCATGGCATCGCTGACCATAGAATTGTTAACAACACCACAATCAAAGCCATTGGTGTTGGCGTCTTCTATGCGTAGCGCACGAGTCGCCCCCTGGGTATTTTGGCCAACTGCCCAGTGGGCGCCATCCATCGAAACGAGCCCTGTTAACTCACCATTAGCGCCCAAGGCCAATGCAACAATACTTCCCCCATGCCCAACCACACGACCGCGGTAAAAGCGCTGAGCCAACTGTGTTGTTGGAAGGCGTGCGTTATCCAGGTGGGCGCCCGATAGCGGCGCAAAAACCTCACGCTCGGTTACCTCAATAGCGACAATGCCAACATCGGCAATGGATAGCTGTGCTTGCACGGGCATGGATGCGTCTGAAAACCGAAGACGCTCCACAATGGGGCCGCTGGCCGCCGCCTGCTTAGCGGCGGGCGTGGTAATAGGGCTTGCAATAGCAGCCGGACGCCCAAGGGCATTCATCGATGACAGTAATACGCCACCTGCAATGAGTGCGCCGCAAAGACGCCAGCTAATTTTTGTCACCGCCATGGTACACCCTCACTACACATTGACGAACACGGTGGCCAGCCGATCAAGCAACTCCCGCCACTGCGTCTATCTTAACGGCTGCGGTGTGTTATGACAGGCAAAAATTGGGCTAAACTGCCAACCAGACCACGATTTAAATGGAAACCAACATGCTAGCTGACGTAATGACGATCATGCAGGACGATCTCATCATGATCGCACTGCCGTTTTTCTTTTTGGCTCTGGCCATTGAAACTGTCTGGGCGCGCAAACAAACGTGGGCCGTGTATGACGCGTCAGCTTTCAAAACATCCATGGGCATTATGGTGCTCACGGTTTTTATCGATCTTATCCCCAAGTTTTGGGCCTTGCTCTCATGTTTTTGTGTTTCACAATCTCACCACTGCAGGGTTGGGTCGATCGCAGCTGGCCGTTTTGGGTCTTGCTGTTTTTCCTGGATGACTTTACTTACTACTGGTTTCACCGCGCCAATCACGAGGTGCGCTTTATGTGGGCAGGCCACGCCTCCCATCACAACTCGCAGTACTACAACCTGGGCACAGCGCTCCGTCAGGGCGTGGGCGAGCGCATAACCAAGTATCTGTTTTGGTGTCCCCTGGCGCTATTGGGTTTTGATCCGGTCATGATTGTTACCATGCTGAGTATTAGCCTCATCTACCAGTACTGGTTGCACACCGAGGCCTTTGACCGGCTGCCCGCGTGGTTTGAATTTATTTTCAATACGCCGTCGCATCACCGGGTACATCATGGCTCAAACGTCCGCTACCTCGACCGCAATCATGGCGCCACGCTCATTATTTGGGACCGTTTGTTTGGCACCTTCAGTGAAGAGCAGCGCGACGAGCCAGTGGTCTATGGCCTTACCAAGAATGTTGAGGATCCCACCGTACTCAAGGTGGCCTTTAGTGAATACGCAAACATGAGCCGGGATGTAAGCCGCGCCCATAGCTGGCTAGACAAACTCCGCTATGTATTCCTCGCGCCGGGATGGTCTCATGATGGCGAGGATAAACGCTCCAATACGCTGAGGGCTTCTCTCAACAATTAGCCACAGTTAGCCGCACCTGAGGGTCTGCATCAACCTGGGGACTGCAATAACTCATGATCGACAACAGTCACGGGTCTGTAACAGTAAGAAGTGTGTAACACGTGAGCGTTGTTAACACCTAAACAACTGCAAAACCTCACCTCGCGACCTTCCCCGGGCAACACTTACCGCAAAGCCCTTACCGCAAAGCCCTTAGCGCAAAACCCCTACCGCGTAACCCTCACTCCCTGAACAACGACGGTCGACGCGGCGCTCAGTCGCCCTGCGCCGCGAGTGTGTTGATTTGGCGCCATTGCCGCGCTGTAACAGGCTGTATGGATAAGCGAGGCTGGCGTAACAGCGCCATATCAGCAAGGTTCGGTGTGGCCTTAATCAAGGTAAGCGGTACCGGCCGGTTAAACTTTGCCACAAATACCAAATCAACACGATACCAACGCGGTGCCTCGGATGTAGCTTTTGCGTCGTAATAGGGGCTGTGACTATCAAACTGATCGGGGTCGACGTACGCGCCGCGACTTATCTGTGCTGTGCCCACTACACCCACAGCGCGGCAACTGGAGTGATAGATGAGCACCTCATCACCACAAGCCACTTGGTCGCGTAATAAATTTCGCGCCTGGTAGTTACGAATACCATCCCAAGGGGTGCCAAGCCGACCCGCCTGTGCCAAATCATCAATGCTGTACTCGTGGGGCTCTGTCTTAAATAACCAATAAGCCATCAACTGTTCACTCATATGGGCCGATATATCGCCGGGGCAAAACGACGTGCGCGCACTTTGCCTGCCCTCTTGTCGGTGCTAGTGTCAGAATAAGGTGTTTTTTGGAGTGACTACAATGCGCAGGACAAACCGTGTTTTGAAGACAGCATCCTATTGCCTGACAGGATTTTTAATCAGCATCATCCTCACGGCCTGTGACGCGCCAAAGCAGCAGCAAATTCCGTACGACCTGATCATTCGTGGCGGAACCCTCTACGACGGTACAGGTGACGCTCCCTTCGTAGCCGACGTAGCCATTGTGGGAGAGAAGATTGCCGCGATTGGCGACCTAAGCCAGGCCACGGCAACTCAGGAGCTTGATGCCAGTGGCAAAGCCGTGAGTCCCGGCTTTATCAACATGATTGGCTGGGGTGTGACATCGCTGATCAAAGACGGCCGCGGCATTAGCGATGTCTCTCAAGGTATCACCCTGGAAGTATTCGGCGAGGGCAACTCGATGGGGCCGCTTTCGGCGGAGATGAAAGCCGATTTTCCTAAATACTGGGATGGCATTGAACCTACATGGACAACGCTTGGTGACTACCTAGAATACCTTGAAGCCAAGGGTGTTTCCCCCAACGTAGCCTCTTTTATAGGCGCGACCACCGTCCGCATTCACGTCTTGGGCAGGGACGATGTAACAGCTGATAGCGCTCAGCTCACAACCATGCAAAATCTGGTGAAAGAAGCCATGGAAGAGGGTGCGCTGGGTGTTGCCTCCTCATTGATTTACACCCCAGCAAGCTTTGCCAACACGCAAGAGCTAACTGCACTGGCAAGCGCCGCGGCACCCTATGGCGGTATTTATGCTTCCCACTTACGCAATGAAGGCAAGGGTATTTTTGAGGCCCTCGATGAACTGATCAGCATAGCGCGAGAGGCGGATATTGCGGCTGAGGTGTACCACATTAAGATTTCTTATCCGCCATTTTGGGACCGTTTTGACGACGTGCTCGCTGTCATTGAATCAGCCCGCGCCGAAGGCCTAAAAATCACGGCCGATATGTACCCGTACCCTGCAGGGTCCACGGGTCTCGATGCCATCATGCCCCCTTGGGTAAAAGCCGGTGGCATCGACGCTTGGATAGCACGCATGCAAGACCCCGATACTCGAGCGAGGCTTGCACAAGCCATGCGCGAAGATTCGGACGACTGGGACAATCGTCTGGCCAGCGGTGGTGCTGAAGCAATTTTGCTTGTGGAATTCAGAAATCCGGCACTCAAACATCTGGCCGGCAGAACCTTGGCCGACGTTGCAGCTGAGCGCGGGATGCCCCCTGAAGAGACCGCGATGGACCTAATTATCGAAGATCGAACGCGCGTAGGCGCCATGTACTTTAATCAGTCGGAAGATGTGGTGCGTAAGGCCATGCAACAACCCTGGGTTAGCTTTTGCACCGATGCGGTTGCGATTGCAGCCGAGGGCGATCAATTACTCAACCATCGACACCCCCGAACTTATGGCACCTTTCCAGGGGTTTTGGGCCGCTATGTGCGCGACCTAGAATTACTATCGCTCGAGCAAGCCATACATAGAGCTAGCGGTCTTCCAGCAACCAACTTATCACTCAAAGAGCGCGGGTTTTTGCGCGAGGGCTATTTTGCCGACGTACTCATTTTTGATCCCACGACAATTCAAGACCACGCAAGCTTTGAAAGTCCCCATCGGTACTCCACGGGTATCGACACCGTTTTAATCAACGGCCAACGGGTAATTGACCAGGGTGTTCACACGGGCGCACTGCCCGGTAAAGTCGTCCGCGGACCCGGCTGGCGGGGCTGGGGTGAAGTCCTCGATTAATGGGGGATCCATCTACGTGTTATCCGCCTGCATTATATGCGCGATGAAGGCCTGAGAGGCGTCGGTGATTAAGTCCAAAACGCTGTCAAAACCATCATCGCCGCCGTAGTAAGGATCGGGGACGTCCTCGGGGTACCCCGCCGGCGCAAAGGCGAGAATACGTTCGAGCTTAGCTGGCGTATTTTCCGGCTGCATAGCCCTGAGATCGGCATGGTTACTGCTATCCATCGCCAGTATGTAGTCAAACTTGTCGAAGTCATCAAGCGTGACTTGGCGCGCACGCAAATCGCTTATATCAATACCCCGACGAGCGGCAGCCTTGATCGCGCGCGGGTCGGGGGTCTTACCCACGTGCCAGCCACCCGTGCCTGCAGAATCGAGGGAAAAGTGTGCCGTTAAGCCCTGCTCGGCCAGAAGCTTTCTAAGCACTCCCTGAGCACTGGGCGAACGACAGATATTACCTAAGCAAACTAATAGTACAGACACCATAAACATCGACTTCCTTGGCAATCGGACACGGTGAGCATAGCTAGTATGAAGCGCTCACAAAACCTTCACAGACCCTGTTGGCAACAACACACCGGTAACATTGCGCACCGTTACCGAGACAAAAAAATCGAACCCGTTGCGCAGATTCGCGTGAGCTCGCGATGATGCTAGACTGACCCTACGTTGATCTGGCCGTACGCACGGAAATAAACACAACAATGAGCGCTCGCCCATACAAACTACTAACATGCGCTATTGCTACCCTGTTGTTAGCATTACTAACGACTGTGGGGACGCAAAGTGTCTGGAGCATTGGCACTGTCGAGGATCTTGGGAGTGACACAAGTGTCGCGAGTGCTGAGGATACCGGGCTCGCAAGAAGTGATGGGGATATCGCCAGCACCGCCACAACGCCACAGCTTGGTAACGCTGCACAGCTCTCTGGCGACATTCCCAGCTATGATATCAATGGCATAGATGCTGTAAGCGATCTTCGTGTTCTCCGCTGGCGTGACACATCCGGCACCCTCACCCGCGACCAGCTACCTCCGCCAAAACAATGGACGCTCGATTCGGCCATCAAACCAGCTGGAACGGGCGGTCGAGAATGGATCTGGTTTCGTCTCTCAAACTCTGGAGCTATTTCCCAACGCGCGGTAATCAGTTTTGACGAGGCATTTCTCGAGGAGGCAAACTTTTATATTGTTAACTCACAAGGCAACGTTGAAAGTGTCGAAAGTGGTCTTCAAACCCGCATCCCAGATCGCAGCGTAACAACTCGGGTACCTGCGATAGGCATAGACCTTACGGCCGGAGAATCAGTAGACATACTTTTGTCTCAGCGTTCACGACTGGAAGCGATATTTGGTATCCAAGTGCAGTCACCGGCGGAATTCGCCGTATGGGTTGAGAAACAGTCCGCTGGGTTTGCTTTTTTCTTTGGCGGTGCTGCAGCGATCATTATTTTCAATTTGTTTTTGTTCGCCTCTATTCGTGACCGGCTTTACCTCATTTATTCGCTGCACGCGAGTTTTGTTATATTTTTCGTGGCGCGCTATAGCGGGTTTACCTTCTACTTTTTTGATACACCCGAGCAACACTATCCACTGGCCTCCGCAACCTGGATTCAGGCCGCGCTATTGGTGGTTTTCACTCGCCGCTTACTCGACTCACCGTCACTGGGGAAGTGGATTGACGTTGGGTTAAAGGCGTCGGTCGTTTGGTTTTGTCTTGTGGCTATTGCAACGTTTATCGATGTCGAATTCCACAAAATAGGCGTGCGAAGCTCACTGTTTCTCACACTTAGCTATTTAGGCGTGGGGGTTTACAGTGCGGCGCGGGGCAATCCCCTTGGCGTGTTTTACAGCCTTGCTCAAACACCCTATCTCATCGGCTACTTTTTACTTGCGGGCGCGAGCATTGGCGCACTAGATGCGTCATTCACTACTCGGTATGGATTTATCATTGGCACATTTTTTGAGCTTGTCACATTCTCGCTTGCACTCGGCTATCGCTTTCGCTTAGTTGAGCGGGAGAAATTCAACACGCAAACAGATCTTCTCGCATTGCAGGGCAATGTTAACGAGCAGCTCAAAATTCAAGTCGACGAGCGCACTCAAGAATTAGAGAGCGCCACCAAAGAGCTTCGCTCAATCAATAGTGACTACGAGGCACTGCTTCAAAGCGTGAGCGTCGGCGTTGCAAGTATTGACATGCACGGGCAAAAAAACTTTGCAAACATCAACTACCAGTCACTCGAAAAATCAATTTCACAGCTTACCCAAACAATCAACCGCCACATTGGCACCGAAAGTCTATCGGGCACTCATGAGCTGACAATCAAGGGTAAAAATAAGGTCGAGCATCATCTGCTGCTTAGTACTGCCGAGCGTTTGGCAACCGATGGCAGACAGACTGGCTTCTGGCTTGTTGTGACTGATGTAACTGATATGCGACAAAAAGAAGCCAGCCTCAACCAAGCTGCCAAGATGGCGACACTGGGTGAGATGTCGACGGGCATGGCCCACGAACTCAATCAGCCGTTAAACGTTATTCGTCTTACGATGGAGAATGTTCGACGCAAACTTGCCCAAGATGATGTGCAACAAGAATTCCTGCTGAGCAAATTTGATCGAATCGATGATCAAGTCACGCGAGCATCTAAACTGGTGTCTCTTATGCGCACCTTCGGGCGCGTCGCGCCTTCTGCATTCGAGCCCTTTGACCTTATTGAGTCGACATTCCGCGCCATTGACCTCATGCAAGAGCAGCTTCGGCTGAGCCAAATCAAAATATCGGCCGACCTGCCCCATTCAGTGCCGGCAATCGTCAACGGCAGCAGCAGTCAATACGAGCAGGTACTCATTAACCTAATGAGTAATGCCCGCGATGCCATCAATCTAGGCAGTGCGAGTGGCGGAACAATCGACGTAGGGTTTAAAGTAGAAGCGGAGGCATTCGTTATCTCGGTAGAGGACACTGGCGGGGGCATTGCAGAGGATGTCATTGATCGCATCTTTGAACCTTCTTTACGACCAAAGCGGTGGGCGAGGGAACCGGCCTCGGTGGCGCTATCAGTTACGGCATAATTAACGACATGAATGGCACCATTGGTGCCACAAACACAAACCTGGGTGCGCTGTTTGAAATTAGACTGCCAAAGCATCACCCTTTAGGCGATAGCTAGCGTTGTAACCGCGCCAGTAGATGAACCTTAACCTCCGGCCACTCACCAACGTGCAGGCTGTACATCACCGTGTCACGGATGGTTCCATCGCGCCGCAGCGCATGACCACGAATCACACCGTCCTTCTTGGCACCGAGCCGCTCAATGGCCCGCTGACTAGCGAAATTGAAATTGTCAGTGCGCCAGCCAACTACGTTGGCCTCAAGGGTTTCGAAAGCATGAGTCAGCAATAATAATTTACACGCGGTGTTAACGTGGGTTCGCTGGGCACGTCTCGCGTACCAGGTATACCCGATCTCTAGGCGCCGCACCGCGGGCACTATATCGTGGTAGCTAGTCGACCCCACAATATCGCCGCTTGCCTCATCAACCACAACAAAGGGCAATCGCTGCCCAGATTTCTTACCGCTCAATGCAGCGTCAATATAGGCGCGTGTCTCGTCGGGTTCGGGCACAGAAGTCACGCGAAGACGCCACAGCTCACCATCAGCCGCGGCAGCTTTAAGGTCATTTTCATGGCCAAGCGTCATGGGCAGTAGAGACACGCCGTACCCCGACAAAACCACTTCTTCAGTCCAGCTCATCTGCTTCCCTCCATAAACGGTACACAGCGCAGCATGTTATGTGGCGTTTGTTGAACTCGCCTAAATTACAGAAACATCTAAGATTAATCAGCAAGGCTCTGATCACGCAGGCCATGCAACGTTAGCCCACGCGTATGGAATGCCGCCAGCGCCGAGGCATCGGGGAAGCTAAAATACGAGCCTGCATTGGTATTCCCAGGCGCTCGCTCCTGAGGTAGTTCGTCGTTGTCGATGGCATTGATTGCCTGCAGCATGATGTCGACACCAGCATCGTAAAGACCCCAGACGTTACCCACATAACTTGCTTGTAAATTACATGGTTGCGAGGTGGTAGCAATAATGGCGCCGGTATCAATGGTGGCGTCTGGCACCCAATGTAAGGTCATGCCAATGTGAGTCTCACCGGCAAGCATCGCCCAGAATGTGGGCATAACGCCACGATAGTGGGGTAACAACCCCGAGTGAAGATTAATAACGCCCTTGGCTGCGCATCCAATGGCTTGATTACGCAGTATTTTCCCAAAACGAATAGACACCATTAAATCGGGCCTAAAACTCGCGAGGGCTTGAAGCCCTGAAGGTTGATTAATGTCATTCAAGGGCTCGTCTCGTAACCCAAAGTGCGCGCTTATCTCCTCGAACCCCAAACGACGCTGCGACGCTGGACGCGCAGAAAATTTATCCAGTAAGCCATATTCAAAGGTGGCTAACTCAGTTAACGCTTTAGGGGGTGAGGCGGCGGCGCGCCCTACCCGGCTACTGTGGAACAGTGCCAACGAGTGATCGGTCAGTCCGGGAAGCAACCGATTGAGGGCTTTTAGCGCATAGACATCCCGATTGTATAAGACAGCAATCCGCACTTGGACTTCGCTCCAACTCAGCTGAGACCTGAACCATACACCCTTTCAACGAGGGGCTAGAATGACAGGCAAAAAAAACCCGCCGAAGCGGGTTTTAACATTGACAGAGCTGCCAGACTTAGAAAGTCAGACGACCCTGTACGTACCAGGTACCACCGTTAAAGCCAAAGGGGCTGTCTTCGGGGTAGAGCTGACCCAAACCACCGGGGTTAGGCGTCTCATCAGGGTACTCATCAAACAAGTTGTCTACACCCACAACGATTTCAGCCGAATCAGTTACCTGATACGCCACTTGAGCATCAACCAGTACGGCTGCGCCTACGCCATAGCCGTTACTGGTAGAGGTCCATGAACCGTAGTAGTTAGCACGCAAAAGCGTTCGCAACTTACCCTGAACATGAGACCAAGCCACATTACCCTTGATATTGGGGAGTAGATCTTCCAATGCTTCTACACGACCATCGCTGATAGGGTTAATGGTACCTCGCTCAGTCACTTCCGTTTTGTTGTAGTTGAATGCCACGGTCAGCGTAGAACTACCACTCATGAAGTCAAAGGGCATGTTACCCACCAGGTCAATACCGGTTGTTTTGGTATCGAAACTGTTAGTGAAGAAGGCAAATGAACGCAGATCTTCAAGACCCGTAAATTCCTGACGGTCGATGACACCTTGCTGATCAAGACCAGTCAATGCGTCGGAAGGGGTACTGTAAACGGTGCCGTCACCACTGGTGGCGCTGGCATAGTTCAGTGCGTTCAGGAAGTTAACTTGCTCACCAATGGCAATTCGATCTTCCACACGAATATCGTAATAGTCGATGGTCCAGCTGGAGTCACCTAAGTCAAATGCCACACCAAACGAGAAGTTTTCAGCTGTCTCCGGACCCAATTCTGGGCGGCCATTACCAGCGCTCTCGACAAAATCAGCCGCAATCTGTCCGGGAGCAGAGAACAAAGGCAAGGTGCCGCGATCCTCTAAAACGCCGTTTACGTTCTGAGTGGTTACGTTAGTAATGCTCGCCTGACCTGCCGTTGGTGCGTGGAAGCCGGTAGAGAAGCCACCGCGAATACGGAAGGTATCGGTCACGTGGTACAGACCCGCCAACTTGAAGTTGGTTTCACCGTCAAAGTTGCTGAACTCTTCTTGACGAACCGCTGCTTGCAAGGTGAGCTGGTCAGTAATGTCGGCTTCCAAGTCAACGTAAAATGCCGTGTTGTCCTGTTCAGCAGACGTGCTCTCTGGGAAACCACCAAAGCCGTTAGAGCTTGATGAGAAGCCCTGTGATGCCAAGGGACCCAGTGCATAAGAGGCAGGATCACCAGCAAACAGATCAAACTCTTCTTCGCGGTATTCAACACCAAAGGCCACGTTTAGATCGGAAGCTAAGCCCATATCCAAACCGTAGGAGAAATCTACGTTGTAAACCGTTTCGGTTTGCTCCTGGCCACCGGGCACGAAATCACGCGGAGTAGCTGGGCCCAATGAGGCGTTAATGGTGTTGCGAATGAAGAAGTCGGTACGATTTGAGCCGCGCTGTGCACTCACGTCGTAGTACAAGCCGGTACCCACGTCAAACTTGCCGCGAACCCCAACGGCAAAGGCCATGTCTTCGTTGTCACCACCAAAGCGGGGCACGAAGCCTGCTGGGATGGTTTCGGCAAAAAGAGAAGCAGTTTTCAGAGGCTGATACCTGCGCTAGTAAGCCAGCATCGGGAGTTACACCGCCGCTACCACCCAGCGGGATACCATCAATACAGCTAGTACCGCCATCCATGTCGCCGACAAGGATTGAAGGCACACCGCCTGCCATGGCCATACCCGTTAGGGGATCAACGCTCGGCCCCCTGTATACACCACCGCGCTGACCGCTTGGGCCACCAACGATGTTACGGTAGAAGAAGCCACCCTCAACAGAGCGTTCGCCGTAGTTAGCAAAAGCATACAGCTCGGTGTCATCGTTGAGATCGATGCCTGCATTCAAGAAGATTTTAACGTCGTCTTCTACATCGGGCTGACCCCAGTACTGGGGGACTTCGCTGGTGTAGGTGTTAATAGCCTGGTAATCAGACACGGGGCTATAGCCATTGGCCTCGGCGTAGGCAACGTCGTTACGAACCACAGAACGAACAGTACCTTCGACATCACGCATTTCTGCTGTGATGTTCAGGAAGCCGTTGTCACCAAGCGGCAAACCCAGGTTTGCGCCAATCATGTAGTTGTCGCCGTCACCATCAAAGGTAGAACCGGTGCGCGCGACCACTTCAAAGCCTTCTGCATCATCGCGCAGAATAAAGTTCAACACGCCCGCAATGGCGTCAGAACCGTACTGTGATGAGGCGCCATCACGCAGCACTTCAACCTGCTTAAGTGCCAGCGAGGGAATCGCTGAAATGTCCACACCCTGGGCACCGTCAGAAATACCACCGCCAAGGAATGAAATAATAGAACCGCGGTGACGACGCTTGCCGTTTACCAGCACCAGTACGTTATCGGGTGACAGACCGCGCAAGTTAGGCGGACGGACAATAGTAGCCGCGTCACTGATGGGCTGGGTGTTGATGTCGAACGAAGGTACCTGGGTACGCAACATGTCCTGGACGTCGGTTGAGCTGTTGGTGCGGAAATCAGCGCCGCTGATAACATCTACGGGAACTGGTGAATCAGCCGCTGAACGGTCAGCCACACGGGTACCGGTGACAATGACTTCTTCAACAACCTCTTGCTGGGCCATAACGGCCGGCGCGCCAGCAGTCAGCAAACCCAGTTGGGCTGCAACCGCAAGCGACAGCTTGTTTAGGGTAGGTTTTCTCATTTTTTGCTCCTTTGGGAAAAACAGGATCATGAACGGTGCATTTAGCTAGCACCTTCTCAAAAGTGGCGTTTGGTGAACCGAACCACGTTTGGGACTGCGGAGTATACGGGCTCAACAGGGCTGTAGATTCGCGGAGCATCCTTTTGTGACGGTAATTTGACACAATTAGTCCAATTTTTAAGTCGTGCTTGGTGTCAAATTAAAAATACATTCAAAGTCCATGAACCGTGGTTATTGCCGTATCATCACAGACCCACAAAACGTCTCGTCTTACTAACCTGAGTCAGGGGGTGCAAACAATGGATCAATGGCAGAATCTTGCAAAAAGAGTCGCTGAATTAGAGGCCATCGAAGCCATTAAAAAGCTGAAAGCGCGCTGGTGGCTTGCCTGCGACAAACGTGATATTGCCGGCATGCGTGGGTGTTTTGACGAGTCCAACTTTCTTATCGACTTTGGCTTTATTGGCCAATTTACCGACATGGATGCCTTTATTGGGGTCTTTGAAGAGTTGGCATGTGTCATCCCACCCACTTTGACTCGCACCATGGCATGGCACCTGAAATCACCATTACCGGCCCTGACACCGCGGTTGGCCGCTGGCGCATTGCGTTTCAGTTGCTAGAGACGAGTCGCAATATGATTCAACTCATGAGTAGCTACTACGATGATGAGTATGTCCGCGTAGACGGTGAATGGAAGATGCGTGTCTCCAAGTCAACGCTACTATCGAACCTCCTCATTGTTGCCGAGGGAGACAACCTCAAAGTAACCCAAATAGGTGGTGATGGCGGCTTGGTCACCGAACAGTAAAAGCACACTCACCTTAGCGCAACCAATCTAAATGGCTGGGTGCTCCCACTCAGTGCCAGCTACCTCACGCGCGATACGACCCAGTCGACGCTTAGCGCGCATAACGCACCCGTCAGCCAGATCACTGGCAATCTCAGCCAGGTTTGTTAGTTTAGATACTCGGCGGCGTCCGAACGCTAACCATAAATCATCGCCGGCATCCTGAGAACGCGCGCAACAGCAGTAATAGGCCGCGTTTACATTGCAAACCCACCGGAGCACAGCCCGCATGACCAACACCGCTACCAATGCCGTCACGAACGTCGAAACCCGAGGCTTCTATCGAGGCTACAACCGGGGTATAGCGATTGCCGTGAAGCTCATTGTTGTGGTGCTAGTACTTTGGGCGGCAACGGCACCCAATGCGGCCAAGGCCCTGTTAGCACTGCAGGCCGCCACCATCGACCATTTTGGTGGTTGGTACGTGGGCTCAAGTGCACTATTTATGAGCGCATGCATTGCCCTGGCGCTAATCCCAGGGACTGGGAGTAAGCGTCTTGGTCGGGAAGGCAGTAAACCCGAGTTCGGTCGATTTGCTTGGTTTTCCATGATGTTTGGCGCCGGTATTGGCGTAGGCATGCTCACCTATTCAACCGCCGAACCCCTCTACCACTTTGGAAACAACCCCGATGTCATCATGGGTAATGCCAATGCACTGGCGTCTAACAACGTGGTTTATGCCTATAAATGGACCCTGTTGCATTATGGATTAACCCCTTGGGGGCTGCTACGCCGTGGTGGGGTTGTCACTGGCCTACTTCTCTTATCGGCGCGGTATGCCATTAACGATTCGCTCACCCTTTAGCGCCGTTTTAGGCGAGCGCGCGGGTACCACCACCGGTGCTTTTGTCGATACCGCGGCCATCCTCGCCACGCTTATCGGTATTGCCGTGACCATTGGCTATGGAGTCAACCAATTTGCCTTCGGGGTACATCGCATTACCGACTGGCAGTGGCTGCTAAGCAACCGAGAGCCTAGCCAACTTGCCCTGGTTATTGCTGTCGCCCTCATTGTTTTTGCCTCGATGCTGTCGGCGCTATCGGGTATTGGGCGGGGCATTAAGTGGTTATCAAACTTGATCATGCTGTTGTGGTGGTTGCTCCTCGCTGCATTTGTTGTTTTCGGCGCGCGCGCTTTTGCGGCCATGGTTTTTGTTGAGGGAATCAGTGAGTACGTAACCGCCCTACCCGCCATGTCTACGACGGTCTGGTCCGATGAATCCACCAAGACCCAGGCTGCCCTGCACAAGTGGCAGTCAGATTGGAGCATTTTTTACTGGGCATGGTGGATCGCCTTTACCCCTTTCGTCGGGCTGTTCCTGGCTCGGGTGTCACGCGGGCGCACAATTCGAGAATACGTGCTGGGCGCCATGATCATGCCCGCCATTATGTGCTTCACATGGTTTTGCATTGTCGGTGGTACAGCACTGGACCTCGAGCTGTCGGGCGCTGCGGGCGGCAGTATTCTGGAAGCCGATCTTTCGGCCCAACTGTTTGCCACACTCGACGCACTCTTTGACGCACCGTGGGTTTTCCCCATGGCTTGTCTGTGCGTTGTGCTTCTGCTGACCTACTTGGTTACCTCAGCCGATTCAGCCGTGCTTGTTGTCAATACCATCGTCTCAGGTGGCACTGAACGCGGTCACTCGGCACAACACATCGTTCTTTGGAGCTTCCTGCTTGGGCTGGTTATTGTGACGTTGCTGGTTGCCGGCGGATTGGACGCGCTTCGCTCGGTTATGATTATTGGTGCACTACCCTTCTCGCTGGTTATGTTTTTAATGCTCATGTCACTTCTGCTAGCCCTGTGGCGCGATCGACATAATGAAGCCCTTGATAGCGTTGCGCGCTGACAACATGAGAAGAACACATGACAAAGTAGCGGTGTGCAGCTGGCGATGCGCTAGGGGGTAACTAGCGCAAAAGTAGGATCACCCGGCGCTAAAACGCCAACAAACTGTATCAGACGCAGTGGATTACCTGATATATCGAGGGCGTCGGTGGTCAACAGTTCGCTAATTGGCACACGCTTGAGCAAAAGCCTTATCAACAACTCATGAGAAACGCGGATGGAGACATCGGCCTCTGGATCTGGGGGCGCCTCACGGTGATGCAACACCCCACGCTGCAAACTCAGAATAAAGTTCTGTTGCCGGTCGACTAGTTCAAAGTTAAGCGTTAAAGACAGTTCGGCCGCTTTTGGACCGTCTACCATGGTAGCCACTAATTCAAAAAAACGTTCAATAGGTGTAGCGCGCAGTAATCCATCGATCATACCCGTGGGTAATGGGGCCTTAGGAGCCCCGTGACGAAGCTCGTAGGCGCCACTCAGATACACATCCCGCCAAGGGCCCGACTCGGCTTGATAGCCCAACTGGTCAAACGCCGCTGCCAGCAACTGCAGCGCCCCCTCATGATCGGGCTGCGCAAAGACCACATGCTTGAGCAACTCTGCCACCCAGCGGTACTCACCGCGATCAAACGCTTGAGTCGCCGCTGTCACAACAGCATCGGCACCACCCATCAGCGCAACATAACGTTGGCCGCTCTCAACCGGTGGCAACGGATCAAGGTTGGATGGATGACCGTGGTAAAAGCCAAAGTAAAATTGATAAACCGCCTTGGCATTGTGCTTAAGCGTGCCGTAGTAATCGTGCACATGCAGCGCTGATTGTAGCGATGGCGGCAGTACCATCGCTTCGGCGATTTCATTCGGGGTCATACCCTGACTCGCCAAATGCAAGGTTTGATCGTGAATGTACTTATAAACATCGCGCTGATCTTCAAGGAACCCACGCGCAGCCGAAGCACCCCATACAGGCCAGTGATGGCTGTTAAAAATAATCTGCATATCGGGGAAGGCGTGGATTGCATCATCGATAAAGCCGCTCCAAGCCAGCGCATCGCGAACCTTTGCGCCTCTCAAGGTGTATAAATTGTGCAGATTTCGCGAGACTAATTCTGCGCCGCAGAACGCGCGCTGCTCGGGGAGATAAAAAGTGAATTCCGCGGGAGCTTCACTGCCCGATACCAGCTGAAAGTTGAAGGGCACGCCATCGATAACCAGCGACTCGTAGGGACTGGAAATTACATGGGTGGGCGAGGCGATAGAAATACTACCCAAGGCTGGCTGCTTTCCTAAACCGGAGCCAATGTGCCCCTGAGCGTTACGGGGTAAACGCCGGCCGTACATGAAATCCGCCCGGCGCGACATGACCTGCCCCGCCAGCACCATCTCGCTGGTGGCCTCTTCCAAAAATCCCGACGGCGCGATAACCGACACCACGCCGGACTCCAGCTTGGCTTGAGTCACCACACCGCCTACACCACCAAAATGATCAATATGACTGTGCGTAAATAAGATCGCCGATACCGGTCGCTTGGGGAGATGTTCATGGGCAAAGGCCAATGCCGCTCGCGACGTTTCGGCGTTGGTGAGTGGGTCTACCACGATCCATCCGCTGTCACCCTCAATCAGCGTCATGTTGGCGAGATCGAAACCCCGCAACTGGTACACGCCTTGGGTAACCTCAAACAAACCCATCCGATTATTGAGCTTGGCTTGCCGCCAAAGACTGGGGTTTACCGTACTGGGCGCCTCGCCGGTCATGAAGTCATAGCTCGAACCATCCCAGCTTACCCAGCCATTAGGGCCGGGGATACGCCGCTGCTCGGCAGTTGCTATTAAACCCCGCTGGGCGAGCGCGGCGTCATTGATATCCTCAATTGCAGCCAACTGAGAAGCTTGTTCACGGTGGCGATTTCGGGTGTGTTCAGTGGCCGCCGATGGTGCTAGCGGAGTGACGATATCACTCTTGGGCCTATGCTCGGCTGTGGCTGCCCCTGTGCTCTCTTGAGAGGCTTTATCGTCACATGCCGCCAACACCAGCGTGCCCGTGACTAGGATCAGCGCGAGGAAAGCGTTCTTGGCAGTACGCCTGTGCACGAGTGAAGATGCTACCGTTTCAATCAAGCGAATGGGTTCCACTTGCACGTGACTTTTCCTCGTTATAGTTTTCGGGCACAAAGGGTGCGATGGTTAACGCGCACCCCTTAATCGCAATGGGTATTCGCACGACGCTTACACCACATCAACACCTGGCAGGGCACCGACTAGCGTAGCGGTTTTATACACGGAAGCCCATGACAATCACTGCCGGTTAGCTGCGCTAGCAGTCGCCGCGGATAGACCTAGAGAACACTATTATGAAGAAATCGGTTGTCCTTATTTTGATGACTTGCTGTGTTGTTGCCCTGGGGTACAACCAACGCGCCAGCTTCGCCGAGCAAATCCTTACCCGTGCTTTGCCTGCGCGACTCAGTGCCAACACGGCTGCTGAACTAGAGGATGGCCTGCACATAACACTCTGCGGGGCCGGCGGGCCAATGCCTGCGCCAAACGCATCGGGGCCTTGCGTTGTTGTGGTGGCGGGGTCGAAAACCTTTGTGGTTGATGCAGGCACCGACGGCGCTCGCAATATGGGCAGAATGGGGTTTCGAGTGGGAGATGTTAATGCGGTATTGCTCACCCACTTTCACTCAGACCACATCGACGGGCTGGGGGAGCTGGCCACCCTGCGTTGGGCAGCGGGCGATAACGACGCGCCATTACCTGTTTTCGGGCCAACAGGTGTCGAACGTGTCGTCAACGGCTTTAACGAAGCTTATGCTTATGACTTTGTTCATCGGCAAACACACCATGGCGACAGCGTAGCACCACTCGCAGCCGCAGGGCTGAGCGCTCGCCCATTTGAGCTACCGAAATTAGGCGAGTTAGTCACCGTTTTGCAAACCAATGACCTATTGGTTGAAGCACTGCTCGTTGACCATGCGCCCGTGACACCGGCGGTGGGTTACAAATTCACCTATCGTGACCGTACCGTGGTCATCAGTGGCGATACCGCTCAGTCGGACAATATCCGTGACCTCGCAAACAACGTGGATTTGCTGGTGCACGAAGCATTAGCACCCAACTTATTGAAGATGATGAACACCGCCGCCGAGCAAACCGGTATGGAGACGTTTGCCAAAATTGCCATCGACGTGCTCGACTATCACGCCAGCCCAAAGGAGGCGGCAGCAACCGCACGCGATGCCAACGTGGGGCACCTGCTGTACTACCACATCGTGCCGCCGCTCATTGTGCCGGGCCAGGAGACCCTGTGGCTTAACGGCGCCGAGGCTATTTTCGAACGCTATACGGTGGGACAAGATGGCACCAGCTTCTCGCTACCGGCTGATAGCGACGCTATTATCGAAACCCAACGCCTGTAGCAAAGCGCTATATCTGCTTTGGTGAGCGACTAGGCACTTTTATCCAATAACGACGGCTGGGCAATCGGCTTGGCTAATTTGCACACTAACAGGAGCACCTGCTATGCGAGCTCTATTAATAGGCGTTACAACGTTTCTACTTGCTACCGTGCTACCTGCCGCCCACGGCGATGGGCTTAAGCTCGACGATGTTCTTGGTGCAGAGATAGCCATGGATTCAAGCTTACCCGCACCCCAAGCGGTGATGGGTATCGAGGTGGCTGAGCGCCACTGGTATCACCATGAAATCATCCGCTATCTCGACACCTTAGCGGCGGCCTCGCCCCGTATGGTGGCGCTCGGCTCTCATGCCACTAGTTATGGTGGCCGTTCATTGGTGAGTTATGCAATCTCTAGCGAGGCCAATATTGCGCGCCTCGATGCTATCCAAGCAGCTCGAGCAGACCTGGTAAATCCAGACAAGAATGTCGATCTTGCAGCGCAACCTGCGGTGATGCATATGATGTACAGCATTCATGGCAATGAACCCAGCGGCTCAAACGCGACACCCTTGGTGGCGTATTATCTGAACGCCAGTCAGGACGCCAAGCTGAAGGCACAGCTTGAAGACGTGGTGATTATTCTCAACCCCATGCTCAACCCCGATGGTCTCGATCGATTTGCCCAATGGTCTAACAACCACCGCGGCAAAAACCCTAGCCCCGATAGCAATGATCGCGAACATCGCGAAGCCACACCCAATGGCCGCACCAACTATTATGGCTTTGATCTAAACCGCGATTGGCTACCGCATCAGCATCCAGAAAGCCGTGGCCGGCTGGCGTTGTTTCACGCATGGAAGCCCAATGTGCAACTTGATTTTCATGAACAAGGCAGCAATAGCAATTTCTTTTTTATGCCCGGCAAACCCGAGCGCACCAACCCGCTGACACCCGCTATTAACCAGACACTCACCGCGCGCATTGGTGACTACCACGCGCGTGCCTTTGACGAGGCCGGGATTTTGTATTTCTCGGGCGAGGGTTATGACGATTTTTTCATGGGCAAAGGCTCTACCTACCCCGATTTGTTTGGCTGTGTAGGCATTCTGTTTGAACAGCCCTCGTCTCGAGGCGCGCAACAGGATGTGGTTAACGGCCGTCTCACCTTTCCCGATAGTGTCGCCAATCAATTCAGAGCATCACTCTCGTCTATCGAGGCAACGTCGGCCCTTAAAGACGAGTTATTGACCTACCAACGCAATTTCTATGTGCAACGCAAAGCAACCCCCGGGCACTTTTTGGCAAGCGCAGAGGGAGACCCAACCCGCCTGCACGAATTTGTGCGACTGCTTCGGGGGCACGACATTGAGGTTGAGGTGCTCAGCAAAGAGTTTACGGTAGGTAATCAAACTTTCGCGGCGCACAGCACCTAGCCATCCCCCTTGATCAGCCCCAAAGTACCTATCTACAAACGCTCTGGAACGCGCAGCTCACCTTTGAAGAAAACGTGTTCTACGACGTATCCACCTGGACGATGCCCTGGGCATTTGACCTTGAGCATACTCGCAAGGCCGTTAAAGGCGCCCGTACCCAGCCACTCCCCGACGACTTCCTGCGCACCAGCAAAACCCTGCCCACGTCCAAGATCGGTTATTTGATTGACTGGCGCGACTCGGACGCGCCGGCGCTGCTCTACGATCTTCTTGAGATGGATGCCAATGTACGCGTAGCCCAAAAGCCCTTTATTGCAAAAACTGTCGATGCGGGGAGGTGAATTTTGGCTACGGCACGCTGTTGGTGTCGGGCGAAATTGGCAAGGCTATCCCTGCCTCGGCCGTTACCCGACTTCAGCAAGCTGCCGCCGAGGGGCTGGCCGTGTTCTCAGTGGCAAGTAGTCTCACCGCCACCGGTATCGACCTGGGTAGTAGAGACTTTCATGTATTGTCATTACCCAAGGTGGCACTGGTTACCGGGCCGGGTACCACCGCCTACGATACGGGTGAAATTTGGCACCTGCTTGATCGACGTGTTGATATGCCGATCACCATGATCGATAGCTATCGGTTAGCGTCTACCGATTTATCAAACTACAGTCACATCATCCTAACCAACCCTGTGCGGATACTGTCCGACAGAGCTGTAGGCACACTCAGATCATTTGTTGAGCGCGGTGGTGTGTTGTGGGCTCAGGGAGCGGGCACCATTGATTGGCTTGCCAAAGCGAATCTAACCTCAGTTGCCTGGCGACAGACTCAGGATCAACAAAATCAAGGGGAACTCAACAACCTAATGGCCGAGGGCACCATAGATACTACAGCCGTTGCCTCGCTCCTCCCCGAACGTCAACCCTTTGCTGCTGCCCAAGATGAGGCTGCCTTCAAACTGGTGCGCGGCGCAATACTGGAAGGAAACTTGGATATAAGCCACCCGCTGGGATATGGCTATCAAGACGCGCAGTTACCCATGTTTAGGCGAAATGCGCGTTTTATGGAGCGCTCTGCCAATGCCTACTCTTCGCCTGTTGTGTACACCGACACCCCTCTGTTGTCGGGCTATATGTCGGTAGAGAACCAAGCGTTGGTTGGTGGGTCGGCGAGCGTTGTGGTTGATGCGATGGGCGATGGCGCTATTGTACTTGGGCTGGACGTGAGCACTTTTCGGGCCTTTTGGTGGGGCAGCCAACGGTTATTGGTGAACGCTGTCTTCTTTGGTGCGCTGCTCGAAGAGCCGCGCTAAGGGCTCCGTGAAGCAGCGTCGCAAGAGTCCCTAGCAGCGCGGGAAATAATGCTCCTTACTCATGCCGGTTGGGTACTTGCAGGGCTAGCGCAGACGCCTGGCCCGAACCGAGCGGCCTTTCACTTTACCCTGCGACAGGTAATTCATTGCCTGGCGCAATGCGCTACGCTGTACGGCAACATAAGAGCAGTTGTCGAGGATCGTGATCTTGCCAATGGTGTCACCCGCAAGCCCCCTCGCCTGTTAAGGCGCCGAGTATATCGCCCGGACGCATCTTGCCTTTGCGACCCACGTCTAGCTGAACAGTGACGAACGCACCCTGAAGCTGATAATTGGGATTTCGGTCGAGAGAAGCCAGCACGTCGCAGGCGCAGGGTTGCTCCTGATAATCCTCAACAGCGCCGATACGCGGCGTCTCGGCGGGTACCACAATGCTATAAGCACCACCCACCTCTCCGGCCCGGCCCGTCCGGCCGATACGGTGGATATAGACTTCAGGATCTCGGGGTAGCTCATAGTTAATCACCATGGGCAGCCCCTTAATGTCTAAACCCCTCGCTGCCACGTCGGTAGCCACCAAGACGGGACAACTGTTATTGGCAAATTGGGCAAGCACCTGATCGCGCTCGCGCTGATCCAAGTCACCATGAATTGCCCGCGCCTCAACGTCATGCTCGTTAGAAAGTCGGCCACCTCCGCGCACTGCTTCTTGGTGTTACAAAAAACAATGGCATTGGCTGGCTGGTAATGTTCAAAAAGCGCCAGAAGTGTGGTCTTGCGCTCGTGTTTTTGAACCTCAAAAAAGAGCTGATCAATCACCGCTTCAGCGTGCGCAACATCATCCACAGTCACTGTTTCAGGATTGCGTTGCACTGTGCGGCTAATCGCTTGAATATCGGCGGGGTAGGTGGCAGAGAAAAGCAGCGTTTGTCGTTGTTTTGGCGTCGCGGCAATGATGTCGCGCATGACATCGGCAAAGCCCATATCCAGCATGCGATCTGCCTCGTCCAATACCAGTACCGCGAGGCCATCTAGCTTAAGCGATTGCTTTTGAAGGTGGTCCTGCACACGACCGGGCGTACCAACCACTATGTGGGCACCGTGCTCGAGTGAGTCGCGTTGGGGCCCAAACGGCTTACCCCCGCACAGCAATACCACTTTGATATTGCTCATACGGCTCGCTAACCGACGAATTTCTTGCCCCACCTGCTCGGCAAGCTCGCGAGTTGGGCACAGTACCAAACCTTGAACACCGAAAAAGCGTGGATTAACGCGCGTTAACATTCCCAGCCCAAAAGCTGCGGTTTTGCCACTGCCAGTCTTGGCGCGTACAACAACATCGCGCCCACCCAATACCAACGGTAGCGCCTGCGCTTGCACGTCTGTCATGCTGTGATAACCCAATGCCTGCAGGGCCTCAAGCAAGCTAGGGGAAGTTTTAGTGCGCTAAAAGGAACCGGCGTCATGACATGCACCTGCAAGGAATTGGGAACGCACCATACCAGAATGCACCTACCAAGAGGCGGCTTCCTAGGTGCTTAGGCAAAAACCAACCACAAGAACGTGCGGGTGCTTGAGAGCGTTTTGCTCACTTGCGTTTGTCTAAGTGGAGCTTATGCACTGATCTGAGATTGCGGGGGGCACCCGGGACAAATAGCGGTCATCAGCGCAGGCAGATTAATCAGCCTCAGTCGCATCGGGCTCGAAATTAAATTCCTTCACCGCTCGGAGGATTTGGCGAATGGTAATCTGACCCACTAACTTTCCCTCACTATCAATCACCGGGCGTCGACGCTTTTGTTCACGCATCATTTGCTCAGCGACGTCCGCGATACTGGCATCGGCATGGGCTACCGACAGATTCTCCGAGGTCATTACATCGGCCACAATACCGACACCCGAATCATTGTATACCGATGCCAGAACGCCACGCAGGCAATCGAGCTCCGACAGCACACCAATCAGCTTTTCGTTCTCATCGACAACACAGAGCCCCGAGATCTTATTGACGAGAATCAGATGCATCGCTTCAAACAGACTGGCGGTCTCCCCAATAGTCACAGGGTTTCTCACCATGTAGTGCTTGAGTTCAAGATCTCTCAGCATGGCCATTCTCCTTGTTATCGTCTGACCAAATGACTGACTAATTGCACAGTAGGGTCTGACCTAGGTCATAGCAGCTGCACCAGCAAGTCAATAATGGGCTCTGGATAGATACCCAAGAACAATACACCTGCTAGCAGACCAATGAGCAGCACATCACTGAGCGTGCGACCATTGTGCACGCGAGCCAAGGCCTCATCGGCGCCACTAGACAAGGTATAAATAACGCGCAGGTAATAAAAAGTCGATACGGCACTTCCTACAACCAGTGCGGTGAGAAGCGACCAAGCACCGGCTTCAACACCCGCCGTGACAATATAGAATTTACCCATAAACCCGGCCGTGAGCGGCACGCCCGCAAGAGATAACAGTGACAGGCCCAAGCCCAACGCCAACAAGGGCTCGCGCCAAAACAAACCGCGCAAATCATCACGGTTACAGGCGCTGGACGCCCAACCCCGAGCGGTTAGCGCCGAGAGTGCGGTAAAGGCCGCAAGCGTTGAAACCGTGTAGGCAATGAGATACCAAACCGCCGCTTCACTGGCCATACCACTCGACGCCGGGTCTCCCAGGACAACGAGGGTAATCAATAGATACCCCATGTGCGCAATCGATGAGTAACCCAGCAAGCGCTTTAAGTTGTCTTGTTTAAGTGCAAGCAGGTTACCAATGAGCATCGACGCAATAGCAAGCCACCCCAAGGCCTCGATAAGGGGTTGTATGTCACCGAGGTTGGCACTGTCGTACCAGCGCAGTAGTGCGGCAAAGATAGCGACCTTCGACACGCTGGCAAGAAACCCCGTTACCGGCGTGGGGGCACCCTCGTACACATCGGGTGTCCACATATGAAAAGGCACCAGCGATAACTTAAAACCCAGCCCGGTCATAATCATCAGGCTTGCAGCCGCAACAAGGACGCTATTTGCACTTGCGAGTCGCTCGCCCATACCCGCAAAGGCCAACGATCCAGCGGCGCTATAGAGCAACGCAAAGCCAAACAACAAGATAGCCGTGGAAGCGGAACTGAGCACCAGGTATTTCAAACCCGCCTCAACGGGCGCCGATGACTTTCCGGGGTAAGCAACCAAGCTGTACATGGATACCCCCAGAATCTCGAGCCCCAACAAGAAGGCGGCGAAGTGCTGCGCATGAACAAGCACAACGGCGCCAAAGGTGGCCAGTAATAACAGCATGGCGTACTCACCACGCTCGAGTTGTTCACCCGCCAACCAACGGTGTGACACCAGTAGTGTCACCAAGGCAGCAACTGCAATCACACCGCTCATTAGTCGGCTGTAGCCATCGACGACCAACAAAGCCGTGGCCTCAACTGATTCTGCCGGTATGCCCTGGGCGGCCGTCCACACTGTGCCCGCCAAAACCAACGAAGCCAGTACCACCGTCAGCGTAGCATCGCGTTTGACAGCGATCTGCAGCATCAACGCAATAACGCCAAGACCCAAAACCAGCAGCGGTAGGAGCATCTGTGCTGTCACAGCATTCATCGCATTAACCTCCGACCTGTTGGGCGATGGCATCGAGCGTTGGCGCTGCCAAATCGAGCACGGGTTGCGGATACAAACCCAACCACAAGAGACCAATAACCAGCAGCCCCAGCGCTGTCATGTCGCGAGCACCAAAATCCCTAAGCCCTTTATTCTTTTCTGCCAAGGGGCCGTGGAAGGCTTGTTGTAGCAACCACAGCGAATACACAGCACCGGTGATAAGGCCGAGTGCCGCCACTGCGCATATCAGCGGCCAGGCCTGCCAGAGCCCGGCCATTACCAAAAAATTCGGCCATGAAATTACCCAAGCCAGGCAGGCCTACCGATGCCACGATAAAGAACATGGCCATGGCACCCATGCGTGGCATGGCGCGCCATAGTCCGCCCATTTCACTGAGCTGGCGGGTATGAAGTCGCTCCTGAAGTGCACCAGCAATCATAAACAGCGCCGCTGTGCTCAAGCCATGGGCCACCATTTGCAGTACGGCGCCCGACCAGCCCAGGGCATTCCAAGCAAAAGATTCCGAGCAATACAAACCCCATGTGGCTGACACTGCTGTAGGCAATCAGGCGTTTAAAATCGGTTTGCGCGTAAGCCAAAATAGCACCGTACAAGATGCCTGCAATGCCAATGATCAACATAAACGGTGCATGGGCCTGAGCCACATCAGGGAACAACGGCACACCAAAGCGCAGCAAGCCATAGGCACCGGTCTTTAGCAGCACACCCGCCAGAATGACGCTGCCGGCGGTGGGCGCTTGGGTGAGCGTCGGGCAACCAGCTGTGCACCGGAAAGGCAGGTAGCTTTACCAAGAAAGCGACGAGAAAACCTACAAATGCCCACACTGCCGGCATACCCGTTAGCGGGTTCGCCAGCCAATCGTCGTAAGCAAAACTCCACTGACCCGTTTGTTCCACATAGGCCACTGCGGTAATCAAAATTTCGAGCAGCATCAGTAAACCGCTGGCCTGGGTGAAGATAAAAAACTTCATGGCTGCCCGGGAGCGATCTTCATGCCCCCAAATAGCGATCAACAGGTACATGGGTACCAGCATGACTTCCCTGAACAAGAAAAACAGGAACAAATCCAGGGCGAGGAACACCCCCACGGTGCCTGCCAATGTCCACAACAGATTAGCTTGAAAAAAGCCGGGGCGGGTTTTTACCTCGCTCCACGATGCAATCACTGCCACCACACCCAAGAGCAGCGTCAAGCCAACCAACAACAGGCTCATACCATCCATCGCAAGGATGACATTAATGCCAAACCGTGGGATCCAGCGATAGGTCTCGGTGAGTAACCATGGCTGAGAGCCACTCAGTGTGACGGTCGATGCATCGACGCTCCCCTGGACCAGGGCAACAAAGGACGCAGACGCAATCAACAGAACCGCTACAGATACTCGCGCTGGCATGTGAGGACCCAGGCGTTCAGATAACCACGCCAAGCCACCGCCCGCCAGCAACAAAACAATGAGCGTACTCATGCGCTAGCTCCCCCAAAACCAATACCAACAACATCAGCAGTAGACCTAATACCATCAGCGTGACATAACGCCCCAAACGACCGTTTTGTGATGTGGCGAGTACACCGTTGAAAAACGTTGCACTCCCGGTAACCAGTGCGACCAGGTGATCGATAGGCTCATTACGCCACCACTTGGCCAAGCCGGTATAGGGCACCACAATGAGCTGTCGGTACAAGCTGTCCATGCCCCAGCCCCCATGCCAAAAGCCCGCCAACCATTGGGCAGGCGCACGCTGCGTAATAGCCGCCAGACTTAGCTGCTTACCTAAAAAGAGCAGATACGCTACCAGGACACCCGCAATGGGAATGGCCGCCGACACCCAGGCAATGGTGCCGTGAGCGGGCTCTTCACCGGGTAAGGGGAGGACCTCAGCTAGCGGCAAGGCAATATAACCACCGACGATTGAGAACACGCACAAGACCATAAGCGGCATAGCCATACGCCAACCAGGCTGATGACTCACCTCGGTCTTGGCCTCGCCAAAGAACACCACAAAAACTAGCTTAGCGCTGTAGAGCGCAGTAATGAAAGCGCCTACGGCCGCAGCGCCCCAGAGCCAGGCACCACTACCGGATACCTCCCAGACGCGCAGCAAGATGAGATCTTTACTGGCAAAACCCGCAGTCGCCGGTAGCGCCGCCAAGGCGGCAGAACCGATAACAAAACTCCAAAATGGCACCGCCAACGACTTTCTGAGACCACCCATGTTGCGAATGTCCTGCTCATGATGCAAACACTCAATCACAGCACCCGCGGCCAAGAACAGTAGCGCCTTGAAAAACGCATGGGTCATCATGTGCAATATGCCCGCGTCCCAAGCTTGAACGCCTAACGCCAAAAACATGTAGCCCAACTGACTAATGGTTGAGTAGGCCAAGATACGCTTAATATCGGTTTGGGCGAGCGCGGCACAGGCAGCCATCAGCGACGTTGCTACACCAATAACAGCAATGGCAAAAAGCACATCGGGGGCCAGAACGTAGAGCCCATTCAAGCGCGCGAGCAGATAAATACCTGCGGTAACCATGGTCGCCGCGTGGATCAAGGCACTCACCGGCGTTGGACCGGCCATCGCATCGGGTAACCAGGTTTGTAGCGGCAACTGAGCTGATTTACCCACCGCACCAGTGAATATGAGTGCGCAGGCCAGCGTTGCCATGGTGTTGCCGGCTTGCCACTGTTCGCTTGCGGCTGCCACGAGCTCGCGAATATTTAGGGTATTGAACTCGGCCACCAACAGGAACAGGCCTAAAGCCATGGCGGCATCACCCGCCCGGGTCACCACAAAGGCCTTGCGCGCCGCGGCACCGTTGGCGCTCTCGTGATGCCAAAAACCAATCAATAGGTAACTGCACAGCCCCACGCCTTCCCAGCCCAAAAATAGCAGCAACAGGCTGTCTCCAAGTACCAAGAGCAGCATTGAGGCAACAAACAGGTTTAGGTAAGCAAAGTAGCGCGAGTAATCGGTGTCATGGGCCATGTATTCACTGGAATACAAATGAATCAGAAACCCGATACCGGTGATGGTGCACAACCAAATGAGCGAAAGCTGATCCAGATACAGGGCAATATCAACACTGAAGGTGCCCACAGCGAACCACTGCCACCAGAGAACACGCAGTGGCTCACCGCTTGCTGTCCACTGTGTAGCCAATACGGCAACCACCAGGGCAGCCATTCCGATACTGCCCACGCCCAGGGTGGTCACGAGTAAGCGGGGCAAGTTTCTGCCGTAGAGCAACAACATTGCTGCACTGGCGAGCGGCAGTACAGGTACGAGGCTAAGCAACAAATCCATGCGATTACCCCTTAAGCCTAATTGCCGTGTTCATATCTAGCGTATGGATTTGTCGGCGCATCTGTAGCACCAGTCCCAGGCCAACCGATACCTCCGCGGCTGCGATGGCTAGAATAAAGAGAAACATGACTTGCCCGTCGGGCTGCTGCCAATGGGCACCCGCCGCGATAAACGCGAGTGCCGCAGCATTGAGCATGACTTCGAGTGACATCAACATGAAGATAATGTTGCGTCGAAGCATCAGGCCGAACAGCCCCAGTGCAAATAAGGTGCTGGCAACAATTAAAACGTGCTCGAGGGGAATCAGCATGGCGTCCATCAGTTATTGCGCCCCCGGTCGCGAGCCAAAAAATGCTGACCAAGGTGGTAGGCGCCCACCAAGCCCGCAAGTAATAACATTGAGGCCAATTCAACACCCAACACATAGGGCCCAAACAGGGTAAGCGCTACTTCCTTGGGAAGCACCGCACCGCCCGATAACTGCGTGCTAGAGAATCCCATGACATACAACAGCTCGGCCAACAGCAGTAAGGTCAAAAATCCTGGCAGCCACCAGTGGCTAAAGTTTAAGAGCGCACGCTCCTCGCGCTGTGACTCCTCGCCCAAATTCAACATCATGATGACAAATACAAACAGCACCATAATTGCGCCCGCGTAAACCACGACCTCAAGCGCGGCGGCAAAAGGCGCTCCCATTAAAAAGAACAGCACCGCCACCGCGAGCAGCGAAACGATTAGATAAATCAGCGCGTGGGCCGCATTGGCCCGCGTTAGGGCCAATACCGTCGCCGCTACCGCCACAAGTGCGGCTAGATAAAACAACACCAGGCTCATGGCAGCAGACTCCTCACATTAATAGGCTCAGCTTCCTGCTCTGCCTCGCCTTTTTTCTTGCCGGCAATTTCCAAACCGGCCACTCGATAGAAGTTGTAGTCGTGGTATTTGCCCGGGCCATCTATCAGCAAATGCTCTTTTTCATAAACCAGACTGGTGCGCTCGTACTCGCACATTTCAAAGTCGGGCGTTAACTGAATGGCGTAGGTGGGACAGGCCTCTTCGCACATGCCACACATAATGCAGCGCGAGAAATTGATGCGGAAAAATTCGGCATGCCATCGTCCATCTTCTTTGGTTCCCTGCTGCAGCGCGATACATCCAACAGGGCAAGCAACGGCGCAGAGGTTGCAGGCTACACAGCGCTCCTCGCCGTCGGGGTCGCGGGTTAAGACAATGCGTCCGCGGTAGCGCGGTGCCAAATAAGGCTTTTGCTCTGGGTATTGAACGGTCTCTGTTTTGGAAAACGTATGACCGAGAACTCGCCAGATAGTGACCAGCTGACTCCAAAGCGATGTAAACAATGACATCATGCGCCAATCCTCTCTGGCTGTAGTCTGGCGAGCATTACGCACCCCCTCGCGTATCCATAACGCAACTGCGCCGGTTATGGCCAAGTTGATGAGGGTAATGGGCAGCATGACCTTCCAGCCCATGGACATCAGCTGGTCGTAGCGCGGACGAGGTATGGCAGCGCGTAGCAAGATAAAAAATAAAATGACCACAAAGGTCTTCAATAAAAACCAAACCATGGGTGGCAAGACGGGTCCCAACCAACCGCCGAAAAAGAGCGTGGTTATCATGCAAGAAATAAGAATCAGCCCGAGGTATTCACCGAGCATAAACATGGCGAATTTCATCCCGCCGTACTCGGTATGAAACCCGGCGGTTAACTCGTGCTCCGCTTCGGGCAAGTCAAAGGGCAGGCGATGACTCTCGGCGAGGCCGGCAATCACAAAGACAAACAAACCCAGGGGTTGGGTAACCGCAAACCACCAGTCCGTTTGCGCTTCCACAATAGCGGGCAATGAAAAGCTGCCCGTCAGCATGACCACGCCCATGAGTGACAGACCCATGAACACCTCGTAGCTGACCATTTGCGCGGCCGATCTCAGCCCCCCCAAAAGCGCGTATTTGTTGTTCGATGCAAGACCACCCAACAGTACGCTGTAAACCGCCAGCGAGGTCATGCCCAAAAAGAACAGCAGACCTATATTCATATCGATGACAACAAGGTCGGGGGTAAATGGTACAACGGCAAAGCCAAGCATCATGGCAATAACAATCGCCGTGGGCGCAAATATAAACACCGGCCGATCCGCAAAGGGGGTACCCAATCGTGCTTACCCAACAGCTTAAGCATGTCGGCGGCAACCAAAACAATGCCGAAGGGGCCAACACGATTAGGGCCCAAGCGATCCTGCCAAACGCCCAGCATGCGGCGTTCAAACCAGGTCATGACCGCCGCACCGCCAACGGCAGCACCGATGAGCAAAAAGAGCAGCGCAATTACCTGTAACTCAGCCATGGGCAGCCACTCCATCCCGGGCAATAACCTCAGGCTCTCGACAGAAATCGGCTAAACGCTCGAGGCGGGTATACCGGCCGGACTGCAATGCCAGCGTGGCGGGATGGCCAACCGTGTAACCCAGGGTGCCCTTTGGTACCAACGAGTCAATGACAGCCGCGCAGTTCACGCTTGCACCATCAACAACAATGGCAACGCCGTCATTTGCGGTCAGGCCTAATCGCTGTGCATCGTCAGGCGCTATCCGCGCTACGGGCAAACCCACCATCGCCGCTACCGCGTCGGCATGTACACTCAGCTCATCACTGCCAAACAACTGGTATTGGGGTGTTAAACAGAATCCATCCGATTGTGGTTCAAAGGCATTGGGCGCTTGGGTGCCGGTGGTTGACCCCGGGTTGGTGGGTTCGATCAACCGAATACCGGCGCTACCGCCTTTTAAGGCGCCGCCAATCTCATCCTGAAACTTATGCAACGACTGGTTGGAGTTCCAGCCCGGATCCCAGACGAAGGGCCTTAGGGCACTGGGTAGCCCCTGATTGTCACCTTCCATACTGTAGTTGAGACTTGAGTCTTCATCGACACGCGTCTTCGGTTCATGCATGGTTTTATCCGCATACATAGCGGTTCGGCCACTGTAACGAATGGGTTGTCGCGCCGCTTTTAGCCCAATGCTATCGCGGTAGCTAGCACCCGGCGCCGCAGCCACTACGCCGCTAAGGGCGGGTATATCCGCAGCAATCGCAGCCAGTACGTCGTCGACGTAAGACAACGAAGCCAGCCCCGTTGTGCGTGCGAGCTCCGTTGCCCCTCGCACCCATTGCCATGAGGGCGCATGCTCATCGGGACACTGCATGGGCGGGAAAAATCGCTGCGCGCGGCCTTCACTACTCACCAGTGTACCTTCGCACTCTGCGTAGCTGGCCACCGGCAAAACCAGGGTCGCGTAATCGGCGGTCGCTGTCTCCACCACATCCATCACCACCACGTTGGGGACATGGCTGAGCAACTGCTCAACGCTCGCGTGGGAGGCCCGCCGCCACAGATCATTTTCCATGACAATGAGCGTTTGAATACCGCCGGAACGGGCCCGATCTGCCAAGGCATCAACGTCGAGTGCGGAGGAATCAAGCAGTGCGACACCCAAGCTATTGCACTCGGGCACGGCGTACACCACACGGGTGTGGTTGTTGGCTTGGCTACTGGCCAATGCCAGCGCACGGGTGGCAGCGACCACCTCGGTACTGTGGGAACCGCTGCCGCTGACAATCAAGGGTCGCTGGGCCTGCGCAAACAGTGCCTTGACGCTATCCACCCAAGCTTGTTGCTCAACTGAGAGTCCGTCGACGGATTCGCCCACGCCCAAAGCATAAGCCAATGCAAAGCCTACTCGCGCGATATCGGCGGGTGCCAAGCCCAAACCATGACTGGTAATATCATCTAGCCGCGTTGACGCGCTTTGAAGTTGCGCCAACGGGCTGCGTTCGTTTTGGGTAATGTTTCTAACCGCCGTGTCCTGCCAGTATTGAACGCCAATATTGGCGGCCATTTGCAAACCCTTGTTGCGTACGGATTGCCGCAGGGCAAGCGCTACCCGGGGTGCGGTCTGGGTTACGTCCTCACCCAAAATAACCACAAGGTCGGCGGCCTCAATATCGGGCAGTGTGGCAGCAGGTACTCCGCCTGCGCGCAGGGCATCCGCAATGGCGTATACCGCGTCTGCCTCCGCCCCTAAACCGGTGCTGAAGTTCTCGGCGCCAACGGCCTGGCGCAATAGCCAATTGGATTCCATAGACGCGCGAGGTGAGCCAATACCGACCACCGCACCCTCAGCGCCACAGAGTTCCACAAGCGCGGCGTGAGCTTGCTCGCTGCTGAGCGCGGTAAATTTGCCATCGGCACCTTTGCGACCGGCGCGTGTCAGTCGCTTATCGGTGTTGACAAAAGACCCGCCAAAACGACCACGATCGCACAAGAAGTAGCCATTCACCTCATGGTGATAGCGATTATGCACGCGCTTGAGTCGACCATAACGCTCACCAGGGGTGGTGTTACACCCAACGGCGCAACCCGTACAAATGGAGGGCGCAGACTGAAGATCCCACTTGCGGGTGTAGTCGTTCACAAGGCTCTTATCGGTAAACACACCGGTTGGACACACCTCGACTAAATTGCCGGCAAATTCACTTTCGAGCACCCCGTCTTCGTGACGACCAAAGTAGACATGGTCATGCGATCCGAGTGCAGCGAGATCGGTTCCGCCGGCGTAGTCTCGGTAATAGCGCACGCAGCGATAGCAGGCGATACAGCGATTCATCTCGTGATTGATCAGCGGGCCGAGATACTGGTTTTGATGGGTATTTTTCAAGCCGTCATAGCGTCGCTCACGATGCCCCGACATCACTGTCATGTCTTGCAAATGACACTCACCGCCCTCGGCACACACCGGACAGTCATGGGGGTGATTAGTCATAAGCGCTTCGATGACGTCAGCCCTAAAATCAACGGCTTTGTCGTTACCAAGCGACAACAACATGCCGTCGGTCACAGGCGTCATACACGCCATGACCAATCGGCCGCGATCGTCTTCCTCGTTCTGAAAATTGCACCATGGCACATTGTCCGGCAGGAGCCAACCGAGCCCATGGCCGGGTGCCAGCAAAAATACGGCAGGTCCAACCCCAAACCCAATACGGCCTCAAGCAGGTTGCTATTGGCTGGTACCTCGTACGACTTGCCGTCGATGCTTATCTGCGGCATTTCAGTGCCCCCTGCGCCGTGGTGATAGCGACAGCCACCCTCACTAATATGGCGCTCAAAGTCGTCGCGGAAATATTTGAGCGCGCTGTTAACAGGCTCCATAGCCCCCGGAGCAAGCGCGCAGTGGGTGTTGCCAATGCCACCTATGAAGCGCGCCTTCTCCTCTAGTAGCGCCAGATCTTCGTCGCTAGCACTGCCCTGCTCGAACCGGTCGAGTAGCTGCACAATCCAGGGAATACCGTCACGGCAAGGTGTGCAAAAACCGCAGGATTCATGGGCGAAGAAACGCGACAAGTTGCGGATCATGCCAATGGGGCAACTACGGTCATCGAGAATAATCATGGTGCCGGTACCCATGCGTGAACCGGCCTTGCCAATGACGTCATAGTCCATGGCTAAATCGAGATGATCGGTGGTTAAAAAGTCGGTGGAACCACCACCAGGCAGGAACCCCCTTAACTGATAACCATCGCGCATTCCGCCCGCGTGCTGCTCGAGGATTTCGCGAATGGGGGTTCCCATGGGCAGTTCCCAAACACCGGGATTTTTAACATTGCCGCTCGCACCAAAGAGTTTGGTGCCACTGTCTTCGCCTCGACCCAAACCTTTAAACCATTCCACACCGTGGGTGATGATATGCGTTATGTTGCAAAGTGTTTCAACGTTGTTAACGATTGTTGGACGGCCCCACAAACCACTGACCTGTGGAAACGGCGGCTTGGGGCGTGGGTTTGCACGCTTACCTTCTAGGGCATTGATTAGCGCTGTTTCTTCACCGCAAATGTACCTTCCCGCACTACGATGCAAGCGCAATTCAAGTGAATAACCCGTGCCAAAAATGTTATTACCAAGTAATCCAGCCTCGTAGCACTCGTTAATTGCGTCGGTAATGCGCTGCGCCGCAAGTACATATTCACCACGCAAAAACACGTAGGCGATGTCAGCACCAATGGTATAAGCCGAGAGAATCATCCCCTCCAAGAGCTGGTGGGGATCTTGTTCGAGGATAAGCCTGTCTTTAAAGGTACCGGGCTCCATCTCGTCAGCATTGGCGATGAGGTATTTAGGTCCGGGACCGGCCTTATCGGCACTTGGCACAAAGCTCCACTTCATACCCGTTGGGAAGCCAGCACCGCCGCGGCCTCGCAACCCAGAATCTTTAACAGTTTGCAGGCAGTCCTCAGGCGACATTTCGGCTAGCGCTTTACGAACACCGCTGTAACCGCCGTTAGCCTGGTAAGCCGCTAGCATGGTGGGCGCACCGTCGGCACGAATGTTTTGGGTTAATGGACGGTTGGTCATGACGGCTCTCCCCCATCCAGCACGGCATTCAGATCTGCCGCATCGAGGTGCGTGTGCAAATCGTCGCCCACCATCATCACCGGTGCTCGGTCGCAGGCGCCCAAACAGGGAACAGGTAACAGTGTGAAACGTCCGTCAGCGGTTGTTTGGCCATAATCCACGCCCAGCTTTTCGCTGATTTCCGCCTTCACGTCATCGCAGCCTCAAAACCAACAGCTCACGCTGTCGCAAAATAAGATGACCTTCTCGCCCACGGGTTGACGAAAATCAGGTTGTAAAAAGTAGCGATGCCGTCCAGCTCTTCGGCCGACATTTCAAGCAACGCGGCAATCGCGCGGATACTCTCGTCTGAGACCCAACCGCGGTGGCGCTGAACAATGAGCATGGCGTCAATAGCCGCACCATCCTTCCGGGGCACTAAGGCTACTTCGTGCTCAATCTCAGCAATTTCCTCGGGGCTCAGTGTTGGAATGACACTACTCATACTTATCGATCCACATCGGCCATCACAAAGTCAATGCTTGCAATGATGGCAATCAAATCGGGCACCATGAGTCCACGGGACATCAGTGGAATCATTTGCAGGTGCGGGAAAGACGGCGTTCGAATTCGCGTCCGGTAAGACTGGGTGCTGCCGTCGCTAATCACGTGATAAGCGTTCTGACCTTTGGTTGCTTCAATGGGGAAGCAACCCTCACCGGCGGGCATCACCGGCCCCCAACTCACCGACAGGAAGTGGTTAATTAGGGTATCAATATCCTTCATGGTGCGGTCTTTCGGTGGCGGCACCGAGAGGGGATGATCGCTCTTGTAGGGCCCCTCGGGCATGTTGTCCACGCACTGGCGGATGATCTTGAGGCTTTGCCAAATCTCTTCGATGCGAACCACGGCGCGGTCGTAGCAATCGCCCCCGTTGGCCGTGGGGACTTCAAAATCAAACTGCTCATACCCACTGTAAGGACGCTTTTTGCGCAAATCCCAATCCAGACCACAGGCCCTTAGGCCCGGCCCTGTGACACCCCAGTCGATTGCTTCTTCTAAGGTGTAACGACCAATTCCCACTGTGCGCTTTTTCAAGATCGAGTTGCGCATGGCCATTTTGTCCCAGTCCATCAGGCGCTTGGGCATGGAGTCCAAGAACTCGCGAATCATCGTATCCCAGCCTTTGGGCAGGTCCTGGGCAACACCGCCAATTCGGAACCAAGCCGGGTGCATACGCCCGCCAGTAATGGCCTCAACAATGCCAAACAAACGTTCGCGATCGGCGAACATGTAGAACACCGGCGACATCTGACCAACGTCCTGAGCAAACGTGCCATAAAACACCAGGTGGCTGGAGATACGGAACAACTCGGCCATCATGACGCGGATCATCTGCGCACGTGGCGGTACTTTAATTCCCACCATCTGCTCTACTGCCAATACGTAAGCGAGATTGTTCATCACACCGCCCAGATAATCGATGGGTCGGTGTAAGGAATAAACGAATGCCAGGTTTGGCGCTCGGCCATCTTCTCGGCGCCGCGGTGGTGATAGCCAATGTCGGGGACAGCATCAACCACCACTTCGCCATCGAGCTGCAGTGCTATACGAAATACACCGTGCACACTGGGGTGGTTAGGTCCCAGATTGAGGAACATGAAATCGGTGTCGTCACTACGACGCTCCATGCCCCACTCTTCAGGCACAAAGCGCAGGGCCTCCTGTTCGTAGTCGAGCTTGTCCTGATCGATGGAGTAGGGTTCCATTTCGGTAGCGCGCGCGGGGTGTTCTTTGCGCAACGCATGGCCTTTCCAAGTCGGGGGCAAGAGAATGCGCCGAAGATTGGGGTGACCGTCAAAGACCACGCCAAACATGTCCCAGGCTTCACGCTCATACCAGTTCGCCACGGCCCAAAAGGGGGTAATACTCGGTATCGATGGGGTATCACCTAGGAGTGCCACCTTAATGCGCACATCGGCATTTAAAGTCAGTGACATCAGGTGATAAACCACCGTGAAGTCGGCAGCCGGCTGGCCCTCGCGGTTTTTACGTAGCCGCTCATCAATGGCAAACAAATCGTGTAGCAGCGCATACTCAGCCTTGAGCGAGGGCATTACCTTGGGTACATCACCTGGCGCAATCCACAGGGTTGGTACCCCATCTGCACTGGGCTGCTGGGTCAGCACGTAGGGTTTGACCACCTCGGGCACAGGGTGGGTCAGTCCGCCGGGTCCCACGGGCGCAATACTATTCATGACACAGCTCCATCGATCGCAGCAGCCTTAACACTCGTCTGGGGGTCTAAGATGGGTGGCGCGATTGCGATCTGTCATCAGCAAATCGCGATTAGGCTCAAATCGCGGCTTTACCACCGTTTGATCGCCGACCACCCAGCTGAGTGGACGCCGCTCGTTGGCAACCGATTGCTGAAGCATGGTTAGCCCCTGCATGAGTGCTTCGGGTCGAGGCGGGCAACCCGGCACGTAAACATCAACGGGAATGATCTTGTCGACACCCTGCACCACACTGTAGATGTCATACATGCCCCCGGAGTTGGCGCAACTCCCCATAGAAATAATCCAGCGAGGCTCGAGTAATTGGTCGTAGAGGTACTTCACACCCGGCGCCATCTTGCGAAACACCGTCCCTGAGATAACCATGAGGTCAGCCTGCCGCGGCGTTGCCCGAATCACCTCTGAGCCGAATCGGGCAATGTCATGGGTCGACGTAAACGACGTGGCCATCTCGACGTAACAGCAGGAGAGGCCAAAGTTAAATGGCCATAGTGAGTTAGAACGCCCCCAAGCCAGTAAATCTTCGAGCCGCGCAAAAAAGACGCTGCGTCTTATTTGCTCCTGCATTTCTGGGTCATTGCTACCGGCAATGACTTCATCGGTGCCCGTCAGGCTCCACTCCATTAGTTTGTCTCCTCTGGCAAACCTACACGCGTTTTTCGGCCCCACTCCAACACACCCAGACGCCAGGCATAAATGAGCGCTACCAGTAGCACAGCTATGAACACCATAATGGCCGCATAACCCGCCCAGCCAAGCTCATAAAACGCAACCGCCCAGGCAAAAATAAACACCGTCTCGAGGTCGAAGAGCACAAAGAAAATAGCCACGAGGTAGAACTCAACCGAGACCGGCATCTTTGACCCGCTCGCGGGGATGATGCCCGACTCAAAGGGTTCATTGGTTGCCGGGTCGAGACGTCGCTGGCCCATAAAATGCGCAACCACCAACATGGTGATGACCAGCCCGAAGACGCCTGCTAGATAGACCAGAAATGGCCAAACAAAGCCCGAGTTCATGCGCCACACCTCAGCATAGAACAGCCCAGCGCCTCGAAGCCGCGGCATGCAACAGCCGCAAATAGGGCAAACCGAACGATGAAAATTGCAGACGGCCGATAGCCGCCGGATAAGTTTTGGCTGTTAGGCGAGCGCCGCTCACGCGGTATCGCCATCGGGCCGCACCGTTGCTAGGGCGCGGCCGCGATTATTATTATTAGACTGCATGGTGCTTGTCTCCCCGACAGCTGCACGACATGCAGCTTGTAGAAACCACTACCACTTCACTCACGCCCAATTTGTAACGTGAATTTTCACTAAGGTCAAATGCTGTCTACGCTATAACGGTGATCTGCCAAACGAGGCATCGCGGTTACAGTTGCGACTAAAAAACCGCTACGGCTCAATCTAGGGGAAATATCAAAAGCACCTATGTTTATAGGCTAAATACGTTGGCGTAAGTACAACGGTGCCATTAACGATATAAAAAATCAGCGTGCTAAATCATGTTCTGGCGGCACGATAGTGCCTTGACGAAGCGGTTTTTGCCCAACTTCAATAGACCAAAAAGCACTGCCGTTCGCACACCAAGGTCGTCAGTGAGGGTGCTCGTCACTCCTTCGCTGCCGCCACCATGTCGCGAACATCGGCCAACAGCGCTTTTGCGTCATACACCACGCCGTCTTTTATGGTGTAACTAACACCACCCTTGCGACGCAGGGTATTGGTGTCGCGATCGAGAACCATATGACCGGTTCCATAGAGGAGCTTAAAGTTAGCCACTGGATTGCCCTCTACCAGGACGATATCGGCTTTGCGGCCCGCGGTTAGGGCGCCGATTTGGTCTTCCATCTTAAGCAGTTCGGCACCATTGCGGGTTGCCGCCTGAATGACCTCCAGAGGATGAAAGCCCGCCTCCTGCAGCAACTCAAGCTCACGGATATAGGCAAAGCCATAAACCTTATAAATAAAGCCCGCGTCAGAACCGGTAACCACCCGACCCCCGGCATTTTTATAGTCATTGATAAACGTCATCCAACGGCTGAAATTATTGCGCCAGGCGACTTCGTGCCCGGTGGTCCAATCAAAATGATAAGAGCCATGCAGCTTTGGATTTGGTTCAAAAAATTTATTGAGGGCTGGCCACGTATAGTCGGCATGCCACTCAGCGTCGCGGGCACGCATCACGTCTCTATTTGCCTCGTAAATGGTGAAGGTAGGCGAGAGCGTGAAATCGAGGGAAATAAGTTCATCGATCGTTGACTGCCAGGTAGGTGACCCGGGCGGCGCCGATTGCAGCCACAGCGTACCGGCTTCGCCAAAACGCCACTGCTCGTCGGAATAATTGTAGTCGGCAGGATAATTTTGAATGGTTCGGTCAACAAACATAGCTTCGGGCAGACCGTACCAATGCTCCATGCTGTCCAGCCCAAGTCGCGCGCTGTCTAAAGCATTCATATGATAGACGCCGTTCTGATCATGATGACTGGCGGTCCCCATGCCCAGGTTTTGCGTTTCGTCGTACACAGCACTTAGCGCTTCAAAGGTGCCACCGCGCAGCTTTACGCCCTGCGCGCCCTTCGCCTGCACGGCTCTTACCCAGGCGCGTGCTGCTTTTTCGTCGACAATGCCGCTCATGCCAACACCGTCGTTACCTGGGAACATCGCGTAAGGGATGATACGCGGCGCGACAATCTCGCCGGCCTCGCTGCGTCTAGCGTGATCCACTGTCCAACTCAGCCCCATTACTGAACCGACATCACGAACCGTCGTTACCCCATGAGCAAGCCATAATTTGAAGACATATTCGGGTGGAGTAACGGGACCAGCCAGGCCTTGGAGCGGATTGCCTGTATGGACGTGAGCATCGATAAACCCAGGCAAGGCGGTCATCCCACCCCCATCAAATCGCTGCTCGCCGGGCACGGCCGCCGGTGGGCGCGATAGGATATTTGCGATGCGATCATTCTCGATCACAATCGACACGGGGCCCCTGGGTGGCGAGCCCAAGCCATCAACGACCATTACGCTATCGATCACCAAGCGAGGAAAGGGCCCTTCACCCTCATCTTGTCGACGACTCGGCGCGGGCGCGGGAATCTCAACGTTCAAGCTCGCGCTAAGTAGTGCGCCCTCTTCGCCTGCTTGTTCAACAGCGTTGGCTACTGAAAAGGACATACTGCAGCTCAGGACCGCAAGATACGTTGTGAAATTTAGTCTAATCATGACAACGACTTCCTATTCAGAGCGCCATTCGATACCGACAAGTATAGACGGAATAAACCGTTTAGCCCTCAGCCTATGCCCGAGGAGCGCCGAGGAGCGATGCCTGCTTTACGCGCGCTAGCACCAATTCGACATTAGCAACGTCTTCAATAATCGGCGCAAAGGACACGGTACGTGTCTCGTAATTGAGAACAGCAGGGAGCACCGGCACCTGGGCTGCGGCAGCGATGCGGGCAAAACCCTCTTTCCAGCGGGAGACACCGCGGCGACTACCTTCGGGAGTGACTCCCAATACCAAGCGCTTTCGCTTTTTAAACTCGGCAGCCATGGTGTCCACCAATCCGTGGGGCTTAGATCGCTCAACGGGAATGCCGCCCAACGTGGTAAGAAGTTGGCCTAATGGGAACCAAAACAAAGATCGCTTCATTAGAAAACACGATTTAAGCCCTAAACTCCACAACACGGCGATCGTCAAAATAAAGTCAACGTTGGAGCTGTGTGGTGTAAGTGCAACCACCACCTTGGACCGATTGGGAAACTCTCCTTCAACGCGCCAGCCCATTGCTTTAAATACCAAGCGGCCCAAACAACGCGTCACCGGATTGGTTGTTTTCGGGGGCTTATCGCCCAAGGTTTGCCATTCCATGGTGTCAATTCCGGATAAATAGTTGTTGTTTCAAAATCTCGGTGCATCAACGAATCATTAGCGCCTCGCCCGTACACCAGATCACCTGAGGACCAGACGCGGTCCGTGGTCACAAAAGTAAAGCCTACAAGACATCGGTCGATGGGGGCCGCCACCTACGATAGACCCGCGCATGAAGGCCAACGCAAAACTTAACGCAATTGTGAAGATTTTGCGCGTTTCAAGTCATTTCAATCAGTGTTCGATTGCTCGCTGATTGCTGCTTGTTCGTAGTAATCGTCTGTGTAGTATCGTTGCAGATCACTGGGAGTGAAATTGTCAGGGCCAAATTCCTGGCGGAGCCCAAGCACAGTACGTAGTCCAGCTTCATCAAATCGCGCCTCGGGTTCAAGGCCACCCTCATCGGCCAGAACGACTTGATACACCGATTCACTGAATTTAGACGGCAGCTTCGGGAAGTATTTCTCTAAAATATCAATAGCTGCCTGCTTATTTTCCCGCTGATATAACCATAGTAGTGCGCGCTTATATCCCCGAATAAAGCCGATGAGAGCGTCGGAGTTCTGCTCCGCCCAGCTTTGCCGAGTAGCACCAACAACACCTTGGTAACCGCCCAACACCTCACCAGCATTGTTAAGAATATTAAAGCCCGCAGCCGCAGCCATGAGATCGAATGGCGTCATTAAGACGGAACCAGCAAAATCTCCACCCATCATTTTCTGAAACCGCTGCAGGGCGCCTCCAGCACTGACGTAGTTGATATCTGCTTCATCAACCCCACCGCTCTGCACAAACTTCCGAAGCACAAATGCGTAGCCGGTCATCATGGCATCAACGGCCAACTCCTTGCCTACAAGATCATCATAGGACTTGACGTCGGGCTGAGTAACAAAGCTAAGGAAACCATTATCACCGCCCATAAAAGCGACGACATCCGATGGCTCTTGCAGATCGGCCTCGCCAAAACCCTCGCGATACGCCACCACATTGTCAACCGCGGTCATGATGATGTCTTGTCTGCCAGCCATGATTTCGGTGAATTGCTGCACAGAGGAAGATGTGTAGCTCAGCTCGACGTCAACAGACTCACCATGAAAAAAGCCCAACTCAATACCAGCCCACAGCGGCCAGTTGAAAGCGCCAGGAAATGCCATTACGGAGACGCTCGATGGCGCTGGCGGCGCAGAATCAGCAGCGATGGCATAGCCTCCCAACATCAAGGCCACTACGAATAAGAATACCCCGGTTATGCGCCTAGTCATGAAGCCCACTCCCTTTCAATGAATGAACCCAGCGAGCCGCACAGCACGTCTCTGAACGGGTGCGAGCACGCACTATTGACCTATGCGTTATCTAAGTTTGGACGCTCAAAGTCGGGCCGCATGTGCCCCATTCCTTCCTGATCGCCTAGCTCAAACATCCAACCATACCCACCTTTTGGGTTACTCTGGATTTCCCAACAGTTGTCATCCATATCCCAAAAATAAAAGCTGAACGTACCGTGCTGCACACGCGGCTTCGAAATCTTGTGAAACCCCCATTGCTCAGCATGCGAAGTCACCAGTTCATGGCAGTGGCGCACTTCGTCATCCGTGGCAACATCCAGGCCATTGTGATTTAGCATGTGCATCGGAGTGCTCTGAGCGGGAGACTGCACCGCAACGTATACATGATCCCCACCAAGGCGAACCCATAGCGACACATCGCTAGGCTTAACAACCTCGAAACCAAAAAACTCCTCGTATAGCTTTCGCGACGCCAGCAGATCCTTGACGATAAGTGTGCCGTGGGAAATAAAATTTATATCAAGCACTGACTTTCTACTCGGTTTCGTCGCTGGTTCTGACATTTTATTCTCCTAGAACTGTCTAACTTTTATCGATGATTGTATTTCGGTTTTTCGTCTGTGAACAATGCTCACGGAACGCCGAAGAAGCGCTATTTTAAGATCCTACTTACCTGATCAAATCGCTGATAACTACAACGTAGAAGATCGCAAACATGTACAACATCTAACAGCGGATGTTAATCAAGCGAAACGCGCGCCTGCCGTTTTCGGCAGGCGCAATACCGGGTTTCCTCAGAACTCGTAGCGTATTGTTGCGCCGTAAGTGCGTGGTTGAGAGAACCGAACATTCCAAAGATCAGCGGTTTCGCCAAAGAACTCATCGTTGGTTAAACCCCAGAAATTAGTCAGATCTTGCCCTTCATAGAGGTTCGTATCATCCGTCAAGTTCTTACCCCAAACAGACAACGATAAGGACTTGTAGCGAACTGTAAGATCTACGTTCAATCGCTCTTGCTCAGTCAAGGCTAGGATGTCGTCTGGCAGCTCATTGAGAATAGAAATATAGGCCTCATCCTGCTTGGTATATGCGGCGAAAATTTCAAAATCCAAATCACCCGCGCTCCATTCATAACCTGCTGTTACGCCAAAGCTATTTTCTGGAGACCGAGGAAGCAGATTGCCTTTGACCGACTCACCCTCAATCAGTTCATCACCTGTAATCTCGGTGTCTAAATAGGCATAAGTCAGTGCGATCGACATTCCCTCTATAGGCGCCACACTCAACTCCGCCTCTACGCCACTGGCCTCTGCATCGTTGGTTACCAAGAAAACAAAGGCATCGTCACCTTGGACCTGGCTTTGCAGATCCTCGTAATCGGCTTGGAAATACGTCAAATTGGCCGTCGCAAGACCCCCATAAACGTTGTTTTTATGCCCGCCTCATAGTTCCAAACCTCTTCAGGGGCCGTGGTGCCAATTGACGTAGACTCAGTTGTGCCCTTAACGAAATCACCTGATTTGAAGCCTTTCGTTACGGTTCCATACACCATAACTGAATCGAAAGCGCCCACATCATCCCAATGCATGTCTATGCCAAACTTGGGGGTGCTGACAGACCACGATCCGGATTGATCGACTAGGTAGGCCTCCTCAGCTGCGTAGTTACCGGGAAAACGTCACCATATGTTTGCGTAATACTATCCTTGTCTTCATCGAGATAGCGTATGCCGGCAGTCAAATTCATCCAGTCTGTTACGGCGTATGTAATCTTGACCAAAAACCGAGATACTTTGCGTTTCTGAATCCATTAGATAATACGTGTCAAAGTACTCGGGATACCCGAACTCAATAATGGGGGTGCCGGGTACCTGAGTAGATTCGAATAGCTCAAGCGTGGACGAAGAGTCGTCGTAATAAAAAGCGCCGACTTGCCAGTCGAGTCGATCATTCTCCCCAAATAGCAGAAACTCTTGTGTGATTGTTTCTATCTGACTATCGCGAGTCGCGTTAATCCCTTCATCTATACCCGTAAGGAATGGCAACGCATCGCCCAATGAGTCCGTGTCGTTAAACGAGGTGATGCTTTTGAAAGTCATGCTATCTGAAAGATCATAAGAAACCGACAGTCCCACTGTTGTCACGTCTCGGTCGTAGTCAGCATCGTCGTTGATATAGGTCTCTTCAATCGAGCGCTGCACACCAAACCGCGATGCCTCACCGGCACGCGTGTAGATGTGGCGAACTTCACCAAAAGAGTTGTCAGACCACTTGTCCGCAAATGCCTCGACTCTTGTACGGTCGTTGGGTGTCCAGAGCATTTTAAGACGCAGTGACAGCGTATCTGTTTGATCCAACTTGTTTCCTGTAACCAAATTTCTAACCCAGCCATCTGAATCAGCCTTCATCACGGAGATGGACAGACCTAATTCATCTTCGACAACCGGTATCGATACGCGGCCCGCGAACTCGGTCGCACCATAGTTACCAACGGTCGCCTGCACGGTACCCTCGAGCGTATCGAGGGATGGAGCTTTGGTTTTGATGTTAATTAAGCCGCCAACCACGTTGGGACCATAAAGCGTACCTTGTGGCCCCTTAAGCACTTCAATTTGTTCCATGTCGAACAGCACGGGACCCATACCTGCACTACGCCCGAAGTACACACCATCGATATACAAACCCACCGCTTGTCCGGCTGAGGGCGTGTCCGCAGAGGAGAAAGCGCCACGCATGCCGAGTCTGTTTTGGTCTTTGTGGCTACCATCCAAAGACAATCCGGGGACAGCAGCCGTGAGATCCGTTAAACGGCCAAGGCGCTGCTTCTGAATTTCCTTCTCGCCAATAACCGCAATGACCGCCGGTGCATCTTGCACAATTTCTTCCTTACGACTGGCGCTGACGACAATCTCTTCAATTACAGCTGCAGCGGCTTGCGGAACAGCCGTAACCTGCGCGGAGACAGCGGTAGCCACAGCTAGACCAATCTTTGTAAAACGCGAGCCAAACAACGGCTTGTTATGGGAATTTACAATCGTAAAGGGCATCAGTGCCTCCTAATCTATTTGTTTATGCTTCTTTTTTTGTAACGTCTTCGTTTATGAAACCTTAGTTTGTACCGCCTTCGTATGATTCAGGTTTAACGAATACGCTACCCGCAAGCACCGTAAGGCCGATCAAATCGCATACCCACGGACCTTGTTGTCTCGGTCATGTGTGACCTGACAAGTATCGTTTGCGCCGCCTTCAGCGCGTGAAAATAACTGAAGGGCGACGTACCACCAAACCTACAAATTGCATACTAACCAAACAATGGTACCCTGAGCAATTAAACATCTCACTCCTGAATCTCTGCTCATGGAACCCACTCAGCAGCAGTACTGGAAATTTGGCGTGAGGTTGAAAAGTGTGCGCTATCAATGCAAATAACTTGCTTCATGAGGTATTACCAATAAACGGAAGCTAAAAATAATGGTGAAACAGAAGCCCGCTCGTACACGACTCATTCCTTGGATCTTTGTGATTATCTGGAGCACGGGGTTTATCGCCGCAAAATACTCCACGCCCTTTATGAGCCCTTATTTTGTGCTCTTCGTCCGCTTCTCCCTCGCCTGTGCCATATTTGCAGGTGTTCTTATACTCACCGGTAAATCACTGTGCTCGAAACGTGAGGCTATCGGTCAGATGGCTGTTGGGGTGCTAATACATGCAGCTTTCTTGAGCGCGGTGTTCACAGCGATAGATCAATCTTTGCCTGCTGGGCTGGTAGCACTTGTCATGGGATTGCAGCCAATAACAACTGCTCTAATAGGTTTAATTTGGCTCCAAGATCGACTCGCACTCAAACAGTGGATAGGGCTATTGCTGGGTTTATTTGGCGTTTGGCTTGTTGTTGCTAGGCACGCGCCTTCCACAGCTGAAATCATCTCCGAGAACACGTGGTTGATCGTTTTTGGGGGCTACTCGCCATTTCGACGGGCACCGTACTCAGAAACGGGTTGGGGCCGATATTCATCCAATGGTGGGCGCCTTTTATCAATACCTGGCCGCCACAGTCGTGCTTGGCGCGCTGGCAGCTGTGTCTGATAGCTTCTATTTTGTTCCTTCTTGGACGCTGTTTGCCGCTCTGATATGGATGGTAGGTGGCCTGTCGATCATAGCCATACTGCTGCTCATGTTCATGATCCGTCATGGAGAGACTGCTGCAGTCGCAAGTTATTTTTATCTCGTCCCACCCTTCACTGCCATACAAGCTTGGTTGCTCTTCGATGAGACGCTGAGCTTATCGGCGACAATCGGACTGGCTTTCGTCATGGTTGGCGTGTATCTAACTACACACAGTAGTCAACCAAAAACACGCTAGCAATAGCTAGAGAACCGTGACAACAAAGCCATTTAGGTGAACAAGACTCGCCTCAGTTCGCGGAGCAGTCCTCTCGCGAGTCACACAAAAGCAGGAATAAACCCACTCAACGGCTTGATACCTAGATGTAAAAGCGCCACTTTTCTTCAACAGAGCTTCATACAACTTTGGAGCTGCTAGCTCCGTAAACGACGGAAGGCCAAGGCTTGATAGTGCGGCTCCATCGCCGCCGCCAGTGTGCTGGCCTCCGGCGGCAAGTTAGCCGATACGGATAGGTAAGGGCCAAAGCAGGTAGACGACTCAACCACCTGATACCAGTGGGGTGCCCATACCCCGTCAGTGGCGCGCCGCCCGGCAGGCCAGCTCAGCATACTCGCGGTCCAGGGAATATCGAGCGCTGCACACAGTGCAGGTAGAAGCGTTTCTGGACTACGCAGTACATCGGCACTATCAATAACGATGGGGTTGGTACTCGTCACTCGCACAATTTCTTCGTAAATCTCTCGCTGGCGTACGATACCAATATCCTCCTCACTCACTGAGGGCATTTTTTGTAAATACGAAGCAATGACTTCTCGGGGCGATCGAATCAAGAAGACGTTGGACATTTTCTGAGCCCACGATAAGTCACACCCTCGAGGCATGTGATGAGTCATGTGCTTTTGATACAACAAGGGTTTATCGCAGGGCGCGGTTAATGTACCGATGACGGCGGCACGCGAGGTTGGCTGGCTAGCGAGGATAGCATCTCGGTAGGGGTGTTCTGCACTAGTCTCATGCAGATAGCAGGCATAAAAAGGCTCATCAACAACAACACAGTCGGGTCTGTTCTCCCACGCCCGCATCATCGCAGTAGAGATATTACGTGGTCCCGACCACATGGCAATTCCTCGACTCATATCAGACCAAAGGATAGCGTTGGCTTTCGCGGGAAATCAGCTCTCGGTAGAGTGCTTGTAACCGATCAACCATCGGGCCTTGCTTGCCCGCCCCAATGCTACGCCCGTCAATCTCACAAACAGGCGTAAGCCCGGCAAACGTTCCGGTTACAAAGGCCTCATCGGCGCTGTAGGTTTGCATCACCGAGAAATTTTTTCAAAAACTGGAATGCCGTTGGCTTTGCAAAGATCAATCACGTTACGCCGGGTAATGCCATCTAGACAGTAATCGCCAGAGCTCGTCCAAACTTCGCCGTCACGTACGATAAAGAAGTGGGTTGAGTTGCACGTGGCTACATGGCCATGGGGGTCTAACATCAATGCTTCATCGGCACCCGCTTTGGCAGCCTGAATGCACCCAAAAATACAATTGAGCTTGGAGTGACTGTTGATACGAGGGTCTTGCACATCTGCATATCCCCGTCGCACATAAACGGTATACAAACGCACGCCGCGATCATTGAGGGTGGGGTCGGGGTTTTGTATTCGGGGATAATGACAATGGTAGGGCCGCCGATGGTGACGGCCGGGTCCTGGTAAGGGGTTGCTTTAATACCGCGGGTCACCATAAGCCGAATGTGCACGTGGTCTTCCATGGCGTTAGCCCGAAGGGTTTCCTTGAGCCGGGCAATCAGCTCTGCCTGGGTGAGGCCCATATCCAGATCCAAAGCTTTAGCGCCCTCCCACAAGCGCTTCATGTGCCGATCTAAAAACGGTAGGCCTCCTTCGTGCAGTCTCAGCCCTTCCCAGATGCCATCGCCCAATATAAAACCACTATCAAAAACCGAAACCACCGCTTTGGAGCGATGAACAAGTTCGCCATTAATACTAATCTGAATATTGTCGTTGCGTTCGTCTTGCCTAAACGTATGCGTGCTATTGCCCATATCAATACCCTTGTAACAAACTCGTTACCATCCCTTGCCCTATTTTGCCCCGCTATTCGAGCTGTGGAATGTAGAATAACCTGGTGTTGTCAGCGTCAATCTGTGCGGGTGGATAGCGTTAAAAAGGCCTCGGCGCTATCTAGCCCCCGGCTTTTACGGCCAACGCAGTTACGCGAGGACTCCTGGCTTTTTTGCAGCGCCGTTACATAACGCTCACCACGCTCGCTGTAAAACGCTTGTTGGCGGGCACTGTTGGCGGCATCGCAGGCCGGCGACATCATCTGGGGCATCATTGGTATATAGAACTCGGGCAACTTACTCACGATGGCCTCGTAACGGTCCTGCAAAAGTGCATACAAGGCATCTTGCTCGACATTGGCATAAAACAAACCCGATAAGGCCGAGGCAATATCCCCGGCGCCAAATGTACCCTCAGCAATGGCATCAACTACCACGGCTATCGCTGCCTCATTGGTAAAGTACATAGCGCGGTGCAAATTGGCTTTTACCACTGCATTGGTCGTTGATTTATAGGCTGCAATATAACGAGAGGCCATGGCCGCATCACCCGCGGTCAGCGCGTTGATACGTAGCGCCTCAATCCCTAAACCCGCCGGTGCCGATGAGGGGTCTTTTAAATAAGCGTCAGCCATCGCCTGCAATGAACTAATCAGGTCACCGTCATTGCCTAACTGCGCAAGCACGCGCGCCACTCGCCCGCGCATTTTGGTTTGACCTTGCGTGTCATTGGGGCGGTCTTTTAGGCCCAAAGTGATCCGCCATGGGCCAACCGTTTCACTCACCCAGTGCCGCACCAATGGCTCAATGTGGGTACCGCGATACATTTCACCAACCTCACGAATACCTTCAAGTGCCCGGCGCGCAATCTCTTCATTGCGCTCAGCCATCAGCGTCGTCAGAAGTGCCATGTGCTGCCCCATATCCACAGCGCCGGCGGCGAGTAAGCGCTCGCCATTTATTAGCACCGCCAATTTCTCTCGCTCAGATAGCGACGACAACTGCTTAAGCAGTGCGCGGTAAACTTGGGGTTCAAGAGACCATACGTAGTAACCATCACCACCCGCCGCCGGCAAAACCCAATCGGCCTTGGCAATAGCGTCAATCTGCACCGGGTCGTCGGCCAGGGTGCGCGACTGCTGTATTACATCATCGCCAGTACCTATACGCAGGCGCATGGGTATTCGCCAAGTTTGAGCGCCCAAATTGGCACCAAGATTCTCATAGCGACGCTGGGTTAGCAGACCGTCGGCATTGATGTGAATAAGAGGGAACCCAGCCTGATTTAAAAAGGTTTCTGCCACCTCGCACACACTAAAATCAGCGTGTTTATCCAGCGCAGCCCACAGGTCTCCGGCCTGCGTGTTCGACCAGCTGTGTTGCTTCATGTAGTCGCGAATACCCGCACGGAAAGCCTTAGCTCCCATGGCGCGCTCGAGCATATTCAATATTCCATGGCCCTTGGTGTAATTGAGACCCAGGCCGTTCAATACGTCCTCCTCGGTTTTTACCTCTTTACGGATAGGACTGGTTGCCGCCAAGGCATCTGCACCGAATGCACTCCCTTGGGGGAGATACAGTGACGCCATGTAATCGGGGTGCAGGTGGTCGGTAATTTTATAGGCCATCCACGAGGCAAAGGCCTCATTGAGCCAGAGGTCGTCCCACCAGGCCATAGTCACAAGGTTGCCGTACCACTGGTGGGCCAATTCGTGGGCAATCACATTGACCGTACTAAGCGCGCTATTGGGGTCGGGGTTATCGCCATTGAGCAGTAGCTCAGCGCGGTACGTAATGAGCCCCACGTTTTCCATGGCGCCAAAGGTGAAATTGGGTACCGCAACAAAATCCAACTTTCGATAGGGATAGGGAAGATCAAAATAGGACTCTAGGGCCTGTAAAATAGAGGGTGTAACCTCTGCCGAAAATCCAACGCTACTGGCCGAGCCTTTGGGCGAATAAATAGCACCTGGCACCGGCAAACCCGCGATAGGTGTTACGTCAAAATTCCCTACGGCCAGTGCCAGCAAGTAGCTTGGCATTGGGGGCGTAGTCGCAAATTCATAACGCCGCCACTCACCCTCTTCGGTGACACGCTCAAGCGGCGTATTGGCAACAACGGTCATCGCCTTTGGCGCTGCAATGTGGGCTGTCCATGGAATCTTGGTATCAGGTTCATCCACCGATGGCACCATGCGCCGGGCAAGCGTCATCTCAAACTGCGTGAACAAGTAGTCCTCGCCCTGCTCTGTCGTTTTGTAGAGACCCAAGGCGTCGGTTGAATACTCGCCGGCAAACTCAATGCGCAGCCGATACTCGCCCGCAACGATGTCATTGCCGTCGGCAAGGTGATGCATATCCCAACCGGCTTGCTGCGCTGTGAGGATTCGAATCTGGTCATCTTGGATCAGCTCGATACGGCTTATATTGAGATCAACCCAGTGCAGAGTCAGATGCCCCAAGGCGCTAGTCACCGTGATATCGAGGACAGTTTCGCCCGTGTAGCCCGTGGCGGCGGGATCTAGGCGCAGAGCCAACATTTGAGCACGCACACGCTGCTGCTTGCTCACTCGGTAGTCCACGTTGTCAGCGATACCGAGCGTCGCTGTTAAGGACGCCAGCAACAGCAGCCATTTAAGGGCAAATTTCATGACAGGTTCTCTTGATTGGATGCCGTGGTGTCATAGTCCTTGGCGAGCACTACGCCAAATGGTGTAAAAAATCGACAAACGGACCCCTGGTTGGTTAGTAAGACTCGATGCAAATGTTAGGGAAAAGTTCCGGCGGCGGCGTGCCGCCGGAGTAGGGCGCTATGGCTCAGCCGTCCATCGCAGCCTTGGTATCCTCAACGGCTTCTTCGACCGCTTCGGCAGCATCATCCATTGCCTCGGCGGCAGCATCGACAGCCTCTTCCATCGCGTCGCTGGTTTCTTCCATCGCCTCTTCGACGGCACTATCAACCGCTTCACCCGCTGACTCCATAGCCTGCTCGACAGACTCGGCTGCCTCATCCATGGTTGAGGTGGCCTGCTCGGCTTGCTCATCAGAACATCCGACAAGCAAGACAGCCATGGCGGCACTGGCCAAACCGGTTATGATGGTTTTTTCATACAAATCTCCTACTGGTTGCAGAATCAAGAGTAAGGCATCGTTGGCGCATGCCCGGGGTAACATTATGCTAGATCGAAACAATGATCCAGATTGAGAATTTCGAGCACCCGCAACTGAAAGTACCGCACTGGCGCATTAGCGCCGGCGACAGCTGGTGTGTGGTTGGTCGCAACGGCTCGGGCAAGCAGTTAATTGATCAGCTACTCATAGAGGAGCTGCCAAATTGCGGTGCATCTAGTGCATTGCAACGTACGGTTACCAACAAGCAGATCGCGCTCATTTCTTTGAACATCAGCAAAAAATCTTTGAAAAAGAGATGAAACTCGCCGCCAACGACTTTTTAAGCGACGAAGACACCGCAACACGTGCGGGCGAATTTTTGCCCGAGGCGTCGCTGTCAGATTCGCTCATCGATACACTCGGCTTACGGCATCGGCTTGATGCGCGCTACACCGAGTTGAGTACGGGTGAATCGAGGAAGCTACTGGTGTTGGCAGCCATCTTCAAAGGGGTTGAGCTGCTTATTTTGGACAATCCCTTTGACAGTCTAGACCGAGCGTCTTGTACTGCTCTGAGTGAAACGCTGGCACGTATTTGCGAGCGCGGCATTGCCGTCGTCTTGCTGCTCAGTAACCGTCAGGATATCCCGCCATGGTGTGCCCATATTGCTGTTGTCGATGGTGGGCAACTCACCGTGTTACCCGAACCAAGATCGACCGCAGCGAGCAAGCGGATAGCCCATGCACTGCAAGTCAACGTTATAAAACAGCCCGACTGGCCGCCCACGGCCACGGGCCTGCAGGATTATCCTCACCGTCATCTTTTGGCATTAAAAAACTGCAACGTCAGTTACGGGGGTAACCCTGTGCTCAAGCATTTATCGCTGACAGTCGAACCCCTGCAACACACGCTGATTACAGGGGCCAATGGCTCGGGCAAGTCCACACTGCTAGGTCTAATTACGGGCGATTGCCCGCAGTGCTATAGCAATGACGTTACCGTCTTGGGATATCGCCGCGGTCAAGGCGAGTCAATCTGGGATATCAAGGAGAATATGGGCATAGTAAGTAATGACTTACACCGCCGGTATCGAGTCCACTGCACGGTAGAAGCCGCGGTTGTATCGGGATTTTTTGACTCGATTGGTGTCTATGAAAACGTGGGCGACCAACAGCGCGCCATAGCCAGGCAATGGCTGGCCGCTGCCGGGCTACTCGACAGTAGCCACAGACCCCTGCAGGAAATGAGTTACGGTGAGCAACGATTAGTGCTCATTGCTCGTGCCTTGGTAAAATCACCCTTACTTTTAATCCTCGATGAGCCGACCCAGGGTCTCGACGAGCTCAACCGACAGCGACTCCTACAACTGCTTGAGGTACTCGCGGAGCGACACCACACTACCGTACTGTTTGTTAGTCATCGTGAGGATGAGTATCTCGACCTCTTCAAACAGCGGCTGCATCTTGAATGTCCCACAAGATGAAGGGCAAATTTACTGCGCCAATTTCGTAAGCTTGGTGCTATAGTCAGTCAAATAGTGCGTTTTGCGAGCATTTATGATAAGCGAAAACCGACAAGCCATTCGTGTTAACGACCAGCTGGTCATGAGCTGGCGACCGTCCAATAACGCTCAACTGGCCGACGATAACGTTCAGGAAATTATGGCGTTCTCCGTAAACCGAGAGCTCACTAATGTAATTGCCAAGCTTCCCGAGCAAGCAAGCGCGTTACGCAAAATAGCACTGCTTCTTAATCACAAGATTGATCTCGCCGCAGATAAGCCCAGTACTAGTCGCTATGGCCCCTCGCTCACGCGGGTAAATATAAGTACCAAAGGCCTAGCTTTTGATTGGCACATGCCCATAGGCGCGGGCGATCAAATTAGGCTTACCCTTACCCTGCCCCCCGCTCACGAGCGGCTGACATTAACGGCGAACGTTCTCGATTGCTCTAGGGGGTCCGAAAAGAATCCGTATCGAGTCCGCTGTCGCTTTGTAGCCGGGCAAGAGCAAAAACTTGCCATGGTTGAGCAGTATGTCGACTACGCCCAGAGTCGTATTGAAGCCAAGGTGTCCGCTATCAACCCCGACGGTGATTATGCGGAGCGGGCAGGCCGCGAGACCCCGGCAAGTCTGCTGCATTACCGCTGACTCGCTGCCTGAAGGCGCTACCTACAGGCAAGGCTGTGCGCATCACTAAATACCTGCTGACCACCCTACTGCTGTTCCTGTTTGGACTGCTATCAATCGTCTATCTCACCCGTCTGACATTCCTTGATGATGGACTTAGCCGCGTCCTGGGGGATGTCTTGTCGCGTGAGGTGATCATCGACGAGTTAACGGTTGATCTCGGCTCTGTCATAACGATTGGTGTTGGTAGTATCACCGTTGCCAATGCTGATTGGGCAGGGCCACAACCGCTTGTCCGAATCGATAACCTCCTTGTGCAACTGGAGCCCACTGGCCTAATCGACACAACACCGCGCCTTAAATCGGTGACCGCTGGCGCCGTAGCCCTGGATTTGCAAGTTAACAAGCAAAGCCAGCGTAATTGGCAGTTGCCAAAGACACAGATCGACGTCGATGCTGAGACGCCACAGCCTCTCGAGGGATTGCCCGTAATCATCGAGTCGCTAGTAATCGACTCCGTGGCCGGTCAGTTTACCAATCCGTCTTTAGGCCCCACCAAGCGTTTCGAGATCGCCATCGCGCAGTCGATAAGCGCCGATAGTATCGACCTCAACCTGAGCGGCACGGTCAATACGATGCCCCTGCAAACCACATTCACACTCTCACCGTTAGAAGAGGTGCTGCGCCTAGGTGCGTTTAATGCGTCCCTGAAGAGTACGTTTGGTGAAATTAGCGCCGAGGCAACCGTAACCGTCGCTCACACGTCATCACCCCTACGCCCAAAAGTCGCTCTTTCTGTCAGCGGCCCTAATATTGAGTACCTTACCAATGCGCTTGAACTGCCAAGTCTTGGCAGCGGCCCCCTTGCGGCCCAGATGACCGTTGACCCTCGAGACGAAGCAGTGGCGTTTCAGGTCAAAGGGGAATTTGGCCAGTACTTTGCTGCGCTCTCTGGCGAGGTCGACGCATTGCAGACCCTGAACCGAGGCGAAATAACGTGGTCATTGAGTGGCCCTAATATCGCCGACTTGGGGGTGTTTATGGGGGAAACCAGCCTTCCGATGGTGCCATTTAGTGTCACTGGTAGCGCCGTCAAAACCGGCCCAGCAGTCGCTATCGATCAATCGCGATTAACCATTGGGCGCTTGCAAGTAGCGGTAGAAGGCAGCATACCCAACATTAAACAACCGTTGGTAGCCGACGCCACCCTGCACGCCGATATCCCCGAGCTGAGTATTTATCGGTCATTGTTGGCGCTGCCAGAGTTTGTGAGAGGCGCGGCAACCTTGACGAGTAGTATCACCAGCCATACGCAAGGCGCTACGATCAATGGGCAACTCATGACTGAATTGGCAAACCTTACCGTCAATGGCGAGGTAAGCGCAGATTCGAGCCTTATTGGTAGTCGCCTAGAGATGACACTACAAGGGGAAGATCTCGCCCTGGTAACTGGCCCCGAAGCAATCACTCACTTGGGTAGCGGGCCTTGGCAGCTAACCTCTGCTATTGAGGTAACGCCCTCGGCCTACCGAGCGCCAGCGCTCACACTTGAAACAGCTCATGGTGTGATACGTGGCTCAATTGAAGCCACACATGATTTGAATCACCTATCACTTGCACTAGACACGCCACAACTCGCCTGGTGGCTACCTGAGTCAATGCTGCCGGCTGGCTTTTCTCAAGCAAGTTTGAGGCAGCCTGCCACACTCAATACAAGCCTAGCGTTGTCAGACGCCCAACTCAGATCAACAGATCTCGTTTTAACCTTGGGCGACGCGCGCCTCAACGGGGAGATGGCGTTTATGCGACCCGCCAGCCTCTCGGTGGACGTAACAGCGTCGATTGCCGATGTACTCCACTACGCAGCCCAAAAGCCCGACGCACTCAAGGGTGAAATCGTCCCTCTGACTGCGCAAGTAAAGGCCACAGTTGCACCCGGTCATTTCATCGTAGAGTCCGTCCGCATTCGAGGGAGCCAAGGTTCGTCGGTTAATATCAACGGACAACTTCACCTTGAAGATTCCTATGAAGACACCGAGATGCAGGTGGCTATCGATCTCAAAAACCTCGCGCATTTCTCTCATTTGGTCGGTCAATCGCTCCCCGAGCAAGACGTCTATCTGAGTGCGTTGGTAAGGGGTACAGCCAGCCATTTATCAGCCAAGGCCATACAGTTTCGAACGGGTGAGACCTTGGTTAAGGGCGACCTTGATGTTGATAACACTGAACGCCCTAATATTCGCTTTGCCATGCACTCGGAACTGGTTGACTTACGGCCTTGGTTTAGCCAATCAGATTTTATTGCTAGCCCCACAGCCAATATACAACCCAAGTCGCGACTCATTCCCGACATGTCCATCGATCTATCTATCTTGAACACCTTTGACGCCGACGTAGCACTAGACGTTAAACGTATTGCCACTCCTCTACACACTCTCACCGACCTCAGGATAAGATTGACCAACAGTGCAGATGGACTGACGCTAGAGCAGGCTGAAATTACCGATACAGCCAACGGACAGGTTGCATTGAATGGTGCATTGCAGCCTACGCCATCCGGTATTCAAGCTTCCGTTAATATGCAAGGGACAGCCGTTAATATTGGCGTTCCTGCGCTGTCTAGGGAGCAGGTCCCTTTGCTTCCCCGATACGATATCGACGCCTTTGTTTATAGCGAGGGAGCAACCTACCGAGAACTTGCAGCACAAGCCAATGGCTATATCGAGATTGCAGGCAGCTCCGGTAAATTCCCTAGGTTAACGGGTGCATTACTTACCAATGACTTCATCTTTGAGTTATTGAATTTAATCAATCCCGAGCGTGCAAAGGAGAATCATGCCAACGTAGAGTGCATCGCCATCGCAAGTGCCATCGAAACCGGTAGGGTTACGGGCAATCCAATATTTGTTGTCGCAACTGACAAGCTTGACGTGATTGCCAAAGCCCGCATCGACTTGTCGACTGAAAAACTTTTTGCCACCTTCAACACGATCCCACAAAAAGGGTTAGGACTGAGCGCGTCCAAAGCATTCAACCCATTTATTGGTGTGGGTGGAACCCTAGCAAAGCCTGCACTGACACTTGACCCAAAAGGAGCAGTTATTGATGGCGGCCTGGCCGTCGTCACCGGCGGGCTCTCCATTGTCGCCAAAAGCTTTATTGATCGTCTGACGAATTCGGAAGACCCCTGTAGCGAAGCCTTCAAAGCCAACGCGGCGCAGCGCGAGGCGGCGCGTAAGAAATTCAACAACCAAATGAAGGAAATGGCACGATTGCCGGTAAATTAAAAAATACGGCACCTTGAAAAAGTTGTGATCGATTACAACTTGAGGTTGGTAATCCACAAAATTTGATACGAAGTGAGCTCAAGGGTCTCGTTGCCGTCGGGAAATTCCATCCCAGAAATCAGATCGAACCAATGATCGGTCACAATGAGATTGATGTCAGAAAGACACAAGGTGCGTGGCTCAGCACTCACATTGAAGATACAAAAAATGCTTTGACGGCGATCCATGCTCTGACGCCAAAAACCAAACAGGCCCTCGGGCATTTGCAAGGTAAATTGGGTCGCATTGGGGTGAAAGGCGGGCTGCACTTGTCGGATGGCAATAAGTGCCGTCAAACTGTCAAAAACCTGCTTATGATGCCCATCAGTGTCCCTCAGCACGGCATCTAACGTTGAACGCTGCCACTGACTACGGTTGATAGAACGATTGTGGCCGGTGTGCTCAACACGCGCATAATCGTTACGGGTCCCAAAAAGACTGTGCACGTAAAAGGCGGGAATACCCTCCAACGACAGCATCAGCGCATGAGCAGCCACATATCGCTCCAAGCCTAGCTCGTCGCGGCCATGAATGTTTCCCTGCAGCGCGTCCCACAAAGCGATGTTAACTTCATAGGCCTTGCGGCGCCCTCCGGCATCGGCACGCCATGAGACCAAGCCACCAAATTGCTCCATCGTGTCAATAAACGTATTGAGCTCGTCCTCTCCCAGAAGACCCTCGACCGGCCGCAAACCAATGCCATCATGGGAGGCAATAAAATTAAAATAACAGGTGCCATTTTGGGCCGGCGGCATGCTCATGAGCCATTGACTCAAATAGCGGCTATCTCCGCTTAACAACGTCCAAATGAGCAGAGGCGGCAGAGAAAAGTTATAGATGGCGTGAGCTTCGTTGGCATTGCCAAAATAAGCGAGGTTCTCGCGATTGGGAATATTGGTCTCGGTAATGATCATGCAGTCGGGTTGGGCATGCTCAATTAGGGTACGCAACAGACGAATCAGATCATGGGTCTGGGGAAGATTGATACACCGCGTGCCCAACTCCTTCCACAAAAACGCCACGGCATCTAATCGAAATATACGCACACCATTATCGAGATGCTGGCGAATGATGCGCACGAATTCCTCAAGCACTCTTGGGTTACGAAAATCAAAGTCCACTTGGTCATGACTAAAGGTACACCACACATGCTTAAGTCCTGCTGCGGTCTCGACGGGCATCAGTAGCGGCGAAGTACGCGGCCGAACAACCTCGTCAAGATTGGCATCGGGCGACGCCGTCATAAAGTAATCTCGACCCGGGTCAACGTCAGCTTTGAAATTTTCAAACCAGGCGCTGCGACTGGAGCAGTGGTTGATAACCAAGTCACTCATCAGGCGATAACGCGCACTGAGCTCCTGAATATCCTCCCAGGAACCCAAACTCTCATTGACGCTGGAGTAATCAAGCACGGCAAAGCCGTCATCTGAGGTCCAGGGAAAAAAGGGCAGCACGTGCACTGCAGTTACCAACCCCGATACATAGTCATCCATGAATTGCCGCAAACTGTGGAGTGGTTGCTCGTTATCGACCAATACCGTGTCGCCGTAGGTAATCATGGCGACATCACGTTGATCCCACAGATTTAAGTGTGCTTTGGGCGCGAGGGCAGTAGGAGCAAGGTCCATAGCCAAGAGGAACCGCTGAGCAATCTCTTCAATGGATCTCTCAAGCGGGAGATCGCCATAGATTGATTCTAATAAATGAATCACTCGCTCCAATACGCCTGACTGTGTCATGCAATGGTCTCGCTACTCAAAAAAATCCCGATGGTCAGCTTCTACTGCCTCGGCTAGCCGCTCAAAAACGTCGGGCATAGCACTGACCACACGGTTCCAACTTGGAATAAATGGGGTCTCCATGGGCCGCTCGAGAAACACCTTGCCGGCATCCATGATATTGAGTGCAAACATTTCCACGGCCTTTTCTTCTTTGTGAATGTCAAAGCTGAGGCCGTTCATAGTGGCGTCGTTTCTGTAGGTTTCGACGAAGTCCAAGGCGATGCGGAAGTAAGTAGCTTTAATTGTCCGGAAGGTTTCCTGGTTAAAGGTGTACCCCTGAGTGGCGAGCTTGCGAAACAATGCTTTTGCGATATCAATGGACATCCGCGATAGGCCGCCTCGCTGATCTTCCAGGGACAAATCCTGATGTTTGTGATCATAGGTGTCGGCGATGTCCACCTGGCAAAGGCGATTATTGCTGTAGTTACGATGCATTTCAGACAGCACGCCCACTTCTAGACCCCAATCACTCGGAATGCGGATGTCATTCATGACGTCTCGCCGAAACGCAAATTCGCCAGCCAAGATGTAACGAAAGGAATCCAGATAGTCCAGATAGGGGCTTTCTCCGAGCACCCGTTTTAGGGCTCGTATAAGTGGCGTGACCAGCAACCGAGACACGCGTCCATTAATCTGAGAACTAGCCACGCGCGCGTAGTAGCCTTTACAAAATTCGTAGTTAAACAACGGGTTGGCTACGGGATATATCAGGCGCGCCAAGAGTTCCCTATCGTAGGTCAAAATATCGCAGTCATGCATGGCAATTGATTCGGCTCGCCCGGTTGCCAGCATATAGCCCATGCAGTACCACACATTGCGGCCTTTGCCAGGCTCTCGCGGTGCGAGCCCGTGGGCCTCGAGCTCGGAGTCAATGGCGCGCAACCGTGGACCATCGTTCCACAACACGCGATGGTGTTGTGGAAACGCTGAAAAAACTGTAGTGCGTGGCGATACTGTCCCTCGTCGGCACGATCAAGCCCAACAACGATTTGCGAAAGATACGGCACCTGTACGAGATCACTGACTATCTTCGGTAACGCTTTGGTCTGAATCTCCGAATAAAGTGACGGCAAGATAAGGCCCAGGGGTCGCTTTAATCCAAAACGGGTTAGCTCACTCTCCATCTCATCGAGGGAGCGGTTGCCCAAGTTGTGCAATGTGGTGATGATGCCATTTTGATGAAAGTCAGCCATTACTCACCTCCAGATGACCCGGCTGATCGAGCAGGGCGCTAAGCCCCTCAGCCCAGCCTTTGGGCCCCGTTGCCTGCGTGTAAATGACACCTTGTTTGCGTTTAAGTTTGGGCGCACCGTGAACAGGTGATTTGATCACGACGGCGTAATCGGCCGCTTCCAGCATAGCCACGTCGTTTTGGCTGTCTCCCAAGGAAATCGTCGTGGGTGCTCGCGCCGCAGAGCCGTTAATTGACTCAGCTAGCCAGCTTAGTGCGCGCCCTTTGTTCCAACTACCCACCACGTGCAGGAACCGCCCACCCTGTAAAACCGTCGCCCCCTGATGCTCCAGTTCGTGGATAAACTCGGCCTTCAAAGTATCACCGCCACGCCATTGGATGGGCTCACCAAACTCGCGCTGCGCTGCCCGCCGTGCATCATCCGGTGACAGCCCGGTGATATCTGTGATTTGGCCAATACTCATGTGCGATAAGCGCCTGAAATGGCCATGGAAACGGTCAGGCAAGTCGTCGAGCAGGGTTTGCCAATAGGCCCGATCACTACCAAAAAGTTTACGCCACTCGGGAGGAGCACCATCTTCTGGTGCTAGCTCGGTATCAAAAGTCAGATTCGGATAGCGGGACTTAGGCACATAAACGGCGGCGCCGTTTTCCACGATATACGGACAATCGAGTAGCGCTAATTGCTCGCGTAGTAACTGCATTTCAGCGCGCGTCTTGCTGCTACACAAAACGACGGGGATGTCTCTGGCCTGTAGTTGTCGCAACACAGGCAATGCTGCTGCAAAAGAATAGGTGTAGTGATCGAGCAGCGAACCGTCCAAATCAGTGACAATCATCAAAGGGGTCATACCCGCACCTCCTTGCGCGGTGAACTTACAGATTGGATGCCACGATCAGCATCCAGCGTAAATAATGTGTGGGTGCGCGGCGGAACCATTGCAAAACCCCACTCGGTCAAGCGCTGATAAAACTGAATAAAGCGCTCTATTTGCTGAGCACTCATGATGGCGCCCGCTGTGCTTGACTGGGCGGCAAGTTTTTCCTCCTGCTCCAAACGCCAGCGGTAAACACAGTCAAAATTTGGAGCTCTCAACATAATCCAGTGATTAACACGGTCAAACAGCGGCTGATATTCGCACAGGGCCTGGTTGACGAAACGTCGCCAGTTAACACCGGGATCTTCAAGGGTTTCGAGCGAATTCACTGGTGCAGCGAGCTCTGTGTCGGGCTGCGGCGGCACACCAAGACACCAACCCTCCCAGATCACCACATCGACTGGAGCCTGCACGGCTCGCCAGCGCGCTGTTTTAGTGCGATCGTCTGTTGCCTTATCAAACCGAGGCACCATAATGGTGCGCGAGTCTTCGCTATACGCCTTGAGCAGAGCCTCAAGGGTATCGCTCATCAGGCCCACATCATGAGTGCCAGGCACCCCACGGGTTACCAACATTGGGTGAGTGCTCTGGGCTAATGCCTGTCTCTGGGCGCGGGTAAGATAAAAATCGTCCAGCGAGAGTGCGATAGCAGAGCATCCAAGCTGTTCGAGAGCCGCCACTAGCAACTGTGCAAGCGTGCTTTTGCCCGATCCCTGACAGCCATTTATGCCCACCAAAAGAGGCGAAGATGAATCGCGGCACTGGGCAAGGTGGTTGGCAAGGGGAAAAAAATACTGCCCAGCAACATTGCCATAGGTTTCTGGCAAGCGCTGGTTATGGCAAAAGCGCCAAAACCAGTGGCTGCTGGTCAAAAGTAGACTGCTCACGAAAAGCCGTCCAAAGCCCAAACGCCACCCCACAAGCAAAATCGTCGATGAGCTGAGTCACTAGCCGCGATTTGTTGAGAATGTTGCCTACAGTGGTACGTCACCACGTTTTCCCCCTGATTTATGCTATTTCCAGGGACGGAGCAAATAGTGTGCCTAAACGGCCAATCCTCTCGAAAGAATCACGACGAGAAATGGTCACACCATGAGAATGGCCGCAATGATGTACCCAATGGCGGCGACTACCGCGCCCAAAACGGCGTAGGGCAACTGGGTAATGGCGTGGTCATAGGTTCGACAGCCGGCCCCCTGCGCACTCAGTACAGTCGAGTCCGAGTAAAAACAGGCATGGCTACCAAAACCACTCGCCGACAACAGCGCTCCGATGACCAGAATCATATTAACGTCCAAAGCTTCCGCCAGAGGGAATGCAACAGGCATGGCAATAGCAATGACGCCCCAGTTCGAACCGGTGGTGTACGACACCACCGACAAGGTGATGAATATCAACACCGGTAGTAATGTTGGCGTCATATAAGGCTGCACCGCACTAATGACATATTCCGTGAGGCCAATGGCATCGTTAGCCTCCACAAAGACAAATAAGGCCAGCAGCATGGTGAGTACCGGTATCATCGACTTGAGTCCCTCGACACAGGTATCGAGCAGCTCCGTTATCGGCATGATTCGCAGTGATGCGTACTGCACCAACGTAAACAGTATGCCCGCCATAACTCCTCTGAGCAGATCCACTGTTGGAAAGACGGTAAAGAACAGCAAGGCAACAATAGGCAGAAAGAACACGCTCATATTGGCGCGCGCCGAAGGCTCTACTGCGAGCGCCGGATCCTCGAAAATACCCAGATCGCCCGTGGTTTCGGCTCGTATCTCCGCGTCACGCATTTTCCCTAGCAGCGGAATGACTCTGGTCACTGCAAGAGGCACGATGACGATGGCAACCAAGGGGTAAAACATAAACGGGATGGCCTCAACAAAGAGGGCAATACCCTGGCCGGGTTCTGCGACAGCGTTTTTCTCGAGTAAACCCGCGAAGTAAACACCCCAACTCGAGATGGGAATAAGTAGACACATGGGTGCGGCGGTAGAATCGACAACGTAGGCCAACATCTCTCTCGAGGTTTTGAAGCGATCTGTGACCGCTTTCATTGTTGCCCCGACCGTTAAGCTATTGAGATAGTCATCAAGGAAAATGACCAAACCCAGGAGCCAAGTAGTCAGCAAACTACTTCGCTTGGTAGTAAGCCTTCTTGTTAGCATTTGGCCAAAAACATAAGAGCCACCGCCTTTTACCAGAAGGGCAATAAAACTCCCGTATAGCCCGCACACCAGAACCACCCAAGCCGAGACTTCATCCATCAGCACCGCTGTGGTCACTGCAGCCAGGCGATCAATAAACTGCCAACCGTCCATAATCAGAAACGCAAACACTGACCCAGCAATTACCGACTCCAGTGTCCTATGGCTCCAGATGGCTAAAACTAGTACCAAAGCCGTTGGCAATAGAGCGACCGCACCGTAGTCCATAGACATTCCCCTTCAAAATGACCCGCATCGTCGAATAGAAAGCGTGAATGTAACTCAGCTATGATAAAAGCTGCATTCAGAAAATTGGTTTGCGTTAAATATTTGCGCTTCACCCTGTGGGTTTGCTCGTCTCTAGCCCCAGGTGTATGTTTTTGCAACGCGGTTTGTATTTTTATCCCATCACGGCTACGCGCCCCGACCATGAGGACACCCACGTGAACATAGATCAGTTAATCGCTGAAATCGAGCACAGCGAGGCCGGCCCAGAGACGGCGGCTATCTTTGACTTTGATGGGACCGTCATTGCTGGCTATTCGGCTACCGTATTTCTACAAGATTCACTTGCCCGCGGCGAATTATCAACGCAAGAGCTGGTCGAGATGACTCGGGCACTGGCGGGTTTTGGACTGGGTAATATGGGGTTTTCTGCACTCATGGCAGTCCACGCTCAATACTTAAAAGGCAAGTCCGAGTCCGAATACATAGCCAACAGCGAACAACTTTTTCGTAAGAAGATTGCACGCTTAATCTACCCAGAGGCGCGTCGCTTAATTACCGCCCACCGTGCTAAAGGACACACACTGGCCATTATTAGCTCAGCAACCCCCTATCAGGTTAACCCTGCTGCTCGGGATTTGAATATCGACAATGTCTTTTGCACCGAATTAGAGGTGAAGCGCGGCAAGTTCACAGGCGCTGTTAAAAAACCCACAGTCTTTGGCGCCGGCAAGGTGCTGGCCGCAGAACAACTCAGCAAACTGTCTAAAGCCAAGTTATCGCAAAGCTTTTTTTACTCTGACAGCACCGATGATCTGCAATTACTCGAAGCCGTAGGTAAGCCAGTGACCCTCAATCCCAGCAAGCGACTGGCAAAATTGAGCACCGAGCGCCAGTGGCCAACCGCCAGCTTTGACAGCCGAGGCAAAAATAAAACCTCTCAACTATTGCGCTCCATTGCCGCTACTGGCTCCCTCGTGGGCAGCTTTGCAGCTGGCCTTCCCATCTATGCCCTAACCTGATCGAAACGCGACTCCCTTAACTTTTCTATCTCCTTATTTGCCGACACCTGCAGCGCGCTTATCGGTTTGGATTTAGACGTTCATGGCGAGGAGAATCTTTGGAGCCACCGTCCTGCCGTATTTATGTTCAATCATCAAAGTAAGGCCGATGTTGCCATTATGGCCAGCCTGATTCGTAAAGATGTGGTGGGCGTGGGTAAAAAAGAGATCGAGAAAATGCCCGTTATTGGCCAGGTTATGGGTATGGCCGGTACCGTATTCATTGATCGCTCCGATCGAGAAAAGGCCATTGAATCTATGGCACCCCTGATCGCAGCTATGAAGGACCAGGGTAAGTCCATGGTCATCGCACCCGAGGGCACTCGCACACCCACCCCCAAATTGGCACCCTTCAAAAAAGGGGGCTTTCATATGGCCATGCAGGTTGGTGTGCCTATTGTCCCGGTTGTCATTCATAACGCGAGCGATATTGCCCCCAAAGGAGACTTTTTGTTCCGGCCCGGCCGAGTGCGCGTTGATGTGTTGCCCCCAGTAGACACTACGGAATGGACACTGGCTCATATGAACGAGCAAGTTAACAGCGTGCGCAATATGTTTTTACGAGCACTCGGTCAGCCTGAACAGAGCGTTGCAGAGACTCTGGCGGACCGCCGAGCGCTGCCTGATGACATGCGACCTGAGCTCAATGTGCCAACACGCAAAGCAGCAAAAAAAGCTTCCGAAACCGCCGCTACAAAAGGGAAGCCGGGTAAGTCTAGCAAAGCGCCCGCATCTAAAACCTCACCACGAAAGAACTCTACCTCGACAGCCTCGGGGAAAGCCCGTAGCAAAGCAAAAGAAAAGGCTTCCACTCGCTCGTCAAGTAGGGCAACCTCAAAGGCTAAGGTACAAGGCAAGGTTGCAACAAAAATAAAAACCCCGGCCAAAAAAGTTACTCGAAAACGAAACACACCCAAAGCGACACCCGTGAGACCGAAGCTGGCCGCCAAGGAATCGTGATCTAGATGAATTACGCCAAGCTGGCTGAAAAGTTAGCGCAATCGCCCTGGCCAGATACGCAAGGCCCGGTTGTTTTTTTATTGGATACCACAACTCATCTCGAAAAGCGGCTACTGAGTCACTGGGTAACACAGCACGCGCCGGTCAATGCAGACTACAGTATTGTCACGCTGTCTCTTGGAGATGATCGCAAGCCGCTTGCAATTTATCCCCTCGTTAAACAGCTGCAGCGCGGATTGGAGGTCACAGTCTCGCCGCTACGGGTAGCATGGACCGCGAGTGATAGCGCCATTAGCTCTGGGCCTCGGGTCGTAGACCTTATCAGTGGGGGCGAGCGTCGCCCTGGCGAACTACGCGCCAATCGTATTCTTCGCAGCGCGCCGAATCGGGTCCATCTCATTGCAGGGAGCCCCGCCACCATAGGCGACATGAGCGAGCGTTTTCATAGCAAATACGACCTGAGCGCTGCCGAATACCTTGATGAATTTGGGGTCTTTGTTGCGCGCCAAGCAGCCATTGTCCTGGATATGTTTGAGCGCCGGTTGCAAGGCGGTCGCTACAAAGTGCCGCGCTACGTTGCTCAAAGTCTGCGTAACAACAAGGAATTTCGGGGACGACTTTACGCCATCGCTGAAAGCAAGGGCATAAGCCGCAGCGAAGTGATGCGCGAAGTAAACGAATACTTTCGCGAGATGATCTCTATCCCCACCAGTTTTTGGTTGGATATCTGGGCCAAGTTTTGCAACTTTTGCCTTGGCCTAGGCTATGAGCCCGAGTTGAAATACCGACAAGAAGACCTTGAGCGTATTCGCAGAGTCGTGCGTGATCACCCGTCGGCGCTGCTGTGGACTCACAAAACCTACATTGATGGCTTTGTAGTGCCCAAGATTTTGTTCGATAACGATTTCCCGGTGCCCCATTTTTTGGTGGCGCCAACCTGAACATTCCATTCCTGGGGTTTTTGGTACGCCGCGCCGGCGGCATTTTCATTAAGCGCAGTTTTACCGACAACGAGGTCTATAAGGCCACTCTTCGGCAATACATCAGTTATCTCATGGAAAAACGGTTCCCGTTGACATGGTCATTTGAAGGAACTCGATCGCGACTGGGTAAGCTTATGCCGCCTAAGTACGGCGTGCTCAAATATGTACTGGAGGGTTGCTACAACGCGGAGGCGAGGAATATTCATATTATTCCGGTTACCGTGAGCTACGACTTGGTGCGCGATGCCGAAGAATACGCCCGCGAGCAAGCGGGGGTTCCCAAGGCCCCAGAGTCACTGAGCTGGCTCATTGGCTACGTGCGCAGCCTTGCAAAACCCATGGGCAAGATTTACGTGGATTTTGGCGAACCGGTGGTGCTTGAACAGGCACCCGATCCCAGCGACCGACTGGCACTTTCCAAGGTGGCCTTTCAGGTGGCAGTAGAGGCCAACCGCGTGACACCTATTACCGTACCTGCGGTCATCAGCATGGCGCTACTCGGGGTATATCCTCGTGCGCTATCTGAAAAGGAAATCAGCACCGAAGTATCGGACCTTGTGGAATGGACTCGGGCGCGCGGTCTGCGCTTATCACCGGATTTTGATCGTCAATATGCGGAAGGCATGGAACAGCTACTCGATCTGATGATTGGTGAAAATATCGTGACGCGTTTTGAGGGCGGCCCAACAACGGTCTATGGCATACGGCCTGGGGCTGCCACGGTTGCCAGTTATTACCGCAATACCATTGTTCACTACTTTGTTAACAAGGCGATCACCGAGTTATGCCTGGTTGCTGTGGCCGAGCAGGAAGCGTCCGATGAGTCCCCTGTGGATATTTTTTGGCGCGAAGTCGACAACCTGCGCGACCTGCTTAAGTTCGAATTTTTCTATCCGCCTTCCGAGACCTTTAGGCTAGAGATCGAAGCCGAGTTGAGCGCCGTTAACGGCGATTGGCAGCGCGAGCTTGAGCGTGGTGCTCGCGGCGCTCGTAAATTGCTGTTACTCATGACACCGCAAATAGCTCACATGACACTACAGATGTTCGTCGAGGCCTATGCGCTTGGCGCTGAAATTCTTGCATCGTTAATGCCCGGTGAGTCGATCGACGAAGCCGACTACACCGAGCGCTGTATGAATTACGGGCGCCAGGCGTTTATGCAACGCCGCGTATCGAGTGAGGCATCCATGGGTAAGCTGCTCTTTAAAAACAGCTGGAGCATGCTGAGCGCCAGAGGATTGACGGATGCCTCTCAGGCAGATTACATGGAACAGCGGCAAAGCCAGTTTAAGACCCTACAAATACTGGTTCGACGCGTGGAAATTATTCGAGCATCGGCGATTGCCGCGCGAGGTACGCCAACGATAAGGGATACAATACGTGCCAAAATCTAAAATCGCGGTCATTGGTGGCGGCAGCTGGGGTACAACCGTTGCATCGCTTTTCAGCCGTAATGCCGACATAACACTGTGGGCGCGAAGCGCAAATACCGTTGACGAGATCAACCGCGATCATCGTAACTCGCGTTATCTGGGTGACTTGGAGCTTCATTCAGCGCTAAAGGCGACCGCCGATCTTTTTGAGGCGGTAGCGGGTGCTGAGGCAGTCATTATGGGCGTGCCCTCCAATAGCTTTCGAGAGGTGCTTGGCCAGGTGGTGGGAGACTTGCTAGCCGGCGCGCCTGTTATTAGTCTGACCAAGGGCCTCGAACGCGGCACGCGACTGCGCATGACCCAAATTTGCAAGGAACTGGCGCCCGATCATGCAGCTGGCGTGTTGACCGGCCCCAACCTCGCCAAAGAAATTATGGCCGGGCAGGCGGCCGCCAGTGTCCTGTCACTTGACGATCCAACGCCGGCCCAATGGTTGCAGCCACTCATGAACGTGGGGTTATTTCGGGTTTATACCAACCCCGATTGGGTGGGTTGCGAGTTAGGCGGCGTCTTTAAAAATGTCATTGCCATCGCCGTGGGTATGGGCGACGGATTGGGGGCGGGCGACAATACCCGCGCTGCGCTCATAACCCGCGGATTGGCTGAAATGACGCGCCTAGGAACAGCACTTGGCGGCAAGGCAGAGACCTTTGCCGGCCTGGCGGGCATGGGCGATATGATCGCCACGTGCACCAGTTCACAAAGTCGAAATCGGCATGTGGGTATGGAGCTTGCCCGCGGGCGCTCCATTGAAGACATCATAGAAAGCATGCATATGGTTGCCGAGGGCGTTAAAAGCGCGCCGACGATTATTGAGCTGGCGCGCGAACATGGCCTGAGTATGCCCATTTGTGAAGACGTGTATAAAGTGGTTACCGGCGCATCGAATGCACGCGGTGTATACCGCGGCTTGCTGCGCACGTCGGCCGGAGCCGAATCTGAGCCTGGTTGAAACACACGAGTAGCAGGGCTATAAGACGGCGATAAAGTGTTATTGGCGTCCGGGAGGGAACCCATGTCCACAAAGCGAGCCTTGAACAAAATCGCCGCCGTAGGTGTCACAGTGCTATGGCTAGCCGCCTGTGCAACCAGCCCCACGGGGCGATCGCAATTCTTACTGATATCGCCACAGTCGGCCATCGTCGAGTCGGAGGCGGCCTACCTCAGTACGGTAAAAGCGCTTGATAAGGACAATAAACTCGTCAAAGACCCTGCGTTGATCGCGCGAGTTGCGCGTATCACCGGTCGCTTGGTCAGCGTAGCTCACGAGGATTTTCCCAGCAGCAAAAACTGGAAGTGGAGCGTAGCCATTATCGATGATGACGATACCGTGAATGCCTGGTGCATGGCGGGCGGGCGCATGGCGGTATACACCGGGCTATTTGAGAAGCTCAGGCTGACCGATGACGAATTTGCGCAAATCATGGGCCATGAAATTTCCCATGCGCTCGCCAATCACACCGCCGAGCGCATGTCTCGAGCGATGGCCACGATGGTCGGCGTCATGGCGGTGGGTGCCGCCTCGGACAACAACTCAATGGCCGTGGCAGGAGCCGCTGTTGGCGCCAAACTTGCTTTGGAGCTACCCAACAGCCGAACAGCAGAATCGGAGGCTGATCAAATTGGTATCTCATTGGCAACCAAGGCCGGCTACGATCCGGAAGCAGCCGTTACCTTGTGGCAAAAGATGGGCGATCTCAGCGACAAACGCCCCCGAATTTCTGAGCACACACCCTGCCCCCAACAATCGACAGGCGGCACTTAACAAGCTGGTTCAGCCGATGCGCGCCTTAAATCCAACGCAGCGCAAGGCGCCAATCACCGAAATCACCATTGTGCAATAAAGCCACCGCCGCACACGGCTACTAGCGGAGCGTGTGCAAAAAGTGCAGGTGGTCTTCGTACCGGCTGAGAATATCGAGCAGCACCTGCTCGTGAGACCAACCCATGATGTCATAGTCTTGGCCACCCTCGGCTAGGTGCACCTCTGCACGATAAAAGAGCTCATCGTGCTCTATTTCATCCATCGGCTGGCCGGCCAGCGACGCATCTGGACGCGGGTGGGGTCGACACTGGACCTCGTAGACAAAATCCACCTCATCGCCATGATAAACCTCGAGACGTGAGGCGCCTTTGGTGGCACGCGATACCGCGGCACGTACATCGTGGCTGGCAAGCTCCTGCACAAATTCGCGCATGGCAGGCATTACCGTATCGCGCTGAAACTGCTGAATGCTAACGTCGGCAGGGTAAGCAAGCAGATTACTTAAACGTTCGCGCCAATGGCCCGCCTCGGCCTCAACAGGTGGATGCACCGAGACCGCTGTTCGCTTTGCAGCATCGAGGGTGAGTGCACGCCAAAAACCCCAGAAAGCACCGAGCAGAGCAACCGAAAATGGCAGGGCACTGGCAATGGTGGCAGTTTGCAATGCCTGCAGGCCTCCACCCACTAACAACACCGATGCAATAATCGCAATGACCAAGGTCCACAGCGCTCGCTGAGGCACCGGCGTATTATCGTCACCGCGAGCAGTGAGCATGTTAAGTACCATGGCGCCACTGTCGGCAGAGGTAACAAAGAAAATGACGATCATAATCAGGCAAATCAATGACAACACCTGTGTGCCAGGCAGGTAATCTAGAAATTTGAAGAGCCCGATAGCCTGATTGTCCTGAACGGCAACCCCCAACTCGGCAAAACCCTGGTTGCCAATGAGATCAATTGCACTGCCTCCCAAGGTGCCCATCCAAAGACAAATAAACAGGGTAGGTGCAATAATCACGCCCAATAAAAACTCGCGAATCGTTCTGCCTCGTGAAATACGCGCAACGAAGATACCCACAAAAGGTGTCCAGCTAATCCACCACCCCCAGTAAAAAATGGTCCAACCGCCCAACCAATCGCTAGGTTATAAACGTAGAGATTGAATGTTTTGGGGATCAGGCTGGCAACATAGCCACCAAAATTCTGCAGCGTGCCCGACAGCAACAAAACCGTTGGACCGGCGATTAAGATGCCAATTAGAAGCAGCACCGCCAGCACCGTATTAATCTCTGACAAGCGCTTAATGCCGGCATCGAGACCCATCAACACCGAGATGGTAGCGAGCCCCATCACAGCAAAAATGGCTATCACCTGGACCCAAGTGGCAATGGGCAGCCCGAACAGGTAATTCAGACCCGCGTTGATCTGTAGGACACCCAGACCCAGGCTCACAGAGATACCGTAGGTAGTGCACACCACCGCAAAGACATCGACAGCGGCACCCCAAGGACCATAAATTCGCTCGCCAATGAGTGGGTAGAAGGCCGAGCGTAAAGTTAGCGGCAAGTCATGACGGTAGGCAAAATACGCCAGGATCATCGCGACTGCACCGTAGGTTGCCCAGGCGTTGAACCCCCAGTGGAAAAAGGTCAACTGCAGTGCCTGAGCCGCGGCAATGGACGTACCACCCTCGCCAGTTGGTGGCGTGAGGTAGTGCATCACCGGCTCAGCGACGCCATAAAACAGCAACCCAATGCCAATACCCGCGGCGAATAACATGGAAATCCATGAGGCAAACCCGTAGGCAGGCTTGGCATGATCGGGGCCCAGCTTAATATCGCCGTAACGCGACAACACCAAGACAACAACAAGAATGAGCACAATCGCAATAACCAGCACATAAAACCAGCTGGCAGTGGCCACAATCACGCTCTGGATTTGGCCAAAGACACTGCGCCCCTCGCCGGGGACCAACAGCACGGCCACGGTTGCCAACAGCAAGACCAACAAGGCCGGAAAAAATACGCGAGCGTCGACCCGAAACTGATTAAAAAATGACAAGTTTTATACCTTTTATTGCGGTTCCTGTGGTGAGGCTGCGAGTTTGCATTGAAGCGAGCTCTGGGCGGTGCATCGGCTGACTCAGTGTTCAGGCCGCAGGGCAAAGAGAGCCCAGCCCCACGCCTCATAACCCGAGATTTGCGACATTATACCTATACAATCGGCACAAATATGCACCTTTAATACTACGGTAACAAAGTATTTCAACTTTCGACAAAAGATAAACAGAGAGGCATTTCCTTTGGTAACTACCTAAGGTATCAATATTAAATACTTTGAGTTAAAATGAAGTACTCGAAGTGTTTGATAAAAATCCGTTAATGGAGTTACTATGAAAAATCCCACCCCTTTTAGTCGACATCGATTGGCTGTCGCCGTTGGCTCAGCGATGGTGCCCGCCATTGCGGCAACCTCTGCACAAGCGCAACAACTCGAAGAAGTGGTTGTTACAGCCACCAAGCGCTCAGCAAGCATGCAAGATATTCCCGTTGCTGTTTCAGCACTGACCGAAGAGTCGCTCAATCAGCGAGGTATTTCTAACTTTGCTGATTACATGCTGGAATTACCCACCGTCACTGCCGGTGGCGCAGGTCCTGGCCAGAATACGGTGTATATTCGCGGCGTCGCTTCGACCACCCCTAACCTGACAACCGCCGGGGTGGCGGGCTTGAGCCCTAACGTGGCCCTGTACCTCGACGAACAGCCCATGAGCCAGCCCGGCCGAAACCTTGATGTGTACATTGCAGACATCAACCGGGTAGAAGTGCTATCAGGGCCCCAAGGCACGCTTTTTGGGCGAGCTCTCAAGCAGGCGTAGTACGCCTCATTACCAATCAGCCGGATACCAGCGGCAATTACGGAAACTTCCGTGCAGGCGCGTCGTGGATGAAAGACGGCGAGATGAACAACAACGCCACGGCCATGTTTAACCTAGCACTCAGCGACTCATTCGCTGTGCGCGCTGTGGTCTACGCCGACAATAAAGGCGGCTACATCGACAACGTTCAGGGCACGCGTACTGCCGCAGAGAGCGCGCGGTTCCGTCCTGCTGGTACGGTCCGGATCTAACGGCACAGAAGTTCAAGGCTTCCGTGGCGGCTTCCAAGCCGGCGCCGACCCTGAGCAATGTACGTTTCATTGAGGCAAATAACGCCTCTCTTGTCGAAGACGACTTTAATGACACCAGCTATCAGGGCGCGCGCATTAGTGCGCTGTGGAATGTTAATGACGACTGGCAAGTCCGCGTAGGTGCGATGCAGCAACAGATCGACAGTGATGGCACTTTCTACGCGGACCCCAATCTCGGTGACTACGAAATCCAACGGTTCGAAAAAGATGAACTCGAAGACGAGTACACCAACCTAAGCTGGACGGTTGAAGGCCGCATTGGTGCTTTGGAAGTACTGTATACCGGTGCATTCACCGATCGCGAGACTGACCAGCGTGTTGACTACTCCGACTATCTATTTATTGGTCAGTACATTCCGTACTACATCTGTGACTACTACGTCTCCTACACCAGCTTCTCACCAATCCCCGATACGCCATCAGGTACGTGTCAGGCCCCAAACCTGTATGTGAAGTCAGAATCGGAGGCGACCTTCGAGACGCATGAATTCCGTATCAGCACGGATCAGTCAGCCAAGCTTCGGCTGACAGCTGGCGCGTTCTACAGCAACATGGAGCTTAAAGAGCGGAACGATTTCTCTTACCCCGGTAGCAGGCTGGTAGACGCGTGGGGTGCAGGATCAGGCGACGGATTTGGTTTCGCACCGCATGGCAACTACCCCTATGATGGCCCTGGTGAGGCTTATCGTGCAGGTGCTGGTCTTCCCTACCCACCCGACACTATTTTCCGTAACGACGTCAAACGCACCGATGAGCAACTGGGTGTGTTCGGTGAAGTTTCATTCGATATTAGCGAGCAACTCTCTATTACTGCAGGCTTGCGCTGGTACGAATATGAGGTGGACCTACTGGGGAGTGCCAATTCGTCGTTCTATAACATGAGCGGTGTCGACTACAACATGTTTGGTACCAACATCAATGACCTGTACGATGGTGACCAGTCAATTCGTTGGACCTACGGCGGAGAAGGCTTTATCTCGTACGATCAGGCGCCGGTTTACACGCCAAACAACCTGCCCGACCCCGGCCATGCCCAGTACGACAGGATCATCAACAGCATCTATGCGCCTGACGTTGCAGAAGACGACGGCGTAATTGGCAAGGTGAGTATTTCCTGGACACCCAATGCTGACTCTTTGTACTACATCACTTGGTCCGAGGGTTTCAGAACCGGCTTGCTCAACCGACCAGGCGGTGCTTTTCAAGCGGCAAATAACTACACCGTGCCTTTTGACGTGAAATCCGATGAATTGGTCAACGTTGAATTGGGCTGGAAACTCGACATGCTCGATGGGCGTTTGCGCTTTAATGGTGCGGCGTTCTTCGTGGATATCACTGATCTGCAGACCACCATTTTCGACACCAGCATTGTTAACTTGTTCTTCTCAGACAACGCGGCGGATGCCGAAATTAAGGGTCTCGAGGGTGATATCACTTGGTTAGCGGGTGAGGGCTTAACCATTGGCACGGCGTTCTCGTTCTTGGACACCGAAATCACGGCCGTCAACGTACCCAGTGGTGATGTACAAGAGGGGCTTGAGCTCGCCTATGCTCCCAAGTTCCAAGGCAACGCCTGGGCTCGCTACGAATGGCCAATGGCCAACGGCTGGACCGGCCACGTTATGCCCTCGGTAACCCACTCGGCCAAGTCCTATAGCGATATCATCACGATTAATCGCATGGAGCTCGATAGCTGGACGATGGTCAACGTTACTGCGGGTATTTCGACGGAGAAGTGGATGCTTGAGGCATTTGTTAATAATCTGACCGACGAAACCATCACGCAGGGCGCAAACTACGTGAATGACCGCGAGCGAATCGCCGTGGCACCGCCAACCACAGCGGGTATTCGTTTATCCTATGACTTCTAACCAGTTCTCTGTTAGAAACCAGGATTGATACGCAAATGCCCCTTCGGGGGCATTTTTTTGCCGGTAGGAAAGATGGACAACACCTCTATAGCTGATCACCAAGCGGTTGATCTGGGCGCAATTCAAACACTGATTCAGGCGGGGCGTGTACCCGAGGGCCTAGCGCAACTTGAGGCCCTGCCCGGGACACTGAGTAACGACAATACCGTGCTGTATATGCGGGGGTGTGTTATCGGTTACTTGGCGATTACGGTGCAGCCGAGCAAACACTGTTCACACTGCTTGACCAGCGGCCCTCTTATGGCCGGGCATTTCAAGAGCTTGGCCATGTTTACCGAGATGGCGATCGAGGTTCTGAAGCACTGGGGGCATACGCCACAGCGTGCTTTATGAACCCCGCGCTCAAGGCGAGCTGGGCTGCACAAAAAGCGCTGCTCGACCCCAGTCTTCAGCCAGAGCGATTTGCACAAGTGTCCGAACGGCTACGCTGGATTGAGTCACTACCACCCATACTGCTGGCCTGCCTCGACGCGACTCACGAGGGTAAACTTATTAAAGCCGAGGAGTTATGCCGGCGCTTTCTTCAAAAGCATCCGCAGCATGTTGATGGTATGCGCATGCTCGCCGACATAGCGCTTAAGCAAGGGGTCTTGGAAGATGCAGAGTTTTTGCTTGAGAGCGCCGTAACCTTTGAGCCCAACCACGGGCAAGCGCGTATTGATTACATTCAGGTCCTCAGTAAGCGCCAGCGCTTCCAACAAGCGGTTAATGAGGCGCGCGGACTGCTCGAACAAAGCCCCGACAATGCGCAGCTGCAATCGCTATACGCTATTCAATGCATGCAGCTGGGAAATTATAAAGAGGCCCTGCGGTTCTTTGACAAGATCATTGAGCAGGTCCCTAACGATCCTGTCACCCATGTCTCCAAAGGCCATGCGCTTAAAACCGGCGGTCGTACACAAGAAGCGATTGCATCCTATCGGCAAGCTATTGCCTGTCAGGCGCTCCACTGTGAGGCGTGGTACTCGCTCGCAAATCTAAAGACCTATAAGTTCAGCGACCAAGAACTCGACACACTGCAGGCACTGGATAGCAATCCACAGCTAACTGGCCAAGACCGGGTGTATCTTCAATTTGCATTGGGCAAGGCCTTTGAAGATAGAGCGATGTACGAGAAGTCGTTTCATCACTACGCAAAAAGGTAACGGCATCAAGCGCCTGCAAGTTCAGTATCGGGCCGAAGGCACTCGCAAGGAAGTCGATGACCAAATAGCCGCCTGCACCGCCTCGCTTTTTAAAGCCACCGGTGGCTGTACAGCGCCAGATCCTATCTTCATCGTGGGCTTGCCACGCGCGGGCTCAACCCTTCTTGAGCAAATTCTGTCATCCCACAGCCAGGTTGATGGGACGCTGGAATTACCCAATATCCTTTCAATCAGCGGCAAATTGCGGCGTTGGGGCCGAAGGAAAAACAACCAACCCTACCCTTTTAACCTTGCCGATTTGTCATTAGAGCAATTGCGTGAGCTGGGCGAGGAGTACCTAACCGGCACCCGCGTGCATCGACAAGGGGCGCCCTTTTTCATCGACAAGATGCCCAATAATTTTAGGCACCTTGGATTGATAAAATTAATGCTGCCCAACGCCAAGATTATTGATGCACGGCGATCGCCCATGGCCTGCTGTTTCAGCGGCTTTAAACAGCTTTTTGCCGAGGGCCAGTTTTTTAGTTATGACCTTGGGGATATTGGCCAGTACTACAGCGACTACGTCAAGTTAATGGCACATTGGGATGAGGTGTTACCCAACTTTATTCTACGCGTGCAACATGAAGACGTAGTGGCCAACTTAGAGACACAAGTAAGGCGAATGCTAGATTTTTGTGGCTTGCCCTTTGAGCAAGCGTGTTTACAGTTTCATCAAACAGAGCGCAATGTTCGGACGCCATCCTCCGAACAGGTGCGCCAACCTATCTATTCAAGCGCCGTTGAGCAGTGGCGCCACTATGAACCCTGGCTTACACCCCTCAAAGAAACCCTTGGGCCTTTGTGGGACGAGCGCGATTTACGGACAAGCTAGCATGAGTGACCTACAGGATCAGGTGTTGGTTTCATTGCGGCGCATTATCCGCGCCACCGACTTACATAGCCGTAAGCTGGGTAAACGTACCGGGCTCACCACGCCCCAACTGGTGATCATTCAAGCCATAGGAAAACTCAAGGATCCAACGGTTTCCGATGTTGCCAAGGCCGTAAGCCTCAGTCTTGCCACCGTCACCACCATTTTAAATCGACTCGAGAGCAATGAGTTGGTGAACAGAGAGCGCAGCAAAGTTGACCGGCGCCGGGTTATCGTAACCCTTACTGAACGGGGTGAATCTATGCGTGCAAGCGCGCCTAAACCATTGCAGGACAGCTTTGTCGATCGATTCAGCAAGCTCCAGGTGTGGGAGCAACACCAAATTGTCGCAGCGCTAGAGCGTGTCGCTACAATGATGGACGCTGAAGAGTTGGATGCAGCACCCATCTTACTCAGCGGCGAGTCAGTATTTTAGCGGCGATTACGCCGCTGTATCATTGATCAAGCAGCGTTTCGAGAATGGATGAGAAATCTCGGCCGCCGTTACCCGCTGCTTGATGGGTACGGAACCGCTCTAACGCCAGTTGACCCAAGTGATTTGTCACGCCGCTGCTATGGGCTAAATCACTGGCCAAGCCAAGATCCTTGACCATGAGATCCACCATAAATCCGGGCTTGTAATCGTTACTGGCGGGCGCAGTAGGCATTACCCCAGGCCATGGGTTGTATACCTGTAACGACCAATTGTTTCCCGAGCTGGCTTTCATGACCTCAGACAGCACAGCCGGATCAAGGCCATTCGCCACGCCCATAGCCAGCGCTTCAGAAGTGCCAATCATATGAATGGCTAGCACCATATTATTCACGGCTTTGGCAACCTGCCCGGCACCACTAGGGCCCGCGTGGAAAATCTTTTCTCGTCGTTGCCCATGCCGCTCAAAATTTCTTTAGCGCGGGCAAATGCCTCCGCCGTTCCACCACACATAAATGCCAGCGTACCCGCGGCGGCGGCGGCAACGCCGCCGGATACTGGGGTATCCATAAAGTCGATACCTGCTTCAGCGGCCGCTTGTGCGACTTGTTTTGCAGTCTGTACATCAATCGTGCTGGCATCCAGTGCAAGGGCACCAGCCGGTAATGACGCCAGTAAGCCATCTTCGCCTAAGTAAATACCGGCGACATGCTTGCCCGCTGGCAACATAGTGATAACGGCATCGGCGCCTGAACACGCCGCTGCAGCGGTGTCTGCTTGATGAGCACCCGCGCTTACCAACTCATCAACAGCACTCTGCGATAGATCGAAGACTGTGAGTTTATGGCCGGCTTCAATGAGGTTTCGAGCCATGGGACCACCCATGTTACCTAAGCCGATAAAGGCGAGATTAGCCATTGGTGTTACTCCACTAGTTCCAAAATAGGCGCATTCTCAGCTGCGCTAAAAAAACCATCGAGAACGGTGCTGGGGATGTCCTTGATACTCGGGTAAGTCCAAGCAGGCTTACGATCTTTATCGATCAACAGCGCACGCACCCTCGGCAAATTCGGGGTGACGCATAATGTTGGTGCCCAAACGCAGCTCACTCCGAAAGACCTCCTCAAGACTTGCCTGTTTGGTCTCGTTGAGTTGTCTGAAAATCCAGCTAGCCGCCAAACTCGAGCCATGGAGAAAACCGGCCTGCGCTTTTTGGAGCCAAACATTGTCGCCCTCCCAAGCACCCATGCGCTCCGCGATAACCACGAGATCATCACCCTCCATCCAGCGCTCAATCTCATCACGTGCCACTTCAATATTGGAGTCGGGCAACGCTGTTGACGCCGTAATAGCGGCCAGCACGTCGTCGGTTAACTGCCTATTATCTTGAGGGCTGTTCGACCACTCACAATCAGTCAGCGCCGCCAATACTTGGGCGTACTGTTCGGCACCAAAGTAGTGACTGCCTAGCCCACTGTAGAGTGCGTCAGCGGCATTAATGGTTGCCGCTGTCAGTGCCAAAAAGCGGCCGACGTTGCCGGGCATTCGGTTGAGAAACCAGCTACCGCCCACATCCGGGAATAACGCAATGGTTATCTCGGGCATGCCTATACGTGTGCGTTCGCTCACTAATCGATGACTACAACCCGCCAGAATGCCCAACCCACCGCCCATTACTACGCCGTGGCCCCAACAAATAATGGGTTTGGGATAGGTGTGCAACAGATAGTTCATTGCGTATTCCCGGGCAAAAAACGTTTCGGCGTACTCGCAGGGGCCACCGGGAGTGGCCAAACAAGAGTCTCGCAGCGCCTGTACATCACCACCAGCACAAAAAGCCTTTTCGCCGGTCCCATCGATAAAAACAGCAGCGATTGAGGGATCGTCACGCCAGGCAAGCAACTGCGCCGACAATGTATCGACCATAGGTAAGGTGAGCGAATTCAGGGTCTTTGGTGCATCAAGCGTCAGAGTGACCCAGGCGGATAACGCCCTCACCGCGAACGGCGCTGTTGACACGAGCGGTCATCGATTCTTCCACTCTGGCGTGCGCTTTTCGAGGAAGGCATTAACTCCCTCTTTTTGATCTTCCGTGGAAAATAGCTTAACGAACTCGTCACGCTCGGCCTGCAAGCCTGCGGCGATGGCAATATCGCGCGCGCTGTGAACCAGGCGCTTGCAGGCAGCCACAGCTACGGGGCTTTGGTTGGCCACTTGGGCGGCCAGCGTCTGAGCCACCGCGAGCGCCTCACCGGTTGAGACAACCTCCTCCACTAGCCCTAGCTCTAAGGCCTTGGCCGCTTTTAAACGCTCACCGCACAGAATCATGCGCTTGGCCCAGCCCTCACCAATTAACTGACCGAGCCGCTGTGTACCGCCGGCACAAGGAAGCAGTCCCACCTTGGCCTCGGGCAGTGCCATCTGTGCGTGTTCTTCTGCTATCCGGATATCGCAGGCTAACGCGACCTCAAGGCCACCGCCCATAGCAAAACCATTAATTGCGGCAATCGATACGCCACGAAAGTCAGCCAGTGCTTCAAACGCATCGCCAAAGGCCCAGCCCATTTTCTCGGCTGTGGCTGGATCACCGTCGGCGAAAAGCTTGAGATCCGCGCCGGCCGAGAAAAACTTCTCTCCCGCGCCGGTCAATACCAGTGCGTAGATATCCAGATCGGCATTGAGCGCCTCAACAACGGCTTTTAATGCCGAAAGCGACTCACTGTCCCAGGTATTCGCGGCGGGGTTATCAATGGTCAGCGTTGCAACGTGGTCATCGATGCTGACATGAATTTTTTCTAAGGGACTTAGACTCATTTTATAATCTCCAGGGCGCCATCTATCAGTAACTTTCTACCAATGATGACACGCATAATTTCGTTAGTGCCTTCTAAAATCTGGTGAACGCGTGTGTCGCGGACGTAGCGCTCCATGGGGTATTCGCGTATGTAGCCGTAGCCACCCAAAAGCTGTAGCGCGTCGTTACAGACACCAAAGCCCACGTCGGTAGCGAAGCGTTTGGCCATGGCGCAATAGGTGGTGGCCTCGGGATGATGGTTATCGAGCTTGCTCGCCGCCAGGCGAATCATTTGCCGGGCCGCCACAAGTTCGGTAGCCATATCGGCCAGTTTGAACTGCGTGTGTTGAAAATCGGCGATAGCGGTATCAAATTGCCGTCGTTCTTTGACGTAGGCAGCTGCGTCCTCCAAGGCTTGTTGCGCGGTACCCACCGAACAGGTAGCGATATTGATACGGCCGCCGTCGAGGCCCTCCATCGCGATTTTGAAACCCTGGCCCTCTTTCACCTAAGCGATTAGCAATAGGCACTCGCACGTTATCAAAGGCAATCATGCGGGTAGGTTGGGCGTTCCAACCCATCTTGTGCTCTTTTTTCCGTAACTGACACCATCGGTATTGGCGGGCACTACGATGGCGGTAACACCCCTTGGCCCGTCATCGGACGTTCGCGTCATGACCACCAGCACGTCGGTTTCGCCGGCGCCAGAAATAAAAACTTTGCTGCCGTTAATGACGTAACTATCACCGTCTCTAACTGCCTGAGTGCGAAGCGATCCAGCATCCGACCCTGCACCCGGCTCGGTTAGGCAGTAAGAAGCGAGCTTCTCACCCATAACGAGCGATGGACACCAAGTTTCGATGGTCTCAGTCTGCCCATACTTGCCAATCATGCTGGTTGCCATGTTGTGTATGGTCAAGAACGCGGCAGTGGTGGTACACCCGCGGGCCAGCTCTTCCACAATGAGGCTCGCATCGAGGCGTGACATGCCAAGGCCACCGGCAGCCTCGGGGGTGTACATCCCCATGAATCCCAGCGCTCCTGCCTCGGCAAGCGCCTCAACAGGGAACGTTGAATCCTGATCCCACTTCGCGGCATGGGGCGCTAGTGATCCATCTGCAAATGCCTTAGCCGCCGCTACATATGAAAGCTGATCATCCGACAGTGCGAAGTCCATAAAAATGCTTTCCTTGAGGTCAGTGCGCGGATTCAGCTAAATTTAGACTACCACAGACCCAAACAGCTCCTCATCTGACGGCAACTCTTTGGCCTTAACCAGAGGCTTAGACACCCAGGTTTCGTTAACCAGGTCCCGCCAAGTGATGTTGTTATTGGTTGAGTTGCCCCCCAAGAGCCACACCCGAGCGAGAAAGTTTGTCGCATACCATTCCACAAATTGCCGCTATTAGACGCCGATTGAGGCTGATTAACCATGACTCGAGAAGTGCGAGTTTGGTGCGCAAAACGGAGAATATTATCGTCACTGTAGGAGTAAATACCGCAGGAATGGCCCTCACCCTGATACGCTTGAATCGCGTTAGTCAGCTTGATGGCCTCATCAAGATCGCGCACTTTATAAAAAGCCATTGTTACCGTTAACTTCTCGCCAGAGAACGGATAGTCAGAACCCGACCCTGTCTCGGGGACGATTAAAAACTGCACCTCATCGGGTACCTCAAAGCCGGCCATACCAGCAATGGTCGCAACCGGTTGAGCGACGATAGCGGTATTCAAATGGCCGTCGTGCCAAAGGGCGGCCTGTAATTTTGCTTTCTCATCAGCATTCAGAAGGTATCCACCCTGCGCGATCAATTTGCTCAACATCTCATCATAAACGGACTCAAAGACAAGTACGGCGTTATCAGAGGAACATGAAGCAGCCAAATCGAGGGTTTTGGAAATACGGATCTTTTCAGCCGCCTCATCAAGATTCGCGGTGTCGTCCACGGTGATACACGCATTGCCAACACCAACACCGAGCGCAGGGGTGCCACTCGAATAGGCGGCACGCACCATCGGACCCCGCCGGTGGCTAAAATACGGTCGCACTGAGCCATGAGTTCATTGGTCAGGTCTAAGGATGGGGTTTCGATATACAGCACGAGATCAGCGGGTGCACCACACCGCTCTAACGCGTCGCGCATGTAATCACAGATCTTTTTGTTAGTTAGCTTGGCGCGTGGATGGGGCGCAATAATAATAGAGTTGCGGCCTTTCACTGCGGCAATAGCTTTTATCACCGGCGTCGCCTCCGGATTGGTCGAGGGTGACAGGGCACCGATTACGCCCACCGGTTTGGCAATCTTGACAATGTTCCTTTCTGGAATCTCTTCAATGACGCCAACTGACTTATCATTGATGATATCCATCAACGTTGCGCGAGTTTTGCGATGAATTTTGAGGTATTTTCCTTCGTAATTCCCAAGCTGCGTTTCTTCAACAGTGAAACGAGCAATTTCTTCTGCCCGGTCATCTCGTGCCACGGCGTAAACCATCGCCGTTATTAACTCGTCGACTTGTTCTTGGGTGTAGTCAGCAATAGCTGCCTGTGCTTTGCGAGATCGCTCGATTAGCGCCGCAATTTGAACCGCAGGTTCTGACATGAACTGTTCCTCTTGGCATGATCTTTTTTGTTGGCGTGATAATGGTAGACATTAACACGACAAACAGGCGGCGGACATTAATGAAATTGCTGCTCACATGGATTATATTTCGGCGGAATCTCTAATCGTTGTAGAGCCATAACCCATGAGTTCACCCTCCAATTGGCCGTTATCCGATGAATCCATTCGATTTATCGTGCCCGCGTTCTTGGTATCAAAGATGGTTGACGACAGTCTTACATCAGACTTCTATCCAACAGCCATGGGCTACTACCCCAACGCGAGGGGGCACCACATGAACCGCCAGGACCCCGATGACCACCTGTTAATTTATTGCGTAAATGGAATCGGCTCGGTTTCCGCTGGCGGCAACCTATATCAAGTTGAGCCCGGCGACGTGGTATTGCTGCCCCCAGGAGAAGCGCACGACTATTCGGCAAGCCGAAATGCGCCTTGGACCATTTATTGGCTGCACTTCAGAGGATTGCGAGCTGCGGATTTTTGCCAGCATGTCGGCGCTAAGGAAGACGAGCGGGTAGTGCGCGTTGGTGTAATACCCGCGGTTATCGCGCTGTTCAACGACATTCTTGCGGTTCGGCACACGGGGTACAGCTCGCTTTCGTTTGTTCACGCAGCTAGCCAAATCAGGCAACTGTTTACTCAGATCGCGATCGAGGCGCAAATGCCCTCGGTCAATCGCAGTACTCTCGACTTATCGTCGGTTCAAGCTTTTATGCGTGACAATTTGCATCGTGCCCTCGATCTTGAAGCACTAGCCCACGTCGCCGGGCTGTCAAAGTTTCATTTTAGTCACCGATACAACCTGGCAACCGGTTACTCGCCAATGCGGCATTTTACGCATATGAAAATGGAGGCCGCATGCCGCTTACTTGACACAACTGATCACTCTGTCCAACGCGTTGCGTCAGCACTGTCCTTTGATGACCCGTTGTATTTCTCGAGGGTGTTTCGCAAGGTGATAGGCTGCAGCCCTCAACAATATCGAGCCTCTAATCTCCGCTAGCGGAAACGTCAGGGTATTACCCACTTGGGCTGGTCGAGGGTAATGCCCAGCGCCTCTTAATCGTGCACTATGTGCGTCGAGAGCGGTAGAGCGTATACACATGACAAGGCAAATACCCGCAAGTGTGACAAACTACCCATGGCAATGACTTTTTCAAACACGTCCGGGCCAAATGGTAACGACTGGATCGGCCGTTTGTGTGCAACAACTTTGGAGCGATGAGCTTAAAAATGTCACAACTAGCCAACGTTTCCGAGGCGCTAGCGCCGGTCATCAGCGCGCTTAATACACGGGCATTGCCTGAACTGCTCACGCACTGCCTAATGGATATGACCGGTGCACAAGATGCGAGCCTACTTCGTTATCGCGAGGGTCATACCATCGGTTGAATATTCAGCGCCATTGACTGATGGCGGTGCCTCTACGCTCGACGCCTACATAACGGGGCCCTTTTTTACTCGACCCCTTTTATCGAGCAGCAACCATCGACCATCAGTTTGGCGTGTTTCATCTGCGCGATCTTGCCCCCAGGGCTTCACCGAGAGCGAATATTATCGAGCCTGGTACAAGCATTGCGGATTTGGCGACGAGTGCGGGCTGTTGATCAAGCTCGATGATGGCTTTGTTAATGTAGCGCTCGGTATGCGCCAGAGTGAGCGCTCCCCAGCATGACAAAATTTAAAAAATCAGATTTAAAGCTGCTTAATTCAGTCTTTTCAGTTATACAAGCAATCTGCAAGAGTCACTGGGGTAATATTCATGAAGGGAATGTTAAAGAAGCGTCATTGCGCGAAAAACTGCATATCAGCCTGGGCGCCTTTGGCAGCAGCGTGCTGACCCGGCGCGAACAGCAAGTGACTGAATTAGTCTTGTTAGGCAACAGTACGCGCTAATTGCAGAAAAACTCGGCATTTCTACGGAAACGGTCAAACTTCATCGAAAGCACGCCTATGCAAAGCTCGACGTTTCATCACAGGCAGAATTATTCCTTTTATTCATGGAAGCGCTAACATACAGTCCTGAAAATGGAGGCGTAGACCCTTTGATCGCCTACCAAAGCAAGCCTGCATAACGCCATGAAACCATCGATCCAAGCGCTTCTCCAAACCGGCTTCAAGGCCCTTAACAATGGCGACATAGTGCAAGCCGGCAAGGCCTGCCAGCAAGCCATAGAGCAGCAACCCGACGCCCCCGAAGCCCACTTTCTGGTGGCCTTGGTTGCGCTTGAGGCGGAGGATCGCGCTAATGCCCACCGCGCCTTCAGGTCAGTGATAGCGCTCGACAACGACCATGCAGCAGCGTGGGCACACTTAGCACGCCTCAATGCCAGCGAAGGGCGGGTACAACAAGCCGAACGCGCGCTCCGGGAGCTGCGCCGCATCAAGCCATCAGACCCGGTCGTGCTTGATCTTATGGGTACTGTGCTAACCCAGCTGGGGGAATATGAGGCCGCCAAGGCCTTTTTGCACGCGCCAATACCCGCGCGCCGAAAACACCCCAATTCATGATGAACCTTGCCAACAATCTGGTCTTTTTGGGGGAGATAGACACGGCCAAGGCCATTTTCGCCGACGTTATTAACATTCAGTCTAATACCCCTCAGGGCCATTGGGGACTGGCAAGTACGGCTAAGGCGACCGACGATAGTCACATTCAACAAATGCGCAAGCTACTTACAAGCAACGCCAAAAACCCACGTGGTCTTGGCTTTTTGCACTACGCCATGGGCAAAGAATATGAGGATTTGGGGTTGTGGTCTGAGGCATTTGCCGCTTTTGCAGCAGGCGCAGCCGCACGGCGACAAACCGTCGAGTTCGACGAGGCCACTGAAATTGAGCAATTTGAAGTCATCTCACAGACCTATACCGCCCAATGGCTGGCCGAACGGCCCGAGGGTCATAGCGATAGCTCGGCCATTTTCGTGCTCGGACAACCAAGGACGGGCACGACGCTAATTGAGCGCATTATCACCAGTCACTCGCTGGTTCACTCGGCGGGTGAACTGCAGCAGTTTGGGCTGGCTATCCGGCGGCTAACGCAAACTCAAAACCCGCGCCGCCACAGCCCCGAATTATTCGCCGCCGCCGCGCAACTCGATCCCAAGGCGCTGGGCGCAGGCTACTTGCAATCCTCCGCACGTATGCGCGGCAATTTGCCGCGATTTGTCGACAAACTACCGGTAAATTACGTCAATATCGGGCTAATCCTCGCCGCACTGCCCAAGGCAAAAATTGTTCACCTGGTCAGAAACCCCATGGATGCGTGCTTTGCCAGTTTCAAGCAGCTGTTTGCCGACGCCTACCTCCATTCCTACGATCAACGGGAGATGGCCCGTCACCACGCGCGCTATAAACGCCTCATGGACCATTGGCGGTCCCAATTCCCCGGACGCATTATCGATGTGAGCTACGAGGAAACAGCGCAAGACCTCGAACCCAATGCCCGTCGCCTGATAGAGCGCCTCGAGCTACCCTGGGAGGACGCCTGTCTACACTTCCATGAATCCGCACAGGGAGTGGCCACCGCAAGTGCCGTGCAAGTGCGTGAACCCGCACACACCCGCTCTATCGGTCGGTGGCGTCGCTACGAGGCCGAGTTGGCGCCCATGCGTTCGACACTTGAAGCCGAGGGTATCAGCATTGAGTAATGGTGTTGAAACCACCGCCTTTAACGATAGTCACTGGGTGACCGACTCGCCGAACCCCAGAGCGCGCCCAAAGTAAGTAAGCGCTCACATTGGGTGCGAAATAACCATACTCACCGGTGGTGAGACCCCGTCAGCACAATGTTTTTATTACTTTTTCCCTAATGCAAGCACGGGGTACTGTACAAAGTGTTTGACAGCTTGATAACGTCAAGGGTATTGCGCCGTTAGAAGCGCGCTTTTTAGTCATTGCAAGGAGCTTTGCTATGAACCAGCGTTACAACGCTTTCCGCAAACTATCGCTTCCCGTTGCCGTGTCTGCCGCCTTGGTGAGCACGTACACGAGCGCACAGATACTCGAAGAGGTTGTCGTCACCGCAACCAAACGCGAACAAAGTGTTATGGATGTCCCGTTGGCCATTACCGCACTGTCCGGCGACTTCGTGATGCAAACCAACCTTAACGACGTCAAAGATCTGATTGCGTACACGCCTGGTGTTAGCGGCAACTCGCAAGACTCCTACATCGATGCGGTTAGCGTGCGCGGCGTGCGCTCACAAGACTTTGGCGTTGGTGGTGATCCCTCATCGGGATTTTTCAAAAACGACTTATACGAAGGTCGTAATGGCGCCGTGGTGACCAGCCTGTACGACATCGACCGAGCAGAGATCCTCAGGGGACCCCAGGGCTTTCTGTTTGGACGTAACGCCATTGCCGGTGCTTTTAGTGTTTACACCAAAAAAGCCGAGATTGGCAGTGAGAGTGGCTACATTGATCTCGATGTTGGCGAGCGCAACCACGCGGTGCTGGAAGGTGCGATCAACGTGCCCATGAGCGACAATCTGGCCACCCGATTGTCGGGCTACTACTCGCAGGAAGATGGCTTTGCCAAAAATTTTGGCCGCAATCGTGATGAAATTGAACACGAAAAATGGGCGATCCGCTGGTCGACCAAGTATGAAACCGATCGACTGACCGTTGATGTTGTTGCCGAATACGAAGAGCGTGAGCAATCGGGTTCGATGTATCGTGCCATCGATTCAGGCGACATCTGGGACACCTTCGACGAGTACATTACCTCAGACACCACGCTGCGCGGCTCCAATGAAGAATTGGACTCGGACATCAGCGAAGGTGATCAAGATGACGCTGAGATCCTAACACTCGGCCTATTTGTGAATTACGACTTGGGCTTTGCGACGCTCACGTCAAATACCGGCTACAAAGACCACGATTACTACTACAAGGAAGACTACGACGGCACACCGCTTGTCATCAGTAACTTCCAGTTTGATCAGGCCGGTGAGTACTTCCAGCAGGAATTCCGTCTGACCTCTAATGATGACGGTCCCCTAGGCTGGTACGCCGGTGTGAGCTACTACCGGGAAGATTTGGAAACTGAATTCCGCAACATTGGCTCAGAAGATCTCATGTGTCAGTACTACTTAAACTCGTACTATGACGCTTACTATCAGGAGTACTACGGCTACAGCTACAACCCGGGCTTTGGCGGGTGTGCCGACGTACCCTACTACTACGATTTCTATCCATCGGCAGACGGTAATCTAACCGAGATAGGCCGAATCAAAGGTAAGTACACGGGCTGGGCAGCTTATGTAAATACCGATTTCGACATTACCGACAACTGGAATGTGGAACTGGGGATTCGCTACACCGAGGACAAGAAAGACTTTGGCATTTGGGTTCCCGAGCCCGAAAGCTACCTAGGGCCCTATTTCACCTATGGTTTTGCGACCGCCGATTACATTACCGACTCAAAGAGTTGGGATGATGTGACAGGTCGTATCATGACCACTTATACCTTTGACGACACCATGTTTTTTGCCAGCTACACCCAGGGCTTTAAATCGGGTGGCTACGGCAGCTTCTGGATTGAAGATGCCAACGGCGGCGTTCCCGCCTACGAAGTGGGTATTACTCAGGATGATGGCTACCTGCCCGGTACTTTCGAGCCAGAAACCGTCGACTCCTACGAGATTGGCATGAAGACCAGCTTCCTCGATGGACGCGGCAACTTTGATATTACGTTGTTCTCTTATCAGTACGAGGACATGCAGGTCATTAACTATGTGCTTGTCGAGGAAACGGGCGCCTTCGCCGGCCGTGTACTCAACGTTGGCGAAACCGATGGACAAGGCATTGAAGCGGCCGTAACCGTGGGGCTCAATGATAACTGGACCTTGTACTTGGCAGCGGGCTATCTAGATACCGAGGCTACGGGTATTCAGGATATCTGTGGACTTGAAGATGCCAATGGCTGTGAGGGCAGTCCGCTTTTCTGGGCACCTGAGTTCACAGCGGCAGGGCGTTTGGACGCTAACTTCCCCACCAGCAATGGTGCCATTACCGGTGCGTTTGAGATCTCTTATGAGAGCGAGAGAGGCGGCGGCTGGGAAGCTAACCCCGAGGGCTATATTGACGCCTACTCGATTGCCAATTTACGTATTGGTTACGAGTCAAACGACAACTGGTATGTGCGCGCGTACGCTGAAAACCTGTTCGATGAGTTTACCTGGGATGGCTACAATGCCAACGGCGGCCTGATTCCTTCACATTTCTTCGGTCCGCAGCGACCGCTCACGCTTGGTGTGATGGTAGGCATGAACTGGGGCGACTAACGCGAACCGAATTCAGCCCAACAAAAAAGCCGGCTTTTGCCGGCTTTTTTGTTGGGCCAATTTTGATCAACGTCACACCAAAGGGGTAGGGTGCTAAACCACCAAGGTGTGAAACCATTGGATTATTGAGAAACCCTTTAGGTGATAAACCCACAGAGCAATAGCTCCACCGGGGCATAGGCCCAATGGGCAACCTGACCAGTGATGTGGAGGCGCAAAGAGCGCGCCCCATAGATTGTGTGAATCCGGTAGGAACCGGGAAGGAGAACATACTGTGAACGCTAAGCTCGACACCGCAACGCTAAAACAGCTCGATCAGGCGCACCATTTACATCCGTTCACCGACTTCAAGGATTACGCCGAGCATGGCGGCCGAATAATTAGCCGTGCTGAACACATTTATATCTATGACTCCGACGGCAACAAAATCCAAGACGGCATGTCAGGCTTGTGGTGCTGTAACTTGGGCTACAGTCAAACCAGCATTAAAGAAGCAGTAGCGGCGCAACTCAACGAGTTACCGTTCTACAACAACTTCTTCAAATGCTCTAACCAGCCAGCGGTGGAACTGGCAAGCAAGCTGTGTGAGCTCGCTCCCGAGCGCTTTCAGCACGTTTTTTTCACCAACTCTGGCTCTGAGGCAAACGACACCCAAATTAAGCTGGTCCATCGCTATTTCGACTTACTGGGTAAACCCAACAAGAAGCACATTATCAGCCGCAAAAATGCCTACCACGGCTCGACCATCGCCGCGGGCTCCCTCGGTGGCATGAGCGCAATGCACGAGCAAACCATTGGCCTGAACTACATTCACCACATCAACCAGCCCCATTGGTTTGAGCTAGGGGGTGATCAGGACGAGGACAGCTTTGGGGTGGCGGTTGCTCGTGAGCTCGAGGCAAAGATTGATGAACTGGGCGAAGACAACGTCGCCGCGTTCATCGCCGAGCCTGTGCAGGGCGCGGGTGGCGTTATTATTCCGCCCGAGAGCTATTGGCCCGAGGTGAAACGGATTTTAGATGAACGCGACATTCTCTTTATCTCCGACGAGGTAATCTGTGGCTTTGGTCGCACAGGCCAGTGGTTTGGCGCCGATACCTACGGTACTGAACCCGATCTCATAACCTTTGCAAAGGCGGTAACCAACGGCTACATGCCCCTGGGCGGTTCATTGATTTCCAATAAAGTAGCCGACGTTTTACTCAGTGGTGGCGGGGAGTTTGCTCACGGGTTGACCTACTCGGGCCATCCCGCTTCCTGTGCCGCAGGGCTGGCCACCATGGCGATATATGAAGACAGTAATATCATCCAGAGCGCTGCAAATACGCTTGCCCCGCATTTTGCGGCCGGACTTCAGTCATTGAGCGACCACCCCATTGTTGGACAGGTTCGAGTTAAAGGCTTGTTTGCGGCGGTCGAGTTAGTGCGCGATAAAAGTAGCCGCGAGCGGCTTGCGCCGCATTCAGCGGGTGCGGTTTACTGTCGCGACCAAGCCATCAGCGACCACTTAATGGTGCGCCAAACCGGCGACGCCATGATCATGGCACCACCCTTTGTAAGCAGTAACGAGGAAATAGACAATCTGGTTTCCAAACTAGCGGCGGCACTGGACAAGACAGCCACGTACTTCGGCGTCGCCTAATCTGGGTCGTCGGTCACGGCGTATCAATGCCGTGACTTACCTAGCCAATCTCACCAAGCAACTACGCACCCTCAATCTTGCCGATCGAGGGTGGTTTAACGCACTTTGGTTTCAACTCACTTGGTTCGCCTGTGTTTTGGGGCGCGACCCATGGCTGGCATTGACGCTGACTATGCTTGCCTTGCACTTTTTGCTGGTGCAATCGGCGCGCACTGAGCTCTACAACATTGCTCCGGTGGCGGCCGCCGGCATTGCCACAGATACACTGCTAAGCGCAGTAGGCGTTTTCGATTTTGGCGACCGCTTGGTTCCATTATGGTTGTGCCTGTTATGGATAGCGTTTGCCACAACGCTAACACGCTCACTGGCCATGGTTGGTAAATACAGACTCCTCGCCGCACTGGTTGGTGGTGTTGGCGTGCCGTTTAACTACGCGGTGGGTGAGCGCCTTGGCGCCGTAAGCTTCCCAATGGAACCCACAGTAACCACGCTTGTCCTAGTCAGTGTCTGGGCAGTATTGCTGCCCACCCTCTATCACCTCTCAGAACAACGTATCGCAGGAGCCTGCTGATGTTTTTTATACGTAGCTTTATCGCGGTTGCTTTTCTTGCTATATCACTACTGGCAAATGGTAATACGCCCGATTTGCAAAAATGCGGCGAGGCGCGGTTGACGGTGCTGTTTTGGGATATTTATGAGTCCAGCTTGTTTACTCCCTCTGGCGAGTACTACCCCGATATCCGCCCACTACGTTTGGAGATACGCTATTTGCGAGCAATCAAAGCCAAGGACTTGGTAGCCCAAACAGCCAAAGAGTGGCAGGCCCAAGGGATAGAGGACAGCCGCCATGCGCAGTGGCTGTCGGTGCTGACTGAGCTTTGGCCCGATGTTAGCCAAAACGACGTGCTCGCACTTGCCATTGCTGACAACGGTCGTGCCGAATTCTCCTTTAATGGGCAGTTTGTAGGAGCCATTGAGGACCCGGACTTCGGCAGGGATTTTACCGGCATTTGGCTTTCTCCCAACACAACCCGCCCCCAGTTGCGTGCAGCACTTATTGGTGACGCGGGTCGTGGCTGAGCCCTTAGTTGCCTGAGTCCATGACGGCTGTTGCGTAACGCTTACGATAATTTTCGACAAACACAGCGGCCTGCTGCTCGCCAAAAAACAGGCCGGCCAACGCATTCAAACCAGGATCACTGGCAATTGCCTGTTTTCGTAACACCTGTGCCACCTTGGATCGACGGCGCATAAAGTCATCGAAGCAAACAATCATTTCGCGCTCTGCGGTAACGCGTAACTCCGCCAGCGTGTACTCGGCTTCTGCCAGCAAGTGCGCCGCCTCTTGAGAGTCCGCCTCGATAAGGTCCAGAACCCGGTGTGCGTACTCGCCGTAACGGCGCCAAAACCGGAGTGATAGCGGCTCTGATGCAGTCGCCGGCGTCAGAGCATCGAGCTGCATGTCAGTGGCGCGTGCCATAAACGCGGCGCGCTTGGCCATGGGCGGCTCTCCATACCATTGCGCCTCGGGACCGTGGAGCGAAATACCGAGATCACGAATATGTGCCACAACCTCCTCACCCACGTTGATACAGTCGGTCAGCTTGCCGCCAAAAATACTTAGGAAGCAGCGCTCTCGATCAATTTCGATCTCGTGTTTGCGCGATAACTGCACCCAATCACGTTCGTTCTGAGCGCCGGCCAATGCCAGTGGTCGAACACCGACCCGTTCGGCAATGACGTCCTCAGGGGTGAGGGGCCGCGATAATTGCAACAGCGCATTGGCATTGGCCAAGACAAAATCTCGGTCTTCCTTGGTTACGCCAACCTGCGCGGTATCAACGGGTGTATCAGTGGTACCGATACAGGTTTTTGGCCCCATAGGGATAACAAAAAACAACCGACCGTCCGAGGCAAAAAACGTCAGGACTTTGTTTTGGTCTGTCACCCGATCCACAATGAGATGTATGCCTTTTGATAGAACGTGGCGATGCGCTGTCACTATTCCAACAGAGCGGTTAAGTGCATCCGTACCCGGGCCGGTGGCATTAATAACTGAGCGCGTCTTGAGCCGACGTGTTTGGTTGGTAACCCTGTCTCTTAGCGTAACCAGCCAAAGACGCTCGTCATCACACCAGACTAGGTCTTGCACCTCACAGTAGTTACAGGCAACACAGCCAATATCCATGGCACGGCGCACAAAATTAAACACAAAGCGCGAATCGTTGTCGTACAAATAGCAGTCTGAATATTCCAGGCCGCCAACGATGTGCTCGGGTGCCACAATGGGTGCTTCGGCGCGGATTGTCGTAGCAGACAAATAGCGAGGCGCGCGCATCCGACAATTGCCCATAAGCCAGTAGAGCAGGGCGCCCAACCAGACAACGATTGACCAGAGTCGAAAGCCGCGGCGGATACTGGTGAAAAATCGAATCTCACGAACCGTCGAGGGGTAAGCATCCATTAACTGATTGCGCGACAAGCAAAGCTTGCGCACGAGTGCTAAGTCGCCGGACTCAAGATACTTAATGCCCCCCCAAGCGAGATTACTCGAGCTGGAACTCACGCCACCGGCAAAATCGCCGCGGTCGAGTAAGGCAACGCGACCACCCGCGCCGGATAGGGCAGAGGCCGAGACAGCGCCGTTAATACCCGCCCCAATCACCAAGGTATCAAATACGCCGTGCTCCAACTGAGCGAGCATCGTTTCGCGTTCGGGCGGTGAAACACGTAATGGCTCCCATTGATTGCCAGAGTTATCCGGCGAATGCGTATCAGTCATGAAATTTTGGACACCCAATAATCAACAAAAGGCATCGGTAGTCTAACTCGCCGAAGTAGGCTTTGGTGACTCAATGGACAATTGAGCCCTAGCCAAGCACACTGTTGTTTGGTTGTTTTAAGATCCAGCGCTATGCCTTCGTTAACTCATGAAACCTATCGTGGCCTCACCTACCCTTGGGGCCGCGATGATCCGCCCAAGCCAACCGAGCCTTTGAGATAGCCGAGGGCGTTTGGTGGGTGCGCTTTCCCATGCCCGGATCGCTCGACCATATCAACATCTGGCTATTGGAAGACGGCGATGGCTGGACAGTCGTTGATACCTCCCTTGCCCTCGACGACTCCAAGCATATTTGGGAAACGCTGTTTAGCGAGTTTATGGGGGGAAGCCCCTCAACCGAGTCATCTGTACCCATATGCACCCCGACCATATTGGGCTGGCAGGGTGGCTCTGCAGGCAATTTAACTGTGATCTTTGGATGACCCGCGAGGAATACATGATGTGTCAGCTCATGGCGAGCTACACCGGAAAGGAAGCGCCGCCGGAGGCTACCGACTTCTACCGAGCCGCCGGCTACACCGACGATCAGATCAACGATTACAAAACCGCTTCGGCGGCTTTGGCAGTATGATATCGCCAATGCCACACAAGTTCCGCCGCATCGTGGATCGAGAAACGCTCACCATTGGCGAACGCTACTGGCAGGTCATTGTGGGAGCAGGGCATTCACCTGAGCACGCCTGCCTGTATTGTCCGGCGTTGAAGCTAATCATTACTGGCGATCAGATCCTGCCACGCATCACGCCCAATGTGTCGGTCTTTCCCACCGAACCCGAAGGCAATCCGCTTGCCGAATGGATGGACTCTAACGCCCGGCTCCTCAGCATCTTACCCAATGACCTGCTTGTGCTGCCGGCGCATCAAGCGCCTTTTACTGGGCTACATGTGCGCATTGACCAAATCATTGATGGGCACCGGGTCGACTTGCAATCAGTCTACGAGTTTCTTGACACACCCAAGCGCGTCATTGACTGCTTTCCAAGCCTATTCAAGCGTGAAATTTCTGCAGAGCTACTGGGTCTGGCGACGGGCGAAACATTGGCCAATTTAAATCTGCTTGTGCAACGGGGTAATGCCAGCCGAGAACAAGACGCTGCCGGCGTTAACTGGTATCTTCAGAATCCGGACGCTCGATTTATAGATACCGATGACCACACTCCTACAGCGACTTAAAACCTGGGCGTTTCGCCTTTATTACCGTGTTATTAATCGCAAGGTTTGGTCGGCGCACCCACAAGGCGTCGAGCTTGCTGTCAGCAACCTTGTTATACCCACTTCGGCTGGGCAAATGGCCGCCAGGATGTACCACGGTGAGGCCAATAAACCGCTGATTGTCTATTACCACGGTGGGGGCTGGGTTATTGGCGATCTGAATACCCACGATCCTTTTTGTCGAGCATTGGCCGCGGCCAGCGGCTGTACCATCATGTCACTCGACTACCGACTTGCGCCAGAACATTCATTTCCTGCAGCACACAACCACTGCCTCGACGGTACACAGTGGGATATTGATCACAACGAAGACCTAGCACCCAATAACGGTACGATAGTCGTGGCCGGCGACAGTGCGGGCGGCAACCTCACAGCCTGCACGGTGGCCACACTCATCGACGAACCCAGAATCGTTGGCACCATCATGATTTATCCTGCCACCGAGCACTACCTTACCGGCTTACCCTCGTACACCGAACACGCCAAGTCCGGGCCACTTACGTCGCCTATTATGCGCTGGTTTGTTGATACGTACATGGGTGGCGTGGCACCTGCAGACCCTCGAGCGAAGCAAGTGTTCGTGAATCGGCGCTGCGATTACGCCGGCTTCCCGCGTACCTTACTTGTTACCGCAGAACGAGATCCCCTGCGCGACGATGGCAAGCGTTTGGGTATCACCATGCGACAAGCTGGCGTAGAGGTGAGCTATCATCACTATGCCGACGAGGCCCACGGTTTTGCGTGCTCAGAGGGCCCAACCGCCGGTCACCAACATTTTATCTCGCTGGCCACCCAGTGGTTAGCCGCGTTCGATACTAGGCCACAATAAGCGAGTCAATAATGTGCCTAAACTCCTCTGGCGTGAACAGCTTGGGAGAAAAGTAGCCATCACCTTCCGACAATGCCGCATCAACCAGGGCATCGACATCGGAACCCACTATAGCTGCATGCTGAGCAGGCAAACCCGAGTCGTCTCGCAGCGCTTCTACAGCGCTAATGAATGCGCTCGCCGTTGGCTCGGGAAGCTCAATGGCTTGGGCAAGCGTGGACAATGACGCGTCAACCAGTGAACCGTATGCACGCAAAACAGGTGGCAATGCCATGGCGTTGGCCATGCCATGGGCTATGCCATAGCGGGCACCAAGCTGATGCGCAATCGCATGAACATTGCCAACGCTCACCTGATTAATCGCCACACCCCCATAGTAGGCAGCCAGGGCCATGCCCTCGCGGGCTGCGATATTGTCGGGCTCGGCAAGCGCAACCGGCAACCAACGGAACACCCCTTTTACCGCCATCAACGCGGTTTCGGTGCGCGAACCACGATCCCAAACCGAAAGAAACGCCTCGATACCATGGGTCAGCGCATCGAGACCGGTTGCCGCCGTGATAGCGACGGGTAAACCTTGCATCAATTGTGGGTCGAGGGCCACCGCGGTTGGCAATAGCGCGGGCCCGGCAATAATATTCTTACTGTGGTCAGCTTCATCGGTAATCACGGCCCCCATGGTTGCCTCACTGCCGGTGCCAGCGGTGGTCGGAATGGCAAACACCGGAGCACCCGTGTCCGGCGCTTTATTCATACCAACCCAGTCTTTTGGGTTGCCGGCATTGGCGACCGCCAAGGCAATGACTTTGGCGGCGTCGATAGAAGATCCACCGCCCACCGCTAAAATCGCCGTGCACTGGTTGGCTTGGTACACCTCGGCGCCTTCCTGGACTTGGGTAAATCCGGGGTCAGGTATCACCCCGTCATACCAAGCCAGCTCAACACGGTGATGGCCAAAGCCCATGAGTGCTTGGTCGACAATACCCAAGTCACGCAGTGGCTTATCAGTAACAACCAGCAGTCTTGTGTGGCCGGCTTCTGCGATTCGATTGCACAATCGTTCACTGCTAGCGGGGCCTGCAAATGCAAAATGAGGTGAATTATCCTTGTCACCGATTAACACTTTCGCCAAAGTGAGCTTCAGGCGCCATGCTGCTTGCCGGAAAAAATAGGGGGCTGTCACTGGGAGTCTCCATTAACTGTGGGTTGCAAAACCAGCGGCGCACGCCGCCTGCAACCCCGATTGGAACATGTTCGGGCCCGTCTGAAAATGTGATCCGTGCTTAAAAATGAGGTTACTGTTGTGCAGCGACACTACATCAATATCGACTCACCCGAACAGCTCAGTTTACAGACCGATGAAGCACCGCAACCCAATCCGGGAGAGGTGCTCATTGAGGTGCATTTTGCCGGCGTTAATCGTGCCGATGTGCTGCAACGACTGGGCCTTTACCCTGTGCCCGAAGATGCCTCGCCTATTGTTGGTTTGGAGGTTTCGGGGTTGGTTGTAGCACTTGGAGACGGTGTCAAGGACTTGCAAGTGGGTGATCAAGTTTGCGCACTCGTGCATGGCGGGGGCTATGCCAGCCTTGCAATCGCCAGGGTCGACCATTGTTTAGCAGTACCTCGAACCATTTCGCTAGAACAAGCCGCCGCCCTACCCGAGGCACTGCTCACCGTTTGGCACAACGTTTTTGCACTAGGCAAGCTGACGGCAAACGAGACTTTGCTGGTTCACGGTGGCAGCAGTGGGATAGGCAGCGTAGCCGTGCAGATGGCAAAGGCCATGGGTGCTCGCGTCATTGCTACCGCCGGTGGCGTGGATAAATGCCGCCGAGTTGGGGAATTGGGTGCTGACGATGTCATCGACTATCAACAGGGGTCGCTGCTCGAGCAACTGCAGAGCCTGGGTGTCGTCGGTAAAATAGATGTGGTTCTGGATATGGCAGGTGGTGACTTTACGGGCATTAACCTGCAGGTCGCAGCTCCCGATGGCCGCGTTATCGTTATCGGTATGATGCGTGGGCTCACCGCCGAGATTGATCTGTTTCAAATTCTCATGAAACGCCTGACGCTCACTGGCTCAACGCTGCGCGGAATGGGAATGACGGGGCGTGCCGCCGGCTTTGCTGAAATTCGTACCAAGATTTTACCCTTTGTTGAGAGTGAGGCGATCAGACCGGTTGTACATCAAGTGTTGCCCCTAGAAAATGCTATGGAGGCCCATAGGCTTATGGAGTCTGGCACTCACTTTGGCAAGATACTGCTACGCTGCTACTAGGGAGTTCACCATGCGTATTGTGACCGTACTATTTAGCCTGGGTATCGTGATGTTAAGTGGCTGCTCTGACGAACAGTCGCCAGAGGTAGCTGTCTCGCAAAACGCTATGCCAGTGCAAGCCCCTGATTGGGATCAGCCCGCCCCGCCAAACGAATCATTGCCTGCACCAACGAACGAACAACCACCCGCCGCACCCGATGCCCTAGCACTTACCCAAGTATGGCACGGCGATTTAGACGCCATGGTTGAGCGGCGCGTTATTCGCGTACTCACCGTCTATGGCCCGGGCCGCTTCTATCTAAACAATGGCCCTAAAGGAACCGTAGCCGAGTACGCTAACCGGCTCGCATCGGTGCTCAACCAGGCCTTCGATAGAGGTCACTTAAAAGTGAACGTGATTGTTATTCCGGTGGCGCGCAATCAATTAATTCCTGCCCTAATAGAAGGGCGAGGCGACATCGTTATGGCGGGGATCACAGTGACCGGCGAGCGAAGTGCTACCATCGATTTCACCCAGCCAATGAGCAAACCCCTAAACGAAATCCTAGTTACCGGCCCAGCGGCACCACCTGTCGCCCAACTCGAAGATTTAGCGGGTAAAACTATCTACGTCCGAGAGTCATCTAGCTATGCAACAAGCGTAGACGCGCTGAATCAACGCCTCACCGAAGCCGGCAAACCGGCTATCGTGATTGAGTACCTATCCGAGCTCTTAGAAGATGAGGACCTCATTGAGATGGTCAACGCGGGTCTCCTGCCTTGGATAATTGTCGACGACTATAAACCGCAAATGTGGAAAGATGTGTTTAGCAATATTGATATCAGAGACGATCTGATGTTTAGGCAGGGCGGCTATTTGGCTTGGGCGATTCGTAAGGACAGCCCCAAACTCAAAACTTTCCTCAACGACTTTTTAGACGACAACCGTGAGGGAACGCTGTTTGGGAACATCCTCAAAAACCGCTATGTGAGAGATTTTGATTGGGCGAGTAACGCACTCGCCGAAGCAGAGCTAGGTCGCTATCAGCAGCTCGAAGCGTATTTTCGTCGCCATGGCACCGAATACGGAATCGATCCTGCGTTACTGGCAGCACAAGGTTTTCAAGAATCTAGACTCGACCAATCAGTTCGCAGCCATGCGGGCGCTATTGGCGTTATGCAGTTATTGCCAAGCACTGCCCGCGACAAAAACGTCGCCATTGCCAATATTGATCAGGTTGAGCCCAATATTGAAGCGGGCGCCAAATACATGGCCTTTCTTCGCAATCGCTATTTCAGTGACCCTGCATACGACGAACTTAATAGCGCGTTGTTAGCACTCGCGGCCTATAACGCGGGACCCGCCAAAGTTCGACGAATGCAAAAGCTAGCCCAAGAGCGAGGCTACGACCCGAGCGTTTGGTTCGATAATGTAGAAGTTATTGCTGCAGAGGTCATCGGCCGCGAGACCGTCCAGTATGTAAGTAATATTTTTAAGTATTACCTTACCTATGAAATGATTAATCGCCAGTCGACGCTACGCGAGGCCGCCAAGGCGGGCATTGAAGCCTAATGGCTCAGTCGGCGCTAAAAGTCGTAACTTATCGCCGCCGTAACGCCATCGAAAGACAAGTCAAAACCATTTAAGCCATTATCAAGGGATTCAACCACGTCGACCTCGAGGAATTTATAACCGAGAGACAGCCCCAGTGCTCGCTAAATTGATACTGACCACGGATATTTAAATACGCAAAGTCACCATCAATATTATCGATCTTTGCCGAGAGCCAGCCCATGGTGGCGTGCACAGACCAGTCGTCGTTGAATGCATGAAAAACTGACGCACGCACATTGGGCAAGGGCGCTAGTACCGTTGCTCGCGCCTGCTCGGTCTCTGCGACCAACTCGCCATCAACACCGGCAATGAGCTGGATTGAGGCTTCGTTATCCAACAGGTGAATGCCGGCACCAATATCAACCTCAGTCGAATCAGTCTGGTAAACCGAATACATTGCGTCCAAGATATAGGTACGAATGGTGAGCTCTGAGTTAATACCGGCACCAGCCGAAAAGTCGACACCATCGTAGTTGAAATCGCTCTCAGCACGGCTTCTTCGCTCGTTGCTAAATTCATAAGCAGCGAAATTTACACTCCAAGCATTATTAAACCGGTGGCGGTATTCGAACAGCCAACTGGTGTGCCTGTCATCAATCCCGAGGTCGTCCACGTCAACTGTCACAGGATCAAAGCCATCGCGCTGAGCAGTCAAACTTGCTTCTAAGGTCTGTGCATAGGCCCCCACATATACATGGTTATCAAGCGTCAAAAAACTGTGAGTTGGGTCCGCTGTCGCCGGCATGGTTAACGCCGCAAGTATCACTAAGCTGGTCGTTCTTATCATTGTCGATCCCCACCCAATTACATTTAGATTATTGCACAGGCACCAAACCCGTGTCCTCCTCCCATGCCAACCGACCTACTCTAGCCCAACGGCGGCGTACTCCCGGTGTTGGAGCCAGATAGAAAAGATCGCCATTGTGACCCGTCAATGCATGGGGCACGCCGGCAGTGCGGGCTATTTTGGCATTCGCGGCCATATGAGCAAGTTCACCGTGCACGGGAACGGCAAGCTTTGGGCGCAGCATGCCATAGAGATCGGTCAGTTCCTCAGCGCAGGGATGGCCCGAGGCATGCAGTACTTGCTGACTTTCGTCGGCATGAATCACACGTACCCCACGGTCACGCAGATAACCCACTGTTCGCTCAACGGCGGCTTCATTGCCAGGAATGGTTTTGGCACTGAAGATGACGGTATCGCCCTCGCCAACCGACAGGTTACGGTGGCTATCCATACCGAGCCGATGCAAGGCTGCGCCGACTTCGCCCTGACTCCCTGTTGCCAAGGCCAGTACCTCGCGCTCGGGCAGGTACTCTAAATGCTCTGGATTCACCGGCTTAAAATCGGGCTGAAACAAGTCGTTCATGAGCCCACAGCGATACATGTTTTCCAGCGAGCGTCCCAGCAGTCCAACGCGCCGGCCAGTTGCGTGAGCGATACGCAGGACCGACTGAATACGAGCAATATTACTAGCAAAACAGGCCACCACCACTTTACCCGTTAATGGCGCAATGGTTCTTAACAGACCATCGGCCACATCACCCTCGGTGGGCGATCGCCCAGGTTTGAGCGCATTGGTGGAATCGCACACCACCGCATCGACGTCCTCTAACGCCAACCCTTTCCAATTACCGGGGCGCCAAGGGTTACCCACGACGGGGCGTGCATCAATTTTCCAGTCGGCTGTGTGTAACACACGATAATCTCCACACCGAAGATGTAGCGCGCAGGTTTCGGCGGTTGAGTGTGTCAAGGGCAGCCACGTAACATCAAACGCACCAATCTGGTGGCGCGAGCTCGGTGCAACCTCGATGAGCGGGCTGGGTAATTGCCCTCCTCGCCAGCCAGTTTTACGCTTGAGGACCGAGGCCGTAAAAGCGGTGGTATAAACCGGGCAATCCAGCTGCTGCCAAAGATAGGGAATGGCGCCAAGATGATCCTCATGCGCATGGGTAATGATTAGCCCATCGAGGGCTTGGCGGCGACTGGCAATAAATTGCGGGTCAGCCATCTGGATACTCGGTCGGCCAGAGCTCGACCCTGGCTGTTGCTCAAAGGTAATGCCGCAATCCACCATCAACCAACGCCCTTTATAGCCATAAAGGTTGAGGTTCATGCCTATCTCGCCCGTGCCCCCTAGGGGCAGAAAAACGACGGCTTCAGGATTAGGCATCAAAATGATTCACCACGCATAGCCCAATCGCAAACTATAAACCTGATCTAGCTCCTCACTGCCCTCGGCGGCAGTACCGTCGTAGTTAATTGTCACCTCTGCGGCACCCTCCAGTCTGTAAAGCAATGGGAAGGCAGCGCCAAGGGTGTTCTTGAGAATAAGCTGGTCGGTATCCGAGACATCGACAATACCTACGTGTCGCAAATACAGTCGTGAGTCGCCGCCAAAGAAATTACTCTCGGCAGTCACGTTCCAATTTAAACCCGTGTAGTCATTGTCTTCCTGCGCCACAGAATCGGCGTAGTCGGTTAGCACGTAGGTTATGCCCAGTTCGCCATCGAGCTTGAGTAAATCCGTATCAAACAATTTTCGGCCGAAGTAGGGGCCCGCGTAGGTGCGTAAATCCACACCGGCCAGTGCATCTGCCTCTAAAGATACATTGGTACCAAGGTAGTTACGCGGATCATTAAGAAAGAAATCGTATTTGCCCAATACTTTCCAGTTATTCGCCGTCATCACCTTTTGGCGAACGATGCGATTGTCGACGTTGATTCGGTTGTAAGCATCATCGCGTTCATAGTGGCTGTTAATAGTGAAACGATCACGTTTGCTGGTTAAGACCGTGTTGAGTTTGACATCGAGCTCATCGGTTTCGGTATTGCCCCGATTAAATGCGATCGCCGTGCTGGCGTCACCGGTCCACTGGTAACCCTTTCCTTCCTCCCAGTCCGCCGGATTCATAATATCAACAGTCTCTAAAGGTGCGGACTGACCATTCAGGTCTATGTTGCCCTCGGTAACCACTATCGCCGGCACGACAACCACGCGATTGTCGTCCATCAGTAACTCCGTCTGCTCAAGCCATTGCAAGCGCTCCACTAGCGTTACATCAATCTTAAGGTCATCACTAAACGCCGTCTCCATCCGGATGTGATCGTCGCGAATACCGGTGACTGCCCCTACAATTACCGAGCCATCCACAAGATGAATGGTTGCGCTCCCGGCAGTCTGCTCAGCATTCACAGATTCTGCCGCAATAAGTACGGTGACTAACACGAGGATGAAAACGGCTAGAAGCCGCTCCACACTGCGGCTTGCCCTAGAATCTTTTAGCGATGGCAACGAGCGGATAGCAGATGAACGCGGTACCATATGGTCTTCCTCCGTGAATTCCTGAGCGCGCGACTGTACGTTAAAAACAGGGCTTTTCCCAGTAAAGCACGGCTTGTATCACCGTTTGGCAGGAGTAATCATCATGAGCGAGCATCGGGGCGATGTGAACTTTGATTTCGATTTGTTCGTCATTGGCGCGGGATCCGGCGGCGTCCGCGCAGCACGCATGGCAGCGACCATGGGTGCTCGGGTTGCCATAGCTGAAGATCGTTACATGGGTGGCACCTGCGTCAATGTGGGCTGTGTGCCGAAAAAGTTGTACGTCTATGCCAGTGAATTTGGAAAAGGCTTTAAAGATGCCACGGGCTTTGGCTGGGAAATACCTGAGCCAACGTTTCAGTGGTCGACATTGCGCGACAATAAAAAAGCCGAAATATCCCGGCTCAATGCCATTTATGAGCGCCTACTGGAAACCCCTGGCGCGCAAATCATTGAGGGCCGAGCACATATTCACAACGCCAACATCGTTGAGGTCAATGGCAAACATTACTCGGCGGCAAAAATACTGCTAGCAACCGGTACCTGGCCCTACGTGCCTAGCATCCCCGGAAGCGAGCACATGCTAACGTCCAATGAAATCTTTGATCTTGAGGTTTTTCCTCAGCGCTTGGTCATTATTGGCGGCGGCTACATCGCCACCGAGTTCGCCGGCATTTTCAACGGCCTTGGTGCACAGGTGACACAACTCTACCGCGGCGATTTATTAATGCGCGGCTTCGACGAGGATGTGCGGACATCTCTTGCCAGCGAAGTACGCAAATCAGGTGTGGACTTACGTTTTAACAGTAATCCCGCTTCCATATCCCTAGGGAGCAATGGCTACCATGTCACGCTGGATGACGGCACTGTGCTTGAAGCCGATGCGGTACTATGTGCCACGGGTCGGCAGCCCAATATTGCCGGCCTCAACCTTGAAGAAACTGCTGTTACATTCACCGAAGACGGGTTTATTAAGGTCGACGATGAATTTAGAACCCACGAGCCGTCGATATTTGCACTGGGCGATCTCATTGGTGGGCCGCAACTCACTCCAGTCGCACTGGAGGAAGGCATGGCCTTTGCGAAAGTGCAGTTTGGCAATGAAGAGGCCCATGTTGACTATAACTTTATTCCGACCGCCGTCTTCAGCCAGCCCAATGTAGGCACCGTGGGTATGACCGAGGCACAGGCGCGCGCTACTTACGGTGACATTACCGTTTATCGCTCGGAGTTTAAGCCAATGAAACATACGCTCAGCGGCCGAGATGAGCGATCCATGATGAAGCTCATTGTGGACACGGTGAGTGACCGCGTCGTTGGGCTACACATGGTAGGCCCCGATGCTGGCGAGATCTGCCAAGGCATGGCCATTGCCATGCGCGGTGGTGCCACGAAAACCGACTTTGACCGAACGATAGGCATTCACCCCACCGCTGCCGAAGAATTTGTCACCATGCGTGAACCACTTAGCCGCTAATTATGACACTAGAGCTCTGGCATTATGGGGCATTAATAGCGGCAGGCACCCTCGGCGGTATCATCAATGTGATGGCTGGCGGCGGCTCTATTCTCACGGTCCCCCTGATGATTTTATTGGGCGTGCCCGGTCCAGTCGCCAATGGCACCAACCGAATCGCAATTCTGGCCCAAAATCTGGCCGCTACAGCCACCTTTCATCACAGCGGCCTTACCCAGTGGCGACTGGGGTTTTCTCTAACCGCCTGTGCGATACCGGGCGCTGCCGTGGGGGCATGGGTAGGCGCTAACCTCCGAGGGGAGCTTTTCAACACCATACTGGCGCTGGTCATGCTAGCCGTACTTATTCTTATGCAAACGGGCCGCAGCGGGGGCGCTACGACCAAAGATCAACCACGCCACCTTGTGCTAGGCCATGTGCTTATGGTCCTTGCCGGATTCTGGGGTGGTTTTATCCAAATTGGTATGGGGTTCATTTTATTACCCATCATGCACCGGGTTATGGGTTTGAGCTTGGTCACTGTCAATGTACTCAAGACCTTCATCGTGGCGGGCTATACCGTTATAGCATTGGCCGTTTTTGTGCTTAGCAGTGATATTTTGTGGCTGGTAGGCGGCGTCCTGGCAATCGGCAATACCCTGGGTGGCTATCTGGGTGCAAAATTAACCATCGCCAAAGGTGATGCAATGATTCGCCGGTTTGTCACGGTCGCTATACTCGCGATTGTGGTTCACCTACTATTCTTTAGCCACCATTTAAGCGACCATCACCCGCGGGGACCGAGTTTATGAACAGCAAACACAAAATCAAGAGCGCTGCGTTTCGATCCATTAGCCTATTGATGATAGCGCTACTTGCCGGATGCGCGGGGGTTCAAATCAACTCGACGCCGGTTGATCGCTTTGGGGTAGCCAAATTTGAGACGTTTAGCTGGCGGGCCGCGCCCATTGGGCAGCGTCAGGGAAGTAAAGACCCCTAGCTGTTGTAGATCCAACACTGCGCAGTGCTGTGAACAAGGCGCTAGTAGGCAAGGGATATCGTGAAATCCCAGAAGGCGGCGACTTTGTCATTGACTACCAATTCAAAGCCAGTCTATCGGAGGGCGCGCTGTCGTCGAGTGCCTACAAAGCAAGCAACGAATTTCCGGCGCCAAACCCCAATGTTGTCGTTAACCGCCGCACTAACCAGGCGCTTGTCGACAATGCCTACGCCTTAGCGGGCCCGAGAGAGGTGAACAGTATTCTACTAGAATTCTCGGACGGGGATTCACAAGGCCTTGTTTGGGCAGGGTCGATCAGCAAAGTTGTAGAAGACCTTAATCGGGATGATAGCGAAGGCGTGCGTAAGTCGATTAACCGTGCAGTAGTGAGGCTGCTACGAACTATTCCTGAAAACGCACGCTAAAGCGACTTTAGGTGCGGTTGTAGACGTCAGGATTAACGCAATAGGGCAGGGCCGACCCAGACAAGCCAGACACTAAATTGGCGAGAGCGCGCTCTAGCATTGCTTGCCGTGTTGCCGCCGTCGCGCTACCCAAATGAGGGACAAGTACCACGTTTTCCAGTGACATCAACGAGCTGTCAACCGGCAGAGGCTCTTGATCAAAAACGTCAAGCCCCGCGCTCAGTCGACCCGAAACAAGCTCCTTGATTAGGGCAGGCTCGTCAATCAAGCCGCCACGGGCGGTGTTAATCACTATGGCGCCGTCTTTGAGTTTTGCCAGTCGTTTGGCGGAAACAAGATGATGGGTGTCGGCTGTCATAGCAGCATGAATGGATACAAGATCCGAGCGCTCAAACAGCGTATCTAAGTCAACCATTTCGATACCGGCTACTTCCTTGGGTGTGCGGTTCCAGGCAATGACCCGCGCCCCAAAGCCCAGCACACGCTTTGCAACCGCCAGGCCAATAGGGCCAAGTCCAATAATACCTACCGTCGATCGGCTTAAATCCCGGCCGAAAAACATGTTCGGCGACCAAGCACCACGCCACTGACCGCTGCGTACAAAACGATCAACCTCGGGTATGCGTCGGGTACATGACAACATCAGTGCAAGGGCCATATCGGCGGTGCTATCGGTCAGTACATCGGGTGTATGACCGACGGGGATGCCGGCCTGGGAGGCTGCCGCTATATCGATATGATCAACGCCCACGGATATGGTGGAGATAACCCTAAGACCATGCGTCGCACGGGCAATGGTTTGCGCCGTTATGGGGTTGCCCACCGAGCAGAGTATGGCGTCCGCCTCGCTAACCCAGTCTTGCAAGACATGAGTAGGAATAGCCCCTTGGTCGGTCCACGTTAGTAGCTCATAACGCTCCCTAAGGGCGGCCAGCGCCGCGTCGGGTAGCGGCAACGTAATGACAACTTTTTCACCCATTATCGGTCTCCTTAAGCCCATCCAAGCAATATCGACTACCGCACCATTTTGCCGTCACTGACAGCACGTTAGCTGGGAGCTGCCTTTGCGCTGATGTGTGTGTCGTTGTATGAATGATGCCCGCCATCATAACGACGTGCCGCCGTTACTGACCAAATCCAAACGCCTAAAACCGGCCCCGCCACCACCAGCCAGGCAATTGTGTAGCCTGCCCACAGCAGAAGACCGCCTGAAATGAGCGGCCCAGCCACTCTACCAATGGATGCCGCAAGCGCCGTATGGCCCATCATCCGACCTCGACCATCAGCACCAACAGCAAAACTTGCAATCGTGTTGAGTACCGGTAACACACAGGTCGAACCAATAAAGACCATGAAAACCGCCACGGCCCGTGGATAGGTCCCTACGGTGAATGGCGTCAACAGTAACGCCAGTGCAAAAATCAGAGCGCCTGTACGCAACACACGGAGTAATCCAAATCGCCGGGTTAGCCAATTGAGTAGGGCGCCTTGGATAACGATCATGCCCAGTCCAACCAAACCAAACAGTACGCCAATTTCGCGTGGCCCCCATTCCAGTAGCGCCGCTAGCCACAACGGCGTGAGATAAATGGCAGAACTCACCGCTAAAGTATGCAAAACATATTGCAGCAACAGCAGGCCGACGCGCGATTGCGCAATGAATTGCCGCGCAGCGATTCGCGGCTCTGCAACGGTTGACTGTTTACGGGGATGGCTGGATGGGCGGTCATTGGGCAGCAGTAACCAAGCGAGTGCCACGGAACTCAATGACAAGCCACCAGCAAAAGCTCCAGCCAGCGCAAATGAGGTGCCATCTCCCGCTAACAAACCGCCAATTAATGGGCCTAAAATCAAACCCAGACCAAAGGCTGTGCCCACCAATCCCATGGCTTTTGCGCGCCTATCCGGCAAGCTAACGTCCGCCATCAACGCCGAGGCCACCGGCAAGCTGCCCGCCATGACACCGCTGAAAGCTCGGGCGGCGTAGACCATCCACAGCTCACTGGCCAAGCCAAGCAACAAGTACGACAGGGCGCCTCCTGCGAGGCAAATCATGAGTACTGTGCGGCGCCCCAAGCGGTCTGACAGCGCTCCCCAAAATGGACCGGTAATACCCGCACAAAGACTGTAAATGGCAACGACCATCGCCACGTCAAACTCGCCACCCCCGAGCATGGGTGCAATAAACGGCAAAATGGGAATGACGATACCAAAGCCGATGAGATCGACCACAATGACACTGAAAACCAGCCACTCACCTGATAGTCGTGGCCTGTCATTGCTCACGACTCCATCCAGCGCTGGGTTTCAGGTACTCGGATATCGAATAAATCCAGACAACGCGCAACGCTTTGGGTAACGATGGCATCAACGCTGTCGGGTTGGGTATAAAATGCCGGGACCGGCGGAGCAATAATGGCACCCATTTCCGTCGCTGCCACCATATTGCGCAAGTGACCCAGATGGAAAGGAGTTTCGCGCACCATCAGCACGAGCTTCCGACGCTCCTTAAGCGCGACATCAGCGGCTCGCGTCAACAAACTGGAGGTGACCCCTGAAACGATCTCGCCCAACGTACGAATTGAACACGGGGCTATAAGCATACCAAGACCATCGTAGGAACCACTGGCAATGGATGCGCCGACATTACGGACAGCGTGCACTTCGGTCGCCAGAGCCTTAATGGTCTCCACCGATCGATCGAGCTCATAATGAACCGTAAGTTCGGCTGATTTTGACATCACCAGGTGGGTTTCAATGGGCAAGTCGGCCAAAAGCTCGAGCGCCCTGACGCCATATGCCACGCCCGAAGCGCCACTGATACCAATAATCAATCGATCCATATCATCCCCGATTTGTTGAAAAGTCCTATGTGATAACACAATCACGGTTAGGGCAGTGGAGTCAAACATACGGGAACGACGCGAGAATAGCCCATTCAACCATGAACAATTCCTAAGTGCTTGGCACACCATAAGAACGGTGCAGCGCACCATAAGCGTTACAAAACTAAGCCGAACCCCAGCCTCAATCGTACGCCCCGGTAGTGGAGCAAACTGGCCAATGAACGAGGTGTGCAAACGCTGCTCGTCGTCGGTCATATTGCGTCCATTCAAAAACAACTCGACCATTTGGCCTGCCATCTCGGTGCTGTAACCCAGATGGAACCGCAGGTCCTCATAGCCGTCGGTTGCCAGCTCGTTCGTAGCAGAGGCGGTCTGATCAGAAACTGTGCGCCAGGTGATATCTGCTTCTAGCCCTCCCCATGAAGCCATAGCGCCCAGCCACCACCGAGACGGGGAATACGCGGCAGGTCGCGATCGTTGCCGCTCTTTAGTTCGCCCTCTACCGTGTCGAAGCCGCCAGTGAAGGTAAGTGCTCCCGCCTTCCATGACGCAACTATTAGCGAGGCTTCGCCTTCAATACCCATAAAAGTAGCATCGGCTTGGGTCCACTGATACACCGGTAATTCGTCCTCTTCCAAGCCTGTGCCAGCCTGATAGATAAAATCCCCGAACTCAGTATGGTACGCACTCAGCGACCACGATAATTTTTCACCGGCATACCAGCATAACAACCGAAACATTGGTGGCGGTTTCCTCATCCAAGGTTTCGTCCCCCAGTTCAAAAGACCGGGTTGCTAAATGTGGTCCAAAAGAATATAGCTCTTCAGCAATTGGGGCTCGGCTGGAGTAATCAAGCTGCCCGCTAAATGTGAGCTGCTCAAAGAGTGGCTGAATAAAGCCCAGTGAAGCAGAAACCGTATTAAAATCTCGGGCGCGCGACTGCGAGCTGGCAGGGTTGAGCTCCACGCTATCAAAACGTAGGCCAGCCTCCATACCCAAGGTGCCAAAACGACGTTGACCCACCCAGAAAATCCCTGCGGTTTGGGTATCCACGGGCTGGACGAAGGCTTCTTCGCCCATCACTGAATAATCACTGTCTCCCAGTTGGATACCGGCCGCGCCTTCGATCCCTAAAATCGGCGTGTGACGCAGCTCCAAACGGCCTTCCCAGGCCTCGCGAGCAAATAGGGTCGCAATTTCAGTGCCCTCGATTTCACGGTGTTCATAATCGTTTATGCCCAGACGGAAATTGAGGCTACGAACACCTGCAAAAGGCTCGACAATTCCGGCCTCTAAATCTACCCGAGTTTGCTCGAGATCGAGGATAGGCGGCAGCTCTTCTTCGCCGTGTTCATGGGCGTCGTGTTCCTCGTCGTGGCCTTCTTCATCGTGCTCTTCTTCGTCGGGGCCTTCCTCTCCATGATCATCTTCATGGTGTCCGTGACTATGCCCGGGCAAACCATATTCAGTTTGATAGGTCGATACCGCGACGCCAAAAAAACCTTTTTCACCCACATAAGAGAGCCCCAGCGCACCGCCGCGGGTCTCTAGCTGACTACCCGGGAGTCTGCCAAAGACTTCTTCCTCTGCATGCTCGGACATCGTCATGGGCTTCCTCGTGACCTTCCTCATGATCTTCTTCCTGAGCACGAAAGCGCGCAGATTCGGTATACCCGGGAATGTCATACTCGTCAGCATCACGATAAAAGCCGTCCACATGAAACGCTATATTGCCAGCGCCACCGTCTAAGCGACCAGCGGCGGTACGCTGATTGGCGTTGTCTGTGCCACGTAACTCGAGCCCGCCGGTGAGCGCCTCGGGCACCTCATGCAAGATCCGCCCCGAGTGCACATCTACCACGCCACCGATTGCACCGGCGCCATAGAGCAGTGTGCTCGGTCCTTTTAAGACTTCGATACTTTGGGCAATAAACGGATCAATAGTTGTGGCGTGGTCGGGGCTGGATGTCGCCACATCAAGGGAATCAATTCGGTCTTCCATAGTCTTAACACGGGGCCGGCGAGCCCTCGAATAACCGGCCGACCCACCGCCTGACCAAAACTCGACAGCGTAATGCCCGGAACACCCTGTAAGGTTTCTCCCAGTGAGGCTGACAGCGCCTGCTGCAACTGCTTGCCCTCTAAAATGGCAACGGGTTGGGCTAGGCCCTCGGCAGATAATGGGTGCGCTCTGACCACAATTTCTTCTATCTCGACAGAGGACACATCCTGGGCTTGAGCGATACTGCTAACAGCAGCGGCTAAAAGACTCGGCGCGAAGCACGCGCGCGCAATGGATTTGCACAACATACAATAACTCCAATAAACATTTGATCATGACCCGCTCGGGGACGCCGGCGAGCGATTGAAAAGGTTTACGGCGTTATGGGTGGTCCACGAATAACAACACGGGTGGGAGTAAGCGTCGGTGCCGACGCGATCATTACGGGCGTGATGGGTAATTGAAAATTGGGTAGAACTGGCAGTTCGACACTTGCTGCCAAGGGAGCCAGGCCGCTCTGGACGCAGACATCACAGTGTTGCAGATCCGCGCTGCCGTGGACGTGATTAGCGGCACTAACCTGCAGCGATAACAGCGCCACCAAGGCGGCAAAAAGCCATCCAGCAGCGCGTAGAGCGAGCGTGTCGCGAAGGTTTCAGGCCTGTTAGTTTAACGTTTAGCACAGAGACGGTTGCTAAGCGCTTGCCTGCATCTGTTTAAGCATAGCCATCATTTTCTCATGCACCTTGTTCACCGCCTTGAGCGGCCGAACCATCACCTTAAAATCGGTGATCACTGTGTCGTCCATCGTCAACATATCGACACCATTGATCGCTGTGTCGTCCATCATGCATTCGAACTCAAGTACCGCGTATTTGTTTTGTACTACCTCTCGCACGTAGCGAAAATCAGTATTGAATACCTGTTGCGCTGCGCCGAGATAAGCAAAAGTGATGTCTCTACCCCGCTGGGGAGTGTGCACAACTGGCGACCAGAAGGTGCACTCGGGGTGCAACAAATCCCACAGACCATCATGGCTGTGGTTGGCCATCATGCGGTGCCACGTCTCCAATGCTTTCACAGTTTTCCTCCCAGCGTTGCAGACACTCTAGCACAGCTGTTTTTGATTGATGCAGTCAAATACTTCACAGTCTTGGGGTGGTAGTCTTATAAAAGTAAAACAGGGGGAGCAGGGTGATTACAACGTTAGATGCCTTTCTGCCAGCTGGGGTAGCGCTGGGCGTAGGGAGTTTTTTACTTATCGCAATTGGCTTCGTGTCCTCTCGGCTTCAGGTTAGTGAGGGCAAGGAGCTATTTTTACAGCTACTGGGCTGGTTTATCGGCCTGGTGATGCTGCTGAGCATTGTGGTAGCCCTGCCGCTCACCGACACCATCCGCGGACAGATCCTAAGCCTTATCGGTATTGTGTCAACGGCCCTGATAGCACTTTCGTCGACAACCTTTGTAGCCAATGCCATGGCCGGCATTATGCTGCACACTACGCAGCCCTTCAGGCCGGGCGACTTTATTGAGGTTGATGGTGTTTTTGGACGCGTGACCCGTCGCTCGCTGGTGCACAGCAAACTGCAAACTTAAACCCGAGACTTTACTACACTGCCTAACATGATTTTGGTCAATAAGCCCGTGCGGGTTCTTCACCGCGAAGGCACTATTATCCAAGCGGAGCTATCACTGGGCTACGACGTTCACCATGCGGTCGCCGAGCGCCATCTACTGAAGGCGGCCACCGCCGCTCAGCTTGATCAACCCTATGTGTTGGAGGTTGATTTACTCGATCATGCAGTGGTGTATCGTGTAGCGGGTTTTCTGGCTGACTTTAACAACCCCATCAGTGCTCGTAGTTCTCTCCGCCAACATATTTTGGAGACGCTACATCAAGCGGATATTGAAATAACCTCGCCTACGGTCGTAGATCAACGACAGCAGCCCGGTACCACACGAACGCTACCTATTCGAGAAGCGAAGCGCCCGATCCAGGAGACCACCACCCCCGAACAACGAATTTTTGATCGCGCTGACGAAGCCGCTTCACGCGAGCAGCTCAAACAAGACTTGCTCGATGTAAAGACCGAGATTGACGTCCAAAAGACCAAAATTAAAGAACTGCCCAAAGCTCAGCGAGTGATGGCCGAAGCAGAACTTGAGCGCCTTGAAAACCGTCACGCCAATCTGCAGACACAATGGGAGCAAAACGAGGTTTAAATGCCAACCTCGTTGTCAAAATCCAGCATGGCTCGCTGACGAAGTTCAAAGGCTTTCTGGCCACGTTCACGCTCTGCTGCGCTTAAGCGCTGACTCAAGCGCTTTTGGCGATACCCTTTTACGAGGGCAGTAAAACGCCGCGCCTGGTAGTCGCCAGCAATCAAGGCATCGATCAACGCAATGTCGATACCGAGCCGGTAGGCAATGCGCGTGGGTCGAATACGATAGGCATGAAACTCTGCCACCAGCTCAATTTGGCGCCACTCAGGAAGGTGACACTCTCGGGAGTAACCCAGTGGTGGACAGGGTGTGCGGTTATCAGCGGTGCTCATGACGTCATTAATAGCAGGCGAAGGTAATTCTGCAAAGTCTTTTGCATGGCGCAAGGGCATGCACAGTGAGATACTAAGGTAATGTTTCTCCAACTGTCGGGCCACCCGATGCGCATGCTCCCGGTTGTCCTGTTTTTCATGAGTTTTGCATCTTTGACGTTGCACGCTACAGCTAAGCCACCCATTGTCATTGCCCATCGGGGCGCTAGTGGCTATTTACCCGAGCATACGCTGGCAGCAGTAACGGCTGCTCATTTGATGCGTGCCGATTTTATCGAGCAGGACGTCGTGCTCAGCAAAGACAACGTGGCGGTTGTACTCCACGATATTCACCTTGAATCGACCACCGATGTCAGTGACAAATATCCCCACCGCAAGCGGACGGATGGCCATTTTTACGCGATCGATTTTACGCTGGCGGAGCTGAAATCACTCGATGTCACCGAACGACGCGAGGCATCCGGCGACGCAGTTTTCAGCGCGCGTTTTCCAGTAGCAATGACAGGGCTAAAGATTCCAACATTAGAAGAAGAAATCGTATTTATTCGGGGCTTGAACGAGACACGAGAACACACGGCCGGCTGGTATATCGAGTTAAAAAACCCGCATTCCATACCAACGAAGGGTATGACATTGCAAAAGTAACCCTCGACATTCTCAATCGCCATGGCCTCAACCGTCCTGGTGCACCCGTATTTTTACAGTGCTTTGATCTCAATACCCTGCGTTATCTGCGTAAGGAGTTAGGCACACCCCTGCCACTCATTATGTTACTTGGCGACAACGCGTGGGCCGAGGCGGCCACCATGGACTACGACTGGCTCAGGACCGACAGCGGGTTGGCAGCTATTGAAGAGGTTGCCAACGGCGTTGGACCTTGATTGCTCAGCTTATCGATCCAGCAAAAGCCTATGCAAATTTGGTCGCCAGAGCGCATGCGCAAGGGCTGCTCGTGCACCCCTATACTGTGCGACAAGATGCATTGCCAAAACCGTTCAGTACCTTAAACGCCTTGCATGAATACCTGTTTGTCGATCTCGGCGTTGATGGTGTGTTTAGTGACTTTCCGGACAAGACCCACCACTTTATTACAACAAATGCCAGCAGACTTAAACAGCCGCTAAACCCCAATTTACAGGAGCACCCTAACCGTGACTGATTTACTCAAGGTCAATCGTCGAACCAAGATCGTCGCGACCGTAGGTCCGGGCAGCGAAAGCGAAGACATGCTGGGTCGGCTTATCAGCGCGGGAGTTGATGTATTTCGCCTCAACTTTAGTCATGGCAGTCCAGAAAATCATGCCCAGGTAGCCCAGCGGATTCGGCGTCAGGCAGGGCATGCTGGGCGCTACGTCGGCATATTGGCTGACCTTCAGGGACCGAAAATACGCATCAGTGGGTTTACCAACGGCGCGGTTTCACTAAAGGCAGGCGACGCTTTTTGCCTCGACCTCGATGTCGGCAAAGAAGACGGCGATAGCCGGCGTGTAGGGGTAGAGTACACCGCCTTACCCCAACAGGTCGCCGTTGACGATATTTTGCTGCTCGACGACGGAAAGTTACGACTGAGAATTGACGATGTAACACCAAGAGCCGTGGATTGTACGGTAATCATTGGCGGTCGGCTGTCCTCGAGAAAAGGTGTTAATAAGCTTGGCGGCGGACTGGCAGCGCCGGCCCTTACCGACAAAGACTTGGCGGACATTGCGGGCATGGCCGGTGTCGAGCCCGACTTTGTGGCAGTGAGTTTTGTCAGTAGCAGCGCCGATATTGATCAAGCCCGCTCATTGTTGGCCGACATTGGTTTACAGCCCTCGATTGTAGCCAAGATCGAACGCGCCGAAGTCGTCGCCGACACAGACTTGCTCGACAGCATTATCGAGGCCTCTGACGGGATTATGGTGGCACGCGGCGACTTGGGTGTAGAAGTGGGCGATGCGCAACTCATTGGCATACAAAAGGATCTCATCTCTCGTACCCGCCGCCTCGACCGACTTGTGATCACCGCGACCCAAATGATGGAATCGATGATCAGTAATAGCATGCCAACCCGAGCGGAAGTTTTTGATGTCGCTAACGCGGTCCTCGACGGCACGGACGCGGTGATGTTGTCAGCCGAGACCGCCGTTGGCGATTATCCAGTCGAAGTGGTCACTGCGATGGCAGATGCCGCCGTTGGGGCAGAGCGTCACCCCGTCGCCCGCACGTCGCGTTACCGGCTCGACAGAGAATTTAAGAATGCACAAGAGGCAATCGCTCTATCTGCGATGTACGGTGCTAATCACTTCCCCGGTGTGCGCGGGATCGCCGCGCTCACCGAAGCGGGTACAACCCCCACGATGATGTCGCGGCTTAGCTCGGGTTTACCCATTTTTGGCCTGAGCCGACAGCACACCACCCTGCAAAAGCTGGCGCTGTGCCGTGGCGTCATCCCACTCTATTTCGATGCCACGGCGTTCGCAGCCGAGGATGTTGAGGTGCGTATTCTCGAGTTTCTCCTTGACGGCGGATACATTGACCGCGGCGACTATATACTCATGACCAAGGGAAGTGCCATGGGCCAAACCGGCATGACCGACATGTTGAAGATCCTTCCGGTTGAATAGCTTCTGTGCAGGTAGTTCGCTGTAATTTTCCACAAAGAAAAAGCCTTTTTCGCTTGTAGGGATGCTACACTCGGGGGCAAGTCGGAGAGTCCGACTCCGCTTTATGTAGAGTTGTCGCAGGTCTAAGGTCTTCGTTCCACTTCCCATCAAGCGCAACAACCCGGCCCACAAGGGCGGGAGCAATTCAGCAACACAGGTAAAATAGAAATGGCACAAGTAACAGGCACCGTAAAGTGGTTTAACGAGACCAAAGGTTACGGCTTCATCGAGCAAGAGGGCGGTCCCGACGTCTTCGTTCACTTCAGCGCGATCCAAGGTGATGGTTTTAAGACCCTTACTGACGGTCAAAAAGTTGAGTTTACGGTTGCAACTGGCCAGAAAGGCCCGCAGGCGGAAAACGTAGTTCCGGTCTAATGATTAACCGGTAACAAAAAGGGGCCTTTGGCCCCTTTTTTTTGGATCGTTATTTTTTTGTTTCTGTGCGCGGCTACTCAGTGGCTCGAGCGGGCGTTTTCCAGCACATCCCGGGCTAGGGAGCGCGGCTAGGGCCCCTAGGCGAGACCCTTGCCCGTTTTATACGTCTTTAGCCAACTCGGCCTGACGATCTTCTTCACTCTGAATATATTTTAGCCACTGCTTGGCGTACTTCTCAGCACGGTCGTCTTTTGCGGCTTGACGAAACACCTTGCGTGCATCTTTGTAATTACCAAGGTTAAAGTAGGCCATTCCCAGCGCTAAGCGCGCTTGGTCTGTGCGTTTAACGCCGCCTTTTGACAACCCTTTGTTAATTGAGTCAACAGCCTTCTGAAACTGATCGCCATCCAAATATACATTGCCCAGTCGGACGTAGAGCTCGCCCTCGTCGGATTTGGCAGCCGCTTTTTCCATCATTGGAATGGACTTCTTCGTTTCCTGGGCCTGACGCCAAGCGCTTCCGGCAAGTTCGTAGTTTTTGGATTTGTCTTCAACAACTTCATCGGCAAAGCCCTGCTCCATCACCCGTGCGGCGGGATAGGGAACTTCGGCATTCAGATACAGATATGCCATGGTGACAATGTCAGTGCTCTTATCCAGTAACCCCTGGACATAGGCAGTTTCCATCATGGCGAGCTGACGCTTCTCGTCTTTCTTTTCGCCATAGAGATGCGATGCCTGCACCCAGTACTGCTTCTTTGGATAGTATTTGAGTAACGTGTTTAGGGTGGCCAACGCATTGTCGGTATCGCCCTTGTCAAAGTACAAGAACCGAGCCAAGTTATACCATTGCTCTTTAGGCAGCTTGCCATCGGCCTCGTACATGCTGATTGCCTTTTCGACGTTGAGCAGTGCTTTGTCGAAATTCTTAATCTGGTAATAACCCTGAGACAGAAGTACGTAGGATCCGGCATCGGGCTTTTCGGTTAAGTCAAACCACTCGAGTAAGGCATCGATACCGCGCTGCCACTCTTCCTGCACAAAATGAAGCTGGGCAATGGTTTTTTTAGTGTTGATCTCCATGGCAAGCGGGATGTCAGGTTGCGCCACCACCTTGCGGTAGTAATCAAGAGCACCCTGATAATCCTCTGCGGAGTAACGCAAAAACGCATAGAGGTTGTAAACGTTTGCAAGCTCGTAGCTATTGAGTGCACTCTTGCCCTGACTGGCAACCATGTCACTCAAAATACCTTCAGCTTCTTTGTACTGCTTGGCCTCAGCAAAGGTCTGCGCTTCGGCAAGCTTTTCGTACACTTTATTGCGCAGTGCCGGTGTACGTCGAGTTTCGCGTTGCTTCTTCTTGGCATCGTCTTGGGCCGCGGCCGCAGGAACCAAGTCGACAGCAGGTAGCGCGCGGTCGACACCGACAGACGCTACCGATATCGCTAAAGCGAGCGCTGATGTGGTGAGGATACGATTAAGCATTTACTTGAGCCTCCGTAGCCCGAGCTTATTTCTCGAGCTCGAATGTGAACTTATTCTGAACGCCTGCCACTTCGATAGCGTTGCCATCGACCACCCGGGGCTTGTACTTAAATTTCTCAGCGGCTTTGACTGAAGCGCGTTCGAAGATGCCTTGTGGCTGACAATCTACCGCCTGTGGATCGCGAATGGCGCCGGTTGTCGTTACTGTGTACTCCACAATGCAATACCCAGAGATGCCCCGTGTTTGTGCTCGGCGAGGATAGATAGGGGCCACCTTCACGATGGGCAGATATTCGCCATCACCCGAGGACATACCTGTAGCGTTGAGGTTGAGCGTAATCTTGGCCTGAGGCGCAATATTGCCCGTGTTCATGTCGATGTTGGTATCGAACTGAATAGGCTCCAGATCCGGTGGTGGCTCCTCAGGATCCTCAACTTTCTCGGGTTTCACTTCCTTAACATTGGTTTCGATCACCTTGTCGGGCACCACGATGTCGGCAATCTTGCGAGCTTCGGTGTCTTGTTGCTCAAACTCCCGAGATACGAGACTTTGCATCACATAGAACAATCCGATAGCTACCGGCACTGCCAATAGACCACCCACTAAAACTCGTATTGAGCTACCCATTACGATTAAGCCTCATCGTCTGTCGAGATACAGGGCGGCGCAGTCAAAACGGGACGCACCGTATCAATTAGCTCTTCCACTGCAAACGCGGGTGTATCCCGGTCTACCTGAATAACCACGTTAGCCTGGGGCGCCTCTTTCTTGGCCGCCTCGGCAACGCGCAGAGCGCGTTCAACGGGGGTTTTGTCTTTGTTGTAGTAGATATCGCCGCGCGAATCGACCGCAAAAATAATGGTGCCCCGCTCGCAAGCCTCGGTGGTCGCCGCCTGAGGTTTGAAGATCTCGATCCCCGGCTCCTTCACAAACGAAGACGTAACGATGAAGAAAATCAACATAATGAACACCACGTCGAGCATGGGTGTCAGGTCGATTTGATTTCCACCGTCCTCGGCTTGGCTTGGACGGGTTGCTGCATCTCGCATACTCATGACATCAACCTCCGGCGCTAGCCCAGTTAACGGCACCAACACCGGCTTCACGCGCGGCATCAGCAATATCCACTACCACCCCTGACTTGGCGCCTTTTTCAACCTTAATGGTCACCGGAGCCTCGGGGTCCTCAGCCAGCATTCGCTGAATATTGGCACGCACCGCACGCACGTCTACACGGCGGTTTTCCATCCAGATTTGGTTATCCGCTGCAACTTCCACAACAATGCTCGTTGCGTCATTGGGATCTGACTGCTGATTATTGTCGGGCCGATTGACCTCAATACCCGCCTCCTTGATAAAAGAAGCGACCACAATGAAGAAGATCAGCATGATAAACACGACGTCCAGCATGGGCGTCAGGTCAATCTCGGCGCCGCCTTCCTCTTGCTGTTTCGCAATTTTGCGCATGGATATTTATTCCTCCAGACAACGAATCAGTGATCCGAGGTCAGTTGATCCTCAAGGAACTGCTGCTCCCGAGTGGCAATACGCTGCAGGTACGTGTTGGCAAACAGGCCAGACAGCGCAGCAACCATGCCCGCCATTGTTGGAATGGTCGACTTTTCTACACCACCCGCCATCGATTTGGCATCACCACCACCGGTTACGGCCATGACATTAAACACCTCGATCATCCCGGTAACCGTGCCAAGCAGGCCCAGAAGCGGACACAGTGCAACGCAGGTGGTGATCACGTTCATATTGTCATTGATCAGTTCACGGCTGCTTGACAGCAATTTCATGCGAATTTGCTTGGCATTCCAGGAGCGACGCTCGGCGCGGCCTTCCCAAGTACTAATCACTTGGGTGCGGTCTTGCTTCCACGTGGCGTTGAAATACCACATACGCTCAAAAATCAGCGTCCACATGAAAAATACCAGGGCGGCAATCAGCCAAAGAACGTTCCCGCCTTTATCCATAAAGGCGAGAATGACTTCAAATATTCCCGACATCGATCGGACCTCTTTGCCAGTGGCTTACTTGGTGTGTTCCCGCTCGGCGTGCTCGGCAACAATGCCGGTAGCCTGTTCATTCAAAATATGAATGATGCGCTGTGAACGTCCGTTTACTACGGTGTGTAGTAGTACGGTTGGAATAGCAACCAATAGACCCAATACCGTGGTGACCAAGGCGCCCGAAATACCGCCGGCCATTGCCTTGGGATCACCCGCACCAAAGATGGTAATCGCCTGGAAAGTCACGATCATACCCGTTACGGTACCCAAGAGACCCATCAGTGGCGCTACGGCGGCGATGATCTTGAGTAGTGTCAGGCCAGCCTCGAGCTTGGGTGTCTCTTTGAGGACACCCTCGGCCATCTTGAGCTCCAGAGTCTCTGGGTCCATGTTGGGGTTGTCTTCGTGAAGCTTGAGGACGCGTCCCAATGGATTGTTCTCGTTTGCATTGCTGGCTTTAAGCTGCGCGCTGACCTTGCCACTCACCATGGTAAGCACCAATAGGCGGTAAATGGCGAGTAAGAACGCAAACACACCCACCGCGGTAATGGCATAGCCTACGTAGCCGCCTTGGTGCCAACGCTCTTCAAGGGTAGGACTATCGATAATGGCCGCGAGGAACGAGCCACCGGTGGGACCCGTGGGGTCAATACCAAACTGGTGCAGGCCCGATGCCGAACCGGCAAGATCGGCCGCTTCACCATTGAATCCACTGCCGGGCTGGCGGGGCAATTCGCTCAGATTACCGTTTTGGTAAGCCAAGTAATTGCCGTTGGTGTCAATAACGTTAAACGCGCCAACACGAACAACGTCGCGCGAGGTAACCTCACCACTTGGGGTCGCCACACTTGCGCTGAACTTGGCAACCGCACCCTGCTCGGTAATCTCACGTAGCATCTCGTACCATACGCGTTCAATTTCAGCGACGCTTGGCAGTTTGTCTGATCCACTCATCTTGGCAATGAGGTCTTTCAGGAAGCCTTCGCGGCCGGCGTATTGGGCCGATACCAGCGATACCTCAATCGTAGACGCAAGGTCACCAGAGGCTGCAGTCAGATGACCGAACAACTCTGACAGGGTACCTAGGCGCTCTTTGAGTTGCTCCTGCTTAGCAGCGATCAACAGCTCATTTTCTTCAAATTTCTTTTCAAGTCGCGCTGAGCGCTGCTCTTCGCGGGTGCGCTCTTGCTCGGCACGCTTAAGTTCAGCGGCCTGATTGGCTTTATTAGCCGTAAAGCGCTTCTCGCGCGCGGCGTTATCGGTGGCCGCACGAGACCGACCCTGCTTAACCAAATCAAGCAGCTGATTGAGGTTCTCAGCAGCAACTTCTTGGGGTGTAGGGCCAGCCGGCTCTTCAGGAGCGGCATCTTGGGCAAAGGCCGTGAAGGAGGTCAGTGCTCCCAGTACAACCAGTGCTGAAGCTTTAACAAACTGCGCAGTCATCTTACTTGGCCTCCGGAGCCGCTACGGGCATATTCAGCAATTCAATAGTGGCGGTTTTCTCAGCGATACGGATGCCCTTACGGACAGCAGCTGCATAATCGCCGGCAGGCAGAGCCTCCCAAGCCTGAGTATTCTTGTTCCAAGCGCCGGTTTCAGCGCCGTCGGTGGTTTGGTAAACCAGCGATACACGGCCAATACGTAAAATATCGACCTCACGCTCAACTCCGCTGACCTCGATGGTATCCGAGTAGGCTTCGATACCCCGACCGTACTGTAGTTCGATGCTGTAAAGCTCGAGTACCTGACGGAACGCCTCGGCTGAGGTGACGTCAGAGCGGTCGAGGTTGGTGCGAACCGCTTCAATATTGCCCATACGGGTGTCCATATCAAAGGGCATATCCAGCTGCACAAACTGCTCTAAACCGTCGAGCATGCGCACAACGAGTGGTGGAATCTGGCGCTGAATAACCGCCGCCTCGGCGATTGACTCGTCAATATCAGCAATGCGTCGCTCTTGGTTGGCGATCTGACGCTCGAGTCGAGCGTTATACACCTTGAGGCCGTCAACCTGTTTCATAACGGTCTTGTAATCAGAGAGCAGATCGCGAGTCTCGTCGGCCAAACGGTCAATCTTGGCCTGTGAGGCCTTGGCGTCAGCCGTGCGCTGCTTGCCTACCTCGAGAATGGCGTCCAGTGTTTCGGCGTTTGCTGATGCTGCGACACCCAGGGCGCCGCCGGCGACGCAGGCCGCGAGCAGAACAGTTTTCAATCGTTGCGTAGTCATGGGGTCGGTAGTTCCTCTAGATAGACAAAAACCTTGGTTTGGGCGTTTTACCTAATAACGCCTCACCTGCTTAGCAGACATGCTTTGATGCCGCTTTGACTTATATCTTTTCAACACGCTTGCGCTGGTGTGGGGGCCAGACTTTACCGGAGAGCATAACCAAAACGCAAACATTCTATGCCTTAGGGTGATAGTGGTACGATTCGAAGCCTAGCTTGGACGACTGAGATTCACAACACTAAAATCGTGGCTATTCCTATCCCCAGCGGAGTAGTGACGCCGGCCATCTTCTCGCCAGTCGGCAATGGTATTAAGGTCAAAGAAAGCATCACCCCCAACTTCACCATGCACCAAAGTCAAAATAATCCTGTCAGCCGCCGGTAAGCACAGGCGATAAATCTCGGCGCCACCCACAACACAGAGGGCTGGCGCACCATCGAGCAACGCCTGCTGATCGGCGCGGGCAATGGCTTGAGGCAAGGTTTGGAAGACTTCGACGCCAGGCGCCTGCCAAGCGGTGTCACGGGTTAATACGATGTTTGTGCGGCCTGGCAGTGGCCGTCCAACACTTTCAAATGTTTTGCGTCCCATGAGCACAGGGCAACCCATCGTGGTTTTTTTAAAATGCTGGAGATCGTCGGGCAAGTCCCAAGGTAGTGCGTTGTTACGTCCAATAACGCCGTTCTCAGCCACAGCGAGAACCAGCACAATGGGTAACTGAGTGTCGAAATCTGTCATACAGCCACCGGTGCCGCAATATGAGCTTGGGGCTGGTATCCGCTCAGTTCAAAGTCCTCGAAACAATACCCATAAAGCGTCTCAGGACGCCTGAGAATACGCAATTGGGGCGGTTTGGAAGGTGTACGGTCCAGCTGGGTAGACACTTGCTCGGCGTGATTGCTATAGATATGGGCGTCACCCAGAGATACCACCACATCTGCCACCTCAAGATCACTTTGCTGGGCGAGCATATGGGTGAGCAGTGCCACCGAGGCAATGTTAAAGGGTAGCCCCAAAAAACATCGCTGGAGCGAATGTACAGCTGCGCCGAGAGCGCGCCGTTGGCGACGTAAAACTGGTACAACAAATGGCAGGGCGGGAGCGCCATTCGCCCGGCTCGAACATTGTCCTGGGGAGATTGGGTTTCATCGGGCAAATATTCCACATTCCAGCCGTGAAACAGAATACGGCGGCTCTCGGGCCGTTTTTTTAGGCAATCTAGAACGTAGGCTAGCTGATCAATCGTGCTGCCGTCCCGGGTAGGCCAGCTGCGCCACTGGGCGCCATAAAGCGGGCCCAAGTCGCCGTTCTCGGTGGCCCACTCATCCCAGATAGATACGCCGTTCTCTTTGAGCCAAGCCGTGTTGGTGTCGCCGCTCAAAAACCAAATTAACTCGTTTGCCACGCTCTTGAAGTGGATTTTTTTCGTTGTCAGCAAGGGGAAGCCTGCGCGTAAGTCAAAGCGTAGTTGACGACCAAACACCGATCGCGTTCCCGTGCCCGTGCGATCACCGCGATCGCTGCCGTTGTCACGAATGTCTCTCAGTAAATCGAGGTAAGCCTGCATTTTAATCTCTGTACCGGTAAATGTTGATGAATGTTAGCGGCGCGGCAGTTAACCGCCACTTGCGCGGCGCTTATAGGCCGCGAGTAACAGCCAGAGCCCAAGCACCGCCATTGGCAGGCACAATAGCTGTCCGCGCGTCAGCCAGCCAAACGCCTCAAAGCCCACATGTGCATCGGGCTGGCGGAAAAATTCTGCGATGAACCGCAAAACAGCATAGCCAAGTAGGAACAAACCGGCCACGGACCACTGAGGGCGGGGTTTGCGGCTAAACCAGAGCAAGATGAGAAACAGCAGACAGCCCTCAAGGGCAAACTGATAGAGCTGTGAGGGGTGACGCGCCAACCCTAGCGGGTCCTTGGGAAAGACCATGGCCCAAGGCACATCGCTCGGCCGTCCCCATAATTCTTGGCCAATAAAATTACCCAATCGTCCAAGCGCCAACCCGACGGGCGTCAGCGGTGCTACAAAGTCGGCCAAGGCGCCAAAGTTGATGTGGTTTCGGCGACAAAAAACCCATAGCGCCCCAATAACGCCCAGCAAACCGCCGTGAAAGGCCATCCCGCCCTCCCAGACGCGCAATAGCCACAGGGGTTCTGCTATCAACCGATCGAAGCCATAAAACAGCGCGTAACCCAAGCGGCCACCCAGCACGATACCCATGGCAGCAAAAAAGATCAGGTCGTCAACTTGCCCGCGCTCAATGGGTGAATCGGCGCGCTGTGCTCGCTTGGTTGCCAGCCACCAGGCAAAGAACAGACCACCCAAATAAGTCAGGCCATACCAGTGTACCTTTATCGGCCCAAGGGCTACCGCAACCGGATCGATTTCTGGATAGGCAATCACTGACTACGATCCTTGTCTAAATGCACAAAACGCCTAATTGGTTATCGGCAATTAACGCATCCACCACAACGGCCACCTGCTCCGAAGAATGCATACCCTCGGTTTTGGCTAGCAATGCTCGGGCATCTTGAAGCGTAATTGACTGAATAATTTTCTTCACCCGCGGCACATTGGTGGCGTTCATCGACAGCTGATCAAAACCCATGGCCAACAGCAGTGGCACGGCCCGGGCATCCCCCGCCAACTCGCCGCACAGGCTGACGGTTTTCCCCACATCATGAGCAGCCGTGACAATACTTTGCAGGGCGCTTAGCACCGCTGGATGAAGTGCTTGGTACAGATCGGCCACCCGCGGGTTGTTGCGATCTACGGCGAGCAGGTATTGGGTAAGGTCATTAGAGCCTACCGACAAAAAATCAACGCGCTGGGCCAGGGCAGAGGCGAGAAAAACGGCAGAGGGCACCTCAATCATGACGCCTATTGGTGGAAATGCCTCGGTGTAGCCCTCGGACCACACTTCCTCGTGACAGCGCTCAATCAGTGCTAGAGCCTCCTCTAATTCCTCAACACCCGAAATCATGGGTAACAGTATGCGCAAATTGCCAAGCCCCTCATTGGCTTTGAGCATGGCGCGAATCTGAGCCAAGAAAATTTCCGGGTGATCTAAGGTCACGCGAATGCCGCGCCACCCCAAAAAGGGATTGTCTTCATCGATAGGAAAATACGGCAGGGATTTGTCGCCACCCACATCGAGCGTGCGCATGGTGACCGGGGCAGGTGCAAAGGCCTCTAGCTGTTCACGGTACAGCTGGCGCTGCTCCTCTTCGCTGGGGAATCGGTCGCGCATAAGAAAGGTCACCTCGGTGCGATACAAGCCCACCCCTCGGCACCGTTCTCAACTGCCCGTTGGACATCGGCGGCAATACCTGTATTGACCCACAAGGGCACTCGCCGACCGTCGAGGGTTTGGCAGGCATCATCGCGCAGCGTTGCCAGCTCCTCGGACAGCGCCCGATCTTCGTCAACCAACTGTTTGAACCGCCGCATGGCCTGTTCGTGAGGATTAATGTGAACACGGCCGTTGTAACCGTCGACCACCACGGTCTTGTCGCCCAAGCGGTTGTAGGGCAAATCCGAAGCTCCCAGCACCGCTGGAACGCCCATGCCACGCGCCAAAATAGCGGCGTGACTATTGGATGAACCGCGCAATGACACCACGCCCACGAGTCTTTCCCGCGGTACCTCACCAAGCGCCGACGCGGTGATTTCCTCGGCCACCAGTATGGTGCTCTCGGGCCACTCTCGGGGCGTTAATTGCTCGTCTTGCAAATAAGTGAGCACTCGCGTACCTAGGTCGCGAACATCCACCGCCCGCTCGCGCAGGTAGCTGTGTTCCATACGCTCAAAGTGCCGAATATGCTTAAGCATTACCTGACTTAAAGCACCCTGAGCCCACTCACCTGCCTTGATGAGGCTCGCCACCTCACCGCCAAGCGCCGAGTCGGCAAGAATGGTTAGGTAGACATTGAAAAGTGCGTGATCCTCGGGGGACAGCTCGTCTTTGAGGTTGTCGGCAACCACTTCAATATCGTCGCGCACCCGCGCGAGTGCCCCACGAAATGCCCGCAACTCAGCTTTGCGATCACTGGCTTGGCGCGAGGGCACCGCAGCAAGATCGGCGGTTGGCGAGACATAGACACCGGTGCCAATACCAATACCCGGCGAACCCGGCACACCGACAACGCGCGCGGTCTCACCCTTGTCGGTGTCAATGCGTGTAACCGCGCCGGTGACCTCAGCGTGAGCAATCACGCCAGCAAGTTGCGCTGATACCGTAATCAGAAAGGCTTCTTCGTCGTCGCTAAAGCGCCGCGTCGCCGACTGCTGGACCACCAGCACACCCAATAGGTCGCGCTGATGAATAATGGGGGCGCCCATAAAGCTGTTGAAGGTTTCCTCCCCCAATCCAGGTACCAGTTGGAAACTGGGGTGATGCATGGCGTCGTCGAGGTTAAGTAATTCGCCGCGGGTTGCTACCCAACCCACAAGACCCTCGTCAAGTCCCAATGAAAACTGACCTACCTTGTCTTTGTTCAAACCCTCAGTAGCCCGAAAAACCAGGCGCTGGTTGTGGCGATCGCGCAGATAAACAGTACACACGTCCGTGCCCATGGCACTGCGTACTTCACGCACAATAAAGTTCACGGCATCGTTTAAGGTATCCGCTTCGTTAACGAGCTGAACGATTTTTCGGAGCGTTTCAATCATGATGTGTTCGAACGCCGGCGCTTTTTCTTGGGCAGCATAAAGGGCAACAGTTCTGTCAATGCGCTGCGGTAAACCTCACGTTTAAAATCAACCACCGCCGAGAGCGGGTACCAGTAATTCACCCAGCGCCAACCATCAAACTCGGGGTCGGGGTGGGCATCAACGCGCACCGCGCTATCGGGGGCAGTTAAACGCAGTAGAAACCACTTTTGCTTTTGCCCCACACAGACGGGCTGCTCGTGTTTACGAATATAACGGGCAGGTAAGCGATACCGATGCCAACTGCGAGTTTGGCCAAGAATTTCAACCGTATCGGCACTCAGGCCCACCTCTTCGTCGAGCTCCCTGAACATGGCCTCCTCGGGACTCTCGTTACGATGAATACCTCCCTGAGGAAATTGCCAAGAGTCCTTGCCGCCAAGTCGGCGCCCCCAAAGTGATTGGCCGTCCGCATTGGTGATCACAATACCAACATTAGGGCGAAAACCCTCCGTGTCGATCACCCGGTCTTTATCTAAAACGCCCAACCCACGCTCCTGTTGTCATCAAATAGTCTGGCTTGTCAGCATCTCGATCGATATTCTTTCACACTTTTGCGAACAACGCGCTGACGGTGTGCAGAAAGCTGTCTCGCTCGCCCTGATCGGGAGTAAATTGTGGCCCTTGCTATATTTGATCTGGATAACACCCTGCTAAAAGGCGACTCTGACCATCGCTGGGGTGAATACATGTGCGCCTCGGGACGCGTAGATGCAGAGCAATTTGCCCGCCAAAACGACAAATTCTATGCCGATTATGCTGCAGGCAGCCTCGATATCTACGCGTATTTACGATTTGCCTTATCGCCCATAGCCGGACTTTCCGTGGCCGACGTCGAACCGCTACAGCGGGAATTTCTGGAGCAATGGGTCGAGCCAATGATCTTGCCAAAGGCCCTGGCGCTGCTCGATCGTCATCGCCAAGAGCAAGATGAGTTGCTAATTATTACCGCCACCAACACCGTCGTCACTCGCCCAATAGCAACCCGACTCGGGGTAAAAGCGCTACTCGGTTGTGAGGCCGAGATAGTGAATGGCCTATACACCGGTGAAATGACCGGAACTCCAAGTTTTCAGCAGGGCAAAGTGGAACGATTGCACCAGTGGGCCCAGGACCAGAATGTATCGTTAGAGGACGCCTTCTTCTACAGCGACAGCCACAACGACTTACCGCTGCTCGAGCACGTGGCGCGTCCTGTGGCGGTGGATCCTGACGCCACGCTCCTCGCCACGGCGAGAGTCCGGGGCTGGCCGATTATTTCGCTTCGGGAATAACGCCACTGCTTTTACAGCGCTGAGTCAGTCTTCCTCTTCACAATGGGTGGCGTACTCATCGGCACTCAACAATGCATCTAACTCCGAGGTGTCCTCGGGCTTGAGCTTGAAAAACCAGCCGTCATTGTAAGGATCACTGTTTACGGTCTCCGGTGCGTCTTCCAGCACGTCATTGACGGCAATTACCTCGCCAGAAATCGGCGCATAAATATCGGACGCGGCCTTAACGGATTCGACAACCCCCGCCTGGTCACCCCCGGCAATGGCATCACCGACAGATGGCGTTTCAATATAAACCACATCACCCAGTGCTTCCTGGGCATGCTCGGTAATGCCCACGGTTACCGTACCGTCCTCTTCGAGTCGCGCCCACTCGTGGCTCTTGGCGTACTTTAGTTCGGCGGGATTGTTACTCATAAAAGGCTCCACATTGGCTTGTTTAGGGTGATTGAGCAAGGGTTCGGGGTCGCTGAAGTCCGTGCCATAAAATAATGCCGAGACGATAGCTAGGCAAGTAAATATGGTCTAGGCAATGGCCTGACTGGCCAGCCAGCGTTTTATGGGGGCGGCGCCATCGACCCAAGCCAGACCCCAATTGCGTAGCACGCGCACAACGGGGTCTGAGCTACCAAAGCCGCGTTTAAACGCCTCCATTGCCGCCATCATGGCTAGATTTTCCCCTTTGCGACGACGCTGGTAACGGCGCAGGACCGCCCTATCACCCCAATCAATATCTGTTTCATTAGCGCGGATCAGCTCCTCGGCAAGCACCCGCACATCCGCAAGCCCAAGGTTGATACCCTGCCCCGCCAAGGGGTGAATAGCGTGAGCGGCATCGGCCACCAAGGCGACCCGCGCAACGCTGTAGTCGACAGCGTGACACTGATACAGCGGAAAAGCAGCGCGCGGACTGCAGTCAACGACCTCTGGTGCGTTGGCGCCTAATGCGTTATTCATGGCGGCGACAAAATCCGTATCGGAGTAGCCAATAACCTTGTCAGCGATTGTTTCGTCAAGAGACCAGACGATAGAGCAGAGGTCGGGCTGGGCCAACGGCAGAAGCGCCAGAGGCCCGGTACTCAAAAACGCTTGGTAGCAGGTCTGTCTGTGGCTCGATGCCAACGCGACGGTACCCACAATAGCCTTCTGTTCGTAGGACCACTCGCGCGTGGCAAAGCCCAGCTGAGTGCGTATAAACGAGCGCGCACCATCGGCACCGACCAAGAGCCCGGTCGTGTAATGCCGCCCTGATTGCGTCGTTACTTGAACCTGATCGGGCGAGCGGGTATCCAATTCAGCAATGGCATCCGCCCATTGCAAAGATACAGCCGGATGACCGGCTAACTGATCTAACAGCGCCGCCACCGTCACGCGATTTTCGACAATGCTTCCCAACAGCGGCGCCCCGGTCTCGGCGGCAGAAAAATGGATTTCCCCGGTGCCATCGGCGTCCCAGACCCGCATGTCCGTGTAGGGGCCAGCACGAAGATGCTCGATCCGCGACCAAACCCCCAGTTCGGTGAGAAAAATTTGTGAGGCCGGTGTTAGCGCACTGACCCGAGGGTCCCAACCATCGAGGCCGTCGGTACTGGTGGTCAACGCCTTGGGTGCATTCGCCGCTTCGAGGACCAGCACGCTAAAGCCCGCGCGTCCAAGAGCGGCTGCCAGTGATAAACCCGCTATGCCCGCACCCGCAATAATGACGTCGGCGTGCTGATGCGCAGAAGCAGCCTTCATGAATGGCCTGCCGCGCTAGCAAATAAATCGTCCCAGCTGTGCCTACTCAGCGCATCAAGACCTGTGCCACGGCGCGCAATATCGCGGCGCAGGGGTTTGATCAAATCAAGTGCACTCAACGCCGCATCGCGCGGCAGATCCAACAACACACCGCGACGATTGAACAGCGTTGACAGTAAATCGGTTGCATCCACAATCTGCGCCTGATCACGAGCCACCGTTTGTTCGTAAGCCGCCAGTGCCGTGGCCATGGATAATGGCTGATGAGCGCTTGCGGATCGCGCCGACGAAGCCATCAACGCAGCCCCACCCATAGCGATATGAGTAGCACTGAGAGAAGGTGCCTGACTTGCAAACCGGGCACTGTGCAAGGTTGCACCCAAGGTTGCCGCATCACGCAGTGATAGATTCAAACCTTGCCCGGCAACCGGATGCAAACCATGAGCCGCGTTACCGGCAATCAAAAAACCGCCGCGGCTCTGCTCACGCACCATCACCCGATCGAGAGGCCACAAATTGCGCCGCCCAACCTGCAGCGCTCTTCCCAGGCGCCAGCCAAAGGCCCGCTGAAATGCCTCAAGGAACAGCGCGTCTGATTGGTGCTCAAGCGCCTTAGCCGCATCCAAAGTCATGGACCACACCACGTTAAAGCGCTGCTGATTGGGTGTTGTGTTAGCGAGAGGCAACACGGCAATAGGGCCGTGGGCCGTAAAACGCTCGAAAGCAATGCCCTGTTGCTCGCCGACAAAATTCACATTCGCCACAACCGCGCACTGGCCAGTCTTGCGCCATTCGCAGCTAATACCCAACTGATCTCTAAGCAATGACTGACTACCATCGGCTACCACCACCAGGTCGGCCTCGCGCCGCTGACCATCAGCCATAATCACTGCGGGGCATTCGCCTTGACGGTCCAAGGCCTTGACCTCGGCAGGGGCCTGCACCTGTACAGCCACCTGGTCCGCTTTTTGTTTTAGGGTGCGCCCAATGTGATGATTTTCAACAACGTAACCTAAGCGGTCCGCGTGCACGTCGCTGCAGTCGATCATTGCACTACCAAAGCGCGACTGATTGGATACGTGAATCTGACAAATTTCTCCCGCCTGTTGGGTCAATTCATCCCAAACACCCAGGCCTGACAGGATCGATTGGCTCGCGAGATTGAGCGCCGAAGCTCGACTGTCGAGCGGATCAGGCGTTCCCGTGGGCAGGGGTTTAGCCTCTAAAATGGTTATCTGCGCGTCTGGCAAAGCGTGGCGAATGGTTAGGCCAAAGCTCAAGCCCACCATTCCGCCACCAATAATCAGAACGCGCATCGTCATGGAATTAACGCGCCATTAACGCTTCGATAGCGTCAGCAGTTTTGGGCACCCCGGCGGTCAGTACCTCACAACCGTCGGCGGTCACGGCAACATCGTCTTCAATCCGCACGCCAATACCACGCCACTTTTTGGCAACCTTGGTGTTATTGGGCGAGACGTAGATACCAGGCTCAATAGTTAGCACCATGCCGGGCTCAAGCTGACGCCATTTGCCATCAACGCGATAATCGCCCACATCGTGCACATCCATGCCCAGCCAGTGACCCGCTCGGTGCATGTAAAAATCTCGATAAGCTTCAGATTTAATGAGCCGCTTCTCGTCACCCCTGAGTAGACCAAGCTTAATGAGCCCTCGGGTTATCTCTTTAACTGTAACGTCATGGGGCTGATTCCAGGTATTTCCGGGTTTAACCTTATTAATGGCGGCAAGCTGTGCCTTGAGCACAACATCGTAAAGCGCCCGCTGCTCGGGGCTGAACTTGCCATTGACGGGGAAGGTACGGGTAATATCGGCGGCGTAACCCTCGTACTCACAACCGGCATCAATAAGGACCAAATCACCCTCGTTGAGCTTGTCGTGGTTCTCGGTGTAATGCAGCACGCAGGCGTTAGCCCCACCGCCAACAATACTGTTATAGGCCGGGTAACGCGCACCGTACTCGGCAAAGGTTCGGGCAATCGCGCCCTCCAAGTGGTACTCGTAGCGCCCAGGCTTGCACTCACGCATAGCTTGCACGTGCGCCTCGGCGGAAATGTCGCCCGCCTTGCGCATAATGCGCAGCTCGGCGGCGCTTTTGAAAAGCCGCTGCTCATGCAATACAAAGGCTAAATCAGTAAAGTCTCCCGGCGGTTTAGCACCGGTTCGAACCTGGGAACGAATTTGGTTAACCCAGCCCATGACGCGCCGATCAAAGCTGTCGTTATGCCCCATGGAGTAATAGATTTGCTGCCTACCCTCGAGTAACCCAGGCAAAATGTCGTCGACGTCATCGATGGGAAAGGCGTCGTCCATGCCAAAGGTAGTTACTGCACCTTCGGGGCCTGCCCGATAGCCATTCCACAGCTCCATCTCGGGGTCGCGATCACGACAGAACAAAATCACTTGTCCCTGGCGTCGACCGGGCACCAAAACCAACACAGCGTCGGGTTCGTTGAAGCCAGTTAAATACAAGAAGTCACTGTCTTGTCGAAACGGGTACTCCGTATCTCTGCTACGCGTGCACTCATGTGCCGCAGGTATCAGCGCGATGCTGTTGCTGTCCATCATGGACATTAAATTTTTCCGCCGACGTGCGTACTCGCTCTTGCTTATTTTCACCGTCTAGTCCTCAACCTTGGTCGTTATCGAGTGCATCATGCACCACATTAATGGCGGCAACCCGCACATATTCAATCAGCTCTTCGAGCTCGCGCTCTGCTTCTTCTGTGTCCTCTTCCGCGGCATCTATTTGGGCAATAGCCGCCAGGTCTTTGAGTATCTCCGCCGCCGTGGGTGCAATAACATCATCGCCTGACTGATGCACAGACACCGCCTGAGTGAACCCGGTTAGAAAGCCGCTGGCCCACCGACCCAGTGACAACAGTCGCTGCTCAATGGGGTCGTCGTCATCGGGTAACAACGGCCGAAACGCAAAATCAACGTCGGTTATAGCAGATCGGGTGGCGGCGATTAAACGTTGAACAAAATCGGCCACCTCACCTTGCAAATCGACAGCGAGAGCCTTCTCCAGTAGCGACAACGCGGTATCGGCTTGCTCCGGCGTTTTTGGGTTAAAGGCAGCAGCAAGCATGCCCACCACGCCACCGTGAAGCTCAGAGGGATTGAGCGTCAGACCGGCACCAAAAAGCACATCGGCAGACTCGTCCCAGTTGGGCATATCTTCGTAGTCACCTAAAGAATCTACGAGCACTCGCGCCTCCTATGAAGCTCTAAAATCAGTTAGTCAGAAATACTCTTCGCTTTGCGCGCCACTGTACTGAATCGTAAAGGGTTTTCTGCACAGCAAACGCCCAAAGCATTGACCCACATGCGGGGCAACCCTATAGTGAAGCGATACTAACGCATCAGTGTAACTGCCGTGGCCGAGAAACTCATCCAAGCCCTTGAAGCCAAGGTTGCCGACCTCATCGAACTGAGCCGAGAGCTCAATCGAGAGAATCGACAGCTCAAATTGCGCGCGGCTGAACTTCAGCGCGAACGCAAGGAACTGCTCGAGCGCCAACGTCAGGCTGAAAACCATGTCAACAACACCCTTGAGCGCCTAAGGCGTATTGAAGGCGGGCAATGAGTCGCGCACCAACAGTAACCGTAGAAATCCTCGATAAGGAATACCAAGTGGCCTGCCCACCAGAGCAGGAGCAGGCGCTTACTGCGGCGGCCAAACACCTCGATCAACAAATGCGCGACATCCGTGCTACCGGCAAAGTCATAGGGCTCGAGCGCGTTGCCATCATGGCAGCACTCAATTTGAGTTACGACCTGCTCAGTTTACGCGGCGGCGATGCGCCGCAACAACTAGACGGGCATGAAGATCGCATCAAGGGGTTAACCAGCCAGCTCGATGAAGCCCTTTACCAGTTAAGGCAACTGGAAATCAACTGATCACATTCCTTTATAATTGTTACAACCCTGGCGCACTCGCCAGACAGTCAGTCCTCGAGCCGATAATGCAACACCCGGGGACCACCGAACGCTGCTGTTGTGCAGGTCCGGCTAGACCGGAAAGCCTGATGTAGCGCGGCGGTCACCACCTTGAGCCCTAGGGTTCAAGGGCGAAACTGTCAGCGGTGCGTTGGGGCCTTTTGCCCGCGTTTTCAGGGAGTTTTTTGCCGTAATGCAGCCGCCAAGCGAGTGCGCCGCCAAAGCCAAGGATGAATTACGTGCCCGCATGAAGCGCCGCCGAGCCTCGGTCGATGCGGACAGTCGCGAACACGCAGCACACGAGCTTGCTCAAAAATTGGCACTGAGCGACGTCTGGATCGCCTCGCATACCATCGCCAACTTTATGTCCTTTGGGTCAGAAATAAATACCGAGGTCATTGATAGACTGGCCAGAGAGCAGGGCAAGATTGTTGTGTACCCAAGAGTAGCTGACAAGCGTGAACTGACGTTTCACCGCTGGTCGCCCGGTGAAATACTAGAACACAGTGCATTTGGCACCCGCGAGCCCTGTGCCCAAGCGCCTACTATTTGCCACTCTGCAATTGATATGACGCTAGTGCCGTTGCTGGCATGCGATGCACGTGGTTTCCGATTGGGCTACGGTGGCGGCTTTTACGATCGTTTTCTCGCCAGCAGCGCCACTTGCAGTGTAGGCATTGGCTTTCACTGCCAATTGATTAGTCACGTTCCCAACGAAGCCCACGATCAAAGACTTCAGGCATTCGCGTCGGAACAAGGTATTACGGTATTTTAGTTAACGAAACAGGAAGTATGGAGTGAGTCGCTGATTAGCGCGCAATAATGCCCGCCTGCTGCGGTGCCATACGGGGCGCCGACTCATTGCCCATCAGCTGGGTCGATGCAACACCCAGTGCAACCACAATGGCAAGTATCCACATGAAATCAGGTTTTTTGTTTTTGGGTTTGTTCATAGGTCTCTTCGGACGACGACACGTGCACCTTTCGCGGTAATTTTTACTAAAAATTTCCTGCTTTTGGGTGATCTATTCTGCGCAGGAACCGACTAAGTTAACTAATTTTGGTAATTTGTCAACAAAAAAGTGGTTTTAAAGCGCTAAGAAACGGCGCTTGGACCCAAATAGGTCCTGTAGGCAGGGTTGTCGGTCTCTTCCCAGTAACGATAACCCACCGAGGCTAGGGCAGACCGTAGTGCCGATCGACGGTTTTGCTGGACATTAAAGCCCACCAAAATTCGCCCAAATGCCGCCCCATGGTTACGGTAGTGAAACAGTGAGATATCAAATTCGGTGCCCAGTGCATCGAGGAAGCGTAACAGTGCACCCGGACGCTCGGGGAATTCAACGCGAAACACCAACTCCTCGCCCAAAGACGCCGCCGCCGGGCCGCCCACCATGTGACGAATATGCAACTTGGCCGTTTCGTTATTGGTGAGATCATCAAGGGCGTACCCCTGCGCCGCGAGCTTTTTGCATAGTGCCGGCAAATCTTGCCCACCCGGGGTGACACTCAAACCCACAAAAACCCGCGCCTGCTGTCGGTCGGCGTAACGATAGTTAAATTCGGTGATGTTTCGTTTACCCAGTGCCGCACAGAATTTGCGAAACGCGCCCGGGCGCTCGGGGATCGTCACGCTGAGCACCGCCTCGCGCTGCTCACCAATTTCGGTACGTTCAGAAATATAGCGCAAGCGATCAAAGTTGGTATTTGCGCCACTGACTGTCGCCGCCATCCGTGCACCGCTGATTGCGTGTGCGTCGGTGTACTTCTTCATTCCCGCCACCGCCAGTGCGCCAGCGGGCTCGGCAATGGCACGCGTATCTTCAAAAATATCTTTAACCGCGGCACATATCTCGTCAGTAGACACGGTAATAATGTCGTCTACGGTCTGACGGATAATTCTGAAGGTCTCTTTACCCACCTGCGCTACTGCGCAACCATCGGCAAATAAACCCACTTCTTTTAGGGTAACTCGCCGGTTTTTGTCTAACGCCGCGCGTGCGCAGGCGGCATCTTCGGGCTCCACGCCAATAATTTTTGTGGTTGGCCAAACATAGCGCAAATAAGCCGCCATACCGGCTAATAGCCCACCCCCGCCACAACAGATAAAGACATAATCGAAGGGAGCGGGCGCCTGGTGTGCCATTTCCATAGCCACCGTGCCTTGACCGGCAATAACATCGGGGTCGTCAAATGGGTGCAGAAACGTCATGCCTTTTTCTTCGACTAGCTGCCTGGCTTTTGCCGCCGCCTCGTCAAAGGTGTCGCCATGCAACAGCACACTGGCACCGCGACTGCGTACCGCATCCACTTTGATCGTAGGCGTAGTGATGGGCATAACGATGGTGGCTTTTACCCCTAACCTCTGCGCACCAAGGGCAACCCCCTGAGCGTGATTGCCCGCTGACGCGGCAACCACACCCTTAGCCCGCGCTTCATCGCTCAGGTTAATCAACTTGTTGTACGCACCGCGGCATTTAAAAGAAAACACCGGCTGTAAATCTTCTCGCTTAAACCAAGCCTCGTTACCCAATCGCTTAGATAACAGCGGAGCGTGCTCCAAGGGGGTTTCGCGCGCCACGTCGTAGACACGGGCGTTCAGAATACGCTTTATGTAAGTTTCGGGCATAACAAACGTTCGACATGTGTGTGCACGCATCATACGTGCTGGTGATTAATTCGTCATTGTGCGCCATTGTTACTGCATTCGGGTTTGCGAGTGGGCGCCGCTTAAACGACAATGCGCATTCCCAATTGTCGTCCTACCTGCCGGAGCCCACATGTCTTCCCGAATCGAACTCGCCAACGCCATCCGCGCGCTCAGTATGGATGCCGTCCAGGCAGCTAACAGCGGCCACCCGGGTGCTCCCATGGGCATGGCCGACATTGCCGAAGTCCTCTGGAACGACCACTTAAAACACAACCCCAGCAATCCCGACTGGCCAGATCGCGATCGTTTTGTATTAAGTAACGGCCACGGTTCTATGTTGATTTACAGCCTGCTACATCTAACAGGCTATGACCTGAGTATCGACGACCTACGCAATTTCCGCCAGCTGCACAGTAAAACAGCGGGCCATCCTGAATATGGCTATGCACCAGGTGTCGAGACCACAACCGGTCCCTTGGGCCAAGGTATTGCAAACGCCGTGGGTATGGCCCTGGCAGAAAAGGTACTTGCAGGCCAATTCAATCGCGACGGACACACGGTTGTTGATCACCGCACCTGGGTCTTCTTGGGTGACGGCTGCCTTATGGAAGGTATCTCCCACGAGGTATGTTCACTGGCGGGGACGCTGGGACTGGGTAAGCTGGTTGCTTTTTATGATGACAACGGCATTTCCATTGACGGCGAAGTGGAAGGTTGGTTTACCGACGACACACCCAAGCGCTTTGAAAGCTATGGCTGGCAGGTTATTGCCGGTGTCGATGGCCACAATGCTGACGCTATCAATAGCGCCATAACCGCTGCCAAAGCCGATACGGCCCGGCCAACACTCATTTGCTGTAAAACCGTGATTGGCAAGGGCTCTCCCGGCAAACAGGGCACCGAGTCATGTCACGGAGCCCCACTCGGAGAGGCCGAGGTGGCAGCGACAAGAGAATCGTTGGGCTGGGGCTATGGCCCGTTTGAAATTCCCGACACGATTTACGCGAACTGGGATGCGACCGCCGCGGGGGAAAAAGCGGAGGCTGGCTGGAAAGACATGCTTGCCGCCTACGCCGAAGAGCACCCCGCCTTAGCCGAAGAATTTGCCCGTCGCGTGAGCGGTGCACTACCCCCAATTTTGAGCAAGAGATCGATAACTACATTGCGCTGTGCGCCGAGACAGCCGCCGACGTTGCCTCGCGCAAAGCCTCGCAGCAGACGTTAAACGCACTGGGCCCGTTGCTACCCGAGATGTTAGGGGGTTCAGCGGATCTGGCGGGGTCAAATCTCACCCTGTGGCAAGGTTCTCAGGGCGTATCAAACGCGGATGCCTCGGGCAACTACATCTATTATGGCGTGCGTGAATTTGGCATGTCCGCCATCATGAACGGCATCGCCTTGCACCGTGGCTTTATTCCTTATGGTGCAACCTTCCTCATCTTTATGGAATACGCTCGCAACGCAGTGCGCATGGCGGCGCTCATGAAGCAGCGTTCAATTTTTGTGTACACCCACGATTCCATTGGTCTGGGTGAGGACGGCCCAACCCATCAGCCGGTGGAGCAACTGACCTCGCTACGCAGCACGCCCAACCTCGAGACCTGGCGTCCCTGTGACACGGTGGAAACAGCCGTTGCCTGGAAAATGGCCGTCATGCGCGAGAACGGCCCAACCGCACTGATTTTCTCACGTCAGACATTGCCTCATCAGTACCGTGCCGGTGAAGTACTGGAAGAAATTGAGCGCGGTGGCTATGTCTTGGTTCAGGAAGTGGGCGACCTTGATGCCATTATTCTTGCCACAGGCTCCGAAGTCGCCCTTGCGTCGCAGGCCGCGGCCCACATGGCCGAGCAGGGCCGCGGCGTGCGCGTGGTTTCCATGCCCTGCCCAGAGCGATTCTGCGCGCAGGACGCCCAATACCGTGAGGCGGTTTTACCCAGTCATATTCTGGCGCGCGTCGCCGTTGAAGCGGCCCATGCCGACTACTGGTACAAATTTGTTGGCCTCGATGGCCGCGTCGTCGGCATGACCACCTTTGGCGAGTCAGCACCGGGCAACGTGTTACTGCAGGAGTACGGATTTACGGTCGACAACGTAGTGGCTGCGGTCGAGGACGTCATCCTCGACTAATTCAGCGGCTTACTCTCAACATCTAACAATGACTCAGCGGCTAGCAATTAATGGCTTTGGTCGAATAGGCCGAACGGCGTTTCGGGTTTGGGCTCAACGCCCAGACGCGCTCGCGGCGTTGGATCTGGTTGCTATAAACGAGCGCGCCGATCGCGATACCGCCATACATCTGGCGCGCTTTGATTCTACTCATGGCCGTTTTGCAGGCAGCCTTGAACCCAGTCCCGACGGCATGTGCGTTAATAACGCGGCACTGAGCAACAAAAATATCGCTATTTATAACAACGACACCATCGACACCCTGCCCTGGGATAGTTTGTCAGTGGATACCGTGTTGGAGTGCACAGGTGCGTTCAGTGACCGAGCGACCGCTGAGCTTCATGTACAAGCCGGTGCGAGGCACGTGTTATTTTCGCAACCCGCCGAGGCTGACGTAGATCTCACCGTGGTGTGGGGTGTTAACGACAATCAACTTACGGCGAGTCACCAGATTATATCGGCGGGCTCGTGTACCACTAACGCCCTGATCCCAGCGCTTAAAGTGCTTGATGACTGCTTTGGTATTGAGGCTGGCACAGTTACCACCGTGCACTCGGCCATGAATGACCAGCCGGTCCTGGACGCCTACCACAACACCGATCTGCGCAAGACTCGAGCGGCTTTTCAATCAATTATTCCTGTTGATACTGGGCTTGCCATAGGCGTGCCGCGGATCTTGCCGCAGCTGGAAGGCAAACTCACCGCCCATGCGTTACGTGTCCCCACCCTTAATGTATCCGCCATGGATGTCACGGTTTACACCCAGCGCGACTGCACGGCCAAAGCCGTGAATGACGCGTTGGCAAAAGCGGCCCATCATGAGCTAGCCGGCGTTTTAGGCTTTACCACGGCGCCGTTGGCGTCCTGCGACTTCAATGGTGAAACCTGCTCGAGTGTGGTGGATGCGAGCCAAACCCAAGTCAGTGGCAATCGCCTTGTGAAGGTGCTGATTTGGTTTGACAACGAGTGGGCTTACGCCAATCGGTTGATCGACATTGCGCTACGGATTGGCGCGCTGCGCGCCTCTACATCCCATCAGTGACCTTTCGGGAGCTCCTATGAAACTCATGACCGACCTGGCCCTCAATGGCAAACGCGTACTGATTCGCGAAGACCTCAATGTGCCACTAAACAATGGCAAGGTAAGCAGCGACGCCCGCCTCGTCGCCGCCGTACCCAGCATTCAACAAGCCTTGGAGGCCGGGGCGGGTGTACTACTCATGTCGCACCTGGGTCGACCGACAGAAGGAGAGTTTTCCGAGGCGTTCAGCATGGCACCGGTTGCCACAAGGCTGGCCGAGTTGCTGGGCATTGACGTACCGGTTATTCGTGAGTGGGCTGCTGCTGATATTAGGCCAGGCCACGTAGCGCTACTAGAAAATGTCCGCTTCAATGCGGGCGAGAAGAGCAACGACGATGGCCTTGCCCAACAATATGCCCAGCTGTGCGATGTCTTTGTTATGGACGCCTTTGGTACCGCACATCGCGCTCAAGCGTCGACTCATGGAGTTGCCAAGTTTGCCCCGGTTGCCTGCGCGGGGCCCTTACTCGCTGCCGAACTTGAGGCACTTAAGCGCGCATTGGCGGCACCGGCTAGACCCCTGCTGGCGATAGTGGGCGGGTCAAAAGTATCAACCAAACTTGATGTGCTCGAGGAGCTGGCGGAGAAATGCGACAACCTTGTGGTGGGTGGTGGCATTGCCAATACCTTTTTGGCGGCTGCCGGTTATCCGGTGGGGGTGTCGCTGTGCGAGCACGACCTCATTCCAACGGCGCGGGCACTGATGGACAAGACCAACATACCGCTACCCATCGACGTGGTCGTTGCCAAGCAATTCAGCAGCGACGCGGAGGCAAGCATTAAGCTAGCAGCTGAGGTGGCTGCGTACGATTTGATTCTGGATATTGGCCCCCATTCAGCACAAGCGATTGCAGACACACTACACGCAGCTGGCTCTATTTTGTGGAACGGGCCGGTTGGCGTGTTCGAATTTGACGCTTTTGCAGCAGGTACCCAAGCAGTAGCGAAAGCGGTTGCTGAGAGCCAAGCATTTTCTCTAGCGGGCGGCGGCGATACACTGGCGGCTATTGATAAGTTTGAGATTACAAATCAGGTTTCATACATCTCAACGGGTGGGGGCGCGTTCCTTGAATACGTTGAAGGCAAAACGCTACCCGCGGTTGCGATACTTGAAACCCGCAGCGAGTAAACGTAAGCATCGTTCACTCAGCTCACAGCATTACTTGCCCATAATGTCCGCGCTTATCAAGCGCGATGTAAAAATTGGAGATGTGCAATGGCCATCGTAAGTTTAAGACAGTTGCTCGATCATGCCGCGGAACACGGCTACGGGGTGCCCGCCTTTAATGTAAATAACCTGGAGCAAACCCGCGCCATTATGGAAGCAGCCGATGCAACCGACTCGCCTGTCATTATGCAAGCGAGTGCTGGCGCACGAAAATACGCGGGCGCGCCATTTCTGCGTGCATTAATGGAAGCGGCGGTGACCGAGTTTCCTCACATTCCTATTGTAGTTCACCAAGACCACGGTACCTCGCCGGCGGTTTGCCAGCGCTCCATTCAGCTGGGTTTTAGTTCAGTAATGATGGATGGCTCATTGGGCGAAGACGGCAAAACACCCATGGACTACGAATACAACGCGCGGGTAACGCGATCGGTTGTTGAAATGGCCCACGCTTGCGGTGTGTCGGTTGAAGGTGAAATTGGCTGTCTTGGCTCTTTGGAGACAGGCGAAGCCGGTGAAGAGGACGGGATTGGCGCCGCCGGCAAGCTAACCCACGACCAAATGCTTACCGACCCAGAAGAAGCCGCCCAGTTTGTAGCTGACACCGGTGTAGACGCGCTTGCCATTGCCTGTGGCACAAGTCACGGTGCGTACAAATTTACCCGGCCACCTACCGGCGATATTCTCGCCATCGACCGTATCAAAGCCATTCATGAACGCATCCCGAACACCCATTTGGTGATGCACGGTTCTTCGGCAGTGCCTCAGGACTGGTTAGCCATTATTAATGAGTTTGGTGGTGAAATTCCCGAAACTTATGGCGTACCCGTAGAGCAAGTGGTGGAAGGTATTAAACATGGCGTTCGCAAGGTCAACATCGACACCGACTTGCGCTTGGCTTCGACCGGCGCTGTTCGCCGCTTTCTAGCCCAACACCCGGCAGAGTTTGACCCGCGTAAATATTTTACAGCGAGCCTTACAGCCATGCGTGATATCTGCATTGCACGCTACGAGTCCTTTGGCACCGCGGGCAACGCCTCAAAGATCAAACCACTTTCCCTGGGTGAGGTGCAGGTGGCTTACGAACGGGGCAGCCTGTAACAAGTACGCGGGAAAGGCCTAGGGCGCTTCCTCGTCAATTGCGCTACCCAACACATTGCGTAAGTGCGTTTCGTAACGCCTCCAGCGTTGCTGCCGCGTTAGCGTGAGAGGCTCACGCACCTGCCACACGCTCGCGGTACGCACTGGATTCTGAAGCTGGTGGAAGGACAAGCAGTTAGCCTCCCAAGGCTCGCCGAGCCACGACAATAGCTGGCGCATGTAGGCCTCGGGGTTGGCCAGCAGGGCCTCGTAACTAAACCGATAAAATCGCTCGGAATGTTGGTCACACCAAGTATCGGCAAGGTTTCTACAGCTTTGTAGTTGCGCGCGAATATCCGCAAGTTTCGTTGCGTAACCATGCTGTGGGTGCAGCCGGGTGGCCCAAACCGACAATAGCGTATCGCGCCAGTCGCGCTCGGTGATAATAAAGCGAGCCTCTGGTAGCGCTGCTGCAATCAATGGCAGGTGGTAAATATTGTCGGGGCGCTTGTCGGTAACCCGGTAGTCAGAGGGTACACCGCGCTCAAGCAGATGCGCGTAAAAGTCCTTGCCTAATACGGAGGCGTCGGTCGCATCGATCGCCGGCGCTGGGCCGATCATTGAGCCCCCTGCCCGCGCAATAGCACGTGGCCAAAACTCAGACTCACCGAGCGGGAAAAAACGTGAGTGCGCGGCAAGTAACTGCTCCAAGAGCGTGGAACCCGTGCGGAACATACCCACGATAAAAACGGGGGCGTTTCTATCAGAGACCTGATGAGGTGTCGGTAGTGGTCGTGTTAGCAACTCCTGGTAACGCACACGCATCTGCCCATCCACCCAAGGTGGATGACCTTGGGCGTCCCGCTCATTAGCCTTTTGTAACGCACGCCATGCGGCATCGGTATTTCCCAGGCGCTCCTCAACCTTGGCGAGTGCGTAGAAAACATCGGGGTCTGGGCTGGCACCCCAAAAGCGTCGCAACTGAGCAACATAAGGATCGTCGTTACGTAACTCGGGCATCGCCTCCACAAGGCGGGTCAACGCCAACGGGTCAGCCGGTTTAGCACGGCTTGCTCGGATAAAATAATCAACGGCCGTTTCGCGATCGCCCAATTGCTCCGCAAGATGCGCACGGTTGAATAAAGCGGGGTAGAACCCAGCATTAGCGGCAAGGGCTCGTTCTAGCCATGTCAGTGCCAAGGCAGCGTCGCCGAGGCGCTCAGAATATAGGGAGCTAATGTTGACCATTGCCTCCTCGGGCCCGGTAAGCCCCAGAGAAATGGCGCGCTCATAGGCCGCAATGGCGTCGGTAAATTTTCCCACCCGCGCGCTCCACCAAGCCAAATTGAAGGCAGCCGTAGCATCCCTTGGCCGCGCCAGTGAATCGGCACGTGCTGAAGAATAAGCGTTCATGGTTTGCTGGTAGGATGGCATAGCGTGGCACAAGGACGATGGCAGGAAAACGTGTGATATTGGCGATGCTACGTGGCCACTACGTGCTTGAAAAGGTTTCTTTACAATACGCGCAACGGCAAATTGTGGCCCGATGGCACGCGATCATGTCCAGTCATACCGATTGAAGGCAGATATCAACCCCAGACATAATGGGCGGCCGCAGTCACACCCTTAGAGCGAGACAGTTATGGCGAGCAAAACGTTTATTGAAACGTACCCGATTGACGTAGCTGTCTGCGAGCAAATCAAAGCGTTTTTTGAGGCCAATCGGCATTTGGCGCAGCCAGGACGGCTTGGGGAGGTTCCGCGCGTTGATAAAAGCATGAAGAACTCCTTGGATCTCACTATCCCAATCAAGATGTATGGTCAGTTTAGTGACTTCTTCGATCAGCTTCTGGACAACGTAAAAACTTACCTCAAACGGTATTACTATGATGTGGGTGCCGACGGTTTAGGGCCATTATGGTTATCTCAGCACGCTAATATCCAGTGGTATCCCGTAGGGGGCGGCTACCCCGCGATTCACTGTGAACGCGACCGGCTGGAATACTGTCATCGTGCTTTGGTTTGGATGCTCTACCTTACCAATACACCAGGGGGCGGCACCGCCTTTCCCCACCAAGATGTGGTCACAGAGTGCGAGGCGGGCAAATTGCTTATTTGGCCCAGCGATATGACCCATATGCATCACGGGGTGGTATCGGAGACTCATGAAAAGATGATCTTTACCGGCTGGATCGATTTTGTAAACACGCCTGGCTAATAGGTGGTTTACAGCGGTCACATGCGACTGGCCAGCAGGCACGAATTTCTAAGCTTCAAATTAAAGCCAAAAAAAGCGGGCCCGTGGGCCCGCTCTTCATGTAGCAGCGACTGCTGCCAGGCTTAACCGCTTAGAAGCGGAAAGTTGCCTGTGCAAACAGGTACTGACCTAGCGTGTCGTAGAAGCCAGCAACTGCGTTGGCGTTCGAAGACAGGGTACCACCCACAAGCGGCGGAGCTTCGTCAAGCACGTTGTTGACACCAACCAACAGTTCAGAGTCACCCATGAAGCGGAACGTCGCGTTCAAGTCGAGATAGCTCTCTGAACCAGAAAGGTTGTCTTGAGCGATCTCGTCGGCACCAGGCGAGCGAGTGCTAGTCAAGGCACCATCATAGTCGACGCCATCAAAATAACGCCAGCGAGCTGTTACCGCCCACCACTCGTTGCTGTCGTAGGTCGCTGTCATCGTGTGACGCCACTCAGGCTTAGGGTAGCAGCGGGTGCTGATTAAACCAACACAGTCAAACGCCTCGCCAGGTAGGATTTCAATCTCCCACTCGGTTAAGTATGTTCCAGCGAGCCTCACATCGAAGGTACCACCCATGGCGTCCATCATCCAAGAAGCGGCTACATCCACACCCGAGGTTACGCCGGTACCAATATTCTGGAGACCGTTAAACACGTAGCCTGTTTCGCCCTGCCACAATGAGCCAGAACCTGAGCGATTCACTGAATTACAAAGGTTACCGTTTTCAGCACACTGACGGATGATGTTCTCTGCACCTACCGTCGCGATGGTGTTTTCAATCTCGATATTCCAGTAGTCAATAGAGATCGTCAGGTTTTCCATGGGATCCAATACCAGACCAATAGTGATGGTGTCCGCTTCCTCAACGTCGAGGTTCACGTTACCACCAGAGATCTGGTTGTACTGGTTCGCAGGGCTGGCAACGATATTGCCGTATTGAGCCGCGCTTACGCCAGTGCGGGCACACTGCTCAGGCGAGTACTCGGGTGTTGCAGTAGCGCAAGGATCCACGCCACCCCATAGGCCCAGGTTGTTCACAGAGAACAGCTCTGAAACGTTAGGCGCACGGACCGCACGGTTATAGCCAGCACGGATACGCGCCATTTCAATAGGCTGCCAATCCAAACCAAACGGTATGTGTCTTGTCCGCCTACGGTGCTGTAGTCCGAATAACGATAGGCCACGTCAGCGACTAAGCCTTCCATCAGAGGAATATTAGCCTCGCCGAAGAATTCCGTTACGCTGAATCCACCGCCTAATGATGGAGTCGGGCCACCCTGACCTAACAACTGACCTTCCGCGAAAACGGTGTCAGAAGTACGGTCGAAGTCTTCGCCACGCCATTCATAACCCACAACGACTTGGATTGGGTCGGCATTACCAATAGAGAACAATTCACCGGTAACATAACCGTTGATTACCTCGGTGGTGCTCTGTGAGCTCAACATACCCGTACCGGTTAGTGAGTCAGCCTGAGCAGACGTTACACCGTTTGGTGTGAAGACAGAATATCCTGGACAGCCGTTGTCACAGGCATCAGCGTTTAGAACCGCCGTAATGTTGGGCGCGAAGAAGTCGTTGATGTACGTAGACGTCTGACGCGTTTGGGCGTAAAGGTAGCTCACATCATACGACCACTGGTCGTTAATCTCGCCCTTAGTACCAACAACGATACGCATGCCGTCGTTTGAGAAGTTGTTGGAGCGTGGACCACCCTCAACGTTACGCTTACCCACGTAAATACCAAACTCATCGCTGGTGCGATTGGGGTAGAGTGCATCGATTGATGCTGCGAACGCATCAGGGAAGTCATCCAGATTCAGGAAGTAGGTCTCGGCAAAGAACGTACCTGACTCAGCAATCTGCGCACGTGTTTGAGCGCTGGACACCATCACTTCGGCGTAAGGTGTGAAGTGATCATTGATTTGATAATCAATAAACGCACCAGCGTTCCACTGGGTCAGCGGACGCAAAAAGTGGTTGATAGGCGCATAGTTATAGATGTTGGAGCCATCGTAGGGCGTAAAGCCTCCGTTGGGCTGCAAGCTGACGAATTCCTCTTGTGCGTAATCATAACCACCAGGGCCTGCACCATCAGCTGTGAGGGGAGCCAAGAAGTAGTTGGGGACAATCGCGTTGGCCGATCCACCTACCCCGGTACCGCCACGGTTAAGGGCACCCGAAGAGTAATCGCGCGCTTCTTGACGCAATTCTTCTTGCTCACGCCAAGTGGCGTAGAATGTGGCGTTACCTTTGCCGTCGGCAAAGTCAGAACCCATGGCGATATCAATCTGATCGTTCTGACCGTCGGGGCCTTCGGTAGCCGAAGGATAAGCGAAGCCACGTGCATCCAACAGGTCTTGCGAATAGCTGTCGTCGTTATCGTGACGGTAGCCACTCCAGCCCGCACGGATCTCAACGCCGTTCATGCGACGAGTCACAAAGTTAACAACACCAGCAACCGCGTCAGCACCGTAGGTAGCCGATGCACCACCGGTCAAAACGTCAACGCGCTCAAGAGCGATAGTTGGAATTTGCGAGATATCAGGTGCTTGTGTTTCAGCGCCACCAGCCGTCATACGACGACCGTTGACCAGCACCAGCGTACGGTTTGTGCCGATGCCGCGCAAGTCAACCGATGCGGTACCGGTAGAACCGTTTGAAATGTTAGCGTTTTGGCTGGTTTCAATCGAAGGCAGGCTGTTGAGCACTTGTTCGATGTTCACGAAACCTAGGTTGGCAATGTTTTCTGCCGTTACAACGGTAACTGGGCTAGTCGCACCAAAACCGTCATCGGTCGCAATACGCGTACCGGTTACCAATACTTCCTCAAGATTCTCTTCCTGCGCAAAAGCAAAGCCACTCGCAAGAGTGGAGCTCAGAGCTGCAGACACTGCAAGGCTTAGGTGCCGTTTATTCAGTGACTTCATTTTAAACCTCATTGTTTTCCAAAAGTGATGAGCGCTCCAACCGCCTCGACTGGCAGTCAATGGCGCAGAGTTAATCAAATGTGACCGTCTTATGTCAGGGGGTGGGGTTAATTTGTGAAATAATTACAAACAGAGAACGGAACTTTTGCAGGACAACCCCATTTAGACGGTAATTTTGACACTTTGAGGTGTCAGTCTAGGCGCTTAACCACCGCAGTACGCCCAGAAGAAACCACGGTCATCTCCCACATACCCAGCCAATTGGTATCAAACTTCACCCGATTATCACCGCTAGTATGACGATAACTACTGCCATGACGCTGTCGCCAAACCTGCCCGTTATCGCGTGCGAACCCCGTCGAGCCGTTCCAGCCGCGGAAGTTGCCCGTAATTCGAGCCTCAAAGGGCTCGAGCTTTTGCTCGGCTTCATCATCGGACCTAATTTCAGCTTTTGCTTGGGCCACCTGGGCCTCCATCTCCGCTTTAGCGGCGGCAACCTCCACGGCGACCCGTCGCTCTATCTCTGCCTCGAGCGTCCTATCACCCTCTGCCACTATCGGGGCTTTTTCAACCACAGAAGTCTGGTCAGCCACAGACGCCTGCTCAGCTGCGGGAGCGCCAAACCGGGCTTTCAACCATTCATCGAGATAACGCCGTTGATCGGGGGTGAGACGATCAACACCCGACAAGGCTCGCTCGTCGGCAGTCATTGCGTCTCCAAGCGAGATAAAAGGTTCGCCGGCACTGGCCGCAGGGACACACAACGCGCCCGCGGCAACTGCAAAGGCAAGCAGTACAGCCGCTGACTGCGCCTGCAAACCGCGCAACCACACAGACATTAGGCACCGGCTGAACCACCTAGGGACCTTAAAAAGCCTAATCAACGTCTTATTTGTGCCGGTTTTCATAGTCGCGTGCTCCGAGTCGACAGTGCGTTTGCTATTGAGCATAAGCGCGGGTCTAAAAACTGACAACTTATTCCGCCGTCGTCAAAGCCACCGTTCAGTCATTTGCCAATGGGCCGACCTCGTCGCCATGAGTACACCGCCGTAAATGACACACTTAGACCCTGATCAACGTCAGGGACAGATAACATTGGGCGTAAAACTAGAACAACACGCGGCAGCGGAGCGTCCCTTCAATACTGCGCAACTGGCTCAAAGCCAATTCTGAGTACTCACTCTCAACGTCAACAACAACATAGCCAATATCGCTGAGGGTCTGCAGGTACTGCGCCGCGATGTTAATGCCGTTGTCTGAGAATACCCGGTTAATTTCGCCCATGACGCCTGGCACATTGCGGTGCACGTGCAACAGTCGATGTTGGTCATCGTGCTCTGGCAGGGCCACTTCGGGAAAGTTAACCGCCGATAGCGTGGTGCCGTTGTCACTGTAGCGCGCCATTTTCTCCGCCACTTCAAGGCCAATATTGGCCTGAGCTTCCATAGTGCTGCCACCGATGTGCGGGGTTAGCAATGCATTGTCAATGCCACGCAGAGGTGACTCGAACTCATCGTCGTTTGAACGGGGCTCAACCGGGAACACGTCAATAGCCGTACCCGCTAGGTGGCCCGAGGCGAGGGCGCTAGCAAGGGCATCAATATCAACCACGTTGCCTCGCGATGCATTAATGAAAATAGCGCCCGGCTTCATGGCTGCAATTTCACCAGGTCCGATCATATTGGCGGTACTGGCTAGCTGTGGCACGTGCAAACTCACAACATCGGCCCGTCCAAGCAACTCTTCAAGACTCCCCACCTGTCGGGCATTGCCCAGCGGCAATTTAGTCACCACGTCATAAAACTCAACGGTCATGCCCAAACCTTCGGCAATAACACCCAACTGCATACCAATGTTCCCATAGCCAACAATGGCCAAGGTTTTGCCGCGAATCTCGTAACTATTTGCTGCCGACTTCAGCCAGCCGCCTCGATGGGCCACTGCATTCTTCTCCGGAATACCGCGCAGTAACAAAATGGCTTCGGCAATGACCAGCTCAGCAACCGAGCGAGTATTGGAGAAGGGCGCATTAAAGACGGGAATGCCTCGCGTGGACGCGGCGGTTAGATCCACCTGATTAGTACCAATACAAAAACAACCCACGGCAATAAGTTTTTCAGCCGCCGCAAAACTTCCTCGGTCAGCTGGGTGCGCGAGCGTATGCCTACAAAATGAGCACTGGCAATTTCGGCAAGCAACCGATCATGGGGGAGTGCCGCGGCATGGGTAACCACATTGGTGTAGCCCGCGCGAGCCAGGGTTTCTAACGCCGAGGGATGAATGCCCTCTAACAAAAGGAATTTAATCTTGGATTTATCTAACGAGGTCTTACTCACACTACATTCCTTGACATGGGCCGCGTAACGGTGGGTACGCGCATCGGTATACCGGCCTCTGCAGCAGCTTTACTATAGGAGTCCCTATACGACCAGCACAGGACGCCACACTAGTTTACGCCCCAGAGGGGGCGGCGGATGTTATCATGGCGCCCAGCAATACGCTTGCTTGATTCGTTATCATCCCACTGCTCCCACCACTGCGAAGCCCTAAGCATGACCACATTACCCCCCGACTTTACCGCTGACATTCTTGGCTTGCTTGGCGACCAGCGCTTCCTTACCGACGCCGACTCGCTACAACACTATGGCCGCGACTGGACGCGCTTTGCGCAACCCGCGCCCAGCGCCATCACGCTGCCCGAAACCGTGGAAGAAGTGCAGGCTATTGTAAAAGCGGCACGCCGCTCGGGCGTGGCGCTGGTGCCATCGGGTGGCCGCACCGGGCTCAGTGGCGGAGCGGTTGCGAGTAACGGTGAGGTGGTTGTAGCCCTAGATCGCATGAATCGTGTTCTTGAGGTTAACAAGACAGACCGTAGTTTGCGCTGTCAGGCCGGCGCCATTACCGAAGCCGTTCAAAACGCAGCTAGCGACAGCCACCTGATGTACCCGGTGGACTTTGCATCGAGCGGCTCAAGCCAAATTGGTGGCAACATCGCCACCAACGCCGGTGGTATTCAGGTTATTCGCTATGGCATGACCCGAGAGTGGGTATCAGGTTTAACCGTTATCACAGGAACCGGTGAAAAACTGGAACTCAATCGCGGCCTGATCAAAAACAACACGGGCCTCGATCTGCGGCATCTGTTCATTGGTTCAGAGGGTATTCTGGGCATCATTGTCGAGGCAACGCTGCAGCTAACTACTCCCCCCAAAAACCCCCAGGTCATCGTACTTGGGTTGCCGTCCATGGAAGCGATCATGGCGGTGCTCAACGCCTTTGGGGAGCACATGGACCTGTTGGCCTATGAGTTTTTCTCGGAGCTTGCGCTGAGAAAGGTGGTTGAACATCAACAGCTGCAGCGTCCATTTGATGCCATCACACCTTATTACGCACTGCTTGAGTACGAGCACGTGGGTGAGGAATCCGAAGCGGCAATTATGGCAGTGGTAGAGCACTGTATGACCGAAGGCTGGGTAGAGGATGCGGTGCTGAGCCAAAGCGAGGCGCAACGCCGCAGCCTGTGGCGCTTACGGGAGGATATTTCCGAGACCATCTCACGCTGGACACCTTACAAAAACGATATTGCCACCACGGTGGCGCAGGTGCCGGAATTCCTTAATCGCGTGGATAACATTGTTGCCCAGCGCTACCCCGATCTTGAAGTGGTCTGGTTTGGGCACATTGGTGACGGCAATCTGCACCTGAACATTTTAAAGCCCGACGACGTGTCGGTGGAGGACTTTCAGGTTCGCTGCAAGGCAGTGAGTGGCGAAATATTTGCAGCCATTCAAGCGATGGGCGGCTCGGTATCTGCCGAACACGGCGTAGGACTGCTTAAGAAAGACTTTCTAGCATTTAGCCGAAGTCCGGAAGAAATCGCCCTGATGCGGGGTATTAAACAAGTGTTCGACCCCGACAACATCATGAATCCGGGCAAAGTGATTTAAGTGTTGTTGGCGCCCCGTTCCGACTCAGCGGCTTATTAAGCACTCAGCGTTCGCACGCCCGACGGCGTGCCTAACAATAATAAGTCGGCGGGACGCAGCGCAAACAAACCACTCGCCACAACACCCGTGATATGGTCAATGCGCTCTTCCAGCGCGATAGGCTCACTTATCGACAAGCCATGAACATCGAGGATAACATTGCCATTGTCGGTGATCACACCCTCGCGCCACACCGGCTGGCCACCCAAGGCAACCAGTTCGCGGGCTACGTAACTGCGCGCCATGGGAATAACCTCAATAGGTAAAGGAAAGGCCCCAAGGGTAGCCACTAGCTTGCTCTCGTCGGCAATGCAAATAAAGAGCTTCGATGCCGCCGCCACGATTTTTTCGCGCGTAAGCGCGGCACCACCACCCTTTATAAGGTGAAGATGCGCGTTGGACTCATCCGCTCCGTCAATGTAAGCATCTAACCCAGCAACGCTGTTGAGGTCGGCCACCGGTATACCCAGCTCCTGCAATAGCGCCGCAGAGCGCTCGGAGCTTGCCACCGTGGTATCAATACGGCCACGCAAAGCGGTGAGCTGGCGAATAAAGCACTCAGCGGTCGAGCCGGTGCCTATACCCAATACCAAATCATTGCTGTCAATGGCGGCTACTCGCTCAATGGCAGCGGCTGCCACCATCTCTTTTAATGCCTGCTGATCCATGGGTATGCCGCTCCTGTTTATTTGCTAGGTCTGTCTCTGGTAGGTCTGCCATCTGCTCGATCTATGATTGGGTGGACCTGTCGTTTAATGGGCTTGCTGTTGTGCTCGTTACACCCATGGTGCCTCACACTGAGCCCAAGTATACCTGTCACCGAGGCGTTGGAGCGGATTTGAGTCGCGCAGTTTGGCGCTTTACGCACGGGTCACTCTCAAGCTCTCATCATTCATCAAAATATTTTGATAAAAGCTGCCGTTACTGGTAGATTGCCGCCATGAAATCAAGCTCTGCCTCCCATCTGATCGCCAACGCCGGCACGCAACCCGCCGCCAACAGCGCGCACGGCGTCACACTTGCCGCACTTTTTAAAGCGCTGGGGGATCCACTGCGCCTGCAAATCGTGCGCTTGCTTAAGGGTGACTCCCTAAGCGTGTCAGAGCTATGCCAAGTGTTTGAACTGCGCCAAAGTGCGCTGAGCCACCATCTGAAAATACTGGTGGAGGCCGGACTCTTGGTACGGCGTCGAGAGGGCACTGCCATCTTTTATCGGCGTGGGCTGGCCATTACAGCCGACGCGACCCTGTTGGAAACTCTCTACCGCAGCATTGACGCAGAGCCGCTGAGTACCGGGCTAAAAGTGGCCATGGCACGCGTGCAGCAACAGCGTGAGGAAAACTCGCTGGCGTTCTTTCGTACCAATCACGCGCGCTTTCGGGAACAACAAGAACTTATTGCTTCATGGGACGACTACTCTCAAGCGGCCTTACATTTGCTTGACCACAGTGACGCACCGGCGGGGTACCCGTCATTGAGATAGGTCCGGGTGACGGGCGGCTACTACCACTGCTTGCAGCGCGCGCAGCCAGCGTGGTGGCGCTCGACAACGCTCCTGAGATGCTCGAAGGCGCCCGTAGCTATGCGGGGCAGACGGCCAACATTTCCTTTGAGCTGGGTGACACGTCAACACTGCAAAACAGCGACACACGTTACAGCGCCGCTGTGATGAATATGGTCTTGCATCACACACCCAAGCCGCAGCAGGTTCTGGCGGAAGCAGGCGCTGCCTTGGCGCCAGGTGGCGTACTGATTATTAGCGAGCTGGTTGCCCACGATCAGGCCTGGGCTCGCGAACACTGCGGCGACCTCTGGCTTGGATTTGAGCCCGATCAAATCACCGCCTGGGCGCAGGCTGCGGGGCTAGAAAGCAGAGCCGAACTATTCATCACCCAACGTAACGGATTCCAAATACAGGTGCGTTCGCTGCAACGGGCATTGAGCTAACCACCGTTTTATATCAGCAAGGACATTACTATGAGCGAGTACTCACTATTTACCTCCGAGTCTGTATCAGAGGGTCATCCCGACAAAATGGCCGATCAAATCTCTGATGCGGTGCTCGACGCTATTATCAAGGACGACCCAAACGCACGAGTGGCGGTAGAAACCTTGGTCAAAACCGGCATGGTTGTCATTGCCGGTGAAGTGACCACATCGACCTATGTCGACTTAGAAGATGTGGTCCGCGATGTGGTCAACGACATTGGTTACACCAGCTCAGAGGTTGGCTTTGATGGCGCTTCCTGTGCGGTGCTCAATGCGATTGGCAAACAGTCCCATGACATCGCCATGGGCGTGGATGAGGGTGCAGACAAGCAGCTGGGTGCCGGCGACCAGGGACTCATGTTTGGCTATGCCAGCAACGAGACACCGGTATTGATGCCGGCGCCCATCTACTACGCGCACCGCCTGGTTGAGAAGCAGGCTGAGCTACGTAAAAACGGCGCCCTGCCCTGGCTGCGCCCCGACGCCAAAAGCCAGCTGAGCCTGCATTATGACGAGGCGGGCAAGCCACACCGCATTGATGCCATTGTGCTCTCAACCCAGCACGACCCCGATATTTCTCAGGCTGACATCTGTGAGGCGGTGCGCGAGCACATATTGAAACCCGTGTTACCTGCCGAATGGTTGCATGCCGAGACGCGTTACCACATCAACCCCACGGGTCAATTCATTATTGGTGGCCCAGTAGGTGACTGTGGCTTGACCGGACGCAAAATTATCGTCGATACCTATGGCGGGATGGCGCGCCATGGCGGCGGTGCATTCTCTGGTAAGGATCCATCCAAAGTTGATCGCTCTGCCGCTTATGCTGCCCGTTACGTCGCAAAAAACATTGTTGCTGCAGGCCTTGCCGAGCGTTGCGAAATTCAGGTTTCCTACGCCATTGGTGTGGCCGAGCCCACATCTATATCGCTTAACTCCTTTGGCACGGGCGTGGTGCCCGATAGCCGCATTGTGGAGCTGGTGCGCGAGTTCTTCGACCTGACACCCCAGGGCATTATTGACATGCTCGATCTACGCCGGCCCATCTACCGCGCTACTGCCAGTTACGGCCACTTTGGACGCGAAGATGCCAGCTTCCCCTGGGAAGCCATCGACAAGGCAGAACAACTGCGCAAAAGCGCCTAATTAATCCCCAAGCACACCGACCCTAACCGGGCACAGGAGCAACAACATGAACACGAGCGTTAACTTAGACCAGTTTACCGACTACAAAGTCGCCGATATCAACCTGGCCAACTGGGGCCGCAAAGAGCTGGATATCGCCGAGAGCGAAATGCCCGCTCTCATGGCATTACGCGAGCACTACAGTGCCGAGCAACCCTGGCAGGCGCCAAAATCCTTGGCTGTATCCATATGACCATTCAGACCGCGGTGCTCATTGAAACGCTCACCGCACTGGGCGCCGAAGTGCGCTGGTCGTCATGCAATATTTTCTCCACCCAAGACCACGCCGCCGCCGCGATTGCCGCAGCGGGTGTTCCGGTTTTTGCCTGGAAAGGCGAAACCGAAGACGAATACGAATGGTGTATTGAGCAGACCATCCTTAAAAATGGCCAGCCTTGGGATGCCAATATGGTTCTCGATGACGGCGGTGATCTTACCGGCATGCTTCACGAGAAATACCCCGAGATGCTCGAGCGCATTCATGGCATCACTGAGGAGACCACCACAGGTGTGCATCGCCTCTATGAGATGATTGCTAACGGCGAGCTCAAGGTACCGGCCATCAATGTTAACGATGCGGTTACCAAATCCAAAAACGACAACAAGTACGGCTGTCGCCACAGCCTCAACGATGCCATTAAGCGCGGTCTTGATCACCTACTCGCAGGCAAAAAAGCGCTGGTAATCGGCTACGGCGACGTGGGCAAAGGCTCGGCCCAATCACTGCGTCAAGAAGGCATGATTGTGCGGGTTACCGAGTGCGATCCTATTTGTGCCATGCAGGCCTGTATGGATGGCTTTGAAGTTGTGTCGCCCTTTGTTAATGGCGTCAACGACGGCACCGATGCCAGCATCGATACCGCGCTACTCGGCACAACAGACCTTCTGGTAACCACCACCGGCAACGTTAACGTTTGTAACGCGGCGATGCTTCGCGCCCTCAAGTCGGGTGCCGTGGTCTGCAATATTGGCCACTTCGACAACGAGATTGATACCGCCTACATGCGCGAGCATTGGGAATGGGAGGAAATTAAGCCCCAGGTGCACAAAGTGGTGCGCAACCGTGACACTAACGATCATCTGTTACTGCTATCAGAGGGCCGACTGGTCAACCTTGGCAATGCAACGGGACATCCATCGCGCATTATGGACGGCTCCTTTGCCAACCAGGTACTGGCGCAGATTCACTTGTATGCGAAGCGCTTTGCAGATCTACCCGCCGATCAAAAAGCCGCGGCAATTAGCGTTGAAGTACTGCCTAAGCATCTGGACGAGCAGGTGGCTGCGTTTATGGTGCAGGGTTTTGGCGGCGTTATCACCCGCCTCACCGACGATCAAGCCAAGTACATTGGCGTAAGCGTTGACGGGCCCTTTAAAACCGACAGCTACAAGTACTAAGCCTGCGAGTACGCCCCATGATGGAAGAGCACACCTGCAGTTTGGAGTTTTTCCCGCCCAAGACCCCTAATGGGCGGGAAAAACTGATTAACGACACACTGCCGTCATTGTCGCTAATCAACCATAGCTACTGCTCGGTTACCTATGGTGCCGGTGGCTCTACTCGCGACAACACGCTGGGAACCGTAACCGCACTGCAGGGTTGTGGTGAACGGGTGGCGCCGCACTTGAGCTTTGGCGCCGACAGCGAAGAGACTATTCTGTCCTTGTTAAGCCACTATCAAGCGCTTGGCATCAACCGTTTGGTGGCGCTTCGTGGCGATTTGCCGGCCAATGTAACCAGTACCCAACAGCTGGTATATGCCAACGAGTTGGTCAGTTTTATTCGCAAGCACACGGGCACCCATTTTACCCTGACCGTCGCCGCCTACCCGGAAAATCCATCCACAGGCGGTGAGTTACCAGCATGATGTGATGTACCTCAAGCAAAAGCTGGATGCAGGTGCAGATGCCGCTGTTACCCAGTTCTTTTTTAATGTTGAGGCTTACTTTTATTTCCTTGATCGCTGCGGGGCTGCAGGCATTACCCAGCCCATTCATCCGGGCATTATGCCCATTGTCAACTTCAATAGTCTGGTGCGCTTTGCTGATGCCTGCGGTGCTGAGATTCCTCGCTGGATTCGACAGCGGATTGAGGGTTTTGGTGATTGCCAAGAGAGTATTCGGCAATTCGGTATCGACGTCATTACTCAGCTGTGTGCCACACTGCAAGAGAGCGGTGCGCCCAGCGTTCATTTCTACACCATGAACCAGGCCGAGCCGGTACTCAGTATTGCCAGAAATTTAGGCATGGCACCCGCGGCCTGTGTAAACTCATCACATAACCGCAGCGAGGCATTGGGGGCCTGAGACAAGTGCGCCGGATTCGCCTGTTTACGCAACAAACACTGATAGCCAATGCCAGCCTAGAACTCGAACCCGAACCCGCCCATCATCTTGCACGTGTGTTACGAGCACGCGTTGGCGACGAGGTAGTACTGTTCAATGGCGATGGGATGGATTGGCTAGGTCAGGTGAAATCGATCGAAAAACGCCGCGTCGTTGTGCACATTGGCACAAGCGTTCCTAGTATCGCTGAATCACCGCTTAACACTCACCTGGGCTTGTGTCTCAGTAAGGGCGAGTGCTTTGACTGGGCTATTCAAAAAGCAACCGAGTTGGGTGTAACGCAGATTACACCGCTCTTGAGTACACGCGTGGACGTAAAACTACCCGCGGACCGCTTGGCCAAGAAACTTACCCACTGGCAACAGGTAGTTGTCGCGGCCTGTGAGCAGTGTGGCCGCAGCCGCCTACCCAGCCTACATCCACCCACCGACCTCAAACACTGGATAACGGCTGTTGATGCCGACCTGAAATTGGTATTGCACCATCATCAAGTAGCCGCATTACCCGAGTCATCACCACGAGAGGTGGCATTGCTCGTAGGGCCCGAGGGCGGGCTTACAGACGACGAGGTAGAGGCGGCTTGTCAGCAGGAGTTTCAGCGCTTTCGAATGGGTCCGCGGGTGCTGCGCACGGAAACCGCACCCGCTGCAGCACTTGCAATTCTAGGCAATCGCTGGGGGGACCTATAGTCACTGACCTAGCGGGCTAGGTGGTCAATCGGCCGTACTTGCTGCTTGCCACCGCGCAAAGGACCACTCCAACCACCAAGACGCCGCGTTAATAAAATGGGACGTACGTGGCGAATGCACGGTGTCAAAGGAGTGTTGCGCCCCTTCAAGCTCGGCATAGACGATTTCGGCGGTGCTCACTGCACTTAAGTCGGCCACAAAATGTCGCGCCTCCTCTACCCACACCAGCGTGTCATTTGTACCTTGCACAACAAAAAAGGTGGCGCGTCCGCAGATACCCAGGTAATGGGCGACGCACTATCAAAAAGCGCCGGTGCCTCCGCCTTGGTGGTTTTCATGACCCGCTCAAGTACCGGGTTATCAATGCCCGTGTAGTGGCGAATGTTATAGCGGTCACACAGGTCATAGGCGCCATACAGTGGCATTGCCGCCTGAATCGTGGTGTCCTTATCCTCGAAACCCGGCTGCCAGGGCGCGTAGTTAGGGCTTAACGCCGCAAGACTGGCAAGATGACCACCCGCACTGCCACCCGTGACGGCAATAAAGCCCGCATCGCCCCCACTCGCCAATATGCTCGCGCACCCAGGCGACGGCCTTTTTTACATCGATAATGTGATCGGGAAACGTCGCCGCCGGTGACAGGCGATAATTAATAGAAACGCACACCCAACCCAAACTGGCCATGTGATGCAAAAGCGGTAGCGCCTGCTCGGCCTTGTGCCCAAACAGCCATGCCCCACCGTGGATTTGCAATAGCACAGGACGGTTCTCGCCCGTGGTCATGGGCCGGTAAATATCCAGCGTGTTGCGTTTGGGCACATCACCGTAGGCAATATCCCGATCAACCCGCACACCTGCCCGGGCAAACCTAAAGGGGTGCGCCCAGTCATTGGTCGTTATTTGCCGGCTCAACTGGCGTCGGCGACGTGGGGTATGGCCGCTTCGAAATCATCACCAATTCCAGTTTTTAGTGCCCGCTCAAGGGTTCGACCGCTATCAAAATGGGCAGACAACACCTGCAGCATCGCCATCGCCGAAGCCATTAATAACGTCAGTGCCATTTGCATTGACCCAAGCGTGAGGTCGGTAAAAAAAACGATACCTAACGCTGTGACGAGTTGAGTCGCTAGCACCCAGGGAGCCAGTTCAGTGGCCGCCAGCGAGACAAGAAACCACACCGGCACAAACCAACCTAACGACCGCCCGCGGACTACAGCGGTAAGCGACCCCGCTGCCAAAATGACAGCAAGAATGAGAAAAAATGCTTCAATCATTGATTTTAATCCCTTCGCAGTTGCGCACTCGCGGCGCGACTCGTAACGTAGCGGCTCTATTGGCTGAACTAGGCTATTGAGGTAAACAACGTGAGCCGCACAATTGGCGTCGTCATGGACCCTATTGAGTCCATCAACTATAAAAAGGATACAACGCTAGGGCTGCTTTGGGCAGCTCGGGATAAGGGGTGGTCGCTGTTTTACATGCAGGAGAGTGATCTTTATCTGCGCGACGGATGCACCTATGCACGCATGCAGCCGCTGACCGTGCACAATGATCCGAACGATTACTTCACCCTTAGTGAGACTGAAGACAGGCCACTCAGCGAGCTCGATGCCGTGCTGATGCGTAAAGACCCGCCCTTTGATATGGAGTTTGTCTACACCACGCACTTACTAGAAAACGCGGAGCGTGCCGGGACGTTGGTGGTTAATCGCTGTGCAAGTCTGCGCGACTGCAACGAAAAACTGTTTGCAACCCAGTTTCCTCAATGCTGCCCGCAGCTCATTGTCAGTCGCGACATGAGCACACTCAGAGCGTTTCATGCCGAGCATGGCGATGTTGTGTTTAAGCCCCTCGATGGCATGGGCGGCAGCTCAATCTTCCGCGTCAAACCCGATGATCCCAATGTCAGTGTTATTTTGGAAACGCTGACTGCCCAGGGTACATGCACCATCATGGGCCAGGTCTACCTTCCCGAAATTACCCAGGGTGATAAGCGCATTCTTATGATCAATGGTGAACCGGTGCCCTTTTGCCTGGCGCGCGTGCCGCTCGCGGGCGAAAGCCGCGGTAATTTGGCGGCAGGGGGTACCGGTCGTGTGCAACCACTCACCGAGCGTGATCGGTGGATTGCCCAACAAGTCGGCCCAACGCTCAAAGCAAAAGGACTGTGGTTTGTTGGCCTTGATGTCATTGGTGAACACCTCACCGAAATCAACGTGACCAGCCCTACCTGCCTGCGCGAAATTGACGCCGCACACTCCCTGGGTATAGGAGCCCAGCTCATGGACTGCATTGACGGGCTGCTCAGCTAACGCGTCTATGCGACCTCTACCCCACAGCACACGGCAGCCGCTACTGCCCCCTTTTGCTCTTTCAGTAGCCGTGCATATCCTCGTGGTGTTTGGTGTAGGTTTTGCCATTGATTTGCCGCAAAAAGCGTTTAAAACACTGGCGGTAACCGTTTCACTCACGCCCGCTGCACGCGCACCCGTTACCGCACGTCATGTGTCAGCCCAAAACCAATTGGGCGAACGAGAGGCAGGCGAGCAAGCGCCGGTTACCGAAGTGGTTATGCAAACCTCCCTCACGTTGTCGCGAGAGATGGCCGGCGAGGGTGATGGCGTGGCTCAACCATTGCCCGAACAACAATCACCTCAGCCACAAGGCGCCCATGAAGCTGCTCGATCCGACCTGAGCGCACAACCCACGCGCGTGGGTGCTGTGGCTGCCCGGCGTGCACTCGATGCAAATTACCTCGCCCGATGGCGCGCACGCGTAGAGCAAATGGGCAACGCCCTGTATCGGGGCGAGCCCCCCGCGGGAAATGGCGATGTTAGGTTGTTGGTCACGGTACTGGCCGACGGCACACTGGAAAACATCCGCGTACTTCAGTCTTCTGGGATCAGCGAGCTAGATCAAGCCGCTCAAGACACCGTGGTGCTCTCCGCCCCCTTTCCGGCGTTTTCGCACGAACTGACCCAGCACACCTCGCGGCTCGATATTATTCGCACGTGGCAATTTAGAACACACGCGGTAAGCTCTGCTAACACCACCCCCGAGTGAAATGAGTGGCACTAAATTACCCTAAAACCTCAGATTCGCTACGCAACACGCTATTGGTGGCCACGCCCGCCTTGCAGGAGGGATTCTTTTGTCAGTCGGTTACCTACATCTGCGAGCATGGTGAATCGGGTGCAATGGGTATTGTGATTAATCAACCCCTCGATGTGGCCCTGGGAGAAATACTCAGTCATCTCAATATTGAGATGATCCAAGCACCAAGCGAGGAAACAGTGTTTGCGGGCGGGCCGGTTCAAGTTGATCACGGCTATGTGTTGCATCGCGGTCGTGGCGCATGGGACGCAAGCACTCACGTTGGTGCCGATATCTGGCTCACCACGTCAAAGGATATCTTGGTAGCGATAGCCTCAGGAAATGGACCTATCGATCATCTGGTGGCTCTAGGGTACGCCGGCTGGGGTCCGGGCCAACTTGAGGAAGAGTTGGCTGACAACTGCTGGCTTACGGTTGCCGCGGACCCCACCATTTTATTTGACGTTCCCTACCCGCAACGACTAGAGGCGGCGGGTAATCGCCTCGGCATCGATATTCATTTGATGAGCCAAGACGCGGGTCATGCGTGACAACTAGTCGCTTTCAAAACAATGGCCGGGTTTTGGCTTTTGACTGGGGTCTGCGCAACATTGGTGTGGCCGTGGGGAACCGGCATTTGGGTACCAGCGAGCCGCTGACGACAGTTAGAGCGCGCGATGGTGTCGCTGATTGGCCAGCCATCGAGCAACTCCTCGAAGAGTGGCAGCCGGAATGCCTTATTGTAGGAGAGCCGCTCAATATGGACGGCACCGAGGCCGACATAACACCCCGAGCGCGCAAGTTCAGTCGCCAGTTGCAGGGCCGATTTGGTGTAAAGGTCGAATTAGTTGACGAACGACTGAGCTCCCATGAGGCCAAGCTAAACGCAAGAGAGAGGCCACAGGGGTAATTACCGCCAAAACCCTATCGATGCTGAGGCCGCACACATTATCTTGCAAACGTGGTTAGGTAGCCAACACCACGCCGACAACCCGTAAGCCCCGCACTTATGACCTGCTAGCCCAGATCGAGGCTAAAGTCACCGCCACCCGCAATGGAATGACTGCCCTTTTCAAACAGCTTAATCGCCAGGCGTACATCGTTAGCCGAATCGGCGTGGCGCTCTGCATCCTGCGCGGTAATCAAGCCGGCTTTGTAGGCCTCTATCAAACTTTGATCAAAAGTTTGCATGCCCAACTCCGTCGACCGAGCCATGACTTCCTTGATCATATGCACTTCGCCTTTGCGGATATGATCGAGGACGAGGGGCTACCCAGCATAACCTCGACAATGGGAACACGACCACCACCCGAGCGACTGGGAAGTAATTGCTGTGCCACCATGGCGCGCAAATTGAGCGACAGGTCCATCCATATCTGATTGAGCTGTGACGCTACAAAGAAACTCTGTATGCGATCAAGGGCCTGGTAGGCATTATTGGCGTGCAAGGTACACAGGCAGAGGTGACCGGTTTCGGCAAATGCCAGGGCGGTTTCCATGGTTTTAGCCGTGCGCACCTCGCCAATCATGATCACATCGGGCGCTTGTCTCAAGGTATTAGCAAGTGCCACCTCATAAGATTCGGTATCAATGCCCACCTCGCGCTGACTCACCAGGCAGCCCTTGTGATGATGCACATACTCAATGGGGTCTTCCACCGTAATAATATGACCCTGGCTATGGATGTTGCGGTAATCGAGCATAGACGCCAACGTTGTCGATTTACCGGTTCCCGTGGCGCCCACCAAAATAACCAGACCGCGCTTCAGCATGGCAAGTTTCTCCAGGCTCTGGGGCAACCCCAACGCCTCAAAACTCGGAATCTCCTCACTAATACGCCGCATAACGAGCCCGGGGCGGCCGCGCTGTATGTAAGCACTGGCCCTAAAGCGCCCAAACCGGGGGTCAACGATGGCGTAGTTGCACTCCCGTGTGGCATCAAATTGGGCTTCTTGGTCAGCGGTCATGGTCTCTCGAATTAACGCCGCGACATCCGCTTCGGTTAACCGCGTGTCACTCATAGCTTGCAGTTGGCCGTCGATCTTAATGGAGAGGGGCGCATCGGCCATGATAAAGCCGTCGGAGGCGCCGCGTTCAACCATGGCCTCAAGCAGTACTTTTACGGCTTTGAGCTTATCCACAACAGCCTCCTTTGCGGCTTCTTGTTAGTTAATCGACTCGGGCTGCCGCGCTTTTTCGCGGGCGGCTTCGACGGTGATTAATTTTTTATCCACCAGCGCCTGCAAAGACTGGTCAATGGTCTGCATACCAATGGCTTGACCGGTTTGAATGGCTGAGTACATCTGTGCCACCTTGTCCTCGCGAATAAGGTTTCGAATCGCGGGCGTACCACGCATGATCTCGTGGGCAGCTACTCGTCCGCCGTTGCGGCGCTTAAGCAGGGTCTGGGAAATAACACCCTGCAGCGACTCGGACAACATGGAGCGAACCATTGACTTTTCGGCAGCCGGGAACACATCGATGATCCGGTCTATGGTTTTGGCTGCCGATGTGGTGTGCAGGGTACCGAAAACCAAATGCCCGGTTTCAGCGGCGGTAAGCGCTAGGCGGATAGTTTCTAGATCGCGCATTTCGCCCACCAAAATAATATCGGGGTCTTCGCGCAAGGCCGAGCGAAGTGCTTCTGAAAAACCCAGGGTGTCCCGGTGTACCTCGCGCTGGTTAACCAGACAACGCTTGGATTCGTGGACAAATTCGATGGGATCTTCAATGGTGAGAATGTGGTCATAGCGATTGTCGTTGATGAAGTCAATCATGGCAGCAAGCGTGGTGGATTTGCCCGAACCGGTTGGACCTGTCACCAGCACCAAGCCCCTGGGGAGTAGCGACACATCGCGAAACACCTGCCCCAGGCCAAGGTCGTCCATGGTCAACACTTTGCTAGGAATGGTACGAAAAACCGCACCCGGACCCCTGTTTTGGTTAAACACATTGACGCGAAAACGTGCCACACCCGGAACTTCAAAGGAAAAGTCAGTCTCCAAAAATTCCTCAAAATCCTTGCGCTGTTTGTCGGTCATGATGTCGTAAATAAGATCAAATACCTGACTGTGCTCAAGTGGGGGTACGTTGATGCGTCTCACATCCCCATCCACACGGATCATGGGTGGCAAACCCGCCGACAAATGCAAATCGGATGCGCCTTGCTTGGCACTAAATGCCAACAGCTCGGTGATGTCCATGAAGGACTCCTTCCTTCGATAAATGGTGATGCTGGCGCCAACGCCTGTGCCTTCCGCTATCATGGCAGCATGCAAAACATAGTAGCTTCAAATTTCGCCACCGTCACGGCCCGTATACGCGCAGCCGAGGATGCCGCTGGGCGCCCACCAGGCTGTGTTGCGTTATTGGCGGTAAGCAAAACAAAACCGATTGCCGACATACAGGCAGCCGTGGCAGCGGGGCAACGTGCCTTTGGTGAGAACTACGCACAGGAGGCGATAGACAAGGCAATAGCACTGGCAGGGCTGCAGCTCGAATGGCATTTTATTGGCCCCGTGCAATCCAATAAAACTCGACCGTTGGCCACGCATATGGATTGGGTGCATACCCTTGATCGCGAGAAAATTGCACGCCGACTCAACGAACAGCGCCCCGCCAATGCACCACCCTTAAATGTGTGCCTACAGGTCAATATCTCTGGCGAGAACAGCAAAGCCGGGTTGCAAGGCGAGGAGGTCGCCGAACTTGCGGAAGCGGTAAATCAGCTGCCCAACTTGCGCTTGCGGGGTTAATGGCCATTCCCGCGCCCGCCACATCGGTAGCCGCCCAGCGCGCTCCACATCGGGCGCTTAGGCAACTGTTTATGCAACTGCAGAAGCTCTACCCCACTATTGATACCTTATCGATGGGTATGTCGGGCGATCTCGAAGCAGCCGTAGCCGAAGGGGCAACCATCGTAAGTGTGTGCACCGATATTTTTGGCGCGCGCTGAGCCGGCCAACGCAACACTATCGAGTTATACTGTCAGCACTAGATTGTTTTGGGAGTGAGTGGTGCGCAACGAACAGAGCCCATCCAGCATTGCGTTTGTCGGTGGCGGTAACATGGCGCGTGCCATCATTGGTGGCCTGCTTGATAGTGGTTACGAGGCAAGCCGAATTGCCGTCGCAGACCCATCGACTGACGCGCTTGACGCGCTGCGGGCCATGGGTCTATCGACAGTAGCTACCGAAGCGGCAGCCATTGTCGGCGATGCGTCGCTCATTGTATTGGCCGTCAAGCCCCAGGTTATGTCCTCGGTGGTTAAGGGTTTTGCCGAGCACCTGAAGGGGGGCAAACCATTATGTCGATAGCCGCCGGTATCTCGGTAGCCTCACTCACCGCAATGCTCGGTAACCCAGATGTTGGCGTTATTCGCTGTATGCCCAATACCCCAGCACTCGTTTCCTGTGGTGCCTCTGGGCTATTTGCGCCGCCTAACGTGGACGACAGCCAGCGACAGCAGGCCCAAAGCACCATGGCCGCGGTGGGAACCACCTTATGGGTAAACAGCGAAGAGCAGCTGGATGCCGTGACCGCGGTGTCGGGCAGCGGACCGGCCTACTTCTTTGCGTTCATGGAGGCTATGGCGCACCATGGCGAACGTTTGGGGCTCGACTATGCCCATGCTTATCAACTCACGCTGCAAACAGCGCTGGGGGCGGCGCGCATGGCGGCGGAGCAAGGTACGCCAATTGACGCGCTGCGTCGTAATGTCACTAGCCCTGGTGGTACCACCGAGCAAGCGTTACAGACATTTGAGCAAGGTAAGCTTAACGATTTAGTGGGCGCGGCCATGGATGCCTGCGTCGCAAGAGCACAGACGATGGCTAAGGAGTTTAACTGAGCATGGCAGCGGTATCTGACATTGGACGCTATCTGGTTGAAACCATCGCATCGCTTTATCTCATTATTGTGGTTCTGCGCGGCATACTTCAGGCGTCCGGAGCCGATTTCTACAACCCCATCTCGCAGTTCATTGCCCGGGCAACCAATCCACCGCTGCTGGTATTACGAAAAGTCATACCCGCCGGACGGCGCTTTGATGCGTCGATTGTCGTTTGGCGCTGCTTGTTCAAGGGATTGGCCTGTCAGGGGTTTTGGTGCTGGCGGGCTTTATGCCGCCCAGCGTTTTAGTAGTCGCTATTTGGTCGGCCATTGGCGTGGCGGCACTTTTGGTCAACAGCTATCTGGTGGCGCTTATTATCATGATTGTGCTGAGCTGGGTTGCCCCGGGCAGCCGGCATCCTGCGGTCGTGCTGGTATATCAAATCACCCACCCGATAATGACGCCCATCCGATCCTTACTGCCCAACATGGGCGGACTCGACTTTTCACCCATTCTTATTTTCATTGTCATCAACGTCGTTCAAATTGCACTGCGGCACATGGCAGTTGCCACTGGGTTACCACCAAGTTTGGTAATGGGCCTCTAGGTGAACCCCGCCGAGCAGTCTGTCGGTCTGGTTACCCCGTTTGTCGAGCACTTCGATGAACCGTTGCTGCTTGCCTGTGGCCGCACACTCGAGCGCTACTCGCTGATGGTAGAGACCTATGGCGAAATTAACCCAGAGCGATCCAACGCCGTACTGATATGCCACGCATTAAGCGGCAATCATCACGCCGCCGGCTTCCATCACCCGGATGACAAGAAACCCGGCTGGTGGGATGTGGTTATTGGGCCGGGCAAGCCCATTGATACGCGCCGCTTTTTTGTGGTGAGCGTCAATAACTTAGGTGGTTGCGATGGCAGCACAGGGCCAAGCAGTACCAACCCTGAAACCAACCAACCCTGGGGGCCAGACTTCCCAGTTGTGCAGGTTAGTGATTGGGTTGAGAGCCAACGACGTCTAGGTGAACGATTGGGGATTCATCAATGGGCGGCTGTGATAGGCGGGAGCTTGGGGGGTATGCAGGCACTGCATTGGGCGGTAAGCCACCCTGACAAGGTTCGTCACTGCGCTGCGTTAGCCTGCGCATCAAAGCTCACGGCGCAGAATATTGCTTTTAATGAAATAGCGCGACACGCCATTGTCACCGATCCAGACTGGCACAGGGGTCACTATCAAGCCGAGCAGCAGCTACCCGCTCGAGGCCTGGCCTTGGCGCGCATGGTTGGGCACCTCACTTACATGTCTGCCGACGGCATGAGTGACAAATTTGGTCGGGAGCTTCGCGAGGGAAGTTTTACGGCTAAGGCCGACGAAGAAGTGGTTTTTCAGGTTGAGAGCTACCTGCGCTACCAGGGCGCGCAGTTTTCCACCCGCTTTGATGCCAACACGTATGTGTTGATGACTCGCGCACTGGATTATTTTGATATTGCCGCCAACCACGGCGGTGCCCTAGAGGCGGCTATGGCCGACATAAAAGCGCGCACGCTGGTGATATCGTTTTCAAGCGACTGGCGTTTTTCACCCGCCCGCTCGCGCGAGATCGTCGATGCACTGGTAAAGGCTGGAAAGGCCGTGACCTACGCCGATATCGAAACCGACGGTGGCCACGACGCGTTTTTGCTTGATGACAGTCATTACCTGGGGCTGTTTGGCGCCTGGATGCAGCAGGTGCAGATTTGATGCGTTATGACCTAACCCACATTATGCCCTGGGTGACCAAGGGTAGCCGAGTCCTCGATCTGGGCTGTGGTAATGGCGAGTTTTTGCGTGAATTACAGGACGGCCGTGGCGTTAGTGGTCTGGGACTCGAACTGGACCCAGACAATTTGATCGCGGCGGCAGCACAAGGCATTGACGTTATTCAGCAAGACATGGATAAGGGCCTGGACAATTTTTCTGATCAGAGCTTTGATACCGTGGTACTCGCCCACGCGCTGCAGGTACTGCATCACCCGCACAGGGTATTAACCGATATGGTGCGTATCGGTCGAGAGGCCATTGTGACTTTTCCCAATTTTGGACACTGGCGCTGTCGCGTCCACTTGGGTGTGAAAGGCCAGATGCCCGTTTCGCGCGTATTGCCCTACAGTTGGTACGACACCCCTAACATTCACTTTTGTACGCTGAAGGACTTTGAAGCACTGTGTTCAGATTTGCGCATCGAGATTGTCGCCAAAGATATCGTCACCACCAACATCCAGCGGCCGCTAGCGCGCTGGCTACCCAATTTATTTGGGGTAACGGCGGTCTATCGCATTCGACGCAGCACGCGCTAAAGCGCGCAACGGTTGCGCTAGTAGGCCTCGTTTCACTACTGACACCACCGCTGTGCAACGCGCAGCAATCCGAGCGTTTTGATCAGTTTGAGCTACACCGCAGCGTGGTCTACACCACTTTTTTAAGCGCAGATATTGCCGCGCAATACGGCATCACCCGTGGTGACGACAAAGCCATACTGACATTATCAGTTCGCGATGCCCAAGCGGGAGAAACCGCAGGACGGCCCATGACAATTAGTGGCCGTACCTGGGACTATATCCACGCCAAAGAACTCGAGTTCAAGGAAATTCGCGAAGGGCGAGCCACATACTACATTGCTGACTTTGAATTCATTGATCGTGAATGGCGTTTTTTTGACTTTAGCTTAAACCGGCAGGTAGTGACAAAACCTACCAATATGACTTCAAGGTTCAACTTTGGGATCAAGATCGCTAGTAATATAGGTAAGGCATTCCATCACACACAAGGCTAACGCATGCCAGACACGGTTGTTCTCGCCAGCGGCAACAAAGGTAAACTCGCCGAGCTGCAAGATGCGCTTTCGGGCACAGGGTTACTACTACAGCCACAGTCTGAGCTTGGCGTCAGTGACGCCATCGAAGACGGCCTTACGTTTGTAGAAAACGCCCTCATAAAAGCTCGACATGCCTCACGCTGTACCGGGCTTCCAGCGCTCGCTGACGATTCGGGTTTGGTGGTCCCAAGCCTAGGTGGTGCCCCGGGTATCTATTCCTCTCGCTACAGTGGGAACGGCGATGCCGCCAATAACAGCAAGCTGCTCGAAGCCATGGCTGGCCTCGAGGGTAAAGCGCGCGGGGCGCACTTTTTTTGTGTCTTGGTGTATTTGCAAAGCGCCGAAGATCCGGCGCCAATGATTGTCGACGGACGTTGGCACGGGGTTATAAGCCATTGTCCCCGCGGCGAGGGCGGGTTTGGATACGACCCCATTTTTGAGGATGGGCAATCGGGGCGCTGCGCGGCCGAGATGACCATGGAACAAAAACGCGCGGTCAGCCACCGAGGTCTGGCTGTCGCAGCACTGCGCGCCCAACTTGACTGCTGACCGCACCGCCATTCCGCTGTCGCTGTATGTGGCACATACCCTGGTGTGAGCGCAAATGCCCCTACTGCGATTTTAACTCTCACGAAAACTTTAACCCCGCGCTAGAGGCGCCCTACATCGACGCCTTACTAGAGGATCTTGAGAGTCAGACCGCTGCTGTTGCCGACCGAGAATTAGTCGCAATTTTTATTGGTGGCGGCACGCCGAGTTTATTCAGCGATAAAGCTATTGGCAGACTGCTTTCTGGCGTCAGCAACCTCGTTCGATTGTCAGCAAACTGTGAAATTACACTAGAAAGCAATCCGGGCAGCGCCGAGGCACAGAAATTTTCAGGCCTACGCGCAGCTGGGGTCAATCGATTGAGCATTGGTGTACAAAGTTTTGCCGATCAGCAGCTGTCGGTGCTGGGTCGTATCCATACCGCAAGCGATGCCCGCCGGGCCTGCGATTTAGCTGCGAGCCACTTCGATCGGTTCAATATTGATCTGATGCACGGGCTCCCCCAACAAAGTCTGCAATCGGCGCTAGCTGACCTCACCGAAGGTATTGAGCGTACAGGGGGGCATTTGTCGTGGTATCAGCTCACTATAGAGCCCAATACCGTGTTTTACAGCAAGCCACCGTTGATTCCCGTTGAAGATGTACTCGCCGACATTCAAGATGCAGGCGAGGAGCTTCTTGCCAATGCTGGCTTCACTCAGTACGAGATTTCGGCTTGGTCGCAACCTCAACAGGCGAGCCTGCATAATTTGAATTATTGGCAGTTTGGCGACTACCTGGGTATTGGCGCGGGCGCCCACGGTAAGTTAACTCAAGCGGATGGCACGGTTGTGCGCACCCGTCGGACGCGGCTACCCGCCGACTACCTGGCAAGCATTCAAGAAGGCAAACCCGCCATCAATACGCCCATAGGCATAAACCATTTGCCCAGCGAATTTATGCTCAATGCCCTGCGCCTCAAAGCAGGTGTGGCGAGCGCGCTGTTGGAGCAGCGAACCGGCGTAGGACTTGCTCAGCTTGCGCCAACACTGACAACACTACACGCGCGCGGTTTGCTGATGCCGGTGGACTCCGGGAAATTACAGACCAGCACATTGGGCTTTCGCTTTCTCAATGACGTGCTAGCGGCCTTTTTGCCGGATACCTAGGCATAGAGGGGCCACCCCTACAGCTCCGACAGCAACGGCCTAAAGCCGCCGGTAAAGCAAATCCCAAACCCCATGCCCTAAGCGTGCACCCCGGCGTTCAAACTTGGTCTCGGGCCGCCAGTCGGGACGCGGTGAAAACTGCTGGGCACCTGCCACATTATCAAAGTCATCGGCCGCCTCCATAACATCGAGCATGTGCTCGGCGTAGGGCGCCCAATCAGTTGCTAAATGCAGCAGACCTCCATGGGCCAAACAGGGCGCAATTTGGGCGATAAACTCGGGCTGGATGAGGCGGCGCTTGTTGTGGCGCTTTTTGTGCCACGGATCGGGAAAGTAAATCTGTAGCGCATCCACCGTGCCATGGGGTATGCAATCGGTGAGTACGGGGACAGCATCTTCGGCGTAAACACGAATGTTGCTTATGCCCCTTTCAAGAGCCTGGGACAACAGTCGGCCGACACCTGGGCGATGCACTTCAATCCCAAGATAATTAACGTCGGACTGGGTTTCGGCCATGGCCAACAGCGAGTCACCCATACCAAAACCAATCTCCACCACCCGTTTGCCAGCGCGGCCAAAGGCCTTATCCCAATCAAATGGCCCCTGGTCATAGCGGTGGCCAAAGCGAGGGAAACCTTGATCCCAACCCTTTGCTGGCCTTCGGTCATACGCCCGGCGCGCATCACAAAACTGCGAATGCGACGTTGATAGTCTTCGGTCATGATGAAGTTGTCCGTATGGGCAAGCTGTCAATCGTTTATTGCGAGCGAGGATTGCGGACAGCGATTAGCACACACAACCACCCAATCATTAATGATACGCCGCCAATGGGCGTAATAACACCAACAACCGGTAGTGAAGCCAACACCAGCAGATACAGGGACCCCGAGAACAGCACAACGCCCCCGGCCCAAAGAACGATGCCCTACGCAGCCAAACGGGCAACGCACCACTCCCCGACGATATCTCTGCCATACCAAGAGCCAGTAACGCCATTGCGTGGAACAATTGGTACTGTGCGGCGGTTTTCCACACATCGAGCTGAGCGGGCTCTAAGACTCCCCGGAGACCGTGTGCGCCAAAAGCACCAGCGGCTACGCCGGTTGCGCCCAAGATACCTGCAAGCGTTAAGGCGCGACTCACCGGCCGCATCGCTAGGCGGCGAGTGCGGTTTTTAGCTTTTTCATGGCATTCGTCTCGAGCTGTCGAATGCGTTCTGCTGACACGCCATGCTCGGCGGCCAGTTCATGCAGCGTTGCTTTCTGCTCAGCCAGCCAACGCCGCGCCACGATGTCGCGACTACGCTCATCGAGCGCAGCCAATGCCGTATGCAGACGGCCTTCACTATCCTGGCGGAAGTCCTCCGACTCCACGGCGAGTGCCGGGTCGGTGGAGTGGTCTTCCAGGTAATTCTGGGGTGCCTGCCAGGCGTCATCATCATCGGCATCGCTTGAAGGTCAAAAGCCACATCGCGACCCGCCAAACGGCCTTCCATGCGCTGCACTTCCACGGCATCCACACCCAAATCAGCAGCAATCGCGGCGGTCTCTTCGGGGTTAACCATGCCAGCGATTTTTGGCGCTACGAAGATTAAAAACAACTTGCGCTGGGCCTTGGTGGTTGCAACTTTTACGATCCGCCAGTTGCGAAGAATGTGCCTTCGTGCATCTCAGCTTTGATCCAATGGACCGCAAAAGACACCAACCGCACGCCCTTCTCCGGATCGAAACGCTTCACGGCCTTCATTAACCCAACATTACCCTCCTGGATTAAGTCGGCTTCAGCAAGGCCATAACCGGAATAGCTACGGGCGATGTGAACCACAAAGCGTAAGTGAGCAAGTACTAACTCGCGCGCAGAATCTACATCATCCTCGTAAAACAGTTTTTCGGCCAAGGCCTTTTCACGCTCGGCAGAGAGCATGGGAATCGCACTTACGGCCTGCACATAGGCCGCAAGATTCGCGCCCGGCGCCATATTCAGCGCGGCGGCGTTACCTACAGCAATTGCTTTATTTGGCTCTGTCACAGTGACGTCCTCCTAACGTAGACCTCATGTTAGCACTCTCAGTTAGAGAGTGCTAACAGCAAAAAGTTCACAATTACCGAGGACTTATAAGCAAGAGCTACTGAGGTTCTAGACCTTTGAGGTGCAAAGCCGTGGCCTGCCAGGCACTAACCAAGCCTAGAACACCGCCACTCAGAATAAGCTGCAGGGCTGTCACCAAATTCAACCCTCGCAACGTCCGGTCGCTATCATAGAGGCCAAGTAAGGCCCGCGCGGGCTCTGCCAACACCCCAATAAAAATTACTACCAACACAACAGCAAACACGCCGCCACCAATGCCCGACCACAGCCCCGAATAAAGGAATGGCCGACGCGCAAACGCATCGCCTCCGCCAATCAGCTTAATCACCACAATCTCGGCGCGGCGCGCTTCGATAGCCAGGCGAATGGTGTTACCCAGAATAAGCACGGCACCTATTGCCAGCATGACGCCCAACCCGGCCACAAGCCGCTCTACCAACGCCAGAGACGCTTGGAGCCGCCCGAACCACTGGGTGTCAAACACCACTTCGTCGACCCCTGCAAAACCGGCGAGACTGTCGGCGAGTGTCTGCAAACGCTCATTGCTCAGCGCAGCGTCTGGCGTCACTAGCAAGGTATGCGGCAACGGGTTGGAATGGAGCGATTCAACTAGCTGATTAAGGCCCGTGTCTTGGCTAAATTGCGCTAACGCGGCGTCACGATGGATAAATTCCACAGCCGAGATATCAACACGTGCTAGCAAGGCATCTGCCAGTGCTGTGGCATCGCTGGCATCGGCGCTGGTTTCAAGGAAAATGGATAACCGACCCGGTACATCAATATCGTTGGCAATATCGCGCGCGTTAGCCAACAGAATGAGCAATGCCGCGGGGAGTGCAAGCGTAATCCCCAACACCAGCAAAGTTAACCCACTGGAGACAGGGGTCAAAAGCAGTTTCCGCAAACTGTCAGAGGCGGCTTGTCGATGGTGATGAACCCAGGCTGACAAGCGCGGACGGGGGCCTGAGCCCGCTACCCGAGGGGTATTCACAGGCTACCTCCACCGCCAACCAGGCGCCCACCATTAAGGGTAATAATGCGGTGGCGCAGTCGAGAAATTAGCGCCAGATCATGACTGGCAATGACTACCGTCACGCCCACTCGGTTAAATGCCTCAAACAGCGCCATGATCTCGGCTGAAAGCTGGGGATCGAGGTTACCGGTAGGTTCGTCTGCGATAAGAACCTTGGGGCGCGCAACCACCGCCCGAGCAATGCCGATTCGCTGCTGCTCGCCCCCAGATAGTACCGCCGGGTTGGCGCGCTCACGGTTGAGCAGACCCACTTTATCGAGAGCCGCGCGAACCCGGCGTTCGATATCCCGTTGCTCAAACCCAGCGATTTCGAGGGGCAGTGCGACGTTAGCAAACACCGAGCGATCAAATAAAAGCTGATGATCCTGAAAAACCACCCCAAGATCTCGGCGATATCGAGCAACTTCGCGCCTTTTAACCGCTTTTGTGTCTCGCTCGTTCACCGTCAGGCGCCCACCAGAGGGGCGCTCCAAAAGCATGAGCAGGCGTAAAAACGTGCTCTTTCCGGCGCCCGAATGGCCCGTTAGAAAGACCATTTCTCCCTGCTCGATAGTGAGCGACACATCGCGCAGGGCATCGTGATCACCGTAGCGCTTGCTGACCCGCTCAAACTGTATCAAGGCTGACCGTCCCCAGAGGTATCAAACAGGGCATCAATAAAGGCGTCTGCCTGAAACTCACGCAAATCCTCAGCCGCCTCACCTACCCCAATAAATCGAATGGGTCGCTGCAAGCGCTGGGCAATGGCAAAGATCACACCGCCCCTGGCCGTACCGTCCAGCTTGGTTAGCGCTATGCCAGAAACGCCCACCGACTGATGAAATTGTTCGGCCTGCGATACGGCGTTTTGGCCCGTTGTTGCGTCTAAAACCAGCAGCGTTTCGTGGGGAGCAGAGGGTTCTACCTTGCGCATAACGCGCACCACTTTTTCAAGCTCCTCCATTAGATGGGCTTTATTTTGTAAGCGCCCCGCGGTATCGGCAATGAGCACATCAATATCCCGGGCCTTGGCCGCCTGAACGGCATCAAAGAGCACCGAAGCACTATCAGCGCCGGTGTGTTGAGCAATGACGGGGACGTCGTTGCGCTCACCCCAAACGTGCAGTTGCTCAACAGCGGCCGCCCGGAAGGTATCACCGGCAGCCAACATAACGCGCTTGCCCTCCGCCTTGTAGCGATGGGCGATTTTGCCAATTGTGGTGGTTTTGCCTGCACCGTTAACACCCACCACCAAAATGACAAAAGGGCTGGCACCCTGGGCGACAAGCGGCTGTTCGCAGGGCTTAATAATATCCAGCAGTGCCTGCTTGGTTGCCTGCATAACGGCGGCACCGTCGCTTAGCTCTTTGCGCGACACCCGCGACGTGATCTCTGCCACAATCCGCTGAGTGGCATCAATGCCCACATCGGACATCAGTAGCTGTGCCTCCAGGTCCTCCAGCAAATCGTCATCAATGGCCTTTTTGCCAAGAAACAAATCGCCCAAGCCCACAGCAAGTTGGTTTCCTGTGCGACTCAGGCCTCGCTTCAAACGAGCGTAAAAACCCGGTGCTGCTCCTGACTCAACGCTCACGCCTGTACCTGGGTCACTGGGGGTTGGCGGCATCTCGTCTGGCTCGGTAACTATGACGCTTGCAGAGTCAGCAAATTGAGCGCTCGAATCGGCCTCACCGGTGTCGGGCAATGGCGCGACGGAGGCTAGCGACTCCTCGAGCTAGCCACTGTGTTATCGGCTGTGTCACTGCTAACGTGTTTTCGGCGCTTGAATAACTTCATGCAATCTCACTTGTTGGACACCCCACCGCTTTGGTGCTGGCGGTGGCATGGTATCACTGGTACAAGTGTTGTTGGACCATCTAAAACCTAAATCAGCGATAGCCACGGCCAGCCATAACCGTTGCCTGCTACAGGGGGCGTTTGCAGCGCCGAGCCATCGAATGATGGAGGCGTACCGGGCCAAACCATTTATGTCCGCAAGAGGTAAGAACTCAACACCCATGACGTCAAATAGCAAACTGCGCGTTATTGGCGGCGACTGGCGCGGGCGCACGCTTCGCTTTACCGCCAAGGACGGATTGCGGCCCACCACCGATAGGGTGCGCGAAACCTTGTTTAACTGGCTTGCCCCGCGTGTTGGTGGCGCAAGGTGCCTAGATATGTTTGCTGGTAGCGGTGCGCTTGGCCTCGAGGCGCTGTCTCGGGGCGCCAAATCCTGTGACTTTGTCGAATCTCAGCGCACGGCAGCGCAGGCCATACAAGGTCACTTAGCACTCTTGCAAGCAACAACCCGCGGTCAGGTCATAAACACCGATGCACTGGCCTTTACAGGGGGCTATCAATACGACATTGTTTTTATTGATCCACCCTTTGCCGATCACCTGCAGCAAAAGGCACTGATGTGGCTACTCGACAACAATATGCTCACCGACGATGCACGCATCTATCTTGAGTTCAACAACAAGGACCCCGAACCCTGTATAGATGCCCGCGTCCGTGTGCTGCGAGACAAAAAGCGGGACAAGTACGCTATCAGCTATTGGCAGTGTCGGTTTAGGCTCCTTCCCTAATGACCTGATACGTTCGGGGTTTAACCCCCTATCCGGCATCGCACAGCCAGGTCCGCACCCTAGCGCCGCGTTTGTTAAACCCGGGACGCTTGTGTACAGTTGCGACGGTTTGAAGCCACGGGCTAATTGCAATGCGTACGCACACCGTTGTCTATCCAGGTACATTTGACCCCATAACCAATGGCCACATTGATCTTGTGGAGCGCGCCGCGCGGCTCTTTGACCGAGTTGTAATCGCCATTGCGTCGAGCGAGAAAAAGCGCCGCTGTTCTCGCTAAATGAGCGAGTGGCTTTGTCGCAGCAGGTTTTGAGTCATTTGGACAATGTTGAAGTGACGGGCTTTAATATTTTGCTGACCGATTTTGTGACCCAACAAGGTTCAAACTGTGTGCTACGCGGCCTCAGAGCTGTTGCCGACTTTGAGTATGAGTTTCAACTCGCCAACATGAATAGAGCCATGAACCCCGACTTTGAAAGCGTTTTTCTTACCCCTGCCGAGCACCTGTCCTTTATTTCTTCTTCGCTGGTGCGTGAGATTGCTTCACTTGGTGGTGATATCAGTCCATTCGTACCGCCAGCCGTGGCACAAGCCCTGACTGACAAATTCAATCGCTAACGCTGACAGGTAGGGCAAAACACCGTGGTGCGGTTGTTTTGCCGAATCTCTTTAAGCGTGGCTGTGCATACGCGGCAAGGCTGACCGGCCCGCCCATAAACGCGTAACTGCTGGGCGAAGTAACCCGGCTTGCCGTCACCGCCAACAAAATCTCTCAAGGTGGTGCCACCTTGTTCAATCGCGCTACCCAACACGTCCTTTATGCAGCGAACGAGTGCGTCGTAGCGCCCCAAGGCAATTCGGCCTGCGCCACGATCAGGGCGTATGCCCGCCATAAACAGCGCCTCGTTCGCATAGATATTACCCACCCCCACAACAACCTTGCCATCCATGACAAACTGTTTAACAGCAAGCTTTTTCGCTCTCGAGCGCTCATACAGATACCGCCCAGTAAAGTCATCTGATAGCGGCTCGGGGCCCAAGTGATTCAACAGGTCGTGATGATCGTTTTCTACCCAATGCATGCTGCCAAAGCGGCGCGGATCGTTGTAACGCAAACACCAGCCATCGGCGAATACAATATCAACATGATCGTGAAAAAGTGGGGGCGTGTTCGCCGGCATCACGCGCAGCGAGCCCGACATGCCCAGATGTACCATGAGTGAGCCACTCGCGGTATCCAGCAACAAGTACTTGGCACGACGGCGCGCTGCAAGCAGGGTCTTACCAACCAATACGGTAGCTAGGCAGTCGGGCACTGGCCAGCGCAGTCGGTGCTCACGCACAATCACGTCAACCACTGTTTTGCCGCCGATATGGGGCGCTATCCCGCGGCGAGTGGTTTCTACTTCTGGCAGCTCAGGCATAGGCTTCTGGGATAGAAGAGGGTGGGGGCGTAGAGGGTAACCATAACGTCACTTGCCTTAACTGCCAGTTGTGACCAACAGGCCACTGACACAAAAAACCCCAGCAATCGCCGGGGTTTTTCAAGGCAAGGCTAAACTCGTTACTTGATTTTGCCTTCTTTGTACATCACGTGCTTGCGGGCTACGGGATCGTACTTTTTCATTTCCAGCTTATCAGGGGTCGTACGCTTGTTTTTATCAGTGGTATAGAAATGGCCCGTACCAGCTGAAGAATTCATTCGAACTTTCTCACGCATAATCGTGTCTCCTTAGCATTTTTCGCCGCGAGCGCGCAGGTCAGCCAGCACAGCATCGATGCCACGCTTGTCGATAATGCGCATACCTTTACTGGATATTCGCAACGACACAAAGCGCTTCTCAGACTCTACCCAAAAGCGATGGTTGTGAAGATTCGGCAAGAAACGACGACGTGTTCGGTTCTTGGCGTGTGAAACGTTGTTTCCGGTCACCGGTCGCTTGCCGGTCACCTGACATACTCGAGACATGGAAAAACTCTGTCGACAATTGAAAAGGGTGCGCTTTATACCAAAGCAGGCCCGCAACTGCAACATGAGATAATTGGGTTAGCAGTCGCCATGAGCCGCCATCGAGTGTGCCCGCCCGCGGCCGATAATAATATGATCGAGCAAATTAATATCAACCGTGGCCAGAGCCATGCGTAGACGCTGGGTAATTTGCCGATCCGCCCGGCTGGGTTGCGCACAGCCGCTAGGGTGATTATGCGCCACAATGACACTGCTGGCGCCAACCTCCAGCGCTTTGGCTACCACATCGCGCGGATAAACAACCGCACTGTCGATAGTTCCCATGAACAGATCCTCACAAGCCAATAAGTGATTGCGGCAGTTCAAAAACAGTGCGCAGAACACCTCTCGAGTACGCCCAAGTAAATGCTGACGCAGGAAATATTCACATTCTTGGGGAGAGCTCAGGGTTTGCCGCTCACCGAGTTCTTCAAAAGCAAGGTAGTTGGCAATTTTTAAGGCCGAGCGCAGCCGCTCGCGTTTTGCCGCTCCCAACCCCAGCAAAGACAATCGTTTGCAGAGCAAGCCGTTTAGCCAAGTCACCAGCGACCCCTGGTGCATGGCAATAGACGATTGGAAATGTTGCTCTAATTGGATAGGGGAAATACTCGCTACCTGGCCAATCCAGGTCATCGCTGTGCTGTGATTGGCGTCGGCCAAAGTGGTCAACATGTCACCGGAGCCAAACCTCCTGCCAACCGGCGTTGGTATTAAGCGAGTGTCCAAAGCGCGCTCCAAATGCTAGTGTTAGCGCCATTCTCTGTATGAATGTAGCCAGATGGGACACCTGAACAATCGCAATATCATCATTGGCGTGAGTGGCGGTATTGCCGCCTATAAATCCGCTGAACTGGTTCGCCTGGTGCGCAAGGCAGGCGCGAAGGTTAAAGTAGTGATGACCCGAGGCGCCACCGAATTCATAACGCCACTCACTTTGCAGGCATTATCGGGCGAAGTGGTGCATACCGAGCTGCTCAACGAAGAAGCCGAAGCCGGTATGGGCCATATTGAGCTTGCTCGCTGGGCCGATGCGCTGCTGATTGCGCCGGCAACCGCAGATATCTTAGCGCGCTTGGCGCAGGGGCGTGCTGACGACCTGCTAACTACCCTGGCCCTGGCAACACCGGCACCCCTGTTTTTGGCGCCGGCAATGAATCAGCAGATGTGGGCTGCCCAAGCGACACGCGACAACATCGCATCGCTAATCAGTCGTGGCGCCAAGATGATTGGTCCCGACGCAGGTGAGCAAGCCTGTGGCGATGTTGGCCCAGGGCGGTTACTGGAACCCGAGCAAATTGTGGTGCAAGTCGCCGGCCAATTTGACAGCCTGCACCTCGCAGGCAAGCGCGTCATTGTGACAGCGGGGCCCACGCGAGAGCCACTTGATCCAGTTCGCTACCTCTCCAATCACAGTTCTGGGAAGATGGGGTTTGCCTTGGCCGCTGCTGCCGCCGAGGCCGGTGCCGAGGTCACGCTGATCGCCGGGCCAGTCAATCTAGAAACGCCCGAGCAAGTCACACGCTTTAACGTTATCACTGCTGCTGACATGCTTAATTGCGCACTCGAGCGGGCTGAGGGTGCCGATTTATTTATTGGTGCCGCGGCGGTAGCCGATTACCGGCCAGACAACGCGTCTGAACAAAAAATCAAGAAAAGCGCCGACACACTTCAACTATCACTGGTTAAAAACCCCGATATTATTGCCACCGTTGCCAAGCTGCCCGCCGACCGTCGGCCTCGGTTAATGGTGGGCTTTGCCGCTGAGACAGAGCAGCTGCACGACCACGCGCGGGGCAAATTAAGCCGAAAGAATTTGGATTTTGTGATCGCCAACGATGTTTCAAGGTCAGATATCGGATTTAATAGCGATATGAATCATGTCTCAGTCATTGATCCACAGGGTACACAAGAGTTGCCAATCGCTAATAAACGGGTATTGGCTGCTCAATTGATCCGATTGTTTGCAAACCGGCTCGACAGCCAGCGCTAAGGCGCGGGGAGGACAGTCCTTTGAGGGAAGACCGCAGTCAAGCAGCCGATTTAGACATCACTGCCGCTAAGGGCGTGTTGGGTCGACTTGCTACGCGCGCGCTCATTATTGCACTGGTGCCGGCTGTCCTGGTGGCCGCCTGGGTTATCACGCTGCGCGAGCCGCTCATCCGCCAACATACCAGCACTGAGGTGTCATCGGTGCTGGCAGCAGCGCGCGCCCAATTGGTGAGCTATTATGTGAATGATTTGATTCGACGGGCTGAGGCACTTGTTGCCAATATTCCCAACGATGCACCGCCCGGCCCGGCCAATCCTGTGCGCTACGGTTTTCCCGATGCAGTCGCGCTGCAGCTTATCCCGCTTGATGAAATGGGTACCGTTGGTTTGGCGCCCGGCGTGCAAGGTATCTCATCGCACATCGGTGTCGATATTGTTCGGCGGGCTTTTAATGGTGACAACCCACAGCCTGAAGCCGTGCTTGGCGGCACCCAACCTCATCTGTTAGTTGCCCGGCCCTATGGCAACCCGCCCGCCGGCGTTGCCCTCATACAGCTACCCCACGAGCGACTATCTGGTCTCTTTGATAGCGATCTCGCCGAGGGTAGCTATCAGTTAACGCAGTCGCTGAGCCGCGGTGGTGAACAACGAATTGCCGGCGACCTATCAGCCGAGCCACTCGCTTTTGCAGCGGTGGCAGGTACAGGCTGGCGAGTTGAATTTGCTCCCCGTGACAACTGGCTTGATCGTCTTCTACCGTCGTGGTGGGCACTGGTGGCAGGTGTCCTTGTTGTGATCGTGGCCACGGCTGCTGCGCTTATCGTGACATTGGTGTCCCTGCAACGGCTGCTCAAGCTTGACGCCAAAACCATAGAAGCGGCTGCCGATGGTCGCGCAATTGCACAGCTTCAATTTAGCGAGCTGATTACGGTGGCCCGTCATATGCGGCTACTTAGCACCCGAAAACGCCAAAAAGTCGCCGATCGGCTGCGCGCAAGCAGTGAGAGTTCATTATCGGCACCCGCCCCAAGCGAACCCTCAGCAACCGTGGGTGAAGCAGCTGCTGATGACCGCAACGACATCGAATCGCCACTTGGTGAGGTAGATCTTGCACCCTTGGCACCGGGGCTAAGTAGCCAAGACGACGGTATACCCGCCCACATTTTTTTGGCCGACTGCATACGCGGCGATGCCGAAACCGAACTGACAGACGAGCTGGTAGAGTAGCTTGGTTTAGCACTGGCCGTACTTGCCCAACGACAGGGCATTCAGGCACTAGCACTGGGGTATGACTCGCGCCCTAGCAGTAAGCGAATACGCACCACGCTTATTAAAGCACTGTTAGGCAGTGGTATCGATATTGTTGAGGTTGGCGAGGTACCAACGCCCTTGGTTCACTACGCCGCCCACAACAGCGCGGCACAATCTAGCGTCATGATTACCGGCGGCCATGGCGCCGTTGACATTAACGGGCTCAAGCTACAGTTCAATCAGCAGCCGCTGACCACCGAAGATATCCAATCGTTATTGGCATTGGTGCGCGAGGGGCATCGTCTGCAGGGAGTCGGCAGAACCATTAAGGAAGATATTGCCAGCCGCTACATCGATCAACTCAGCCTGGATATCTCGCTTGCTCTACCGCTTAAACTGGTCATTGATTGCGACTTTGGATCAAGTGCACACATAGCACCTGCCTTATGTGAGGCTATCGATTGCGAAGTCATTACCTTTAACCACCCGAGTGACGGTGAGCGCGACCCAGACTGGCAATTGATCACCGCCCTTAGCAACTTGGGTGCAAAAGTGCGGGAATCCGGCGCCGATCTGGGTGTGCTGTTTGACAGCGATGGCGACCGGCTTCATACCGTGACCGAGACAGGGCGAGTTGTCGATACGGACCAGCTGTTTATGCTACTGGCCCAAGATGCTCTCGAGCGCAACCCCGGAGTGGATGTTGTCTACGATGCAGCGTTTAGCAAGCACTTTGGTGGATTTATTGCGCGCCAAGGCGGACGGGCAGTGCAAACGGCCGGTGGTGCGCGGGCGGTTCGCGAGAGGCTGCTGGCCAGCAATGCGCTACTGGGGAGTGATTTTGCAGGGCATATCATTTTTGCCGATCGCTGGTATAACTTCGACGATGCGCTGTATGCATTGGCACGCCTGCTAGAACTGCTGGCGGCGGCGTCTTCAAGCTACGAAGGACTGATTAGTGCATTACCCAAGTCAGTGGCAACGCCCGAGTTATACCTGCCACTTGCGGCCGAGGTTGCGTCGCCATTGCTGGCTAAACTTGCCGAGAACCCAACTTTTTCTGAAGGACGCCTTACAACGGTTGATGGTGTGCGAGTAGACTACCCCCATGGCTGGGGCCTTGTGCGTTACGCGCCGCTTGATAGCGCACTTGCTGTGCGCTTTGAAGGTGATGATGCCAACGGCCTAGAACGGGTGCAGGCCTTATTCCGTGAGGCTTTGCAGGATATTGCACCAAAGCTAAATTTACCGTTCTAAGCAACCAATATGTTATCCGGCCTGTGCCGGGAGGTTTTTACCATGTCTTTAAGCCTTGATGCGGCGGGTGATTTTGCGCGCGTTCTCACAGAGTCTTTACCTTACATTCAGCGATTCACCGGGCGCACCTTCGTCATTAAGTTTGGCGGCAACGCCATGATCGATCCCGAACTTCACGAAAGTTTTGCGCGCGATGTGGTGCTCATGAAGTTGGTGGGCATGAACCCGGTCATCGTCCACGGCGGTGGCCCCCAAATTGGTCAATTACTGGAGCGACTGCAAATTAAAAGTGAATTTGTAGGCGGCATGCGCGTCACCGATGAGCACACCATGGACGTGGTTGAAATGGTGCTGGGAGCCAGCGTCAATAAAGAGATTGTCGATAGCATTCACCGCAATGGCGGTCGCGCCGTTGGCTTAACAGGCAAAGATGGCAAGCTAATTACCGCCAAGAAGCTCCGCGGCTCCTTTGGTACTGCCAGCGAAATTGACATTGGCCAAGTGGGAGAGGTGGCGCACGTGGATACCGATGTCCTTACTATGCTAAGCCACAGTGATTACATCCCAGTTATTGCACCTGTTGCAGGGGTGCCGACGGCGAGACGTACAATATCAATGCCGATTTAGTGGCTGGTAAACTCGCGGAGGTCCTAAAAGCAGAGAAACTTATGCTGCTAACCAATGTCGCGGGCCTACTTAATGCGCAGGGTAAAACACTCACCGGTCTATCCACCACACAGGTGGATCAATTGATCGCCGAGGGTGTTGTTCAGGGCGGTATGTTGCCCAAAATTCAGTGCGCGCTCGATGCAGTCAAAGAAGGGGTCAAAAGCGCGCATATTATTGACGGCAGGGTGCCTCACGCAGCACTACTCGAAATTTTCAGTGATGAAGGTATTGGCACACTGATCACCAACGGCACATTGGGTGGCGGATGATCGTTGCGCCAATACCACCCAGACACTAGCATCGACGTTCTGCTCTAAAAGGTAATTGTCCTATGCCCCAGCCACGCTCCGACCGACGCGATCAAATTTTGCAGGCACTTGTTGCCATGCTTGAAGCTGGGCCCGATGCAAAAATTACCACCGCCAAACTAGCGGCCCAGGTAGGCGTGTCCGAGGCAGCGCTTTATCGACACTTTCCCTCAAAAACCAAAATGTTTGAGGCGCTCATCGAGTTTGCCGAAGAGACGATTTTCTCTCGCATAAAACGCATTGTGGCCGATGAACAAACGGCGCTCGAAACCTGTAATCGCATTCTTGTGCTGGTGCTAGGCTTTTGTGAACGCAATCCGGGTATCACCCGGATTTTGCATGGCGAAGCACTTGCCGGAGAACCTGACCGATTGCATCAACGCGTCGGCCAAATATTCGATCGCCTCGAGACGCAACTAAGGGCTACGCTGCGTCAGGCCGAACTCCGTGAGCAGCAGCGAACCCAGATTGTGGTAAACGAGGCTGCCGGTATGATGCTAGCGCTGGCAGAGGGGCGAATAGCGCAGTTTGTGCGTAGCCAGTTCAAGCGCTCTGCCACAGCCGGCTGGGCGGAACAGTGGCAAGTATTGAGCGCTGATATGATGCGCTCAGTACCCGGTAGCTGACCACCTTATAGGCCGTACCGAGCCCCACTCTTAGGGCCTATTGGGGTTTTCCATCGATCGGCGCAACGTCACAACATCCTGCAGCGCCATGAAACGCTCGATATCGGCTTGAAAATTGGCATTTACCCGCGCGATTTGCGCTTGCCGGTCGCTGACTGCCCGTTCAATGGCATCAATTTCCGACTTGGTCTCACTGATAAGTGCTAGATCTATATCAGCTGGCTCACGATCTAAGCGCTCGGCCTCTGCAACCCGCGCCTGTGCGTTTTCAATTTTCTGGCGCAAACTGCGGCGATTGCTTTTGAGAATAGACACCCGAATACGCAAATCTCGCAGTGAGCGATCGCGTGCAGCCTCAATATCTTCAACGGTGGAGTATCGCCTGAGCAGCGATTCGTCCCACCGTCGCAGCCGGTCTTGTTCGGCTTTGGCGGCTTCAGCCCTTAGCCGCTGGCTGGTCCTGTTATTACGCTGGGATGCGTCGAGCTCTGGCGGTACAACCTCAATAACCATGCCATCCTGATTCAATATTTCGTAGCCGCCCTTGACGTACTGCGTGGGGATTCGAAAATCAACAACAACACTGCCTTGCTCGTTGGTATAGCGGTAAAAGTTTTCGGCCTGACAAAGGCCGGAGGTTAGCACCAACCCCAGACACAGTACGGCACTAGCGAGAAACTTAGACACCATAGCGATCTCGGTAAACAAGCATGGCCTTTAAATGGGCCTTTTGCTCTGGTTGCTGCTCGAGCCAGGCAATAATGTCGTGCATGTTGATCACGCTGACCACCCTGAGGCCCAGCTCCTCACTCGCCTCTTGCACAGCCGAACGCTCACCTTGGCCGCGCTCACAGCGATCGAGCCCAATCACCACACCCGCTGGGGTCGCACCCGCGGCTCGAATAAGGTCCACCGACTCACGCACCGCCGTACCAGCGGTAATGACATCATCAACAATCACCACGTTGCCGGCGAGGTTAGCTCCCACAAGGCTACCGCCCTCGCCGTGAGTCTTAGCTTCTTTGCGATTAAAAGTGTAAGGCACGTCGAGACCATACTTGTCCGACAGGGCGACCACCGTGGTGGCGACAAGGGGGATACCTTTATAGGCCGGGCCAAATAAGGTATCGGGCGACAACCCAGCACTCACCAAGGCATCGGCATAGCAGCACCCGAGCGTTGCGAGAGCGCCACCCGATGCAAAGCCACCGGCATTAAAAAAATACGGGCTCAGCCGACCCGACTTTAGTTCGAATTCCCCAAAACGTAATACCTCGCAGCGGACCGCCAGCTCGATAAACGCTTTTTGGGCATTTGCCATGGCATCAGCCATCATCTTTTCCACTCGTTAAGTTAAAAATTTGCGATTCCCTCACAAATTGTGTCGCTGTCGATGGAGTGAAAGGCTCCAATTGCCGTATCATAGCGGTCATGTGGCGGTAGGACTAGCAATGAGAGTCATCAGTTTAGTAGTAGAAGGCCTTGAAGAGGCGCGCAATGCGGGTTTGTTCAAGTGGCTGATGGAACAAGATGCAGACATTATTTGTTTGCAAGATACCCGGTGCTCGGAGTACTCACTAAAAAGTGATGACTTTTTCCCACGGGAGTACAACGCTTATTTCCTCGATCACTACGAGGATCATCGCAAAAATGGCGTGGCGATCTACTGTCGCCACTTGCCCAAAGCGATTATGTCGGGCTTGGGTTTTGTCGACTTCGACGCTCAAGGGCTCTACATTCAGGCCGACTACGGCCATTACAGTGTCGGCTCGTTGCTCATGCCCTCCGGAATCGGCTCCGATGCGGCAATGAACAATAAATTGAAGTTCATGCAAGATTTGGGCGCCCACCTTCAAAAGGTTCGCAACAAACGCCGGGATTTCATTATTTGCGGTGGTTGGGAACTCGTAAGCAAGGCCTCTGATGCCGAAGAAGCCGGAAACCGCACCGATATTATCGGCTTCTCCGACGTTGAGCAGGTCTGGCTGCGTGAACTTTACCGCAACGGTTACTGTGACGCCTTTCGCGCCTATAGCAATGACCCCGATGAATTCACTTGGTGGCCCGAGGGGATGATGCCGGTGGTTTGCGCACCGACACTCACATTGTTAGCGGCTCACTGGTTGGTCGAATCGATTACGCCGCTATTTACACCGGTGAGGCTTTCTCTTCACATGCGCCGGTCATTATCGATTACGACATCGAGCAATGAAGCGGCAACCTAGCCCTCGGCCAATGCCGCCTTTTGGGCAGCAATAATCTGCTCCGCTGCTGCGCAAGCCAAATCGACCAGGGTATCCAGTTCGCTACGTGTAAACGTGGCGCCCTCGGCCGTGCCTTGAACCTCAATCAGGCCGCCACCATCAGCAACCACAACATTCATGTCGGTGTCGGCGCTACTGTCCTCAGCGTAATCCAAATCAACCACCGGTTGCCCGCGCCATATACCCACCGATACCGCTGCAATCATGTGATGAAGGGGATCGGTTTTCAGTGCGCCAGTGCGTTGTAAAGCGTTAAGTGCGTCGACAACTGCGACACAAGCGCCCGAAATAGCCGCGGTTCGTGTGCCGCCATCCGCCTGAATAACATCACAGTCGATGGTTAAGGTGTTTTCGCCCAACGCCTTTAGATCAACCGCTGCACGCAAGGAACGTCCAATCAAACGCTGAATTTCAACAGTTCGCCCCGTTTGTTTACCGCGAGCGGCCTCGCGATCCATGCGGCTGTTGGTGGAACGCGGCAACATGCCGTACTCTGCCGTCATCCAGCCTTGCCCCTTGCCGCGCAAAAAAGGTGGTACGCCCGCTGACAAAGAGGCTGTACAAATCACCCGGGTATCGCCAAAAGATACCAACACCGAACCCTCGGCATGCTGGGTAAAATGTCGCTGGAAGCTAATGGGGCGCAAATCCTGTGGTGCGCGACCACTGGGGCGAACGGTAAATTCGGACATTTTATCTCCTGCGATTTGTGTAATGGTCAAGCACCGAACACGGGCGTGAACTGCTAGACTTAAAGGTCAAAAGCATCGCTCGGCCTCATTCAAAGTGCTCGCACTTAGCCGGTAGCGAGCACACCACTCAACCACGACGCCTGGGACGACAGAGGGGCAATATGACTCAAAGCATGACGGGCTTTGCTCGTGGCAGTGTAACAACACCCGCGTTTACGGTCATTGTTGAACTGCGGTCTGTGAATAATCGCTTTCTCGATGTGCATTTTCGCTGCCCTGACAATCTTCGTGAAAACGAGCCTCGCTGGCGTCAACTGATTGGTCATGAAATCGCCAGGGGCAAGGTTGAGGTTAGCGTTAAAGTACAGACGGTCATTGCAGATGATGCCATTTGTATTGACGAAGAAAAGCTGGCGGAGGTTCAGCAAGCTCTGGTAACCGTTCGTGAATTAATGCCCGATGTGCCGCACCCAGATGCGTTAGCCGTTCTTGAAGTGCCTGGTGTTAGCAAGCAGCGCGTACTCGATGAGAAATTATTAGCAACCACGAGTAGTGAGGCCATACAAATAGCGGTTGCCGAGCTTGCCGAGCAGCGTCGACTCGAAGGCGATAAAATGGCCAAAGTCGTGATGGATCGGGTTGATGCAATGGGTCAAATGCTCGACGAACTTAGACAATTCCTGCCCGAGCTACGAAACAATCAACGCCAGCGCTTGCTTGATCGGCTCAACCAGGCGGGCATTGAGGCCGAACCTTCACGGCTTGAGGAAGAATTGATTTACCTGGCACAACGTTCGGATGTCGATGAGGAGGTTGATCGATTGGCTGCGCACCTCGGTGCGATTGGCGAAGCACTGGCCAGCAAAAAACCCTGCGGCAGGCGGCTAGACTTTCTCATGCAGGAACTCAATCGGGAGGCCAATACCTTGTCCGCCAAATCTACTACCTTGTCGACCACCAATACGGCGGTAGAATTTAAAGTGCTCATTGAACAAATGCGCGAACAGATACAAAACCTTGAATAAACAACGGGGCGCCTTTGCGTGAGCACTCACATGACCGGCCAACTCATTACCGTATCGGCTCCTAGCGGAGCGGGCAAAACCTCGCTTGTCAGAGCGCTTGTCGAGGCAGACCGCCAAGTTCGGGTTAGCGTATCCCATACCACGCGTGCCATGCGGCCCGGTGAGCAGGACGGCGTGAATTACCACTTTATATCCCGCGAAGGCTTTGAGCAGCTTCGTAACCAAGGCGGCTTCTTCGAGTGGGCAGAGGTATTTGGCAATCTTTATGGCACCTCCCAGCGAGAGGTAGAGGCACTCCTAGCCCAGGGCTTTGATGTGATTCTAGAAATAGACTGGCAAGGGCAAGACAAGTGAAGGCTGCCCTGCCTGATAGCTGCGCCATCTTTATTTTGCCGCCGTCACTCGAGGAACTACGCCGTCGCCTCACCGGCCGGGGCCAAGATGAACACAGCACGATCGATGCACGCATGGCCGAGGCACGCGAGGAGCTGGCCCACTGCGAAGAGGGCGATTACCTGGTTCTCAATGAAGACTTTGAAACCGCCCTCGCTGACTTACAAGCCATCGTGCGTTCTCGACGATTGCGAAAGACAAACCAACAAAACACCCTGCGGGCTATTCTCGATCAAGTGGCTAGTGGCTAGCGCCCAGGTCAAGAATCAGATGCTGGCAGAAAACGAAGGCAAAACCCCGCACCAACAAACGCCGAAACTAGCCCAGTGGGGCTTGTTTCGGGCTTTTTCACAGGCTCGGCCGAAAGCCCCCTGAACAGGACTAGTTGCGATATACTAGTTGGCCGGATTAAAACCGGCATTCCATACATAGGAGATAGCCACGAATGGCACGTGTAACCGTTGAAGATTGCCTCGACCATGTCGACAACCGTTTTGAGCTTGTCATGCTTGCATCAAAGCGTGCTCGTCAAATTGCTACCGCTGGAAAAGAGCCTCTGGTAGACGAAGAGTCTGATAAGGCCACCGTTATCGCATTGCGCGAGATCGCCGAGGGCATGATTACCCCAGAACTCATGGCACGCGAGACTGAAATTGAAGCCGAAGAAGAATTGGCCGCGAGCTTCGAAACCCCCTTTATTGAGCACGGGTAGCCGCGGGCCGTGGTTGCAACAACACTACAGGCACTTAGCGGTTCATTTACCGATGTATCGGTGCGCCTTGGCTTTCGTAGCGCACCGTCAATTGATATCTCTCCCACTCACGCCGGTGGAGGCCGTTCGCTTGTTGGCCTAGAGCGGGTATTGCGTACTTACCTCACACCTGACCAAGCCCAGCAGGTGAAGCGCGCTTACTTTTTTGCCGAACAAGCCCACTATGGCCAAGTGCGGCGCAGTGGCGAGCCCTATGTGACGCATCCACTCGCGGTGGCTGGCATTCTCGCCGACATGCATATGGACCATCAGAGCCTAATGGCGGCGCTACTGCATGATGTTATTGAGGACACGGGGGTTACCAAGGAAGACATCAGTGCTCAGTTTGGCAACGATGTCGCCGAGCTCGTCGATGGCGTTAGTAAGCTTACCCACATCGAATTTGACAGCATCGAGCTAAAACAAGCCGAGAATTTTCAAAAGATGGCGCTCGCCATGGCGCGAGATATCCGCGTTATTTTGGTTAAGCTCGCTGACAGACTGCACAATATGCGCACACTCGGTGTACTAAAGCGCGAAAAAGTGCGCCGTATTGCGTTGGAAACGCTGGAGATTTACGCTCCTATTGCTATGCGACTTGGCATGAATGCCATTCGCATGGAGTTTGAAGACCTTGGTTTTAAAGCGCTGCACCCTATGCGCGCCGCCCGTATTAATGCCGCCGTGCGTAGTACCCGCGGCAATCGCAAGACGCTGGTCGATCAAGTTAAACACCAAATTGAGTCGATACTTGCCAGAGAAGGCCTCAAGGCAGAGGTAATTGGTCGAGAGAAGCACCTTTACAGCATCTATCAGAAAATGAAATCCAAGCGAAAATCGTTTTCTGAAATCATGGATATCTTTGCATTTCGCATTATTGTGGACGCGGCTGATGACTGCTACCGCACCCTTGGCATCGTTCACAGCTTGTATAAACCGGTGCCGGGTGAGTTTGCGGACTACATTGCCATTCCCAAAGCCAATGGTTACCAGAGTTTGCATACCGTGCTAAAGGGCATGCACGGCGTGCCCATTGAGATCCAAATTCGCACCCGCGAAATGGAAGATATGGCCAACAACGGCATTGCAGCACACTGGCTTTACAAATCGGACAGTGGCACCGCCAGTGCATCCCATGCCCGCGCCCGCGAGTGGGTAAAGGGCCTGCTTGAAATGCAGCAGCGGGCGGGTAACTCGCTAGAGTTTATTGAGAGCGTAAAGATCGACCTGTTCCCAGATGAGATCTATGTTTTCACCCCCAAGGGCGACATTATGGAGTTACCCCGAGGTGCAACAGCCATTGATGCCGCGTACGCAATTCATACGGATATTGGCAACCGCTGTGTTGCCTGCCGCGTTGACCGTCAACTGGCACCTCTCTCGGAGCCTCTCGAAAGCGGACAAACCATTGAGATAGTCACCTCACCCAGTGGCAGGCCCAGCCCCGCCTGGTTTAATTATGTCGTTACCGCCCGGGCACGCACGCATATTCGCCACTTTTTGAAAGATCAGCGAGCCGAAGATTCCCAGGAGCTGGGCAAAAACCTGTTGGCAAAAGCGCTAATGGCAGAGGGTATCCGACTGAGTGAACTCAGCGAAGCGCAGGTTTCTCAGGCGCTGGAGCGGTTGGGCAAACCCTCTCTAGAAGCCATGTATGTTGATATCGCTGTCGGTAATTTGCTGCCCCATGTCGGGGTTAGTCACCTGCTGCATGACCAGTCACTGCCCCTACGCGATGAGGCCAATAAAAGTGCCGTTGAATCGCATCCCATCCGCGGTACCGAAGGGTTTGCTGTCAGTTACGCCAAATGTTGCTGCCCGCTGCCAGGAGACCCCGTAGGGGGTTATCTCAGCCCTGACAAAGGCTTGGTCGTGCACCGAGATAGCTGTCGAAACCTATTGGACCGCCAAGATCAGCCCGAGCGCGTCATCGATTTGCACTGGCATGAGGAGGTGACCGGCACCTTCCCTGTGGCTATGCGCCTTGAGGCAGAGAATCGACGAGGGCTGATTGCACTCGTGGCAACCCGCCTCAACGCTATCGAAATGAATATCGACCGCATTGCCACCAGTGACAAAGACCCTCTGTTCACCTACGTTGACATTGAGCTACATGTCAGCAGCCGAATTCATCTAGCGCGAATTATGAAACGGCTGCGCACTATCGAAGGTATACGCAAAGTCAACCGTAGCGCTCGGCGCTAATCGTTCTATTTCCACCCCAAGGAGCACACACCGTGTCAAATCGTGCCGTTATCGCGACCAGTGCTGCACCCGCAGCCATAGGCCCCTATTCACAAGCGATTAAAGTTGGTAACACCGTTTGGATTTCGGGCCAAATACCCCTCGACCCAGAGACCATGGAGTTGGTAACAGGGTCCATAGAGCAGGAAGCCGAGCGGGTCTTTCAAAATTTGGCGGCCGTAGCCAGTGCCGCGGGTGGGTCGCTGGCCGATGCAGTCAAAATCAATATCTCGCTCACTGACTTAGGCGATTTCAATACGGTCAACGACGTGATGAAACGCTTCTTTGACGAACCTTACCCAGCACGAGCGTGTGTGCAGGTAGCGGCGCTACCTAAGGGAGTTGGCATTGAAGTAGAAGCCATATTGGCGCTCTAATTCGTGTTTGATCTTCCGCGATGCGCAAGCATAGTCTGGTAGCCGTCCCGATAGCTTGGGTATTGCAATTCAAATCCCAAGCCTCTGAGCAACTGATTGTTGCACCGGCGGTTTCCTCGACTACCTGACGATGGTGAGTTGTCAGAGGACAACGTCACCCCCAGTGCCTGGGCTAACCATGCTTCTACTTCGCCCATTGGTGTAGGGTGACTATCGCTGAGCAAAACAATGGGAGGAGGGGGCGCACTTAGCGATTGATGCAACAGAAACACCAGCGCGGCCGCTACGTCGTCTCGGTGAATCCGATTACTAAATCGCGTGGGATCGGCGCTTGCATGCCCGGCTGCCACGCGCGATAACAACATGCCGGGGAGCTCCCCATAAAGACCGCTCGCGCGTGCTACAGTGGCCTGCGCTAACCCCTCATGCCAGCGCGTTTCAGCGCGAATAATGGCACTTGCTAGCGCATCCTCTTCTGTCAATGGTGATGTCTCGTCTACCCAGCCACCGGATGATTCCGCATAAACGCGAGTTGAAGAGACCATAACGCCGTAGGACACCTGTTTGAGCAAACCCGACTCTGCCATCGCAGTAACGCCGCCACAGAATCCGCGCTCATAGCCACTCACATCCCGTCCCATTGGTAGCGGTGTAAACAACAGGTGCGTTGGACGCTGTGCAACAAGGGGGCAAGGTCATCACAACGGCTGTAGTCGCCAGCAAAACCGTCAAACTCGCTGGGTAATTTGCCTGCACTCCGACGCAGTGCTGAAACCCGCCAGCCCTCATGAACCAGTTGCCTGCCAACACGTGTGCCAATGTCGCCGCAACCAATAATGGCCAGATGCCCGTTGCTCACCCCATCGCTTCCTTGTCCGTTATCATGGTGCACTTTACCGCGTTAATCGGCAGGCGTCCCCAAAGGTGAGCAACCCACTATTACAAGACTCCATCAGTACGCTCCGAGGCGTTGGCCCCAAGCTTAGACAGCGGCTGGAAGATCTGGGTATCAACACCCTAGAAGCATTGCTGTTCCATTTTCCCCTGCGATACCAGGATAGAACCCAGCTAACACCCATTGGCGCGCTCCAAGATGGCGTTGAAGCGGTTGTCTCGGGCAGGGTTCGAGCGGCAATCGTCCTACCGGGCCGACGGCGCGCCCTAGTGGTAAAGCTAGACGATGGTACGGGTCTACTAACCCTGCGGTTTTTTCATTTTAGGCAGAGTCAGCAACAACAAATGAAAGCCGGCGTCGAGCTCAGTGCGTTTGGACAAGTACGACGCGGTGGGGCAGGGGCCGAGATAATTCATCCCGAATATCGCTTGGGGTGTGCACAGCAACTGCTCGATGCGGCGCTGACCCCGATTTACCCCACGGTAGAGGGCATAGGTCAATCAATTTGGCGCAATCTGACCGACCAAGCCCTGACAGTGCTGAGGCAACGGCCACCCAAAGATTTACTCAAGGGTATTAGCAACGAAGCCTATTCGATTGCCGATGCCATTAGCTACCTACACCGGCCACCTGCCGGTGCCACACTGGCCGCCATCCGGGCTTGGCGACATCCGGCACAGTTGCGTCTCGCAAAAGAAGAGCTTCTCGCCCATCAACTATCAATGCGTGATTTACGCGCGCAAGAGCGAGCATTTAGCGCCCCCAAAATTTCCGGTGCCGACGAGCTTGGGCAGCAATTACTGGCGGCACTGCCCTTTGAACCTACCGGAGCGCAACGACGAGTTCTCGATGAAATAGCGGCTGATTTAGCCAAAACAACACCGATGCTCAGGCTGGTTCAGGGCGATGTTGGATCCGGGAAAACGCTGGTCGCGGCGCTGGCGACACTGTCGGCCATTGGTTCGGGCTACCAGGTTGCACTGATGGCACCCACTGAGTTACTGGCTGAACAACATTTAAAAAATTTCCAAGATTGGTTCGAACCCTTGGGACTGGAAGTCGCATGGCTGAGTGGCAAAGTAAAAGCCAAAGCACGCCGTGACACACTCGAGGCTATTGCCAATGGCAAGGCGCGGTTAATCGTGGGCACCCACGCATTGTTTCAGGAGCAGGTGAAATTTCACAACCTTGCGTTGGTCATTATTGATGAGCAGCACCGTTTTGGCGTGCACCAACGGCTGGCGCTAACCCAAAAAGGCGAGCAGTCATGCATGCCCCATCAACTGGTGTTAACAGCGACCCCCATTCCCCGAACGCTGTCAATGCTTGCCTACGCAGATCTCGACTGTTCGGTTATTGATGAATTACCTCCGGGGCGAAAGCCCATAACGACGTCGTTACTTGATAACCAACGGCGAGCAGCGTTGATAGCGCGAGTGGGCAAGGCTTGTCGCGAAGGCAAGCAGGCCTACTGGGTATGTACGATTATCGAGGAGTCTGAGGCGTTAGATGCCAGCCCTGCTGAAACCACCGAGGCTATGCTGCGCGAGCAGCTTCCTGACGTTGTCATTGGGCTCATTCACGGTCGGTTAAGCTCGAGCGAAAAAGAGCAGGTAATGGCAGACTTTAAAGCCGGTCGGATTGGTCTTTTGGTCGCGACCACCGTCATTGAAGTCGGTGTTGATGTACCCAACGCCAGCTTAATGATCATAGAAAACCCCGAGCGCTTAGGGCTGGCACAATTGCACCAGCTCAGGGGCCGGGTGGGTCGGGGCGGTGAGGCGAGTTTTTGTGTTCTGTTGTATCAGGCCCCACTCAGCCAACATGCAAAAGCTCGCCTCAACGTGATGCGCGAAAGCAATGACGGCTTTTTTATAGCCGAGGAAGATCTACGGCTGCGCGGTCCCGGCGAACTATTGGGGACACGCCAAACGGGCCTCATGACCTTTAGAGTCGCGCAACTGCCCGAACATGAGGATTTACTGGATGAAGTGGCCGGGTTAGCAGCGGTAGTTGAACAACGTCATCCGGATAATGCCGAGGCGCTCATGGATCGATGGACGGGCGAGCGACGTGCCTTTGCTCGGGTCTAAGTGGATAGTAAATCACTCGACTGAGAGGTCGGACCTAAGGCGCTAAAAACGCTACACTACGTCCCCCTTGGATAACAACAGAGCCGCATGGCACTAGTAAACGTTGCAGTGACTTCCACAATCAGTACGAAAATTCGCGGCTTTTGGGAGGTCATGCGCTTTGACAAGCCTATAGGCACCTTTTTGCTCGCGGCGCCCACAGCTTGGGCACTGGCAATAGCCAACCAAGGCCTACCCCCCTGGGATCTGATTATCATTTTTGCACTCGGCGTCATTGTGATGCGCGCCGCAGGTTGCACAGCCAATGATTTAGCCGATCGCAATTTAGACGGCTTTGTTGAGCGCACCCGCACCCGTCCGCTGGTAAGAGGGGCCATTAGTGCGAGAGAAGCCTTGCTGCTGTTGCTAGCGCTATTGGCAATGGCACTGGGCCTGGTGCTGTTAACCAACCTCTAACGGTGAAACTGTCGTTTGTGGGCGCCGGCTTATCGATTGTTTATCCGTTTATGAAGCGCGTGACCTACCTACCACAATTTGTATTGGGTGCCGCCTTCTCCTGGTCGATTCCTATGTCGTTTGCGGCTAGCCTCAACCAGCTACCGAATGGGTTATGGTGGCTGTTCGCTGCCAATCTACTTTGGACAGTCGTTTACGACACGCAATACGCCATGGTAGACCGAGAGGATGATTTAGCGGTGGGTATCAAGTCCACCGCCATTCTTTTTGGAGAGCTTGATCGCCGGCTGATTGGGGTAATGCAAATAGCGGCCATCGGCTGTTTTATTGGCTGTGGGCAAAGCTTTCAACTAGGCCCGCCCTACTATGCGGCCATTGCCTGCGTTGCCAGCATGTTTGTGTGGCATCAGTGGTTAATTCGCAACCGTGATCGGACAGCATGTTTTGTGGCCTTTAACCAGAGCAAATGGATAGGCGTTATCGTATTGACGGGGTTAGTGGGACAGTTTTCGTTTTAGTCCGTATTAACCGAGCAACTACTTACGCGGAGACCGGTTTTGACGGCACTACGGCTCGACGTCCACCGTTCAATTCTCGATATTAGTCCAGACCAATGGGCAAACTGGTTTGGTCTGATTATCCTTTTATCAGCTGGCCGTTCCTAGCAGCACTCGAAGCACGCCCAGTGCACGGGTGCGCAAAGCGGTTGGGAACCCTTTCACCTTATTCTTTGGGAGCAAACCGATACCCCCGAAGGCGAGCAGGTAATCGCGGTAGCGCCAGGGTTTCTAAAATCCCACTCCTACGGGGAATACGTGTTCGATTGGGCGTGGGCAGATGCCTGGCAACGAACCGGCCGAAGCTACTACCCCAAACTAGTCACGGCGGCTCCGTTCACGCCCGCCACTGGCCCCAGGGTATACCTTAACCACGCAGCCACAACGCCCGCGGCAAAACTGCTAGAGGCTATCCGCCAAATCTGTGAGGAGCAGGGGATTTCGGCTGGCACGTACTGTTTGAAGATCCTGAGCTAAACCAAGTTCTCACAACGCTAGGCCTGCATGAACGCCAGACCTGCCAATTTCACTGGTTTAACCGTAACTATGAAAGCTTTGATGACTTTCTTACCACCTTCACCAGCCGCAAACGCAAAAACCTGCGCAAAGAACGTGACAGCATTGCCGCACAGGGCTTGACCCTTAAGACCCTCGAAGGTGATGAAATCACCCCTGAGCTTTGGTCATTTTTTCATCATTGCTATCAAGTTACCTACGCAAAGCGCAGCGGCCACGGCGGCTATTTAAGCCGAGAATTCTTCACCGACCAGTGTCAAACATTAGCGCAATACACCGTAATGGTGGTGGCCAGCGACGGGCAAAACCCCATAGCAGCTGCCCTTTACTTTCGTTCGTCAGATACCTTGTACGGTCGTTATTGGGGCTGCCTGCGCGAATATGAACATCTGCATTTCGAAGCCTGCTACTACCGCGGTATCGAATATTGCATTAACAAAGGTTTGCACCACTTTGACCCTGGCGCGCAGGGCGAGCACAAAATTCAGCGCGGTTTTGAGCCGGTACTCACCCAGTCAAGTCATTGGGTTGCGGAACCCGCTTTCCATGAAGCCGTGGCCGGCTTTTGCCGCGAGGAGTGCAGCCATGTGGCAGACTACCAGCACCAAGCAAGGGAACTCCTACCCTTTAAGGCAAATTAGCCAGCCGAGGGAGCATCTCGCAAAAAGACCCACTCCTTAGCTGTGGATTGCTTAGAGCAAAAATAATAGCCCTCACGGTCAAAGTCTTTTAGGCCCTCGGGGTTATTGAGCTGGTTATCGACAATGTAACGCGCCATCAGTCCGCGGGCTTTTTTGGCATAGAAGCTAATCATTTTGTAGTGACCGTTTTTCAGGTCTTTGAACACCGGGGTAATAATCTCGCCATCGAGCTGCGTGGCTTTTACCGCTTTGAAATATTCATTAGAGGCTAAATTAACTAATACAGGGCTGGTACTTTTCTTGAGGTCGTCGTTGAGCAACTGGGTAATTTGATCTCCCCAAAATTCGTAGAGGTTTTTGCCGCCGCGATTGGCAAACTTAAGCCCCATCTCCAGACGATAAGGCTGCATAAGGTCAAGTGGCCGCAATAGGCCATAAAGGCCAGAGAGTATGCGAACGTGCTTTTGGGCAAACCCCAGTGACGTGCTATCGAGTGTATCGGCATTGAGTCCGGTATAGACATCGCCTTTAAAGGCCAATACGGCCTGCTTGGCATTGTCGAGCGTAAACTCAGGATGCCAATTCATAAACCGCTCGTGATTTAAGTTAGCAATGGATTCGCTCACCCCCATAAGCGATGCAATATCACTCGGAGATAAGTGACGCGCATCGTCAACCAACAACGTAGCCGCTTGCAACAACCGTGGTTGGGTGGTTTTTTTGTCGTCGGTGGTGTGTCGTAGTCGAGCGTTTTCGCAGGTGACAAAACAGTGAGCACAGTAAACCCTCTCTGCATTACAGTAGAAAGAAATGATAACCTGCTATGAGCGCGGACAGAATGAATAAACGCAGGTTTTCCATCGCTGTCTTGGTCACGCACACATAAAATTAACCAACGAGGAGTCGCCGTGTCCATTGACACTCGCTCAGTTCTCAAACTACTAGACACCCCCAGTCGGTGGCTATCGTCGGCGTTATTGTGGTTGCCATTAGGTATGACCGGATTAACCGTTTATGTCGTTGTTCTCAGATACGGGTTTGGTATGGGTGCCATCACCGCACAAGAAGGCGTGATCTATCTACATGCAGCACTGTTTATGCTGGGCGCGTCGTGCACCTTGCTTGCCGATGAGCATGTCAGAGTCGATGTGTTTTACCGCCAGTTCTCCAGCAGACAGCAGGCTTGGGTAAATGCGCTGGGGCATGTCCTGTTTACCCTACCACTGTGCGCCGTCATCGCCTTATCGAGTCTGGGTTATGTGGGTGAATCCTGGTTGATCAGGGAGACCTCACCCGAACCGGGTGGTATCCCGGCGGTTTACCTCCTGAAAACGCTTATACCGGTTATGGCGGCGTTGCTGGCTATTCAAGCGCTCGCCGAAGTCTTACGCGCATTATCCACATTGGTAACGGATGATCACCATGATTGATGGACACTGGGCATTGCTGCTTTTTGCCGCCGTTTGCGTGCTCCTGATGTTTGGATTCCCGGTTGCCCTCACATTGGCTGGAACCTCTCTCGCGGCGGCGGCCATAGGTGTGCTTACTGGGGTTTTTGACGCCAGCTACCTTACCGCCCTACCGGCGCGGATGTTTGGCACCATGGGTAATGAAACGCTCATAGCAGTACCGTTGTTTATTTTTATGGGCAATATTCTTGAACGGGCGCATATTGCCGAAGACCTGCTGAACAACATGACCAAAGTGTTTGGTAGCCGACCGGGTGGACTAGGTATTTCAGTGGTTCTGGTAGGCGCCTTACTGGCGGCGAGCACGGGCATTGTGGGCGCCACTGTGGTCACCATGGGGTTGCTATCTCTGCCAACCATGATCAGGGCGGGTTATAGCCCGGCACTTGCCACGGGTACCATTTGTGCCACAGGGACCTTAGGCCAAATTATTCCTCCGTCAATAGCGCTAGTGTTACTTGGCGACATCATCAGCAGTGCTTACCAACAGGCTCAGCTTAAGTTAGGTGTGGTTAACACCCAGACAGTATCGGTGGGCGATCTTTTTGTAGGCGCGTTGCTACCCGGAGTTATCTTGGTAGCGCTGTACATAGGTTTTATTTTCATCACAGCGCGATTAGCACCTCGGTTAGCGCCGCCGGCAGACAGTGAGGCGGCTACCCTAAGTGAGGTAATGAGGGGCCTGTTGCCACCGCTGATACTGATTGGTTTGGTATTGGGGTCTATTTTAATGGGCGCTGCCACACCCACCGAAGCCGCCGGGGTAGGCGCTGCGGGCGCGTTACTATTGGCCTATAGCCGTGGTGCTATGGATGTTACGCGACTGCGTGAAGTGGGCCTCTCGACGCTGCGCATCACTAGCATGGTGTTTATGATTCTAGTGGGGGCGGCGGTGTTCTCGTTGGTTTTCAGAGGGTTTGGTGGCGACCATGTCGTCGAGCAATTCTTTACCGAGCAGGTCAGGAGTCCAGCCATGGCGCTACTTATCGTCATGGTCGTGATATTTTTATTGGGCTTCATTCTCGATTTCATCGAAATTACGTTCGTCGTGGTACCGATTGTGGGACCCATCCTCCTAGCCATGGGGTTCGATCCTATATGGCTGGGTATTATGATTGCGCTAAACCTACAAACCTCGTTCCTCACGCCGCCCTTTGGCTTTGCCTTGTTTTACTTGCGCGGGGTGGCGCCCCAAAGCGTCGCGACAACCGCTATTTACAAGGGCGTGGTGCCCTTTATTGGCATCCAAATAGTCTTGCTCGGGTTGCTATGGCTAGAGCCAGAACTAGTAACGTGGCTTCCCGGTATCTTGCGCTAATACCAACAGAGTAGACCGCCTAAATGCGCCTTGATTTCTAAACCGTTACCCCAATACTGTAATTATCAATCGCTACTAAATTGAGACTGCCATGACAGATATTGATGCGAACCCAACGCCGCAAGGTGAGCTATCACTACAACAAGTGGCCATGCCGGGAGATACTAATCCCCACGGTGATGTCTTTGGTGGTTGGCTCATGTCGCAGATGGATCTTGCGGGCTATGTCACCGCCTGTGAAGTAGCCGGCGGACGTGTGGCTACCGTGGCAGTTGAGGGCATGTCTTTTTTGACACCTGTGCACGTGGGTGCCGTGGTGTCCTGTTACAGCGATGTACTTGAGGTGGGCCGAAGCTCTGTGCGCGTCATGGTTGAAGTGTGGATTAACTCACGACACGACGGTGAGCCCATTAAGGTGACTGAGGGCACGTTTATTTACGTTGCCATTGATCACGATAAGCGAACACGACAAATTCAGGCGCGCTGATTCACCCCGTTTTAGGGGTTGGTGAAGACCGGCGGCAGCACTTGATCGCGAACATTAAGGTAGGCGCGCTCGGATATCTCATGGTAAGCACGGACGTCGTCTGCAAAAGCAGCATAGCTCGCTGCTATTTTCTGCGCCATTGGGTCATTTGCTGCAAGGTTTGCCAGCGCAACTTGCCCATTATCATAAAGCACCTGTAGAACGTCATCGGGCAATTTGCGTAGCTGGGTGCCATCTGCCAATAGGCTCTGCAACGATTCATTATTACGCGCGGTAAACTCGTCCAACATATCTTGATTAGCGGCGCGCGTTGCATAGCGCACGATGGCCTGTAAATCTGCGGGTAACTGGTCGAAGGCTTTTTTATTGACCGTAAACTCCAGCATGGCGCCCGGCTCATGCCAACCGGGGTAATAATAATAGTCGGCCACCTGGTTAAGACCAAGCGTGCGATCGTTGTAGGGACCCACCCATTCGACAGCATCAATGACCCCCGTTTGCATTGACGTGTATACCTCGCCACCCGCAATACGCACCGCCGTACCGCCCGATGCATTAAAAACCTCTCCCGCCAAGCCCGGGATACGCATCTTCAAGCCTTGCAAGTCAGCAGCGGTCTTCAGCTCTCGATTGAACCAACCCGCCATTTGTACACCGGTACTACCTCCAGCAAAAGGAATAACGCCAAAAGGCGCATACAGCTCGCGCCATAGCTCTAGCCCGCCACCATAATGCAGCCAACCATTCATTTCCTGGGCTGTCATGCCGAAAGGTACCGCGGTATAAAAAACCGCCGCAGGAATCTTGCCCTTCCAGTAATAGGAAGCGCCGTGACCAACCTCGGCTACACCCTGCGAAACCGCATCAAATACCTCGAAGGCCGGTACAATTTCGCCCGCACCATAAACCGTTACCGTCAGCCTGCCACCACTCATCTCGTTGACAAAGCGTGCAAAATTTTCGGCAGCACTTCCTAAGCCGGGCAAATTCTTGGGCCAAGTGGTCACAATCTTCCAATGGAATTGTTGGCCAGAAAAACTCTCGCTGGCCGGCTGCTGAATCGCTTTACCAAGTGACGCTCGGTCATTTGCCCAGAGGCCGACAACAGCCACCAAAAGCGCCACAAGCACAACAACCACTATCGGTAAAAAACGTCGCTCAAACATCGCTATCACTCACAAAGTCTGGAGGTTGGCATATTGCAGGACCAACCACTTACTACCCTCGGCAAAACTCACCTCAACGCGCGCACTCGACCCGCGACCTTCAAAGTTAGTCACAACACCTTCGCCAAACACTTGGTGCAACACGCGCTGGCCCAAGTTGATTCCCGCTTCCTCATGCTCCGGGCTTGCCAATGCTGCATAAGATGACATGGGCCGGGATAGGGTATTGCCTAACCTTACTTCGTTAATGAGGTCTTTGGGTATCTCTCTAACAAAACGCGAGGGCGTGTTGTAGCTTTCGGCGCCATGTAATCGACGACTTTCCGCATAAGTTAGCACTAACTTTTGCATGGCCCTTGTAATGCCAACATAGCAAAGGCGGCGCTCTTCTTCCAAGCGCCCGGGCTCATCCAACGACATGCGATGGGGAAATAAGTTTTCTTCCATTCCCGCCAAGAACACCAGTGGAAACTCCAAGCCCTTGGCCGAGTGTAACGTCATCAACTGAATGCTGTCCTCGTGGGGGTCGGCTTGGGCTTCGCCGGCATCCAACGCGGCACTATCAAGAAACTGTTGCAGGGCCGAGAGCTCGGTGTCCTCGGGCACAAAGGATTTAGCGGCTGAAACTAATTCCTCCAGGTTTTCAACTCGGGCTTGACCGCGCTCGCCCTTCTCGGCACGGTGATACGCCAACAGACCCGATTCCTCAATGACATGCTCGGTGAGCTCATCAAGGCCTAACTCCAGTGTTGCAGAGTCCAATTCATTGATAAGGGCTTGGAAGCCCGACAGTGCGGCAAGAGCGCGACTGGTAAACAGTTTCTCCTCACAGGCCGCTTCTATTGCCTGCCACAAAGGAATGCTGCGGCTACGCGCTAACGCCCGCAAGTTCTCAACCGTCTTGTTACCTATACCCCTTGGAGGGACGTTGAGCACGCGCTCCAAGGCTGTATCGTCACTACGGATGATCAATAGACGCATATAGGCAAGCGCGTTGCGAATCTCAAGCCGCTCGTAAAAGCGCTGACCACCATAGATTCGATAGGGGAGTTGGGCGCGAATAAGACTTTCTTCCAGTACCCGTGACTGGGCGTTAGAGCGGTAGAGAATGGCAACTGAACGACGGGGGTGCCCTTCATTTATCCAGCTCTCGGCACGCTCAACAATAAAACGCGCTTCGTCCTGCTCATTAAAACCTGCATACAAGCTGATTAAGTCGCCCTGCTCGCCAGCAGTCCAAAGATCCTTACCAAGGCGACCAAAGTTATTGGCAATCAAACCATTGGCGGCACTAAGAATGGTTTGGGTAGAGCGGTAGTTTTGCTCCAAACGAATGGTTTGTGTGGCGGCAAAGTCTTCGCCAAAACGCTGAATATTCTCTATCTTTGCCCCACGCCAGCCGTAAATAGACTGGTCGTCATCGCCCACGGCCACCACAGGAATTTGGTTCCCCGCCAACACCCGTAGCCACGCGTATTGAATGGTGTTGGTGTCTTGAAACTCGTCAACCAAAACGGTTTTAAACCGCCCCTGATAATGAGCCAATGTCTCGGGAGAGTTAAGCCATAACTCGTGGGCTCGCAGCAACAACTCGGCAAAGTCGACCAGCCCTCCACGGTTACACGCCTCCTCGTAAGCGAGGTAAATACGCAACATTGTTTTTGCGTAGAGATCGCCGTACGGGGGCTCAATGTGACGCGCTCGCAGGCCTTCATCTTTCTGACCGTTGATATACCACTGGGCTTGTTTGGGCGGCCAGCGAGATTCGTCGAGATCTAACTCTCGGCAGACCCTTTTTACTAAACGAAGCTGGTCGTCACTGTCGAGTATCTGGAAGTTTTGTGGCAACCCTGCCTCACGCCAGTGAGCTTTAAGCAAGCGGTGAGCCAAACCATGGAAAGTACCCACCCACATGCCATGAGTAGGCATTTGGAGCATTTCTTCTATGCGGCCACGCATCTCGCGGGCGGCTTTGTTGGTAAATGTTACTGCCAACAATGCATGGGGAGAGACTTGCTCCGCCCGTATAAGCCAAGCAATACGATGCACCAAGACGCGGGTTTTACCGGAACCTGCACCCGCCAGTACGAGTAAATTGCCCGAGTCAGCGGCAACGGCTTGTCGCTGGGCCTCATTGAGACCGTTGAGAATATCGGAAACGTCCATGAGTAAAGTCTACCGGAAAACAGGGAGCTTATAATGTGCGTCAGTGGCCGAGCTCGCTGTAGAAAAGCGTTCGTTTTGAGTAATGACACACAAGTGAATTCTGGTAGTCTCGCAGAAAGCGAAGGCTGTAAAAAGGACAAATAGCCATGAGTGATCGTGATGACGACCAGCGCCGGTTTATGACCCCCCCAAAAGAGTGGGGAGATGCCAGTGATACAGCAGATGAGGATCATAATTGGCTAGGTGGAAGCTCCCCTGCTGACGTTTCCAAGCCGACACAATCGGTGGGTGACAATGACGCCGAGGCGGTCTGGGTTGATCATGCAGAAGCTGATGACTATGTAAATACCCCACACGATGAGGGGCGGGCGGCGGTGAAGCACGATGATGAATTTGAGGTTGAGCTTAATGAGGATGGCGCTGACGCAGGCGACACAGACGAGCGTATGTTCGAGGCGGATGACTTTGCGCCGACAACCCACAACACCGAGCCAGATATTCTGACCGACCACCATTTAGCGCGATCATCTACACCAGCGAAACGCCGACTGTGGCCAGTAATCACCGCTGGATGCGCCCTTATTCTTGTGGTCATAGGTGGATGGGGTGCGATTACCGAACGCAGTAGCCTGACCGCCCGTATTGCCGAGCTGGAGTCCGCTGCGGCTAAAATGCCGCAGCGCGGCGACTTGTCGAGTAGCGAAGAACAGTCCTTGAGAGATGAAAACCAACGCCTTGCTAACCAACTTGATGAACTCCGCGACCAATTGTCGGCAATGGCCCGGGAGCTCGCTGAACTTGAAACTGCCTTGTCATCAGATCTAGCCGTTTCACAACCCGTAGATAAGGTAGCGGCAACAACGTTGAGCAATGAAGTGGCAAACACCAGCACCAACCAAGACCAAGCTGTTGGCGACACACCCAGTGACGAGGGGAATACCAGTGATGAGGCGAATATAGGGGGCTGGTTTGTGAACGTGGCCGCCTACTCGCAGGCATCAGCCGCTCAATCGTGGGTTGATAAACTCACCGCGTCTCTCAACGAAAATGTAGTCAGCGCCAAGGTAGTGGTGAACGAAAAAACACTATACCGCGTGCGCATAGTGGGCCTTGCGAACCGCACAGCAGCGCAAGCACTGGCGAGCCGGCTGGAGAGCAGTTACAACATTGGGCCGTTATGGGTGGGTAAAGCCGAGACCAGCACTAACGGAAGTAGCTCGGAAGAAAGTAGCTCGGAAGAAAGTAGCTTAAATCAAACCCGTCCAAAACAAACCAGCTCAGTACAAACGACTGCGCCTCAGGCAAAGCCGGCATTAGACAGCCCTAACGCAACAGCCAGTCAGCCCGTTGAATTACGCAATTACTCCAATAAAGGCGGGTGGTTTATTTATATCGACACCTATTCTCAGGGCCCCGATGCCGATGCGAAAGCGCGGGACATACAAAGTGCAGGCTACGACGCGAAGGTGGCCGTGGAGTATCGGTCGGGTGAGCTCTTTTACCGCGTGCAAGTAGTGGGCATTAATAGCCGAGAAGAGGGTGAGGCTATTGCCAGGACCTTGTCTGCACTGGGCGATATGCCAAACTTACAACTGCGCCAATACTAACCACATCATGGCGGCCAAGCGTCGTCTCTAACCACGCTCAACAAAAAGGAGCCCACCATGCAAAGCTCACTAAAACCTCTTTTATTTGCAGCAAGCCTACTCACATCGCTTACAACAATGGCCGAGTGCACAGCACCCGACCAGCCCTCACTACCCGATGGTGCAAGCTCCACCATGGATGAAATGATTGCTGGCCAAAAAGCGGTTAAGGCTTTTCAGGCCGACGCACAGGCGTATAGGGCGTGTTTGGATGAAACAATCGAGTCACTGCGATCAGCGGCAGCGGATGGTGATGAAGCAGCAGGCGAATCATTCGCTGCGACAACTGACGCCTACAACGCATCGGTAGCTGCAGAAGAACAAGTTGCAAATGACTTTAATGCGCAAATCCGAGCCTACAAAGAAGCAAACGCAAGCTGAGCGGTCTCAACAGTGCCGGCCGCAGGGGCGATCGGCACTGGATTCAACGATGCATTAGCCGCGGTGTTTACCGCATCTAGCACTTATGACTGATACGCCACACGCTCATCGGCCGCTCACAATGGCTGTCGTGCTTAGCGTGCGCCTTTCATGTAATCCAAAGTAAGGGCCGTCAGAGCACGGACACCAACCGGTAACGCCCGCTCATCGGCGTAAAACTTGGGCGAATGATTGGGGAATACCAAAGAGGGGTCTTCCGGGGCCACACCCAAAAACAAAAAACAACCCGGGCGCTTGGTTGGCAAAATAAGAAAAGTCTTCTGCCGTTGTCGTTTGTTGCGCCTCAATAAATCCATCACCAGCAACAGCAGCCAGCGTAGGCGACATTTGTTTAAACAGGGCGGGATCGTTGCGCGTAACACCATAACCCATATCAATCTCTACCTCCGCGCTCGCACCCGCGCTCGAGGCGATATTAGTAGCTGTGCGCCGGATACGTTCATGAATGTCGAGCCGCGTTTGAGCATCAAAGGTTCTAATCGTTCCAACCATCTCGACCGACTCAGGAATAATGTTGTTACGAACGCCGCCTTCGATTTTGCCAACCGTGACGATAGAGGGCGTGGTGGTGACATCTAATTGGCGCGACACGATAGTTTGCAACCCCAAAACAATCTGACTGGCGGTAACAATAGGGTCTACACCTGCCCACGGAACCGCGCCGTGGGTTTGTTTGCCTTTCACCGTAATGCGATAAAAGTCGGAGGAGGCCATAAGGCCGCCGGGGCGGGTAGCAATAGTGCCCACGGGAAACGGAAATACATGCAGGCCAAAAACCGCATCGGGTACGGGATTATTAAAAGCCCCTTCGGCAAGCATCAGCTCTGCACCGCCAACCGACTGATCGGGTGTTCCCTCCTCAGCAGGTTGGAAAATAAACTTAACAGTACCGGGTAAAGCGTCACCCATACTAGCCAATACCTCGGCAACACCCATGAGGATAGCCACATGATTATCGTGACCACAGGCGTGCATAACACCCACTTCCTTTCCCTGGTAGACGCCACGGGCTTTGGAGGCAAACGGCAGGTCGACTTGTTCAGTCACTGGCAGCGCGTCCATATCGGCACGCAGTGCCACCGTAGGCCCATCCCCACCACGCAGTACACCTACCACACCGGTATGCGCCACCCCCGTTTGAACCTCCATTCCCAAACGTTTTAAGTGCTCAGCAACCTTTTCTGCTGTTCGGAACTCCTGGTTACTTAGTTCTGGGTGCTCATGAAAATCGCGACGCCACGCCACGACTGCCGGCATAACGGCAGAGATACGATCTTCAATTGGCTCGGGCAGTTGTGCACTTGAAAAGGGAGTTAGCAGCAATAACCCCAGGCAGAGAGCAGAGCGGCGACAAGATGACATAGCAAGGACTCGAGTGGTTTGTAATCACTTAGCATACGCCTTACTTTCATCACTACCAAGCACCTAGCAATTGGGAGGGCAATGGGAATGGATGGAATTAGCCGTTTTAATTAAGACCCAAGGCATTCATTCGTCTTGATAATCCTCGTCAAGAATGCCTTTCTCCTTGAGCGTCTTGGTGAGCTTGTCGAGTCGAACGTAAGCAACAAGCCCGATCAACCCAAAAACAAACCCAATGACCCCTAAACCTTCCATATGACTGACCTCCTACACTTGCCCAAATGATTGAGAGTCCACAGCCCGCGTAGTTTCTCAACAGGCTACATGCGTGGATCACCGTCTAAAGCAGTTTTAACAAGCAGCTTTCTCTTGGGCTAAAGTTTCGGTTTTTGCAAGCTAAGGATGGCTACCGTAGCCAACACAGTGAGCAATAGGGTGGTGGTTTGTTTGTCATTACTCAGGGCGGTAACGAGTATAGCGGCAGCCCATAGCATTGCTTGCGAAATAAGGCGTTTTTTACCCATGGCTAGCGATTTTCCTCGTGGTAGTTGGGGGTACACTTGATGAGGCGCCCAAGGCGTACACCAAGACCTGTGTCAAGATGAGCACTTAGTTGGAACAACTTTGATTAGGTTTTATTCAAAACTCTCCATTGATTCACCTTATCGGTTGCACTCAAAACGAGCAGCCCCGCAAATATTCCTAAATTCTTAACAAAATTTTGCATTTCATGGCCTGCATCAGTGTTGGGGTATTCATTCCAAAAATCATGCATGCCAATGTTGATACAGATAGTTAGCCCAGCAAGAATAATCGCAGGTTCTTTGATGCGATATCCCGTTATTAGCATCAATCCCAAACCCACCTGTAAACCGATTGTTATCGGTAAAAGAAGGTTTATGAGTGGGATGTTATGCAAAGTCATGTACTCAACCATGAAGTCATAACGCGGGATTTTTGTAATGCCTGGATATAAAAAATATAAACCCAGCAAGATTCTTCCAGTGGTAATTGCAATTTTTTCCATCGACGTCTACCTATTTTTATACGGCTTATGCGTTGTCCGACCAACTGAGAACCACGATAGCATAGCGACAGGGTTGCTTATTAATTAGGTCAATGTAGACGGACCCTACAGGGTTTTTAGCCGGTGTCTTCAATGAATTCCGAACCAAGCTAGCGCTGCCACGCCACCCATAAGTAGCGCACCGGGCATTTTCATCAGCTCTCGATGTGCGAGCCCGAGCCCAAGAAATAACAGCGCGCCAAGCGCATTGATGCCAATGATTGGATAAGCCGCGATGGCGTGCTCGGGATTGTAGGCAATGTAAACTAAGGTGACCGCACAAACGAAAAGGTGAATTGAGTGAAACTGCCAAGAAAAATGACTCAATGTCTTTCCCAATGGCTCTAAATCGCTCTTTTTAATATTTGCTGAATAAATTTTCCCTCCTATGACCCCGTGGAATAACATTCCGACGAAAGAGAGAGCTCCACCAATAACCAAAAAACCAGTACGCCACTTGCGCTACTCCACCGTAACGGATTTAGCTAGATTACGCGGTTTGTCGACATCGGTTCCTTTTGCCAAAGCAACGTAATAAGACAAGATCTGAAGCGCAACGGTATAAAGAATCGGCCCAATAAACTCGCTACAGTGTGGCATAGGCAACACATGCACGCCGTTTCCTTCGCTAAAGCCCGCCGCCTCATCGGCAAATACAAATAGCTCTCCGCCACGGGCGCGTACCTCCTCTAGGTTGGAACGCAGTTTGTCGAGCAGCTCGTCGTTAGGGGCAACGGCCACCACCGGCATGTCGGCATCAACAAGAGCAAGGGGTCCGTGTTTGAGCTCGCCGGCAGGGTAGGCCTCCGCGTGAATATAGGAAATTTCTTTGAGCTTGAGCGCACCTTCCATGGCAATGGGGTGATAGATGCCTCGACCCAAAAACAGAGCGTGGTGCTTTTGAATAAAGTTGTTAGCCATTGCTTTTATGGCCGGTTCCAACGTCAGCACCCGCTCAACCGCAGGGCCCATCTGATTAAGCGCCTCGTTAAGTGCGCGCTGTTCTAACCCTGCAGAGGGGCGACTTTTGGCGAGGGCGGCAGTGAGGACCAAAAGGGCGGCGAGCTGGGTGGTAAACGCCTTGGTAGAGGCCACACCAATCTCGGCACCCGCGCGAGTGAGAAACACCAAGTCACTGGCGCGAACAATGGCGCTGTGATCGACGTTGCATATGGCCAACCGTGCAACCACATGGTCATTGTGGGTTGTTTTTAAGGCGGCTAGGGTGTCGGCGGTCTCTCCAGACTGGGAGATAGTAACAATGAGAGTGCCTGGAAGCGTTACCGTTTGTCGGTATCGATATTCAGAGGCCACTTCAACCTGACAAGGTATACCGACGTATTGTTCTATCCAATGGCGCGCCACCAACCCGGCATGGTAGCTTGTACCACAGGCCAACACCTGAACGGCCTGAACAGCTGGAAACAAATCGGAGGCGCGCTCACCGAACACCACAGGATCGAGGCTATCAAGCCTAAGCGTGTCGACCAGTCGTGCCGGCTGCTCGTGAATTTCTTTGAGCATGTGGTGCTCGTAATCTCCCAACCCCTCGGCTTCCTGCTGGGTTTCGAGGCGTCTTTTCTCACGCTCGACTGGCGCGCCATGGCGATCAAAGATCTGGTAGTTACCAGCCTCCAGTGTGGCAACATCGCCTTCTTCCAGATAAATAAAGGTGTCGGTAACCGGGCGTAATGCGAGGGTGTCTGAGCCCGCAAAGGTCTCACCTATTCCCACACCCAGCACCAGCGGGCTACCCTCGCGAGCAACAACGACTTGTGTGGGTTGGTGGGCATCGACGACAGCAAGCGCATAGGCACCTTCAAGGCGCACAATAACCGATTGAACCGATGCCAGCAGCGACTTGCCCCGCTCGACTTCCTGGGCAATCAAATGAACGACCACCTCGGTATCGGTCTGAGAAACCAGTTCTACGCCATGGGCCTCAAGCTCGGCTCGCAGTGCTTTATAGTTTTCGATAATGCCGTTGTGAACCAAGGCAATACGGTTGCCAGACACATGGGGGTGCGCATTGATAGCCGATGGCTGGCCGTGGGTTGCCCACCGGGTATGGGCAATGCCAACACAACCGACGATAGGGTTTAAGCGTTGCGCCTCTTCTAAGATGGCAACTTTGCCGCTGTGCTTGTGTAACTGCAAACCGTGATCGTTATCAATCATTGCCATGCCAGCCGAGTCATAGCCACGGTATTCGAGGCGGCGCAGACCCTCGAGTAAGATTTCCGAAACCTCGCGTTTCGCTGCTGCTGCGACGATACCGCACATAGTGAAACTCCAATAAAGGGGGTTACTTAAGTATTAGGCTTACGTGGTGCTTTCCAGCCATCAATATTACGCTGGCGTGCCCTGCCAACCGCGAGTTGAGCGGTATCTACGTTGTTGGTAACCACCGACCCCGCTGCCACAAAACCTCGGTCAGCAACCGTGATTGGAGCCACCAAGGTGCTATTTGAACCCACAAAGACCCCGTCACCGAGCACGGTTGGGTTCTTATTGGCGCCGTCATAGTTGCAGGTAATCGTGCCAGCCCCAATATTGGTCGCTTCACCAATGTGCGCATCGCCCACATAAGCCAGGTGATTTGCCTTGCTCCCCGCGCCAAAGGATGAGTTTTTAATTTCAACAAAGTTACCCACTTTTACGCCGTGAGCTAAGTCTGTTCCCGGACGTAGGCGGGCGTAGGGGCCAATGGCGCAGTTCTCACCGATGTTGGTGTCTTCGATGTGGGAAAATGCGTTAATGACGGTGTTAGCCTGAATATTGGCATTGCGAATAACACAGTTTGGTCCGATATGAACATTGTCACCTAGGACAACATCACCCTCGAACACGGTGTTCACATCAATAACAACACCATCGCCACAATGGAGCGAGCCGCGAACATCAAAGCGTGTGCGGTCAATAATAGCCACACCGGCCAACAACAACTGCTCGGCAAGCCGGTGTTGATACAGCCGTTCGAGCTGCTCTAACTGGGATCGGTCGTTGACCCCCATAATGGTAAGGTTATCGTCGCTCACTAACGCGTGGACCGGGTGGCCATGGCGAGCAGCCACCTCAAGTACGTCGGGCAAGTAATACTCAGATTGTGCATTATCGTTAGAAATCTCGGTCAGCCATTGGCGCAGTAGTGCCGCAGGGGCAGTCACAACGCCTGTGTTGACCTCAGTAATAGCGCGCTGTGGTGGCGTACAATCTTTGTGTTCAACCACTGATTGAAAGATACCGGTTGCATCGCGAAGGATACGCCCATAACCACTGGGATCTGTTAGCTGCGCCGTTAACACGCCGCATTCACCATTGGCTTGGTTAATAAATTCGCGTAAAACGTCTGCGCTGATAAGTGGCACGTCGCCAAACAGCACCAACACCTGATGATTATCGTCACAACAAGGTAGTGCTTGAGCAACCGCGTGGCCAGTGCCCAGTTGCTCATGTTGAGCATGAAATTGAAGGTCGCTATTTCCAAACAAAGCGCGAATAGCATCGGCGCCGTGACCGACAACTACATGAATCGCCTCAGGATCTAGGGCTTGGGCTACATCGATTACATGACCCAGCATTGGGCGCCCAGCTAATGGGTGAAGCACTTTGGGTAACGGCGACCGCATGCGCGTGCCTTTGCCCGCAGCCAGAATGACGATTTCCAACATGATAAAACCTGAGATCAAAGCGTCGATAATTACACAGCGAGCCTACCGCACAAGTGCTATCAACGCGATTGAGATAATTCACAATGCTCAGCGATAAAAAAACCGCCTGAAGGCGGTTTCTCAATGGTGACCGAGATTAACCCCTGCCAGCGCGATTCTTCATCTTGCGCAAGGTCGCAAGCTGAGCAGCCGCCTCAGCTAATTGGGCAGAAGCGCGCCCATAGTCAAGCTCACTGCTTTGATTGGCCAGGGCTTCCTCGGCAGCTTTTCGCGCCTCCTCGGCAGCGGCTTCATCAACGTCATCGGCGCGAATAGCTGTATCAGCAAGGACTGTCACTACATCGCCCTGTACCTCGAGATAACCGCCTGAAGCGTAGTAGATATGCTCTTCGCCACCTTGCTCGATAATTCTAATAGGACCGGGTACAAGACCGGTCAACAAGGGCGCGTGCCCGTAACACACACCCAACTCACCCGTTGCACCGGTAGCGATGAGCATCTCTACCAAACCCGAATAGATTTGCGCTTCGGCAGAAACGATGTCGCAGTGAATGGTCATTGCCATTGAATGCTCCCAGAGTTGGCGTTAGAGCTTGGCAGCTTTTTCTACGGCCTGCTCAATAGAGCCAACCATATAAAACGCTTGCTCAGGTAGGTGGTCGTACTCACCCGAGAGCAGGCCCTTAAAGCCGGCAATGGTGTCTTTTAAAGACACATAAATACCTGGTGAGCCGGTAAACACCTCTGCCACGTGGAATGGCTGCGACAAGAAGCGCTCAATCTTGCGAGCACGTGACACAGTGAGTTTGTCTTCTTCTGACAGTTCGTCCATACCCAAAATAGCAATAATATCTTTAAGCTCTTAGTAGCGCTGCAGAACCGACTGAACGCCACGTGCCACTTCATAGTGTTCTTGACCAATAATAAGCGGGTCAAGCTGACGCGAAGTAGAATCGAGAGGATCTACCGCTGGATAAATACCCTTAGCGGCAATGTCTCGGCTCAATACAACCGTTGAGTCAAGGTGCGCAAAGGTCGTGGCGGGTGACGGGTCAGTCAAATCGTCTGCCGGTACGTACACCGCCTGAATCGAAGTAATGGAACCGGTCTTTGTCGAGGTAATCCGCTCCTGAAGAACACCCATTTCCTCAGCAAGCGTAGGCTGATAACCCACCGCCGAAGGCATACGGCCAAGGAGTGCCGATACCTCGGTTCCCGCCAGCGTATAACGATAAATGTTGTCAACGAACAACAATACGTCACGACCTTCATCACGGAATTTCTCCGCCATGGTCAGACCGGTCAGTGCAACACGAAGACGGTTGCCGGGTGGCTCATTCATCTGACCATAGACCATTGCCACTTTTGACTGGTCCATGTTCTCAATGTTTACAACGCCCGACTCCTGCATCTCGTAGTAGAAGTCATTTCCTTCACGAGTACGCTCACCGACGCCCGCAAATACCGACAAACCGGAGTGCTCGGTTGCAATATTGTTAATGAGCTCCATCATGTTAACGGTTTTGCCCACACCGGCACCGCCAAATAGCCCCACCTTACCGCCTTTAGCAAAGGGGCAGACAAGATCGATAACCTTAATACCGGTCTCGAGCAGTTCTTCAGAGGCGGCCAGCTCTTCATAGGTAGGCGCTGCACGGTGAATCGATGCGCGCTCCTGCTCACCAATAGGGCCTTTTTCATCAATGGGGTTACCCAGGACGTCCATAATACGACCAAGGGTCTCTACCCCAACAGGCACCGAGATTGGCGCGCCTGTCGATTCAACCGCCAATCCGCGGCTAATACCTTCCGAAGAACCCATTGCAATCGCACGCACCACACCGTCACCGAGCTGCTGCTGCACCTCGAGGGTTAAGCCTTTCTCGCTGACCGTAAGCGCGTCGTAAACCTGAGGTACGCTATCGCGTGGGAACTCCACGTCGATTACCGCGCCAATTACCTGTACGACCTTTCCGCTACTCATGTTCGGGTCCTCTAGTCTGTCCGTCATGGTGCTTGAAGGGCACCAACAATAAAAAAATATTAACCAATGGCCGCCGCGCCACCCACAATCTCAGAGAGTTCCTGAGTAATGGCGGCCTGACGAGCCTTGTTGTAAACCAGCTGTAGTTCATCAATGAGATTGCCGGCATTGTCGCTCGCGTTCTTCATAGCAATCATGCGCGCGGCCTGTTCACAGGCGCCATTTTCTACCACCGCCTGATACACCTGAGACTCAAGGTAGCGCAGTAACAAGCCTTCAATTAGGCTTTCTGCGTCCGGTTCGTAGAGGTAATCCCAATAATGGGGCACATCGGTGTCGTCGGCTTCCAAAGGCAACAGCTGTTCAGCGGTGGGTTGCTGGGTCATGGTGTTCACAAACCGATTACTTACAATAAAAAGCTTATCAAGCCTTCCTGCTTCGTAAGCATCTAACATGGCTTTGACGCCACCAATAAGCTGATTCACCGTGGGGCTTTCGCCAATGTCACGCACTACTGAGGTGACATTGCCGCCAACACTGTTAAAAAAGCTGATGGCTTTAGCACCGACAGCGCAAATTTCAACGTCAACATCAGCGTCCGACCAAGCGCGCATTGATTTAATGGCTTCTTTGAACAAGTTAATATTCAAACCACCGCACAAGCCTCTATCGCTCGAAACGATGATGTAACCAACGCGCTTAACCTCCCGTTGCTCCATAAACACATGACGATGCTCTGGCGAGGCATTGGCAATGTGACCCATCACCTGACGAATGCGACGCGAATAAGGGCGACCCAGCTGCATTCTATCCTGAGCTTTACGCATCTTAGACGCAGCAACCATTTCCATGGCGCTAGTGATCTTTTGAGTACTGCGGATACTCGAGATCTTAGTGCGAATTTCCTTACCAACGGCCATGGGCAATTACCAAGTCTGGGTTGACTTAAAGGTTTCGATGGCACCTTTAAAGGTTTCAGCGCGGTCGTCATTCCAGTTGCCGTCGGCCACGATATCTTGCATTAACTGGCCATGTTCGGCATGCATGTAAGCAAGCAGCGCAGATTCAAAAGCGCCAATCTTGTCTACATCAACGTCTTTCAAATAGCCTTCGTTAGCGGCATATAACACCACACCCATTTCAGCAACGCTCTGAGGGGTGTACTGCTTTTGCTTCATAAGTTCAGTAACACGCTCACCGTGATCGAGCTGAGCCTTAGTCGCGTCATCTAGATCCGAGGCAAACTGAGAGAACGCTGCCAGCTCGCGGTACTGGGCCAAGGCAGTACGAATACCGCCCGACAGTTTCTTCATAATTTTGGTCTGAGCGGCACCACCAACACGTGAAACCGAAATACCCGCGTTCATTGCTGGGCGAATACCCGCGTTGAACATATCGGCCTCAAGGAAAATTTGCCCGTCGGTAATTGAAATCACGTTAGTGGGTACGAATGCAGATACGTCACCAGCCTGTGTTTCAATAACAGGCAACGCCGTAAGCGACCCGGTTTTGCCCTTAACTTCACCGTTGGTCTGCTGCTCAACGTATTCGGCATTAACTCCGCGCGGCACGTTCAAGCAAACGCGAATGCAAATAGAATACGTCACCCGGATAAGCTTCGCGGCCTGGGGGACGACGTAACAGCAGTGAAATCTGTCGGTAAGCAACAGCTTGCTTTGACAGATCATCATAAATAATCAATGCGTCTTCACCGCGATCACGGTAGTACTCGCCCATGGTGCAGCCCGCAAAGGGAGCGAGAAATTGCATAGCGGCCGGATCTGCTGCGTTAGCAGCAACCACAATGGTGTGGTCCATTGCGCCATGTTCTTCTAATTTGCGAACAACCGATGCAACCGAGCTAGCCTTTTGACCAACCGCAACATAAATACACTTAATGCCCGTGCCTTTCTGGTTGATGATGGCGTCAACTGCAATGGCTGTCTTACCCACTTGTCGGTCGCCAATAATCAATTCGCGCTGACCACGACCAATCGGGACCATGGCGTCGATTGCTTTCAAACCAATTTGCACAGGCTGATCAACGGATTGTCGAGCAATAACGCCAGGGGCGATCTTTTCGATCGCATCCGTTTGTTTGGCGTCTATCGCACCCTTGCCATCAATAGGATTACCCAAGGCGTCGACCACGCGACCCTGCAACTCTGGCCCAACCGGCACTTCCAAAATGCGGCCAGTACAGCGGCAGCTTTGACCTTCGGCCAATGATTTGTAGTCGCCAAGCACAACAGCGCCCACCGAATCTCGCTCTAGGTTGAGCGCCAGTCCATATACGCCGCCTTCAAACTCGATCATCTCACCGTATTGAACTTCGGTAAGACCGTGAATACGAATAATGCCGTCAGTAACGGAAACGACCGTACCTTCGTTGGTTGCCTGCGAGGAAACATCCAGCTGGTCAATACGCTGCCGGATGATGTCGCTGATTTCCGAAGGGTTCAGTTGTTGCATGACCTAGTCCTCTGTCAGGGTGTAAGTGCGCCGGCGAGCTTGTTCAGTCTGCCGCGCACTGAGCCGTCGATTACAAGATCGCCGGCACGAATAACTGCCCCACCCAATAGGGAGGGGTCGGTTTTAGTAGTAATAGTGACGCTGCGATCGAGCCGTTTTGCCATTGCTTGGGCAAGCTGCTCGGCTTCTGCCGCTGTCACATCCAATGCCGATGTTACCTCTACATCGACGGTGGCTTCGCGAGCCGCCTTCAGCTGTGCGAACAACTGATTTATCTCGGGTAGCAGATTCAAGCGAGCATTGTCCGCCATCACCTGTAAAAAATTAGCCAGTCCTGCTGGGGCGTCGGCATCGCAGAGGGAAGCAATTGCTGTCGCGGAGGCTTGCCCGGTCTTCGCTGGATCACGCAAAAGCGCCGCTACTTTAGCGTTTTGAGTAACAGCAGCTAGCTGAGCAAGGGCTTTACCCCAGGCATCCAGTGTGCCGGCACTCGCGGCATAATCAAAGGCAGCGCGTGCATAAGGGCGGGCGAGAGTCATCGGCTCGATCATGGTGTTACGGCTCCGCCGTCAGGCTTTTGAGCAAATCCGCATGCTTGGCCGGATCAATTTCTGCTCCAAGGATTTTCTCGGCACCTTTCACCGCCAGAGCACTGACTTGTGTCATCAACTGCTCTTGCGCTCGCGCACGTTCCTGCTCGATATCTGCATTGGCTGCTGCTTTGACGCGAGCGGCCTCCGCTTCGGCGGCGACTTTCGCTTCTTCCACAAGGGCGCTGGCGCGTTTATTGGCCGACTCAATAATCCCTGCAGCCTCTCGCTTGGCTTGCGCCATCTGCTCAACTGCCTGTTTCTTGGCCAGGTCCAGATCGTGGCTGGCCCGATCGGCTGCAGCAAGTCCGTCCGAAATCTTTTGCTGACGTTCTGTCATAGCCGCTGTGATAGGCGGCCAAACATAACGCATGCAAAAAAGAACGAAACCCGCAAAGGCTATCAGCTGGCCGATCAATGTCAGTTTAATATTCACGTCGTACTCCGGTGTCTATTGGCTAGATGAAAGACCGCTCGGGGTCCGGAAATCAGCCCGCAACAACGAAGATCAGGTACATAGAGATACCAACACCAATAATTGGGATGGCGTCTACCAGACCGGCCGCGAGAAAGAATGATACCTGCAGCTTAGGACCAAGTTCGGGCTGTCGAGCCGACGACTCAAGCAATTTGCCGCCGAGCATGCCAACACCAATAGCCGCGCCTAGACCGCCGAGGCCTGTCATGATGGCCGCTGCAATGTATACCAGTTCCATAGTGCTCTCCTTGAGTGGAATTTCCGCTAGTTAGCGGGAGTTTAGTGATCTTCGTGCGCCATGCTCAGGTACACAATCGTGAGTACCATGAAGATGAACGCCTGTAAGGTAATAACTAAAATGTGAAAGATAGCCCAGCCAATCTGAAGCAGGCCAGCGGGCACCATCCAGGCAATGCCCGCGCTAAAAATAACGGCAATGAGAATAAACACCATTTCGCCGGCGTACATATTGCCAAAGAGTCGTAAGCCAAGAGAAAAGGGCTTTGCCAAAAATCCAACAAACTCGATGGTAAAATTAAGTGGAATAAACGCTGGGTGATTAAAGGGCACCAGGGTTAGTTCGCGGACAAAGCCAAACCCTTTGACCTTAATAGAGTAATAGACCATCAAGACAAACACGCCAACGGCCATTCCCATCGTGATGTTTGGATCAGTGGACGGAACAACTTTTTGATACGGAATACCAAAGGCAAGCAACAACGCCTCGGGTATAAGATCCACCGGGATAAGGTCCATAAAGTTCATTAAAANCACCNACACAAAAATGGTGAGCGCCAGAGGTGCAATAAGCGGATTTCTACCATGAAAGGTATCTCTCACGGTGCCATCGACAAACTCAACAACCATTTCAATGAGGTTGATCAACCCCGATGGCGTCTCGGCGCTCGCCTGTTTGGCGACGCGTCTAAAAAGCCAACAAAAAATAAACCCGAGAGCTAACGACCAAAACATGGAATCCAAATGAATGGCATTGAAACCCATGGCGGTTGCTTCTTCACCACCGTGCGCAATAGTCCATTCGCCACCAGCGGCAACAACATCACCGTTGTAACGCTCGTAGCCTTCGGGCAATTTGCCGTAAGTGAGATTGGTTAGGTGGTGCTTAATGTACCCCGCAACCGTCAACTCGCTTCCATTTGCCGCCATGTTAACAACATCCCACGTTTAAACGTTTCTAAGACCGCCGACTCACAATCACCAACCCTAGCGCCACAACGACAATGAACGTCGCCGTACCCAGTAACGTGGTAATTGGATTCGCCTCGGGCTTTAATCCAAACCAAATAGCAAAGCCAGTGGCGCTTAGCGCAAATTTACCCAGCGCTAAACCAACTGCGCGTGACTCTGCTCTTTTAGCGCTGCTGCGCGCTAAAAACCACAGTTGGGGCAATCCTGCGATAACCCCGCCTACAATAAAATCTCTACCCCCGACAGGCGACGCAACAACGGCGACAAATACCGCGATAGCCCCTGTGACGGCCAGCGCACATACTTGCACTATTACTGTCGCGCGCAATACTTGCTGCCAGGGGTTGCGAATAACGCGCTGCGCTTTGGATTGTGCCATGCACTGCACCCTCTATCGCACCCTCTATCGCACCTATCAGGCCGGCGCGAGTGTAGGCGAAATACGCGCTCGCTTCAACTCACCAACATCAACGAATACGGTTCAAAATACCATCGAGTTCATCGAGAGTGGTGTAATTAATGACTAACTTGCCCCGGCCGCTCTTTGCATGAGCAATGGTTACCGATGCGCCCAATTTGCCAGCAAGATCCCGCTCGAGCCTGGTGATATTTGGGTCTGCGGCAGTATTTGGTGAGTGGGGGCATCTGTAGGGGCCAATAGAGACTTAACCAATGCTTCGGTTTGGCGAACCGATAAGGCGCTGTTAATCACTTGTTTTGCCGCTTTTAACTGTTGCGGTCCCTCAAGCGCCAGCAACACCTTGGCATGTCCAGTGTCCAGCTGGCCGGTCTCTACGAATTCGCGCACATCGGCTTCCAGTAACAGCAAACGCATGAGGTTTGCGATAGCCGACCGCGACTTGCCTACCCGTTCGGCCACCTGTGCCTGACTGAGCTCGAATTCTTGCTGCAACCGCTTCAATGCCATAGCTTCTTCTATGGCGTTGAGATTTTGACGTTGAATATTCTCGATGAGCGCCATGGCCATGGCAGATTCATCACTCACTTCGCGAACTAGCGCGGGTATGCGGTCGATGCCGGCTAGTTGGCTAGCACGCCAGCGTCGCTCTCCAGCAATAATTTCCCAGCGTTTGTCGCCAAGTGGTCGAACAACTATTGGCTGCATGACCCCATCGGAACGAATACTGGCTGCCAATTCGTCAAGCGCCGTGGCTTCAAATTCCCGACGAGGCTGGTATTTTCCGCGTTGAAGCTGCTCTAGAGGAATGTACCGCAAACCATCCCCACTCGATTCGGAGCGATTCTGCGGCGCAGGCTGTGCAGCTGCCGGCGCCTCAGATTTGACAGCCCCAATGAGGATATCGAGGTCTTTTGCCAAGCGTTTTCGTCTGGAAGTCACCAAAAACCCCTTAAAAACTCAACAGCGCCGGTTATTGGCGCTTAATAAATTCACCGGCCAGAGCCGCATAGGCTCGCGAACCGGTCGAGTAACGATCGTAAAAAAGCGCCGGTTGTCCATGACTAGGTGCTTCAGCGAGACGAACGTTACGTGGAATGACCGTACGATATACCAAGTCTTCAAAATGCTTGTGTAGTTGCGCCGATACCTCCCCGGTCAAGGAGTTACGTGGGTCGTACATCGTGCGCAAAATGCCCTCAATTTTAAGCGCAGGATTAATCGTCTCTGCGACTCGTCTAATGGTATTGAGCAGCGCCGACAAGCCCTCAAGCGCAAAGTACTCGCATTGCATGGTAATCAACACTGAATTTGCCGCTACCAACGCATTCACCGTTAACATGCTAAGAGAGGGCGGGCAATCAATAATGACAAAGTCGTATTGAAAGCCGGTGGCTAGTGCATTTTGTAAACGCTTCTCTCGGTCGGGCAGATCAAGTAGTTGGACCTCTGCCGCGGTTAAGTCTCGATTTGCCGGCACAATAGCATAGCCATTATCCGCGGCTGGCACCGCAACCTGGCTAAGCGACGCACCGTCGACAAGCAAATCGTAACTTGAGTAATCAACCTCGTCTTTATCAACACCCGAGGACATGGTTGCATTGCCCTGAGGATCGAGATCGACTAATAAAATGGATCTACCCATTGCAGCGAGGCAGGCCGCAAGATTAACGCTTGTGGTCGTTTTGCCCACACCACCCTTCTGATTAGCAATAGCAATCGTTTTCATACACAAGCGACCCGTGTTGGTTGGCATTCCACCAGCGCTCGCGTGCCATCGACACCGGGCACATCCAAACTATGGATGTGTTTCACCGCATAACGGTCTGCATACTGAACTTGCATTTGTGTTACCTCTGCCGTAACTAATGCTGACTTCATCGCAAAATATTTACCATTTGGTGATAGTAAGTGCTCACAATTTACCACCATATCGGCTAGTGAGGCGAAGGCACGACTAACGACACAATCATAGCGCACTGGTGGCTGATAAGTTTCCACGCGTGACTCAATAATGTCGACATTGGATAATCCTAACTGCGTTTTTACCTGAAACAAAAAGCGGGTCTTTTTGCCATTACTGTCCAGTAACGATAGTTGGCAGTTGGGCAACATAATAGCCAAAGGTATTCCTGGCAGACCTGCTCCCGTACCAACATCGATCAAACGATGACCATCGAGCCACGGGAGAATAGCAAGACTGTCGAGAATGTGTTTGCTCAGCCATTCTTGCCGATTTTTAATCGCTGTCAGATTATAAGCTCGATTCCATCGTTCCATTAAATCCAAGTACGACACAAGTTGTTGCAATTGGGTATCGGAACCGGTCACTTGCAGCGACTGCAGTCCAGAACGAAGAAGTGATATTTCGCTAGCCATGGGCAGAGCGCGCCGTTCGGTCGCGTTTTTTAAGATGCACAAGTAACAGCGACAGGGCCGCTGGCGTAACCCCAGAAATACGTCCAGCACGCGCCAATGTGCTAGGTCGCGCCTCCATTAACTTCTAGCGTATCTCATTAGAAAGCCCATCGACACGCTGATAATCAATGGCGTCAGGGATAATCGTCTCTTCGTGACGTTGCAGTCGGTCGATTTCTTCCTGCTGTCGGTCAATGTAACCGGCATACTTAATCTGTGTGGTTACTTGCTCGGCTACTCGCGCGTCATCAGACGCGGGGGCCCCAACCAATGTCGCCACGTCGTTATAGGTTAACTCGGGTCGGCGCAACAAATCAGCTAAAGAATACTCACGACTTAGCGGCTTACTAAGCTTGGTATTAAGCGTTAGCGCCCCCTCGGTGGACGGCTGTACATAACACCGTTCTAACCGGCTAAGCTCTTGCTCGATCGCCACCTTGCGTGACAAAAGGCTTCAAACTGCTCGGCACCCACCAACCCAAGCGCGTGACCTGTCTCGGTTAATCGTAAATCGGCGTTGTCTTCCCGCAATAACAGCCGATATTCAGCCCGAGAGGTAAACATGCGGTACGGCTCTTGTGTTCCCAAAGTGACAAGGTCGTCAATAAGAACCCCTATGTAGGCTTCATTTCGACGGGGTTCCCAGGCTTCTTGGTCTCGAGATGCACGAGCGGCGTTTAAGCCAGCAACCAATCCTTGAGCACCGGCTTCCTCGTATCCAGTTGTACCATTAATTTGGCCCGCAAAGAAAAGTCCATTAATTGCGCGCGTTTCGAGTGAATGTTTTAAATCTCGCGGATCAAAATAGTCGTACTCAATAGCGTAACCTGGGCGCGTAATATGCGCATTCTCGAGACCCGCAATGCTGTGAACCAGCTCAAGCTGCACATCAAAGGGCAAACTTGTTGAGATGCCATTAGGGTAGAGCTCGGTGGTGGTCAAACCCTCGGGCTCAATAAAAATTTGGTGGAAATCTTTATCGGCAAACCGGTGTATTTTGTCTTCTATGCTTGGACAATATCGAGGCCCAGTGCCTTCGATGACGCCACTAAACAAGGGCGAACGATCGAGCCCTGCTCGTATGACGTCGTGGGTTTGATTATTGGTATGAGTAATCCAACAACAGCGCTGCTCAGGGTGTGTGTCTGCGCTACCGTGTAACGACATAATTGGCCGTGGTTCATCGCCCCACTGCTCGGCCATAACGGAAAAATCAACCGTTCTAGCGTCGATACGAGGCGGCGTGCCGGTTTTTAGGCGCTCCGTCCTGGGGCAAAGCTCGCGCAGTCGATCAGCCAGTGAAATAGAAGCTGGGTCGCCAGCCCGACCACCCTCGGTATTCTCAAGTCCGACATGTATTTTGCCGCGCAAAAACGTACCCGCGGTTACCACCACGGCTCTACCACGGAAAGTGAGTCCAGATAGGGTTTGTGCCCCGCTAACTCGAGTACCCTCAACTAAAATGTCTTCGACGCTGTCTTGAAACACAACCAAATTGGGTTGATTGAGCAAACGCTGGCGAATGGCATTTCGATATAGCACCCGGTCTGCCTGCGCTCGGGTAGCGCGCACTGCTGGACCTTTACGGGCATTGAGCACACGAAATTGAATGCCTGAACGATCAGTAGCCCAGGCCATAGCACCACCTAGAGCGTCAATTTCGCGCACCAAATGGCTTTTACCAATTCCGCCAATCGCGGGGTTACAGGACATTTGGCCAAGCGTGTCAATAGAATGCGTTAGCAACAAGGTTTGCGCACCGCTACGTGCTGCTGCTAACGCGGCTTCTGTACCGGCATGACCACCACCGATGACAATGACATCGTATTGTTTTGGATAGCTGGTCATGAGGGGCCTGCGCACCGACTAATGTAAAAAGGACAGGCGAGTATAAATGTTGATCTGGAAGACAGAAAGCCTACTTTGAACAACTTGGCCAATACGCTGCGCTAAGGATTTCGCAGTATTTAGTTAACTTAAAAATAATAACTTAGTTTAATTTTGAGTAAGTAAGAACTATTAATGTTGTTGTTATTAGATAGCCAGAAATTTGTTTATAACTGCTATTTGTTGTTGATTTTACTATGTTTTTTCAACGTATAAGCCTAGGGATCAGCGCCGCTGAGCACTGGTATTTGCTGCAAAGAAGCTGTGCACAAAACACCACTCTTGAACATGCGTAGTTTGGTGCTGTTATTACTCACACCATCCTCAAGGGTATCTCCACAGTGTTTTCACAATCAGTTTCCTGAGTGGTTTTATGTTAAGCGACTAAACCCTGTTTAAGCTGCTAGTAGTTCGCAATGGGTAAAAACCCGTGTGGAAGCTGTTAATAAACCGAGGATAAGTGGGTTATTTACCAATACAAAATGTACTAAAAATTTCCCCAGTAGTGCGTCACTGGTAACTTTACCCGTGATGGCAGCTAGCTGGTCATGCGTTCGCTTGAGGTCTTCAGCCAGTAATTCGCCAGCGCCAGAGGTTAAAAATTGTGTCTCGGCAACAGCTAACGTAGCAAGAGTTGCGTCAAGCGCTTTGACATGGCGCTCACGCGCACTAAACAATGATGTGGCTCCGTCACTGCCAACGCCCAAAGCGTCGAGTATCGTTACTTTTAATGCCTCAAGGCCCTCACCGCTTTGTGTTGATAGTGCAACGGCAGGTAATTGAAGTTGGGAGATCGTCGAGGGGTTACTCGGGCTATCGGTTATTGACGCCGCGTCGATTACGCCCGGCTCTCTTCCTGTAAGATCGATTTTATTGATGACGGTAATCACACTTGTCGCCACACCAACCTCATCAAGGAGTTGCTTTGCTGAGTAATCATGATTAGCGTCGTCAATAACAAGGAGGGTTAAGTCAGCATGGCCTATTGCTTGTCTAGCGCGTTTTACACCTTCTTGTTCAATGATATCTGCACTTTCTCTTAGACCGGCCGTATCGGTTAACTTGATCGGTATGCCAGCGATGTTGATGTGCTCTTTAACGATATCGCGCGTTGTACCTGCTTGAGGGGTCACAATGGCGACTTGATCCTCTGCCAGAGCGTTCATTAAGCTACTTTTTCCAGCATTGGGTTTACCGGCCAAGACCACCGTGGCGCCGTGACTGTAAATGACGCCCTGTTGGGCCTGCTTACGTAAGTTAGAACCGGTTTTCAGGATATGAGACAGGCGCTTAGCCACGCTGCCTTCAGTTAAAAAATCAATTTCTTCTTCAGGAAAATCAATCGCCGCTTCGACAAAAACCCGTAAAGACAGCAGTTCTGCCGCTAACAAGGTGACTTGTTCAGAGAATGCTCCTTGCAGTGATGCTTGGGCTTGACGAGCCGCTGTCTCGGTTTGCGCGTTTATAAGGTCGGCAATGGCTTCGGCTTGTACTAGATCGAGCTTGTCGTTTAAGAACGCGCGTTCGGAAAACTCGCCAGCCCGAGCTTCTCGAGCACCCAGTTGAATACACCGGTTTAACAACAAATTCATGACCATATGACCACCATGGCCCTGAACTTCAACAACATCCTCACCGGTAAATGAATGGGGCGTTGGAAAGAAAAGCAGCAGACCATTGTCAATTAGCTGCTGTTCATCGTCTCGGAAATTACAGTAGTGGGCAAAACGTGGTGAGTGAGTTTCTCGACCAGAGAGCGCTTGGCCAATGTAGTAGCTAAGCGGTCCCGATAATCTTAGTACGCCAACGCCGCCATTACCGGGAGGTGTAGCAATGGCAACGATGGTGTCATTGTCGAGTGGTTGATGGCGGAGACTCATGAGTTAGCGCGTCTTGGGGTAACCCGATCAGGCTTTTGCGCCCTCTCGTTCAATGCGTCGGGTGATTACCCATTGTTGAGCCATTGAGAGAAGGTTGTTGACCACCCAGTAAAGGACGAGTCCTGCGGGGAACCACAAAAAAGAAGAAGGTGAAAACAACCGGTAACCACTGCATGATTTTAGCTTGCATAGGGTCTGGGGGTGGTGGGTTGAGCTTCTGCATAAAGAACATAGAGGCCCCCATGAGTAAAGGTAATACAAAGTAGGGGTCCATTACCGAAAGATCATCAATCCAAAGTGCGAAAGGAGCCTGACGTAATTCAACGGACTCCATTAATACCCAATAGAGCGCAATAAACACTGGCATTTGGATAAGAATGGGTAGGCAACCTCCCATTGGATTGATTTTTTCTTTTTTGTACAACTCCATCATCGCTTGAGACTGTTTTTGTTTGTCGTCGGTGTATTGCTCCCTAATGCTCTGCATTTTGGGTTGTACCTTGCGCATTTTTGCCATCGACTTGTAGCTGGCGGCTGACAATTGGAAAAAAGCGCCTTTTACTAAGACAGTTAGCAAAATGATGGCGACCCCCCAGTTGCTAACAAGGGATTGGATTTTTGTGAGTAACCAAAAGAGCGGTTGTGCAATCCACCACAGCCAACCGTAGTCGACAGTGAGCTCCAGGTGTGGAGAGATCGTGGCTAGCGCATACTGATCTTTGGGTCCAACATACAGTTGAGCGTTGTAGTGCCCCTCTTCCCTGGATCGACTGTCACCGATGGGCTGGTGAAGCCCGCTAAATTAAAACCAGTAGCTGTCTGACGGGCAAAATAGTTGTGGGTGTCTTTCGCTGAGGGCACCCAGGCGCTTAGAAAATAGTGCTGTAAAATCGCGATCCAGGCACCTTCTTGGCTGGTTTTCCACGATTCATCGCTAAGATCATTAAAGCTAAACTTTTTAAATCGATCGTCCGTAGTTGTGGTAGCCGCGCCAAGAAACGGCTGCATTCCAAAGCCACTTGTGTCGGCAGCAGGTGGAAGCGAACTGTCGCGCTTAAGCTGGGCAAAAGGGGTGGCTTCCCACCGGCTACTGCCATTGTTACGAATGGTGTAGCTAACATCGATGAGGTAACTTCCCGGTGTAAACGTGAAGGTTTTAACCACCTGCACTTCGGTATCTTCATTGATTAGCTTCAACGGTACTTGCAAGGGGTCGTCGTCAGTTTGGGTGTAGAGTATTGAGTCGGCGCTGTATTGTGCCCGGGTTGGTACATCAAAGCCGTTTTTGCCGACAAATCCGCTTTGAGCGATGTACGTGCGAGTGTCGTTTTGTTCGAGTATGACAAAGGGAATATCAGGGTTGGTTATGGTGTCGGGGAATGCTGGCAATGCTGTTTCAATGATGTCTCCACCCAGTAAATCAATAACGACCTCTAAGGTATCGGTTTTAACAGTCACCAAATTATTGCTTTTGAGCTGAATGGGGGCAGTTGCCTCGTCGACGGCTACGTCAGGTAGGTCCAAGTTATTGTCAGCATCATTTGGCAAAGAAGCATTGGCTGCGGTTATCGCGCTCGCGTCCGTTCCATTGTTGGTCGCTAGTCTCGCGCGTTCGACGGGGGTTTGATTGGCTGTTTTGAAGGCTGTCCACTCGCCGAGAAGCATAATTCCTAGTACGACGCTGGCTGCAATAAGAAGATAACGCTGAATATCCATAGTAAAACTGCTTCTTGTTCGTGAGAGTTAGTCGGTATCTGGAACCGGATCATACCCGCCTTCATGCCATGGGTGGCACCGGCCGATGCGACACAACGTTAGCCAAGATCCTTTTATGGCGCCATGGTGCTTGATGGCTTGTTCGCCGTACTGAGAACAAGTGGGGTAAAAACGGCATGAACGACCAAGCCAGGGGCTCAACAGGAGTCGGTATAACTTGATAATAAAGAGTAATAGGCGAGAGGGTAACTGTTTGAGCAATAACATGGCTCAACCCGCACGTTGTTTTGTTTGAAGGCGTTGCCAAAGGCTGACGAGTTGCCTTTGGATATCGTGATTGGTCAGTGTTCCAATATTAGCTCTGGCTAAAAACACGACGTCTATTGGAGGCCAGGAGTCTTGGTTTCTAAAGAACTCTCGAACGACGCGTTTCACGCGATTGCGTTGAACCGCAGTACGTACGTGTTTTTTAGCAACAACCAACCCCAACCGTGAGCACTGTTGCTGGTTGGGTAGTGCCAGAAACAGCGCGTAGCGGTTGGATGCACGAATCGTGTTGGCATCAAAAACACGACCGTAGTCGTGTTTTGTAAGGAGTTTGGATTGCCGAGAAAAACATCGAAGCGAGCTCACTATTGTTTACCCGCATGCCGATAATTCAGTGGCTTAGGCAGAGAGCTGGCGACGACCGCGAGCGCGACGACGAGCAAGCACTTGGCGACCGTTTTTGGTGGCCATTCGAGCGCGAAAACCGTGGGTTCGCTTGCGCTTTAAGACGCTGGGTTGAAAAGTACGCTTCATAACAAACCTGCAAATGATGTGGCAGTAAAGGGGCGCGGATTATAGAGAGTATGCCGCTATCTTACAAGGGCAAATCATGGGTCTGATGAATCGGGGCAGTCAAGCCAGTAGCAGTAACAAATATTTTAAGTTGGTAGTTGCTAACGTTGTACGTCGCTAGATAGCTTACAAGGGCTGGCCTTACAGGCGAGCCGATCGATGTTTTACCAAGGTTAATAAGAAAATACCCACATGTTATTAACAGAAAAACAAAACAAGTGGTTGAAATTTTTGGCAAGTTAGTATAAAGCCAAAAAAAAACGTAAGTGATTGATTATAAAAACATAAATTTAGTTTGAAACCCTGCTCTTTTTGTGGATAACTGTCGCTCTAGACAGCCATACCAGCGTCGTTGTTCAGTACGCTACCGATAGCTAACAAAAACCTAAAAAAACCGGAGAACGCAGCAACGTGACTGTTCAATTATCGCCAACAGACACCTGGCAATACTGTCTTACGCGCTTGCGCGGTGAGATACCGCTTCAGCAATTCAATACCTGGATAAGACCCTTACAAGCGGCTGCTTGTATTGACCATGGCGGACTAACGTTGTTAGCACCTAACCGCTTCATTAGAGATTTTGTTGAAGATAAGTTTGGAGACTTGATTAACGCTTTTCACCAAGAAACGGTGCCAGAAGACGTGGGCGGTGTAACAATAGCTGTGGCGGACACCGGAACGGATGCTCAGAAGCTGTCTGTCGGTGGCGTTGGGTCTCACAAAGAACGATCATTACCGGCGACAGGCCGATTGACTCCTGAAGTGGTTGATGTGGCACCGTTGTTAGGCGGCGCGGGGGTTTTAGATCAGGCTGTTGGTAACCGGGGTTCAGACAGTGGTGTTAGTAATGGCCAGGGAACGGGCACTGGGTTGAGCTTGGGCAGTACGCCAATCCGAGGTGATGTTAGTCAACATCAGGCAGTACGACCCCAAGCGAATCGGGTTCAAGCAGCAGTGGAAAGTCGGGTGCTACCACAACATCAACACAATCTTGTTGAAAGCTACACATTTGAGTCTTTTGTAGAAGGTAAGAGTAATCAGCTTGCGTTGGCGGCAGCACAACAAGTGGCCGAGAACCCAGGCGATTCTTACAACCCATTATTTCTTTACGGTGGAGTGGGCTTGGGTAAAACCCACTTGATGCATGCTATTGGCAACGCATTATTAAGCAAAAACCCCGCTGCCAAAGTTGTGTATTTGCACTCTGAGCGGTTCGTAGCCGATATGGTTAAAGCGCTGCAATTAAACGCGATTAGTGATTTCAAACGGTACTATCGTTCTGTTGATGCACTGCTCATTGATGATATTCAGTTTTTTGCTAACAAAGACCGGTCACAAGAAGAGTTCTTTCATACCTTTAATGCGTTGCTTGAAGGTGGTCAGCAAATGATATTGACCTGTGATCGGTACCCCAAAGAAATACAGGGTTTAGAAGAACGATTAAAATCACGCTTTGGTTGGGGGCTAACCGTTGCTGTAGAACCCCCCGAGCTCGAAACCCGTGTGGCTATTTTGATGAAAAAGGCTGAACAATCGAAGATTGATTTGTCACCAGAGGCGGCGTTCTTCATTGCGCAACGTATTCGTTCGAATGTACGGGAATTAGAAGGCGCATTAAAACGGGTTATCGCGAGCGCGAATTTTACTGGCCGCCCCTTCGATATCGACCTGATTAAAGATAGTTTAAAGGACTTACTGGCGCTTCAAGACAGGCAAGTTAGTTTGGATAATATTAAGAAACTTGTTGCAGAGTATTATAAAATCAAGGTGTCGGACCTTATGTCAAAGCGACGAAGCCGATCTATCGCACGCCCGCGTCAGGTGGCTATGGCGTTAGCCAAAGAGCTAACCAATCACAGCCTGCCCGAGATAGGCGATAGTTTTGGTGGACGGGACCACACGACAGTGCTGCATGCTTGTCGTAAGATAAAAGGAACTACGCGAAAGCAACACCGATATTCGCGAGGACTATAAAAACCTGTTGCGCTCATTAACGACCTAAGGTTTCACAATGAGCGTGGCTGTTTGGCCTGGAGCAATCAGCATAATGAAATTTAGCATTTCCCGAGACGCACTTATAAAGCCGTTAAATTTAGTTGCGGGCGTTGTTGAGCGACGCCAAACACTGCCTATTCTCTCTAATGTATTGCTGAGCCTGGAAGGTAATCAATTATCACTAACGGGCACTGATCTTGAGGTTGAGCTGGTGGGTCGTGTGGAGCTTGCATCCGCTGGCGTCGAGGGTGAGGTCACCGTTCCTGCGCGCAAGTTGGTTGATATTTGTAAGACCCTACCAGAGGGTTCCGAAATAGAATTCACTGTTGAGGCGGGCAAAGCGACGGTCAAAGCGGGGCGTAGCCGCTTTACCCTATCTACGCTACCCGCCTCTGAATTCCCGTCAGTAGAAGAAGGGCAGGGTGAACTATCTTTACAACTTCCCCAGGCGTTGGTTAAGCGCTTAATTGAGCGAACGGCTTTTGCCATGGCGCAACAAGATGTTCGCTACTATCTCAATGGTATGTTGCTTGAGATTAAGTCTGGCCGACTACGGATGGTAGCAACCGACGGGCATCGGCTGGCACTGTGTACTGCGCCAGAAGCGGTTGATGCGGGAGATGCAGCCGTCATTATCCCGCGCAAGGGCGTACTGGAATTGTCTCGCTTGCTCGAGGGTGACGAAAACGTTCGTCTGGTGATAGGCAGTAACCATGTTCGGGCAAGTACTGAGCAATACACGTTTACGTCGAAATTAGTGGACGGCAAGTTTCCTGAATACGAGCGCGTGTTGCCCAAATCCCCTGATAAATCCGTCATTGGAGGCCGCATAGAGCTTAAGCAGGCCTTTACGCGGACCGCAATTTTGTCGAATGAAAAATACCGAGGCGTGCGGCTGAAGCTGTCTAATGACGCACTTGAAATTACAGCCAATAACCCAGAGCAGGAGCAGGCCGAGGAAGTCGTTAACGTTGAATACCAAGGAGATAACCTTGAGGTTGGTTTCAATGTGAGTTACCTGCTCGATGTGTTATCGGTGCTTGACGGTAATAAGGTGCGTTTGTCCTTGGCCGATTCAGCGAGTAGCGCCCTTTTAGAAGAGGCGGAAACCGGTGATTCGCTCTATGTCGTTATGCCAATGCGGCTCTAATTGTTGTTGGTTTGTTCCTACAGCAGACCATAAAACCTTCCCTTGTTCATCGAATCTTTGACGCTGTCGGGAGTGCGTAACCTCTCGGCAACTCGTTTGGCGTTTCACCCTAAAGGCAACCTGTTCCACGGATTGAATGGTAGCGGCAAAACTAGTCTTCTAGAGGGTGTTTATTTGTTAGCGGTGGGGCGTTCGTTTCGGAGTCACATCGCCAGACCGGTGATAACCCACCATGAAGACCATTGCTTGGTTCAAGCATCGGTCCAACGGGGGTCGCTACAGCAATCTATAGGTATTCAACGCCAGAAGGCGGGTGGTACGGCATTACGCATTAATGGCCAGACCGCGCAATCTCATGCCCAGTTGGCCGCCGTGCTCCCAGTTGTTTTGCTCGACACTGAAAGCCTCGATTTGGTGTACGGTGCCCCAGAGAGTCGCCGGCGGTATGTAGATGCCGCATTGTTCCACGTGGAACAAGGGTTTTTGGGTGTTTGGCAACGATACATGCGTTCATTAAGGCAGAGAAATGCTGGCTTACGCCGTGGTATCATAGACGCTGATACGGCATGGCGTGATGAGTTGGCCCGTGCGGGCGAGTTATTAGCCCAAGCTCGAGTCGGTATGGTTGAGCAATTAAGCCTTCGGTTTGCGGAGATTGCTAAGGGGTTGTCACCATCTTTAGCGGCAGTTGAGTTAATTTCTCGTAGCGGTTGGGATGCGTCGATGCCGTTACGAGAAGCGCTAGAGAGGTCTAGCCAAAGCGACCGCGATCGCGGGTTTACGCAGGTGGGGCCTCACAGGTATGACGTGCGCATTCGTCTCGATGGACGAATAGCGGCAGATAATCTGTCGAGAGGGCAGTCTAAATTGGTGTTAACGGCTTTAAAGTTAGCGCAAGGAAGCCTTCTCGCCGAGCTGACCGCCGTGCCACCGGTGTATTTGGTGGACGATATAGTGGCAGAGTTAGATGCAACGCACGCACAAAAAGTGTGTGAGCTGCTTGCCCAGCAAGATGGGCAGGTGTTTATGACTGCGGTCGAAGAACAGTCGTTGCGGCGTTTTTGGCCTGGTGACGAGTTTAAAATGTTCCACGTGGAACAGGGTTTAATACAGGCAGTAGCGGTTTAGCACACTAAGTCGCTTGCATGAGTGAGAAATACAATGGCAGATAACGAAACTGGGATTCCCAGTGCAGAATATGATTCGTCCAGTATCAAGGTGCTCAAGGGTCTTGATGCCGTTCGAAAGCGTCCGGGTATGTATATTGGGGACACCGATGATGGCACGGGCCTACATCATATGGTGTTTGAGCTGGTTGATAACTCTATTGACGAGGCACTTGCTGGTCACTGCAGTCAAATAGATGTGGTGATTCACCCCGATGAGTCGGTTTCCGTGTCTGATGACGGCCGGGGAATACCGACAGAGACCCACGAAGAGGGGGTGTCAGCGGCCGAAGTTATTATGACCGTGCTGCACGCCGGCGGTAAATTTGACGACAATACTTACAAGGTGTCGGGCGGCTTACACGGCGTTGGTGTATCTGTGGTAAACGCGCTTTCAGAGCATTTACAGCTAACTATTCGGCGTCAAGGCAAGCTTTATGAGCAAATCTATCGCCATGGTGTGCCCGATGCGCCTTTAGCCGTTGTTGGTGAAACCGACTCCACCGGGACTGCTGTGCGATTTAAGCCTTCTGCAGACACATTTTCAAATATTGAGTTTCACTTTGACATACTGGGCAAACGTTTGCGTGAACTCGCTTTTCTCAATAGCGGCGTGAAAATTGTCCTCAGCGACGAGCGCTCGGGGAAGAGTGAGGTTTACTGCTACGATGGCGGGCTAAACGCCTTTGTAGACTTTCTTAATCAAGGAAAAACCACGATTAACCGCGTTTTCCATTTTCAAGAAGAGGTAGATGGCGGTGTTGGCGTAGAAGTTGCGCTGCAGTGGAATGACAGTTTTTCTGAAAATATTTTCTGTTACACCAACAATATTCCTCAACGAGACGGTGGAACACACCTGGCTGGCTTTAGGGCGGCACTGACGCGATCGCTAAATGCCTATATAGAAAAGGAAGGTCTTGCCAAAAAAGCCAAGGTCAACACCACTGGTGATGACGCCCGAGAGGGATTAACCGCGATTATTTCTGTAAAAGTCCCCGACCCAAAGTTTTCATCTCAAACAAAAGACAAACTTGTCTCAAGTGAGGTTAAAACCGCTGTTGAACAGTCGATGGCGGCACGGTTTAACGAGTTTCTGCTCGAAAGCCCCCAAGATGCCAAGCAGGTTGTGGGTAAAATGCTCGATGCGGCTCGCGCGCGGGAGGCCGCCCGTAAGGCCCGCGAGATGACTCGGCGTAAAGGGGCCCTCGATATCGCCGGTCTTCCGGGCAAACTAGCCGACTGCCAAGAGCGCGATCCAGCCCTCTGTGAATTGTACCTGGTAGAGGGCGATTCGGCGGGTGGATCGGCTAAACAGGGTAGAAATCGCAAGTTTCAGGCGATTTTGCCGCTCAAAGGCAAAATATTAAATGTTGAGAAGGCCCGGTTTGACAAGATGCTGGGTTCCGCCGAAGTCGGTACCATTGTGACAGCACTCGGCTGTGGTATTGGTAAGGATGAATTTGATCCTGACAAGCTTCGCTACCACAGCATCATCATCATGACTGATGCCGATGTGGATGGTTCACACATTCGAACGTTGTTGCTCACATTTTTCTTCCGTCAAATGCGCGAGCTCATTGAGCGCGGTCACGTTTATATTGCTCAGCCGCCGTTATATAAGCTTTCTCGTGGTAAAAGCAGCCAGTACCTGAAAGATGAGCCGGCGCTTGAAACCTATCTGACGGAAAACGCCATCGATGGTGCGGCGTTACATCCTAACGCCGACGCACCTGGAATATCGGGCGAGGGTTTGGCTGATTTAATTAATCAGTTTCAGTCGGTGGAGCGCACTATCAACCGCTTGTCGCGGGTGTATCCTCCCGCGGTACTCTGGCAACTGCCTTACCTTTTGCCCTTGAGCATTGACCAGTTAATGGATGAGAATGCTGTTACAAAGCTGGCTAAAGACTTAAGTGAGCGCTTACTCATAGCGGCAGAAAAGGGTACCGAGTTTGCTGTTCGTGTAGAGCAAGATTCAGAGCGGGGTCATTTTTATCCGGTGATTCGGCAAACCTCCCACAGTTTGGCAACCGACTACCCGCTTCAGCATGCTTTCTTTGCTAGCAAAGAATATGCGGCCATGGTGACACTGGGCGAGTCTGTTCGAGGCCTGATCGAACCGGGTGGTTACTTTAAGCGCGGCGAGAAAGTTTTTGAGACCGACGACTTTGCTGCCGGTCTCGAGTGGTTATTAGCTGAAGCACGAAAAGGCGTATCCATTCAGCGGTACAAAGGTCTTGGTGAAATGAATCCGGATCAGTTATGGGAAACAACCATGGATCCGGAGGTGCGCCGCATGCTTAAAGTGACCATCGAAGACGCGATTTTGGCTGACCAAATGTTCACCACGCTCATGGGAGACGATGTTGAACCCCGGCGAGAATTTATTGAAGCCAATGCCCTTGCCGTAGAAAATTTGGACGTATGAGGTTCAGCTGTACTCAAGGGCGTCTATTGATCGGGTTTGTTCTCAATCGCTATTGAAAGGTGGTGGCTGTCGGTACTTTCGGGCAGAGCTTCTAGTTGGGTAGGAAACGGTCTATTGGCTTTCTGTGAGAGCTGCTGAAAACGATCGACTTTGCCATGCAGCCCTTGGCGCCCCACCACCGCAGTGACGGTCTCGTTGTATTTTTTAGTGGCCGTTTGTAATGAATTACCTAGACTAAGTAATCGTTCTGCGACAAGGCTCACCGAGTTATAGATGTCGCCCGCACGATGGCTGATTTCTCGCGCTTCTGCGTTACTGCGCTCAATCATCCACAGGTTCGACACCGTTCGCAAAATGGGCATCAGTGTTGTGTGTGACACCATGACTACGCCCTTTTGATAGCCGTAACTAAACAGGTCTCGGTGGTGTTTCATGACTTCGATGTACGCTGGCTCAACCGGCATGAACATCATGACAAAGTCGGGGCTGGCCATGTTCGGCAACTGTGCATAGTCTTTACTGGCAAGATTATCAATATGTGCTTTCACTGCATTAGCGTGCCGGGTGAGAGCCGCCTCTCGTTCAGCGTCGGTCTCTGCTGCTACCGCTGATTCGTAATCGACAAGGGAGACTTTGCTGTCGACAACCAGATTTTTTCCCTCGGGCAAGCGGATAACGAAGTCCGGAACCAAGCGTTGCCCGGTTTCGTCACGAAAACTCGCTTGCGCATCGTAGTGCACACCTGCGCTAAGGCCGGCCAGTTCAAGGGTTCGTTCGAGTTGCGCTTCTCCCCAGTTTCCTACCAGTTTCTTGTCGCCCTTTAGTGCCCGAGTGAGGTTAGATGCATCGGCACTGATAGCGAGTCCGGTCTTTTCGAGTAATTTTATTTGCTCGGTCAGCGCCGCAGAATTCTGCACCATGTCGGTATGTACTTGGTTGACTCGATGCTGAAAGCCATCAATTTTTTCCGCCAATGGCTTAAGGATGGCGGTGATGTTTTCTTGATTAGTGGCGCGCAATTCTTTGTCACGGGCTGCAAGAAATTCTCGACTTAAGTTTTCAAACTCGGCCTTGAGCTGCTTTTTTATTCGAATCAAAAAGCTGCACTTGTTCGCTCAGGCTTCGTTCGCGCTCTTCAAGCCTCGCGGTTAACGCACCTAACTCTGTTTGTAGCTGGGAAGCTTTTTGCTGCGCCTCTGACAGCGCCTGTTGTTGCTGCTTGGCGTAGGTCGCGCTTTCCTTTCCCAACTGCTCGGCCACAATACGCTGTTGTTCGGCTTCGGCGAGGCGCGCGTTTGTCGACTCCACTTGCCGGCGGGTGATAGCCCAAACCGTGCCACCAGAAATAAGCACGCTAACCATCAGCAAGAGCGTAGTGGTGAAACCGTCTAGTGCCATAGCAAGCTCCCTAATGGAATGCCTGTTGGTACCTTATACCAATCATTCAGGCCGGTCTTCCGACGTTAAAGTTGTGCAATGTCCGCTACGCTGACAAATTGTTGACGAAGGTTCTTAAGCAATAAGTAGCGGTTGCGGCGCTGGGCATCTTGGTCGGCGTTGACCATCACCTGGTCAAAAAAGGTGTCTACCGATTCGCGCAGCGTCGCAAGTACTTGCAGGGCACCACTGAAGTCTGCCTGATGCTGCAGCGGTTTGAGCTCGGCTGCGGTCTTTTGCAGTGCAGAAAACAGTGCTTTTTCTGCGTCTTCGGTTAGCAAAGCCTCGTCCACGCTACCTGACAAGGGTGCCTCTGACTTCGCCAGGATGTTTGCAACACGTTTGTTTGCTGCTGCTAGGGCGACCGCCGCATCGGTTTGGGCAAAGTTCGCCAGGGCCTTAACTCGTTGATCAATCTCCGCGGGCACGTCGATTCCAGTCGCAATAACCGCGCGAAGCACACCGACACTGATTCCCTGGTCCTCGTACCAAGCGCGTAGCCGCTCAATAATGTAATCGGCGACGGTTGTTGACACATCCGCAGCAAGCACACCCGCATCAAAACTCTTCGCGGCTTGGTCGCACAGTGAGCCCAGCCCCTGCCTGACGTTGCGTTCTATAAGAATTCGAATAATACCTACGGCTGCGCGCCGTAGTGCAAAGGGGTCCTTTGAGCCTGTTGGAATTTGACCAATACCAAAAATACCCACCATGGTGTCTAAGCGGTCGGCCAATGCCACTGCCGCTGCTTCTCCGGTTTCGGGTAGATTGTCGCCGGCAAATCTCGGCCAGTAATGTTGTTCTATTGCTGAAACCACCACCTCGGGCTCGCCATCGTTGCGAGCGTAATGCCCGCCGGCAATGCCCTGTAGCTCAGGAAACTCAAGTACCATTTCAGAAACCAGATCGCATTTGGCAAGCAGCGCAGCACGCTCCGCCAATGCCTGGTTGGCCGCTAGGGTATCTGCTAGCCACCCCGTTAATTTAACAACGCGCTGAGTTTTGTCCCCTAAGGTGCCCAATTTGTGTTGAAACACGACGCCGTCTAACTTGGCCATCCGTTGAGCAAGCGGGGTTTGCTTGTCGGTTTCAAAGAAAAAAGCGGCATCACTCAGTCTGGGTCGAATGACCTTCTCGTTGCCTTCAATAACGGTGGCCGGGTTAGAACTTTCGATATTACTTACCGTGATGAACATTGGCAGTAATTGCTGATTGTTGTCGAGCAAATGAAAGTATTTTTGGTGCTCCCGCATCGACGAGATGAGTGCTTCGGCTGGAACGTCAAGGAAGGCCTTGTCAAAGCTTCCTTTCAGAGCGACCGGCCACTCTACCAAGCCGGTGACTTCGTCAAGTAAATCTGTACTGATTACTGCCGTGGCATTCACTTGTGCGGCCAAGGCATTGACTTGCTGTTGTATTAGCTCGCGCCGTTCGTTGAAGTTGGCGATAACCCAGCAATCGCGCATGATTTGTGGGTAGTCCAGTGCCTTTGCGATGCTCACGGGGTCGGGCGCGTGAAAGGGATGCCCTCGCGTTAATCGGTCACTGTCCAGTTCAAACAAAGATAGCTCTACGATGCTTTCATCGAGAAGAGCCACCAACCATTGCACGGGCCGTAAAAATTCGCTCTTGCCTCGGCCCCAATGCATGCGTTTTGCAACGGGTATGCCCGCGACAGCTTGGGTGATCACTTCTGCCACCACGTCTCCCGCACGGGCACCGGCAACAACTCGGTTAATGCCCAAGCGAGGGCCCTTGTCGGTTTCGATTATTTCCAGTGCCTCGGGATCGATGCCTTGTTTTTTGGCAAATCCTGTGGCGGCCGGCGCCCACTGACCGCTGTCATCTTTGGCCGCCTGCGCTGGCGGGCCCAACAGTTGTTCAGTTGCGTCGGGTGCTAGAGCATCGAGCTCTGTGACCAATACAGCCAACCGTCGAGGTGTCGCGAACCAGTCTATCTGACCAAAGCCCAGTGATTTTTGTGTGAGCCCTTCGGCAATGCCGTCCTTAAGTGCGATGGCCATGTCTTGCAAGGGCCCCGCAGGTAACTCTTCGGTACCCAATTCAAATAGCAGTGAAGTTTTTTGCGCGCCGCTCATGACATTCTCTCCAGTGCTTGTGCGCGTAAATCCTCGTCGGCCTGCGGAAAGCCAAGTGCGGCACGCGCATCGTAGTACCCTTGAGCCGCTGCTTTCGCCAGTGTTCTGACACGCAGAATATAACGCTGCCGTTCGGTAACCCCAATGGCGTGGCGTGCGTCGAGGAGGTTGAATGCATGAGACGCCTTCATTACATGCTCGTACGCCGGGAGCGGCAATTGCTTTTCTACCAGGCGGATGGCTTCGCGTTCGCAGAAGTCGAAGGTGGCAAACAATTGATCGGTGTCTGCTTCTTGGAAGTTATAGGTTGATTGTTCCACCTCATTTTGGTGGAACACATCACCGTAGGTCACGGCGCCCTGAGGCGTGTTGGCCCATACTAAGTCATAAACAGATTCAACGTTTTGTAGGTACATGGCGATTCGTTCCAGGCCATAGGTAATCTCACCCGTCACCGGAAAACACTCAATTCCTCCCGCCTGCTGGAAATAGGTGAACTGGGAAACTTCCATGCCATTGAGCCAGACCTCCCAACCCAGGCCCCAGGCGCCAAGCGTTGGTGATTCCCAATTGTCTTCGACAAAGCGCACATCGTGCTCTAGTGGGTCCACACCAACGGCTTTCAAGCTGTCGAGGTACAGCTGTTGAAAATTAGCCGGGCTGGGCTTCATGACCACCTGAAATTGGTAGTAGTGCTGTAGTCGATTGGGGTTTTCACCGTAGCGTCCATCGGCGGGTCGACGGCTAGGCTGTACATAAGCAGCATTCCAGTTTTCCGGACCAACCGCCCGTAAAAAAGTCGCCGGGTGGAACGTACCTGCACCTACTTCCATATCCAAAGGTTGCAAAATGACGCAGCCATGGCTGCCCCAGAAATCCTGCAGGCGCAGGATTAAGTCTTGAAAAGTTTCAGGAATCACAATGTGGTCCGGGAAATATGAATGGAGGGTTTAGTATACCGCGCCTTGACGGGGCATAATAATCGACCCGAGCCTGCATCGCGAGACTTCTCTTGGTACAACGTTTTGTAAGCGCCTCCCGCAATTGGACGGCTTTGGCCTTGGTCAAAGCCACATTGTGGTTGTTTTCGAGATTACCTCTCTCTGTTGCACGACGGTTGGGCCGATGGCTCGGACGATGTTTTTGGGCATTAGATACTCGTGGCCGCCGCATAGCCGAGCGTAATATTGCACTGGCCTATCCACAATTAAGCTCAGAGGAACAGACGGCTCTGGTTCGCGAGACGCTCAAGAGACCGGCGCGCTGGCAACCGAAATGGGCCACGTGTGGTTATTACCTTGGTCCAAGTCGCAACATCTCATTAAAGAGGTGGAAGGAGAGCAGGCAATAAGCGCTGCAATCGAGAGTGGCCGTGGCGTTATCGTGCTGGGGCCTCACCTTGGCAACTGGGAGGTGCTTGGCCTGCACTTAGCTACCTTGGGAAACATGGTTGCGTTATTTGCACCACCCAAAGTTGCCAGTCTGGGTCAATTGATACAGGATGCCCGCGAACGCAGTGGCGGCCAGTTGGTTCCCACGACGCCCAGAGGTATCGCGGCGATTACTAAAAGCGTCAAAAACGGCGGTATTTCGGGCATTTTACCCGATCAAGTGCCCGACACCGAGGTTGGCGCTAGCAATGTACCGTTTATGGGGGTTGAGTGTGCAACCGCTGCCCTCGGCGTTAATTTAGTGAATCGCTCCAACGCCTTGGCCTTTATGGGCGCCGCTTACCGGATACCCGGAGGCTTTAAGGTTTGTTATGTGCCCGCGCCGGAGGCATTGTACGTGAGTGATCAGCATGCAGCGCTTACCGCTATGAATCAGGCTGTTGAGGATCTGGTGCGTGGTTGGGATGCGCAATATCAGTGGGTTTATAAACGCTTTCGCACTCAGCCACGGGGTAGTGTCGATCACTACCGTAATCTGAGAGCGCCACGGACCCCGGAGGGGTGATGAAACAATTTGGTGGAAAACTTATAGCCGGCGCCATTGGCTTTTTGGTTTTGGGTCCTGTGGGTCTGCTGTTTGGCTTGGTAATTGGCCATGCGTTTGATCGTGGTCTTTGGCAGGCGCTGCAAGCCGCCAGCCCAGAAGCGCTTGCTGGCGTGCAACGGCAGTTCTTTGATACCACTTTTACCTTACTTGGCTATGTGGCCAAGGCCGATGGCCGCGTGAGTGAGGCCGAAATTGCTCAAGCAGAGCACGTTTTCAGGCAGTTACGGTTGAACCCTGCACAGCGGCAGGCCGCCATCGCTAAATTTAAAGCCGGCTCGATGGCGGGCTTTGATCCACGCGCAACCGTGGCTGCCTTCGCTCAGAAAGTGGGAAATCGTCGCCAATTGCAGCAAACCCTGTTTCTGTTTTTGGCCACCATGGCCCTGGCCGAAGGCGACCTTGCTGCTCCCGAGCGGCAGGCGTTGCATACCATTGCAGCGCTGTTGGGCGTGTCGTCACAAGAAGTTGATCGGCTGGTGTCTATGTTGCTGGCCCAGTCGCGTTTTCACAGCCGTGGTTACGGCGGCCGATTTGATGGTGGTGGCTTTGGTGGCAGCGCTTCTGGATCGAGAGCGTACTCGCCACCAGCGCGCGATAGATTAACAGACGCTTATCAAGCGTTGGGCGTAAACAGTGACGTGAGTGATGCAGATCTTAAGCGCGCTTACCGAAAGCTGATGAGTGAAAACCACCCCGATAAATTGATGTCAAAAGGGGTACCCGATGAAATGATGAAGTTAGCCACCGAGCGCAGTCAGGAAATTTCAACAGCCTATCAAGTCATACGCGAAGCGCGCGGCATGAAGTAACTGGCATAAGGTGATTATCTCGGCTCAGTGGTCGATGGTCACTTAAGGCCGCCAAAAAGCCGGGGTGAACAACACCAAAAGCGTAAAGACCTCCAGTCGACCTAGCAGCATAGCAATGCAAAGTATGATTTTTCCAAGCTCACCCACAGACGCATAGTTTGCCGATACTACGCCTAGACCTGGGCCAAGGTTATTAAGGGTGGCGGCTACTGCGGAAAATGCCGAGGTGAAATCTAGACCGGTTGCTAGTAGCAGCAACATCACGGTGACAAAGCAAAACATGTACACCGCAAAAAAACTCCACACGGCACTGACGACTTCCGGCTGTACACGCCGCGAATCAAGTTTAAGAGGAATAACCGCGTTGGGATGAATAAGCTGCTTAAGCTCACGCATGCCCTGATTAAAGATCAGTAACAGACGCATGGCTTTAATGCCGCCTCCCGTTGACCCGGCACACCCGCCCATAAAAGACAGCATCAGCAACAGAAAGGGCAGGAAATTGGGCCAGGATGCGAAGTCTTGGGTGGCAAATCCCGTGGTAGTGGCAATTGAAACGGTTTGAAACAGACCATGAATAAGGCTTTCTGAGGGCGAGGGTAGGGTCTGGGTGGCAATGAGCGTGGTACAGGTGATAACCGTTGCGAGGATAATGATGATGCTGAAGAAAGATGTTTCTGAGTCGCGTCGGTATACCTCTAGGCTACGGCGTTGGAAGGCAATAAAATGCAGTCCAAAATTAACCGCTGATATGACCATAAATACCGTACAAATAAACAAAATTGGCGAGCTGTCGAAGTAGCCCATACTGGCATCGTGCGTCGAGAAACCGCCAATTGCCACGGTTGAGAACGCGTGGCAAACCGCATCGAAAGGCGTCATTCCTGCCAGCCAGTAGGCCAGTGCACAGGCGCTGGTTAATCCGACATAGATGATAAATAGCGCTTTTGCTGTGCCGGTGATTCGCGGGGTCAACTTGCGGTCTTTTGCCGGACCCGCGCTCTCTGCACGATACAGTTGCATACCGCCTATGCCCAACATGGGCAAGATCGCCACCGCCAATACAATAATACCAATACCCCCCAACCACTGGAGCAGTTGGCGATAAAAGAGCAGTGAGCGTGGTAAATCGTCCAACCCCACTATGAACGGTAGCTCCCGTGGTCGTTAGCCCTGACATAGACTCGAAAATAGCTTCCGCTAATGTGAGCTCAACCGCCTCTGAAACAATGAAGGGCACAGCACCAAAGAGGCCCAGCACAATCCAGAATAACGCGGTCACAAGAAACCCGTCGCGAATGCGCAGGTCAGATCGTGCATTGCGTGTTGCTAACCAGAGCATCAGGCCAGAGAACATATTGGTGGCAAAGGCAATGGCAAAGGCATCGGCTGACCCGTCCTTGGCCACAAGGCCAAAGGCCATGGGTGGCAACATGGCCACACTGAACAACATCAGGAGTACACCAATGATGCGCAGCGAAACGCGAATGTGCATTAGAAGAAGCCGAAGCCAACCGCGAACAGTCGCTCAACTTCGGCTATTCGATTGCGGTCTGTCAGAAAAAGGATAACGTGATCGTCGGACTCAACAATAATGTGTCGATGGGCAATGAGCACCTCTTGGCCACGCAGGATCGCACCCACACTCACACCTTCAGGTAACTTGAGTTCATCGAGACGACGCCCTACTACCTTGGATGAGCGCTTGTCACCAATAGCGGTAAGCTCAATGGCCTCGGCAGCCCCGCGCCGTAGGGAGTGAACGTTAGATATTTCCCCTTTGCGCACATGGGTGAGCAAGCTACCTATGGTGATTTGTTGCGGTGATATAGCAATGTCGATTTCTTTGCCCACCAAGTCAGCATAGGCCGAGTTAGTGATGAGTGTGATGACCTTCTTGGCCCCTAGGCGTTTGGCCAACATTGACATCATGATGTTGGATTCATCGTTATTGGTAAGGGCACAGAAGACGTCGGTGTTTTCAATGTTTTCTTGTTGTAATAGTGCTGGCTCGTTAGCGCTACCGTGCAGAACAATGGTTTCCTCGAGCATGGCCGACAACGTCCGACATCGTTCGTAGGAAACTTCAAGTACTTTAACTTGGTATTGGCGCTCAAGGCGTCCAGCTAACGTGGCACCAATGTTGCCCCCACCGGCAATCATGACTCGCTTGTAGGGTTGATCAATGGTGCGAAGTTCTGAGGTGACCGCGCGGATATTTTCGCGAGCGGCAATAAAAAACACCTCGTCATCGGGCTCTACAACGGTGTCGCCTTCGGGAATGATGGCCTGGTTTTTTCGGAAAATGGCGGCGACACGAGTATCCACCTTTGGCATGTGCTCGCGAATTTCCTGCAGTTGCCGGCCAACAATAGGGCCACCCTGAATGGCCCGAACCGCAACCAGTCGAATTCGACCTTCCGCAAAATCCAGTACTTGCAGTGAGCCTGGGTTGGCAATGAGCTGCTCAATATTGTTGGTAACGAGTTGTTCTGGCCCAATAATGACGTCAACGGGTATCGCGCCCGATTCAAACAGTGCCTTGGACTGCGTTAAATAGTCGGCCGAGCGAATACGCGAGATCTTGGTAGGTGTGCGGTACAGCGTAAACGCCACGGAACACGCCAACATATTTATCTCGTCGCTATTGGTAACCGCAATGAGCAGGTCGGCGTCTTCTGCGCCGGCGTTGAGAAGCGTTGTTGGATGGGCTGCATCGCCGTGGACCGTGCGAATATCCAAGCGCTCCTGAAGCGCCCGCAGCGTATAGGCCTGACTGTCGACAACCGTAATGTCATTTTGTTCGTCGGCGAGGTGCTCTGCGAGGGTGCCCCCCACTTGGCCTGCGCCTAAAATAATAATTTTCACCGGATGTTTACCTTCTCCCAGGTGAGCGACGACACCTTAAACAAAGCATCACCGCTTGGTAACCCCTGTGACGCCAATCTACACTACTATTTACACTCTCGAGCGCCGCAGGAGTGCAAAAAACAGCCCATCACCCTCGGCATCGGGTAAGCGTTGATAGCCGGTACGTGTCGCCACGCCACTCAAAAACCCTCGCGATTCAACGCCTGCTCCGGGCAAATGGCTTATGCAGTGCTCAACAACGTGATCGTTTTCCTCTCTGAAAATTGAGCAGGTGACGTATAAGAGCTCACCTTCTGGTTTTAATCGTGGCCAAAGACCTGCAACGATGGCTTTTTGTTGCTCGGCAAAGCGCTGCAAATCCTCGGGCTGTCGTAGAACTTTGATGTCGGGGTTTCGACGAGTTACACCACTAGCTGAGCAGGGCACGTCTGCCAGAATAGCGTCGAATAACTGGCCATCGAGTGACTGTGACGCTTGGCTGGCATCCATGCAGGCAAGCGTCACGTTGGTGAGTTTCAGCCGGCTAATGTTCTCGGTCACGCGCTTGAGCCGCTCGGCATTACTGTCGCTCGCGGTAATCTTGGCGTTGGGCATGAGTTCGGCCAAGTGGCATGTTTTGCCGCCTGGTGCTGCACAGGCATCTAACACGCGTTGGTGGGCTGGGTTGGCGAGCAATTGTGCGGCAATTTGTGCACTGGCATCTTGAACACTCACAACACCCTCCACAAAACCCGGAAGATCGGTAACTTTGCCCACGCCGTGCAGCGTGATGGCCTGGGGTGAGTAAACCGGTAGCGAGAACTCGATGCTGTGCTGGGTCAATTGTTCTGCGTAGGCCTCGCGGCTCATTATTGCTGTGTTAACCCTCAGGGTTAACGGTGGTTGCACGCGCGCAGCCTCGGCTAGCTGTGCTCGCTGTTCGGGCCACTGTTTGCCGAGTTTACCCCACCACCATGGGGGGAGTGCGGCCGCCTCGGCGTCACTGAGTGGCGGCGCACCGTCACGAATAAATCCGCGCAATACGGCATTAACTAGCCCCCGAGCCCAGTCTTTTTTAAGCCCCTTCACGCCTTCAACAGTTTCAGATACCACCGCGTGAGCTGGAATGCGCATGCAATCGAGTTGATATACCCCGAGCATCAGTAACGCAAAGATGTCGGCATCCTTGGGCTTTAAGGGGCGCTCGAGGCGTTGTGCCAAAATAGCCGCCAAGCGCGGCCACTCTCTTAAGGTCCCGTGTACGAGCTGGTTGAGGAGGGCTTTTTCAGATTCGTGTATGCCTTCAAGCGCGGGCGGTAAGGCATTAACCAAAGATGTGCCTGAGGTAACAGCGGCCAAAGTCTTAGCGGCTATTACCCGGGCGCTCATTGACCACTCGAGTCTGGACTGGCGTGTATCGATAAACGGTTACCCGCTGACATCTGCTGGGATCTACCGTTGAGTAACGCTTCAATCGACATGGGGCGTGCTCCGGGAAACTGTGCCATTGTTACCACTAGATAGCCCTCACCGGTGGCAATGACCCAGCCCGACTTGTCGGCGGCGACAACTGTCCCGGCGGGGTGTCTGTCTCCTGCTACTGCATGTGCCTGCAGTAGTTTTACTCGCTCCTCGTTGAGCATGGCATAACAGCCAGGGGATGGACTAAAGGCTCGGATCCGGCGCGCAAGTACCTGAGCAGGTTCGTTAAAGTCGATAGCGAGCTCATTTTTTTGAATTTTGTGCGCATAGTTGGCGAGCGCAGGGTCCTGAATCTCTGCAGCGGCCAGAGAAGAATCAATAGCATCCAGAGTGGCTACTAGGGTAGGTGGCCCAATGGCTGCCAGGCGATCATGGAGGCTGCCAGCTGTCTCATCCGGCGCCAAGGTTACCGTAGCCTTTGCCAGCATGGGGCCTGTGTCGAGACCCGCTTCCATTTGCATAATGGTGACACCGGTCTCTTGGTCGCCGGCCTCTACAGCGCGCTGAATCGGTGCCGCTCCTCGCCAGCGAGGTAGCAGCGACCCGTGTACATTGAGACAACCGTAACGCGGGATGTCGAGCACGGCTTGGGGCAACAGCAGTCCGTAAGCCACAACTACCATGACATCCGCATCGAGCTGAGCGATCTTATCTTGAATATCGGCGTCTTTTAGGGTGTCTGGTTGGAGTACCTCAATATCATGCTTAAGAGCGATGTTTTTAACCGGCGATGCCTGTACTTTTTTGCCGCGTCCCGCTTGCCGGTCAGGTTGAGTCAAAACAGCAATGACCGTGTGCTTGCTGGCGAGCAGACCCAACAGGTGTTGTGCTGCAAACTCCGGTGTGCCTGCAAAAATGATGCGCAGAGATTGCTGCATCAGGCGCGCCGTCTGTGAGCTTTTTTTCTAACTTACCCCGAATACGCTGGCGCTTGAGCGGCGATAGGTAGTCGACAAAAAGCTTGCCCTCAAGGTGGTCTATTTCGTGCTGCAAACAAATAGCCAGTAATCCGTCGAGCACCTCTGAATAAGGCTCTCCGTCGGCGTTTAGCGCCGTTACTTTAATTTGCTTGGGTCGGTGAACGGTTTCGTAAAAGCCCGGCACAGAGAGGCAGCCCTCATCGTATTCGCCGAGTTCGCCATCTAAAATTTCGATTTCGGGGTTAATAAAAACCCGAGGCTCATCGCGATTCTCAGAAATGTCCATCACGATAACACGCTCGTGCACATCGACTTGAGAGGCTGCCAAACCGATCCCTGGTGCGTCGTACATGGTGTCAAACATGTCCTTGATGAGGCTTTTAATTCGGTCGTCCACGGTTGTCACGGGCTTTGCCACCGTGCGCAACCGGGGATCGGGGAACTCTAAAATGGGTAGCAGCGCCATGATGACGAGTAATTCCTCGCAGTTTAATGGGATGATAGTTGACGACTTTTGTACTTGTCTCAGCCAATGATGAGGCCCACAATAAAATTATAGCGCGTAAAGGGTCGGCGAGTCCTGCAACATTGTGTTGAGGTAATGGTGATATGACCATGGGGAGTTCCAAGTTGAATGCCATGAGATGTGCAGCACTAGAACGGGTAACCAGAGCATTTGTGTTGGCGGCGGGGATGCTAATCTTTGCCTCTGAACCCGCGTGGGCGCAAGCTAACACAGTGACTTTACGAGATGACGTACCGCTTACGTACGTGGTCAAGAAGGGTGACACGCTGTGGGATATTAGCGCGCTTTACCTTAGGGAGCCCTGGTTGTGGCCCAAGCTTTGGAACACCAACCCCCAAATCGATAACCCCCATTTGATTTACCCGGGCGATATCCTCGCACTGCGTTGGCAAAACGGTCAGCCGCGCCTGGGCTTGGCGAATCGCGGTGAGGTTAAGTTGTCGCCAACGATGCGTAGCGAGGCACTCGATGTCGCTATTCCGCCCATACCCCGTGACGAAATTGACCCTTTCCTGCGCGGCAACCGCGTGCTTGAGCTAGGTGACTTTGAGCTTTTACCGTATCTGATAGCTGGCGATTCTGGACGACTACTCAGTGGTTTGGGCGACAAGGTGTATGGCCGTGGTCCTTTGGATAATAATGAGCGCACGTACACAATTGTGCGCAAGGGCGCGCTCATTACCGACCCGATAACCGGCGAGGTTCTCGGTCAGCAAGTGCCCGATATTGGTAGCGTCTCGCTCCTTACGCCGCCGAGTGCGACGCTCGAGGACTCAGCGGTCAAAGAGCTTGAAGTAACACGAACCACCGAGGAGGCGCGCATTGGCGATCGACTATTAGCCGTCGAAGCGGGTATCGTCGATGCTTATTTTCAGCCAAAAGCCCCCAACAAAGTTATCCATGATGGCTATATGGTCGCTGTAGATGGTGGTGTGACGCAGATTGGTCAGATGGATATTGTGACGATCAACCGGGGACAGCGAGAGGGCTTGGAACTGGGCGATGTACTGGCGATTTATCAAACCGGTGATGTTGTCAAAGATCCCATAGTAGGAGACAGCGTTGTGTTACCTGACGTAAGAGCGGGTGTCGTGATGATTTTTGCGGCCTACGAGCGCGCAAGTTACGGTTTGGTCTTGTCAGCGACTCGGCCGTTGTCGGTGGGAGATAAAGTCAAAAACCCTAATCACTCACACCTCTTTAAGTGTCACCGAGGGCTAGGATGGCCCCGGTTGTTTCAAGGAAGAAAACATGCCCTATCAACTGGGATCTTGTCCGGAGGAGGATCTCCGCTGGCAACATTTTTTGGCTTCTCCCAAACTGAGTAATGCCGATCGCGCTGCGCTGTTGCTCGGCCTCCCGGCTAGGGATTGCCAGCTCTATGCGTCACCTTTTACTACATTAAATGAGCGCTTGTCAGCGCTTCGCTCGCACCGGACTGCCCTGACTACGGTGTCACCGATGGCAGGCAGGAGGGCCTGGCACCAGGCTTTTAACCAGCAGCCGGTTTTCCTGATTCATCGTGGTGAGGCGATTTACTCGACGTTACTCAATCACTGTACTGATGCGCCGCCGGTGCTTTTCTGTCAGGGTGACCTTGGGTTACTGCAAAGACCCGCCGTTGCGGTTGTTGGCTCTCGTCGTCCGTCACGTGATGGCGGTGCCGCGGCATTTGACTTGGGCGCGCAATTGGCCGGTTATGGCCTGGTGGTTGTGAGCGGCTTAGCTCAAGGTATTGATGGCTATGCCCACACGGGAGCACTGTCAGTAGGTGGCGCCACGATTGCCGTTATGGCAACAGGTTTTGATCGAATTTACCCCGGTATTCATAACACGCTTGCGGCCACCATTGCGGAGCGCGGCTTATTGGTCACCGAATTCCCGCCCCACGTTAACCCCGAGAAGTGGCACTTTCCTCGTCGTAACAGAACCCTGTCGGGTCTATGCTTGGGTACCGTGGTTGTTGAAGCCGGCCGCCCGAGCGGCTCACTCCTAACGGCTACGGCTGCTGCCGAGCAGGGGCGAGAGGTTTTTGCTTACCCTTGGTCGGTTTATCACAAGGGGGGCGAGGGCTGTCGCTACTTATTGGGTGACGGTGCCCAGTTGGCTCAATCTGCCCGCGATGTGGTGCTGGGTTTGGGGTCTTCGACTTTAGAAAACGCCGCTCAGTCACTTAATTTTGGCGCCACCGACAATTCCTCTGACCCAGCCGATCAGCTAACAACCCCGGCCCTGACCGGTGGGTCAGGCATATCGCCAGCGACTGACAAGCCACGGCGTCGGCTAACACAGCCAGCACCAGAACGTAGTCAGTCCGCCCAAGGTCAACACAGTGAATCCCTTTCAACAATTGTCGATATTATTGGTGACGCAGCCGTTGATCTACCGACCCTATGTCAATTGACCGGCCGTGACCCAAGCGACCTAGCCGTTGAGCTGGCGCAACTTGAAATTGCGGGCACTGTGGAGAGTACGTCTTTGGGGTATCGGTTAAAGCGCGCCGCGTTAGGAAACGATGGCTATTAACCATGGTTGTTTATATCCCTGTTAAACTCAGCATCCCGGGTTTTCACAGCGGGCCGGTGGTGTGTGCGTCCTAGCCATTCACCGAGGGCCTATAACACCGTTCACATTTTTGAGGTTTATCTATAGTGCAAGCGTTTCGTGATCAGGCCCTTGCCAGTTGTATTCATGACGGCGGCGTTGTTGCTTGCCCCGCTGAAGCGGTGTGGGGCTTAAGTTGTCATCCCTTCTCTGAGCCGGCGGTTGGCCATATTCTGGAGCTCAAACAGCGACCTGTTTCAAAAAGGTTTGATTATCGTCGCAGCCGACCTGTGGATGTTGGCGCCGGTATTGGAGTCATTACCCAAAGACCAATTGCGGCGTTTGAGTGACAGCTGGCCGGGTCCTCACACGTGGTTGGTGCCACACCGCGGTCTGTTTCCTGCTTGGGTAACCGGAGACAGCGACTATGTGGCTGTTCGCATAACTCAAGCGCCCGCTTTGCGCGCCTTGAGCAGGGTGGTGGGGGGCCTTTGGTGTCCACCTCGGCCAATCCAGCCGGGGCAAGTCCTGCGCGTTTTGGCTTTCAAGTGGTACGCTACTTTGGCGCGGCCTTACCACGCGCCGTGGGAACGGTGGACACACAGGCCAAACCCTCTAGTATTCGACGCGCCGACACTGGAGAAATCATCCGAGCTTAAGAGGCCGTTAAGAGCCCAACATAAAGTGGAAACCTTATGGATACAGCAGCAGTAGAAAATTATTTACGGGGTTGCAGTCAGCTATTTGTGATGGTTTGGCGGCTATCGATGGGCAGTGCGAATTTGCCCAAGAATCCTGGGACCGTCCCGAGGGCGGTGGTGGCACCTCCCGAGTACTTGCCAATGGCAGCGTCTTTGAAAAGGCCGGGGTTAATTTTTCGCACGTGCTTGGCAGCAATTTGCCACCCTCGGCCACACAGGCGCGACCCGAACTGGCAGGGCGCAGTTTTCGTGCCATGGGCGTTTCGCTGGTTATTCACCCCTGGAATCCCTATGTGCCAACGTCCCATGCGAATGTGCGGTGTTTCATCGCAGAAAAACCGGGGGAAGCGCCGGTTTGGTGGATGGGTGGCGGCTTTGATCTGACGCCGTATTACGGCAATTTCGAGGATACGGTGAGCTGGCACCAGACCGCCAAGGACGCCTGTGATCCTTTTGGTGACGATGTGTATGCGCGCTACAAAACCTGGTGTGACGAGTACTTCTATCTCAAGCATCGTGATGAAGCCCGTGGCGTGGGCGGCTTGTTTTTTGATGACCTCAATGATTGGGGATTTGATAAGACCTTTGCCTTTATGCAAAGCGTTGGTGATGCGTATCTCAAAGCCTACGCCCCCATTGTTGAGCGCCGCAAAGACACGCCGTACGGAGAGCGTGAGCGAAATTGGCAGCTCTATCGACGGGGTCGCTATGTTGAGTTTAATTTGGTGTACGATCGCGGCACTATCTTTGGCTTGCAATCCAATGGCAGAACCGAATCGATACTCATGTCACTACCTCCGCTTGTACGGTGGGACTATAATTACCATCCTGAGCAGGGCACTCCCGAGGCAGCCCTAGCCAGCTATTATTTACAGCATCGTGACTGGCTGGCTGCGAGCCCAGAGGATGCGCCTTGCTAATGAGCACGCCTGCAGCCGTTGATGGCTCTCAAGTGCCCACCTATGCGGTGTTTGGCAATCCTATTAAGCAGAGCAAGTCGCCAGCGATTCACCAGCAGTTTGCCGAGCAATTTAATCAGCCCTTGGTTTACCGTGCGTTGCGCATTGAAACCGACGCCTTTGAGGATCGGGTAAACGCTTTTTTTGAGCAAGGCGGCCAGGGCCTTAATGTGACGCTGCCTTTTAAAGAGCGTGCCTTTGCGTTGGCTAGCCAAGCGAGCGAGCGGGCTGCCCGCGCCGAGGCCGCCAATTGTTTAATACCGATGCCCAATGGCGAGATACGCGCTGATAATACCGACGGAGTAGGCTTGGTTCGCGATATGGTTGCTAACCAGGGATGGGCGTTGGCCGGTAGGCGGGTGCTGGTTCTTGGTGCTGGCGGTGCCGCTCGTGGCGTTTTGCAGCCACTGCTCAACGAGGGCTTGGCACAGCTAAGTATCGCTAATCGTACGGTTAAAAAGGCCGAGATTCTCGCAGCGCAGTCTGCCGAGATGAGTTCGATTGAGCCTGTGGGCGTGGGTTTAGACCAGCTACAGGGGCAAACTTTTGACCTGGTCATTAACGCCACGAGCGCGGGGCTTGACGGTCAGATGCCGCCACTGCCTGGGGTGCTATTGTCGGATCGGTGTTGTTGTTACGACATGATCTATGGTGCAGAACCCACGCCTTTTATGCGCTGGGCTGCCGCGCAAACACCCTGGGCCGTCGCCGATGGCTTGGGTATGTTGGTTGAGCAGGCGGCAGAGAGCTTTTATTTGTGGCGTCGGCAGCGCCCTGAAACCGCTCCTGTTATTCAGCAATTACGTCAACAACTTGATGCTCAGTCGACTAGCGCCAGATAGCGATCTTTAAGTCGCACGTAGTTATCGGCCGAGTATTGCAAAAATGCCCGCTCCGATTCGCTCAATGCTCTGAGCTGCTTGGCTGGGCTACCGGCATAGACATAGCCGCTGGGCAAGTGCTTTCTCGGTGTAACGAGTGCACCTGCGGCAATCATCACCTCATGGTCAACAACGGCGCCATCCATAACGGTGGCGCCCATACCTACCAGTACGCGATCTCCGATAGTGCAGCCGTGTAAGATGGCGCCGTGTCCAATGGTGACATCCTGGCCAATATTAAGTGGCCAACCCTCGGGATTAAAGCGACTGGCATGGGTAACGTGCAACACACTGTTGTCTTGCACATTAGACCGGTGTCCAATCTCGATGCGGTGCATATCGCCCCGAATAGAACAGTTTGGCCAGATGCTGACATCGTCACCAATGATTAGGTCGCCCAGCACAACAGCAGAGGGATCTATCATTACTCGCTCGCCAACCTTAGGCACTGTGTCAGTAAATGGTCGGATATTGCGATGTCCAAGGTATGTTGTGCTCATGTTCATGTCTCAACCAGTGAAAAGCAGTAAAGTAAGCGGCGCCTAAAAACAGGAGATCATTGAGCATGTCAGAGGCACCGCCCAAACCCAAGCGTTTCATTGCCGGTGCCGTGTGCCCCCGCTGCGGTGTTATGGATCGCATCGTTGTCTCACCCGATGGCGAAAGTCGTGAATGCATCGCTTGCGATTTTTCCGATGATCGTCCATCAGACACGCCTCAACCCCTGCCTACGCGTGTGACCCGTCCGGCTGCTCGGCGACTGGAAACCGAGGCACAGGTGGTTCGATTCATGGATGTTGACCATTCGGAAGATGAAAAGTGATTTTGTGAATAGTTCATTTACATTTAGTTGTTACGCCCGTGACGCAACTTGCGCCCAAAATCCTTTCTCTTGGTCGCTAACAATACTACATATAGTGGGTATCAGCTAAAATAATACTATATGTCGGTTGAGGGTGGACCGCGCGGAGTGGCCTGAGCCGTTTTCGTAAATTCTGTGATAAATCCTGTGTTCTTGAATAGATTTCGCTATACTTCGCGCGCCGGAAATCCCTGCGATGGGAGCGGTTAGAGCATGCATGATGGGTGACATACGCGTCACCCGTGCTCGAAGACAGTTCGGGGGAATCACTGATCGTCCATTACTAGTGCTGCACGCTGGCGTGTCTGGCTGGGCACTGTATGCGTTGAACCGCGCGTCACCCCCGCGCGCAGCTCTGGAGAGGCGGAGATGACTTTTAAAAAAGCAGTAGCAGCAATCTTTGCGTTGTTGGCGTGGGGGGCTCCATTGGCACTTGCCCAAAACCAAGTCAACATGGCCAAAGGCGTCACCGAAATTGGTGCCGAAATTTACGATCTACACATGCTCATCCTGATCATCTGCACCGTTATTGGTGTCGGTGTGTTCGGCGTGATGTTTTATTCGATAATTTATCATCGCAAGTCGCGCGGCGTGACACCGGCGCAGTTTCATGAAAGCACCAAGGTGGAGATCGCCTGGACGGTTATCCCTTTTCTTATTTTGATTGGCATGGCTGTTCCGGCAACCTCGACGCTACTTGACGCCTACAACGCTGATGATGCCGAAATTGATATTCTGATTACCGGTTACCAATGGAAGTGGAAGTACGAGTATCTTGACGAAAACGGTAACAACGTCTCTTTCTTCTCTAATCTCGCCACCTCTCAGGAAGAGATCTATAACACCGATGCGAAAGCGGCCGATTACCTGCTGGACGTTGACGAGCCCGTGGTGATTCCAACCAATACCAAAGTGCGTTTCCTGGTTACCGCTAACGACGTGATTCACTCTTGGTGGGTACCTGAGATTGCAGTTAAGAAGGACGCGATTCCCGGGTTTATTAATGAAGCGTGGACCAAGGTACCCACTGAGGGAATCTATCGCGGACAGTGCACTGAGCTATGTGGCGCTTATCACGGCTTTATGCCCATTGTCGTTCATGCGGTTAGCCCCGAAGAGTACAACGCCTGGTTATCAGCGAAGCGTGCTGACAAAGCCGCCCAAGCGGCTGCTGCTGAGCAGGAGCTGAGCCTTGACGAACTGATGGCCACTGGCGAATCCGTTTATAACGCCCAGTGTTTGGCTTGCCACGGCCCCAATGGTGAAGGCGGTGTTGGTAAGGCAATTGCCGGAAGTGCTGTTGCGTTGGGCAATGTGGGCACTCACCTTGATGTAGGCATCAAGGGTGTTGCCGGGACAGCTATGCAGGCCTTTGGCGGTCAGTTAAGTGACGTTGAAATGGCTGCAGTCATTACTTACCAGCGCAATGCGTTTGGTAATAACACGGGCGACATTGTTCAGCCCGCCGATGTTGTTAACCACAAGCAAGGTTAATTGGGAGAGATAACGATGGGAGCACATCACGGTCCTGCCAAGGGCCTTTCACGCTGGCTCTTTACGACCAACCACAAAGATATCGGTACCATGTACCTGTGGTTCTCGTTTGCCATGTTCATTCTGGGCGGTACATTCGCCATGATCATTCGTGCTGAGCTGTTCCAGCCCGGCATGCAATTGGTTGAGCCCGGTTTCTTTAACCAAATGACCACGCTGCACGGTCTGGTGATGGTGTTTGGCGCCATCATGCCATCCTTTGTGGGCTTGGCTAACTGGATGATCCCGATGATGATTGGGGCACCTGACATGGCCCTGCCACGCATGAACAACTGGAGCTTCTGGATTCTGCCACCCGGCTTCCTGATGCTGGCTTCAACGTTGTTCATGGAGGGTGGTGCACCGGCCTTTGGTTGGACGTTCTATGCACCACTGTCAACCACGTACGCTGCGCCGTCGGTAACCTTCTTCATTTTCGCCATACACATTCTGGGCGTTTCTTCGATCATGGGGTCCATTAATATCATTGCGACCGTTATGAATATGCGCGCTCCGGGCATGACTTACATGAAGATGCCACTGTTTGTGTGGACTTGGTTGATTACCGCCTTCTTGCTGGTTGCCGTTATGCCGGTGCTTGCCGGTGCGGTAACGATGATGCTGATGGATATCCATTTCGGCACCAGTTTCTTCTCGGCCGCAGGCGGCAGTGACCCGGTACTGTTCCAGCACGTATTCTGGTTCTTTGGTCACCCCGAGGTGTACATCATTATCCTGCCCGCCTTTGGTGTGGTATCACAGATCATCCCAGCGTTCTCGCGCAAGCCACTATTTGGCTACGCGTCGATGGTGTACGCCACTGCCGCAATCGCTTTCCTGTCGTTCATCGTGTGGGCTCACCACATGTACACTGTGGGAATGCCGGTTGCCGGTGAGCTGTTCTTTATGTACGCCACAATGCTCATCGCTGTACCAACCGGTGTGAAGGTCTTCAACTGGATTAGTACCATGTGGCGCGGCGCCCTTAGCTTTGAAACGCCCATGTTGTTCTGCATAGGCTTCTTGGTGTTGTTCACCATTGGTGGTTTCACGGGTTTGATGTTGTCTATCGCGCCTGCGGACTTCCAGTACCACGATACCTACTTTGTGGTTGCCCACTTCCACTATGTGATGGTAGCGGGTGCGGTGTTCTCGATGACCGCAGCGGTTTACTACTGGCTGCCTAAGTGGACTGGCCGCATGTACAACGAGAACATGGGTAAAATCCATTTCTGGGTATCATTCATCGGGTTCAACATCACGTTCTTCCCTCAGCACTTTGTTGGCCTTGCCGGAATGCCACGTCGCATCCCCGACTACGCCCTGCAGTTTGCTGACTTCAATATGATGTCCTCAATTGGTGCCTTTATTTACGGTGCCTCACAAATCTTGTTCCTTTACAACGTCATCGCGACCATAGTGGCTGGCGAGAAAGTGTCTGAAGACAAGGTTTGGGACGGTGCAGAAGGCCTCGAATGGACGGTACCAAGCCCCGCGCCGTATCACACATTCGAAGTGCCGCCTCAGCTTGATGCCGCGCCGGCTCACTAAGGGCTGATAAGTACCTATGTTGCGCATTAGCAACAATCCGGCTATCGATACCGTCATCAAACTGGTGGCGGTATCGGTTGCTATGTTTGCATTTGTCTTTGTGGTGATGGTGCCCTTGTATAACGTGCTGTGCGATGCTCTGGGTATTAACGGCAAAACCTCAGGTGAGGCCTACACCGCGGTAAGTACAGAAGTAGACACAAGCCGTGAGATCACGGTGCAATTTGTAGCGAGTAACAACGATGAAATGCCCTGGGGTTTTCGACCGTCAGTGACCATGATGAAGGTCAATCCAGGAGCCGCCAATGACACCGTGTTTTTTGCAGAAAACGTGACCGATGGTCACATGGTGGCACAAGCTATCCCCAGTATTTCGCCTTCCCGAGCGGCGGAGTACTTCCACAAAACCGAGTGTTTTTGTTTTAACCAACAACCACTCGATGCAAACAGCAAGGCAGAAATGCCGCTACAGTTTATCGTGGATCAAGCGTTACCGAGGGATATCAAAACAATTACGCTGTCTTACACGTTGTTTGACGTGACCGACAGAACAGGCGGCAAAGTCGCCGCACGCTGATTCTGGGTGATTAGGGGGCCCGGAAGGAAAACGGAGATACGATAATGGCGTCCAGTCAAGCCGCCCCGGCGGGCCACGAAAAATACTACGTACCCGAGAGTTCAAGTCTCGCTGTACGCGCAACTATTGGTCTGGTAATGACCGTGTTTGGCGCGGGTTTAGTGCTAAATGATATGACCTTCGGTGATCCCGATGCATCAACATCTTCCAAGTGGATTCTTATTGCCGGACTGGTGTTTTTTGTTTTCACCCTGTCCAGCTGGTTTGGCACGGCGATTAAAGAAAACTTGCAGGGTTTGAACAGCGCCCAGCTGAGCCACAGCTATGTGTTGGGTATGTTCTGGTTCATCTTCTCCGAAGTCATGTTCTTTTTTGCCTTTTTTGGGGTCTTGTTTTATGTGCGCACCCTCGCTGGTCCATGGTTAGCGGGCGAAGGCGATGGTGGCCGCATGAACGGCTTGCTTTGGCCTGGTTTTGAGTTCAGCTGGCCGCCTATGACTACTCCACAAGAAGCCGTGGGCGGTGCAGATAGTCAGGTGATCGCGAACAACGGTAGCTTCACCACGCAAGAACGCAGTATGTCCTTTGCTGATGCACACCACTGGTATCAGTGGTTGCCTATGTGGAACACCCTCATTCTGCTGTCATCAAGCTTCACCTGCCATGTCGCCCACACCGGCATCCTTAAGGGCGATATGAAGAAGTTCAACCTGTGGCTCGCTATTACCGTGGCCCTGGCTCTTATCTTCTTGGGCTTGCAAGCCGCAGAATACTACGAGGCCTATCAAATCTTTGGCTTGACGCTGAATTCTGGCATCTACGGCTCAACCTTCTTCATGTTGACGGGCTTCCACGGTTTTCACGTGGCCATGGGTATGACCATGCTGCTCATCCAGTTGATCCGGTCGGTTAAGAACAAGCACTTTACTGCCTCTGATCACTTTGGTTTTGAAGCATCCAGCTGGTACTGGCACTTCGTTGATGTGGTTTGGGTGTTCTTGTTCTTGTTTGTTTACATTCTTTGACAGGCTGACATCGGTTCGAAAAAGGCGCTGCGGCGCCTTTTTTCTTGCTCATTAATCCAGTGTACCTATCGGTGTTAGCGTGCGCCGAAATGCTAGTTAGTCTTTGGCGGTGCAATGGGTAGCGTTATTGTCACGCATAATCCTCGCTCACCGTTATTAGCGGTGATAGAGCCACTCATGCTGGAGATAATGCTGTAGGAGATGGACAGCCCTAGTCCCGTGCCGTGTCCCGGAGCTTTGGATGTATAGAATGGTTCAAACATATGGCTGAGCGTGTGTGCTTCCGCACCACCACCGGTGTCCTCAATTGAAACTGTAATAGCGCCGTTGTTAAGACTACTAGCAACCTGAACGCATTGGTCTCCACCAGCCCCCTGACTGTTGATGGCGTCTCTGGCGTTACTGAGTAAGTTCACCAGCACTTGCTCAAATAACATGCTATCCCCTGAAGCCAGCGAATTATGCGTGTTTAGCGAGCACGTTAGTTGAATATTGGCGACTCTGAACTGCTCTTGAAACAGCGCAATGCAGCTGTGAATCGTCTTGTCCGGAGAAAATACATCGCCATTGGGTGTTTGCGTATCGCCGCGTCGCCCATACAGGCGCAAGTGATCAATGATTTTTGTGGCTCGATCAATTTGATCATTAAGACGCTGAAGCTTGTCATCTAATGCACCAATCTGATCCGGCTTTCGGGCTATAAGTGTTTTTACATTAGCAATGGTCAGTCTCATGGTGTTGAGAGGTTGATTCAGCTCATGAGCGACGCCCGTGGCCATCTCACCCAAAGTAGACATTTTCGACGCTTGAAGTAGTTGCTGCTCTTGCTCGAGGTACTCGGTAAGGTTTTGGCCGACCATAATGAGACGATTAGGCTCGCCATCGACATCGTTGAGTACTACCCCGCTCAGCAACAGGGTAACTCGTCGGCCGTCCGTGTTCTTGAACGATAGCCGCATACCTTCGAGGCTGCCGCCTTTGCGTAGCCGCGTGATAATACGCTGGCTATCAACCGTTGGGATTGAGTCAATCAGCACCTCTTCGGTTTTTTCCCCAGTACGGCTTGTTGCTCGAGGCCGGTCGCCCGCTCGGAAGCCCGGTTCCATCCAACGATCGCGCCTGCCATGTCTATGGCTACGATGGGCGCATTCGCTTCCTCAACTATTTTGAGAGTGTTGGCCGCTGCTGCCTGTGACGCCTGATAGGCGCTAGCCTCTTCGCGCAATGCGGTACTAAAAGCCATGCGAACATCATGCGTTTCTTTAGGTTCAAACCCGCTGGTGCCAGTGATCTCGGCGTATAGGCTCTTACTGTGTTGCTGTAATGCCCCAATCGATGCCGATGCGTTCGCTAGTTGTGTTAGTGAGCGCGTGACGTAGCGAGAAAACACAAGGCCAACAAGCACAATAATGAATGCGGCGATCGTTGATGCTGTCATGATCTCTGCAGTATTGCGCCAGAGTGACTCGATGATAGGTTGTATTTTACTCACGAGCACCAACCTCGACTGGTTGTCGGGGTCTGCAGAACGTAAAACCATATGCCCCTGTAACCATGCGTCCATCTCTGCCGCGAGCCTTGATGTTGGTTCGATCACCTCGTAAACAGGGCCGTCTGTCGGCACATCAGGAGGAAAGGCGCCAATCTCAACCTCTCCCGCTGCCGTGCTGATCTTTAACGCATATTGCGGGTCGGTAGATGCCAACCATCGGGCCAATTCGTCGCTTTTTTGACCTGAAATATCATTCAGATGCGCGGGGAGGAGTTGTTTGAGCATCACTAGCGTATTTTCTTGGTGTTTCCGCTGTGCTGCATACTGCTCTTCAACATGCTGTCGGGTTTCAATGCCAATCGTTACTAAGACGATGGATACGGTAGCGACAACAATACTCGCCACGTACATGTCGCGAATTCGCCACCTTGAAATGTGGGCGCCCTTTACCCGAAGCCAGCCGCCCAGGTTTGGCGCTATCACGAGGAACAACAGAAATTCGGCCAGAGCGGCGTTAAACACACCATTCATGGCCCACTTGGTCATGATTAGTCCAACCGACGATGTTGGATTGGGCAACAGGTAACTGTAGACCGTGTAGGTTAGCGGAATGCCCAGGGTCGCCCAAAAGACAATATTGGCAAGGCTGAGTGATAACCCTAATCCTTTGGTTTCTCCCACCCTGAAGCGATGCACCAGCAGGCCGCACGCCAGGCCTTCAAGGCCGCCTATCACAACCGCCCAAGGGTGGCCCCAGGCATCGACGGTTGGTATTGCAACGATAATGCCGACGACAAGCCCGCTTACTGGTCCGAACATTGCAGCAGCGAGTAGTACGGCTACCCCGCCGTATAGAAAGCTTATGCCAGGTGACGGTTGCCCAGACAACGCTAGAAAGTCGGCGGTGTAGCCCGCCATTGCCAGTAGTATGACTGACCCCAGCCAAACAGTGCTTTTATTCACAGCGCGAGCAGTAAGTTCAAAGGCATGGTGGATTTAATCTCGGTTTTATTATCATTGGTACTTATGAGCGTTCCTCTGGCACAGTACAAATGCCGGCCCGTTGCTGTCAACGAGCTTGCTGGGATTCCAGAGTGCCCGCATCCCAAGGGTTTCGATGACCGAGCTGGCCGGTAGCCACACCGTAAATGATGACGGTTATGAGCCCTGACGCCAGCGCTAGCCGCACTCCAAGCGAAGTAAAGACGCGGTTTTTTTCCTTATCTCCTTGGTCAATCATGAGAAAATACAACCCGGAACCAAGACTGATGATGAGCGCCACCATGAAGATGACGATGAGAATTTTAAGCACGGTGATGTCCTTGTTTAAATTGCTTTGGAGCGGCAAGTGAGGGAGTTTAACTCGAAGCTGGGCAAGCTGGAGTTTTCCTTTGAGTGGCGTTTGACGGTTTTTACGGCTCTGCTGTGCCCTTGCCTTATAAGCCTCGGTTTTTGGCAGCTCGATCGCGCTGAAGAAAAGCGCCTGCTTTCTACTCAATACAGTCAGCGCCTGGCGCTGGCACCCATATCCGTAGAACAAGCGGTTACCAGCGGGTTGGACGGCCCCCAGGGTGTTCGCGATCGCCAAATTTATTTTGAGGGGGAAGCGCGCAGCGATACATACCTGTTGCTAGACAACCAGTTGCATAACGGCCGGTTTGGTTACGAGGTGATCGCATTTATCGAGACCGGCAGCTACCACGTCCCGGTGAATCTCGGCTGGGTACCTGGCGATGCCGCACGACGCTCTCTGCCAATTGTTGAATTGCCGGCTACTCCGCGCGACTGGCGGGGCCGTATTTATGCCCCTATCGAAAGCGCTTATGTGCTAACCGATGAGCCCCCGCCCGACTCACTTCCCGCGGTTATACAATCTTATGAGCGTCAGGAGTATGCCAAGGCCCTGGGAGTGTTATTCAATAAGCCCATCGTTGAATTTCTCGTGCGAATTGATCAAGCACACTCAGCCGCGTTTGTGGCCGATTGGCCAGTAGTTAACCAAAGTGCAGAAAAGCACACCGGTTATGCTGTGCAATGGTTTACCATGGCGGCGGTATTATGGGCGGCCTTTTTGGGCCGTTCATCAAATATTGTCTCGCTGCTGCGTGGTCGCTCAAGTTCACCAACGTCATAAGGATTAAACATGTCTTCATCCCCGGCAACGGGCACTAGTCGGCTGCCTCTGTTGCTGATTGCAGGAACGCCGCTCATCATTGTGCTGGCCGCCTCTTGGCTCTGGTATTTTGTAGTCGAAGGCAATTTGGATTTAGTGGGTGCTCTGGGGACCTCCAATAATGGCGCGCTGATTACACCGCCGCGTCAGATTAGCGATGCTACGTTTACCGACGACGTTGGTGCTGCCTTCGCCTGGCAAGATCTCGACCCTCGCTGGACGATGGTCATGGTGAATCAGGGAGCGGCCTGTGATGTTGCCTGCCAACAGCGCCTCTATTTTACGCGTCAAGTACACATTGCTCTGGGTAAGGAGTTCAATCGTGTTCAGCGGGTGCTAATAACCGATACCGACCCGGAAGCGGTGTGGCTCTCCAAAGGCGGCACCACCGAAAACACACCGCTATCCGCTTACTTGGGTAGCGACCATCAAGGGTTAGTGCCATTGGTCGTGAGCACAGACACGTTGGACAGTTACTTTCCCGAGCTCACTAACAGCAACGCCCAGTGGTTTCTTATCGATCCTGCGGGTTGGATCATGATGCGATTTGACGACAACCTCGATTACAAGGCGGTTATGTCGGACTTGAAATTCCTGCTTAAAAACTCCGGAGGTGCCTAATGGCAACGGCCGCTTCTAATCGCGCCCTCTGGGAGGATTATTTAGAACTCACCAAGCCGCGCGTTGTTGCGCTGATGATTCTGACGGCCATTATTGGCATGTGCATGGCTGTTCCTGGGCTTGTACCCTGGCAGCCCATGGTGTTGGGAAACCTGGGTATTGCCCTATGTGCTGGTGCGGCAGCCGCGATTAACCATATTGTGGATGAGCGCATTGACCAGAAAATGGCGCGTACCGAGAAGCGTCCGGTGGCTACGGGTCGTATTTCGCAGCGCAATGCCATGGTATTCGCTACGCTGCTAGCCTTGCTAGGCGTGGTGATTTTAGTCGTGTGGATCAACACCCTCACGGCGGTGCTTACGGTTGCCAGCCTCATTGGTTATGCCTTTGTCTATACCATGTTTTTAAAGCGCGCCACGCCGCAGAATATTGTTATTGGCGGTCTTGCTGGCGCCGCTCCGCCGTTGCTGGGGTGGACTGCTGTCACGGGCGACATACATGGTCACGCGCTGCTCCTGGTGTTAATTATTTTTGCTTGGACACCCCCCCATTTTTGGGCACTGGCTATTCATCGGCGCGAGGAGTACGCCCTGGTTGGTATTCCCATGCTGCCGGTTACTCACGGGGTTAAGTTCACCGCGTTACACATTCTGCTGTACACCATCATTATGTTTCTTATTACGTTGCTGCCATTTGCAACGGGTCTCAGTAGCTGGCTGTATCTGGCGGGCGCTGTGGTGCTGGGTGGTGTGTTTCTTTACTGGTCAATTGAGATTGTTCGGGGGCGCAATGAACGCGCGCCCATGGAGACCTTTAAATATTCCATTACCTATTTATTAGCCCTATTTGTGATCATGCTGCTTGACCATTGGCTATTGGGGGTGGTGTTTTGAGCGACGCTAAAAGACGACCAACAAAGGGTGTTTCAAGCACGGCCAATAACCGGGGGTGTGGATAACGATTGCCTGCGTCGTGCTTTTTATGGCCGTGGTTGTTGGCAGTTTTATCAACCGCGTGCAGCAGCCGCGTATTATGAGTGCCTCTGAAATGCGGGCCAATGGTCTGTTTTTATTTGAGACGCCCCGTGACCCCGGGAGCTTTGCACTGATCGACCACAGGGGCGAGGCATTTACAGAAAGCCGGTTAGAGGGCCAATGGACCTTACTATTCTTTGGCTTTACCCACTGCCCCGATATCTGCCCCACCACACTGTCTTTCTTGGCAAAGGTGAAGAGTCAGCTCGAAAGTACTGAAGCGGCGGATACGCAAGTGATCATGCTCACGGTTGATCCGGCGAGAGATACACCTGAGGTACTCGCCAAGTATGTGCCTTATTTTGATCCCGACTTTTTGGGTGTCACCGGCGAATTTATTGACGTGTTAAATGTGGCCCGCGTGTTTAACTCGCCCTTTCGTAAAGTGACCGAGACCGGCGGCAGCTATCAGGTCGATCACAGTGCGAATGTGATTCTCATTAACCCTCGGGGTGACTTTCACGGATTTTTCCGGGCGCCCCTTGATCTGGCGAAGTTTAAAGTCACTTATCGATCTGCCCGCTACTTCTGGGAAAACTAGCCCATGACAAAACGACTTATCCTTGTTGACGGCTCTTCGTATTTATTTCGGGCCTATCACGCGCTGCCGGCACTGACTAATTCCAAGGGCTTGAATACCGGTGCCGCCAAGGGTGTGATTGGGATGATTCGCCGGTTGATGGCTGATTACCCGGACGATCAGGTCGTGGTGATTTTTGATGCCAAAGGCCCAACGTTTCGCAATGACATGTACGCCGAGTACAAGGCCAACCGGCCTCCCATGCCTGAGGAGTTACGCGAGCAAATTGCGCCTATTCATACCATCATCAAGGCGATGGGCCTGCCACTTATTTGTGTAGAGGGCGTAGAAGCCGATGATGTTATCGGTACCCTCGCGCATCAGGCCGCGGCGACAGCGCGCCCCGTACTCATTTCGACGGGTGACAAGGATATGGCGCAACTGGTTAACGAGCATGTCACGCTGGTTAACACCATGACCAGTGTGGTCATGGATCGCGCAGGTGTTATCGATAAGTTTGGCATCCCGCCAGAGCTCATCATCGATTTGTTAGCGCTGCAAGGTGACAAAGTCGATAACATTCCCGGCGTGGCCGGCGTGGGTGAAAAAACTGCGTTGGCATTGCTGCAGGGCCTTGGCGGCATTAGGGACATCTATGCCAAGCTCGAGCAAGTCGCTGACCTAAATGTGCGCGGGGCGAAAACCCTGGGTGCAAAATTGGCCGAGCACCGCGAAGCAGCCGAACTCTCCTACCGCTTGGCCACGATTAAACTCGATTGTGAGTTGCCGCTCACCGCTGAAGATTTGGCGAGTACTGATCCCGATACCCAAACCCTAACCCATTGGTATCGAGAGCTGGAGTTTAAAACCTGGTTATCCGAAGTATTGTCTGAGGGTGACGCCTCGGCAGCGGCTGCTACCGCAGTTGATGACAATGATGACGTAGCGCAGTTGCCATCACCCCAAGCACTCACGGTAGTCACCATTACCGATAGGCCAACGTTGCAGGTGTGGTTAGATGCCCTAGCCGGCGCTGAGCTAATCGCTTTTGACACGGAAACGACCTCGCTTAACTACATGCAAGCCGCCATTGTTGGTGTGTCCTTTGCTATAGAGGTCGGTACAGCCGCCTACGTGACTCTGGGGCATGACTACCCGGGTGCGCCCGAACAGCTCGACCGTGATGAAGTCCTGGGTCTGTTAAAGCCCTTGCTTGAGAACGCTCAACTCGCCAAGGTCGGACAAAACCTCAAGTACGATCGAAACGTGCTGGCTAACTACGGTATTGATTTGCGGGGTATTGCTCACGACTCGATGCTGGAATCATACATTTTGGATTCCACGGGCACGCGCCATGACATGGACTCTTTGGCACTCAAATATCTGGGCCAGAAGGCCATTAGTTTTGAGGAGGTGGCCGGTAAAGGCGCCAAGCAATTGACGTTTAACCAGGTGAGTGTGGAGCAAGCAGCGCCTTACGCGGCCGAAGATGCGGATATCACCCTGCGGCTTCACCAAACTTTGTGGCGTCGACTGTCTACCGAGGCAGCATTGTGCGCACTTTACCGCGATGTAGAAATGCCACTGGTGCCAGTGTTGGCGCGGATTGAGCGCAATGGTGCTTTTGTCAGCCGCCAAACGCTGGCCGATCATAGCCACGAGCTTGCCCAGCGCCTCGGTGAGCTTGAGGCGCAAGCTTACGAGCTTGCTGGTCAGCCATTTAATCTGGGCTCACCCAAACAGTTAGGCGAAATTTTATTTGAGAAACTGGAGCTGCCGGTTATTAAGAAGACGCCCAAAGGCGCGCCATCTACCGCAGAAGAGGTGCTTCAGGAGCTGGCGGTCGATTACCCACTGCCCGCGCTACTCATGGAGTACCGCAGCTTGTCCAAACTCAAATCGACCTACACCGATAAGCTGCCCCATATGATTGATCCGACCACCGGGCGGGTACACACGTCTTATCACCAGGCGGTTACCGCCACCGGCCGGCTGTCCTCATCGGATCCCAATTTGCAGAATATTCCTATTCGAACCGATGAAGGGCGGCGTATTAGACAGGCGTTTTGCGCGCCTAACGGCCGCCGAATTGTGGCTGCCGATTACTCCCAGATTGAGTTGCGTATTATGGCGCACCTGTCACAGGATGATGGTTTGCTACGCGCCTTTGCCCAGGATTTAGATGTGCATAGCGCTACCGCCGCCGAGGTGTTTGATGTCGCCCTCGAGGATGTGAGCGTCGATCAACGTCGCAAGGCTAAGGCCATTAACTTTGGTTTGATTTATGGCATGTCGGCCTTTGGCCTGGGCCGTCAACTGAATATTGGGCGGGCCGAGGCGCAGGCGTATATTGATAAGTACTTTGCACGTTACCCGGGTGTTGCCAACTATATGCAGCGCACGCGGGCCGTGGCCCACGAACAAGGCTTTGTTGAAACCCTTATGGGGCGGCGCCTTTATCTCCCCGAAATTAACGCCCGCAACAAGCAGCGCCAGCAGGCCGCTGAGCGCACGGCAATTAATGCTCCCATGCAGGGCACAGCCGCCGATATTATCAAGCTTGCAATGATCGCCGTTGACAACTGGTTAGCGCATACGGGCATCGATGCACTGATGATCATGCAGGTGCATGATGAACTGGTGTTTGACGTGGCGGGGGCGCACGTCGACGAGCTTGCTAACGCGTTGCCCGGATTAATGGCAGGCGTTGCGTCACTCGACGTGCCGCTGTTAGTCGAGGTGGGGGTTGGTCACAACTGGGATGAGGCGCATTAAGATCAGGGCGATTCAAGGGCCTCTGTGTCATCGCTGCCTGTATCGTCAAATACCGATTCGTCTGTAAGCCACGCGGTGAGTTTTTTCTCCAGTTCACGTAGACCGTCGCGTTTTAGCGATGAAAATAATTGCACTGACGTGAGATCGCCGTATTCGGTAAGACGAGCTTGCACTGATAAAAGCGTGCTCTTGGCAGGCCCCGCTTAAGCTTATCGGCCTTGGTGAGCAGCACGTGTACCGGCATGCCCGCCGTTGAAGCCCAGCCAATCATTTGCTCATCGGTTTCTGTGAGCGGGTGGCGAATATCCATAAGCAATACTAAACCGCGCAAACTTTGCCGCCGTTGTAAATAATTCTCTAGATGCTGATTCCACTCGCGCTTCATTTTAAGCGGTACTTTGGCGTAACCGTACCCGGGAAGATCCACTAATCGTTGGTTTTCACTCAGGGTAAAAAAGTTAATAAGCTGGGTTCTGCCGGGCGTTCTGGATGTCCGAGCGAGCTTTTTATTTTGGGTTAAGGTATTGATTGCACTAGATTTTCCCGCATTTGATCGGCCGGCAAACGCCACCTCTGAGCCTTGGTCCTTAGGCGCATTATTAAGCGCGCTGGCGCTTTGTAAGAACACCGCGTCTCGAAAGTTAATACGCTCAAGTCGCGGCTGAATATCGTTGGCATCAGTCATGGGGCATTTTGTCCACAGCGTTTCATTGACTATAATGCCACGGCTATTGAGCGAGAGCAGGCACACCCTGCCTTTTTATTTTTTCTTGCCGATGCTGGCGCGTTGACGCTAGCTTCCGAGGGGATACTATGAATACACGTTTCGTTTTGGGTCGCGTAATCGCGCCGGCCGTTATTGCCTTGGCTACGGCGTTACCCGCATCTGCTGAACCCAACATGGACAAGTACAACAAGTCTTGTGCTGTGTGCCACAACGTTGGTGCCGCAGGGCACCTAAGTCTCACGATGTAACGGCTTGGGAACCACGCCTTGCCAAAGGCATGGATGCGCTGGTCGCCTCTGTCAAAAATGGTTTAAACGCCATGCCACCTACCGGCCTGTGTGCCGATTGTACTGATGAGGAATACCAAGAGCTCATTACGTACATGTCAACGTCGAAGTAAGTTGATCAAACAATAGGATTTGAAGATGTTTGCACGAAATGTAGTTCGTGGCGCTGCCGCTCTCGTAGTAGCAGCGACACTGAGTTCACCGGCACTTGCTACCGGTACTTTGAAAGGCGATCCCGCTGCAGGCCAGGGGAAAGCCGTGACCTGTGGTGCCTGTCACGGTGCCGATGGCAACAGCGTTGTGCCCAACTTCCCTAAGTTGGCGGGTTTGGGTGAAAGTACTTGCTCAAGCAAATGAAAGACATACGCAGCGGTTTGCGACCCGTAGCAGCTATGGCTGGTCAGGTGGACAATATGTCCGATCAGGACCTCGCCGATATCGCTGCTTTTTACGACAGTCAGAACCGCTCACCAGCCATGGCCGATGCGGAGATGGTTGAGCTGGGTCGCAAGATTTACCTCTCCGGCATTATGGAGCGTAAAGTGGCGGCCTGCTCTGGATGCCACAGCCCTACAGGCAAAGGTAATGGCCCGGCGGGCTTTCCTGGCTTGTCGGGACAGCACGCCGATTACATTGCCGCGCAGTTAAAGATGTTCCGCAAAGGCTATGAAGACCCTGCCGGCCGTGTTAACGACGGCGACAGTAAGATTATGCGTACCACGGCTTTCGAGTTATCAGATCTCGAAATTCAGGCGGTGGCCAGTTACGCATCGGGTCTTAAGTAATCGTCTAGGAATAACCTTACCTGACAAAGGAGTTAGCTGTGACCGTATCAGTCCGACGTTATTTCCTCGCTAAATTTGCCGGTGTAGTCGTTGCCTTGCTGAGTTTGGGTGCAGTTGCACAGGCACAAACCTATGAGGAGGGCAGCCACTACGATGTAATCAAGCCAGCAGTACGCGTAGGTGCCAGCGATGAAGTGGTTGTGACGGAGTTCTTTTGGTATGGCTGCGGTCACTGCTACACCTTTGAGCCGATGCTCGAGGCCTGGAAGAAAACCTTGCCCGAGGGCGTTAAGGTGCAGGGCTCCCCAGCCATGTGGAATGGCGCCATGCAGCTACATGCCAAAGCTTACTATGTGGCCGAAGCGCTGGATGTGATGGATACCGTGCATCCCGCTATTTTCAACGCCATGCATGTACAGCGCCTGCGTTTGGGTACGCCCAGCGCGGTGCGTGAACTGTTCGTTGCTAACGGAGTGAGCGGTGAAAAATTTGATAATGCCTTTAACTCGTTTGGTATTAACAGCCAGGTTCGCCAAGCCGACGCCCGTGCGCGCTCGGCCAAAATCACCGGCACGCCGTCGCTGATGGTAAACGGGAAATATCTAATTTCGGCGTCTAAGGCCGGCAGCCAGGCAAACATGCTAAAGGTGGCAGATTTTTTGATTCAGAAAGAACTTGCTGCCGCTAGCTAACCTGCTCAGACGCCCAAGGGTAATGCTGTCTTGGCCATTACGCTCCGTAGTTGGAAGCTTGAGTGTACGCCGCTAACACCGGCAATGCGGGTGAGTTTGCCGAGTAAAAACTGTTCGTAGTGCGTCATGTCGCGCACGACAACCTTGAGCAAGTAATCGGCACTCTGTCCGGTTACCACGCAGCACTCAAGCACCTCTGGATAGGATTGAATCTCTGCTTCAAAGGTTTCAAAGCGCTCTGGTGTGTGACGGTCCATGGTGACACTGACATGTGCCGTCAGCGTGAGCCCCAGTTGCTCTTGGTCGACCAACGCCACATAGCCGCGAATAACACCCTCTGATTCCAGCCGCTTAACCCGCCGGGCGCAGGGAGTGGGACTTAGACCAACCTTTTCTGCTAGCTCTAGATTACTGAGGCTGCCATTGATTTGCAGTACCTCGAGAATGCGTCGATCAATCTTATCTAACTCACTAAGCATCATTTTTAAGCAAAAATCTCTAAAAATTAATATATTATTAATTTATATCACTAAAAATTTAGATTTTTAAGAAAAATTTAGCGAATTAAACTCCTCGAACAAGCGTACACTTGGGGTTTCCTACCGATTAGTTAGAGATAGAGCATGGGTTTTTCTGAGCAGCAGCGTTTTGACCACGCAAAGTACCGTCCCTTTACGCCCGTATCAAAGGCCGACCGCCGCTGGCCTGATCAAGTGATTAGCAAAGCACCTCTATGGTGTTCAGTGGATCTGAGAGATGGCAATCAGGCGTTAGTGGAGCCCATGAATGCCGATCAGAAGCTCCGCTTGTGGGAGCAGTTGGTGGCCATTGGCTTTAAAACTATAGAGGTGGGCTTTCCCTCGGCGTCTCAACACGACTTTGATTTTCTCCGAAAGCTCATTGATGAGCAGCGCATTCCCGATGATGTGACTGTGCAGGTGCTGGTGCAGGCGCGTGCCGAGTTGATTAGTCGAACTTTTGAGGCGCTGGCCGGGGTTAAGCGTGCCGTGGTGCACTTTTATAATTCCACCTCGACAGTACAGCGCCGTGATGTTTTTGGTCTCGATCGACAAGGCATTATCGACATTGCTGTTGCGGGTGCGCGTTTGGTCAAAGAAGAGGCAAGTCGTCACCCGGAGACCGAGTGGACCTTTGAATACAGTCCCGAAAGCTTCACTGGCACCGAGCTCGATTTTGCAGTAGAGGTATGCGATGCGGTAAACGCTGTGCTCGAGCCCACGGTTGAGCGGCCGGTGGTAATCAATCTGCCCGCCACTGTTGAGATGAGTACCCCCAATGTGTATGCCGATCAAATCGAGTGGTTTTGCGATAATGTTGCCAACCGCCGGGCGCTGTTGATTTCTCTGCACACCCACAATGACCGTGGTTGCGCGGTGGCTGCCGCAGAGCTCGGGGTGATGGCGGGCGCCGACCGCGTTGAGGGAACCCTTATGGGCAATGGCGAACGCACGGGTAACATGGATATCGTCACCATGGCCATGAACCTTTATAGCCAAGGCATCGATCCTGAGCTCGATTTTCAGCACATGGACGAGATTATCGCCGTGGTCCGCGAGTGCACACAGTTACCCGTGCATCCACGACACCCCTATGCCGGCGAGCTGGTATTTACCGCGTTTTCAGGCAGTCATCAGGATGCCATTAACAAGTGTCTCTCCAAACGAGCCGAGGCCGACCCGTGGGATGTGGCCTATCTGCCCATTGACCCATCAGATATTGGTCGCACTTACCAGGAAGTTATTCGCATCAACAGCCAGAGCGGTAAAGGTGGTGTTGCCTATGTGTTGGCGCGGGATTACGGTCTCGAGTTGCCTCGCTGGCTACAAATCGATTTCAGCACGGCGGTACAAAAACTGGCTGAAGAGAGCGAAGCCGAAGTGGCATCTGATGCCATATTCGGGCTGTTTGAGCGCACCTACCTCTTACCCGGCAACGGCTGGTCTTTAGGAGACTATCAGCTCGCGCGCGAAGATGGTGTGGACGCTTTGTCGGCAACCCTGAAGACGCCTGCTGGTGAAGTCACCATTGCCGGGCGCGGTAATGGTGTCGTTGACGCTTTCACCCACGCGCTCGAGAGTTTTACCGGTCATAAGATTGTGGTGGTCGAGTATTCTGAGCACACCTTGGGACAAAGCGCCGACGCCGAAGCGGTATGCTACGTACAGCTTAATGTAGAAGGGGCGCGTCCCTGCGGTGTTGGCCGTAGTCACGATATTGTGCAGGCGTCGCTGGCAGCCATTATCTCTGCGCTTCGCGAGCACGGTATGTCCAGTGCCGAGGCAGCCTAGCTTTTCCAACGCCTCAACGCGTTGTGCATGACGTTGGTGTGACCAACATCAGTTAGTGCCGGTTTCTGGCCCCTGTGTCACAATGGTTACCAAGGTATGACGTGCTCATACCCGTGTTACTGACTAGCAGGGGGCTAGAACGACTGGCAAATGGCCAACGAACGCACTCATAAATCGGTCGACTCACTTTATCGATCCTCGGGCCGTACCCCTTGGCGGGAGCTTCGTGCGCAATTGTTTCAGTCGGATCTTGCCGCGCCTACTGACGTCAACCCCGACGACATCATGTTTGAGCGTCGAGCTACCATTTATCGCCTGATGTTAATTATGATGCTGGTGTCGGTGGGGAGCATTGGTTTTCAGCACGTGTTGTTTTCGCCGCTCACCTCACCCACCACTTGGCTTGCGCTAGTGGGTTTTGCCGCTCTTTCTGCCACCCTGCTTCGCTTGCATACACGACAACAAATATTGATTCCCCCTATTTTTGCGCTGCTCTTTAACATTGCTCTGGTACTTTGGTGTGTTGCCACCGGCGATAGTCATCAGTCGCTTTGGTTGTTCCCGCTGATGATTGGCCTCGCCGGTCTTATACCCAGCGGTGTGGCATTGGCGGCTGGGTCGTTGACGGTGCTTGTTCTCATGGCCATTCAGTGGGCGGTTGGCAGCTTTGCCAACGTGGGCGAGATTGCCGCACTGTTGGCTACGTGGGCTTTGTCTCTTGCGGTTATGCGGCTGCTCACCCACCACGCCGATGAGCTGGCCGATCTTGCCTTAAGTGACCCGCTTACCGGTGCCTATAACCGCCGCTATCTGCAACCCCAAGCCATACGGAACATTGCTGATTATCAGCGTTATTCGCGGTTGTCCTCCATGCTGATGATCGACATTGATCATTTCAAAACCATAAACGACACTCTAGGGCATGCTCAGGGCGACCGCGTGCTTAAAGATTTAGTCGCCTTAATCGAAAACCGTATTCGCGGCGTGGACATGGTTTTTCGTTTGGGGGGTGAGGAGTTTGTGGTGTTACTGACCGAGGTTGGTGCGCAAACCGCGATTAAAATTGCTGAAGAGTTGCGCCTGGGTATTGCCAATATGACAACCCTACCTGGGCGTCGTGTCACGGTGAGTATTGGTGTGTGTGATGTGACCTCAGTGGACAGCGCTGAGGAGTGGCTCGAGCGGGTTGACCAGGCGATGTACACCGCCAAGCAAGAGGGCCGCAATCGGGTGCATGCCGTTATGAGTGTTAACCCCGTCGATGTTCACATCTCCAGTTCGCTGCCGGTCTGGCGCTAATCGTTGGACCTGGCTTGTTCTGCTGGCGCTGCTGGCAGGCTGTTCCAGTACAACTTTTTTGTATAACCGTCTCGATACGTTGATTAGCTGGTACCTAAGCGACTATGTCAGCCTTACCCGCGAGCAGGATGCGCTTTTCGATAAGCAGTTGGAAGCACTGCATGACTGGCATCGTCGAGAGGAATTACCTCAGTATATTGTCTTGCTTGACGCTGTAGACGAGGCTCTCGATAGCCCTCTAACAGACGCCGAACTCAACGTGCTGTACAACAGATTTTTAGCGGTGGCGGAGCGGCTACGCGTTAAGATGACGGCAGTAGCAATCGACTTTGGTAGCGAGCTCAGCTTGGAACAGCGACTGGAGTTCGTGGCATCTATTCGCGACAATCAACAAACGTGGTATGACGAGCGTATCGACATGGATGACGACGCGTACCGCAAACTTTTGGTGAATCGATTTACCGACAATTTGGCCGATTTTCTAGGCCGACTTAACGATGAGCAGCGGCAACTTATTGATGAGCGTACCAAGGGCATGCTGCGCCTTCATGAGGAGTGGCATACGCAACGCAGCCATTGGTTGGACCGCCTAGAGGCGGCATTGCGTGATAATCCAGACAATTGGCAAGTGCCCGTTAAACGCGCGCTAGACAGCTGGGATAGTGGCCAGTCCGATGGTTATCGCGCTACCTTTGCTCATAATCAACGCACTTCGCAACGGCTAATACTCGATATCGTTAATGGTCGTACGGCTCGGCAAGACAAACGCTTAAGAGGCGTCATTGCCGATTATCGCAAGGACTTTGCGTCACTCCTGCCAGCCGAATTAAGTTTAGTCGAGCAATGATAAATCTCTCACGGCACCTTTATCGGCGCTGGTGACCATCTTTGCGTAGACCTTTAGGGCCGGGCTTACTTGGCGCGGTCGGTCTTTCACGGGCTGCCAGGGTTTAGCACGGCTATCCATGGCGGCACGACGGGCAGCCAAGGTCGCATCATCAAGCCGAACATTGATGCTTCGAGCCGGAATATCAATGTCGATGATGTCACCCTGCTCAACTAGGCCAATCGCTCCTCCGGCGGCAGCTTCGGGTGAAGCGTGGCCAATAGACAGCCCCGATGTACCACCCGAGAAACGCCCGTCGGTTATCAGTGCACAGGCGGCCCCTAAGCCCTTCGACTTAAGATAGCTGGTGGGGTAGAGCATTTCTTGCATGCCCGGCCCCCCCCGAGGGCCTTCATAGCGGACAATTACCACGTCGCCTGGTTTTACGCGGTCCTCAAGAATATCGGCTACCGCATCCTCCTGGCTCTCACAAACATGGGCAGGCCCCGAGAATGTCAAAATGCTGTCATCTACACCAGCGGTTTTGACGACACAGCCGTCCTTGGCAATATTGCCAAACAGCACCGCAAGGCCGCCTTCCTGAGAGTAGGCGTGCTCTAAGCTGCGAATGCAGCCCGCTGCGCGATCGAGATCGAGGCTTGGCCAGCGCGTAGCCTGACTAAAGGCGGTTTGGGTAGGAATGCCCGCGGGCCCCGCTGAGTAAAGCTCGCGGACGGCGTTGTCATCGGAGGTGGCAATATCCCAAGTTGCTAGCGCCTCACCAAGGGTAGGGGCATGCACGGTAGAGGTGTTGGTTTTAAGCAAGCCCGCGCGCGCCAGCTCGCCCAAGATTGCCATAACACCGCCGGCGCGATGCACGTCTTCCATGTGATATTTCTGCGTGCTCGGTGCCACTTTGCACAATTGAGGCACGCTGCGGCTCAGCACGTCAATGTCGGCCATTGTAAAATTCAGCTCGGCCTCCTGCGCAGCCGCTAATAAGTGCAGAATGGTGTTGGTAGAACCGCCCATGGCGATATCTAGGCACATGGCATTTTCAAAGGCGGCCCGATTGGCGATTTGACGGGGCAGTGCAGTTTCGTCGTCTTGCTCGTAGTAGCGGCGGGCGAGGGCAACAATCTGCTGTCCCGCTTTGCGGAACAATTTCTCGCGGTCGGCGTGGGTGGCTAACAGCGAGCCATTGCCCGGTAAGCTCAGACCCAGCGCTTCGGTTAAACAGTTCATGGAGTTGGCGGTGAACATCCCTGAACAGGAGCCACAGGTAGGGCATGCCGAGCGCTCGTATGCCTCCACGGTCTCATCGTCAACCGAACTATCGGCGGCAATGACCATGGCGTCGACTAAATCCAGTTTGTGCTCCGACAACGCGGTTTTACCGGCCTCCATGGGGCCGCCCGATACAAACACCACCGGGATATTCAGACGCAAGGCCGCGTTGAGCATTCCGGGCGTTATCTTGTCGCAGTTAGAAATGCACACCATTGCATCGGCGCAATGGGCATTGACCATGTACTCCACCGAATCAGAAATAATGTCGCGGGAGGGAAGGCTGTACAGCATGCCATCGTGGCCCATGGCAATGCCGTCATCCACGGCAATGGTATTGAACTCCTTTGCAACACCGCCTGCAGCTTCAATTTCGCCTGCGACCAATTGCCCTAAATCTTTGAGGTGAACGTGGCCGGGCACAAACTGGGTAAAACTGTTTACAACGGCAATGATGGGTTTATCAAAATCACCATCCTTCATACCTGTTGCACGCCAGAGTGCGCGCGCACCGGCCATGTTTCTGCCAGAGGTGGATGTTTTGGAGCGGTACTGGGGCATGGGATTAAAACCTGTTGGAACGAAAACGCATAGTTTAGCAGAGCTGTTTGCTTGGGGCCGAATGCTTATCTCCCTAAACGGGTGTCATTTAGCTCTGGTATGACGACTGACTACTTGGTGGACCTTGTGCTTGCTGAGTTAGGTCGCTCAGACCGCTAGTTATCCACCGATTTGATCAACACTTTGGAATTACGTTGTAGGTTGTAAAGATGTTGGCGCGCGTCGGGCAATGCGGCCCGGTCTGCATCACAAAACCCTTGTTCTCTAAACCAATGGCTAGTTTGCGTGGTCAGCACAAAGAGCCGCTCGATACCCTGTCGCTTCGCCTCACTTGTCAATAACGTGAGCAAGTGTTCGCCGCGACCGCCGCGTCGATAGTCCGGGTGGGTGGCAATACAGGCGATTTCCGCCATAGCTTCATCGGCAAATGGGTACAGTGCCGCGCAAGCTATAATTCGATCGTCTCGCTCAAGCACCCGAAAGTTTCCAATTTCTTGCTCAAGGAGTTCGCGTGACCGCCGTACTAAAACCCCACTTGCCTCAAGGGGCCGTACCAGGTCCAAAACGCCGCCGATATCGTCAACCGTAGCTACCCGAGCGCGCTCAAATTCGTCAGCGCTAATCAGTGTGCCAATACCATCATGGGTGAACAGCTCTTCAATTAGAGCACCGTTACGCTCAAAGCTAATCATATGCGCTCGGGCCACGCCTTGCTCACAGGCGAGGCAAGCGGCGTGACGGTGAGCGTCTTGTTGCTCGTCAATAGCGTTTAAGGTTCGAGCCGATTCAATGGTGCATTGTCTAACGAGGTTGCCCTCATCATCCACGAGGCCAGAATGGGTGTCCATAACGATCAGCTTGTCAGCACCAATCGCAATGGCCGCTGCCGAGGCTAATTCGTCAGCGCTAAGGTTAAAGACCTCACCGGTTGGCGAAAACCCTAGCGGCGACAACAGGACGATAGCCTGCTCGTCTAACGCCGCTATGATGGCCGCCGCATCGAGCCTGCGGACTGCGCCAGTAAATTGGAAATCAGTGCCATCTACAATACCTAGTGGTCTTGCTGTGACAAAGTTACCGCTAATGAGTCGTAGCCGTGCTCCACGCATGGGCGAGTCGGGCAATCCCATCGAAAGCTTGCTCTCAAGGGTTAAACGTTGCGCCGCAACAACGTCTCGTACCACAGCCATAACGGTTTGATCAGTGACACGTACACCGCGGTGTAAATGGCTGTCTACCTGTTGGCGAAGCAACTCGGCTTCAATGGCGTTGCGGGTGGCGTGAACAAGAATGAGCCGCACACCAAGGAGGTGCAGTAGTGCGAGGTCATGGATAAGATTTTGGAGCTGAGAGCTCTCGAGTGCTCCGTTGCCCAAATAAATGACAAACGTGCGCCCCCGATGATTTCTCATGTAGGGTCCGGTGTGGCGAAACCACTCGATATGACTGTCTTGGTTGCTCTGCTCTGACCCAGACGACACGCTGACTACTCGCTGCGACTTAAAACGACAAGCCTACCCCAATCGGCCGCTATGGGCTTGCCTAAATTATGCGCATATTGCGCTCATTATTTATACCTCTGCTGCCGACACACCGCAGTGCGTTTTTTCATGCGGGTGCGGAGGCGCTGTTTGTCATGGGTGCAGAAGCACTTTTTACCTCGGGTGCTGAAGCACTTTTTACCTCGGGTGCAGAAGCACTTGCCGAGGCGAAAGTTGGTATGACAATTGTTGCTCGCATCGTAAACTGCACTCATGGATAACAATTTACATATGCTTCCCGAATCGCGACTTGATGTTTTTTCACTGGCAGAGGGTTTAACGCGAGCCGGTCGTTTGTCGGCGAAAAATCTCGCTCGGTTACGCGGACACACGGTAACGGCGGTGCATCCGCTGGTATATCTCGCCGAGTTGAAATTGCCCGATCTACAGCGCGAGGGTAAGTCTCTCGATATGCCGGCCCTGCTGGATTTTATCGCCGGGGAAACGGGGCAAGCGGTAGTCGATATTGACCCATTAAAAATCGATGTCGCCGCGGTGGCAGAGGTAATGTCTCAGGCGTTTGCCGAGCGCCACCAGATTTTGGCGATTGCAGTTACCGACGACGAAGTGCAGGTAGCAAGTGCCGAGCCCTGGATCACCCAATGGGAACACGATCTCGAGCACGTCGTTCGACGCAAAATTAAACGCTTTGTCGCCGATCCTCGCGATATCAAGCGCCATACCAGAGAGTTTTATACTCTGGCTCGCTCGGTACAGGGTGCGCGCTCGAAAACCCCAACGGGGCATGGTCGCATGGTTAATTTAGAGGCCATGCTCGAGCTCGGTGCCAAGGGTGAACCCGATGCCAACGATCAACATATCGTTAGCGTTGTAGATTGGTTGCTGCAATATGCCTTTGAGCAGCGCGCTAGCGATATTCATATGGAACCACGGCGCGCGGTTGGCGTTGTTCGCCTGCGCATCGATGGTGTGCTGCACAAGGTGTACGAGTTACCTGCAACTGTTGCAGCCGCGGTTACAAGTCGCTTTAAAATACTGGCGCGGTTGGATGTGGCAGAAAAGCGCCGCCCGCAAGATGGTCGCTTGAAGACCCGTACACCCGAGGGCGCTGAGGTAGAGCTGCGCTTGTCCACGCTGCCTACCGCCTTTGGCGAAAAGTTGGTGATGCGGATTTTCGATCCCGACGTACTGCTCAAGACCTTTGAGCAACTTGGCTTGCGCGGCAGTGATTATGATCGCTGGCAATCGATGACCGACGCGGGTACCGGTATTGTTTTGGTTACCGGCCCCACTGGGTCGGGTAAGACCACCACGCTCTATTCCACCCTTCGCAGATTGGCTACCCCCGATGTAAATGTGTGCACGATCGAAGATCCCATTGAGATGGTTGAGCCGGCGTTTAACCAAATGCAGGTTAACCACAGCATTGACCTGGATTTTGCCTCGGGTGTTCGCGCCCTGATGCGACAAGATCCAGACATTATTATGGTGGGTGAAATACGAGACCTTGAAACAGCCCATATGGCGATCCAGGCGGCATTAACCGGGCATCTGGTCTTGTCTACGCTGCATACCAATGATTCACCCGGCGCGATATCACGCCTGATTGAGCTAGGTGTGCCCGCCTTTTTAATCCGTGCGACGGTGCGCGGGGTCATGTCGCAACGACTCGTGAGAACCCTGTGCGCTCATTGCAAACAGGCCGAGCCCACAGACCCTGTGGCCTGGCAGGCGTTGGTGGGTCACTTTCCCATTGATGCACCTGAGACACTGTTTCGCCCCGTGGGTTGTAAGCATTGTCGCGACACCGGCTATCTGGGGCGTGAGGGTATTTACGAGGTTTTGGTGGCTGATGCGCCGCTGCAACAGCTCATTGTTGAGCAGCATGCTATGGGCCCTGTGCGAGAGGCGGCCATAAAAGGTGGCATGGTGCCTCTGCGATTGGCGGGGGCCGAGAAAATAGTGCGGGGTGAAACCACCATCGAGGAGGTCCTGCGCGTTGCACCTGCCGAGGAGTACTAGGAGGTGAGCTTGTCGACCCAATTAGCCGCACAGTTACCTGCTTGCTGGGGACGTCTCAGTGCCCTTGCGAGCGAGCAAGACTGCGCGCAATTTCGCCAGTTACTCGCACAACTCGACCTGATTCAAGAGGTTGAGCGACTCATGGCAGTGTCGCCCTTTTTTACCGAGCAACTCGCCCGCAACTTTTCCTGGGTAGCGAGTCGTTTAAGCAGTGATTGGCTCAACAATCGACATTGGCAGGCAGGCGATTGGGATAGCGCACTTGGGGAGCTTGTAGGTGATAACTCGGCTGATGAAAATGCTTATATGCGCGCACTTCGGCGCTTTAGAAGCCGGGAAATGCTGCGCATTGTGTGGCGCGATTTTACCGATAGGGGCGGGCTGGAAAGCACCCTACAGGACGTGAGTGCGCTTGCAGACTGCGTGATTCGCAGTGCTGTTACCCGTGCGACAGCCCAGCACTGCCCTCGCTTGGGCATACCCATGGGTGCCTACAGCAACCAGCCCCAGACGCTGGTGGTGCTGGCCATGGGCAAACTCGGTGGTGGCGAGCTCAATCTGTCCTCCGATATTGATCTGATTTTCTGTTATCCCGAGCCGGGTGTTACCGAGGGTGGACGAACCGAGGTATCCAACCAGGAATTCTTTATAAAAGTGGGTCAGTCGGTTATCCGTTATCTTGATGCCCTAACCGCCGATGGTTTTGTGTTTCGAGTTGATATGCGTTTGCGCCCCTATGGCGATAGTGGCGCATTGGTGTCTAGCTACGACGCGCTCGAGCTTTACTACCAAGAGCAGGGACGGGAGTGGGAGCGCTATGCGCTGATGAAAGCTCGGCCCATTACCGGCGATGCAAGCGCCATCGAGCCGCTAAAAGCCATGCTCAAAGCCTTTGTTTATCGGCGCTACACCGACTTTGGCGTGATTGAGAGCCTGCGTGACATGAAGGGCATGATCATGGCCGGAATTCGTCGCCTCGGCCTGGCTGACAATATTAAGAAGGGTGAGGGCGGTATTCGTGAAATTGAATTCATTGCCCAGTGTTTACAACTGATACACGGCGGCCGGTTGCCAGCGTTACAGGTGCGCTCCACCGTTGATGCCCTGAATATTTTGGCTGGCGAGCAATTACTGGAAGAGAGCGTGCGCGACGAGCTGCAGCGGGCCTACCAGTGCCTTAGAGATTGCGAGCATGCGCTGCAGGGTATCGAAGACAAACAAACCCAAACTCTGCCTCAAGACCCGCTAGCACAAGAGCGGGTGGCTCAGGCCTTAGGCTTAAATGGCTGGTCGGCCGTTGTTGCCATGCTTAGCGAGCAGCGAGCCATTGTTAGCAGCCATTTTGCTGCGCTCATTGAGCCTGCAGATTCAGAGAATGGCAAACAGCAAGCGGCACTGGGTTTTAATGACCTCGGGCCGGACAGTCTTGCGTCACTGGGCTTTATAGAGCCAGAAACTGTGTGGCAGATGCTGCTCAACTTTTGGAAAGCGCAAAGATCAAGGTGATTGAAGGCGAGGGTCGCAGGCGACTTGAGCGATTTATCCCTCGGCTTTGTCAGGGAGTCGTGCAGGTTGCATCGCCCGATGCTGTGCTTGAGCGGTTACTCCCGTTTGTTGCCTCGGTGTCGCGACGCAGCGCCTATTTGGTTTTACTCGAAGAGAATCCGCAGGCACTGGCACAGCTGATTAGCTTGTCGGTACAGAGTCCCTGGCTTGCCAAAAAGCTGGCTGAACGACCCGACTTGCTCGATGAATTGCTCGACGCGAGCACCTTGACCACGGCGCCCGATCGCGAGGATATCCGCGCCTTGGTCCGGCAGCAGCTTCTGCGTATTCCCGAGGAGGATTTAGAGGCGCAAATGCTTGCCCTCGGTCGCATCAAGGACGGTATCGTTTTACGGGTTGCTGCCAGTGAGCTGTCGGGGTCGCTACCTATTATGAAGGTGAGCGATTACCTAACCTTTCTGGCAGAAACCTTACTCGAACAGGCCATTGCTGTTGCCAAAGCCGAGCTGTTAAAACGACACGGTGAGCCACAGGGACCCAATACCGCCTTTGCGGTGCTGGGTTATGGCAAGCTTGGCGGTATTGAGCTGAGCTACGGTTCGGATTTGGACGTGGTGTTTGTCTATGACGGCGGTGCGGGTGAAACCGCAGGCCCTCGGGTCATTGACAACGTGCGGTTTTACACGCGGCTTGCCCAGCGCGTGGTACATGTTTTATCTACTCAGATGGCCGCCGGTCGTTTATACGAGGTGGATCTGCGGTTGCGACCCCACGGTGACTCAGGTTTGGTGGCGGTCTCGCTGTCGGGCCTCAAAAAGTATCAGCTCGAATCTGCCTGGATCTGGGAGCATCAAGCGCTGGTGAGAACCCGGGCTGTCGCGGGTGACCCAGCGCTATTGGCCCGCTTGTCCGAACTGCGAGCCGAAATTTTGTGTCGAGATCGCGACCCAGAAAGCTTGCGCCAAGAAGTGGTCGCCATGCGCAGTCGCATGCATGCGCAAGGATTGCAGGCAATCGCCGTCCCCGAGGGGTATTTCGATCTTAAACGTGCCGCGGGTGGTATTGTCGACATAGAATTTGTGGTGCAATACGCAGTGCTTGCGCATGCATCCAAGTTGCCATCGCTAACCCGGTGGTCAGATGTTGTTCGAATTCTAGAATCACTCGAGACAGCCTCGGTGATGACCACCGCCGAAGTCACCGATTTGCGGTCGGCTTATTTGGCCATGCGATCAGCGGTGCATCGAGCGGCATTGGCAGACAGCGACGCCATTGCAAAGCGTAGTGATTTTGAACACCACTTGTGTGCTGTGTCGGCAATCCGAGATCATTGGTTGCCCGGTATTACACTGGATAAACGCAACGATTAGCCCCTTGGGCATAACAACGAGGAAACACCATGGATCTGTCCAAGCTTGATGGGCAAATTTGGCTAGACGGCAAGTTGGTACCCTGGCAAGAAGCCAAGGTGCACGTGCTGACACATACGTTACATTATGGCTTGGGTGTCTTCGAGGGTGTGCGTGCCTACCACACACAGGACAGGGGCAGTTGTATCTTCCGTCTGGAGGAGCATACCGACCGACTGTTTAGGTCGGCAAAAATTCTGCAGATGGACATGCCCTACGACAAGGCAACCTTGAACGCCGCCCAGCGTGAGGTTGTACGGGTCAACGGTCTCGAAGAGGGTTACCTGCGCCCCATGTGCTTCTTGGGTTCCGAGGGCATGGGTCTGCGTGCTGACAATTTGAAGACCCACGTTATGGTTGCCGCCTGGCCCTGGCCTTCGTACATGGACCCCGAGGCGCGAGATCGAGGCATCAAGGTGCGAACCTCTAGCTATACACGTCACCATGTCAACATCACCATGTGTAAAGCTAAAGCCAACGGTAATTAAATTAACTCCATTTTAGCTTTGCGCGAGGAGCTGGATTCTGGTGCCGAAGAGGCCCACATGCTCGATAACGAAGGCTATGTTGCCGAGGGCAGTGGTGAAAACTTTTTTATGGTTCGCGAGGGCGTTATCTACACCCCCGACCTAACTTCTTGCCTGGATGGTATTACCCGTCGCAGTTTGTTCCAAATAGCGGCCGATGAGGGTTATGAAGTTCGCGAGCGTCGCATTACCCGTGACGAGGTATATATCTGCGATGAGGCATTCTTCACCGGCACAGCGGCAGAGGTAGTGCCCATTCGCGAATTGGATTCCCGACCCATTGGTGAGGGATGTCGCGGTCCCATCACCGAAAAACTACAAGCCATCTACTTTGAGGCGGTGCGCGGACAGCAGCCGCGCTACGCTAACTGGCTAACACCAGTCGCTGACTAGACCTACACAAGTAAGGAGACCTAGCCCATGGAAACCTTAGCGTCAGGCATTCGGTACCGTCACTGGCATGTTGACAACGCCCGAGGCGCGGTCTTGCTAGTGCACGGCCTGGGTGAGCACAGTGGTCGCTACCAACATCTTGCCGAGATGTTTAATGCGCGTGGGCTGGCGGTTTTGGCTCCCGACCATCTCGGTCATGGCGAGTCTCCGGGGCACCGTGTATTTGTGCAGCACTTTGATGACTATTTGCTCGGTGCTCGCGAGCTCAGAGCAGTCATCGCCCAGCAATACCCCCAAGTACCCTGCTTTATTTTGGGGCATAGTATGGGCGGCTTAATAACCGGTCGGCTGCTTCTTGAGGACCAGGATCAATATCAGGGCGCCCTGTTAAGTGGCCCCGCCTTTGCCGCCGAGGCACCCCCTCGGCGCTGGTCATGTGGATTGGACGGTTGCTTGCAAAGTGGGCTCCCAAGGCGGGCCTTATTTCCCTCGACGCTTCGGGTGTCAGCAGAGATCCCAAGGTGGTGGCTGATTACATCGCAGACCCCTTTGTCAATCATGGCAAGGTAACTGCTGCTTTGGGAATCGCTATTTTTGATGCCATGGAGCAGGTGATGACCCAAGCTCAAACCATCAGCTTGCCAATGCTGGTTATGCACGGTGAGGCCGACACCATGGCAGCCCCAAAAGGGTCTGAACAATTTGCTCAGGCGGTACAATCACAAGACCTCACCATTAAGTTACTACCCGGGCTTTACCACGAGATCTTTAACGAGCCCGAGGGCCCAGAGATCATTGCCGCCTACGCCGATTGGATAGAGGCACGTCTTGCCTGAGGCAGTAACTCTTGTTTGTGGTGCCCAGGGACAGCTAGGTCGCGAGTTACAGGCGGTAATACCCGCTGATACCACGGTGATGGCCTGTGGCCGCGAGGCACTCGACATCACCAATCGCGCAGGGATAGAGCGATTATTGGACGCGCATGCCATAACCAGTGTCATCAACGCGGCGGCCTATACAGCGGTTGACCGTGCTGAGAGCGAACCCGAGCTTGCACAGGCAATAAATGCCAAGGCACCTGCCCATCTTGCTGCCGCCTGTGCAGAGCGCGGTCTTCGCCTGCTGCACGTATCAACGGACTTTGTCTTTGCGGGTTGTAGCGGCAAACCCTATGCACCCGGCGACGCAACAAGCCCTCTTGGTGTATATGGCGCTTCAAAGCGCGCCGGTGAACTGGCTGTTTTGGAGCAGGCGGCGAATGCCATTGTGCTAAGAACCGGGTGGGTTTACTCGTGCTATGGCAGTAATTTTGTCAAGACCATGCTGGGGCTGATTAACACCCGCGAGCGTTTAACGGTAGTGGAAGACCAGATTGGCACACCCACATGGGCGCGCGGTTTGGCCCACTGCGTTTGGTCGCTACTGGCAGAGCCCTCGGCCCAAGGTATCTTTCATTGGAGTGATGCAGGTGCATGCAGCTGGTACGATTTTGCCTGCGCCATCCGTGACGAAGCCCTAACCTTGGGTCTCGTTGAGCGCGCCGCCGACATAGTACCTATTCCCGCTGCTGACTACCCCACCCCGGCGACTCGGCCAGCCTACAGTGTGTTGGACAAGTCATTAACACGGGCGACTCTTGGTGAAACAGGCTTTCATTGGCGGGCTAATCTGCGCGCGATGCTCAAGGATTGGGTTAACACCGAGGAGATCGTGTCTTGAGTCGTTCGGTAATGGTAACGGGCGGTGCTGGCTTTATTGGCGCTAATTTTGCGTATCACTGGGCCAAGCATCACCCAAACGACACCCTGGTCGTCTTTGATGCGCTTACCTATGCCGGCAATCGCGCCAGTTTGGCACCGCTCGAGGCGGCGGGCGCGGTGCATTTTGTGCACGCCGATATTTGCGACGCCCCCGCAGTCGCAAAAGCCATAGCGGATTACGGCGTGAACACGCTGGTGCATTTTGCGGCGGAGAGTCACGTTGATCGCTCCATTGCCGGCCCCGATGCGTTTATCCAGACCAATCTTATTGGTACGCATACTCTGCTTGCGGCAGCCCGAGCGGCTTGGCTTAAAGGCAGTGGCCTTGAGCACCGGTTTCATCACGTATCGACCGATGAAGTGTTTGGATCCCTCGAGCCCGCCGCGCCGGCATTTACGGAGAGTTTGCGCTACCAGCCCAACTCGCCCTATTCAGCGAGTAAAGCGGGTAGTGACCATTTGGTGCGCGCTTATCACCACACCTATGGCTTAAATGTCACCACCAGTAACTGCTCTAACAACTACGGACCCTTTCACTTTCCCGAGAAGCTCATACCGCTATGTTTAACCCATATTCTCGATGGCAAGTCCCTGCCGGTTTATGGTGACGGTAGCAATATTCGCGACTGGCTTTATGTTGGCGATCATGCCCGGGGCATTGAGCGCGTTATCGTGGATGGCGTGGTGGGCGAAACGTATAACATTGGTGGCCGCAATGAATGGGCCAACATCGATATTGTAAAACTGCTGTGTGGGTTGCTAAACCAGCGCTTTGCCAATGACCCATCGCTGGCATTGCGCTATCCGCGATCGCCCGCCGCGAGTGGCGAGGCCGAGACCCTTATTAGTTATGTTGATGATCGCGCGGGCCACGATTGGCGCTACGCCATTGATGCCAGCAAAATCGAGCGTGAGCTGGGTTTTACCCCAGCCGAGACCTTTGAGACAGGCATTACCAAAACACTGGATTGGTATCTAGCTCACGAGGATTGGTGGCGGCCGCTTGTTAAGCGTTAGTTATGCGTTGCGCCAGTACTAAGCGCGCAAAAACGGTATGTCGCTCCAAGCTTTGGCGTTTGTGTCCTTAGTCGAGAGCTCAGGGGGGCCGCATCTACCAAGGGCCAGTCAATGGCTACCGTGGGGTCATCCCAGGCAAGGCTCACCTCGCTTTGGGGGTGGTAGAAGTCTGTGCACTTGTAGAGAAAGTCGGCGCTTTCAGACAGCACATAGAAGCCATGGGCAAAGCCCGGTGGCACCCAGAGCATCTCACCGCCACGGGCGGTGAGGGTTATACCAAACCACTGACCGCGGGTGGGTGAGTCTGCGCGCACATCAACCGTCACATCGAACACCGCACCTTGGGTAACACGAACCAGCTTGCCCTGGGTGTGCTCGGTCTGAAAGTGCATACCACGCAGCGTGCCGCGGCGCGAGCGGCTGTGGTTGTCCTGCACAAAATCGACCTGCAGGCCCAAATTAGCAAAGGTTTGTTTGTTCCAGGTTTCCATAAAAAAACCGCGTTCATCGCCAAACACAGTGGGTCGAATGATGGCGATACCACTGAGCGGTGCGGGCTCAATATTCATCCCAGTAACCGCCCTCATCATTCAATAAACGCTCTAAATAGATACCGTAACCACTTTTAGCTAGCGGTTTAGCCATTGCCAGTAATGCCTCGGCGTCGATGTAACCCATCCGGTAGGCAATTTCTTCAGGGCAGGCCACTTTAAGTCCCTGGCGCTCTTCGACGACGCGGATAAAGTTGGCCGCATCGAGTAGTGAATTGTGGGTGCCTGTATCGAGCCAGGCTGTGCCACGTGACATCACCTCCACCTGTAGGTCACCGCGGCTGAGGTAGGCCTTGTTGACGTCGGTAATTTCTAACTCCCCGCGCGCCGATGGCTGGATATGGCGAGCAATATCGAGTACGTCATTGTCGTAGAAATACAACCCCGTTACGGCATATTGTGAGCGAGGCTTGGCGGGTTTTTCTTCAATACCCACGGCGCGGCCGTCGCGATCAAACTCCACCACGCCGTAGCGCTCGGGGTCTTGTACGTAGTAGGCAAACACCGACGCCCCCTTGGAGCGCTGCGCTGCGCTGCGCAGTTTTTGGGTGAGCCCGCCACCGTAGAAAATGTTGTCGCCCAGGACCAGAGCTGTGGGGCTGCTACCGACAAAATCGGCACCCAGGATAAACGCCTGGGCCAAGCCGTCGGGGCTTGCCTGAACCGTGTACTGGATGTTGATACCCCACTGATGACCGTTGCCCAGTAAGTCGGCGAAGGCCCGCTGGTCGCGTGGTGTAGTGATGATCAGGATGTCGCGTATTCCCGAGAGCATCAGCGTTGCCAGCGGGTAGTAAATCATGGGCTTGTCGTATACCGGCATGAGCTGTTTGCTCACGGTACTCGTTAGGGGGTGCAGGCGGGTGCCCGACCCGCCGGCCAGAATAATGCCCTTGTAGGTTGTCGTCGTCACGTCAAGAGGCCTTCGTCATTGGCTAGCGCGTGCATGAGTGTAAGTGACCTGTGGCGTTCTGTCAGGTTCCATAGTGCGTTGCCCTACAGCGCTGGTACACTGCCCACTTCCACGAACTTCGGAGTTGCCCTTATCAACGCCCCTGCTTCTGCCCCAGGGCAGCTTTCTGCTGCCAATGACGCCATCGATAGAACGCTCAGGCCACTGCGAATTGCGCTGTTGGGTTACCGCTCTGCGCCGTTTTCGGGTGGGCAGGGCGTTTATCTCAAGTATTTGAGTCGGGCGCTGGCCAAGCAAGGGCATCAGGTAACGGTTATCTCGGGCCCACCCTATCCCGAGCTGGACCACGCCATTCCTCTCGAGCGGTTGCCCAGTCTCGACCTTTACACCCACGGATTGCGATCGGTAACGCTGCCAACATTGGCGACCGATAAACTGGCGCGAATCGAATGGCTGAGCAAATTGACCGGTGGATTTGTAGAGCCCTGGACATTTGGTGAGCGGGCGCGTGACGCATTGCTCGCGCGCAGGGGCGAATTTGATATTGTCCATGACAACCAGACCTTGTCCGACGGCATTCTCGATCTGCAACGCGCGGGCTTTCCGCTGGTAACGACCATTCACCACCCCATTACCCGAGACCGGCGGCTGGCGCTTGCAGCAGAGCCGCGCTGGCACTATCGCTTACTCATTAAACGCTGGCACAGTTTTTTGGCCATGCAGGGTCGGGTAGCGCGCGCGCTGGACCATATTATTACGGTGTCAGGGGCTTCACGACAGGATATTGTCAGTGACTTTGGTGTAAATCCCAGCCGGGTGCAGGTGCTGCACAATGGCGTCGACGCCCACTTGTTCACGCCCCAGCCCCAGATTCAACGCAAGCCTTGCCAGATCATGGCTACAGCGTCGGCCGACACGCCCACCAAGGGCCTGCATATTTTGTTGGCTGCCGCGGCCAAATTGCGCACTTCCCACCCACGTCTTGGCTTAACCTTGATTGGCCGGCCCAAGTCCGGTGGTGATACCGAGAGGTTGGTGAGAGAGCTAGGGCTTGAGGCGCAAGTGAAGTGGATTAAAGACGCCGATCATCGGACGATTGTGCAGCTCTACGGCGAAAGCACCCTCGCTGTGGTGCCATCCCTCTACGAGGGTTTTGGTTTGCCGGCGGTAGAAGCCATGGCTTGCGGGGTCCCGCTTGTCTCCTCCGATGGCGGCGCGTTGGCCGAAGTGGTGGGCGATGGTGGTGTCGTGGTTCCCGCCGGGGACATCGAGGCGCTGACGCGGGCCCTCGATAGCCTCCTTGGCGATCAGGGCGCGCGGGATGAATTGGGCAGAGCGGCCCGCGCTCGGGTAGAGGCCCACTTTAGTTGGGACGTGTGTGCTCAGCGTCTAAGCGAGTATTATCGCCAGCGAGTGTTGACATGCTGACACTGGATTTTAGCTGGTTTCCCATGCAGGCCGGAGGGCGATGCCTTGATGTGGGTTGCGGAGAAGGGCGTCACTCGCTGGCTGCCTACCTCAAGCCCGATATCGACGTTGTGGGCGTCGATCTCTCGTATGCTGACCTGCAGACCGCGCGCGCACGGATCGCCGACATGGAGGCCTTTGATCCTCAGGGGTGCATTAATTTTTGCAGGGCGACGCCACTTGCCTGCCTTTTCCCGATGCCAGTTTCGAATGCGTTATTTGTAGTGAGGTGTTAGAGCACATTCCCAACTTTTTGTCCGTGGTAGACGAATTAGTACGTGTGCTGAAGCCCGGTGGTCGATTGTGTGTCACGGTTCCGCGTGCCTGGTCAGAGCAAATCTGTTGGTGGCTTAGTCGTGAGTATTACCATACCCCCGGTGGCCATATCCGTATCTTTAATCGCCGGTTTTTGAGGCGCGAGATTAGCCGTCACGGTCTGCACTGCTACCACGAGCACGGCGCTCATGCCTTGCACGCGCCCTATTGGTGGTTGCGATGCCTTCTCTGGCGCGAAGGTGAGCAACACTGGCTGGTGAATACGTATCACAAGCTATTGGTGTGGATTTATTCAAACGGCCATGGATTACCCGGTGGTTCGATACACTCTGTAATCCATGGTTGGGAAAAAGTGTCGTGATGTACTTTAGCAAGCCCCATTCTCCTCGGGATACCGCGCAGACAGAGGCTCAGAAATGAGTGGCCTTTACCTTAGTCATGGGCTGTTTCCCGGCGATTATTTGCGCCCCACCGTCGATTTTATTCTCAACACGCAAACCGCTCATGGTGAGATTCCATGGTTTGAGGGCGGCCACTCGGACCCTTGGGATCACACAGAAGCGGCTATGGCTCTCTCCATTATGGGCGAACACACGGCGGCCGAGCGCGCCTACCGTTGGTTGGCGAGTAAACAACTACCCGACGGAAGTTGGTGGCGGGCCTACCGAGATGGCGAGCCCCATAATCCAGATCGCCGCGAATCTAATTATGTGGCCTACATTGCTACAGGCGTTTGGCATCATTATCTCATTACCCAAAACCGCGATTTTCTGGAGGAGCTTTTTCCCGTTATCGACAAAGCGCTGGCCTTTGTCCTGTCGCTACAGAGCGCTACCGGCGAGATCGATTGGGCTGTAGACACGGCGGGTGCACCGTTGGGTGACGCCCTAGTCACCGGCTGCAGTTCGATTTACAAAAGCCTTGAGTGTGCTTGTCACATTGCCAGCACCTTGGGGGTTGACCACCAGCACTGGGCTGTTGGCCGGGAGAATTTGGGTCACGCGCTGCGTCACTGTCCCGAGCAATTTGATCGAACCTGGGAAAGTAAATCTCGCTATTCAATGGACTGGTTTTACCCGGTACTCGCCGGTGTGATTACAGGGCCGTCAGCGTTGGATCGTATAAACGCCCGCTGGGATGAGTTTGTCGAGGTGGGCTTGGGGTGTCGCTGTGAGAAGCAAGAGCCCTGGGTCACCATTGCCGAATCCTCAGAACTGACCATGGCATTGTTAGCAGCGGAGATCGGCCACGTGCCGTTGAGCTCTTTAGTTGGTTAAGCCAATGGCGCGATAGCGATGGCGCTTGGTGGACTGGATACCAGTTGGTTGAAGATCTTTTGTGGCCTAACGAAAAACCCACCTGGACCGCCGGTGCGGTGGTGATGGCCGCTGATGCGTTAACGAATTACTCCCAAGCCTCCACGTTGTTTACCCACGTTGTTGAACCCACGGTTGTTGTAAAAGGGCCGTTGCAAAAATCTGCCCTTGCTAACTGAAGCCAGTGCGCGTGCCGCTGTCTTATTGACACTAGAGGCGCCGCAACGCTCGCAAGCTGTCGCAGCGGCTGTGCTCTGCAAATAAACCCGATGCTACGGCCATTTGCCATATCGTATGAGGCGCTTGGCCGCCCAGGGCGGGGCTATCAAATACGTCGTGAATGACCAGTAAACCATGGCGACAGACGCGAGTGCCAAACGCGCGCCAGTCCTCAAGTGCGGCGTCTAGGCTATGGCCCCCATCAATGAACACCAAACTAAAATCGCCCTGGGGTAATTGCTTACCAACTACCGTGCTAGCACCCACAAGGGCAATAACATGGTCTTCGAGTTGCGCGTTTGCAATGTTGCGACGAAATTCCGCCAGTGTGTCTATCCCGCCCAAGACGTCGGCGAGCGCTGCATCATGAAAGAACTCCCCAGGTTGATGCTCCTCCGAGCCTCGGTGATGATCGAGGGCAAAAACTACGCTGCCTAGTGAGCGCGCTGCATGACCGAGCCAGATTGTTGAGCGGCCGCAATAGCTGCCAATTTCTAGCATGGGGCCTAGGTGGGCTACCTCAGTCGCTAACTGATGCAGGTGTTTGCCTTCGTGGTCGGGCAAGAAGCCTCGTATTTGAGGGCCTGGCGGTAGAGTCATGATAGGCTCCAGTCATCGATAATGAGAGTATACGCGTTGCTGACGCCAAACCATCAAAGCCTATGACCTTAACGCTCTACAGTTTGCTCCTGCGCTTTCTCGTGCCCGGCATGTTGTTGCGTTTGCTTTGGCGTTCTCGCCTAAACCGCGCTTACCGGCAGCGTTTATTCCAGCGCCTCGGCATGGGTTTATCCCGCGTCAAACCAAGCGGCGCGTCGTCGGTTATTTGGTTTCATGCGGTTTCTGTCGGCGAGACTATCGCGGTTGCGCCCATCATTAATGCGATCTTGGCGGCGAATCCCCATCTTCATGTGGTGGTAACGTCCACAACCCCAACGGGGGCCGCACAGGTACGCCGTCTGTTTGGCGAGCGAGTACAAAACCTGTGGGCGCCCATTGATACTCCCGGAGCGGTGCGCCGGTTCTACGAACACATGCGACCTGGTGTAGTCGTGCTCGTAGAGACAGAGATATGGCCCAATATTATTCACGCCGCCAAGCAACGCCGGGTGCCGATTATGTTGGCAAATGCACGGCTGTCAGCGGGTTCTGCACGGGGCTATGCACGGGTGTCGCATTTGTCTCGTCCGGCATTGGCGGCATTCAGTGTTATCGCCTGCCAACAGCGGGCGGATGCTCGGCGTTTTATCGCCTTGGGAGCAGATGCCCAAACCACCACCGTTGCCGGTAGCGTCAAATTCGATCTTGAGCGCGAGCGCTTAACCACCCAGCGAGATAGGCTGCTATCTGAGTTGGGGCTTTTACAAGGCCGGTTGCTGGTGCTGGCCGCAAGCACACACCCCGGTGAGGAAGCCCATGTTATACAGGCCTTCAGTGAGCTGTACCGGGGTGATTCCAACGCCCTGCTTATTATTGCGCCGCGCCATCCCGATCGGGTTAGGCAGATAGAGCGTGATGTCCTAAAGCCAATGGCAGCTGATTTTGGTGGTGCTTGCTACTGGCAGCGCCGCTCAAGTGGTGAGCCACTTAAGGCTGACACGCCAGTATTCATACTCGATACCTTGGGAGAGCTGTCTGCCTTGGCGGGTGGGGTTGATATTTGCTTTGTTGGTGGCAGCTTGGTTGACCACGGCGGTCATAATCCGCTGGAGGCCGCAGCCTTTGGCGTCCCTGTTGTAACGGGGCCTCACACCACGAATTTCCGGCGGATATACCGCGAGCTCATTCGTGAAGGTGGCGCACTTTGTGTGAGCAATGTAGCCGAATTGGCGATCACGTTCGTTGACTTACATCAAGACCCACACCGACGCCGAACCACGGGCGAGGCCGGCGCGGGCTATGTGGCGGCTAATCAGGGGGCTCTGGCGCGCCAGGTGGCCCTGATCAACCAGCTACTCGAGAATTAGCGCGCGCCATTGGCAGTGGGGGCAGCTGGCTGCTTTAGAAAGCCGTCTAGATGTGCCACGTCATCGGGCGAGAGTGTGCCGGCGTTTTCCTTTAGGCGGAGCGAATTGATAATAAAGTCGTAGCGGCTATTGGCATAGTCGCGCTCGGCAGAGAACAGCACGTTTTGGGCGTTGAGTACGTCTACGATGTTGCGCGTTCCCACTTCATAGCCGGCCTCGGTGGCGTCGAGGGCACTTTGAGATGACTTGATCGATTGTTTACGGGCAGCCACACGTGCGACATCCGACAATACCGTCATATGCAGCGATCGCGCCTCGGTGACTGTGGTACGCATTAAATTAATACGGCCTTCACGGGCGGCGATGTATTCCTGCTCCGCCCGGCGCCGATTGGCACTGAGACGACCACCCGTAAACAGGGGCATGTCAATGCGCAGCTGCATCACTTCTTGGGTCTGCTGGGACTCAGGCTGAACGAGAAACAGGGGTTCTGGATTGGCTCCCCGGGTGCCCTCGGTTTCGGTATCGGAGTAGCGATAGCTCGCCGTCACCTTGGGTGCGTGCTCCATTCGGTTGGCCTTTGAAGACTGATGGGCCGACTCTTCGGCAAAGCGTGCCGCGGCGAGTCGGTTGTTGTTGGCCAAAGCAAAATCAACCCATGCGGCGCGCTCAGAGGGAGTGGGTGCCTTAGCGCTGAACGCTTCGCTTAATTCAAAGAGGTTGCCATGGCGCTGTCCGGTCAGTACCGAAAGTCGCTCTTTGGCAACATCGACATTGTTTTCTTCCACAATGCGCTGCACCTGCGCAAGATCGCGCGCCGCCTCCGACTCGTAAACGTCGGTGATAGCGATTAACCCTACCTCAAAGCGCTGGCGCGTTTGCTCTAGTTGTCGCTCAAAGGCTTTTTCCTGCGCTACGGCAGCGGCTAGATTATCCTGCGCACGTAACACGCCAAAATAAGCCTCAACTACGCGCACAATAAGATTTTGGGTATTGGCTGCAAACTCGGCTTCTGCCTGCTTGCTGAACTCTTCGCCCGCTTTGAAGTTGTACCACGACGACAGATCGAACAGCGTTTGCGACAGCGACACATCCCAGCCATCGGTGTTGGTATCGCTCTCGTTGAAGCCTTCGCCCACAACGGGCACCCCAATCTGACTAAAACCCAAGATTTGCTGACTGGTGCTTTCGTTCTTGTTTTCCGTGTAGCCATAACCCGCACTGACTTGGGGCAGGAGCGCCGATAGGGCGATGTTTTCGCGCTCAACGTTGGCTAAATACTGCGCTTCCTGCGCCTTGAGCTGGGCATCGTTCTCCAGAGCCAGCTCATAGATATCGAGTAGAGACTCGGCTTGGGTCAAATGTGCCAAGGGCAAAAGACAGACGGCGGCAAACCCCTTGAGGATTCGCCGGTGGGTAGAAAGCGTCATTGGAAACTCCTTTTCGCGTAGCGCTTGTAGCTTAGTCGACTACCGTCCCAATGGACAGCGGCGGCATTCTAGCACCAACGGACCTTTTTCACATTGTCTGTAGTTAGTGAAGTATAGCCCTGCTTTTATGGGTGGACTGTTGTTAAAATGGAGTCGGTTACTGATAAAGATTGGGAATTTCTGTTGAAACAGCGCAAATCGCAATACACCGTTAGCCTTGTTGCCCTCCACGGCCTGTGCGAGAGCAACTACGCGCGTGTCCTGCGGTTATTTCCCGATTACGAGCAGCGCAATACCCGCGAAATTACGGCCGGGCAGTCACGAGTGATCCTAAGTGTCACCGAGCGCTGTCGTTACACCACCACTATCCGCGTCACGCACCTGTCACCAATGGCCCGTCATGTGGGTGGCGTCGACCTCGACCTTCGTCTGTACCACGATGCGCGCATGGCAGAAGTGGTTGGGTTTCAGTCGCATCGGCGCTTAGAGGGGAGATATCAATACCCCAACCCGCAAATGTATCAGCGCGACGAGAAGCAGCAGCAGAATCAATACGTTGCCGACGTATTGGCATTTTGTGTGCGTGAGGGCATAGAGCCCGATATCAGTCAGTGGCGTGCTGTTGTACCTGCCCCCGGATGGGGAGCGCTTGTGAACAATTGCACGCTGCGGGGCAGCTATACCTTGAGCGCCGATGGCGCGCTACATGTTCTGCAAATTACCGACACCCACCTCATGGCAGACAAGGGTGGCACGTTGCTGAATATGGATACCGACGACTCATTACAGGCCGTTGTCGCCGCCGCGCACGCGAGCAATTTTGAACCTCATGCCCTACTGATAACGGGCGATATTGCCGGTGACGGCGCTGCCGATGCCTACCGACGTCTCGATGACGCTATCAGTGTGTTTGATGTGCCCAGTTTTTGGCTGCCCGGTAATCATGACGGCTGTCACAAAGCCGAGGTACCCATCGAGCGATTCTCCCGCTGTATCAGCACGCCCCATTGGCAAATTGTGATGCTCAACTCCCAAATCCAAGGCGCAGTGGGCGGCTATTTGCCGCCTGCAGAGCTCGACGCGTTGAGCAAGGCCATTGACGATGCCAATGCCAGTGACCGACATCTTTTAGTTGCTTTACACCATCCGTTACATCCCCTGGGATGCGAATGGCTCGATCCGCAGCGGGTTCGAAATGGCGCCGCTTTTTTAGCAGAAATTAGCCGTGTTAAAGGCACGGCGCTGGTGATTTCTGGGCACGTGCATCAAGAGAGCGACATGACCATGGAGGGGGTGAGGTATCTCACGGCGCCTTCTACCTGCGTTCAATTTGAGCCCGGTCAGGCACAGTTCAAAGCCCACGATATCGCCCCGGGCTACCGGTGTGGTTGTCGCTGTACCCCGATGGGCGCTTTGATACCGCCGTCGAACGCGTGGTTGGCCGTCAATTTGACGTTGACCTCACGTCGGGTGGCTACTTATAACCTCTTATAAGCAGCTAAATCTCACACTCTGGTAACAGCACAATGAGGCGGGCGGTAGTCCGCCAATGAGTCAATACAACGCTGAAGCGATTGAGGTCTTAACCGGCCTAGAACCGGTGCGCAAACGACCGGGGATGTATACCGATACCACTCGACCTAATCACCTTGCCCAGGAGGTCATCGACAATAGCGTCGATGAGGCGCTCGGTGGCCATGCTGATCAAATTGATGTGACTCTCCACGCCAACGGCGCTATCACCATTGTTGATAATGGCCGCGGAATGCCAGTGGATATGCACCCGGTGCAAAAAAAGCCTGGCGTTGAGGTAATTCTGGGAACCCTGCACGCAGGGGGTAAATTTTCGTCTAAAAACTACCAGTTCAGTGGTGGCTTACATGGCGTGGGTGTGTCGGTGGTTAACGCCTTGGCAAGCCGCCTCGACATTACAATACGGCGCGACGGAAACGTCTATGAAATGGCCTTTGAGGGGGGAGAGAAAGTCTCCGAACTCAGCGTCACTGGCACCTGTGGCAAGCGCAATACCGGTACCGGTATTAAGTTTATGCCCGATCCGCAATATTTTGACTCGCCCAATTTCTCACTGCCTCGGCTCACCCACGCGCTGCGTGCAAAAGCCGTGCTCTGTCCGGGTTTGCGGGTCACGCTGCTCGATGAAAAGAAAGGCGAGAAGAGCGAGAGTGGTATTACGAAGATGGCCTGTCTTATTATCTGGCCGATGCCACCATCGATTACCCGGCGTTGCCGGAGCAGCCTTTCACTGGCAGCTTTTCAGCTGAAACTGAGGCGGTGGATTGGGCACTACAGTGGCTCCCCGAGGGTGGTGAAGTCATTGGTGAGTCTTATGTGAATCTCATTCCCACGCCCCAGGGTGGAACCCACGTCAACGGTCTGCGCTCCGGCCTTCTAGAGGCCATGCGGGAGTTTTGTGAAATTCGCAATCTCCTGCCGCGGGGTGTCAAGCTGACGGCAGAGGATATTTGGGATCGCTGCTGTTTTGTTCTCTCTTCAAAGCTTGAAGATCCGCAGTTTTCTGGGCAGACCAAAGAGCGGTTGTCGTCGCGTGAGGCGGCGGGTTTTGTCAGCGGTGTTGCCAAGGACGCCTTTAGCCTGTGGCTCAATCAGCATACCTCCAATGCCGAGCTGTTGGCGGAGCTGTGTATTAATCGTGCTCAAGCGCGCTTGCGCTCTGCGAAAAAGGTTGTAAGGAAAAAGGTGGCGACGGGGCCCGCATTGCCCGGCAAGTTGGCTGACTGCACCTCGGAAGACCCCGCCCAGGGTGAGCTGTTCTTGGTTGAGGGCGACTCGGCTGGCGGATCGGCCAAACAGGCAAGGAACCGCGAATTTCAGGCGATTTTGCCCCTGCGTGGCAAGATTCTGAACACCTGGGAGGTCGACTCGCAGGAGATATTGGCCTCTGCCGAGGTGCACAATATCTCGGTGGCGTTGGGTATTGACCCTGGGTCCGATGATTTGAGCGGTTTGCGTTATCACAAGGTGTGTATTTTGGCCGACGCCGACTCCGACGGACTGCACATTGCCACGCTGATCTGTGCGCTGTTTTTACGTCACTTCCGACCCCTTGTGCGCGCCGGTCATGTATTTGTGGCCATGCCCCCTCTATATCGTGTGGATGTGGGTAAAGAAGTGTTTTATGCCCTGGACGAAGCCGAGAAAAATGGCATCCTTGAGCGGTTGGCGGCAGAGAAAAAGCGCGCCAAACCCAATGTACAGCGCTTTAAAGGCTTAGGTGAGATGAACCCGTCGCAGCTGCGCGAGACCACCATGGATCCCGATACCCGCCGGCTTGTGCGGCTGGTGTTAGATGCCGATGATGATGCCAACAGTATGTTTGATATGTTGCTGGCCAAAAAGCGTGCGGGTGATCGCAAGGAGTGGCTAGAATCTAAAGGCGATTTGGCGGATATTGCTGTCTAAACAGGCGGCGCCACAGGAGTAAAGCGAATGGAACTAACCACATTTTGCCGGTCTACAGCCCTTGTAGCGGCACTGATGCTAAGCCCGCTGGCAAGCGCTGACTGGGGTGTTGTCTCTGGTTCTACGGTCAACTACGTGTCCATAAAAAACAACACCATTGCCGAGAACAACGTGTTCACGGGTGTAACCGGCAGCATCACCGATGATGGCAATATTGCGATACAAATTGATTTGGCCTCGGTAGAAACCCGGGTCGACATTCGCAATCAGCGTATGCGCGAGCTGTTTTTTGACGTTGCCAATCATCCCGTTGCGCTCATCACCGCGCAGCTGACAGTGCCCGAAATGGCGCAGCTCGATGCGGGCGCCCCTCTTGAACGCTCCCTGCCGCTGACATTGTCTTTGCACGGCAGTGAAGCGACGATTGAAGCCAAGCTCCGTGCGATTGCCGTGGGCAGTGAATTATTTGTCACCACACTCGAGCCCATTTTGGTGTCTGTGAGTGATTACGGTTTGGCTGCGGGTGTAACAGCGCTGCGGGAGATTGCCGGATTGAACGCCATTGCTAGCACCGTGCCGGTTAGCGTCAACCTGCGTCTCGTGCGCGACTAGCAGCGCCCTTCATCGATATCCGGTGGGCTACAGGCCCGCCGCTAACCCTATTGCCCTAAGTTGTCCCTGATAGCGGCCCGCTTTCGCCGAGTCACCAGCCGATTGCGCATAGCCAATCAGTGCATAGAGCACTTCAATATTACCGGGGCGCTCCTGATTAAGCTTTCAAGTAGCGCTATCGCCTGCGCCGGTTGGCCCGTGTCGTGTAATGCCACAGCGTAAACATAGCGGTGTCGGCTACCGTCGCGCTCGCTGTCCGCTGCCCGTTTTAGGTGAGAGAGCGCCTTGTGGGTATTGCCCGCCCGAATCTCCAGAAGCCCAAGGGTATGGTCGAGCACACCCGGCTCGGGCATTACGGTAATACCCTCTAGTAACAGCTGGCGAGCTTGCTGTTCGCGGTTGCTTTGGCGTAACAGATCGGCCAGGTTTGCACGTGCCGGCGCAAGCTGCGGATTAATGCGCAGTGCCTCGGTTAATGCCTGTTCCGCCAGAGACAGTTTGCCCTGGGCTAGCCAAAAATTGGCAAGCTGTAACTGCACCGAGGGCATGTCTAGGTGCTGGCTCTGCACCGTTTCATATTCGGCAAACAGGCTGTCTAGCTGGGGCAGATCTTTGGCTCTGAGGGCCTCTCGAGGCGTGGCAGCTAATTGCTCTGCCACCGCCATACGCACCGTTAGAATGGGGTCATCAATAAGTGCACGCAGCAGCAAGTAGCGTTGTTGCACTGGCAGGCTGGCACTGGCCCTTACGGCGCTGGCACGCAGCAATGGATCGTCACTGCGCAGTAGCATGCCGGCGGTTTGTGCTAGGTCGGGTGCGCCAAATTGGCCGTAGTGTTGAATGGCCGAAGCGCGCAGTAGCGCGCTGTTACTAGCATCAGCGGCAATGGCTTTTAGCGACGGCAGGCTTCGAATATCACCCCGTTGGGCACCGTGGAATGCTCGCGCTGGGTGAGTTCGACTGTCTGCAAACTCAATACCCCAGTCCTTCATGGTCGATAGTGCCCAGCTGGCGGTTTTATCTTCGTGGCATAAATTGCAGGCATTGGGGCTGCCCGTGGTGAGCGACAGGTCTGGCCGTGGTATGCGCATGCTGTGATCTCTACGCCAGTCAACGCCCATATAGAGTCGATCGGGCATGTGGCATTCAACACACATAGCACCGGTAGATGCCTTGGCGTGGCGGTGATGGCTTTCGCTGTCGTATACCGCGGGTTTGTGACACTGGGCACAAATAGCATTGCCGTCGGCGTGCAACTTATTGCTGTGGGGGTTGTGGCAATTACTGCACACCACGCCCGCCTGGTGCATTTTGCTTTGGATAAACGAGCCGTACACATACACCTCGTCAAGAATCTGGCCATCCGGGTAGTACAAGTTGGCGTCTAAGGTGGCAAGACGATGTGTAGCCAATAAGTTGGCACCGTAGTGATAATCGCCAAGCGTGCTACGCCTGGCATGACAGCGTCCACAGTTATCAATTTGCGTGTTGGCGCCCAAGGCTGATTGACGCTTGGCAATAGCCGCTCCCTCGGGCAAGTACCACTCACCGCGGGCGGCCAAGCTCATGGTAAAGCCTGCGTGGCCAAGCTTATCCAGTGTGCCTTCTAAAGCTGCCTGCACGTGCTGCTTACCCGGACCATGGCAGGCCTCGCAGCCCACATCGATCTGGTCGTACTCGGTGGCAAATGTGCGCGTATCGGCGTTGTAGTTCTTCCTTACGTTGGTACTGTGGCACTCGGCGCAGCGGGTGTTCCAGTTGTGATAAGGCCCCGTCCAGTGCAGTGGGTCCCCCGCTAAAATCGGGTCCTGGTCGGCATAAATGTGATACCAGCGTTGACCGCCTTCATCGGCGCCGCGTGCATCCCAGGCAACACTCAAGGCCTGTAGGCGACCGCCGTCGGTGGATAACAACAGCTGTTGAAGTGGGTAGACACCAAAGACATAGGCGACTGGATAGGACTGAATCTCCCCCTGCTCATTGTCGGTATCGACCCAAAATTGGTGGTTTTTTTGGTAGAAGCGGGAGGTCACCTTGCCATAAGTAAACATGGCGTTATCAAAGTTACCCAGCACGGTTTGGGCGGTGGCTTCTTGCATAGCAAGGTCGTGGTGGGAGCCCTGCCAATCGGCCGCGGCCTGACTGTGGCAACCGGTGCAGGCTTCATTGCCCATATACATGTTATCTGCCCAAGCGGCATTCGATGACAATAGCAAAAAAACAAGCGCTACCAGCGGCGACGGGGATCGCCAAAAAAGTGACAACAAAATAGCTCCCAGTCGACTGACTCAGCTCCACAATTGAGCTGAGAGTATATCCACTCCTGGGCCTGCACCTCCAGCGAGCCAGCCCGCCAATTCGCCGGCCACATCACTAAAGTGCACCTGCGGCGCACGCGGTGGCTGAGCGAGCCAGTCGCTGGCGATCCTGTTGTCGAGGCGATGCATAACGGTTGCGTAGGAAAGCTGGTTCAGCGCCGCCGCATTGGATTGCTGCTCCATTTGGCGATCAAGGGGTTTGCATAAAACGGGCTTTTGCCAGTGTAGGCATTCCGATATGAGCTCAAAACCGCTGTTACAAATAACGCCTCGAGAATTAGCCAAGTCACGCTTGAACCCCGCAATGTTGGCCTTTTGGCGGGTTACGTTACCAACAACGCTATCGTCAATGTCTGGTGAGTACTGCTTAAAGGCAACCCCGCCGAATTGCTGGAGCCAGTGTGTCACCGTGTCTTGATTTTCAAAGGGCAGATATACCAGCACATGGTCGCCGGTCGTCTCGGACGCGAGCCGTGGCAAGTCCAGGATAGGGGGCAAGGTGTGGTTATTAAAGGCCGACCAGTGCAGGCCAACCGGGCGGTGAACCGGGGCAAAGTGTTGCATAACTGTGCGCTGAAGCCAGTTGTCGCCGGCCACTGGTGTATTGGCACCAAAAGCATATTGATGGCCAATGCCAATAACTTCACGGCCTCTAAGGCGTGCTGCCCAAGCCACTACGGGCTCGTAGTCGGTAACAATTAATTCGTACTCATCGAGATTAAGCGTGCGCACATCGTTGATGAACGTAAATAGATTATTGTGTAGCACGGTCTTTCCAATGCGTAGCTGCCCACCATTGGTAACAAAAGTAAGCCCTCGACGATGTTCAAAATCACCAAACGGGGACATGTCAAATAACCGATCTCTGGGCCGTCCTGAGAAAAGCCATGTGATATCGAGTTTGTACGCCGCGAGCGCAGCGGCCATGGCGCGAGCACGAGAGATGTGCCCCTGCCCTGTGGCTTGTACGCCGTAGAGTATGCGCCGCGGCGCGTTCATGTGAGACCCGTTATTGGCGGGGCTGAGGTCGTTTTTCACTGGGCTATTCAAATCGGAGCTGGTCAAATCGGAGCTGGTCAAATCGGAGCTGGCTAGACAAATTGCAGATAGCTAGCCGTGGCCAGCGCAACGCCACTACCAAGTAAGGCCCCCGCCACCGTATCGCCGGGGAAGTGCACACCTAGCACCACACGCGAAAGCGCCACACAAGACGCCCAGATATACAGCGCAATAAAAGGCCCGCCAAAAACAATGCCAGTGGTGGTAGCAAGACAAAAAGCGGCGGAACTATGGCCCGATGGAAAGCTGAATTTATCCGATGCCCTTATCAAGCTTTTAAAACCGGGCATATAGTCTTGAGGCCTGCGTCGCTTAAGCTTGTTATTAAAGACGACATACAGCAACCGTTCTACGGCCATGGCCGATGCTAGTAATGTCACGTATTGAAAAGCGTGGGCGGTATTTAACGACCAAAAGAATAATGGCAACAGCAGGTGCAGGAAGCCGTCGCCGCTATGCGAAACAACCTTAGCGAGCCATCTTGTTGCGGACCATCGACATCCATGGTTGAAGATGCGGCCAAACAACCGAACGTCGACTTCTTGCAATGATGTTAACAGTGCCATAGGACTAGCTTCGGCTTGGCGTGTAACAGCTATATGACACTTTAGTGGCGATTCTATGAAATTGTGGGTGCTCAAAATGAGTGACCAGGGCCGTCGTAAACAGTAGGACGTTGATCGACCAACAGTTTTCGGTAGGGGGTTTAGTCACCGGCCATGGACTCGCGCAACCCACCTTACTTGCTACTTTGACGCACCCACTTGGGGGTAAGCGCAGAGCGAGGTGACGCGGTAACATAAGGTCTCAAGCTTGCTAGGTGTGACATGAAAATAGGTATTTTAAAAACCGATGCAGTACGGCCTGAGTGGGTGCCCACTTACGGCGAATACCCCGATATGTTTGAGCAATTGTTTAAGCGCGTAGACCCCTCTTTGACCTTTGAAACCTGGGATGTAGAGCAGGGTGAGTTACCTACTAACATTGACGCTATTAGTGGTTTTGTTATCACCGGCTCAAAAAGCAGTGCCTATGACGACAAACCCTGGATACGCAGTCTGGAGGCGTTGATCCGTCAGTACCATGCAGAGAAGCGCAAGCTCATAGGTATCTGCTTTGGGCACCAGCTTATTGCTCAGGCGTTGGGGGGCGTGGTGGATAAGTCACCCAATGGCTGGGGGGTGGGTGTGCATCGCTACGATGTTGCCGACCCAGCGCTGATCGCAGACGGCGCGGGTAGCAAGCTGTGCCTGATAGCGTCTCATCAGGATCAGGTCATGCGAGCCCCTGAAGAAGCCCAGGTAATAGCCTCTAACAGCCATTGTGAGATTGCTGGGTTACGCATTGGCCAAAACGTCCTGACTTTTCAGGGTCATCCCGAGTTTATTCCCGCCTATTCCCGAGCAATTATGGAGTTCAGGCGTCCTATGATTGGCGATGAACGAGTGACTGCCGGGTTGGCGTCACTTGAAACGGTTGAACAGCAAGGGGAACGAGTGGCGCGCTGGCTTTGGATTTCCTGCGCGCCTGAGGCGTCACCAGCTGCCCGTGTTGTCCATGGATGACCAGGGCTCCTGTGGAGGCAGGCTTTCACCCTCTTGTAAAAGCTCAATCGAGATTCCGTCGGGGGAGCGTACAAACGCCATGTATCCATCGCGAGGTGGGCGATTAATAGTAACGCCACTGTCCATAAGCCGCTGACAGACCTCGTAGAGGTTATCGACTCGGTAGGCGAGGTGGCCGAAATTGCGGCCGCTATCATAGGCCTCGGTATCCCAGTTATAGGTAATCTCCAGAAGTGGACTCTTGCCCTCGCGCGCGGCATCAACGTCTGCGGGTGCCGCAAGAAAAACTAAGGTAAATCGACCCTGCTCGCTGTCGAAACGATTAACCTCTACTAGGCCCAGCTTGGCGCAAAAGAAATCAAGCGTCTCATCGAGATCGCTGGCCCGAATCATCGTGTGTAAGTAGCGCATGGTGGCTCCCGTATTAAGATGTGGCGATTGTAGCGCTGTTAGCCGGCTGTCGCGATTGGGGCGAATTCGGCCGTCAGTTAGTCGCTTAAGTTTCACCTACAGCCCTAGCTTCAAGGTACACTAAACCTTGCTTCGGCGTGTTTGTCGCACCTTAACCCTCTTCGTATGAGTTCAACTTTTTATGTGGTTTCGCAATGTCAGTCCCTACCGTCTGCCCGAACGTCTTGGTTTAAATGCCGAGGAATTAGCGCAGCGTTTGTCCTCGCGACCGTTTGTTCCCTGTCGTCCCGCCCAGCCTCAGAGCACGGGTTGGGTGGGTGCCTTGGCTGATTCGGCAGAAGCACTGGTGCATGCAGCTGGCCCATTTTGGTTGGTTCGATTGAAGCGAGAAGAAAAGCTACTACCAACCTCGGTAATTCGCGATGAGGTGAACAACCGCGTGGCGCAAATTCAAACCGCCGAAAGTCGCAAGGTTTATCGCAAGGAAAAAATGACTATTGCTGACGAGGTCACACAAGACTTCATGCCTCGCGCCTTCACACGCAGTAAAGCCATTGATGCGCTGATTCATGAACAGTCCGGATGGCTGTGGGTAAACAACGCCAGCGCTCCGCGCTGTGAAGACGTCTTAAGTGCGCTGCGAGACGCCCTGGGAAGTCTGCCTGCCGAGTTGCCCACAACACGAAAAAATCCCGCGGTAGTCATGAGTGAGTGGTTACTTCATAGCGCACTGCCCGATGGGTTTGAACTGGGCACCGAGGCCGATCTCGTCGAGCCGGGGGAAGATGGCGGCGTGGTTCGTGCGCGTAGCATGATGCTGGACTGCGACGAGATTCGGTCACACATTGAGTCAGGAAAACAAGTGCAGCGTTTGGCGCTAACTTATCAAGATCGGCTGAGTTTTGTGTTGGGCGCTGACTTAGTGCTTCGTCGATTAAAATTTGGCGAGGAGCTCCTCGGTGCCAACGACGAGTTGAAAGACGACATGCTGGCGCGCCGTGACGCCGACTTTTTGCTGATGTCCGAGGCCCTTGCCGAGCTTAACCCGCTATTGCTTGAGGCCTTTGGCGGTCTACAGGAGTGATCGTGAAGGTACCTGAGCCCGGCCGTTATGTGCACTACAAGGGCGGCGAGTACGAAGTCATTGATGTGGCCAGACACTCGGAGTCCGAAGAGCTACTCGTTGTGTACCGACCCCTGTATGGTGACCGCGCCCTCTGGGTGAGACCCCTCGATATGTTTGTCGAGACCGTCACTGTTAACGGCGAAACCTTCCCTCGTTTTGCTCGAATAGCCGATCCTACATTGAGCTAGGGACGCCCGACAGGTGCTTGCTGGCATTAAGCGAATGCCGTGGAGCGTCTGCCAGTAAGTAGCTGGCGGGCGGCCTGGGACGGATCTGCGGATTTCGTTTCGGGTTGTTGGAGTCATGCCCGGGCCGACACCGGCAGGCATCTTTCAGTCGCTCCACGGAATTCGCTTGATGCCTGGCCAACCCCTACCGCTACACACATTCGACGATCGTGCATTGAGCTAGGGACGCTTGGCAGGTGCTTGCTGGCATTAAGCGAATGCCCTGGAGCGTCTGCCAGTAAGTAGCTGGCGGGCGGCCCGGGATGCATCTACAGATCTCTTTGTCGGGTTCATGGTGTAGTGTCGAACCTGACACCGGCGGCTGTTTCTCAATAGCAATTTAGGCCTGGGGGTCGTTATGTAGGCTTGCCAAGGTTGCATGAAGCGCCAGCTCATGCCGCCGTACTTCTATCTCGGCATCAATGGTTTTCAGGCGTGCCTGTAACGCGGTAGTTTCGCGGGTAATCAACAGGAACTGATCGCTAACGCCCTCTTCAAAACGCGCTCGCTCCTGGGTGAGCAGGGTTTCTCCAAGGGATTCTTGCTGCTGGCTAAGCGCCAGAATATCGCGGGCGTAATCCAGCGCGTTGAGACTGAGATCGACGTCTCGACGCAACTGCTCTTTGAGCACCTGCAGGTCGTATTCGAGTGCGCGAATTTCGGCGCTCGCACTCGCCTGGCGTGCCTTGGCAGCGCGCTGTCCTACGGGCATAAAAAAGGACAAACCCAATACCGATTCGTTGCCCGTTAGCGCTTCTATGCCGTCGCCCAAATCACGTGCCAATTTAAACTCTAGGTCCAGTTGTGGCAGTGTTTCGTTTTCGGCCAGTTGGCGTTTGTTGCGCGCTTGCTCAATTTTGGCAGCCAGTGCATCTACGGCAGGGTGCGCATTGATGGCCTCACTAAAGGCCGAGTCGTTTAAACGGCGAGAGGCGTTCACACCAAAAGGCCAGGCAATGTCGCTGGGCGGCGTGCCAATGGTATTGCCCTGATAACTTACCGCATCGGCGGTGCGCCAAAAATAGCTCAGCCGCCGCTGTGCTAAGCGGAAGTGTTGCAAGGCTTCCTGCTCTAATAGTTGCCGGCGCACCAGTGTGGTTTCAAATTCAGTAAGGTTTATCTGCGCAAGATCTCCGCTAGAGACACGCGTTTTAATGCCACCTAGCCGTGCTTGCGTTAGCGCCAATAAGTCGTTGACCACGGCTAATTTTTGGTGACTTTGGTACCAGCGTAAGTAGGCCGACACACCTTGGTAAATCAGCTTATTAAGATTAGCAAGCTGTTTGGATTCGGCTTCCATGAGGCGCCACGCCGCTGACACTTGCGCAAGTCGTCGCTTGTCGGTTTCGCGGTTTTGAAGGAGTGATAACTTTACGCCAAGACTCGCCTCGCCCTTATCAAGGGTTTGATACTCGGCCTCATAGATCGGGAAATCGCCATCCGCCAGTCGGTATCGGCCAAACACCTGAGCATTCATTGATGGCAGGGGTTGCACAATCTGTTGTTCAAGATAGGTGCCATCGTAGTATCCGGAGGTGCGCGCATAGGTATCCTGGACAATGCGCAAATCAAAGGCGGCGTCTGCCTGGTCGCGTTCGCTACCAATTTTCTCTGTCCGCGCTTGCTGGGCAAGGTATTCGGGGTGATAGCGCTGGATCATCAGTACCAGCTCGCCAACTGTTGGCGATGCCGCAGATAACGCTGAGCACCAGAAAAGCGCGGCCGTTAATACAGGCCATCGAAACCAAGGGAATCGTTGCATGGTCTAGGTCGACTCGCTTGACGGTTTGTTGGGGGAAAGTTGTTAAGTTGGCGCCACAACTCGTAGCCTAGTCTTACCTCTTTCAGCAAAACCCAGCCGCGAACTCGGCTACCCAAGCGAATGTAGTTAGGATTGGGCCATGCCGCTTCATTGGGGTGCGGCTTTACCCAAACGCGAAACCGCCCCGCTTGATCGGCTACCGGCTCTACAAAGTCCACAACGCCCTGGAAAGTACCAACCCCCATGTCGGGCCAGCCGCTGAACTGAAACACGGGCCAGCCGTCAAACTGCAGGCGCACTTCATCGCCCTCAGAAATGAGCGGTGCGTCTAAACCGCGCACGGCAATGACCGCCGAGCGAGTCACGCCGTCGGGAATAAATGACGCCAGGATGTCGCCTTCTTTGATATAGGTTGCGCCACCAGAGGACATTAGCCGCAAGATAGTGCCATCGCGAGGAGCAACCTTGGTTTGCAGAGATTGTCGCGCCTTTTGCACCTGCAGGCGGTTAAGTTCGGCATCGATTTTGGCAATTTCCGCACGAATCTTTTGAATATCTACCTGTGCGGTTTCAATATCTCGCTGGGACTTAAGGCCCTGTTCGCGCAGCCGTTGTTGGCGCTCAAGATTATTTTGTTCCGTCGTCAGGGCAATAACTTGCGCGTCTCTTTGTTGCTGCGCTGCAATTATTTGATTGTCCAGCCGTTGGATAAGCGCAGGATCAGAATCGACAAGGGTGACAATGGGGTCCCCTGCCTTGACCGTTTGGCCCTCACGAACATGCCATGTTTGCACTTGTCCGGGTACCAGTGCAGAGATAGCTTGAACCCGTTGATTGGGATTGAGGGTGTCTACCTGTCCCTCGCCGTAAGCGGTCTGGATCCAAGGCACCGACCAGAGAATGCCGAGCGCTAGTGCAATGGCACCGAGTAGCATGAGTGCCAAGACACGCTGAACTCGTGGCATTGCCATACGCTTGAGCGTTGTCATGTGCTCAAAATACTGCGTTCTGAAGTCAGACATGCGCATCGCTCCCCAAGTAGGCGCGGTCCACCGCAGTAGCAACTAGTGCAAGTGTTTGGTCGAAGAAGCGCTCATCTGGGCGACTTGTGAAGTAGAGCACTGTAAACGGCTGGGCCTCTAAAACGCCCATGACCTGCTCGCGTGAGTCGCCCAATAAGTTATCAAAGCGCTGGTTGAGCACCAGAATTTTTGGCTGACACAAAATGGCGGCCGCTAGTTTGAGCAACAGTACTTCAACACTTTGCAACGGTGCGCCAAGGGCCGAAAGCTGTGTGTCTAGCTGTTCAGGCAGGGCGCTAATAACTGGCCACAGCCCAATATCAGCGAGCACTTTGTGAATAGCAGCGGTATCTGCTTTGGGTGCGCTTAGCTGTAAATAGTCCCTTATTGAGCACTCAACAATCAGTGACCGGTCGACACTGTAAATCAGCTGTCGTAGCTCGAACGGATCAATATCTGAGAGTGACTTGTCATCAATGGTTACCCATCCCTTTATGGGTTCCTCATAAAAGCGCAGCACGTTAAGCACTTTGCGTTGCATCCAGGCTTCGTTGGTTTGCACGTACACCTTGGCCCCGTGTGCTATGGCTACGTCCAAAATGCATTCTCGGGAGTCTCGCTTGAGTATCACCTCGTTGAAGCGCAGCGCACCCGAGGCCAAGACAGCTTTAGCCTGAGCTTGCTCACCCTCTTGGGGGATGGACAGTAATTCGGTGATTTTATCGGCCGCCCCATATAGCTCATAGTAGGACTTTAAATAGCTGACAAATCGAGACAGGCCTAAAAATACCGATGCCATGATGAGCTCGGCGGCGACCAGCTGACCAATAGATAGTTCGCCGTTGGTGACCAGCCAGCCACCAAGACCCAAAAGCGCTGCGCTTCCCAGTGCATAGAGCAGCAGGAACATGACGGCTTGCTGGAAGGTAAAGCCAAAGTGCGCCGCGTGACTTGTGATGAACTGATGGCTGCGGTTTTCGGTAGTTCGACCTGCAAGCTCTACATGGCGGGTGGATTTAAAAAACTCGTGGGCAAATTCCAGGTCGTTTAACCATTTGGCCGTTGCGTATTTGGCCTTGGATAGTTCAAGCGCTGTGCGCTTAGCGCCTCTTGACCAAATTAGCCATATTGCCGCCATAAACCCCAATGTCAGGCTGTTGAATAAAAAAAGCCAGGGGTGGTAGAACGATACCAGCGTAAAGCCCACTAGCATTTGGAGCACCAGGGTGAAACCATCAACCAGCAGGCGCGGGACATTTTTTTGAAGAATCATAATGTCAAAATAGCGGTCGGTTATGCCTGCGTTGCGTCGACCCTCAAAAAAACTGTGCGGTGCGCGAATAATGCGATAGCTGATTTCGGCGGTTAATCGGGCATATACCCGGCGCTCATACAGTTCTACCGTCCACATTCGCAGGGCGCTGAGCACCCCGAGACAAACAGGATGAGGAACAAGGTACCCGCTAAAACGTAAACGGCGCGCAGGGAGCCAATGTTTGCGATGGTGTTGATCAGCGTTTGTACAGCAATGGGCACACCCAGCGTTAGCAGACTGATCCCCAGGCCATACACAACGATTACCCACAAAAATCCTTCTCGGGCAACAGCAGCCGCCACAATTTGCGCCGCGTGGCCGCGAGATTGATTGTTTTTTTGTTCATGGATGGTGTCTTCCCTAACGCCATTGAGGCCGCTGTTATGTGCGGGCCTGATTGTCTTTTTACGATATAGAGTCGAATCGGATTTTTTAAATACCGATAGCTTCAATCTATCGCAATGGACGACTTTTCTGTCTCTGTGGTATCAGATTACAGACTACTCAAGATGAACATACGCGTTGCTTTGCTGGGAGTTTGGCGTGGAGGTGGGGCCCGATATGGGTTTAATCAAGGCGCGGGCAGTTGCGCATAAAACAGGCAGTTGCGCATAAAAAAGCCCCGCGTACTAGCGAGGCTCTTGCCTAAACTTTAAAGAGTCTGTGGCATCGATATGGTGCCCAGAGACGGAATCGAACCGCCGACACGGGGATTTTCAATCCCCTGCTCTACCAACTGAGCTATCTGGGCTATGTGCGAGGTCGCGTATTAAAGCTGTGTGCACTCGCTAGGTCAAGCACCTGTTACACAATCTCTGTGGCGGTGGGTGTAATGGTCTCATCTGCCACCTTGGCCGCGTCGCCGCTGTGGTCCGAGGCGAGTACTGCATAAATGGCGGGTAGCAACACCAGGGTGAAGAAGGTGCCTATGAGCATGCCCACCACCAGGATAAAGCCAATGCTGTTGCGCGCTTCGGCGCCCGCACCACTAACCAAGACCAGCGGGAAGTGACCGAGCACGGTTGCACCGGTGGTCATTAATACCGGGCGTAACCGGCTGGCCGAGGCCGCGCGAATAGCGTCTAGCTTGGCTAGCCCGTCGCGCTGGGCTTGGTTGGCAAACTCCACAATGAGAATGGCATTTTTGGCCACTAAGCCCGCAAGCGTAATAAGCCCTACTTGAGAGTAGATGTTAATGGTCGTTAGATTGGTGAAGGTAATGATTAGCGCTGCGAACAGCGCCAGTGGAATAGACCCCAGCAAAATAATGAGCGGATCGCGAAAGCTGTTGAACTGAATGGACAAGACAAAAAACACCAATGCCATGGCAATAACGAGGACGCCTAGCAGTGTATTGCCCTCGCTGCGAATCTCGCGGGATTCACCGGTGTAATCGACAACGTAGCCGGCTGGCAGAATTTCTGCCGCTTTAGCCTCGATAAACGCGAGTCCCTGCTCCTTGGTGGTGCCCGGAATCACGCCACCATAAATTTTAAAGGCATTCTTTTGCTGGAAACGAGTAAGTGCACGGGGTGCGGTAATGCGCTTAAGTGAAGCCAGCGCGCCCAAGGGAATCAAGTCCCCGGTGGGTGTGCGTATAGGTAAATCGAGTATTGCCTCAGGTGAGTCGCGTTCATCTCGGGCGACTTTGGGAATCACTCGATAAGCACGACCACGGTCGTCAAACCGCGTAATGTACGCTTCGCTGTTAAGTAGCCCAATTTGGTCAGAAATATCACCCAAGGTCATGCCCAGATCAGCGACGCGCTGCTTATCAATATCAATGCGGGCTTGAACTAAATCAACGCGCAAGTCGGTATCGGCAAACATAAACAGGCCCGACTCTTCCGCCGCTGTAACAAGCTGTTGGGCGTAGCCGAGCATTGTGGCCGCATCGTCAGAGCTGCTAATGGCCACCTCAACGTCAAATTGGCCCGCACTGGGTAGGCTCGAATCTAAAATAGGGAACACGCTTAGGGAAGGAATTTGTTTCAAGTCATCGTATAAGGTGAACACATGATCTTGCAGCGCCCAATCGCGTTGATTGGGTTCGACAAAGTCTTGGCCCCCGTACCCGCCCGAGGGGAGCACCACGTGCCACATATCCAGCGCGCCCTCATAGCCTCCTAGCTTTTCTACTACAGAGCGCATGCTGTCATAGGTATCCTCTAGCGCGCTGTCAGGAGCGGCATCGGCCACGATGGTGAGACCACTCTGGTCTTCGACAGGTGCCAGCTCTTTCAGCGAATAAAGGTAAAGGGGTACCGTGAGGAGACTAAAAAACAAGCCCGCCGCGATAAGTTGCCAACGGTATTTAAGCGATAAATCCACAACCTTTGCATAAACGCGTGAAGAGCTGTCAAAGCGCTTGTTCACCCACCGAGTTGCTCGCGTTTCATGCCCCTGATCGGGACAGACCCATGCGCTCATGATGGGTGAGAGGGTAATAGCAACAACTCCCGAAATAAGCACCGCCACCGCGAGTGAAAAAGCAAACTCTTTAAACAACACCCCGGTCAAACCGCTGAGAATGCCAATAGGGGCGTACACCACCGCAAGGGTTACGGTCATGGCAATAATCGGTGCCAGCAAACGCCGGGACGACGCAAGCGCCGCCTGCTTTCGGGTCATGCCTTCTCGCAGGTTACGCGCCACGTTTTCTACCACCACAATGGCGTCATCAACCACCAGTCCTACCGAGAGCACGATTGCCAAAATGGTTAACAGATTGAGCGAGAAACCCATAATCGACATGGCGGCTGTGGCACCCAGCAGTGAAATCGGAATAGTCAGTAGCGGTACCAGGGCGGTGCGAAAGGAGCCCATCAGCGCTACAACTACAAACCCAACCAGCACAATCGTTTCGGCGAGCGTAATAAAAATCTCTTTAAGCGCATTGCGCATATAAAGCGTAACGTCGTAACCAATAAAGAACTCAAGGTCATCGCGCAGGGTTTCATTAATGGCTTCAATCTCAGCGTACAGGGCGTCGGCCACCGCAATCTCGTTGGCCCCCGGCGCCGGATAAATACCAATAAACACCACCGCATTAGTGCCATAACGGGTAAGTTGGCTTGCTTCTTCGGCACCCGATTCAACCATGGCAATATCGCCCAGGCGTACATCAACACCCGCCTCATTGCGCAATACAATGTTGGCGAAATCTGCCGGTGTTCGCGCCTCGGTATTGGCTACCAAGTCAATTTGCTGGGCGTTATTTTGTGCGCGCCCCAGCGTGCTTATAACGTTGTTGCGGCGCAGCGCCGTTTGAATGTCGCTGGCACTGATATCCAGTGCCGCCATGCGTGCGCTATCAAGCCAGATACGCATCGCTGGGCGGATCCCCGAGTTAATCGCATTTTGCACGTCGGGAATTGACGTAAGGCGGGGCAGAATATCGCGCTGCATAAGATCGGTAATGGACGCACGGGTCTCGCCTTCGGGCACTGAAAGCGCCAGGTAAAACGACGCGTAAGGACTATCAGCACGAACCACATCAATGGCTGGGTCTTCGGTGCCGTCGGGAAGCTCGTAGCGAATCTGGCTAAGTCGGGTATTGAGCTCCGCCAGCGCATCGGTACTGTCTTCATTGAGCTTAAGCCACACCTTAACCAAACTTCGGCCGCTGGTGGTCGTGGACTCCACATAATCCACACCGGGCACGCTAGCAGCGACCCGCTCAATGGGCTCTGAGACAAAGCCGCGCACGGTCTAGGCACTTGCACCTGGGTAAATGGTGTTTATTTCCAGTGACGAGCTCTGGATAACGGGGAACTGGATAACCGGCAATTCGCTTAGCGAGCGCAGGCCAATCAAGAGCAAAGCCAGTGACAACACCACCGCCACCTCTGGGCGTTTGACAAACAGGTCTGTCCAGCGCGGTACTGTTTCAGGGTGCGCTATCATTGCCCGCGTGCCTCGCCTGCAATACGCGCCAGACTGCCATCGTGCAGTTTAAACGCACCTTGGCTGGCAATGAGCTCGCCACCGGTAAGCTCACCTTGTACAAACAACAACCCATCTTGAGCGCCCAGCACATCAACCCGGCGTATTTGGGCGCGGTGTTTTACATGCGCATCGGGCTCGGCGTCATTAAGCACAAACACGTGTGGGCCCTCGGCGTCCCAGCGGATCGCCGGCCCCGGCAGTGCAAACGCCATTTTTGCATCCCGTGTGCGCACCTCTACCATGACCAGCTCGCCATGCCGCAGACCTGCATCGGCAATCTCGGCGCGCACATCAAAGGCGCGCAAGCCGGGGGTCAGCGCGTCTGCAACCGCGATGATCCGCGCGTCGCCCAGTAGCACATCGTCAAGCGACTTTAGACGGACGGTATCCCCTACCGCCACTCGTGCAACGCCCTGAGGAATTTTAAAGTCTATCCAGCGGGTGCTGCTGACACCGGTGAGCGTAGTCAATACATCACCCGCGCGCATGAGATCGCCCACGCTCTGGGTGTAGATGCCCAGTCGGCCCGTAAACGGCGCACGGAGGGTGAGCTTGCTTAGCTGTGCATCCGAGGCTGCAATTTGCGCACGCAAGCTCTCGCCCCGCGCCAGTAACGTATCTAATTGATCTTGCGAGGCCAGTGATTGCTTTTTGAGCTTTTGGGTGCGCTCTAGCTGCACATTGACCAGATTCAAATCGGCCTGTAGGGCTTCTCGCTGGGCCTGCAGATCTTCGTCAAACAAGCGCACAATAACCTGGTCTTGCTCAACCACATTGCCGGCTGTAATAGGCAGCTCTACCACACGCCCCGTGGCCTCGGCGGCAACTTGAATAAACTCAGGTGCGCGAACGGTGCCAGTGAGCTGACGCACCGGCGTCCAGGGTTTTGCGCTTAAAGATTCAGCGGTGACAACGGCGTAGGGGGTGGAAAATTCTCTGCCATCGCCATAGCGGCTGACATTTGTAGGTATTTAATACCGGTGAGTGCGCCGGTAACAACAAAACAAACGCTGACAGTAATAGCCCAAGGGAGAATACGCATAAAAAAATTCCGATAACCAGGGTTCAGCGGTGCCACTTGGCCGCTATTCTACGCGTTTTCGCAGACGGGCGTTTACTCCGATGGGGGGACGTAACCTTCGGCTCGCTCATGTTGCTCGCCCGCTAGAAACTTATCCATTTCACCTTGCAAAAACTGCCGCGCCTCTGGGTCAAGCAGGCTTAAATGCTTTTCGTTAATCAGCATGGTTTGCTCGGCCTGCCACTCAAGCCAGGCCTTTTTGCTGACCTGTTCATAGATGGTCTGACCTTTTGGGCCTGGCAAGGGCGGTCGATCTAATCCCTCCAGCTCCTCGCGATAGCGGCTACAAAAAACAGTTCGACTCATGCTTGTGTCCAGTTTGATTACCTGACGGTTCTAGCCAATTGACGCAGCCGAAGGTGGCCATGCAATCAGCGCCATAGCCGCGGCGGTTGACTGAACATCATAACCTACTTCAAGCGCAAAGCCGTCGGGTCGGCTCTGCCGTTAGTTAAGGCTTGGTTGCTAACTCGCGCAATATTTTAACCACAGGGGCGGGGAGACCCAGGCTATTCATATCCGCCGGCGCCAACCAGCGATGGTTACTATTACCGGCAATGCCATTGAAGGGCGACTCAACAGCCACATAAACCGGCCAAATTGCCAAATGAAAGTGACTAAAGGTGTGTTTGAGCTGTGAGCCACAGCTTAACGACAGTGGCGCTTGTCCGATATGGGTGAAACACCACGCGTCGATCTCATCGGCATCGGCGACCTCAGGAAAGCTCCACAAGCCACCCCAAATTCCCTGACTCGGGCGCTGCTCCATGAATACTTCGCCCTGAGGGTTTTGGGCGATGACAAATGTGGTCTCGCGGGTGGGCAACGCCTTCTTGGGCTTTTTCCCTGGAAACTGGGTGGGGTTGCCGGTCGAAAGCCCCTGACAGCTCGTCGCAACTGGACAGGTTCCGCAAACGGGCTTGCTACGTGTGCACAGTGTCGCCCCTAAATCCATAATGGCTTGGGTGTAATCGGCAACCCGATCATGGGGCGTGTACTTCTCAGCCAAGTCCCACAGCTGCTTTAGGGTGCTGGCTTTGCCCGGCCAGTCAGCCAGTGCATGGTGGCGCGCCAGTACGCGTTTTACATTGCCATCGAGTATTGGCGCTCGTAGCCCCATGCTAATGCTGGCAATAGCTCCTGCCGTTGATCGTCCAATACCCGGGAGTGTTTCGAGTAACGCGGTATTCGCCGGAAACTCGCCGGCGTATTCGCTGACCACTTGTTGCGCGGCTTTGTGTAGATTACGCGCCCGCGAGTAGTAGCCCAGTCCAGTCCACAGACCAAGCACATCGTCTTGACTAGCTGCGGCTAGCGTATGCACCGAGGGAAAGCGCGCCAGAAACGCCTCAAAGTAGGGGATGACAGTGGCTACTTGGGTCTGCTGTAACATGATCTCCGATATCCAAACGCGGTACGGCGTTATGTTTTGCTGCCAGGGCAAATGTTTCCTGCCATGCGCATCAAACCATGTGAGGATGCGCTGCGAAAAATTAGCGTCGCCTGGTGGTGTCGGTTCGAGTGCTGTCGTTGCGAGAGGGGTTTTGCTGGTTACCATGGTGAGCAGTGGCCTGTTTATAAGACCGGATTAGTTGGCGTGAACTCTGGCCGGTCTTTGGATACAATTCGCGCCCTAGTGTAGCGTGCTGGCCGCCATCGGCCGAGTTCGCCTCATCATCTGCTTGCGGGCAGACCTGACGAAAGGAACCTCACATGACCGATGCCAGCCAAGTGCGCAGCGCCAGCGTTAGCCGGGATACCCTCGAAACCCAGATCAGCGTTGATCTGTGTATAGATGGCTCGGGCAAGGCCCAGTTTGACACGGGAGTGCCTTTTCTCGAACACATGCTCGATCAAATCGCGCGTCATGGCATGATGGATATAACGGTTAAAGCACAGGGTGACTTGCACATCGATGCCCACCACACCGTTGAAGATATTGGCATTACCTTGGGTCAAGCCTTTGCCAAGGCCGTGGGTGACAAAAAGGCTTGCTCCGCTACGGCCACGCCTATGTGCCCCTTGACGAGGCACTGTCGCGAGTGGTGGTCGACTTCTCTGGCCGTCCAGGGCTCACCTTTGAGGTGCCGTTTACCCGCGCGGCTATCGGTAACTTCGATGTCGATTTGTTTGTCGAGTTTTTTCAGGGTTTTGTGAGCCACGCCAATGTGACGTTACACATTGATAATCTGCGCGGTCACAACGCCCACCATCAGGCAGAGACAGTATTTAAAGCCTTTGGCCGAGCGCTTCGCATGGCACTAAGCCGTGATCCAGCAATGGCGGGAATGACCCCCTCTACCAAAGGGGTGCTCTAACGCCGTGGCAGCCAGTGTCGCCGTTATTGACTACGGCATGGGCAATCTGCATTCGGTCGCCAGCGCCCTTGAGGTAGCCGGTGCCGGTGAAGTCGTTGTCAGCAATGACGCGGCGGCTATTGCGCGGGCCGATCACGTGGTGTTTCCGGGGGTGGGTGCCATAGGCGACTGCATGCAAGAAATGCAGCGTTTGGGATGCGATCAGTTGTTGCGTGACGCGCTTGCCGATGGCCACAAACCCATCCTTGCTATTTGTGTGGGTATGCAGGCCTTAATGAGCCGCTCAGAGGAAAACGGTGGTGTTGACACCCTCAACATCATTGACGGTGAGGTTCGGTTTTTTGGGCACAACCATACTGACCACCAGGGTCAGCGGCTCAAAGTCCCGCATATGGGCTGGAATCATGTTGGGCAAACGCGCAACCACCCTCTGTGGCAGGGTATCGAAAACAATAGCCGGTTCTATTTTGTACATAGTTACTGGGTTGCGCCCCGGGACAATGCCCTTGTGGCTGGCACCTTTGACTACGGTGTAACGGGCTGTGCAGCACTGGCCCGAGATAACCTATTTGCCGTGCAGTTTCACCCCGAGAAAAGTCACGATGTGGGGCTGCGCTTGTTGCGTAACTTTTTAACGTGGAATGGAAAATGCTAGTAATCCCTGCAATAGATCTCAAAGACGGTCAGTGCGTGCGACTCCGGCAGGGCCTTATGGAGGAAAGCACCGTATTTTCTGACGATCCCTTGGCCATGGCGACGCGCTGGGTCAATGAAGGCGCGCGCCGACTGCATCTGGTCGATCTCAATGGCGCTTTCGAGGGCGAGCCGGTGAACGCCTCTGCTGTGCAAGCCATTGCCCAAGCTTATCCTGAACTACCTATTCAAATAGGTGGCGGTATCCGTGATCTAACCACCATTGCGCAGTATCTGGACGCTGGCGTGAGCTACGTCATTATTGGTACCAAGGCGGTCAAAGAGCCCGAGTTTGTGCGCTTAGCTTGCCGAGAATTTCCAGGTAAGGTTATTGTTGGTATCGATGCCAAAGACGGGTTGGTTGCCACCGATGGCTGGGCCGAACTCAGCACCATTGCCGCCACTGAGCTGGCAAAATCACTGGAGCAAGCTGGGGTGAGCGCTATCGTGTACACCGATATTGCTCGGGATGGAATGATGCAGGGTGTCAATGTAGATGCCACTGTTGAGATGGCTCGCGCCTCGTCTGTGCCTGTTATCGCGTCCGGCGGGATTACGGACCTTGATGATATCCGCGCACTGGCTCCCTATTCGGATGCGGGCATTGCCGGGGCAATTACCGGTCGCGCTATTTACGAAGGCACCATTAACCTTGCCGAGGCGCAGGCACTGGCTGACAGCGGTGTGAATCAAAGCCAATGACTCTCGCTAAGCGCATTATTCCCTGCCTCGATGTCGATTGTGGTCGAGTGGTTAAAGGCGTCAACTTTGTTGGTATTCGCGATGCGGGTGATCCAGTGGAAATTGCCCGCCGCTACAACGAGCAGGGTGCCGATGAGATTACCTTTCTCGATATAACCGCCAGTCATGAAGAGCGTGATACAACTGTTCATACAGTTGAGCAAATGGCCCGGGAGGTATTTATTCCGCTAACAGTGGGCGGAGGAATTCGATCGGTCGATGACATTCGAACCATGCTTAATGCCGGTGCTGACAAAGTCAGCATCAATACCGCCGCTATTCACAACCCGCAGTTAGTCGCCGACGCCGCATCGCGATTTGGCACCCAATGCATAGTGGTTGCTATGGATGTAAAGCGCGTAAGTGATAGCGGCGGTTATACGCCTGATGCTCCACGTTATGAGCTCTTCACCCATGGTGGTCGCAAACCAACGGGAATCGAGGCACTCGCATGGGCCAAGCGAATGGCTGACTTGGGAGCCGGGGAGTTACTGCTAACCAGTATGGACCGCGATGGCACCAAAGATGGCTTTGAGATAACGATTACCCGCGCAATATCCGACTTGGTGGATATTCCTATCATTGCCTCCGGTGGCGTAGGTAATCTACAACACCTTGCAGATGGCGTATTGCAGGGCGGCGCTGATGCTGTGCTTGCGGCCAGCATTTTTCATTTTGGCGAATACAGTATTCCGCAGGCCAAGGCACACATGGCCGCTCAGGGTATTGATGTAAGACTTTGAGTTGCACGGCAGCGCGCAATAGCCGATGCCGGCGTTAGTAAGACGTTGGTTGGTAGCTGCACCAGTGCTTGGGTAAGTAGTTTCAACGTCTCTGGATAGGCATGCCCAATGGCAATTGCCTGACCTTGCGCCCGGGCGATTTCCACGGCCTCGGCAAGTTTGTTGGCGATTTGTGAAGGCTCGCGGGTGTTATCAAGAAACACGGCTCGGGACGCTATCGGGATGTTATGGGCTTGTGCAATCTGAGCCGCGACCGTTGCCGATGTGGTGCGCGAGTCGATAAAGAAAAACTGTTGCCTCGCCAGATAGGCCATAAGTTTGTGCATAGCGGTGCGGTTTTCGGTTAATGCACTGCCCATGTGGTTATTCATACCGGTTGCACCCGGTACCTGCGCTATGGCTTTGTTGAGAACGCGCTCGAGCTCGTCATCGTTTAGGTCCTCTGTCAGTGCCAGCGGATCGGTTGTGGGTTTGTGGTGAGATGTCATGGGCATGTGCACCATGATTTCTTTGCCCCTCGCTAAGGCGTCGGTCGCCACTGCCTTGCCATGGGGGGTGGCCGGAATGACCGAGAGCGTTAGCGGTACGGGTAGTTCGGCAAAGGCTATGCCCCGATCTCGATGGTAGCCAACATCATCAATAATAATGGCGAGCTGACCTTAACCGGGGGCGGGACAACTGCTGTACCCAAGCGCCGGCATGATTACAGCCGCAAGCGCTGCTAGCCATTTCATCTTTGCGTTTCCGGACTCTCGCCTTGTTGCTCATGGCTATTCGTTTCTTGGCCGGGGGTACCCGATTCTGAGACTGGGGCTTCATCCTTTACTGTACTGTCCTGTTCACGCGTCTGCGCGCTCTTTCTGGGGTTCAACAAATTGACACCGCGCAGTAGCGTAATGGCTTCGTAGAGCTGATTATCTTCATCGCGCAATGTGGCGAGGGTATCGCTCTCGGCACTAAAGTCCTGCGCTGTCGCCGCCTCGGCACTGTCTAGTCGACCTCGCAAATCTGCCTCTTTGGTGCGCTTGCCCTCAAGGCTGGTGAGCGTTCCGCGTTCAACCACAATGTCGGGCACAATACCCTCCGCCTGAATCGAGCGACCATTGGGTGTGAAATACAAAGCCGTGGTCAGCTTTACCGCGCGGGTTTCTGACACCGGTAACACGGTTTGTACCGAGCCTTTACCAAAACTACGGGTACCCATAACCACGGCTCGGCCCCTATCTTGAAGCGCGCCTGCCACAATTTCTGATGCACTCGCCGAGCCACCATTAATTAGTACGACAATGGGTGCGCCGTCCAACATGTCGCCCTCCTTAGCGCGGTATTGTTCTTTGGCACTGGGGTGACGACCCTCGGTGTAAACGACCAGTCCACTATCCAAAAATACCTCGGATACGCCCACGCTTGCCCCAAGAACACCCCCGGGGTTGTTGCGCAGATCCACCACCAGGCCCTTTAGCACGTCTTCTGTTGTGAGCTTGGTTACAGCTTCGGCTACTTCCACACCGGTGTTGCGCTGAAATTGAGCAATTCGTAAATAGCCATAGCCGGGTGTGATCATGCGAGAGCGGACACTGGCTACCTGAATGGCGTCGCGCACCACGGTCACCTCAAAAGGTTTTGATTCCCCCGCGCGACCAATCTCCAATACGATAGGGCTGCCAATGGCGCCGCGCATAATTTCTACCGCCTCATCAATGCTGAGGCCTTTCACCGACTCGTTGTCTAACTTCAGAATGACATCACCGGCTTGTAAGCCCGCTTTGGCGGCCGGTGAGCCATCTATGGGTGAAATGATCTCGATGTAGTTGCCCTTGCGCCCAATCTCTATGCCAAGCCCCGAAAATTCACCATCGGTGGTTGTCTGCAGGTCGCTGTAATCTTCCTTAGTCAGATACACCGAGTGTGGATCTAGGCCTTCGAGCATGCCACGTACCGCGTACTCAAACAGCTTGCTATCGGGAATATCTTCAACATAGCCGGCACGGATTTGCTTGAATACGTCGGCAAAGGTTTGTAGCTCCTGAAGGGGGATAGCCTCGCGGATGTCCGTATCGGCTTGTGCATGGGGGTCCTGCGCTGTGGCTACAACCGGTAGCGCTCCCATGACAACGGCACAGGCAAGGTAGGCAGCAAGGAGGGTGTGATGGTTAGCGGACATGCGGCTATCTCTCTCTTTCGCGATCGCTCAGTGTAACCGAAAGGTCGTGCGAGGCACTCATCGCTTTATCCAGGTGCCGGGATTTACCGGCTCACCGTCCTGGCGAATTTCAAAGTACAGCCCGGGGTACTCCGCGCCACCACTGCTACCTACCGTTGCAATGGCATCACCGGGGGCAACCCAGTCGCCCACTTCGCGTTGTAGGCTGCGGTTGTGGCCATACAAGCTGAGGTAGCCACCGCCATGATCAATGATCATTAATAGGCCTTGCCCGCGCAGCCAATCGGCATACACAACGCGCCCATGGTGGATAGCACGAATCTCGGCCCCTTCTACTGCAGGAATGGTCCACCCACGCCAGCGAAGGTCGCCAACAGCCTTTGAGCTCCGTAGCGGTTGGCTGCTTTGCCGGCAACGGGCATGGGCATGTCACCCGAGCTTTCTCAAAGGCGACATAGGAGCTTGGTGTATCCAGCTCCTCCAGTGTGGTTCGTAATTCTTTTAGCAGCTCAGACAACTGCTTGGCATCGGCTTCTAGTTTTTGTTTGCGCTCGGTATCTGTCGTTAAAGATTGGCGGATATCGGCCAGCGTCTCGCGCCGACTTGCTTGTAAAGCCACTAATTGCTGACGCTGCGAGGTGGTGGCTTCGCGCTGTTCGGCGAGTTGCGCCTGGGTAGTCTGAATAGAATTAGCATTGGCTAAAACACGATCCAACAGGGCAGAAAATTCTTGAATGCTTTCCTGTCGGGTCGCCAGAAGACGGCGGTAGTAGGCCAGATTGCGAGCGAGTCGATCGAAACTCTGGTCGCCGAACAAGATTTTTAAACCGCCACCCTGTTGCAGTGCCCACAAATTTTGCAGCTCGGCGTCCATAGCCCCTTGCGCCTCGCTAAGCTGCTGCTGTAGCGCTTGCTGATCGGTTTTTAGGGTGCTGAGCTTGGCAAGTTGTTGTGCAATGGTTTTCTCAAGGTGCTGCAATGATTGATCAAGGGCACTAATGCGCACGTCGGCGTCGCGCAATTGGCTTTCTAGGGCATTACCTTCACTGGTCTTTTGCACCATGCGTTTTTGCAGCGCGGCAATTTGTGTGCGCAGCTCAACGAGGCGAGTCTCGGCCTCTTGCTCCTTGGTATCCGCTAATGCCCCTACGGGCAGCAAGAGCCAAGCACACAAGCTAAACCAGGCACACCGCTTGAGATGCTTGCCTTGTGTAGATGGGTTGCGCTCGCTGTCAGCGCTGCGCTGGACTAAACCCTTCACAACAACGACTAGGCGCCCGTGACCAATAAGCTACGGCCGGTCATTGCCGAGGGTTGCTCTATCGCCATCATTGCGAGCAACGTTGGTGCAATATCGGCAAGAATGCCACCTGCTGGCGAGAGCCCGTGGGTCTCGTGTCCAATAAGAACAAGTGGCACGGGGTCGGTCGTATGTTGGGTGTGGACCTGACCACTCTGGTAATCAAGCATTTGCTCGCAATTGCCATGATCAGCGGTAATCAGTGCCTGGCCGCCATGTTCTCGCAGCGCTTGCTCAACACGGCCTAGGCATGCGTCCAGTGCCTCTACCGCGCTAACGGCAGCGTTAAAATTGCCCGTATGTCCCACCATATCGCCATTGGCAAAATTCACCACAATCAGTTCATAGCTTTTGGATGCAATGGCATCAATGAGCGCGTCAGTCACCTCGGGTGCACTCATCTCGGGTTTGAGGTCGTAGGTGGCGACATCCGGGGAAGCAATTAATGTTCGAGTCTCACCATCAAACGCTTCTTCTCGACCGCCACTAAAGAAAAATGTCACGTGGGCATATTTCTCGGTTTCTGCAATCCGCAGTTGCTTGAGGCCGCGCTTGGCCACAATTTCACCCAAACTGTCTTGGACGTTGTCGGGTGGAAACGCAATAGGGCATGCAAGCGCGCTGCTGTATTGTGTGGTGGTAACCAGATGTGTTGTGGGCAGTGGCGACTTGCGCTCGAAGCCGGTGAATTGTGCATCGACGAGTGCCTGGGTTAGTTGTCGTGCTCTGTCAGCACGAAAATTCATAAACAGCACCGCATCGCCGTCTTCCATGTTGATTGCCTCGCCAATGCGGCTTGGGGCGACAAATTCGTCGGTCTCACCACGGGCATAGGCATCATTTAACGCATCAACCGCGGTTTCGTAGTGAAAATCAGCGCGACCATCCATGAGTAAGGCATAGGCTTTCTCAACGCGATCCCAGCGGTTGTCGCGATCCATCGCCCAATATCGACCATGAACGCTCGCAATCCTGCCCTGACCCAGGGCATCAAAAACGCCTTGTGCGGCCTCTAGAGAGGGTTGGGCACTTTTGGGTGGCGTATCACGCCCATCGAGAAATGCATGCAGGTAAATGTTTTTGGCGCCGCGCGCCGCCTGCCATGCGAATAGCTGCAAAAATATGCTCTTCATGGCTGTGCACACCGCCGGGCGAAAGCAAGCCTAAAATGTGAACGGCTTTGTTTTGGGCGACTGCCTTATCGATGGCGGTGGTGTAGGCGGGGTTAGCGCTAAAGTCGCCGTCGGCAATGGCTTTGTCGATCCGGGTAATCGACTGGTAGATAATGCGGCCTGCACCCAAGCTCATATGGCCCACTTCCGAGTTGCCCATTTGGCCGTCTGGAAGGCCAACGTCTAGCCCCGAACCCGACACCAGTGTGTGGGGGGCCTTTTGCCAGAGGCGATCCCAGTTGGGGGTATTGGCGGCGGCAATGGCGTTGTCCTTGCGCTCTTCTCGATAGCCAAAGCCGTCAAGGATAATCAGCATAGTGGGGCCGGTACTGGGGTTAGTCATGGTGCTGGGGTCCTGGATTAAAAAGGCTGCAGGCTGTCAGTTTCTGAGCTGCTGACTTAACCGTTGCTGCAAACAGTGTGGCGTAGTTTACAAGGGCCAATCCCGAAGATCTAAGTCTATTGCGTCAAAAGGCCCAAATTGGGCGCTGGAGCGTGCTAGTGCAAACCGCTATACTCGGCAGAGTTGGCTCAAATATTCCCCTGGGTCAGTTCACTTACGTTATCCGCTCAATGTTTCCTGGACTAATCTGTGCAATTTGACCTCATTCTGGCATTTATATCTGAGCAATGGACCTTAGTGCTTGCGCTGGTGGTTGTGCTGGCCATGCTATTTGTGCATGAGTCGCGCAAAGCCGGGCCTGCAGCCACACCCCAACAGGCTATCAATCTGGTTAATAGTCACGACGGTGTTTTTTGGATATCCGTGACGGCAAGGATTTCAAGCAGGCACATATTGTGGACGCGCTGCATATTCCTTTGGCACAGCTCGCCACTCGCGTTACCGAGCTCGAAAAATATAAAGAAAAGCCCATTATCGTTGTTTGTAAAATGGGGCAGACGGCTTCGGGCGCCACTAAGCAGTTGAGAGCTGCGGGCTTTGAAAGGGCGCAAAAAATGACCGGTGGCATGATGGAGTGGACCACGCTCAAGCTACCCGTGGTGTCGGGTTAATGCAGTCTGCCGTTACTATTTACACCACGCGCTGGTGCCCCTTCTGTGTCAGCGCCAAGGCGCTTTTGAACCGCAAGGGATTAAACTTTCATGAGATAGCGGTCGATGGTGACCCACAGGCCCGGCGTGATATGGCGGCTAAGGCCGGTAGAACCAGTGTCCCGCAGATTTGGATCGGGGAGCGCCACATTGGTGGCTGCGACGAATTGCACGCTCTGGAGCGCGCCGGCCAATTAGATGCTTTGCTCGCGAGTCTCGGCTAAGCTTCGCCTCCATCATTAACCAAGCAACTATTCGAATCACTTTTAATGAATCTATTACCACTGAACCACTAGGAGAACCCTCATGGCTGACGAACAGGCCGCAGCACAAGATCAAGCACCCCAGCAGCAATTTACTCTGCAGCGTATTTACACCAAGGACGTCTCGTTTGAGTCTCCCAGTACGCCCCAGATTTTTCGTCAGGCGTGGCAACCCAATGTCAGTGTTGACCTGAATACCAAAAGCTCTCGCATTGACGAAGAGGGTAACCATGAGGTGGTGCTGACTCTTACCATTACTGCCAAAGTCGGCGACGACACCGCCTTCCTTGTAGAAGTGCAACAGGCGGGCATTTTCTTTGTGCTGGGTATTGAGGGTGAGCCGCTGCGTCAGGTACTGGCGACCGTAGGCCCAAATATTTTGTTCCCCTATGCCCGCGAAAACATTGACTCGCTGGTAACCAAAGGCGGCTTCCCGGCGTTAATGCTGGCGCCGGTCAACTTTGACGCGCTGTACCGCCAGGCGCTTGCTCAAGAGGCGGCAAAGGCAAATGAGGCGCCTGCGGCTGCCGAGGACGCGACGCACTGAGTTTCGTTTACGTTCTAATCTAAACGGCGCTAGGGCGCCGTTTTTTTTACGCAGATTTTGGGCCTAGCCGTCGCCAAGCTCTTTGATCTTGCGCGTTAAGGTATTGCGGCCCCAGCCCAACAGTTCAGCGGCTTCTGCGCGCTTGCCGTCGGTGTGTTCAAGCGCCGCGCTAATCATAATGCGCTCAAATTCGGGTAATGCTCGACGCAGTACGTTGGATTCTCCCGAGGCCAACTTTAGGCGTGCCCAGCTGGCGAGCAAACTTTTTGCCAGTTATCGCCTTGGCTTTCTCCCGCTGTCACATGCTGAGTGGGCTGCAATAGCTCTGGAGGCAGGTCTGCCAGGCTAATTTCCCGCCCGGCGGCCATAACCGTAAGCCAGCGGCAGGTGTTTTCAAGTTGTCTAACGTTCCCAGGCCAGGGCAGTTGACATAAGAACCGCTCGGCCTCTTCTCCCAGCACCTTGGCCTCTACCTCAAGTTCCTTTTGCGGCGCGTCGGAGAAAATGCTGCATGAGTTTGGGAATATCTTCGCGTCGCTCCGATAAACTTGGCAGATGAATGCGAATCACATTGAGTCGATGAAATAGATCTTCGCGGAACTGCCCGCTTTGCACCAATGACTCAAGGTCCTGATGCGTTGCCGCAATAATGCGCACGTTGGCGCGCACCGGTGTCATCCCTCCCACTCGGAAGAATTCACCATCGGCCAGAACACGCAGTAGTCTGGTTTGTGTCTCTGACGGCATGTCGCCAATTTCATCGAGAAATAACGTGCCACCATCGGCCTGCTCAAAGCGACCCTCGCGTCGACTGGTGGCACCCGTGAACGCGCCTTTTTCGTGACCAAATAGCTCTGATTCCATTAGCTCTTTGGGGATGGCTGCCATATTTAGGGCAATAAAAGGGGCCTTGGCACGGGGCGAATGACGGTGTAGCGCCCGTGCAACCAGTTCCTTACCGGTGCCTGATTCACCGTTGATCAGCACCGTGATATGGCTCTGTGCTAGCCGCCCAATGGCTCGGAAGACTTCCTGCATGGCTGGCGCATTGCCAATAATTTCTGCTGAGCTCTCGGTTTCGTCTGCCGCCATTGCTGTCTTCTGACTGCTTTGACGCTGGGCGAGTGCTTGTTCGACGGTGGCGACCATTTCGTCGACATCAAATGGCTTGGGAAGGTATTCAAAAGCGCCTTCTTCATAAGACACCACAGCACTATCGAGATCGGAGTGAGCCGTTGTAATAATTACTGGCAACCCGGGGTGTGTCTCTCTTAGGTTACTGAGTAGACCAATACCGTCGGTACCCGGCATCCGAATATCGCTGATAACAACATCGGGCGAGGCGGATTTCATGGCTGCCAGCATTGCATCGGCGGTATCAAAGGTTTCGCAGTGGTAGTTGGCATTTGACAGCGCTCGTTCGACAACCCAGCGAATGGAGCGATCATCATCTGCAACCCAGATGGTGGGGTAGCTGACATCCTTATTAAATCTCCATGGGTAATAACACGGTGAATGTGGTGTTGCCGGGCTCACTGTGGCACTGGATAAGCCCACCGTGTCTATTGGCAATCATCTGGGCGATGGACAGGCCCAGGCCGGTACCATTAGCTCGGCCGGTTACCATGGGCAGGAACAGTCGAGGCATAATGTCTTCCGCAATACCGGGACCGTTATCGATGACCTCTACTGCGCATACTAATTTGTGCCGGTGACCGCCCAGTGTGTACTGGCGTCGGGAGCGGGTACGTAGGGTTATGTGCCCCTGTGTCCCCACGGCCTGCCAGGCGTTGCGAACGATATTCAGCAATACCTGGGTGAGTTGGTCCGGGTCGGCTTTAAACTCGGGTAGGCTAGGATCATAGTCGCGTGCAAGCGAAACACTGCCCTGCGACTCGGCCTGAATTAATTGGCGTACCCGCTCTGTGACCTCGTGGATGTTGGTCGCTCTAAGGTCAAGTCTTTCCCGAGGCCCTAGCATTTTGTCAACCAGGGTTCGCAGCCTGTCTGCCTCTGCCATGATGACGTCGGTGTACTCGGACAGGTTGGCGTCTTGGAGTTCTTTGCTTAACAGTTGGGCGGCACCGCGAATACCACCGAGAGGGTTTTTCACCTCGTGTGCCAGCCCTTTAATAATTTGACGCAGCGATTGCTGTGCCTCCCATAGATTTTCGCCCTCGCTAATGGCATGCAGGCGGTCAACCGCGGAAAGTTCGAGTAACAGGTAAATGCCGCCATCGCGTTGTATGGGGCTAAGAGTCAGGTCTACCGCTAATTCTTGTCCGCTACGCAGGTGTAGCTCGAGACCCCGATGAACCATTGGGAACTCTTCTTGCTGGGCCTGCGCAAGCAGGGCCGTCCAGTCGTTGTTGAGCACCAATAAGTGGTCGAGGGGCTCGCCCATGGCTCGGCTTGCCGACGCTTCTAGCAAGGTTTCTCCCGCCAGATTGATGGCACATACTCGCCAGTCACCATCAATCAATACAATGCTGGTGGCGAGCATATCGAGTGTGGCGCTGTCAAAATCGTTGGCAAGCAAGACGTGCTGCGCAGCGGGCAATGGGTTACCGAGGCTGGCATCCGACGCGTGCTTCGTGGGTGCGCCGCTTGGCAAGTCGTCGCGGTTAATCATGGGTGGCAACCATCAGCGGCGCACCGAGGGCCGCAGTACATAGACCATAACGGGTGCAGATTGGTGGAGTGACCCTAGGTCTTGATTGAGTCGCTCCACAACCAATGTGTGCGCACCTCTAAACACGTTGGTAAGTGCCCAGCTGCCACTCTTTTGAGGTATTACAACAGCGTTACCATCTAGGCTGAGGCGCAGTTTTTCTCCCGCCTGTAAGGGCGGTGTTACCTGCGCGGTGACACTAAAATTACCCGGTCCCATTGCAATGGTAGAGCCTGAGGCTGGCTGAGTAATGACGGTAGAGTAGGAGACGGCTGCCTCTTCGGTAGGTGTTGCCGGCGTATCGCTCGGTGCCCGTGGGGGTGTGGCAGTCGTTGTATTGGTGGCCTTGAGTGTTACCTCTTCTACCCCTTTGGTCCGATCACCGGCAGTAGGCTTGCGATCGCTGAATACTACGTTGCCTTGTTCGTCCTCGTATTTGTAGATTTGTGCAATACCAAATGAACTGCTTACCAACAACAGGCCGCCAAACAGCAGGCTAGTTGCGGATTTGCGGCAGATCTTTGGCATCGAGGACTCTCCATTGGCGAGGCGCGCTCAGGGTCTACTGAAGGGCCGCATAGTGGGTGTGACGTACTTTTACTCCTTTCACCCTTAGTAAAAAAAGCCCGCGCGAGGCGGGCTTTTCTTGAGGGTGTTTGTTTACACCGAGTAGTACATGTCGAACTCAACGGGGTGAGTGGTCATGTCGAGACGTTCGATATCTTCTTTCTTCAATTCGATGTAGGCATCGATCATATCGTCGGTGAAGACACCACCACGAGTCAGGAATTCACGGTCCGCATCGAGTGCATCAAGCGCCATGGTCAGACTGGAAGCAACCGTTGGAATAGCTTTAGCTTCCTCGGATGGCAGATCGTAGAGATCCTTGTCAGCCGCTTCACCGGGGTGAATCTTGTTCTGAATACCGTCAAGGCCAGCCATCATCAATGCCGCAAAAGACAGATAAGGGTTGGCTGTTGGGTCGGGGAAGCGAACCTCAATACGCTTGCCCTTGGGTGAGGGCTCGTAAGGGATACGAATCGACGCAGAGCGGTTACGTGCCGAATAAGCCAGCATGACGGGTGCTTCGAAGCCTGGCACCAAGCGCTTGTAGCTGTTGGTTGAGGCATTGGTGAAGGCATTCAACGCACGAGCGTGCTTGATAATACCCCCAATGTAGTAAAGCGCGGTCTCTGACAGACCAGCGTAGCCATCGCCAGCAAAGGTATTGGTGCCGTCTTTGGAAATAGACTGGTGCACGTGCATACCCGAACCGTTGTCACCAACCAGCGGCTTGGGCATGAAGGTAGCGGTTTTGCCGTAGGCGTGTGCCACATTGTGCACGCAGTACTTAAGGACTTGAACCTCGTCTGCCTTCTTGACTAGCGTGTTGAACTTAACGCCAATCTCGCACTGACCTGCGGTTCCTACCTCGTGGTGGTGTACCTCAACGGGAAGGCCCATCTGCTCCATGGCTGTACACATGGCCGCGCGAATGTCATGCAACGAATCAACAGGCGGTACGGGGAAATAACCGCCTTTAACGCGAGGGCGGTGGCCGGTGTTGCCATCTTCATAGTGATGATTGGATGACCAAGCCGCTTCTTCCGAGTTGATTGTGTAGCCAGCGCCACTGATATCGGCGTGCCACTTCACGTCATCAAACACGAAGAACTCGGGCTCGGGGCCAAAGAAAGCTGTGTCACCCAGTCCAGTAGAAGCGAGATATTCTTCTGCGCGCTTGGCAACGCTGCGCGGGTCGCGCTCGTAGCCCTGCATCGTTGTGGGCTCGACTACGTCGCATCGCAAAATAACGGTAGCGTCGTCGGTAAAGGGGTCGAGGAGCGATGTTTCATCGTCGGGCATCAGAATCATGTCTGATTCGTTAATGCCTTTCCAGCCAGAGATCGAGGAGCCGTCGAACATTTTGCCAATCTCGAAAAATTCTTCGTCAACCTCTGCTGAAGGAATAGTGACGTGCTGCTCTTTACCCTTGGTGTCGGTAAATCGCAGGTCAACCCAGCGAGCGTCGTTATCTTTAATCAAATTGAGCGTGCGCTCAGCCATGGTGCATCTCCTTCAGAGTTTACAAAGGGTCGACGAGTCGACCTTGGATTAATGCGGCGCAACCAGTAGGGCTACGCAGTTTTTCGGTGTGTCATATAAAGCAACCTGCGTGCCATTTTTGGGCGTGCCCCACCTGTTTTTTAACCTCTTGAAAAATAACACGTTTTTCAGAGGGATCAGAGCTATGCGGCTTTATTTGGTGCGCATATTGCACTGGTTTAGGGCGATTTGCACTATTTTTGTGCGCATTTGCGCGCCGATGCGTTGCTTTGGCGCGTATCTACCCCCAATTTTGGAGGGCGGTTGGTGATGCCACAGTCGCGAATGACCCTTCGCCACAGCTTGGCAGGAGCGGTCGCGCGGTAATATGACGCACTACTAGCCCCCACTAACCGAGCCTGCTCTGCTAAACTCCGCGCGACGCGGCCCTCACCTAGCTATTTTTGCGTCCTCCAACTCCCCTTCCTGCTCGAGAGACACCCCTGTGATTAGCCAGCTTCGTAATATCGCCATCATTGCCCACGTTGACCATGGTAAGACCACCCTGGTCGACTGTCTGTTGCAACAGTCGGGCACCTTGATCGCAAAAGCGCGGGTGCCGAGCGCATTATGGATTCCAACGATCAAGAGCGAGAGCGCGGCATCACTATTCTGGCCAAGAACACAGCTCTGCGCTGGAATGACTACCGCATCAATATTGTTGACACCCCCGGACACGCCGACTTTGGTGGCGAGGTGGAGCGCGTGCTGTCGATGGTGGATTCGGTATTGCTACTTGTCGATGCGGTTGACGGCCCCATGCCCCAAACCCGTTTTGTTACCTCCAAGGCGTTTGAGCGCGGTCTTAATCCCATTGTGGTGATTAACAAAGTTGATCGCCCCGGCGCTCGACCCGATTGGGTTGTAGATCAGGTATTTGATTTGTTTGATTCGCTAGGTGCCAACGAAGAGCAACTCGACTTTCCCATTATTTACGCTTCTGCCATTAACGGCATAGCCGGTGACGACTACGAGGCCATGGCCGACGACATGACGCCGCTTTTCCAAGCCATTATCGACAAAGTGGCCCCTCCTCAGGTGAACAGCGATGGCCCTTTGCAAATGCAAATTTCGGCACTGGACTACAATAGCTACACGGGAGTTATTGGCGTGGGCCGCATCACCCGTGGTTCCGTAGGCCCCAATACTCAGGTCACAATCGTCGATCGCGAGGGCAATACCCGCAACGGTAAAATTCTGCAGGTCATGGGTTATCACGGTCTCGAGCGTAACGAGGTAAGCCATGCCGAAGCCGGAGATATTGTCTGTGTAACCGGCATCGAGGCACTAAATATTTCTGACACGCTGTGCGCACCCAGTGCTCCCGAAGCCCTGCCAGCTCTGTCGGTAGACGAGCCAACCGTGAGCATGACTTTTCAGGTCAATGATTCACCCTTTGCGGGTAAGGAAGGTAAGTACGTTACTTCGCGCAACATCAAAGAGCGCCTTGAGCGCGAGCTGATCCACAATGTTGCTTTGCGTGTTGAGTCCGGTGACAGTCCCGACAAATTCAAGGTCTCGGGACGCGGCGAATTGCATTTGTCTGTGCTAATAGAAAGCATGCGCCGCGAAGGGTTTGAGCTGGGTGTTTCGCGGCCTGAGGTTATTCAGAAAGAAATTGATGGTGTGTTGTCTGAGCCCTACGAGCAGCTGGTCATTGACTGCGAGAGCGAACACCAAGGCGGGATTATGGAAGAGCTTGGTGTGCGCCGGGCTGACCTGAAAAATCTTGTGCCGGATGCCAGTGGTCGTGTGCGCCTTGAGTTTATCGTTCCTGCGCGTGGTCTTATTGGCTTTCGCTCCTTGTTTATGACCCTGACGTCGGGTTCGGGCATTATGACCCACGTTTTTGACCACTACGGGCCGGTGGCCAAATCTGAGCTCGCCGGGCGCAACAACGGCGTGCTGGTTTCTATGGTCAAGGGCAAAACCCTGGCGTACGCCTTGTTTAGCTTGCAAGACCGTGGCCGGCTATTTATTGGCCCGAATATCGAGGTATACGTAGGCCAAATCATTGGTTTGCACAGCCGCAATAATGACTTGACCGTCAACCCTACCAAGGCAAAGCAACTCACCAATGTGCGGCCCTCTGGCACCGATGAGGCATTAACGCTGACACCACCGGTATTGCACACGCTCGAGCAGGCACTTGAATTTATTGAGGATGACGAACTCGTTGAGGTGACCCCTGACAGCATCCGTCTTCGTAAAAAACTACTGCTCGAGCACGAACGCAAACGCGCATCGCGTAACGCAGCTTAATTCATCGTTCCGATTGATAACGCGCTCCGGTTCAGGGCGCCGCCAACAGCATCTCTACATGGGGAATGTCATCTTCCATGTAGGGATCGCTTACCGTTACAAACCCCAAAGATTGGTAAAAGCCTTCTAGGTATGATTGGCCGCTGATTCGAATGGCCGTGCCCCACATGTGTCGGTTAAACGCAATGCCCCTCGCCATAAGTTCGCGCCCCAATTGTAGGCCGCGCGCCTGTGGCGCCACTACGACTCGACCAATAGAGCTTTCCTCATAACTCACACCGGGTGGCACTGCTCGCAGTGTAGCGATGACTTCGCCGTCTAGCGTCCCGGTTAAATGCCAGCATCTTGGGTCTTTGTGATCGGGGTCAGAATAGGGGCAGTCCTGTTCAACAACAAATACGCTAGCACGCAATACTAATAGCCGGTGCCATTCCCGAGCGGTTAACACATCAAAGTGCTGCCATTGGCAATGTAGGGTGGGCTGTGTGTTTTTGGAGTCAAGAGAATTGGACACAATAACGGCTCAAACAAAACGGGTTCGCAAGTTTTGCAAATAGCGTGGCTCATATCCACTGTCTGGGGTAGCATTGCGCATCCACGTGATTTTTGAGAACCCTCAATGCTAGCAACCGCACAGTCCGGCGCTGATTTCCGAAGCTTAAACGACGAGGTAAAGCAGCAGCTGCGTGGCGTTTTAAGTGCCGTTTCACTCGAATCTCGACTAATAGAGCTAAGCGCCGCCCCAGCGGCCCAGTTTCGTGCCATGCCGCGCAACTTGGTGGGCGTGGTGGAGACAGGCCTGGTGTCGGTGCTACATGGCAACACCGTGGTCAGCGTGCTTGAGGTCGGGGATTTGGTTATACCCGACACGGATTTTTTGCCCGCGGGGGTTGGGCCGTTACTCTATGGTTCGGAGGGCGGAGCCTTTATTCGGGGCTATGATCGTGACGCCTTTCTGGCAGAGATTGGAAGTCAAGAGACGTTGCGCAACCAGTGGATGGCCGCACTTTCGCAGCACGTGTCTTTGCTGATGCGCTTGAATGCCCTGCATATCCGCGAGGCTGTTGGCATGGGTGGTACGCCAGAAATTTACCCTGCAGGCACCATCATCATTCAGCAAGGCGATCCAGCCGACGATATATTCTCTATGGTGGAGGGTCTTGCCGAGGTGCTGGTGAACGATATGCCCGTTGCAAAAATCCGTCCGGGCGAATTGTTTGGGACCATGGCTGCATTAACAGGCAGTCACCGTAACGCCACCGTGCGCGCTATGGAGTCGTGTTCGGTGATTCGCGTTGCCAAAGACCGTTTTTTCGAATTGATTCGATCTCGGCCTGCTGCGGTACAGGGATTGCTCGTGGATATGGCGCAATCGATCACAGAGCTGAACGAAGAAGTCGTCGCACTGCGACGCAAGCACGGCGCAAGCTGAACGTTTTTTAACTCGGGTATTCCATGACAGATCTCAACCCTGGTTCGACCACAGTCGAAACCCTTTCCCTGCGTGATTACGCAGAGAAAGCTTACCTCGATTATTCGATGTACGTAATCTTGGATCGGGCATTGCCGCATGTGGGTGATGGCCTTAAGCCGGTTCAGCGTCGCATTGTTTATGCCATGAGCGAGCTCGGCCTCAAGGCATCGGCCAAATACAAAAAGTCGGCGCGCACGGTTGGTGATGTTATCGGTAAGTTTCACCCCCACGGTGACAGCGCCGCTTACGAAGCTATGGTGCTCATGGCGCAGGACTTCAGTTACCGCTACCCACTCATTGACGGGCAGGGGAACTGGGGTTCACCTGACGATCCAAAGTCTTTTGCAGCCATGCGCTACACCGAGTCGAGGCTGACGAAATATGCCGACGTTTTATTAGGCGAGCTGGGACAGGGCACGGTGAACTGGCAGCCCAACTTCGATGGAACTCTAGAAGAGCCTACGGTGTTGCCGGCGCAAGTCCCTAACCTATTACTCAATGGTACAACCGGCATTGCGGTGGGCATGGCCACGGACATTCCACCCCACAACCTCACTGAGGTTGTCAATGCGACTATTCATTTGCTGGAGAATCCCCGGGCAACGGTGGCCGATTTGTGCGCGCACGTGCGCGGCCCAGATTTTCCAACCGAAGCAGAAATTATTACCCCGGCCGACGACATAACAGCACTGTACACCACGGGCAGGGGTAGCCTGAAAATGCGCGCCGCTTGGCGAGTTGAAGATGGTGCCGTGGTGATTTACGCGTTGCCTTATCAGGTTTCGGGTTCAAAGGTGCTCGAGCAGATTGCCGCTCAGATGCAAGCCAAGAAGTTGCCCATGGTGTCTGATTTGCGTGATGAGTCAGACCACGAACACCCCACGCGTTTAGTGGTCGTTCCGCGCTCGAACCGAATAGACCTCGATGCCTTGATGAGCCACCTGTTTGCCAGTACCGACCTAGAGCGCAACTACCGGGTCAACTTAAATATCATCGGTATTGACGGCCGCCCCGGCGTGAAATCCTTGCAGGTCATCCTGACTGAGTGGCTGCAATTTAGAAGGGACACGGTTCGCCGTCGCCTCGAATATCGACTCGACCGAGTTGTACGTCGGCTCCATATTCTTGAGGGTTACTTGGTTGCCTACCTGAATATCGATGAAGTCATCAAAATCATCCGGGAAGAAGACGAACCCAAGGCGGCGCTAATGGCGCGTTTTGGCATTTCTGATATCCAGGCCGAAGCGATTCTAGAGCTGAAATTACGCAATTTGGCCAAGCTCGAAGAAATGAAAATTCGCGGTGAGCAAGATGAACTCAATGATGAACGCGATGCCTTAGAAAAAACCCTGGGCTCTGATGCCCGCATGAAGACGCTTATCAAGAATGAGCTTAAGGCAGTGGTTGAAGCCCATGGCGATGAGCGTCGTTCGCCCCTTATTGAACGCCAAGAGGCCCGTGCCTTTAGCGAACTTGAGCTCACTACGTCCGACCCACTGACGGTTGTATTGTCGGAAAAAGGCTGGATCAGAGCCGCCAAGGGGCACGATATTGATCCTGCTACTCTCAGCTACAAGTCGGGCGACAGTTTCAAACTTGCCGCGAAAGGGCGCAGTAATATGCCCACGGTCGTGTTCGACTCTACCGGCCGTTCGTACAGTATTCCAAGCCACAACCTGCCCTCGGCGCGAGGCCAGGGAGAACCGCTAACCGGGCGCATAAACCCACCTTCAGGCGCTACGTTTGAGGGTTTGTTGACTGGCAACGCCGATGACCGGTTTTTGATCGCCAGCGATGCCGGTTATGGTTTCGTTGCGCGCTTTTCGGACTTGTTGGCAAAAAATAAAGCCGGTAAGGCGCTACTGACCTTACCCAAGGGTGCGCAGGTTTTGCAGCCTGCGGCAATTGGGCGGGAAGCGAGTTGTTAGTTGCTGCCGCCACCAATGAGGGGCGTATGCTGGTGTTTCCACTTGCCGATCTGCCCGAGTTGGCGCGGGGCAAGGGCAACAAGATTATTGGCATTCCCTCTGCTCGAGCCGCTGCCCGAGAAGAAGTGTTGGTCGGACTGTGTGTTATGAGCGAGGGCGACGTCCTTCAGGTAACCGCAGGCAAGCAACATTTAAAACTCAAGTTCGCAGACCTTGAACATTACCGTGGGGAGCGCGGTCGGCGCGGTAACAAGTTACCCAAGGGCTTTCAAAAAGTCGCGAGTTTGGCGGTGGTTCAGTCAGACTGATCGTCGCCAGCGTGTTGTTCAACGAGGGCGCGAAGTAGCACATGGTGCTGACGTTCCAATAGATCTCGATGGTGGTCACTGACGCCTGATATGCCCGCTTGGCGGCCCTCATCGGCGCTAACCGTCATGCGCGTTGTCAGGTCTAAATCTTCAGCAATAAACTCGGTGAGCTCAATCTGCTCGCCAATGTCGCTTGCCATGGTGTGAAGTTCGTCAAGCGCCGCTTGGGTATACAGCCCAGGGTAGATATCTTTGGCGTCGCCTCTGCCCAGTTCACTGCCGCCCACGGCAAGTCCAAGACCCACAGAAAGCCGTAGCGATTTTTCGACCTCAGGGGTCGTCTGCCGAATTAACCACGCACAACTTGCCGCCCTGAGAGCCGGCGAGCCCACAGGGTGGGCGCCGTCAAAAAATACCGCCAGACCAAATTGTCTGACGACTTCGAGTTTACCGTTGTAAAACCCGGCTGCACCGTAAATAAGCCGATGCACCGTAGCAACGTAACGCTGCAGACGCCGCTCGTCCACCGTATCCACATACCCCGGCAGGCTTCGGAAATAGACGTATAGGATGGCGGTATCCACGTAGTGGTCGGTAGGGCTTCGAGCGACGATTGGTGGTTTCAATAAATCGAGGGGTAGCGCCGCAATGCGTGCGCGCAGAGCCGCCACTTCATTGGCATTGGCGTCAGTGCCACCAGTGACCGAGGCTAATTCGGCGCTGAGTGCGGTCAAATTTTTAGTCAGGCGCCTGGCCATGGCCCGAGTGGCTAGGTACACAGCGACACTTAATACCAATGCAAGGCCCGACAAGGCGAGCTGAAACCGTAACTGCGCGGCGTCTTGCGCCGATGTATTGACGTGGACCTCAGCAATACCGGCAACATCACCCGCTATGCTGATATTGGCGCGAAACACGCTTCCATTGCCGATCTGGCCAGCCACGGCCAGTTCCATGCCTTCCACATCGAGCGCTCTGGCGCCGGAGATGCTGGTTTGCTGCACCACGCTATTGAGTTCTCCTGACGCACCGAGCCAGTCGTTCATCGCGAGCTCACCTGACAGTCGCACGGCCAACTGCTCGGCCATCGCCCCGCCGTAGGCACTTTGCAGGTTGTCCTGTGTGTAGCGGCTGGATTTGGCTGACAATCCCACGAGCACGAGCGTAGCCACGAGGCAGCAGATGCTCGCTGTCAACGCCAGTTGCTGCCCAAGGGGCAGTCGGCCAATGTAATCGAGAAACTTTTGCACAGGGAGATCCCTCTTTTGCCTCGCTTCGCAGTATAAACTCACTGCTTACGGTATGCTTGCCTACCTCGAAAAGGAGCCGTTCATGCCTTCACCTCGCTATGCCATTACCGCGATGTCAGCAACGACTCGCCCGGCATCCGCCGAGTCATTACTCGCACAGCTAAACGCTTTGGGATTAACCGTGACGGGCTTGCGCGACGTACCCGTGCCCAAGGCGCTGGCTAGTAAGCGGACGGTCTGCACCGTACTGGTCGATGGTGTTAATGATCCTGAGCAATTGCGTGAGCAGTTAAACTTTTCGGCCGAGCGCTATCAAAGTGATTGGGTGTTGCAGGATCTCGGTACTCGTCACGCCGACTATAAGCTCGCGGTGTTCGACATGGATTCCACCTTGATTCAGTGCGAGGTTATTGACCGCCTCGCGGAGCTTGCCGGCGTGGGTGATGCGGTGGCGGCAATTACTGAGCAGGCTATGCGTGGCGAACTGGACTTCAAAGCCAGCTTTCGGGCGCGCATGGCAATGCTAGCGGGGCTGCAGGAGTCGGCACTTTCCGAGGTAGCTCAAAGCTTGCCTATTACCGACGGTATGCCAGAACTTATTGCAACGCTAAGGGCGAGGGGCGTATACACCGCCATTCTTTCGGGGGGGTTCGATTACTTTGCTCGGCATTTGCAGGCGCGCTTTGGCTTTGACGAGGTACACGCTAATGCACTGGCCATTGTAGATGGGCAAGTGACGGGCCAGCCGACTGATTCCATTGTTGATGGCGAGCGTAAGCGGGCGCTTACCGAATCAATCGCCCTGAAGCTTGGTATTACCGCCAATCAAGTCATTGCCGTTGGCGATGGTGCCAATGACCTTGCCATGCTGGATTTTGCCGGTCTGGGTGTCGCCTTTGAGGCTAAGCCTGTTGTCAGAGCACAGGCCGCCCACAATATTCGCCACGTTGGACTTGATGGCGTGTTGTATTTGCTTGGACCCGTAAGCGAAGGTCAATAACTACGATTAGCGACTGCGTAGCTCGACAAGCTGTATTATCATCCGCTTCGATTTTCTAGAGGACGATGGCATGGCCAATTACTCAACCAACGAATTCAAGCCTGGGCTGAAAGTAATGCTCGACAGTGACCCCTGCTCTATTTTGGAGAATGAGTATGTCAAACCGGGTAAAGGCCAGGCCTTTAACCGGGTTAAATTGCGCAACCTAAAGACCGGTCGGGTCTGGGAGCGCACTTTCCGCTCGGGGGAGTCCCTTGAGGGCGCCGATGTCATGGATCACGATCTTGAATACTCCTACACAGATGGCGAATTTTTCTACTTTATGGATCCGGCAACTTTTGAGCAACACGCAGCCGATAAATCCGCGGTTGGCGATACGGAAAAATGGCTCAAGGAGCAGGAGAAGTACGAGGTTACCCTGTACAACGGTAGCCCTATTTCGGTGACACCGCCTAACTTTATTGAGCTGGAGATTACCGAAACCGATCCAGGTTTAAAGGGTGATACCGCCCAGGGTGGATCCAAACCGGCCACCCTCACTACGGGCGCGGTGGTTCGTGTGCCGCTCTTTATTTCACAGGGTGAAGTTGTGCGCGTTGATACCCGTACAGGTGAGTACGTTAGCCGCGCTAGTCGCAGTTAATTATGGTTGACTGGCGGCCGAGTGCGAGTCTTGAAGCTCTTCACGCTCGCGCCCGCCTGCTCGCCAGTATTCGACAATTCTTTGCCGCTCGTCAGGTGCTGGAGGTCGAAACGCCTTTGCTGGCCTCAGCAGGCGTGACCGACCCGGCTATCGAGCCCTTTTGCGTTTATACCTCAGCTGGCGTGCGCTTTTTGCAAACCTCGCCCGAGTACGCCATGAAGCGTTTACTCGCTGCAGGCAGTGGGGATATTTATCAATTAGCCAAGGCCTTTCGTGCCGATGAGCAGGGAGCGCGTCACAACCCCGAATACACCTTGCTTGAGTGGTACCGCTTAGGGTTTAACCACCATCAGCTAATCCGTGAGGTGGCTGAGTTACTGCTTTTGGTCCTCGACCAACCCGGTTGGCAAGTGTGGCCCTGGGAACAACTGTTTTCCCACGTGTTGGACTTGGATGCCGCAAATAGCAACGTGCAACAGTTAGCAGACTGCGCGAGCAAGGTCTTGGACCATAAGCCACCTGTTCTTGATCGAGATGGCCTGCTTGATCTATTGATGACTCACGCCATCGAGCCTGCTATCGCCCCTTGGGGTATGGTCTTTGTTGTTGACTATCCGGCTTCACAAGCCGCCCTTGCGCGGCGCTTCGAGCGCGGCGGCTTACTGTGGGGGGCACGGTTTGAGTGCTACGTAGACGGTCTGGAGATTGCCAACGGCTACTGTGAAGCCAGTGATGCCGATGACTTGCGCGCGCGGTTTAGCGCCGACAACCAGATTCGCGTGTCCCGTGGGCTGCCTGAACGCCCGGTGGATGAGCGATTACTGGCGGCCATGGAGGCGGGGCTGCCCGATTGTGCGGGTGTCGCCCTGGGCGTTGACCGCGTACTGATGTTGCAAGAGCGCAGCAAGCGTATCGACAATACGCTTGCCTTTGCTTGGGATCGCGCCTAAGCGTAGGTGGGGTCCTGTGGGTCTACCACGTTGGCGTTTGTTTGGGGCTAGTTAGTGCCACACACTTTGCTGTCACGGCTTATCATTTTTTCTCCAGAAGGGTCGGTGACATAGGTGTAGCAAGTGACAAAAGCATTACCGCGAATGGCCTCCTTGTACATAAAGACCACGTTGCCATCTTCTTTATAAATCTCACTGCCAACGCCTTCCATAAAGGGAAGGTCTTCAACGGCACAGTTGGTGGCATAGTCCTCGCAGGGATATAAAAAATACTGGTGGTTTTTGTATACCGTAAAACGGCCCTGCGCTTTCGTCCACCATCGAAATAAGCTTTGGACCACGCCGCCTTGGCCTGGGCGGTTTGCTCTTCTTTTCTTGCGGCGCTCTTTGCTTTCCCGCGCACATTTTTTCGAGCTTGGCGCGCATGCGTTCAGGCGCTTTATCAATGGAGTCACAGTTTCTGACCTGCCGTTTCGACAGCGGCGAAGCCCTGGACGACTGGGAGGAGTAATAGGGCGGTTATCATGAAGGTACCTAAAGTGCGCATGTCTATTCCCCTTATCGTATGGGTGGTTGGGCGTGTCAACTTTGAGGGTAGTTTGCCCGCAGCAGATGATCAACCGTTACTCAGCTGGCTTGTTGCCCGATGACCGCGGGTCCGTAGCGCTCAATAAAAGCTATTGGTGGACGGCGAGGCCTTCCGCTAGAGATTTCAATGCAGGCAAATTCGAGGCGTGCTCGCAGCACCGTGGCGCCGGTGTTGGCGTTAACCAGTTGTACCCGCCGCTCCATAGTGAGTTTCTTTTCCCAGCTGGTTATCCACGTGCCCGTGACTACGCAATCGCCCAGGTAAGTTGCCCGCCGGTAATCGTATTCTGCTCGGGTTAGTGCCATCGCACGATCTAACTGCTGATACTGTTCGGCCCCCAAGCCAAGCGCCGTTGTATGTGCCCAGGCGACATCCATGCACCATTGAACATAGACCGTGTTGGCCGTGTGTTGCAGTGCGTCGATGTGTTCGGATTTAACGTTGAATACCGCAGTATACGGCTGTGGATAATCCCAGTAAGTCGCGAGAGCATCTTGTCTACTCATGATGCGGGTTCTGCCACGACCCTCTTTTGCGCAATCATCGCATATCCTAAGGCAATGGCGACCAAAGGACCCACGTAGTTAAATACGGCATAGGGCGCATAAGTGAAGGTTGCAATGCCTAATGTGGCGCTCATGTACGCGCCGCAGGTATTCCAGGGGACCAATACCGACGTGAGCGTTGCCGAGTCCTCGAGTGTCCGAGAGAGATTAAGTCGGTGCATGCCACGTTCATCGTAGGCGACGGTAAATAGTCGGCCCGGCAATGCAATGCTCAAAAATTGATCGGCGGCAAGAATATTCGAAATGACGCCGCCGGTGACGGTAGCCAATACCAGATCGCCCGTGCTGCGCACGCGCTTGAGTGCCGCATCTAAAATATGTTTCAGAATGCCCGTTCGCTCGAGTGCGCCGCCAAAGGCAAGGGCGCAGACAATCAACCAAACGGTGTTGAGCATACTTGCCATACCGCCTTTGCTGAGCAGGTCGTTGAGGGCGCTATCGCTACTGTTGCCTTTATAGCCATCAAATAACACCTGCCATACGCCTTGAAGCAGCGGCGCCTGACTGTCTGGATACAGGCTTAATGCAAAGGCTCGCACGGCTTCTGGCTGAAGCGTAACCGCAAAGCCGCAGCCCACCAGTGTAGAGAGCAAGATGGCTGGATAAGCAGGCACCTTCAACGCAATGAACCCCAGCATGATCGCCAGTGGCAACAGCGCAACCGCACCAACATTAAACTCGGCGGCCAGTGCGTTGCGCAGCGCAATGATGTCCTCTGGAGTCTTCGCGGCCTCTTCGCTGTTGAGCAGGAAGAACGACAGGGCAATAACAAACGCCGGCACGGTGGTCCACAACATGTGGCGGATATGCTCAAACAAGTCTACGCCGGCGCAGGCTGCTGCAAGATTGGTGGTATCTGACAACGGCGACAGTTTGTCACCAAAATAGGCACCGGAGATAATAGCGCCTGCGGTCATAGCCGGTGACAAGCCAAAGCTATTGGCAATCCCCATTAGGCCAATGCCTAGCGTGCCCGCGACAGTCCACGAGCTGCCTATACTGATGGATGCTAGCGCACAAATTAGCGCGCTTGCTGGGTAAAAGTACGTTGGACTGAGTAGCGCTACGCCATGGTAAATCATTGCAGGTACAGTGCCGGCCAAAATCCAGCTACCAATCAGCGCACCCACCGCGAGTAGAATCAGAATAGGCGATAGGCCCACACGAATGCCGGCAGCTAACCCTTCTTGAATCTCATCCCAGTTGAGGCCGCGATATAGGCCGACGAGCCCCGTGGCGCCGGTCGCAATGACGAGGGCAATTTGATTGGGTCCGTAGGACGCGTCGGCGCCAAATAGCTGAACCGCAACTGCCAGCATGCCCACCAGCAAGGCGATGGGCGCAAGTGAAAGCAGCACGATTAGGCCGGCCGGTAGCCGGGCTTGGCCATCGTGATTTGGAATGTACCGATAATGCGTTCGCGGAAGCCGCCTTCGCAATAACTCAAGTAAAAGCGCCACATCCGAATAAATCGATCGTCAAAGCCCATTTCTCGCACCTTGTCTAATTGCTCAAGGAACCTATGGTGCCATGCTTCGAGGGTGCGCGCGTAGTCCCTTGTTATATCGCGCAGATCAATCATCTGCATATCGGTGTGTGCCGCCAAGTTCTCGCTGATGACTTTAAGCGATGGTAAGCACCCGCCAGGAAAAATATAACGCTTAATGTAATCAACCGAGTCGCGTGCTTGTCGATAGCGCTGATCGGTGATGGTAATGGCTTGAATGACCGCTTTGCCATGTGGCTTGAGCAATTTGCTCACGCAACGAAAGTAACTCTCGTAGAACTCATGCCCTACGGCCTCAATCATCTCAATGGAGACCAGTTTGTCAAACTCGCCCTCTAGGTCCCTGTAGTCCTCGCATAGTACGGTTACTTTGTCCTCGAGTCCGCGCTCACGAACTTCTTGCTGGGCTTTTTTAAATTGCTCTTGGCTGATGGTTGTCGTGGTTACCTTGCAGCCATAATTTTCAGCGGCGTAGACCGCCATGCCACACCAGCCGGTGCCAATCTCGATTAAATGGTGCTCGGGTGATAACTCGAGCGATTGGCAAATCAGCTCCAATTTATGCAGCGATGCCTCCTCAAGCGTGGCATCGTCGCTTGGGTAAACCGCTGAGGAATACATCATTGTGGGGTCAAGAAATAACCTGAAAAATCGTTGCCCAAATCATAGTGGGCTGAAATGTTCTTGCGAGAACCTGTTTGGGTATTGCGGTTACCCAAGTGCGCAAGTTTCAATGCAATGCTCGTCCACCAGTGCTGGTTGTCACACATGGCCTCCATGCACGCCATGTTGGCACTAAAACAGTCGGGTAACTTCGGTAAGGTTGCGACTTGACCAGTCACCATCAATGTACGCCTCGCCCGAAGCGATGGTGCCGCCGGTCAGCACGCGCCAATAGGTGCGCGGATTGTGGATGGTGATATCGGCATGGGGTGCCTCGGGCCGGCCGTCATCGCCCAGTCGTAGCACCTCATCGCCATCGTGAATCGTGAGCGTGCCAACCTCAATACGTTGTAACAACCGCAGCAATAAATCGCGAGCAACACGGTGCTGGCGGAAGCGGTTGATTAAAGGAAGGCGGGTTATGTCCCGTACGCTTGCATTGCTCATGATGATCTCTCGGGCGTTGCTTTATTTGTCAGGTTACGAGTTTAGCTACTGTTTGGATGTGCGTGAAAGGGTACACCCTTAAGCCACAATCGCAGGGCTTGCCAGTAAATGCCAGCAAAAACTTTCATGGTCATAAAAGGAAATTTGAGCACGGTCCAGCTTAGCGTTTTGGCGGTGAATGGCTGTGCTACCAAGCTCAATGTGGCGTCAAAGATACGCTCGCCGTTTTCGAAATTGCTGAGCTTTACCGCTAGCGTGTCCCCAGGAACCGTACTGTGCCAGCGGTAGGTCATAGCCATTGGATTAAACGGCGATACATGCATGGCTTTACTGAACTCGGTTGCCAGTGTGGCGTTGTTAGCCGGTGCAGTGAGCACGTAACTGTGGCGCTCGCCCCAGGGCGTATTGGTTACCTCGGCGACAAGAAATTGGAGCTCTTCGCCTGCTTCGTCAAAGCAGAAGTAGCAGGCAATAGGGTTGGTTTGAAATCCAAAGTAGCGCCAATTGGCTAACAGAAATACTTTGCCTGTGTGGTCGACGCCCGTTTCTTCTTTGATGCGTCGACGCACCTCATCGATCAATGGCACATTCGGGTCACCCATAAAGTCCTGCCGTTTAAATTGCGCAAGAGCAAAGCGGCGTGCCGACCAAAGGAATGGGGTCGACCAGCGCTGGCAGCTTTGCCAGATCGACCAAGGGCATAAAAACGTGGTAATGAAAGCGATGGACTTTAGGGTGATGGCGGCAGTGGTAGAGCGTGCCTTTGTAAAATCGCGAAATCACGCAACCGCCTGCTTGACCTCTGCAATGCCTTCAGCCACCCGCAGGCCGCTTCGCAGTCCATCCTCATGGAAGCCGTTATGCCAGTAAGCGCCGCAGAACCAGGTGTTGTTGACGCCGTTAATTTCTGACCAGCGGGCTTGGGCTTTGACACCTTCTACCGTGAACTGTGGGTGAGCATAGCTGAAGCGGCCTAAAATTCGCGATGGGTTGATAGAGTCGCTGTCATTAAGCGTGACACAAAATGTCTCGGGCGCGTTTAGGCCCTGGAGAATATTCATATTGTAGGTAACCACAGCGCGATTGCTGTTGGGACGGAGTCGATAGTTCCAACTTGACCACGTCTTTTTGTCGCGAGGTAGCAGTTTGCTGTCGGTATGCAAGACCACGTCGTTGTCTCGGTAAGGAATAGCGCCCAAAATCTCGCACTCCTGTGCGGAGGGTTGCTCTAGCATAGCCAACGCCTGATCGGAGTGCGTTGCAATAACCACTTGGTCGAAGCTCTGCTCGCGGCCGTCCCGCAGGCGGACGATAACCGGTTTGCCTGGTGTGCGAATTACCTTATCCACGGGGTGCTTGACGTTGATATGCTGCTCGAAATCGGCCGTGAGTGGTGCCAGGTATTCGCGGCTACCGCCCTCGATAACACGCCACTGCGGGCGGTTCGCTACTTGTAACAAGCCGTGGTTGCGGAAGAAACGAATAAAAAACTCGACTGGGAAATCTCGCGCGTCTGTGAAATCTGCCGACCAGATGGCAGACGTCATGGCAAGAAGGTAGTCGCGGGTGAATCCGTCGCCGTAGCCATTGCGAGTTAAATAAGCACCCAATGTTTCATCGGTGGACAGCTTGCCCGCATCGAGATCGGCAACGGATTGCTTATTGAAGCGCAGTATGTCCCGTACCATACCCAAAAACCGTGGTGACAAGAGGTTGCTGCGTTGGGCGAACAGTGTGTTCAGATTGGTTCCCGAGTATTCAAGCCCGGATTCGTCGTCGGCCACAGAGAAACCCATTGATGTGGGTTTCGTTGCGACACCCAGAGATTCCATTAGCTCGATAAATTTGGGATAGGTCCAGTCGTTGTAAACAATGAAACCCGTGTCGATGGCATAACGTCGGGCACCCAGCTTTACGTCGTATGTGGCGGTGTGACCACCAATTCTGGCACCAGCTTCGAAGACTGTAATGTCATGCCCGAGCTTGTGCAGCTGATGCGCACAGCCGAGCCCTGAAATGCCGGAGCCTATAATGGCGATGTTCACGGTGGCGTATGCCCCCTTGGCGACGAATGAATAGTGTTTAGAATACGATATCTGGACAAATACGGATCAAGAGTGATTCAGCGTTCGTCATGCCTGCAAATATCGGAGGTGTGATATTTTCTGGTTCGTGTATGCTGGTTGTCTATGCCGAGTGCAGGACCAACTCATGGTCAGAGAGAAAACCCACAGTGAGCAGACCGATTCCGCTTGGACGGTGCCTTCCGGACGCCGAACCGACGAGTGGAGTGAGTGTCTGGTGCTGATTGGTAATGAGCAGGATCGCGCCGCTTTCACTCGCTTTTTTCGTCATTTTGGCCCCCTTATCAAAGCATTTGCGCTCGCCGGATCCAGTATGTCTGCGGCCCATGCCGATGAGCTGGTGCAAGAGGTGATGCTCAAGGTTTGGCAGAAAGCGGCGGGGTTTAACCCCGAAAAAGCCGCTGCATCTACATGGATCTATACCATTGCCCGAAATTGCAGAACCGATATGTTCCGGCGTCTGCAGAAATTCGATACGCCGCTGGCTGCTGACGACCTCAACATTGAAATGGAGGAAGAAGAGCCTTTTGCAGTGCTCCATAGTCGCAGGGGCGCTGATCGCGTTCGGGAGTTGATGGGCCAGCTGCCACCGGATCAAGCTCAAATACTGGCCAAGGTCTATATGGAGGGTAAATCCCACTCAGAGGCGGCGGCCGAGTTGGATTTACCTCTAGGAACCGTTAAGTCGCGAGTTCGGCTGGCGATTCAGAAGTTGCAAGTGCAAATGGATCGTATTTAGGTAAACCAAAACGACTGTTCATGCGTAATAACGAAACACTACTTACACAGGAACACGGCACTACCCCTCGCCGACGTTCCGCGAGGCATCAAAACTATGGTTAAGCACCACCCCGCTCCCGATTTTCTCACTGATTTCGTGGCTGGCACACTTCCGATAGCACAGGCGGCCTGCATTTCCGCGCATCTGACTTATTGCGATGGCTGTCGCAAATCGACGGAGCAACTTCAAACGATTGGCGGTGTGCTCATGGAGCAACTAGCGCCGGTTGCCGTCTCTGAAGCGGTATTAGATACCGTATTGGCGCGTCTCGACGAGCCTGCACCGCTCTCTTTGCAAACCAACGTGTGCGCGAGGAAGAAGAAAATCTACCGGGGCTGCTGAACCGAATCATCAATGGTGATTTTACTCAATTGGTTTGGAGGCGCATTACCCGATTCGCTCAGCGTAAGCTATCTGAAGACCGGCGACAGTGACTATGAGTTTGCGCTCTATCGCATTGCCGCTGGCGGTCGAATTCCCGACCATGACCACGGCGGCTCGGAAATGACGCTGGTGCTTGAGGGCGGCTTTTCAGACGAGCGGGGTACCTACCACCCCGGTGATTTTATTTTCCGCAAAACCTCTGAGACGCACGCGCCAATGGCCATCGATGGTGAAGAGTGTATTTGTTTGGCGGTGTTGGATGCGCCGCTTAAGTTCACTAGCTGGCAGTACCGCTGGATGAATCCATTCATCCAACTTCGGGCGGGATAACACCACAAGCGTAGCGGCTTAACAGATTGGTGCTAACTATTCAATAGCTAATAACCGAGACGGGATTATTCCCAATAGGTATACTGCGCGCCCTACAATTTAACAACCATCAGGCTTGCTCATATGCGATTAGCGATTCCCCGAGAAACGCACCCGGGAGAGAACCGTGCGTCCGTCACACCTGAGACGGTCAAGAAACTGGTTCGCCTCGGTGCAGACGTAGTAATAGAAAGTGGCGCAGGCGCTGGCTGTGGTATAGGCGATGATGCTTACACCGCAGAGGGCGCAAGTATTGAAACCAATCGCGATGCATTACTCGGCAGTGCCGATATGGTATTGCGATTGCGCAAACCTGACACCGACGAAGTTGCCAAGCTCAAAAGCGGCTGTATCCATGTTTCCTACCTGGATCCGTTTAATGAGCACGAGTTGATACGAGCGTTTGCTAGCAACAACATTACTGCCGTGAGCATGGAAATGATTCCACGCTCTACCCGTAGTCAGAAGATGGATGCCTTAAGCTCCCAGGCGAACCTCGCCGGCTACATGGCGGTTATGTTGGCCGCTACGCGGTTGCCTCGAATTTTTCCGATGATGATGACCCCAGCAGGTACGCTAAAACCGCCAAGGTATTCATTATTGGTGCGGGTGTTGCCGGCTTGCAGGCCATCGCCACGGCAAAACGACTGGGCGCCAAAGTTACCGCCTTCGATACCCGCCCTGTTGTGGCCGAACAGGTACAGTCTTTGGGCGGTAAGTTCCTCGATATCGATTTGGGCGATACCGGTCAGACCAAAGACGGCTACGCCCAAGAGTTGACGCCCGAGCAGGTTGAAATTCAGCGCCAGGCCCAAAAAGACGTTATTGCCGATTCTGACGTGGTTATTACCACTGCGCAGGTGTTTGGCCGCAAACCTCCAGTGCTGGTGACTCAGGATATGGTTGCCGGGATGGCACCCGGTTCGGTGATTGTCGATATGGCCGCTGAAACGGGCGGCAACGTCGAAGGTTCGGTCCCCAATGAAGTGGTTGACGTTAACGGCGTGACTATTGTGGGTACCGGTAACCTCGCTAATTTGGTGGCGCGCGACGCCACCACTATGTATGCCAACAACCTCTTCAACTTGGTTGAAGACACCTGGGATCAGGAGGCAAAAACCTTTGTCCTAGATCTGGAAAACGACATTTTGCCCGGCTGTGTCATTACTCACGGCGGTGGGGTCGTGCACCCAACAATTAAAACCATTATCGAAGGAGCTAGCTGATATGAATGGTGCAGAGTACCTCCTGTTTATTCTGATGTTGTCGGTTTTCCTCGGCTTCGAACTGATCAACAAAGTCCCCGCCACTTTGCATACGCCATTGATGTCGGGTGCGAACGCCATTTCCGGCATTACCGTTGTGGGTGCCATTGCGTTGGCTGGTAATGGTCAGCAGGACACAGCGCAATGGCTGGGTGCTGGCGCTGTGGCGTTGGCAACCATCAATGTGGTGGGTGGTTACATGGTGACCGATCGCATGCTTGGCTTCTTCAAGAAGAAGGAGGGTTGAGCATGAATTTCGATATGATTATTGGCTTGGGCTACGTGGCAGCCTCTGGCCTCTTTATTATGGGCCTCAAAATGTTGGGCTCACCTGCAACCGCACGCAAGGGCAATTTTGTGTCTGCTGTTGGCATGCTGGTTGCCATTGTTGCTGCACTGCTTGACCAGGGTATTGTGGAGTTCACTTGGATTATTGCCGGCATGGTTGTTGGCGGTGGCATTGGTGCGGTCGCGGCCCGATCGGTGGCCATGACTTCCATGCCCGAAATGGTCGCACTCTTTAATGGCTTAGGTGGTGCTGCATCGCTCCTGGTCGGTTGGGCAGCTCTGACCCCGACCGCCGAAGTATTCACTTTGGTGACCATCGTACTGTCTATTCTTATTGGCGGGGTCACGCTAACCGGCTCGCTTATTGCCTACGGCAAGCTCAGTGAGCGCTAGGGCAGTGGCGCCGTGGTATTTACCGGCCAGCAAGTGGTTAACAGCCTAATTATTCTGGGCGTGTTGGGTTCGGCTGTGATGTTCTGCATGGAGCCCACCAACACCACCTATTTGTATGCGGTAATTGGCTTGGCGCTGGTGTTTGGGGTGATGGCTGTTATCCCGATCGGTGGTGCCGATATGCCAGTGGTCATATCGCTGCTTAATTCCTACTCAGGGCTCGCGGCGTGTGCGGCGGGCTTTGCGATTGACAACAATGTGTTGATCGTCGCTGGTTCGCTGGTGGGTGCTTCGGGCATCATCCTTACTAATATTATGTGTAAGGCGATGAACCGTTCGTTAAGCAACGTGTTGTTCTCGGGTTTTGCAAGTGTGTCCAACGAGGTTACCGAGATCGAGGGTGAGATTAAGCCCATATCGGCCGACGATGCCTATTACATTCTTGAAGCGGCAACTAACGTAGCCATCATTCCTGGCTACGGTATGGCTGTGGCACAGGCTCAGCACGTCGTAAAAGAGTTGTGCGATCTACTTGAGGCTAACGGCGCCGAAGTGAATTTTGGCATTCATCCGGTTGCCGGTCGCATGCCCGGTCACATGAACGTGCTCTTGGCCGAGGCAGATGTTCCTTACGATCAGCTTCTTGAGATGGATGAGATTAATCCACGTATGGAGTCGGTTGACGTTGCCATTGTTATTGGTGCAAATGACGTGGTAAACCCAGCGGCGCGTGAGGTGGAGTCTTCACCCATTTACGGCATGCCCGTTATCAATGCTGTCGCTGATGCGCGAACGGTGTTTGTCCTCAAGCGATCGATGGCGTCGGGCTTTGCCGGTATTGAGAATCCACTGTTCTACAAAGAGAATACCCGCATGCTCTTTGGCGATGCCAAGGAAACCCTCGGTAAGCTGGTGCGTGAGTTGGGCGGCTCCTAATCGGACCCCAAGCTATCTTAAAAGCCCACCGCGAGTGGGCTTTTTTGTGCCCAGCGGTTGTCAGGTCATTCAGTTGGTGCGCTTTGTTCGTCGCGGAACTGAAGGCTTGCGAGCCGGGCATAAAGCGGACAGCTAACTAATAGATCGCTGTGAGTCCCTGTGGGGATAACTTGGCCATTTTCCATAACCGCAATCCTATCGGCATTAATGATGGTCGATAGTCGATGGGCAATGATGATGGTCGTGCGGTCGCGCATGACCTCGGTAAGCGCTTCTTGCACGTAGTGCTCGCTTTCGGTGTCCAGTGCGCTTGTTGCCTCGTCAAGCAGCAAGATTTCTGGGTTATTGAGAATGGCCCGGGCTAAGGCTATGCGCTGTCGCTGGCCACCCGATAAGCGCACGCCTTGGGAGCCGAGCTGACTGTGGTAACCCTCGGGTAAATCGATGATAAATTCATGGGCGTGAGCTGCCTTTGCGGCCGCCTCAATATCAGCGTCAGTCGCCTTAGGGGAGCCGTAGGCAATGTTATGGCGAATATCGCCGCTAAACAGCACAGGGCTCTGCGGCACCAATGCCGCTTTGGCGCGCCAGGCTTCCAGATCAAAATCGTTGATGTTGACGTCTCCGTAGCGGATAACGCCAATGCCTGGATCGTGAAAGCGCTGCAGCAACTCAAATACCGTGGACTTGCCAGCACCCGATGGCCCTACAAGTGCCAGCGACTTGCCGGGATCAATACACAATTGAAAGTTATTTAACGCCCATCGGTTGGGTCGGCTTGGGTAAGCAAAGCTTACCGCGTCAAAGACGATTGCTTGTCGGGCGCTGGGGGTTAACGTCCCCTCGTCACGCACGGCACTTTTTCCGCCATTAATTCAAGCAGGCGCTCCGCGGCTCCCGCTGCGCGTTGCAGGTCGCCCCACACTTCGGACAAGGTGGCGAAAGCGCTACCAACAATAATGGCGTAGAAAACAAAGGCGCCTAATTCACCGCCGGTCATCCGGCCCTGAACAACGTCTTGACCACCAGACCACATCATTCCCACTAAACCGCCCAAGAGCAGTGTGATGGCTACGCCCGTGAGCATGGTGCGCTGACGAATTCGACGTTTTGCCACAGCAAAGGCTGCCTCGACATTATCATCAAATGAGGCTTGCTCCATGGGCTCTCGGTTATAGCTCTGAACAACTTTTATAGCCTGCAGTACCTCACCCGCCCGACTGCCCACTTCGGCGATGCTTTGCTGTGACTCATTCGAGAGCTTTCTAACGCGCCGTCCAAAAATAAGGATGGGTAAGATGGTGACCGGCACGGCAATTAAAATAATAAGGCTGAGCTTGAGGTTGGTGATCACCATCATGATGAGAGCGCCTACCAGCGACAGCCCATTACGAGCGGCAAGGCTTACCGATGAGCCAATCAATGACTGGAGGAGGGTGGTGTCGGTTGTCAGCCGCGACATAATCTCGCCGGCCTCATTCGTTTCATAATAACTGGGGTGCAGGCGAACCAAATTTTTAAATGCCGCACTTCTGAGATCTGCCGAGACGCGCTCGCCCAACCATGTCACCAGGTAAAAGCGCACCATGGCGCCCATAGCCATGGCTACCCCGACCACCAGCATAAAGCCAACCGCTTGACGTAGACCACTGTCGTCGGCGCCGCTGAATCCTTCATCAATCAACAGGCGCACACCAAACCCCAGCGATAACTGCGCCATTGCGGTGAAAACGAGGGCAACCGAGGCCGCAATCAGTCGCCATTTGTGCGGCCAGAGAAATTGCAGCAGTTGCCGAAGCGGCCCAAAATTGGCCTTGCGTCGAGCGGTCTCGCCTGAATTATTGCTCACGTCGTGGGGTTTCCTGTTTCAGATTGCGGTTTGCTGCAACGGAGTATGTATGGGCAGCGGGGTCGTGAGGTATTGAGCATTTGCTGGCGGAATGACGTACCGCGCAGCAAGTTGGAGCCCGCCACTGACAACTCCTGGATTCTTTACTCACCTGTGGGCGCTGAGGCTCGATCGTTACCGCGCCGGTCTACAAATCGACCAAAGAATACCCCCACCTCAAATAGCATCCACATGGGGATAGCTAACAGTGATTGGGAAATAACGTCCGGTGGCGTGAGCAGCATACCAAAGACAAAACAGCCAACGATAATATACGGCCGCTTTTGGGCCAGTGCCTCGGGCGTGGTTATACCGCTCCAAATTAGGATGACAGCAGCAATCGGAATCTCAAACGCCAGTCCAAAGGCAAAAAATAGCTTGAGCACAAAGTCGAGGTAGCGGTTGATGTCGGTCATCACGGCAACATCGGTGGGCCCAATGCTTGTGAAGAACGCAAAGATCAGTGGAAATACCACGAAGTACGCAAAAGCGGCCCCTGCGTAAAACAGCACGACGCTGGACGCGAGCAGTGGGAAGGCGATGCGCTTTTCCTCGCGGTACATGCCGGGTGCCACGAAGGCCCAAAGCTGATAAAGAATAACGGGTACCGCCAGGAAAATGGCCATGACCAGCGTGAGCTTAAACGGCGTGAGAAACGGCGAGGCCACCTCGGTAGCTATCATGCTGGAGCCCGGTGGCAACAAGGCTCGTAGTGGTTCTGAGATAAAACTGTAAATCTCGTTGGCAAAGGGGAACAGGCAAATAAAAATCACCAGAACTGCAAGCAAGGCGCGTAACAGCCGATCGCGCAACTCCGTGAGATGGGCTACCAGGGGCTGTGGATTATCATCTAAAGTATCGCTCACGGTGCCAACTGCTCAGAGGTCTTGGTTTCCGGCGTGGACGCTTTGACTTCTTGACTGCCTTGACTCAGCGGTGGTTCTTGGACATCTGTATTGCTGTCAGTGTTGTGGACCCTGCTGGGTTGTGGGTCATCATGGACCGGAGGGTCTGCAACCGTTAACGGCTGATTTTCTGGCGCCGTTGTGCCAATGGATTCCATGCCCTGGCGGACATCGTCGTCGAGCGCTTCCAAGCTACTCTTGAGTGGCGTGGTGAGCGTATCGACTTCATTTTTAATGTTCTGGGTGCTCTCGCGAATGTCTCGCAGAACGGCATCATTGTGTAATTCGCGCTGCACATCGGCGCGCACTTCGTCAAAGCTTCGGCGAATGCGATTTACCCACACCATGGTGGTGCGAATCGCACCGGGTAAACGCTCGGGGCCGATTACCAACAATCCCACCACGGCTACCAGGAGCAGCTCGGCAAAACCCATATCAAACATGGTTAGCGCTCCAGTATCTCAGCAATTCAAGTCTGTTTGTCGTCGCTGGCTTCGTCACGCTGCTGGATAGCCGCCTCAGCCTCTTTGGTTTGCTCTGGACCGTCCTCGTCTTTAATACTGCTTTTAAATCCTTTAATCGCCGAGCCTAAGTCGCTGCCCAGATTTTTGAGCCGAGACGTACCAAATAGCATGACCACAATGGCCAAGATGATGAGCAGCTGCCAAACACTGATGCCACCAAGCATGGGAACTCCTTGTCGTTCGTTGATGGTTAGAAGGGTGTTCTGAGAAGGCCTTGAACACCCAATCTTTGGTGCAGTATCGCGTGGCTGTTGCTGGGGGGCAACAAACCGAGCGCGGTTGTGCCTGATGTTAGGTACGCGAGGCCTTTTCCTCCAGTCCGGACAAGCCGAATCGCTGTTCAAGTTTGGAGAGTACAGCACGAGAATCAAGCCCCAAGTGCGCCAGCATTACCAGGTTGTGGAACCAAAGATCGGCCACTTCACCAATGAGTGCGTCATGACTAACCTCGTTTGGTGAGGCGTGCGCATCTTTAGCGGCAAGAATCACCTCTGTGGCTTCCTCGCCCACTTTTTCTAAGATGGCATTGAGGCCTTTGTTGTAGAGCGACGCCACGTAGGAATCATTGCTGTCGCTTTCTTTTCGTGATTCGAGTACGGCGGTGAGACTCGTTAAGACATCGCTCATGACGCATCCTCATCCAAGTGCCATTGATCATGATCAGGTTGATAGAAAAAACAGTGTCTGCGACCGGTATGGCACGCACCGTCGCCAACCTGATGTACTTTGAGTAACAAGGTGTCGCCGTCGCAATCCAGGTAAATTTCTACAAGTTCCTGCACATTGCCCGATGTCTCACCTTTGCGCCAAAGACTCTGACGAGACCGAGACCAATAGATAGCACGCCGTTCTGCCAGCGTTAAGGCCAACGCTTCTTGGTTCATCCAGGCCATCATGAGTACCTCGCCGGTGGTCGCATCTTGGGCAATAGCTGGAATCAAGCCGTCAGTGTTCCAGCGCGGGCTCATAATTTTTGGTGTCTTGGGGTCAATTTGCATGGCGCTATTATGCCAGAGCTAGCGGCGGCTGGTTTGTAGTACTGCTAGCGCAAAAATCCCTGCGCCAGCGGCCGCTAGCCAGGGCAAGCTGGGACTCTGTGCCAAGCTGTACAGGGCCAACGCTGCGCCCGCCATGCCCAAGGGTAACCAGGCTCGATGGGTCGCTGGCGCAGGTATTGGTGCTTCGCGATGTTTAAGTTTTGCTAGCAATAAGTCCGGTACCAGCGGAAGTGTTTCGAGCCATGCGGGTGCGTCCTGCTGTAGGCGTTTGAGTAGCGTTTGAGGCGCGTAGCGCTCTGCCAACCAGCGCTCCAAAAATGGCTGTGCCGTGTCCCACAGGCTTAATTGGGGGTATAGCTGACGGCCCAATCCTTCGATATTCAACAGCGTCTTTTGCAACAACACCAGTTGCGGTTGGACTTCCATGTTGAAGCGTCCAGCCGTTCTGAACAGAGTAACCAACATGTGCCCGAAGGATATCTCCCCTAGTGGTCGCTCAAAAATCGGCTCGCACAGGGTGCGCATGGCAGCTTCGAATTCGGCGATGGGTGTGTCGGCAGGTACCCACCCACACTCCACATGCAGTTTTGCAACGAGCCGGTAATCCTGCTTAAAAATGGCCAGCAGATTACGCGCTAGGTAGTACAAATCTGATTCATCGAGCTGGCCGACAATGGCGCAATCAACAGCTAAATAACGGGGGTCCTCGGGGTCGCTGGCATCCACAAAGATGTTGCCGGGGTGCATATCTGCGTGGAAGAAGCTATCGCGAAATACCTGGGTAAAGAAAATCTCTACACCGCGCTCTGCTAGCAGGCGCATGTTAACTTTACGAGCGGTGAGCGCGGCAATGTCGCTGACCGGTATGCCCTGAATACGCTCTGACACCATGACATGGGTAGTGACCAGCGGCCAGTGCACTTCGGGCACATACACCAGGCCCGAGTGTAAAAAATTCCGTCGCAGCTGCGAGGCGTTTCCGGCCTCACGTCGAAGGTCTAGCTCATCCAGTAACGTGCGCTCGTAATCCGCTGCAACCTCAACTGGGCGCAGCCGTTTGCCGTCTTTAAAAAGTTTACTTGCGTAAAAGGCCAGCCGCTTGATGAGCGCTAAATCGGCGCGTATCACCGGCCCGATGTCGGGGCGTAATACTTTGATGACCACCCTCTCCCCGGTGGGCAGGGTTGCCCCATGCACCTGTGCTACCGAGGCGGCGGCAAGAGGGGTTTGTTCAAAGTCGGTAAATAGCACATCGATGGGGTTCGCTAGGGACTGCTCAATGATCGCTATCGCGCGATCCACCGGGAACGGTGGCACCGTGTCTTGCAAAAGCGCCAGCTCGTCGGCGATATCGTCTGGCAATAAATCCCGCCGCGTTGAAAGCAGCTGCCCAAACTTGATGAAAACAGGCCCCAGCTCCTCGATTGCTCGCCTGAGGCGAATGCCTCGGGTCTCGGCAGGAATCGATCGCCCTAGTGTGCCTAGGGCCAATGCGAATGCCAGTAAAGGTGGGCGCTGGTCGGGCAGCAGTGTATCCAGCCGGTGGCGGCAAAACGTGGCATAAACGGTGAGTAAACGTCCAATCATGGGCTGTCGCTAATGCGCTTTGCCAAGCGGGTAAGCCGTGACTGTAAGCGCTCAACTCTGAGCGACAGGTTTTGAACCTCGTTGTAGAAGTACTCAAGCTCGGCTTTTGGGGGCGATAGCCGACCTTCCTCAAGAATAAATTCGGAGAGTTGTCGACGTAAGCTCTGAGTTGCCTCTTGTCCCCAGCTAAACGCGCCGCGCAATAGTTGGGCAAGTTGGTGTCCGGCTACATCGCCCAGTACATTCACCAAAGGGGCTTCCCAGTCGATATCCATGGTGGTGATGATTTGCTGAACTGCTACCAGTGGTGCCGAATTGCCGATAATCTCGAGGTTGCTGTTGATCAATTTGGCCGCTGGATCCTCCGAAGCCGCCAAACCCAGAAAATCATCAAGGCTGCCTCTAACACGGGTGGTTGCCTTGGTCTCCGAGTAGGTTTTAATAATGAGCGAGCCGTCATTTTCAATGGCGATGTACATCTCTACGTCAGGTGATGTGCACTCTATAGCCAGCAATGTTCCGCCTAGCTCAGATAGATCCTTGCGCGCGCCCGGCGCCAGTTCCAGCGCGCGGTTTAACGCCGCCTCAAGCGAAGCGGCTATGGCCGTGATAATGGCTGGATCATGAGTGGTACTTGTATTCACGCTTTGATTCCGCGGTGCACCGCTACAATACCGCCCGTCATATTGTGATACTGGCAATCAACAAATCCTGCATCTTCCATCATCCCCAGTAGTGTTTCTTGGTCGGGGTGTTTGCGAATCGACTCAGCAAGATACCGGTAGCTGTCCTCGTCATTGGCAACCAGCTTACCCATCATGGGCAGAATTCGGAATGAGTAGGTGTCGTAGGCCTTCTCAAGCAGTGGATTGGTTGGCTTTGAGAACTCCAGCACTAATAAGCGGCCGCCGGGCTTGAGAATGCGCTCCATCGAGCGCAGTGCCAGATCTTTGTCGGTGACATTGCGTAGACCAAATGCAATGGTGATGCAGTCGACGCTGTTATCAGGAAAGGGGAGATACTGGGCGTCACACTGCACCATGTGCAGGTTACCAAAAGCCCCCGCATCCAGCAGTTTGTCTCGGCCAACCCGCAACATCGAGTCGTTGATATCCGCAAGAATAACCTTGCCGTCTGGGCCCACTAATTTGGAAAAGCGTGCCGACAGATCGCCCGTTCCACCGGCAATATCAAGCACCGTCTGACCGGGTCGAACAGCGCTCAGCTCAATGGTAAAGCGTTTCCAGAGTCTATGAATGCCCGCAGACATTAAGTCGTTCATAAGATCGTAACGACTGGCAACCGAGTCAAAGACACCGCGAACCAGTTTTTCCTTGTCGCCGCGTTTGACCGTGGTGAAGCCAAAATGGGTTGTATCTTGATCGTCTGCCATAGGCTGGCCGTCGTCAGTCATGGGTGGTATTCCAATCAACCGGGGCCGACATTGTAACCGAGGATGGGCGCCGTATCAGGGCTGAAAGTGCAGGACTTGTTCATCGGGGTCCCGACTCGCCCCGGCGGCCTCAACCGCAGCTAAATAGCGCTGCCAGAGCGATGTCTGGTTTTGTGCCAGCTCATGTAGGTAGCCCCAGGTGAAGATGCCACTGTCGTGGCCATCGTCAAACACCAGCTGGATGGCGTAGTGGCCAACCGGCTGGATTGCTTCAACAGCAACGTTAAGCTTACCCACTTGTAAAGATTCCTGACCTGGGCCATGGCCTTTAACTTCCGCCGATGGCGAGTGCACCCGTAAAAACTCGGCACTCAGTATGGCGCTGCTGTTATCGCCAAAGGTGAGTTCAAGTTCTCTTCGACCTCGGGAGTAGTGAATATTGGTTACCGTGGTTACAGGGGCGGTCATAGAATAAATCGGGATAGGTCTTCGTCTTGCGCCAGACCAGCCAGGCGCTCATCAACGTAGCCGCTATCGACGGTAACAGTTGTACCGCTCAAACCCGCGTCGGCGGCGGTGAACGACACCTCTTCTAAGAGCCGTTCCATCACCGTATGCAGGCGTCTTGCGCCAATGTTTTCGGCTTGCTCATTTACTTGCCAGGCAATTTCAGCCAAGCGGCTAATGCCGCAGTCGGTAAAGGTAAGGGTCACGCCTTCGGTAGCCATGAGCGCTTGGTATTGAGCCGTCAGTGCTGCCTTGGGCTCTGTCAGGATGCGTCGAAAATCTTCGGGCGTGAGCGCGTCCAACTCGACGCGAATAGGAAGCCGGCCTTGCAATTCGTGGATAAGGTCTGAGGGTTTTGATAAGTGAAACGCCCCCGATGCAATAAAGAGAATGTGGTCGGTCTTGAGCGTGCCGTGCTTAGTGGTGACCGAGCAGCCCTCGATCAGTGGTAATAAATCTCGCTGCACGCCCTCGCGCGATACATCCGCGCCTCCAGACTCGCCGCGCTTTGCCACTTTATCGAGCTCGTCAATAAAGATAATGCCGTTTTGTTCAGCCGCTTCGAGGGCCTGAGCTTTCAAATCGTCGTGATCAATGAGTTTTGTTGCTTCGTCGTCTTGTAGGACCTTGAGCGCCTCTTTCACCGACATCTTGCGCGCTTTGCCATGGTTGCGCATATTGGAGAACAAGCCCTGTAGTTGTTGCGTCATCTCCTCCATGCCCGGTGGTGCCATGATGTCCACGGCTGCGGTTTGTCCACTCACTTCAATTTCAACTTCCCTGTCGTTGAGATCGCCTTCACGCAACTTCTTGCGCAGCACTTGGCGGGTTGAAGCGTTAGCGTCCTCCCGTCCTGGCGGTAGCAGAATGTCCAGTAGGCGCTCTTCGGCCGCTTCTTCGGCTCGGAATTGCACTTTATTGATGGCTTCTTCGCGATACAGCGTTAGCGCATTCTCGGCGAGATCGCGCACCATGGACTCCACATCGCGCCCCACATAACCTACTTCGGTAAATTTGGTGGCCTCAACTTTGACAAAGGGTGCGTTAGCCAATTTGGCCAAGCGTCGCGCGATCTCGGTTTTACCGACACCCGTCGGCCCAATCATGAGAATGTTTTTGGGGTAATTTCAGTGCGCAACTCCAGCTCGAGTTGCTGGCGGCGCCAGCGGTTGCGCAGGGCAATGGCCACGGCGCGTTTGGCTTGCGCTTGCCCAACAATATGTTGGTCAAGGGAGTGAACAATCTCCCGGGGTGTCATAACCGACATGGATTAGCCTAATGTCTCTATAGTGTGATGATGATTGGTGAAAACGCAGATATCCCCTGCAATTTGTAAGCCCTTGCGGACAATATCGTCGGCGGACATCTCGGTGGTATCCAGCATGGCGCGTGCCGCTGCTTGCGCAAAGGGTCCGCCCGAACCGATAGCAATGAGGTTATCTTCGGGCTCAATAACATCGCCGTTACCGGTGATAATCAGCGATGTTTGCGCATCGGCTACCGCAAGGAGCGCTTCAAGTCGTCGCAGCGATCGTTCCGAGCGCCAAAGTTTAGCTAGCTCAACAGCGGCGCGAATAAGCTGGCCCTGATATTTTTCCAGCTGCGACTCAAATAGTTCAAACAAAGTAAAAGCATCGGCGGTGCCGCCCGCAAACCCGGCGAGAACTTGATCGCGAAATAGGCGGCGAACTTTACGAGCATTACCTTTCATGACGGTGTTGCCCATCGAGACTTGCCCGTCTCCACCAATGGCGACAACGCCGTTGCGGCGAACAGAGAGAATCGTGGTGCCGTGGAACTGTTCCATGGATGGGTCCTTGTCTTGGTTACTCTATTTGGCGATGCGACGGGTGAATTTCAAGGGCTCAAACCCCGGTGAGTTGCTTTAGGGGTTGCGCGGACGCTTGAGCAGCAGCGTGTCAATTGATTGCTGTGCAGTCATGGTGCGCGCTTTCGCCATTGCAGAATGGCTCTCAAAGGGTCCCAGATAGACGCGGTACCACACGCCGTTATCGCCACGAGTTTGCTCTATGGTTGCCTCGAGGCCAAGCAGTGCCAGCTCACCACGACGACGATCCGCATCGCGCTCGGCTCGAAACGCTCCCGCTTGTAATACGTAGAGGTCGTTATCGCGATGTTTGGTATCAAGTTGGGCGGGCTCAACGTCGCTTGAAAAATCCAAGTCTTGATTGGGCAATAGCGTATAAAAATCAAACCGCGGCTTGGGGCGTGCTTCGGCGGCAGCGGCGGCATCTACCGCATCTACATTGGGCGCATCGGCGGTTTCTTTATTCAGATAGGTGACGCCTGCTGCGCCCAGTATCGTGCCCGCTACAGCGCCCACCAAGAACCCTTTTGCGTGCGCCATGGTTAGCGATGGCGGCCCAGCTTGGGCGCGTTGTGTTGCCGGTCGGCGTGCGCCACCCTTGTTTTGCGAGCGCCCACTACCCGTCGAGCTTTTTCGACGGCTGGTGGTCACTTACATTGCCTCAGGCGCAGACACGCCCAGTAAATTTAAGCCGTTGGCAATGACCTGCCGCGTTGCTTCAGCAAGTGCCAAGCGCGCAAGCGAGGTGGCTTGTGCCCCTTCATCGACTAACTTTAGGGCGTTGTAAAAGCTGTGAAATTCGCCGGCTACATCACGAAGGTAGTTGGCTACGTCATGAGGCTCAAGGCGCTCAGCTGCTGCTGCGACCACTTCAGGGAAGCGAGCTAGAGACAGGGCGAGGCCGAGTGCTTCGGGCTCAGTGAGCAAGTCGAGGTGTTCGAGCCCCTGTTCTGGGCGCCAGTCTGGGCCCAGCTCCACTGCTTTGCGCTTGACGCTGCAAACGCGCGCGTGGGCGTATTGAATGTAATACACCGGGTTTTCGTTTGATTGCGAGAGCGCCAAATCAATATCGAAGGTAAGTTGAGAGGTAGCCGCTCTTGCTGACAGGAAAAATCGTGTGGCATCCCGGCCCACCCAGTCGATCAGATCGCGCAGGGTTACATAACTACCGGCGCGTTTAGACAGCTTTACCTCGGCGCCATCGCGCATAACAGTGACCATTTGGTGCAAAACATAGTCGGGCCAGTCTTTGGGAATGCCTGCATCGAGGCCCTGTAAACCGGCCCGTACCCGCGTGATGGTGCTGTGGTGGTCGGCGCCTTGTTCGTTTATAACGCGCTCAAAACCTCGCTGCCATTTGTTTAAATGATAGGCGACGTCCGGAACAAAGTAGGTGTAGCCCCCTCGCGTTTACGCATAACGCGATCTTTGTCGTCGCCAAAGGCGGTGCTTTTAAGCCATAGGGCGCCATCTTCTTCGTAGGTATGACCATTGGCGCTCAAGCGCTGCACCGCTGCGTCTACCGCGTTATTTTCATACAGTGATGATTCAAGAAAGTACTCGTCAAACCGCACCGCAAAGGCTTGCAAGTCAGCATCTTGCTCTCTGCGCAGCCAGGCCACCGCAAATTCTCGAATATCGTCAAGGTTTTGCGTGTCGGCAGATGCCGTGATGGTTCGATCAGCGGCAACAACGGTTTCGCCGGCAACAAACGCGCCGGCGAGATCCATGATGTACTCACCGCGATAGCCGTCGGCTGGCCAGTCGGGGTCCTCTGGGGTTTTACCCAGCGCTCGCGCTTGAACAGACAGCGCCAAGTTGCTGATTTGTTGCCCTGCGTCGTTATAATAAAACTCGCTATGAACCGACCAACCCGTAGCTTTGAGCAGGCGGCACAGGGCGTCGCCTATGGCCGCCCCTCGGCCATGTCCCACGTGTAGTGGGCCCGTGGGGTTGGCCGACACAAACTCAACCTGAACCCGACGACCGGCGCCGACATTCGAGCAACCAAATTGCGAACCTGCGGATAAAACCTGGGCAATGGCTTGGGTATTGCTGGCCTGGGTAAGGAAGAAATTAATAAAGCCAGGGCCAGCAATGTCGGTTTTCTCAACCAGTTTATTGGGCGGTATTGCCGCAACAATCTGCTCGGCCAGGGCTCGAGGGGGCATCTGTGCCCGCTTGGCTAGTACCATGGCCAAGTTGGTTGCCAGATCACCATGGCTTGGGTCGCGAGTATGGTCGATTTGAGGCTCGACACCCGGGTTCTCGGAAAGGGTGCCACGAGACAGCAACTGCTGTAGCGCTTGGCTCAAAAGCTCGGCGAGCGCTTCCTTCATAATGATTTCCAGTGATAGATCGATGATTCCATGCGTCGGTGGGACGCCCTTGATTTAATTATCGCCTGCGTAGCACTTTTTTCACAGGGGCACTTTTGCGCCTGCCCAGTAACGTTAACCTCGCGAGGCTATAGCGTTTCGGCCGGATCTACGTCCATAAACCACTTTAGATCACCCCCGAGCCTGCTGCTCAGCGGTTGTAGCCACGGTGTAAGCCAGCTCGCGTAGTGACTTACGATCATGCGACAGCAGCAAGACTTGGGCTCTGTAGCGCCCGGCACGTCGTGCCATGGCTGCCAGGCATGGGTCCAATAACCTGCACTGATGGCGATGGGGGCAACTGTTTGAGTACCTTTGATAAAAACGCGAGGCCAGAATCGAGTCTGCGGCTATCACAGCGAATCATCGTCATGGCGCCTGCTGGTGGTAGGCCGCGCTGTTGCCGCTCTTTGAGCAATTGAGCACTCAGAGCCGAGTAGGGTTCATGCAACACGGCTTTTAAGAGCGGGTTGTCGGGGTAGTGGGTCTGAATAAGTACCTGACCCATCATGTTGCCGCGCCCCGATCGACCGCCAACTTGAGGTAAGTAGTTGCAGCAGCCGCTCTTCACCCCGAAAGTCTGGACTAAATAACAGCCCGTCGGCATCAACCACGCCAACCAGGGTGACTAGGGGAAAGTGGTGACCCTTGGTGAGCATTTGAGTACCCAAAATAATACAGGGCCCGGCGTTGTCTAGGGTTTGGGTCAGTTCTGCCATGGCATGTCGACTGCTCATGCTGTCGCTGTCGACGCGGTAGGTCGTAAAATCAGGGAACAAGCGCTGCAGTGCGGCCTCGGCTTGCTCGGTTCCCAGACCGACACTCATCAGCCGGCGACTAAAGCAGGCGGGACAGGTCTGCGGTAGCTGATTTCGCGCATTACAATGGTGGCAGCGAAGGTGGGCGCCCTGGCGGTGCACCGCCATGCGCGCATCACAGTGCTGGCAATCGGCGTGCCAGCCGCAGTCATGACACAGGAGGCTGGGCGCAAAACCTCGCCGATTCAAAAACAGCAGGGCCTGCTGGCCGTTGGTTAAGGCCTGAGCAACCGCCTGTATTAACGGCTGTGACAAGCCGGAATCCAAGTTGAGTCCGCGAATATCTATAAGGTGCTTCTCGGGTGGCCTGGCGCCACCGGCGCGCTCGGTTAGGTGGTGCCGGTTGTAGCGACCGTTGTCACAATTACTGAGCGACTCGAGGCTAGGGGGTGCCGACCCTAGGACAATGGGACACAAGGCCAATTGGGCGCGCTTTACGGCGATATCCCTGGCCGAATACCGCAGGCCATCTTGCTGGCTGTAGGAACTGTCGTGCTCTTCGTCAACAATGATTAGACCGAGCTTGCGCATGGGCACAAAGATCGAGGAGCGAGTACCCAGAACGACCGCCGCTAGACCTTTTCTTGCCATTGCCCAGTGACGATCGCGTTCGCTGTCGGAGAGAGAGGAATGTAGCGTGATAACGGGCGCCTGAAAGCGTGCCTTGAAGCGTTCGATCATTTGCGGGGTGAGTCCGATTTCTGGAAGTAGCACCAGAACCTGCCCGCCCCTGTCTGAGCACCTGTGCCGCACACTGCAAATAAACTTCGGTTTTTCCACTGCCAGTAATGCCCTCCAGAAGATGACAGGCAAATTGGTCCTGGGCACTGCTAATAGCCTCAATAGCACGCTGTTGCTCGGCGCTTGCACTGAGGGGGGCGTTTTCAAGCCACTGGCTTGAATCATCGATATCACACAGTGCGACTAAATCTTTGGCAATTAACTCGCGCGCAACCGCACGGGAAATGCCCTTTGCCTGAAGCTCGACAAAGCTGTGCGGTCGCTCCTGTAACAGCGCGAGTAGCTGGGCTTGCTTTTTTGCCCGCGATAAAGCGCCTTGGGGTAAGCCATGCCTCGTGCATTAAGCCTAAGGCCCGGAGCGCCGGTGCTCGCCGATGGCTCGCCGCGTCGCTCGCGGGGCTGAGCCCCAATGGCAGCACCTCCCCCGGCGGGTGCAAATAATAGTTACTCGCCCAAAGCAGCAGCCTGAGAAGTAGCGGGTCAATCAGTGGCTCAGGATCGATGATTTGAGCAATAGCCTTGAGCTTGCCGATTTCAATATCGCTCTGTGAAACACACTCCACGACTACAGCGATGACCTCCCGCCGTCCAAGCGGCACTCGAACTCGCTGTCCGGGATGGAGCGCTGTGTCATTCTCACCCGGGTGAAGATAGTCGAGTAGTTTGATGAGCGGCACGGGTACGGCGCAACGCACCACTGTGCACGCTGCGCGGGGCGTCGGATTGGCTGTGGTTGTTGGCGAGGTTTTAGGTGGCACGCAGACTCTCCTCAAGGACAGCCATGTTAGCGCGTGTTGGGTGTCAGTGGCGCGTGAGCGGTTTTTTTATCTGCTAGTTAGGTGCAATGGTGGAGGAAAAGATTTGCCCTGCCTGGGGAGCAAAACCTGGCGTTTGGCCATACTTTCGGGGGTTGAAAAGCTGCCGCGCTCTGGTATGATCCGCGCTCTTTTTTAACCGTCAGCCTCATTGGCGAGGGAAATCATGAAAGCAGAAGTACATCCGCGTTACGAAGACGTGACGGCGCGCTGCAGCTGTGGCAACGAAGTAAAGACCCGCTCTACCCTGTGCGAGGATTTTACCATCGACGTGTGCAGTCAGTGTCACCCATTCTTTACTGGCAAGCAGAAAATTGTTGATTCGGGTGGCCGTGTCGACCGCTTTAACAAGCGCTTTGCAGGTCGTAGCCTTAAGAAGTAAGCTTAGGTATGTCCGAAAAACGCCGGCCAAGCCGGCGTTTTTTTTGCGCGTTTTTTGTACAGAAAGTCAGCCCATATTGCGGTCCATTGCGTATTGGGAATGAGGTGCCAAACAAGCAGCTCGTGCCAACAGCGCTACTAAAACAAAAGGACCCTCAAGGAACACCATGTCAAAGCAGTTGATGAAAGATGCACTGGATTATCATGCCCTGCCCACGCCCGGCAAGATAAGCATTGAGCTGTCCAAGCCTGCGTCTACCCAGCGCCACCTCGCTATGGCCTATTCACCGGGTGTTGCAGAGCCCTGCACGGAAATTGCCCGCGACCCCAATCTGGCCTATCGCTATACCGGTAAAGGCAACAGTGTTGCCGTTATCAGTAACGGTACCGCGGTGTTAGGGCTGGGCAATCTCGGTGCGCTAGCCAGCAAGCCCGTTATGGAGGGCAAGGCGTTGCTGTTTAAGCGTTTTGCCAACATCAATGCCATCGATGTGTTGGTTGATACCCAAGATGTGGATACGTTTGTGACAACGGTGCGGGCTATTGCATGCACTTATGGGGGGATCAATCTAGAGGACATTAAGGCCCCTGAGTGTTTTGAGGTAGAGCGGCGACTGCAGGAAGCCTGCGACATCCCTATTTTTCATGATGACCAGCACGGCACAGCTATTGTCACCGCAGCGGGCTTGATCAACGCCTTGGAAGTCCAGAGCAAATCGCTTGATAACGTGAACATTGTCTGTCTCGGTGCTGGCGCCGCTGCCGTTGCCTGCATGACCTTATTGCTGGAGATGGGCGCTGATCCAACACGTATGCTCATGCTGGACAGAAAGGGCGTGATTTATAACGGCCGAGATGACCTCAATGAACAAAAGGCACTGTTTGCTGTAGACACCGATAAGCGCACGTTAGAAGACGCCATGAATGGCGCTGACGTCTTTATTGGACTGTCCGGTCCCGACCTGCTAAGCGCTGATATGGTGCTTTCAATGGCGGATCGACCCATTATTTTTGCTTGCTCCAACCCCCATCCAGAGATTAACCGTGAATTAGCACTGGCTACGCGCAGCGACATTGTCATGGCCACCGGACGCTCGGATTATCCCAACCAAGTGAACAACGTCTTGGGGTTCCCGTTTATTTTTAGGGGGCTCTCGATGTACGTGCAAGCTGTATCAATGAGGCCATGAAAATTGCGGCGGTAAAAGCGCTGGCCGAGCTTGCCCGTGAGCCGGTTCCCGAATCAGTGCTCGACGCCTACAGCTTGGTACAACTGCAGTTTGGGCCAGAGTATATTTTGCCCAAGCCAATGGACCCTCGGCTCATGCCCATTATTGCTCCTGCCGTAGCAAAGGCTGCCGTGGAGAGTGGTGTTGCCCGTACCGTTTTGGATGAAGACTACGAAGAGCAGCTGTGGGGTGGTGTTGGCTTTGGTGCCGATCGCAACTGGCGTTAGGGACTTCATGTCCCCAATGGCGGCAGGTGATCCTAGCTTCGTTATCAAGGCAGCTCGTTAGATAAGGTAGCTTGCGCTAAAACAGCCCCTCGAGTTCATCGGTACCCAGGGGCTGTTGTTCAGCACCCATATCGCCCGGCAAGTACTCTTGTAAAAAGTATTCGAGCATACTTTTTTGTGGCGTCCCGGTTACTCGTAACCCGGTTTCGCTATCAATCCGTAGTCGTACGACGCCTGGGGGCATGGCACTGGGTGGTTGTTCGTCACCCAGCGCGGCACGCATATAGCCGATCCAAATGGGCAGCGCCGCCGTGCCGCCAAATTCCCGCCGGCCCAACAAGCTGTAATCATCAAAGCCCACCCATGCCGTGGTTGCCAGCTCTGGGTTGTAGCCAGAGAACCAGGCATCGCGAGGCCCGTTGGTTGTACCTGTTTTGCCCGCTAGGTCACTGCGCTCAAGCACCCGTGCCCGGCGCCCAGTGCCGCGCCGAATCACATCGGACAGCATGGAGGTCACCACAAAAGCTGCGCGCGGATCCATTACCTGCTCGGCCTGTGCAACAGCGGGCGGCGCCTCGGTCAATATATCTTCCATGCGCCGCGGCTCATCGGTGTCCTGAACCTCTGATTCACGCGAACCACAATCCCCACAGGCAACACGAGGTAACGCCTGAAAGACCACCCGGCCTTTGGCGTCTTCTATGCGATCAATTAAGTAGGGCTCTACACGATAACCGCCATTGGCCAAAATGGCATAGCCCGTTGCTATTTCTAAGGGTGTGTACGCATGGGTTCCCAGGGCGAGGGTAAGATTGCGCGACATGCCCTCGGTGCTAAACCCCAGCCGTTCCACGTACTCTAAGAACGCTGTAACGCCCAACCGTTGCAGTACCCTTATAGACACCAGGTTGCGAGAAAAGGTTAGTGCCTCACGCAGGCGGGTAGGGCCATAAAATTTGCCGCTATCGTTTTCGGGTCGCCAGATTTCGTCGGTAGATAAATTGTCGAGCACCACGGGCGCGTCGTTTATTAGCGTGGCCGGTGTCACCCCCGACTCAAGGGCTGCGGCGTATAAAAATGGTTTGAAGTTAGACCCGGGCTGCCGCCGTGCTTGAATAGCGCGATTGAATTTGGACAACTCAAAGCCCATGCCGCCAACCAGTGATTTAATGGCGCCATTGTTGGGGTCAAGGGAGACCAATGCCGCCTGCGCGCGAGGCACTTGGGCTAACCGCCACCGTTGGGTGTTCTCGCGGTATTCAATGCGAATTAAATCACCGACGCTGAGTAACTCGGTTGCGTTGTTAACGGGCGCGGCGGTCAAATTTTCTGTTCGGTAGCGACGAATTTTTCTGAGATCATCATCCCAATGTAGGCGTCGCATTTGTCCCAATTTGTCGATTACATCGGCGCCCTCTGTATCAACAGCGGTGACAATGGCCGGTGTCAGACCGGCAATAACGGGCATATTGTCCAGAGCAGTTTTCCAACGATCCCATGTGAGCTCTTGTGGATCGTCCTCGTTTGGTGGATGGCGTTGTTCGGGCCCTCGCCAGCCATGACGTCTATCATAGGTCTTAAGGCCGTCAATGAGTGAGTTTTTTGCCGCGAGCTGCTGACCACTGTCTACGGTGGTAAATACCACATAGCCGTCGTTGTAAGCGGCGGTACCAAAGCGTTCAAGCATTTCTTGCCGGACCATCTCGGCTACGTAGTCGGCATCTACCTCGACCAGTTGCCCATGATAAGAGGCAGTGACCGGTTGCGCTGCTGCCTGCCGGCGCTGCTCTTCTGTTAAATAGCCCAGTGATGCCATACGACCCAAAATCCAATTGCGGCGTACTTTACCTGCTTCCGGGTTACTCAACGGGTTGTTGCGAGACGGTGCCTTGGGAATACCCGCGAGCATGGCTTGTTCGGCTAGACTGAGTTCGGCTAGGGGCTTGCCATAGTAGGTTTGTGCGGCCGCTTCAAAACCGTAAGCCCGATGCCCAAGAAACACGCGGTTGACATACAGCTCAAAGATTTCTTCTTTCGATAGCGCGCGCTCAATTTCTATAGCCAGCAATATTTCATTAAATTTTCGTAAAAACGTGCGCTCCAAAGACAGAAAATAGTTGCGCGCCACTTGCATGGTTAGCGTGCTGCCGCCGCTGCGCTTGCGTCCCGTTGCAATTAATTCGGTGACTGCGCGCCCAAGACCCAGTAGATCCACGCCTGCATGCTCAAAAAATTGATCGTCCTCTGCCGACAGTAGGGCGTTAACAAAGTCTCGAGGGATTTCTTCGAACCGCAGAGGACTGCGTTTTTGCTCGCCAAACTGGCCAATCAATAATCCATCGGCACTCATTACCCGCATGGGGGTCTGTAATTTGACATCACGAAGCGTGTCGGCCTCGGGCAGATTGGGGCTCAGATAGAGGTAAAGGCCCGCCAGCCACCAGAGCACTGCGCAACATGCGATGACGGCGAAAGCTGTTAATTTGCGAGTTATTCGCAAAATACTTCTCCCATAAAAACGGGTGGCGTGTTTCGAGATCTTAAGGGAAACCGTCTTTGAGGTTTCTCGCAAGTTGAAAATTACGGCAAATTCGCGAGTTGCAACGCTTTTGATGTCAGTAGCTTCCCACGTTCGGGTAGTATAACCTCTATACTGCTAGCAGGTTTGCTGGTCATAAAAACAGGGGCGGGGCAGAGTCTGACAGTGTTGGGGCTTTTCGGAAAAGGCAAAATTACACCGTTGCTGGGCGTTGATATTAGCTCAACGACGGTAAAACTGCTGGAACTTAGTTACTCGGGCGAGCAGTTTCGTGTTGAGAGCTATGCCGTGATCTCCTTGCCCGAAGACGCGGTCGTCGAGAAAGTAGTGAGCAACGTCGACGATGTGGCGGTTGCACTTCGCAATCTGCATGCCCAGGCACGAACTAAAACCAAATTGGTCGTTGCTGCGGTAGCCGGTTCCTCGGTCATTACCAAGGTCCTGTCTATGCCCGCGGGCTTAAGAGACGACGATCTCGAAACCCAGCTTACACTGGAAGCAGATCAGTACATACCTTACCCGCTAGACGAAGTAGCCATTGACTTTGAGGTTGTTGGTCCAACTGCAGGGCGCGATGACATGGTGGACGTGCTACTTGCAGCTTGTCGTCGCGAAACGATTGATGCGCGTGTAGAAGCATTGGAGATGGCGGGTTTGACCCCCAAAGTTATGGATGTCGAAGCCTACGCCATGGAACGTGCCTACCGGCTTGTTAAGACGCAAGTCGATCTCGACGACCTTGCAACGGTGGCTATTGTTGATATTGGTGCCACTATGACAACGCTATCGGTGCTGCATAGAGGCAAGACGGTCTACACCCGCGAGCAGCTCTTTGGTGGTAAACAGCTTACCAATGAGATTATGCGCCGCTATGGATTGCCTCTTGAAGAGGCGGGCCTTGCCAAAAAGCAGGGTGGCCTGCCAGATGAGTACGAATCTGACGTACTTGAACCTTTTAAGGAGGCGGTCATTCAGCAGGTAAGTCGCTCATTGCAATTTTTCTTTTCTTCCAGCGAGTTCAATGGGGTCGACTGTGTCTTTTTGGCTGGCGGTGTTGCCGCCATGGACGGCTTACCTGAATTGGTGGCCGAGCGATTGGCCACCCCGACGTATGTGGCCAATCCATTTGCAGGCATGACGATTGCGCCACAGGTTAATGCTGTTGCGTTGAACAGCGATGCCCCTGCCCTCATGATTGCCTGTGGGCTAGCGCTCAGGAGCTTTGACTGATGGCTAGTATTAACCTGTTGCCCTGGCGCGAGGAGCGTCGAGCAGAGCTTAAGAAACAGTTTATCTCTGCGCTGGGTTTGACGGCATTGGCCGCGGTATTGACCGTATTGTTGGCCGATCGCTTTGTCAGTGCGCAAATCAACCATCAGCAGCAGCGCAACAACCATTTGCAAACCTACATCGCCGAGCTCGATGCGCAGGTGGCCGAAATACGCGATCTACAGCGTAAACGCACGCAGTTAATTGAGCGCATGCGTGTGATTCAAGAGCTACAAGGCAACCGACCTATTATTGTGCGTATTATGGATCAGTTAGTACGCACCATTCCTGACGGCGTGTTTTATACCGATCTCAATACTCGCTCAGGGACCATTGCCATTCAGGGCGTAGCCGAATCGAATAACCGGGTTTCTAGTTTGATGCGTAGACTTGAAGCCTCCGATTGGCTGGAAGAACCCAACCTCGATGCGGTAAGGGCCGCACCTTCCTATGGTGAACAGGCGACAACCTTTAACCTGACTGTGGGCGTGCAGTTGGCTAATGCTGATGACGAGGGCGCGTAGCGATGGCGCTTGCAGATACCTTTAGAGCACTCAACGAATTTGATCTTGGCGATCTCGATTTCGAGAACGTTGGCAGTTGGCCACTGGCCGTTAAAGCGGTCGCCGGGGTCTTGGTATTTGTAGCGCTTGCTGTGGCCGGTTATTACTATCACATTGAAGGATTACAGACGCAGCTCGCTAACGTTCAGAATCAAGAGTTAGAGCTCAAGCGAGACTTTGAGAAAAAAGCCTTTGAGGCATCGAATCTTGACGCCTACAAGCGGCAAATGATTGAAATGGAAGAAAGCTTTGGCGCATTGGTAAGTCAGCTGCCAAGCGATACCGAGGTGCCTGGCCTGTTAGAGGATATTACCAACAAGGGTGAACTCAACGGTCTGGTGATAGACACGATCGACTTGCTTGACGAAGTACCGCAGGAGTTCTACGTTGAGCTACCTATTCAAATTAACGCGGTTGGCTCCTACCATGATCTGGGTGCCTTTATCTCGGGTATGGCTGGTCTGCCGCGAATTGTGACATTGCACGACTTCGATATCAGCGCGCCGGGCGCCGAGACTAACAAACTCCAGATGAATATCCTTGCCAAAACCTATCGATACCGTGATGACGATGGGCAGTGAGATGAGCAGCGTGACGACTATGATCAAGCGGCTTGTACTGGGGTCTCTGGCTGCGCTTGCACTTCAGGGCTGCGGTGGCGACGATATGCGTGACCTCGATGCCTACGTGGTAGAAAAGCGAGCGCGTCCTGGCGGGGTAATTGAACCTATACCCACGTTTAAGGCCTATGAGGCATTTGCCTATGCGGCAACCACCATGCGCAGCCCTTTGACCGGCCCATAGAAGTGCGCACGGTGGCCCAGTTGAGTTCCCGTTCGGCGGTGCGCCCAGATCCGGACCGCAGTAAAGAATATTTGGAGCAGTTCACGCTGGACTCTTTGCGCATGGTGGGTCGACTTGAGCGTGGTGGGCAAGATTGGACGTTAATTAGGGATCCAGAGGGTGGTATACACCGGGTTCGCCTAGGTAATTTTCTTGGACGTGACCACGGCAAGGTGGTCGATATGAGTGACACCTTTATCGCGGTGGTAGAGATCGTTTCGGACGGCACGTCCGAAGGTTGGGTCGAGCGCCCGCGAACCCTGGAGCTCAGCGGGCAATAGTCCCTGAGAGAGGCAACGGAGATGGCCGGTATGACTTGGTTGAATCACATAAAGCAGGTAGGGGCGGTGGTGGTAGCACTGTCAGCCGCTTCGGCATTGGCACAACCGGTAATCGAGGACATTACGTTTAGCTCACGGCCGGGCAGCAAATTTGAGGTGCGTCTTGATTTTAGCGACGCGCCCCCGCAAATTTTGAGGCGTACACCATTGAGCAGCCCGCGCGTATTGCCATTGACTTCCCGGCTACAAAAAGTGGCCTCGATCAAAAGCGCTATTCGCTGCCTTACGGTAACGCCACGGGGGTTTTAGTGCTCGAGGCGGGTGACCGCACACGTATGGTGGTTAATCTCGTCAAATTAGTGCCCTATGAGACCATCATTAACGGCAACCAGCTTGTGCTTCAGGTTGGGCAGGACAGCAGTGGCGAATACGCCGAACAAAGCACTGCCACCGAGGGTGTGTTAAAGAGCCAGATCACCCAGGTAGAAGATGCTCGAGCAACCCTTGATGACCTGCAGTTCCGTCGCTCTGCAGAGGGCGAGGGAAGGTTAATCCTTGCCCTGAGTGACCCAACTGTAGACGTCAATGTTTTTTCCGAGGGCGGTAATATCACGCTGGAGTTTCTCGAAACTTCAGTGCCCGAATCGCTGTTACGGCGCTTCGACGTCACTGACTTTGCTACCCCCGTGACCAGTGTTGAGGTAACAACCACCGAGCGTGGCGCGCGTTTACAGCTTAAGGCTGCGGGTAACTTTGATTATCTCGCCTATCAAACAGATGAAAGGTATGTGCTTAGCGTCAAACCGTTGACCGGCGACGAAAAAGCAACAGCGGCTCAATGAGTTTAATTATGTGGGCGATCGTATTTCGCTCAACTTCCAGGATATTGAGGTCCGTGCGGTTCTGCAGCTCATCGCAGATTTTACCGAGCTCAATCTCGTGGCCTCTGACACGGTTGACGGCAATATTACTTTGCGCCTTCAAAACGTACCGTGGGATCAAGCGCTCGAATTGGTTCTGAAAACCAAAGGGCTCGATAGCCGCCAAATTGGTAATGTGCTTATGGTGGCGCCAGCTGCAGAAATAGCTGAGCGTGAGCGCCAAGAAATTGAGGCCAATAAGCAAATTGCCGAGCTGGCGCCGTTGCAGTCGGAGTTCATTCGCATTCGTTACGCCAAAGCGGCCGACGTGGTGACGCTATTTGACGCTGGATCCGAGGAGGGCGGTTCATTGATTTCTGAGCGCGGCTCGGTAGTTGTCGATGATCGCACCAACTCCATCATTATTACCGACACCGCCGCCAAGCTGTCAGAGATCCGTACCCTGGTTGAGCGCGTCGACGTGCCGATTCGCCAAGTCATGATTGAAGCGCGTATTGTCATTGCCCAAACCAACCTCGACGAGGAGTTGGGTATTGAATGGGGTGGCGGTTACATCAGCAACCGCGATGACCGCATTGTCAGTGTATCTGGCAGTCGGGAGAGCGTGGTGGGTATTAACAATGATCTAATTGCAGGTAACACGCCCACACTCAACTACCCGGTTGAGGGCGGTGTTCAGCAAGGTGGGGCCGGTGGCCAGCAAGCCAATCAGGGCCTGGGTGCGGCATTGGTGGATCTCGGGTTAAGCACGGCTACCAGCGGCTTTGCTATTGGCTTTACCTCGGATGATTTGTTTTTGACCGCCGAGCTGTCGGCCCTAGAAGCGTCGGGGCAGGGCGAGGTGGTAAGTCAGCCCAAAATTATTACCGGTGACAAACAGCAGGCCAGTATTAAATCGGGTACCGAGATTCCCTACCAAGAGGGCGCGGCCTCGGGTGCAACCACAACCTCCTTCAAAGAGGCCGTGTTGAAGCTGGATGTCACGCCGAATATTACCCCTGACGACCGTATTCTTCTCGATCTGGTGGTTAACCAAGATTCGTTGGGTGATTTGGTCCCAAGCGGTCAGGGTGGTCTGATTCCTACCATTGATACAACTGAACTCACGACTCAGGTTTTGGTGGGTAATGGCGAAACAGTGGTGTTGGGTGGCGTGTTCCAAAACGAGGAGTTGACCCAAATTCAAAAAGTACCTGTGCTTGGTGATATCCCCTATCTCGGCACCCTGTTCAAGAGTACGGCTATAAAGACCAGCAAAACCGAAACGCTTATTTTCATTACACCGCGTATCTTGTCTGAGGCGCTACTAGACTAAGTGCCCCAACGCCATTAGATCATGTCATCACCTCGCCGAATTTTTTTGGTTGGTCCCATGGGGGCCGGCAAATCCACGGTTGGTCGGGCTTTGGCCGGCCATCTTGGCTGGACGTTTGTCGATAGCGACCACGAAATAGAGCAGCGTACCGGCGCTGATATTCCCTGGATCTTTGAAATCGAGGGGGAAACAGGTTTTAGAGACCGTGAAACGCAAGTGATCGACGCACTGACGCAACGCGATGGCGTTGTATTGGCGACCGGTGGTGGCGCTATTATGCGAGACGTTAATCGCGAGACACTCAGCAGCCGAGGTTTTGTTGTGTACCTTGCGGCGACCCTTCGTGAACAGGTGCGTCGTACTGGCAAAGACAGCAAGCGCCCCCTGTTAGCCGGCAAAGACCGACAGGCGGTGCTAACCGATTTAATGGCCGTTCGGGAACCGCTTTATCGCGCCGTGAGTCACGTTACGGTGACCACCGAAAATCGAAGCGCAAAGAAGCTGGCTCAGCTAATTGCTCAGGAGTTTTCGACATGGCAAAGCACCGGCGTAGCGAGCGTCCCGCTGACATAGCTTTTATCTGGCTGCTTTAAAAAACCACAGGATCCGTATGGCAACCCGTCTACACACTGCATGTCAAACTTCCGCCTACTAGCGATGACCGAAGCTACCCTATTGTCATTGGCCAGGGGTTACTGACCGACCAAGTTTTTTTTGATGGTTTGCTCGGCGACAGGCCCGTTATCGTAGTCAGTAACAGCACCATTGCCCCGCTCTATATGCCGCGGGTGTGAGAGGCCTTGGGCGAGGTGCGTCAGGTTACCGAGGTTATTTTGCCCGACGGAGAGGAATACAAAACCCTCGCAACATTCGATCAAATTTTTACCGCTGCACTCAATGATCGGCACGAGCGCAGATCGGTTTTTATGGCCTTGGGTGGTGGCGTGGTGGGCGATATGACCGGTTTTGCGGCGGCCTGTTTTATGCGTGGCGCGAATTTTGTACAGTTGCCCACCACCTTGCTAGCGCAGGTTGATTCCTCGGTGGGGGGTAAAACCGGCGTTAACCATCCGGCAGGCAAAAATATGCTGGGGGCCTTTCACCAGCCGCGGGCGGTGGCTATCGATCTTGATACGCTCCAGAGCCTGCCCGCGCGTGAATTTGCCGCCGGCATTGCTGAGGTCATTAAAATACGGGTGTATTTACGACCTTGATTTCTTCCACTGGCTTATTGAGGCACAGCCGAGGCTACTGGCACGGGATACGGCGGTTCTTGCCGAGGCCATTGAGCGGAGCTGCGCTATTAAGGCTCAGGTTGTCGCTGAGGATGAGCGTGAGAGTGGCGTGCGAGCAATCTTAAATTTTGGCCATACCTTTGGCCACGCTATTGAGCATGTACAGGGTTACGGTGCATGGCTACATGGCGAGGCAGTCGCCGCCGGTATGCTGCTGGCAGCGCAGGTCTCGGCAAGGCGTGGCTGGATCAGTGACGCCATGGTGGGTAAACTAGCCACGTTTTTAGAGGCCTTTAAGCTACCCACCAAGCCGCCCGCCGATATGACCGCCGCTGTGTTTTTTGCGGCAATGCAGACCGACAAAAAGGTGGCTCAGGGACGCATTCGCTTTGTACTCCTTGAAGCAGCGGGGCGGGCAGCGTTGTACGACGACGTAACGCAAGCAGAAATTGAGGCAGTGCTTAGCGGCTAATCATGTCACCGCGGCAGACCTGCCATTGGCTATTTTTTGTCCAATTGTTCCCGCTGCGCTCGATGTGTAAAATACCCAATCATTTTACCCTTACCTCTTTTGGGGTAGCGCTCTCGGTGCCTTGGTGCCGGCGAATATTAAGTGTGACCTAACTATGACTTTACCTGCTCAGTCGGGCGTTGCAGCCAATGCTGCCACTAGCTCGCGGAGACTCTACCGCCCTGAAGAATTTCGCGATAACTGCGGCTTTGGGCTGATTGCTCACATTGAAGGCCAGGCGAGCCATCGTCTGCTCAAGACGGCTATTGAGTCCCTAACGTGTATGACCCACCGTGGCGGTATTGCGGCTGATGGTAAAACCGGCGACGGCTGTGGTCTGTTGTTGCAAATGCCCGACGGCTTTATGCGTCGCGAGGCGAAAGCCGCGTTTGATCGTGAGCTGATAAGCCACTATGCGGTGGGCATGATTTTCATGGCGCAAGCGCCGGAACGTCAGGACGCCGCGCGCGAAGCGGTAGAGACGGCACTGCGTAAAAATGGGCTTGAGGTGATTGGTTGGCGTGTTGTGCCCACCGAGCCAGATGTTTGTGGCGAAATAGCCCTCTCTCAGTTGCCCCATATTGAGCAGGTATTCATTGCCGCCGACCACCTCGATCATGCGCATCTGACCGGCAAGTTATTCATGGCCCGGCGTCAGGCAGAAATTGCCATGACTGCCGATGAAGACTTTTATATTTGCAGCCTCTCGGATCAGGTTATCTCCTACAAAGGACTGGTGATGCCGGCTGACCTAGAGCGCTTTTACCCGGACTTGAATGATCAGGGCCTGGAGACCGCGATTTGTGTTTTCCATCAGCGCTTCTCCACCAATACGTTACCGCGCTGGCCGTTAGCCCAGCCGTTTCGCATGCTTGCCCACAACGGCGAAATTAATACCATTGAGGGCAACCGCAGCTGGTCCAAGGCGCGCACCCCCAAGCTTCAATCCGAATGGTTACCCGATCTCCAGTCCGTCACACCGTTGGTTAATACCAGCGGATCGGACTCGTCGAGTCTCGACAATATGCTAGAGCTGTTGACCACGGGTGGTGTGGAGCTACCCCGTGCGCTACGCATGTTAATACCGCCGGCGTGGCAAAATATTGAGGGCATGGACCCCGATTTGAAGGCGTTTTATCAGTACCACGCAATGCACATGGAACCTTGGGACGGCCCCGCGGGTATCGTGCTCACCGACGGGCGTTACGCGGCCTGCTTGCTTGATCGCAACGGTCTTCGACCGGCCCGATGGGTTACCACGCGCGATGGGTTTATCACCCTTGCCTCAGAAATAGGCACCTATGACTACAAAACCTCCGACGTCGTGGCTAAAGGCCGAGTGGGTCCCGGGCAAATTCTGGTGGTCGACACCCAAGAAGGAAAAGTGCTGCACACGCCTGACATCGACGAGATGCTCAAGAGTCGTCACCCTTATAAGTTGTGGTTAAAAAATAACGCACGTTTCATTGGCGGTAACTTTGCTGGCGAGGTGGCACCGGGCATTCCCGAAGACGCCCTAGACACCTATCAAAAAATGTTTCAGGTGAGCTTTGAGGAGCGCGATCAAGTGCTTCGCCCGCTTGCTGAGTCGGGCAACGAGGCTGTTGGATCAATGGGCGACGATACGCCCATGGCGGTATTGTCCACCAAGGAACGCTCGCTGTACGACTATTTTCGACAGAAATTTGCGCAGGTAACTAACCCGCCAATCGACCCCTTGCGCGAGGCGATTGTTATGTCGCTCGAGGTCGATTTGGGCGGTGAAGCTAACGTGTTTACCGAGACAGAAGCGCACGCGCGACGTGTTAGCTTGACGTCGCCAGTGCTGTCGCAAAGTAAGTTCAACACCTTGCTGAGCCTGGGTGACGAGGGCATGCCCGTTGCCGACATTGACGCAACCTATGATCCAGAAAATGGCGATTTGCGCGCCGCGGTTGAAGGCTTGTGCTTGAGCGCTGAAGCGGCGGTTCGTGAAGGTGCCACCCTGCTGGTTTTATCGGACCGTAATATCGATGGCGGTCGGTTGCCCATCCACAGCTTGTTGGCAACGGGTGCTGTGCACCATCACTTGATCCGTGTGGGCTTACGGGCCGACGCCAACCTCATTATTGAGTCTGGCAGTGCGCGTGATTCCCATCAATTTGCCTGCTTGCTTGGTTTTGGCGCCACGGCTATATACCCCTACCTCGCCTACAGCGTACTCGAAGAGCAATTGCGCACCGGTGAGTTATTGGGTGACCCCACCGATTGTTACAAAAACTATCGCAAGGGCATCAACAAGGGCCTGCTGAAGATCATGTCCAAAATGGGCATCTCAGCGGTTAACTCCTATCGGGGTGCCCAGCTATTTGAGGCGGTTGGCCTTAACCAGGACGTTGTTGACGTGGCCTTCTGTGGCGTGGCCTCACGCATTGGCGGTGCCGGCTTTGCCGAGCTCGAGCGCGATCTTTGGGCGGTGGCAGCCCGGGCACGCTCTAAGCGCAAAACCATTGAGCAAGGCGGTCTGCTCAAGTTTGTACACGGCGGTGAATACCACGCTTATAACCCCGACGTGGTGATGAGTTTGCAGCAGGCGGTAACCAGCGGAAATTACAGCGATTACCAGCGATATGCCGACCACTGCAATGTGCGCCCGGTAGCGGCACTGCGCGACCTGCTCGAGCTCAATTTGCCCGACAAAGGTATTGAACTGGATGAGGTCGAGCCAATAGACGCTATTTTAAAGCGCTTTGACTCGGCAGGTATGTCTTTAGGTGCGCTTTCACCCGAGGCGCACGAAGCGCTGGCTATGGGCATGAATCAGATTGGCGCGCGTTCAAACAGTGGCGAGGGTGGAGAGGACCCCGCGCGTTACGGCACCAACCGGGTTTCAAAAATTAAACAAATTGCCTCAGGTCGCTTTGGTGTTACCCCGCATTACTTGGTCAATGCCGAAGTGTTGCAAATTAAGGTGGCCCAGGGCGCCAAGCCAGGTGAAGGCGGTCAGTTACCCGGTGGAAAGGTCAACGACCTTATTGCGCGCTTGCGCTACTCGGTACCAGGCGTCACGCTGATATCGCCGCCGCCCCATCACGATATCTATTCCATCGAAGATTTGGCGCAATTGATCTTTGACCTTAAGCAGGTTAACCCCGATGCACTGGTATCAGTGAAGCTGGTATCTGAACCTGGTGTAGGAACGATTGCGGCGGGTGTGGCCAAGGCCTATGCCGATCTGATTACTATCTCGGGCTATGACGGTGGTACCGCTGCAAGCCCGCTAACGTCAATTCGCTATGCCGGTTCGCCGTGGGAGTTGGGCCTTGCCGAGGTGCAACAAACCCTGCGTGGTAACCGCTTGCGCGGCAAAATTCGGTTGCAGGCCGACGGTGGCATGAAGACCGGTCTGGACGTTGTTAAAGCGGCTATCTTGGGTGCTGAGAGTTTTGGTTTTGGTACCGCACCTATGGTGGCTATGGGTTGTAAATACCTGCGCATCTGTCACTTGAATAACTGTGCTACTGGGGTTGCCACCCAAAATGCGGTTCTTCGCCAAGAGCATTTTGTGGGCGATGTAGAGCGGGTAGTGAATTTCTTTACCTTTGTTGCTACCGAGACCCGCGAATGGCTAGCTAAGCTGGGCGTCAGCAAACTCGAGGACCTCATTGGCCGAACTGATTTGCTCAAGCGCTTGCCGGGCAACACCGATAAACAAGCAGCGTTGGATTTGTCGCCCATTTTGTGGACCGATCCCGATGCGCAAGACCAGCCCCAATTCTGTGAGGTTAGCCGCAATAACCCCTTTGATACTGCAGAAAAAGCCAATGCGATGGTGGCAGATATGCTACCCGCGATTGAATCGGGCGAGGGCGGTGAGTTTAGCTACCGCGTTACGAACTGCGATCGCTCAATAGGTGCACGCATATCCGGAGAGATTGCCAAGCGCTATGGCAACCCCGGGCTTGAGCGATCGCCCATCGTGGTGCGGTTGGCTGGTACCGCGGGGCAAAGCTTTGGCGTATGGAACGCTGGCGGTTTGCATATGCACCTTGAGGGTGACTGCAACGACTACGTGGGTAAAGGCATGGCCGGCGGCAAGCTGGTGGTGTTTCCACCCCGAGACTCGAGCTTTGCCAGCCAAGAGACAGCCATTGTGGGTAACACCTGCCTGTACGGCGCCACAGGTGGCAAGTTGTTTGCCGCAGGTGTGGCGGGTGAACGCTTTGGGGTCCGCAACTCGGGCGCTTTTGCTGTCATTGAAGGGGCGGGTGATCACTGTTGTGAGTACATGACCGGCGGTTGTATCACGGTGCTCGGGCCCACCGGCGTCAACTTCGGTGCGGGTATGACCGGTGGATTTGCCTACGTACTCGATCAAGATCGTCGCTTTATTGACCGTTACAACAGCGAGTTGGTGGAGATTCATCGAGTGAGTGGTGAGGCGATGGAAGCGCATCGCAACCACTTACAAGACAACATCAGAGAATTTGTCGCGGAAACTGGCTCTGAATGGGGTAGCCATATCCTGGATAATTTTGCCGATTTTGTCGGCAGTTTCTGGTTGGTTAAACCCAAAGCTGCCGATTTCAACAAATTGCTTTCGCGTCTGCGTGACACCGATTGAGGGCGTTAATATGAGCACCCGTTTAGCTAACAACTTCCAGTTTCTTGATGTGCACCGTGAGGATCCACCCAAGAAAGATATGGAAACGCGTACCGAGGCTTTTGTTGAGATTTACGATGCGTTCAACAAAGATCAGGCGGTAGAGCAGTCACATCGCTGTCTTGAGTGCGGCAACCCCTATTGTGAGTGGAAGTGCCCAGTTCACAATTACATTCCCAATTGGTTAAAGCTGCTTGCCGAAGGCAATTTATTTGAGGCGGCTGAACTCAGTCACCAGACCAATACATTGCCCGAGGTTTGTGGCCGTGTGTGTCCCCAAGACCGTTTGTGCGAGGGCGCTTGTACGCTCAACGAGGGCTTCGGTGCGGTAACCATTGGCAATGCCGAAAAGTACATTACTGACACAGCGCTCGCCATGGGCTGGCGTCCCGATTTATCTGACGTCGTTCCCACCGGCAAGAAAGTAGCCATTATTGGCGCTGGACCTGCAGGTTTAGGCTGTGCCGATATTCTTGCTCGCAATGGCGTGACGCCAGTGGTGTTCGATCGCTATCCCGAGATTGGCGGCCTCCTCACCTTTGGCATTCCCCAGTTCAAGTTGGAAAAGCAGGTACTGCAACGCCGGCGAGAAGTCTTTGAAGGCATGGGTATTGAGTTTCGGTTGAACACCGAGATTGGTGTGGATATTGATATCGACGATTTGATGGCTCAGTACGATGCGGTGTTCTTGGGCATGGGTACCTATACCGCCATGCGTGGCCGGTTCCCCGGTGAAGACTTGCCTGGCGTGCACAAGGCACTGGATTACCTGATTGGCAACGTCAACCATAAAATGGGCTACGAGCAGCCTGCCGAAAACTTCATTGATCTTAAAGAGAAGACCGTAGTGGTTCTGGGGGGCGGCGATACCGCCATGGATTGCGTGCGAACAGCGGTTCGCCAGCAGGCTGACCGCGTGTATTGCGTCTATCGCCGCGATGAGCAGAATATGCCGGGCTCGCGCCGTGAGGTGCAAAACGCCAAGGAAGAGGGTGTCGAGTTTTTATTCAATCGCCAGCCGATTGAGGTGGGGGAGTACTTTGGCGAGGCAATTGGCATTAAGGTGGTCGAGACTCAGCTGGGCGAGCCCGATGCCGATGGCCGACGACGCCCCGAGCCAATAGCGGGCAGCGAAACCGTGATCGAGGCTGACGCCATTATTATGGCGTTCGGTTTCCAGCCAAGTCCGGCTGACTGGTTTAACAAGATGAATATCCAGCTCAATGATTGGCAGGGCGTGGTTGCGCCAGAGCAGCAGACTTTCAAGTTTCAAACCAGTAACCCCAAGGTGTTTGCCGGGGGTGACATGGTGCGGGGTTCTGATTTGGTTGTAACGGCCATCTGGGAAGGTCGCCAGGCAGCCGAGGGCATTTTGGATTATCTCGGCGTTTAATTAACGCCGTATTGTCTGGTCGCAACAAGCCGACTTTTAGTGACTAGCTGGTGCCGACCCGTCTGGCGCCCTGCTTTTTATACATAACTGCCGTCCGTTTTACTTGTAGTCAGCGCTGTTCAGTGCAATATTGGACAAAATGACGACAAGTGCTGAAGGTCTCGCTCCCAAGTCGATGCTTTCAGGCCTGTTATCGCCAGCCATGACGAGCGGTTAACCGGGTTTGAAAGATGCGTAGTCGTTGCAAATGCTTTACCAGAAATTAGGAAAAATCTGTGTCCGAACTCCAAAATGACCGCTTCCTTAGGGCGCTGCTGCGCGAAGATGTAGCCCGCACGCCACTATGGATGATGCGCCAAGCTGGCCGTTATCTGCCCGAATACCGTGCAACCCGTCAGCAGGCAGGCAGTTTTATGGGCCTGTGCACCAATCCCGAGCTGGCCTGCGAGGTAACGCTACAGCCACTACGGCGTTACGCCATGGACGCCGCTATTTTGTTTTCTGACATTCTTACCATTCCCGATGCCATGGGGTTGGGCTTGTACTTTGCCGAAGGTGAGGGACCTAGATTCGAACGCCCTTTGAGCACCGGTGCGGATATTAAAGCGCTTGAGCCTCAGCGTGCGGTCTCTGAGTTACGTTACGTCATGGATGCTGTGGCACTTATTCGCCGAGAGCTTAAAGGCTCAATACCGCTGATAGGGTTTTCCGGCAGTCCCTGGACACTCGCCACCTATATGATTGAGGTGGCTCATCCAAAGACTTTGCTAAAACCAAGCAAATGGCGTTTAACGAGCCTGCGCTCATGCATCTGCTTCTGGAAAAGCTTGCCGAGGCAGTGGCCTTGTATTTGTCGGAGCAGGTGGCACAGGGTGCGCAGGCTGTGCAGATTTTTGATACCTGGGGTGGTGCCTTAAGCCACGCGGCCTACCGTGAATTTTCGCTGCGTTACATGACGGAGATTATCAGCAGACTGCCCAAGGAAGCCGACGGTCGTCGTGTACCCGTGATTGTGTTTACCAAGGGTGGCGGGCAGTGGCTGGAAGCCATTGCCGAGTGTGGTGCCGACGCGGTTGGTCTGGATTGGACAACCGATATTGGCGAAGCGCGTGCGAGGGTGGGTGACAAGGTGGCCCTGCAGGGCAATATGGATCCGGCCATGCTATTTGCCAGCCCCGAGCGCATCCGAGCCGAGGTGGCCGGCGTTTTAGAAAGCTTTGGTAACGGCTCTGGGCATGTCTTTAACCTGGGGCACGGTATAACACCCGGGGTTAACCCCGAGCATGTATCGGCCATGGTCGATGCGGTGACTGAGCTCTCGCCTGCTTACCACGGCTAGCCGTTTGCTTTTTTAAAGCCCGATACTGGCAATGGCAACGCGCCAAAACTTAATGCCAGTCGGACTCGGGTAAATCGTGGTCCATATCGAGCGCGGGTGATTCACTATTGGGTATGCCTACCACCCGCGCTGGTACGCCAGCTACGGTTGTGTGGGCCGGCACTTCTTTGAGTACCACCGAGCCCGCGCCAATTTTGGCGCCCTCGCCCACTTTTATATTGCCTAAGATTTTGGCGCCCGCACTAATAAGCACTCCGTCACCAATTTTGGGGTGGCGGTCGCCGTCTGATTTGCCGGTGCCCCCAGTGTGACCGATTGCAGTATCGACACCCGATTACCCACTACCGCGGTTTCGCCCACAACGAGGCCAGTAGCATGGTCTAACAAAATGCCGCGACCAAACTGGGCGGCCGGATGAATATCGACGCCAAATTTTTGCGACATGCGGCTTTGCATGAACAGTGCCAGTGATTGGCGGCCCTCAAGCCAAAGCCAGTGTGCCACCCGATAGGTTTGCAAGGCATGAAAGCCCTTAAAGTATAAAAAGGGGAGGTGATACTCGTGGCAGGCGGAGTCGCGTTCGAGCACCGCGTCTAGGTCGTCTCGAATGGCCTGACCTATACCGGTGTCTTGCGAGAACGCCTCGAGAAAAACCTCGCGCAGCATCATTGATGAGGCGCTGGGACTGTCGAGCTGATTGGCCAGGTGATAGCTCAGCGCGCACTCGAGTTGCTCATGGTGCAAAATGGTTGCGTGCATAAAACTTGCCAATATGGGCTCGTTGGCAATGGCTATGCGCGTCTCCTCGCGAATTTTTTGCCAAATTCGGTCCTGGCCTTCAGCGCCTGTTGCCACGCCTTTTAGGTTTCTCGCCTCTAATGCTGACGCCATGCTTCTCTACTCCTCATGGATGCCACTGTTCTGCTAGCGGCCACCGTTAACCCCATAACTATACGCGACTCGGCGCTTGTTTTGGGCCAAGGGCTTTTTGGGATTAGGGCTTTTGCGCTCGTTTGGGTAAGTCGCTCGTTTGGGTAAGTCGCTCGTTTGGGTAAGTCGCTCGTTTAGGTAAGTCGCTCGTTTAGGTAAGTCGCTTGTTTGGGCTAGCGGTTTAGCTAGGTTAGTAGCCTAACGCCGACGCTCACGCAGCTAGTGGCGCCTAGGGTAGCGCCTCGGAGCGAAATTGCCACAGTTGCTGCCCGCGTTGGGCGTATTTGCGCTCAAAAAGTGTCAGCGGTGTGGTAACCGTGAGCGGTGTCATTTGCCCGCTCAAACCAAGTTGCCGCCACGCTTGGGCAAATTCCTTTACGTAGATAGACCAATTACTGCGCAGTTCAATACTGCCCCCAGGCGGCCAAGTAACGCAAACGCCGGGTGACCATGTACACGCCGCTTAAGGTGTGCACTCTTGGGCCATGGGTTGGGATAGAGCAAGTAGTGCTGCCATATTGGCACCTTGTGCTCGACTAACAATCGCCATAATGGCTCGCACTCGGCGCGAATTAGACAATAGTTTTCTTGCTGCGTACGCTGATGTTTGCCCAGACGAGCGGCGGATTTATCAATGCCAATGACCGCGGCCTCAGGAAACTGTTGCGCAAGATTTGCCGTGCTCATACCCGTGCCGCAAAAGGAGTCGAGAATCACTGGTTTGCCGCTGTGCTTATCCAGCCAGACGCGCAATTGCTCAACCGCTTGCTGGGTATGTGCAGGAATAGGTTTGCGCCAGGCATGAAGTTTGTGTCGCTCCACCACGGCCGACAAATCGGGGTGCACGTCCAATTGGTCTGAACGAATGGCTAGATCGACAATGGCTGTTTGCGGATGCGTACTCACCTTGCCATGATACCCCACCTTCATAAATCGCAATCTTTTTGTGAGCACTATAGATGCGTAGCGACTTACGACCCTACTGGGTGAAAAAGCTTTGGCTTGGGTTTCGCGACGGCTGGACCGATTACTTCTTGCGTCCCCGTTGCGCCTACCTTGGCCCTTATCCCAATATTATGAACCCGTGGTATGTCGATATCTCGGGTTGCAATATTCGTATTGGCCACTCCTTTACCGCTATTGGTGAGCCCAGCGCCCATGTGCAAATTGGCGTTTGGGGCAGGGGCGCTAATCAGGGCAGTGTCACCCTTGGCGACGCCTGTTTAATGAGCCCCGGTTCACGTATCAGCGCAAGCGATGAGATTGTCTTAGGTGATGGGGTCATGATGGCTAATGGCGCGTACATCACCGACTCTGATTGGCATGGACTCTACGATCGCATTGATAGAAAGCCCGAACCGGCACCGGTAATTCTTGGCGACAACGTGTGGCTGGGCGACCATGCCACGGTGTTGAAAGGGGTGACCATTGGTGAGAATAGTGTGGTGGCTGCAGGTGCCGTGGTGACTCACAACGTGCCCGCTAATGTTGTTGTTGCTGGAAACCCGGCACGGGTTGTGAAAACACTCAATCCCGACCAGCCACGACGTACGCGTATGGATGCCTACGCCGATCCCGCCGCCGCCGTGGCATTTTTTGACGCCGTCGATAAAGAGGTATTGGCACCCAACAGTTTTTGGCGCTGGCTGTGGACAACTGTGTACCCGAGAGCGCGGGGCGATCAGTAGCGCTGATCACTGATGACCGATGTAAATGTGCCTTATAAAAGCCGTAGCGGGGACTCTTGCATAGCGGCTAACTGTTCACGTAGTTCCAGGATGTGGTCTGCCCAAAATCGATCTTGACCAAACCAAGGAAACGCGGCCGGAAAAGCGGGGTCATCCCAGCGTCTACCTAGCCAAGCGGCATAGTGCATGATGCGCATGGTGCGCAGCGCTTCAATCCAACGTAACTGGGCTGGGTTAAAGTCGTTAAACTCTTCATAGCCGCTGATAAGCTCGGCTAGCTGCAGCTCTTTTTGACTGCGATCACCGCTGAGAAACATCCACAAATCTTGAATCACAGGCGCGTGGCAACAGTCGTCCAGGTCAACAAAGTGGGGTGTATCGTCGCGCCATAGGATATTGCCGGTATGGCAGTCGCCATGGACTATTTGGTCGTCAGCTGCGCTGTGCGTGCTCAGCAGCTCGTGAATCGCTTGTTCACAGTCGAGCGCGAGTGACTCATAAGCCGCGCGCAGGTCATTGGGAACAAAGTGTTCAAGCACATACTCACGACTTTCTACCACCATTCGATCAACCGAGAGTGACTGGCGATTATCCAGTGTTAGGCTGGCGCCAATGCGATGAATCCGGGCCAGCGTTCGGCCAAGCGATAGCAGGTGATCAAAGTTATCAAGCTCCGGTGGGTGCCCGCCCTGACGAGGGAATAGGCTAAATCGGTGGTCGTTGTGCGTGTGCAGCGTCTGCCCGTTGATAGCAAGCGGCGCCACTACGGACAGCTCGTGATCGACCAGTGTCTGGGCAAACCGATGTTCATTGAGAATTTGCTCGTTGCTCCAGCGACCTGCGCGATAAAACTTAGCAATAATAGGCGTGTTGTCTTCAATGCCAACCTGATACACCCGGTTTTCATAGCTGTTCAGTGCCAGTAATCGGAGGTCACAGCGATAACCGACACTCTCGATACAATCGACAATGGCATCGGGCGATAATTCTGCATAGGGTGTGGCCATGATGACTCCAAAATTTGGAGCCCGAGCTTACACTACTGAGAAAAAGCGGTTATGGCGTTTTGGCCAAACACCAGCCACTAACCGTTGCAGCACCGGCTGTACGCAGCGCTACCGCTGCGGCTTTGAGGGTTGCGCCGGTGGTGATAACGTCATCCACCAGTAAAAGGTGTTGGCCTCTCACCTGCCCACAAACACGAAACTGATGCTCTGGCGCGCCAACCGTTGCTTGCGATTAAGGGTGTGCTGATCGCGTATACGAAAGCGACTTTTTAAAACCGCTGCGTGAGTGGTTACCGCATAACCCCTCTGCTGCCAGTGCTTGGCCAGCGCACTGGCAAGTAACTCGCTTTGGTTGTATCCACGCCGGTAGCGTTTCCACCAGTGCATGGGCATAGGCACAATCACGAAAGCAGGGGGCGATACCAAGGCTGCTCGGCCATTGCAAGCCGCACCAGTAGCGCTGTCAGTTGGGGTTGGCGCTGAAACTTCCATTGTTTAATTAGCGCCTGTCCCACACCACTATTCAAAAGTGGCACGCTCAGACTCTGGATGCTGTCGCCAACCACGTCGCTGCCGCAAACCTCGCAAGGGCCAAAGAACAGTCCCCTTGCATGCAGTTGCTGACACACACAGCGGTTGTATTCAACCGCTTGCTCGCAGCCCTGGCAGAGCCACTCGGGTTTGTCGCACCGCTGCTCACAGACTAGGCAGTGTGCCGGTAGGATTTTCTCCACCGCAATGCGCAGTCCCTGCCATAGATGTCTCGTATTCATGCAAAAGTTTCCATAGCCACGAGCTTGCGCGCTGTGCCTAGTTTTTGACACGTCCTAAGCGCTCAATAAGCCGCTTTGTTGCCGCACATTTGGTATTCTGTGGGCACACTACGTCATTTTGGAGCCACCGTGACCGACGTCCAGAATTCTCAATCGAACGATCCCAACGAGCGACGCCTCTATCCTGAAGATCAGGCCAAGGTTGATGCTTTTCTGCAGCGCGGCGTGAACTCGGTTGAGCGCAAGCCCTTTCGGCCGCTGTTATTGATTGCCCTGTTGATTGTGGTAGTTACTGGCTTTAGTTTATTGAGTCAGGGTATTGCTCGGTGGGCGGGGGTATACTGATAACGCCCGTATTGAATATTTGAAGCGGTGTTGTTAGGTTTTTCAGCTCGGTAGTGGCGCAGCCTGGTAGCGCACTTCCTTCGGGAGGAAGGGGTCGGAGGTTCGAATCCTCTCACACCGACCATTCACACTATGTTGTATTTGTTCACGGGAGCTACCGCCCCAACTTATCCAACAAGCTGTAAAACAACATCCCCGCTACTAACCCTGGCCAGCGCAGCAGTGTTCCACCCGGGAATCGTTGGGTAGGTACGCTGGCCATTAGATCAAAGCGTTCCGCATTGCCATCAATTGCTTGGGCCATGAGCTTCCCTGCCATCGTGGCGGTGGGCACGCCGTGACCCGAGAAGCCCTGTGCGTAAAAAACCTTATTCCCCAATCGTCCAAAGTCCGGCATGCGATTCATGGTAATGCCCAGCGTGCCGCCCCAGCCGTAGTCAATAGGGGTATTCACTAATTCCGGGTAGAGCTTAAGCATGTAGGGTCTGACAAAGGATTTTATGTCCCTTGGAAAGCGCGAGGTGTAGTTCTCGCCCCCACCAAACAACAGTCGGCCGTCGGCGGAGAACTTCCAGTAATCAATGACAAACAGCGAGTCCGACATACTGATATTTTTGGGGTTTATGCTCTCGCGTAACGCTTCCGTCAGCGGCGCTGTGGCAATCATAAAGTTGTTGATGGGCATAATATTGCCGGCAATCCGTGGCTCTAGCTTGCCCAGATAGCCGTTGCAACCCAGCACTAAAAACCGTGCGCGCACCGAACCCGAAGGGGCCCTTTACCGTAACGGAGTTGGTCGACTCCGTATAGGATTGAGCTGGCGAATACTCGTAAATTTTGGCGCCAAGCGACAGCGCTGCATCACGTAAGCCTAAGGCATAGCGCAGGGGGTGTAAGTGTCGTGCGCCAATTATCCAGCATGCCGCCATAACAACCTTGGGCCGACGTGTGCTGGTGTATCTCATTAGCCGCCACATAGCGCACGTCGCTATAGCCATAGCGCTGCTGCAAGTGTGCTATCTCGTCGACAAGCTCATGGTTATGAGAGCGCTTAGAGGCCAAATGTAAATTGCCCTGTCCCAGCTCACATTCAATAGCGAACTCGCCAACCAGTGCTTCCACCAAGCCAACGGCGTCTAATCCCAGCTGCCAAAGCGCGCGAGCTTGGTCTAGCCCCACCCATTTCTCGAGCTGTTCTTGGCCCGCACGTTGCCCTGTGCCCACATGACCGCCGTTACGCCCCGATGCACCCCAACCCACACGGGCGGCCTCGAGTAACGTAACCTCATAGCCAAGTTTGCGAAGGTGAATGGCGGTAGAGAGCCCGGTATAGCCGCCGCCAATAATGCACACGTCGGTGTTGCTCTCACCAACAAGTGGCGCTAATGCGTCGCCTGTTTGGCTGGTGGCTACGTACCACGAATTGGGGTAATCGCTGGTTATTGCCATGGTCTCATCCTTGTTCGTGGTCGGTATGATGCCAATTTGCCACGGCCAATGGGCCTACCCAAAGGTGGCAGTAGTGCCGCTTGCCGGTTTTGAAATGGCGGCACATACTAACGCTTCGTCAGCCACTCGCAGGTCTTTATGTCCACGCAACAACCCGGCAGTACCACCGAAGAAACAACAAGCGCAGGTACTACCATCCACAGGCCAGAACGTCCTTTCTCCACTGAAAACATTCCACACAGCGACACAGCCACCATTAGCCGCTGGTTAGAGGAGCACCAAATCTCAGAGGTTGAGTGCATTGTCCCCGATATGACGGGCAACGCACGGGGTAAATTTATTCCTGCCCACCAGTTTTTGACCGAACGCGATCACAAGCTACCTGAGAGCATCATGATCCAAACCGTGACCGGTGAGTACACCGACGAGCACTGGGACTTTGTGGAGCCCACCGACACCGACATGATCTTGCGCCCCGACGCCAAAACCCTAAGAAAGGTTCCCTGGGCTCGCGAACCTACCGCACAAATCATTGCCGACTGTTACACGCCTACGGGCAAACCCCATCCGCTTTCAACGCGTAATGTGCTCAAGTACGTGATGAAGCTTTATGAAGAGGCTGGCCTCAGACCGGTTGTTGCCCCGGAGGTTGAGTTTTATCTGGTGCATAAAAACACCGACCCCGACTATGAGCTCATGCCACCCAAAGGTCGTTCCGGACGGCGTGAGGTTGCGCGCCTGTCATTCAGTATAGATGCCGTGGCCGAGTTCGAAGATTTTGTGGAAGACATGTATGACTACGCCGATGCGCAAAACCTTCATGTCGATACGCTCATCCATGAAAATGGCGCCGCGCAACTGGAGATAAATTTCAATCACGGTGACCCGCTAGAAGCCGCTGATCAGGTCTTTGTTTTTAAACGGACTGTCCGGGAAACAGCCCAAAAATACGGCATGTACGCCACGTTTATGGCTAAGCCCATGCAGAACGAACCGGGCAGTGCGCTGCACTTACACCAGTCCATAATCGACGTTAAGACCGGCAAGAACATATTCTGCGGTGAGGACGGCGGCCCCACCGCCGCCATGATGCACTACCTGGCCGGGTTGCAACGCTACACCCCCGAGTTAATCAGCTTTTATGCGCCCAACGTTAATTCTTACCGCCGGCTCGCACCGGACATCTCCGCGCCGATTAATCTCAGCTGGGGTTTCGATAATCGCACCACGGCCTTTAGGGTGCCTAATAGCGATGCAGCGAATTTACGCATTGAAAACCGCTTCCCCGGTGCCGACGCCAATCCTTACTTGGCCATTACTGCCACACTTGCCAGTGGCCTTTTGGGAATGCGCCAAAAACTAGAGCCAAGCGCACCCCATCAGGGAACTGCCAATGACGAAGACGTAGAGGTAGCGCGAACCCTTGAGGAAGGTGTTCGAAAACTCAACGATACGCCAGAACTCCAGCAGATGATTGGCGAATTGTTTATGCGTGCCTATGCCGCCGTTAAACTCGACGAGTTTGAAGAGTTCAACCGTGTAATTAGCTCTTGGGAGCGCGAACATTTGTTATTGCAGGTGTAAAGGCGGAGATAATCGGTGAACGATGTTGCAGCGACAATGGGGTCAAGATCGGTGGCCTACCGCGTGTTCTTGGCAGTTCAGTACCTTACCTACATTGCGCTGTCATTTAATGTTTACCTATTTCTAGAACAAGAGCTGGTGTCTGCCGCGCACAGTGGTTTGGCCAATTTGGATCTGGCAGCCATTATCCAGCTGTTCTCCGCCACCCTAGATACCGCCGCCTGGGTGCTGCTATTGCTGCTGTTTGAGCTGGAGACTGCGGTCATTCCCGATAGTCGGTTGGTGGGCGCCACTAAGCTTGTTATTCACGGAGTCCGCCTTGTTTGTGGGGCCGCTATTGTCTCTGCGTTCTTGGGTTACATAGGCGAGTGGGAGGTTTTTTTGGCCGCCACGTCGCTACCGGCACCTGCCTGCGACCTTGTGGGGCAGGGGTGGTCTGTACTGGAAGGATTTGACGCATTCGCACCGCTGACGGTAGAGAACTGTGCACAGTATGGCAGAGACACACTGCAGATCACCGCGTTGCATCAGGTGCTTGCTGCGCCAGTCGTCTTTACCAACGCCCACGACCTGGCACTGGTCGACGTCATCAACGCCGGCGCGTGGATTCTAGTGGTCATCGCCTTGGAGATCGAGGTGCGCATGCAGCTTCGTGGCGGCGTGCCCCCACGTGTTCAGTGGTTGATGAACGCCTGCAAAATACTGTTGTATGTGATCTTGGCAGCCGCAGCTGTTTACTGGGGTTTTGAGGGCGAGTTTCTCGACTTTTGGGATGCGGCGCTGTGGTTGTTTGCGTTCTTCTTCATCGAGCTCAATGTGTTTGAGTGGACAAAAGAACTGGATAATCAGAGCGAATAAACCACCAACCCGCTGACTGCGGGGTGTAAGGCCTCGAGCTTAAGCCCAAGGCCTGTGCGCTAGAACTCAGTAGTCGTCGAAGTTGAAGTCGTAGTCGCCCAGCTCATCGCGTAAGCGCAATGCTTCTAAGCGCTGCTCGGCTCTACGGCGTTTATTCGCAAGGGCAGCCTTTTCGCTAACTTTTTCGCAGGTTTCTATTTCATCGAAATCGTCGTCGATAAAATCACCGGCAATACCGTCAAAAAAATCTTCTGACGAATCGTTGTCACTTGCGCGTGTCTGATTACGCTCACCCATAAACCACCCCCAGATGATTCAGAACAAGATCGGGCCAGACCTAGGGCCCTTGATGCGGAGTTGACTTCAACCACCACTGGTATGCAATGAATATTTTGTGCTTTAAAAAACCCTGTAAATAACTAGAAAAAATAACTAACGGCCCACCGTTGGTTTGCCTTCCTTGGCTAGCGACGTCCCTGTCACCGATTCCTTTTCCCAACATCCTGTTGGGGGTGGGCCGTTACCCTGTCACAGCAAGTGCTATGCCAGTTTCAGAAGGGAAGGCGTAGAAGACCTAAAACCCGATCTATTTCAATTAGTTAAATCGGCTGCTGCGCCTCAGGTTCAGCAATGCTGTGTGGCAATGCGGTGGCGTTGGACACGTTCACAGGGGGCAGCGTGTCCATGGCGCTAACAATGTGACCAACAAGTCGTTCAGGTTCGTCATCATCCACGTCTACGGTAATCGCGGCCCACTGCTCGTACAGTGGAATACGTTCGGCATAGATGTCGGCAAGGGTTTGGTTTTTGGAGGAGGCAATGCCGCGATCGGGTGCTAACGATATGCGGTATTCCACCGTTGCCAGTCTAGCCCGCAAATAGATAACGGTGGTCTCTGCGGCGAGGCGGGCCATGATTTTATCACTGTAAACCACCGAGCCACCGGTAGAGATAACACTCTTGTTAATTGGCATTTCGGTTAGAACGCGCTCTTCCACATCACGCAGATAGTGGTGGTCGGTGCGCGCAATAATTTCGGCCAAGGTGGCATCTTCTCGCGCTTGTATCAGCAAGTCAGTGTCGACAAATTCAATCCCCAGACGTTTGGCGAGTAAAACACCAACGGTACTCTTGCCGCTGCCGGGAAAACCAATCAGGCTGAGAGTGTGTTCACGTGACATAAAAATGCTCCTGCTCTGGGGCGCACTTTACCCGTAAAGCTTGTCCTAACACCACTCTACAAGGACAATTGCGTCCTCTTTACATCAAGGAATACGGCCGATGGCAAACCTCAAGACCGCCCTCTACGACCTGCACGTAGCCGAGGGTGCTCGCATGGTACCTTTTGCGGGCTACGACATGCCCGTTCAATACCCAGACGGCATCATCAAAGAACATTTGCATACCCGCACCGCTGCCGGCCTTTTTGATGTCTCGCATATGGGCCAAGTTATTGTAGAGGGCCCCCAAGCGACTGCCGAGCTAGAGGCGCTCATGCCGGCCGATTTGGTGGCACTACAACCACTGCATTCAACTTACTCGCTGCTCACCAATGCCCAGGGTGGGGTGCTCGACGACCTCATTGTGACGCGTTTGTCGGATACCCGATTTATGATTGTGGTGAATGCCGCCTGCAAACATGCCGACTTAGAGATACTCACCGCCGGTTGCCCGTCATCGGTTGTCACCTTGCACGATGACCGCGCACTACTGGCACTTCAAGGTCCCAAAGCGCGCGATGTTATGACCCGCCTTGCACCCGATGCGGCGCAATTACCCTTTATGACTGGCCGAGAAGCCAACGTGGCAGGCACTGACTGTTTTGTTACCTGTTCCGGTTACACCGGTGAGGATGGCTTTGAAATCTCGCTTCCTGGCCACGCAGCTCAAGCCATCGCCCAGGCGCTATTGGCAGAACCCGAGGTTGCCTTAATCGGTTTGGGTGCGCGGGATTCACTTCGGTTGGAAGCGGGTTTGAGTCTTTACGGACATGAATTAAATACCACCATCACTCCCGTTGAAGTGGGCTTACGCTGGGCCATTGCCCAATCTCGTCGCGCCGATGGCGAACGCGCTGGCGGCTATCCCGGTGCCGACGTCATCATGGCGCAGTGGGCTACTGGCACCGCTCGGGTCCGTGTGGGATTAAAAGTAGACGGCAAGCGTCCGGTGCGCGATGGCCAAACGGTCGTCAACGATGCCGGTGAAACCGTGGGTATTATTAGCTCTGGCGGATTTGGGCCGTCGGTAGGCGCACCGGTTGCACTGGCCTTTGTCGCACCCAGCTGTAAAGCCGTTGGTACGCGGTTGATGGTTGATGTTAGGGGGACGCTGAATCCCGTCGAGGTTGTGGCGTTGCCCATGGTTGCGCCGGGCTACCACCGGGGTTAAGCCGGTCAGGCAGTGGATTGGCGGTAACTGATTGCCAGTGATGTTTAAGCCAAGCGCCAAGCCTGCGACGTGCTTTTTCTACCCAAAGCGCGAGTGGGCTGTGCCATAGCCAGTACCCACTCGCTGCGCTCAACAAACCGAATAGCAGCCACGCCAACCACGTCAGGTTTTTGCCGTACTTCGACGCCTCGGCTACCGCCGTGCCACTAATGGTGAACTGAACTTCCGGCGTGCTGAGTACCTGCAAGCTGCCATTGGTGGTATTCCACCAGTAGAGTTGGTGCGGCGGAAGACGTACTTCGCCGGGCGCTGTGGCAATGTAGGTGGTCGTCTCCGCTCGCTTCGCACTAAGCGTTCCGCGTGTTGCTTTGTTGCTTAACAGTGGTGGCTCTGGGTAGCCCTGTAGGCCCGCAATGTCGCTGTTTGCCTTATCCACCTGGGTAAGGCTGGGCAGCATCATGGCCATCACGCCATCGGCATGAATAGTCACAGTGCGCTTGATAGCCGAGCCCATCGCAACCGTGTCTGCGCCGTCTACGCGCTGCTCAAGGGTTACTTTGGAGCTGGCTATCCAAGGTGCGTCAAGCTCCGCCAACGCTTGCGGAACAACGACACTGAGCGATTGCGGCTTGGTATAGAGCGTGAATACCTTGTCACTGCCCGGTGCCACAGATACTGATGCCGTTACTTCGATAGGTGGCAGGGTAAAGTTACCCGCCCGGGTGGCAAAGGCATCGACAGACCAGCGCTGCAGCGTCCAAGTCTCTTCACTCCGCCGCTCGGTTGCATTAGAGGCAAACTCTTGATTCTGTAGCAGCACCAACCCCGGCACCTCGGGTAGCCGCAAGCGCGTGCCACTGGTGAACCAACGCGGCGTTGCAACATTAATGAGCACGCGCACGCGCTCGCCGGGTACCACATTGCCACTGGGCTCCAGCGCCATGGTTAGCTCCAGAGGGATATTGTTGGCCATGACACTTTGCCCCAGCACCGTCGCGACCAGTCCAATTGTGGCCGCCAAAACATGCGCTCTGCCGAGTAGCCAAATGATCACTCGCTTACCCCGCGCTCTTTAAGTTGAATAGAAAACTTGGTACGCAAGAATCGTTCAGACTCCTGCTGAACACCCTTTAACCACATGTCGGCTGTTTCAGGGCTGGCAAGCAGTTCTTCGGCCGTGTATTGCTCGCGCTCGGTCTCTTGAAACTCCAAAGACTGTGCTCCCTCGCCAATTTGGGCATCTTCTTCATCAAGCTCTTCTGTGCCTACACCGTCTTCTTGTTGCTGAGATTCACTCAGGCGATTGATCTCATCAATCAGTGCCTGCAGCTTATCGCGATTGGCTTGGGCACCGAGGAAGGAGGCATCCCGTGCGAGCAATTGATTAAAGGCAGCCAACGCACGGACATAATCGCGCCCGTGGGCCAGGGCGTTGGCGCGATTAAATTGTGAGGCAAGACTGTCCTGGCGGGTAAATAGCGGTGCGGCGCGCGCAAAATCTTCTGCATAGTAGTGAGCCGTGGCCTGCCATACGGGATTGGCAAATATTCGTGCCGCCTTGTTGTAGTACCCAGCCTCAAGTAACAGTCGTCCGTATTGATCGGGCGTTAGCCACAGGCTTACAAACTTATCGAACAACGGTTCAAGGGGGTTACTCTGGGTCTGTTTCACTGGGGCATTGGCAGTAATAGCGAGTGCAGACTCACTGGGTCTATCTTGAGCTAAAAGCCTGTCTTGGGGCATGAGTAACACTGGCAAGAGTAACCACGCCCATACCCGTGTCCAGCCGCGCCGAAACCATAACAGCGCCAGTGACATCGCCACAAAAAACCAGTGGATAACCACTGTCCAGCCAGGGTAGCGCCTCGTTGTCGACAATGTTGTAACCGTCGCTCAGTGCCTCAGTAATGGCATCGATGTCGCGGGTATCAATGCTGTCGTCTATGTAAGTCGCATTACAGGTATCGGCAAGCACCTGCAGGCCGCGCTCATCCAGCGGCGAAGTGCTCTGCTCTGGGTCGGGGCTACCGATACCGTAAACAATTAACTGGTGCGGGCTGGCCGCACACCAGGCATTGAAAAGCACGGCGCTGTTGCTACCCACGCCATCGCTAATTAAAAGGATTGATGCGCTGCGTTGCGTTTTGGCCAGAACGCGGTCGATACTGGGCAGCGCATATTCAGGGAACTTGCCGGCACGCGGTGCCATCCCCGGACGAATACCCGAGAGATAATTGCGCGCTATGTCGTGATCGTTGGTGAGCGGAAGCACCGTGTGAGCACTGCCAGCAAAGACAATAATGCCTACTTTTTTATCGCGCACTCGAGCGAGTAAATCGGTCACCTTTTGCCGTGCGCGCACGCCTCGACTTGGCTCTACATCGGTGGCCTTCATGGAATCACTAATATCCATCAGCAGTACCAGTGGTGCGTTGTCCTCGGCTAATGGCGATGGCTGTTGTCGCCAGCTAGGACCTGCCAACACAATCGTTAGCAAGATGACTAGCAATACTAGCGCCGAATCCGGACTCACCCATGAGCGTTTGGGACGCGCGAGTCGCAAGTGCTTAAGCAGTGTTGGGGCAATGATGCCTTGAAAGGGGTCTTCGCTGTCTTGGCTTTTGCGTAGTGCTAACTCCAACAGCAACAGGCCGGGCAGCAGCAGTAGCCACTCGGGGCGCAAAAAATGAAATGTCGCCAGTTCAGTCACAACAGGTTCCCATTGCGCTTCTCGTGCCGACTATCGCTACCACGATTTAGGCAAGTAATCGCAGCTGCCAGTATACGTATCAGTGCATAGAGCACGGCGAGTAATGCCAGGGGCACCCAGTGCAGGTCGGCCCTGGGTCGAAATGACACACTGTCAAAGACACTGGGCTCCAGCTGAGCCAGCAGTTGGAAGACATTGGTAAGTGCATCGCGATCGACAGCAATAAATTGTCGACCCCCCGTTACCTCCGCAACGCGCTGCAAGGTAACGGTATCTAACGCTTCCTCGCCCACGGCGGTGGGATCACCAATAGCAATGGGGTAAATGCGAATGCCTTCGGTCGCCGCCACCCGTGCTGCATCCACGGGAGGCACAACGCTGCCGGTGTCATTACCATCGGTGAGCACCAGTAACACGCGGTTTTCAGTTTCTGCTTCGCGAAATAATTTGATGCTCAGTCCAATGGCATCACCTAAAACTGTGCTCGGCCCCGCCATGCGAATGCGGGTTTCGTCGAGCAGCGTCTGCCAGGTGACATAGTCTTCGGTGAATGGTGCCTGTAGGTAGGCATGAGAGCCAAAGACAATGAGTCCGAGTCGATCGCCCCGGCGCTCCCGCACCAGTCGGTGCAGTACCCCTTTGAGCGCGCTGAGCCGATCGATAGTCTCCCCGGCCTCGTTCTGAAAATCTTGGGTTTCCATGGAGCCACTCAGGTCAACCGCAATCATCAGATCGCGCCCAGCCCGTTGTTGCTCAATGGGCTCCCCAAGCCATTGCGGTTTTGCGGCTGCAATGGTGAGTGCAATCCACAACAGCGCGATGATTAATTGTTGGCTACGTCGGCGAATAAGCACCATTGCACCACGACGGCGTTGCTCCTGAGTGGCATGAATTAAACGCTCAAAAAAGGTACCCGTACCGCATCTCGCGTTTCGCGGTACGGTGGCAGCAGCAGCATGAGAAGCGGTAAAGGCAGGAGTAGCCATGCCCAGGGGATTAGCCCACTGCACTTGCAGCACCAGCACCTCAAGCGGGTCCATGGTCGTCCCTGTGGTTCAGTATCCACCACCGCACGGCGGCCAGTAACGGCTGATTACCGGGGTCGTTGCTATCAAGGGTGGCAGCGCTCGTGTATAGCCCATTGTTGAGATAGGTGCTCAACGTGTCTATCCCCAGTGTACCCCTCTCTTGCTTACTCATGTCAGAGGATGACGCTACGCGCTCAGCAAGCCAACTAAGCCAAGCTTTGCCCGTGAGCGATGCGACCTCTTCGCGTGAAGCTGCCACCATGGCGGTTGTTTTGAGTAATGCGTTAATGGCTGATAGTGACAAAGCTGATTGAGCCGCTATAGCGTCAAGTCGTCGCAATGCCTCGCGCCGATAGCGATTGCGCAGCCATTGCCGCAATGCGCGAAGCAGCCGCTGTAATAGGACAATACCTAGCGCTAATGCCAGTACATACCATCCAATGGTCTGGGGCATCCAATCCACCCCAGCGGCCGGGACAATCTCATTAAAGTCGCGAACCATGGGGTTTCCGAACCGCTCGGGCAATGGCGGCAATGATGCGGTCATTGTGCGCCACCACCGCCCAGCAGGCGCTGAACCTGACGCGCAATGTCGGTGTCAGTGCTCAGCGCCAATATGGGCACAGCGTGGCGCTTGAGGTCATCAGTCAAACTATCCAAGCGTTGCTCATAGTCGGCTTTGAATCGTTCTTGAGCAGGCGAGTTGGTCGTTTTTATTTCCAGCTGATGTTTACCGTCGCTAACGACCAGTTTGTTAGCCTTGCCAATATCACGCTCGAGGGGGTCGCTGATGACCGTGGCGATGACGTCGTTGCTGCGCCGTATTAACTTCATGGCGTCGGTGCAGGCGTTATCCCAACCGTCAAAATCGGACACAATAATAACCAGACCGTCATGTCCAAGCCGTGGTGCCAATGCCTTTAGCGCCGCAGCAAGTGCCTGTGGCTGGCTGGTCTTGTCAGCACAAGCACTGAGGTCGTGGTTGTAGCTAACTAAGCGTTCAAACCAAGCCAGGGTGGCGCGCTCCGATCGACTCGGTTTGGCGACAAACTGCTGCTGGTCATTAAAAATCACTGCGCCAATACGGTCGCCAACACCCAGCACTCGCCAAGCGGTTAAGGCGGCTGCCTCTGCAGCAGCGACAGATTTCATTTGGTGCTGACTGCCAAAAAACATCCCCAAGCGTTGATCGATAACCAGCCAGACAGGTCGGTCGCGTTCTTCGGTGTAGACCCGCACGTAGGGCGATCCGGTGCGTTGGGTAATCTTCCAGTCCATGGTGCGAATATCATCGCCCGGGCGATAATGGCGTAGCTCATCAAAGTCCAGGCCGCGGCCTCGAAGTCGTGAGCGCTTGCGTCCGGCCAGTACTGAGCCCACAGGTTGAGCCGGCAAATAGCTAAACCCCCGGGCTCGATACCGAAGCCGGGTTAGCTGCTTAAGCGTTACGTAAGCCCCATCGGTCACAGCTTAGCCTGCGGCAACCAAAGCCAGCAGTTTGGCAATGACGTCATCGCTGTTAACGCCATCGGCGAGCGCGTCGTAGCTCAGTATCAGACGGTGGCGCAATACCGGTGCCGCCACGGCTTGTACATCCTCGGGTAACACATGGTCTCTGCCGTTTAGCCACGCTTGGGCACGACTTGCCCGGTGCAAGGCAATACTGGCACGCGGACTTGAACCCACGCTAATCCACTGTGCTAGGTCGGCCGACAACGCCTGCGGGTGACGGGTTGCCATAACCAAATCGACAAGGTACTTCTCTACGGGTTCGCGAACGCTCACCTGTTGAATCGCTTCGCGCGCGGCAAAAATAACGGCGCTATCAATGGCTATTGGGTCATCGGTGTTTCCCGATTCCTCGGCCTGTAGCATACGCACAATAGCCAGCTCTGCCTCTGCCTCGGGGTAGTCCACGCGCACTTTAAACAGGAACCGATCCATCTGAGCTTCCGGTAGTGGGTAGGTTCCCTCTTGTTCAATAGGGTTCTGGGTAGCCATGACCAGAAATAATGGCGGTAACGGGTAGGTCTTGCCGGCCACGGTTACCTGTCGTTCTTCCATGGCCTCAAGTAACGCCGCCTGCACTTTAGCGGGTGCGCGGTTAATCTCGTCAGCCAGGACCAGCTCGTTAAAAATGGGTCCGGGTTCAAAGATCAGTTGGCCATTTCCCTGTTTGTCGTGATAAGTCTCGCTGCCGGTGACATCGGCCGGCAGCAAATCGGGAGTGAATTGAATACGACCAAGATTGACACCCAAAATCTTCCCCAGCGTTTTTATAGAGCGGGTTTTGGCAGTACCCGGTAACCCCTCCAGTAACACGTTGCCGTTACAAAGAAGTGCTAATAGCAGACTGAGCGCTAAAGATTCCTGACCAATCACGGCGCGGTTAAGGGCGTCTGCAACGCGCTGCAGTGACTCTCGAGGCGTGGTCGTCATGATGATCTCTTTGTTGTGGGTAGAAGAGGCCTAAGACTAACAGCTTTACGGGCCTTGTTGAGCCACCCGACTGGCCGGTCGCCGCTACCGATGATTTCAGTTTGCCCAGTCGCGCTCGGCTTTAAACTGCTTGGACAAATAGTCCATCTGATCCGCCAACACTCTTTCCTTAGAAAGAAAGTGCCACTCGTAGGGGTTGGGTCGAAAGGGCACCGCAAGCAGCGGCATGTGCGCTTCTTCGGGTGTTTTGTTGTCTTTAAGCCAATTACAGCGCTTACACGCGGCTACAACATTTTCCCAGCGATCGCGGCCGCCGCGTGACGTGGGTAGCACATGGTCGCGGGTTAAATCGCAGCGCTTAAACTGAGCACCGCAGTACAAGCAGCGGTGGTCGTCACGACGGAATAAGGTGCGATTGCACAGCGGTGGGGTAAAACCATCGTAAATGCGCCCATCAAGTGCAATGATAGGTTGCACCTCGATACACGAGCGTTTGCCGGAGAGGCGTTGAATGCCACCAAAAACTGGCGGAAGCGTGCCCCCGATGCCGTAAATCACATCGCCGCGAGCGTAAGCCGTAACCGCCTCTTGAAGCGTTAACCACCCTCGAGGTTGTCCAGCTAGATCCAATTTTAGGATCGCGTGCATGGCCATCTCACTGTCGGTTTAAAAGACACTACCCAAAAGTGTGGCGCAATACAATGACAGAATTGTGTCGCCAACGCAGAACAAACCTGTGGTTGCCAAACCCGTAGAGAAACGCCTAGAGGAACCGATTGAATGTTGGCGTGATGAGCGTTGTTAGGCGTCGCGAGCGTCTAGCTCGCTAGCCACTCGGCGCTGACCAACTCGGCATCCCCAGCAAACACCTTGCCCACAAAGTGTTGTCCGGCTTCTACTGCGCCCACACCGGCCGGCGTGCCGGTCATCACAATATCGCCAGGCGCAAGTTCTACAAACTTTGCTAACTCTGACAGGATGATAGCGGGCGGGTACATCATCAGATCGCTGCCACCTTGTTGCCTAATCTGGCCATCAATGCGCAGTTCGAGTCTTAAGGTTTGTAGATCAGCCGGTGCACTGACAAAAGCGCTAAACAAGGCAGCACCATCAAAGGCCTTAGATCGTTCCCAGGGTAGCCCCGCCGCTTTTAATTTGGCCTGGGTAGCTCGCTTGGTGAGATCCAGACCAAAGCCAACACCCGCCACGCCTTGCTCGCCAATGAGCAGACAAATCTCTCCCTCAAAGTGAATGGCCTCGTCACGGTAAGCCACCAATGTGTCACCGATGCTGGATGCGGGCTTCATAAAAACCACCATGTCATCGGGAATAGCACTGCCCATTTCCTCAATGTGGGCGACATAATTTTTGCCAATGCAGACGATTTTGCTTGGTGTAAGCGATTGATCAATAAATTCAATGGTGCCCATCACGTAATTCCTTTTGCCTTAAATGCAGGTACATTGGCGCTAGAAAAGTTGATAACTGACGTCTTTGTTAGATGGCAGCTGCTGGCAACTTCCTTTGTCTGTGTTAAGTGTAGCAGTGCAGAGTGGATCCCACGCCAGAACGCTAGCTATTGCTAAGGAGCGATAATATGAGGATAGGTCCGGGTGCTATGGTGGCAGCAGCCTTTATTGGTCCTGGTACCGTGGTAACGGCAGCCACAGCCGGAGCCACCAGTGGTGGCGCACTTCTTTGGGCTGTGGGTTTTTCGGTGATAGCTACACTTGTTCTGCAAGATTTGGCAGCGCGGTCTGCGCTGGCAACTCGATTAGATTTAGCCTCGCTTATCCGAACCATTAGCCAAGCCCAATGGTGGCGTTTACCGTTGCTAGGGTTGGTGGTGGTTGCACTGGGAGTGGGTAATTCGGCTTACCAATCGGGCAACTTGACCGGCGCGGGTTTGGGAATCGCTATTGCCCTGGATGTGCCTGTTAGCCTCATCGTCGAGCCTTGCCGCCGTAATTGCCGGCACGCTTATTTTGGTCAATCGTTACGACTGGCTGGAGAAGTCCTTGGCGCTGTTGGTCGCTTTAATGGGCGTTGTTTTCGTGGGCCTGGCGATTGCCTTGTTTCCTGAGTTTGCCGCTCAAACCGCGCACACCTCCCAAGCCCCATTTAATGCGCTGGCCCCCCAGTCTATTACGCTGACTTTGGCGCTCATTGGTACAACGGTAGTGCCCTACAATTTGTTTTTGCATGCCGCCGCTGCCAACAAGCGCTGGTCTGGGGCTGATGTGGATCAATCCATTACCCAAGCCAGGGTCGATGCGGTTGGCTCAATCATGGTGGGTGGCTTGGTCACCGCCGCCATTGTCATTGTAGGTGCAGTCTTGGTGTCTGACCAATCAGACGCGACTGCCTTTGCACAATTAATCACGGCTGTCGACGACCGCTACGGTTTGTTGGGGCGCTACGCCATGGGTGTCGGTTTGTTTGCCGCTGGCCTCACCTCTGCTATAGCCGCGCCTGTCGCGGGTGGTTGGGCGGTATGTGGTGCTGTTGGCTGGTCTACGGCGTCGAACAGCACGGCGTTTAGAGCCGTCGCGCTGAGTATATTATCCATTGGCACCTTTTTCGCGTTGTTCGCTGACCGCCCCATCGCACTTATTCTTAGCGCACAGGTAACCAATGCGCTCATTTTGCCGCTTATGGCCCTGTTGTTATTACTCGTCATCAACAACGCGCGTATTCCAAAGCAGCATCGCAACACGGCCTGGACTAATGTGCTTGGCGCTCTCATTTTGCTCATTGTGACCACCCTGGCGCTTGCAAAGCTATGGCGGCTGTGGGGCTAAGTGAGAGTCGTTAACCGTCTCATACAGGTGCGCTACAGGGCTGCTAACAGGCTGGTAGCTGCGGTCGCGCCAAGCCGGCATCAACCGGTGTCCGGTGTTGCATTGCCGAGCATTTTTGTCCAATGTAACGCCCCGGGTGGCTTAAGCTTATGCCACTTGTTACTCAGGCCTTCTTGCCTACGGGCGCGAAGGTATTAGTAATACCCAACAACCGATACGCCTAACCACGTAGTTAATAAACGTCGCTAATAAACGCACTCGGCAAATGTATCTCACAAGGGCCACAACCATGCTTTCACTGTCTCGGATTTCGCGTGTACTTTTAGTGTGCAGCGCGCTGTTTTCACTGTCGGCACAAGCCGCCGATAAGCCCAATATTCTTGTGATCTGGGGCGACGATATTGGTTTTTGGAATTTATCCACCAACAACATGGGCATGATGGGGTATCGCACGCCTAATATCGATCGTATCGCTAACGAGGGTGCCAAGTTCACCGACTACTACGGGCAGCAGAGTTGTACGGCTGGTCGATCAGCGTTTATTACCGGCCAGTCACCGATTCGCACGGGGCTCACTAAGGTGGGTATTCCCGGTGCCGATTTGGGCATTCGGCCCGAAGACGTCACCTTGGCGTCGCTCCTTAAAGAGCAGGGGTACGTGACTGGTCAATACGGCAAGAACCACTTAGGCGACCGCGACGAATTTTTACCAACCCAACATGGCTTTGACGAGTTTTTTGGCAATCTCTACCACTTAAATGCCGAGGAAGAGCCCGAACATCCCGATTATCCTACCGACCCCGCTTTTCGGGAGCGTTTTGGTCCCCGCGGTGTCATTCGCTCCTATGCCGATGGCCGGGTTGAAGATACGGGACCCCTAAACATCAAGCGTATGGAAACGGTAGATCGAGAGTTCCTAGCCGGTGCCCAGGATTTTATTGGCAATGCGGTAAAAGCCGACAAGCCGTTTTTTGTCTGGTTTAACTCAACCCGTATGCACTACTACACGCACACAGCCGATGACGAGTTGGGCTTGTCCGGGCAGGGATTTTATAACGATGCCATGGTGGGTCACGACATGTTGGTGGGCCAGTTGCTTGACCAACTTGACGAGTTGGGCGTGAGTGACAACACCATTGTGTTTTACTCAACCGATAACGGCCCCCATTTTAATATGTGGCCCGACGCCGGTATTACGCCGTTTCGCAGCGAGAAAAACACCAATTGGGAAGGTGGGTTTCGGGTGCCCGCCATGGTTCGCTGGCCCGGTAAAATTCCGGCGGGGCAGGTTATCAATGACATTATGTCCCATGAAGACTGGGTACCTACACTCATGGCGGCTGCTGGGCGTCCCGACATTGCCAATGAGCTAAAAGCCGGTGCCAGCGTTAACGGTCGTGACTATCGTAACCATCTTGACGGTTATAACTTCTTGCCGTTTTTAAAAGGTGACGCCCAGCGCGGGCCGCGAAATAGCTTTTTGTATTGGAGCGATGACGGCTTACTCACGGCCCTGCGCATTGGCGATTGGAAAGTGGTGTTTGCTGAGCAACGTGCCAAGGGCTTTGATGTCTGGCGTGAGCAGTTTGACACCCTGCGAATTCCAAAAGTGTTCCATTTACGCCGTGATCCCTTTGAGCGCGCCGACGAAAACGCCAATACCTACGACGACTGGTGGAACCGGGTGGCACTTGCGCGGATTGGCCTTGCGCGCGTGGAGCTGGGTAAATTTCTTGCTAGCCTCAAGGCCTATCCACCACGACAGCGGCCGGCTACGTTCACCATCGATCAGATGATGGAGCCGTTTTTCGAGGATTAACGCCTAGCCCATACACCGTCGTCCCTGTTGTTGGAGAATATATGATGCGCCACCCCTTGTTGGTGTTAGTCAGTGTTTTAGGCGTAACCGCGGCTGTAAGTGATGCCCAAGAGGGCGGGGCGCAAAGTACGCTGAGTGAACAGCTCAATGCCCGAGCATCGAGCTATTCCGCCACCCGCATCTTTCCGGACCAGTTACTCTGGGGTGATACCCACCTGCATACCAAATTTTCCTTTGACGCTGGCATGGTGGGTGATCGCCTTGGCCCCGACGAGGCTTATCGCTTTGCCGCGGGCGAGACAGTCACCTCGTCGACCGGTGTGCCCGCGCGCCTGCGTCAGCCCTTGGACTTCTTGGCGGTGTCTGATCACGCCGAATCGCTGGGTTTGGCGCCGGCCATAGCCGAGCGCAACCCGCGGGTGCTCGAAGACGCTAACGCCTCGCGCATGCTCGAGTTAATTACAGAGGGCCGTCCCGTCGAGGCTTTTCGGATGTGGCAGAAACTTCGCGCCGGCGGCAACTATGTACTACACCGCGATGATTTGATCACCGATATGTGGCAGCGACTGACAAGTTCCGCCGAGCGGCATTATCGCCCCGGCGCGTTCACGACCTTGATTGGCTACGAATACACCTCGGCTATCCAAACCAACAATTTACACCGAGTGGTATTGCTACGTGACGGGGCTGAGCAGGCCAATAAAGTTTTACCCTTTTCAACCGTCGATTCGCCTGACCCCGAAGACCTGTGGGATTGGCTTGAGAACTATGAAGCGGTGGTAGGCGGGCGGGCAATGGCCATTGCCCACAATGGCAACCTGTCCAATGGCATGATGTTCGCCGACACCACCGTTGGCGGTGCACCTATAAGCCGCGAGTATGCGGCGCGTCGACAACGCTTTGAGCCGCTTTATGAGGTAACGCAAATCAAAGGCGACGGCGAGGCGCACCCGCTGCTGTCACCCGACGACGAATTTGCCGATTTTTGGACCTGGGATCGGGGTAACTTTGGGTTTGAAAAGAAGACACCCGACATGCTTCCCAACGAATATGCCCGCGCCGCGCTCAAGCGTGGTCTTGGGTTGGAACAATCGCTGGGTGTTAACCCCTTCAAGTTTGGGTTGATCGGCTCTACCGACAGTCATACCTCCTTAGCTACGGCCGAAGAGGACAACTTTTTTAGTAAGGCCACACCGGCAGAACCCAACCGTGGTCAAACCCGCTATGAGCAGCGAATAATCCAGAAATTCGAGGGCTACGAGGACGTCTCGGTGCGCTCCTACGAGTCTGCCGCCGCCGGCTTGGTGGCGGTGTGGGCCCAACAAAATACCCGCGAAGCCATCTTTGATGCGCTATATAGGAAAGAGGTTTACGCAACGACCGGCCCCCGTATAGCGCTGCGCTTTTTTGGTGGCTTTGGCTTGCCCAAAGACGCCCATCTAAAACCGGATTTGGCAAAACTGGGTTATGAACGGGGTGTGCCCATGGGCGGCGATCTACCCCATGCCAAGATGAATACAATCCAAGAAGGAGCGGGCGCAAGTGCACCACGGTTTACTGTTGTCGCGGCCCGTGACCCCTTGGGGGCTAATTTAGATCGCGTGCAAATTGTCAAAGGCTGGGTGGATGCGAGTGGCGAAACCCACGAACGGATTTTTGATGTGGCGTGGTCGGGGGAGCGCGTGGTGAACGAGGCAGGCAAGCTGCCCGGGGTAGGGTCTACGGTTACGGGCGCTACATACACCAACAGCATTGGCGCCGCGCAACTGGCGCTGACATGGGAAGACCCCTACTTTGATCCCACACAGCGAGCCTTTTGGTATGTGCGGGTACTGGAAATTCCCACGCCCACCTGGTTGGCCTACGACAAGGCGCACTTTGGCGATCTCATTACCTTGCCCGCGGATGCGCAACTGGTGCATCAAGAGCGAGCCTACTCTTCGCCCATTTGGTACAGCCCCAAGTAACCGCCCTTACCCTATGCCGTTACCTGTTACACCCAATGCCATTATGAAGGCCTGCCAGCAGCTGGCAGGTCATGCAATCCACACCCCATTACTAACGAATGCTGCCCTTGATGCGCAAAGCGGGCGGCGGCTTTTTGTTAAGCCCGAATGTTTGCAGAAAACCGGGAGTTTTAAATTTCGGGGCGCCTTTAATCGCCTCAGTCGACTAAGCGCCGATGAGCGCAAACGCGGGGTGATTGCTTGGTCATCGGGCAATCATGCTCAGGGCGTGGCAGCGGCGGCAAAGGCATTGGGTATACGCGCGCGTATTGTCATGCCCACCGACGCGCCGGCCATTAAAACCGCCAATACCCTGGCCCTTGGCGCCGAGGTGATTCCTTATGATCGGTATACCGAAGATCGAGAGGCCAAAGCGTGGGCGCTGGCCGAAACCGACGGAGCCGTTATCGTACCGTCCTTTGACGACCCGCATATTATTGCCGGCCAAGGTACGTTGGCCGTAGAGCTTATTGCCGACTGTCGCGCCCAAGGCGTGGAGTTAGATGCCCTGCTGGTCTGCTGCAGTGGTGGCGGTATGGTGGCCGGTTGTGCACTTGCGGCCCAAGCTATGGAATCCAATGCAGCGATCTACGCGGTTGAGCCCGAGGCTTTTGACGACCACTGTCGGTCGCTGAGCTCGGGGGTGCGCGAGTCAGTGGCGCACGGTGCGCACTCCTTTTGTGACGCGCTACTCGCGCCGCAACCGGGTGAGCTGACCTTTCAGATTAATCATGCATTGCTTGCCGGTGGTCTAGCGGTGTCGGACGAGTCGGTAAAAGTAGCCATGCGCGCTGCCTTTGAGCATTTGAAGCTCGTGGTAGAACCGGGCGGGGCAGTGGCGTTGGCGGCAGTCCTCGATAAGCTCCTGCCATCTCACTATCAAAACGTGGGTGTGGTGCTGTCAGGCGGCAACGTTGACCCAGCGTGTTTTGCTGAGGTTATTTGGGGTGCACCTCAATCGTCGCGTGGATAATGCCGGTCTCCGGGGATAAGCGCTCTTTCACTTGCGCCGTGCTGCACCCACTTGATGTTAGAACTGTGGCTTCAAGAGCAAGTAGTCCCGGCCCCACGGACCAGACATGAAGGTCGACAATCTCATCGTCACCTTGGCCGAGGCTTTGGTGTATTTTGTCTACCACACTCGCAGGCGCTTGTTTGTCTAACAGCGAGTCGCTGGTCTCCGCCAGTAACGTCACCGACCATCGAGCAACGAGTATGGCGCCCACAATACCCATCATCGGGTCCATCCAATGGGTGCCCCAGTACTTCCCTGCGAGCAGGGCAACAATGGCAAGCACCGACGTCAGCGCGTCTGCCAGCACATGCAAGTAGGCCGATCGAAGGTTATGGTCGTGGTGCGAGTGAGCGTTTTCCGAATCATCCTTATGATGATGATCGTGATCGTGATCGTGATCGTGATGGTGATGCTCATCAGTGTGCCTATGCACATGCCTATGCCCATGCCCATGCCCATGCCCATGGCTGTGGCCATGATCATGGTGGCCTAACAAAAATACCGATGCGCCGTTGACCACCAGACCAATCACCGCCACAGCGATAGCAAGATCAAAGGCGATAGTTGTCGGGTTGACTAGCCGCTCGATACTTTCAAAAGCCATACCGGCACTGAATCCGGCCAATAGCAATGCGCCTGTGAAGCCGCCAAGGGCATTCACTTTACCCGTGCCAAAGCTAAATGCAGGGTTGTTGGCGTGGCGTCGCGCATACCAGTACGCAAAGGCGTAATACCCAATGCCAACGCATGGGAGCCCATGTGCAGGCCGTCGGCTAGTAACGCCATAGAACCCGTCATAACACCGGCAGTGATTTCTACCGCCATTGTAATAAGGGTTAGCGCAAAAACGGCAAGGGTGCGCGTTTCTCCCGGGCGTCGCTGGTCTTGGCCAAAAATGTGGTCGTGGGCGTGTGGATGATTCGACATGGCTACCATGATTAACGACACGATGTGCTAATGATGCCCCGTCTAACGCGCGCTGCCCAGTGTTACTGATCACTTGCGTTCGATGGCACAACACTCGAAGATGGGCCTTCTAACCACCTGAGTGAGTGTTTATGGAACCCGTTCTTGATTGGGAGCAACGTTATCTTGAATCGGCAACCGGGTGGGAACGTGATCATTTAAATCCCGCCTTTAATGAGTGGCGCGCACATTTTGAAGAGGCCGCCGGACACGTGATTGTGCCGGGCTGCGGCCGGGCCCCTGAAGTGCGCGCGTTTGCCGAGCTAGGCTGGCATGTTACCGCCCTCGATCTTGCTGAAACGGCTGTACGTTATCAGCGCGATAGCCTGGCAAGCGCAGGACTGAATGCTGAGGTGGTGGCGACCAATATTTTTCAGTGGCAACCCCGTGAACCGGTCGATCTTGTCTACGAACAAACGTGTCTATGTGCCCTACACCCCGATCAGTGGTGGGCGTATGAGCAATGTTTGTATGACTGGCTCAAACCCGGTGGTGTGCTGGCGGCCTTGTTTATGCAGACCCATAAAGACGGCGGGCCCCCGTTTCACTGCGACCTTGGCGTTATGCAAGGGCTGTTTGAGCCCCAGCGGTGGTCGTGGGATATTCAGTCAATACAGTCTGAGCACCCTATGGGTATCCATGAGTTAGGGTTTTTACTGACGCGTAATTAGCGCCATCTAAGCGCTACTAAGCCCGACCCAGCACAGTGCCAAGCGCGGTAAGGCACCGCTGAACGTTAACCGGATTACTGCTGTATCCCATAAGGCCAATGCGCCACTGCTTGCCCGCCAATTCACCTAGGGCCGCACCAATCTCAAGATTAAAGTCGTTGAGTTGTGCCGATCTGACAGCGGCATCGTCAATTCCTTCGGGGATAATGACTGAATTGAGTTGTGGCAAACGCCACTCAGCATCCACCGCCATAGACAGCCCCATGGTCTCTAGGCCAGCTACCAACTGTTCGTGATTATGCTTGTGCCGTGCAAAACTCGCGTCTAGCCCTTCTTCCTCCAGCATGAGCAAGGATTCGTGCAAGGCATACATCGCGTTCACCGGGGCGGTATGATGGTAGGCGCGTTTGGCATTGCCGCCCCAGTAGCCCATAACTAACTGCATATCGAGAAACCAGCTTTGCACCTTATCACTGCGATTTTGGATGCGCTCGACGGCAGCGGGACTAAACGTAATAGGGGCAATGCCCGGCACACAGGACAAGCACTTTTGCGTGCCTGAATAAACGACGTCGCCACCCCAGGCGTCAACTTGTAAATCAATGCCGGCCAGCGCGGTAACGGTATCGACAATGCTCAGTGCACCGTGATCCTTTGCGATCTTGCACAGCGTTTGTGCATCGCTGCGCACGCCGGTAGATGTTTCGGCGTGAACAAAAGCTAAGACGCTTGCCGACGGGTTAGCCTTAAAGGCCGCCTCAACTTTTTCGGGGTCTACCGGGTCGCCCCAGCGGTCTTGTACCATGACGGCTTTGGCACCCATGCGCTCTACGTTCTCGCGCATACGACCGCCAAACACGCCGTTTTGACACACAATCACCGTATCGCCCGGTGAAACCAAGTTAACAAACGCAGCTTCCATACCCGCAGACCCAGGCGCCGACAGTGGAATAGTCAGTGCGTTTTCGGTCTGGAACGCGTACTGCAATAGCCGTTTAACGTCGTCCATGAGTTCAATAAACAGCGGATCAAGGTGGCCAATAGTGGGCCGGGCAAGGGCACCAAGCACGCGCGGTGATACATCGGAAGGACCGGGTCCCATTAGGGTTCGAACGGGTGGGTAAAAACTACGACTCATGGCAATGTCCAACGGTTAGGGGTTGTTTGCTGCTACCAAGCAAACCTTATGGGAAGGGAATGATGCCCAAAAATGCCTCACGATGCGACCTGCGCTTCTAACGCCTCCAGTGCTTCTTGCTCCTCTAGCCACTGGGCCTCCAGTGTGTCTAATTCGCTTTTAATGGCACCCTCGCGCTTGAGTAGGTCGGCCAATACCGCTTTGTTACTCTCCTGGTAAAGATCGCCATTTGATAGCTCTGCCTGAAGATCGCCAAGTGCCTGCGTGTGCTGGTCGATGCGTTTTTCTGTGGCAGCCAAGGCTTTTTTGAGTGGCCGCATTTTTTCGCGTAGTTCGGCGGCGGCCTGACGCTGTTGTTTTTTTGTGCCTGCACCGTCAATGACGGCGTTGGGTTTGCTTGTCGAGTTACTCGGTGTACTCAAGATCCATTTTTCATAACTTGAGAGGTCTTCGGGGTATTCGCTAACTGTACCGCTGTCGACCAGAAGTAATTCTTCAACGCTGTTGCGCATAAGATGTCGGTCGTGACTTACCAGCAACAAGGCACCCACAAACCCTTGCAGCGCTACTTCCAGTGCGTGGCGCATATCTAAATCTAAATGGTTAGTGGGTTCGTCTAATACCAGTACGTTTGGGTCTTGCCACACCACCATAGCCAGTGCCAAACGCGCTTTTTCGCCACCTGAGAAGGCTTCGATAATTGCCGTGGCCATATCGCTCTTAAAATTAAAACCGCCAAGAAAATCTAGAATCTCTTGCTCTCTGCGATCTGGCGTTAGCCGCTGTAGGTGCAGCAGTGGGCTTGCCTGCATATCTAAAACATCAAGCTGCTGCTGATCGAAATAACCAATGCGCAGGTGCGCCCCGGTAACGCGCTCACCGGCCAAAAGGGGTACGGCTCCGGTAAGGCTTTTTAGCAGGGTGGTCTTGCCAGCACCATTTTTTCCCAGCAGGCCCAAGCGATCACCGGGGCGTAATGTCAGCGATACCTTATTGAGAATTGTACTGCCAGCGTAACCAAGATCCGCATCATTCAGTACCAGTAGCGGGTCACTGCTTTTGCCTGGCTCAGGGAACTGAAAAGCAAAGGGAGAGTCAATGTGCGCCGGCGCCAGCGCCTGCATGCGCTCCAATTCTTTAAGTCGGCTTTGGGCCTGTTTGGCTTTGGTCGCCTTGTAGCGAAACCGCCGGACAAAGTCTTCAATCTCCTTGCGGCGTCGCTGCTGTTTTTCGAAAGACGCCTGCTGCTGACTTACATGCTCGGCGCGCTGGCGCTCGTAGTCGGAGTAACCACCCTTGTAAAGCTCCAATTGCTGATGCGCTATCTTCATGACCCGCTCGCAGGTGGCATCAATAAAATCACGATCGTGCGAAATCATCAGCAGTGTGCCTCGGTAACTTTGCAGCCACGTCTGCAGCCAGAGTGTGGCATCGAGGTCTAGGTGGTTGGTGGGCTCATCTAACAGCAGTAGATCCGATGGCATCATCAGCGCTCGGGCCAAATTGAGACGAATTCGCCAGCCGCCCGAAAACTCGGTGATTGGGCGTTCTATTTGCGAATGCTGAAAGCCCAAGCCCAGTAATAACTGTTCTGCGCGCCGCGGCGCGCTATACCCATCTTCGGTCTCTAGGGCCTGATGGAACTGGGCGGCACGATCAAAGTCACCCGCCGTCTCGGCGGCGGCCGCGTCGGTGAGTAGCTGAAAGATGCGCGCGTCACCGCCGGTGACATAGTCTCTTGCACTAAAGTCGCCCAGTGACACTTCCTGCGCCATATGGGCGATTCGCAGGTTCTCCGCCCCGCGAATACTTCCCTGGTCTGCTTGCAAGCTATTGAGCAGTAGGGCAAAGAGCGACGACTTGCCACAGCCGTTAGCGCCAATGAGCGCTATTTTTTGTCCGGGCTGAAGCGTGGCGCTTGCCCCCTCAAAAAGTAGTTTAGCGCCGCGCCGTAAGGCGATATCTTCAAAAATTATCATGTCATTGCGCCCCGCTGAGCTCGCCACAGTCCTGCGTAATGGCCATCCTGTGCGAGTAGAGACTCATGGGTGCCTTGCTCTACCACCTGACCCTCGTGCAGCACCACAATGTTATCGGCATCGACAATGGTTGATAGCCGATGGGCAATGACGAGGGCGGTGTGGTGGCCAGCCAGTTCACGAAAAGCGCTGAGCACCGCCTGCTCCGAGCGACTGTCGAGGCTTGATGTCGCCTCGTCAAAAACCAGCACCGGTGCTCCCTTTAATACGGCCCGTGCAATCGCTACCCGCTGACGCTCACCCCCCGACAGTTTCAGACCGCGCTCGCCAACCACGGTAGCTAACTGCTGAGGCAATCGCGCCACAAAATCATCGAGGTGGGCAGCGGCAACCGCCGCTTCAACCTCGGCATCGCGAGCGTCGGGGCGACCATAGCGAATGTTTTCTAGCAGCGAGTCGTTAAACAGCACACAATCTTGGGGGACGATAGCGATCTGCTGGCGCAGCGACTTTTGGGTAACGCTATTGATATCTTGCCCATCAAGGGTGATGTGACCGTGGGTAAGGTCATAAAAGCGAAACAGCAACTTAACCAGCGTCGATTTGCCCGCACCGCTAGCACCAACAACAGCCACCGTCTGTCCGCCAGGGATCTCGAAACTGACGTCTTCTAGCACGGGCGGCCGAGTGGATTTATCGGTCTGATGGTGTTGGGGGTAGGCAAAGGTGGCACCTTCAAAGCGCAGGTGCCCGGTGTTCACGATGAGCTTAGGGGCGTTAGGCTGGTCGCTAACAGCCGGCTGGGTATCGAGCAGCGCAAACATCTTTTCAATGTTGGCAAGCGAGGCCTTAATCTCGCGATAAACAAAGCCCAAAAACCCCAGCGGTATGAATAGCTGCAGCATAAATTGATTAATCAACACAAAGTCACCCAAGCTGTGGGTGCCATCCAAAACCCCTAATGCCGCTAGTGCCAGCATCGCCGTTTGTGCGCTGGCAATAATAAGCGCCTGTCCGGCATTTAAAGCAAACAGGGACAAGCGATTGCGACGCCGCGCCGATTCCCATTCTTCAAGTGATTCATCGTAGCGCTCGGCTTCGTAGTCTTCGTTGGTAAAGGTTTTCACCGTTTCGTAATTGAGCAGGCTATCGACGGCGCGGGTATTGCTGTTGGAGTCGGCCTCGTTCACCTCGCGCACAAAGCGCGTGCGCCAGTGGGTGGCGCGAAATGAGAACCAGGCGTAGATGCCCACCGATAAAACAATTACCCCGGCGTACTGAACGCCGTAGTTCAACCATAGGATGCCCGTGACCATGCCTATTTCAAACAGCGTCGGTGCAATGTTGAAGATAAAAAACCGCATGAGAAAGCTGATGCCGGAGGTGCCGCGTTCAATATCCCGGGCTAGACCGCCAGTTCGACGGTTTAGGTGGTAATCCAGATCTAACTGGTGCACGTGTTTAAAGACCTGTAAGCCAACAGCGTGCATGGCCCGCTCGGTCACGCGGCCAAAGAGCGTATCGCGGATTTCGGCAAACAGTGTGTTACCAAATCGGGCGCCGCCATACGCTAAAACCAATAGCAGTACGAAAGCCGCACCCACTTGCTGGGCACCCATATTAAGGTTGTCGACCAGCGCTTTGAGTAGGAATGGAATGAGCAGCAAGCCACCCTTAGCGGCTAACAAGCAAATCAAGGCCATGAGTACCCGAGAGCGATTTTCTGCAAAAATCGGCAGCAGCCGTCGCCAGAGCTTAGGCAGTAACACCCGGCTGGCATCGGCGGTAATTTCATCGGTGTATCGAGTGCGCATAGTTTGAGGTGATGGCTTTGAGGCCCGACACTCTAGCTTATGCGCGCTCTTATGCCTATGAATCAGGCCGGCGATTCAGCGTACCGAATTCAGTCTAATGAGTGGCACCTCGAACCCGAGCGACGCCTCAAAATTTCTCATCGTGGTTTTGGATTACGCTGACAACACACGACCCGTGTGCCCACTGGCCTATGGATAAACATCGGGGTCGGCACATGGTGACACGCACGGGCTGGGATCCAACCAAGTCAGCTTGTAAGCTAAGAGCAATTCACACTGTATGTTCGAGGCTTTTATGGGGTTTATTAGCGATTCGGTCACACTGGACCGACCGCATTATGTGCACGAGAGCGCCTACCTCTACGGCAAGGTTTACGTTGGTCCCGGGGTATCGATTTGGCCAAATGTTGTCACGCGGGCAGAGTTCCATGAAATTCGTATTGGCGCCCGCAGTAATATTCAGGACTTCGTCATGATTCATGTGGGAGCAATGACACCGACTATCGTTGGCGAGGATTGTTCCATTACCCATCATGCCACCCTGCATGGCTGTGAAATTGGCGATGGCTGCCTGATTGGTATCAACGCCACTATCATGGATGGTGCAAAAATTGGCGCAGGCTCCATTGTTGCCGGCAATACCATCGTGACCGAGAACACCGAGTTTCCTCCCCATTCTATTATTGCCGGCGTGCCCGGAAAGCGCGTGGCCGAGCGCGACAATACCCGCGCTAACGTGGCAAATGCCCGCATGTACGAGCAACTCGCCAAAGCGTACGCCCTAGGACGAGATAGGCTGTCAGATGAGGAGCTACAGGCACTGATTGCCAGTTTTCAGAGCACCTAACTCACGACTGGCTCGACGGTACTGCCAATAGGACAGACTGGTAACACAGCAGGAGGCACTGAGTGCGAGGGCGACTGTGCCGTTCCATCCAAAGGCATCATAGGCGGCGGTGCCGGCCCAGCTGCCGATGCCGGCGCCTACAAACATGGTGGCGATATAGCCACTCATAATTCGCGAGCGCGTTTCGGGCGGCTGTTTGAGGCTGGTCATGCGTCCTGTGACATCAATCATGGGGCCAACGATATTGGTGATGGCTAGAGGTAATAGCAGCCATTGCCAGTGGGTGCTGGCGAGGCTGTAGCAGGCAATGCCTACAAATTGAATAACCGCCATGTAAAAGCGGGCTCGTTCTGGGCCTACTCTATCGGCAACCTTACCGAGGCGCGCCGTGGTCAACAGGCCAATCGCAGAAAAGGCGGTTAGATACCCGACCAAGTCGGTGCCATGGCCCATTGCGTCACTGGTTAGGTGCAGACTGATGCCCAGCCATATGAGCAAGAAGATGCCAAAGTTAATCCCCTGAATCACCCCCGATACCAATACGGTGGGTGCCTTTGCCATTAAGCTGAATTGCGAGACAAATAGCTGTGGGTAGCTAAGCGTATTGGGTGTCTCCTCATGTTGCGCCGCCCGCATTACCAGCGGGAGGGCAACAGCGGCCACGGTCATCAGCGACGCAGCGAGCCAATAAACCGCCTGCCAAGAGAGGTGCTCGGCTAACACGCCTGATACCAACCGTGAGAGCTGGATACCGCCAATCACCCCGGTCGCTAGCATGGCGGTTACAAACCCTAGTCGATTGGGCTCAACACGCTTAGAGGCGTAAGCGGGCAGCAAATAGGGCGTAATGGTAAAGAATCCGAGCAGCGTGGAGGCACCGGTGAACAGCCAAAAATTGGACGCGACTGCCATGATCACAAGCATGAACACCTGCACGGCCAAACACAGCGCCACCAGCTTGCGGTTGTTTACGCGGTCGCCCAGTGGTAACAGCAGCAATACGCCCAGCGCCAGCGCGACTTGGTTTAGCGCTGGAATCAAGCCGACCATTCCGGCAGATACGTCTAGCGTTGTTGCTACCCGGCCAATAATGGGGTGAATGTAATAGGCATTCGCTGTGACTACGGCTAGGGCAAAGGCGAGAACCCAGATGAGGCGGTTGGATAGGGCGTTGGTGGTGGTCATGTCAAAGCATCAATGGGGCGTTGGCGCTGTTAGGTCAAGACTAACCAGTCCTGCGCTCAGCGAGTCAATGATTGCCTCGCGCTCTTGTTGAGGGTACCGTCGAGTCTGCCCAACGCCCCACACAGGATTGGGAAACGTCGCGTCATGGGTGTACCTGGCAACAACGTGAATATGAAGCTGTGATACCACGTTGCCCAGCGCCCCCACATTGATTTTATGGGCTTGAAAGCGCGTTTTCATAAAAGCGCTCAGGACACTGATTTCTCGCCACAAACCCTGCTGATCACTTGGGCTCAGCTCAAAAATCTCACTCACTTGGTTCCTAGTTGGCACCAAAATGAGCCAGGGGTAGCGCTGATCATCCATGAGTAGCACTTGGCTCACAGGCCACCGGGTAACAAAGTGACAGTCCTCAGCTAGGCGGGGGTCGAGATCGAACACAAAATATCCCTAGTTACTGCGTTTGATGGCTAGCTAGCGGTAGTCAGTGATGGGACCACCCAGGTCATCTCGCTCGGGCGCCACCAGCTTGTTGGCGCCTTCGGCCATGGCCTGAGTGTAGCTGACATAGGTTTTAATCAGTTCAACCACGCGATCTTGATCCGGCAAAAAAAACGCAACGCACAATGACCCGCTGGGTGTCACTGCGAGGCCTACACTCCAGTACCTGCGCTAACACATGGACGCGCACATTATCGGGCGGTAGGTTGAGGGTAAGGCGTATGGGCTGCTCAACGGGCAGGCCCTCTTGCCACTCAAAAGCAATACCTGACTGACTGATATTCAAGGGGGTCAGGTGCGGGCCATAGCGACTGCTTGGGCGGAATCGGCAATTAAATCCAGTTTATGGTTGAGCTGTAGTAGAACCTTGGCTACCTCAGGCACGGAATCAGTAAGCTCCGCAAGCAGCTGATGAATATCGCCATTCACCGATGCCCGCATCACATCACGGGTATCCTCAATATTGATATCGCCGGCATCCCCTGGTCGCCAGCTAACGACCAGCCGATCGTCTACTCGAACATGACGGCGCTTTTCAATGATCATTGCAAGCCTCGATGGCAGCGGTGATTGATGCTGTCAATGTACACAAATTTTCGGCACTCGTCTCAATTGTGCACGGCACGCAACTGCAGGCGGTTGTGAAGAATTACGTTAGCCAGAGCACCCGCAAGAATAAAGGCCGCGCCCGCATAGGTAGCGATGGTGGGAAGTTCACTAAAAAATACCCAGCCGAGCCCGCCCGCAAAAATGATTTGCACATAACTCAAACTGGCCGCCCGGCTGGCCGCATCGGTCTGCATGGCCTTGGTGAGGCCCAGTTGCCCCACTTGGGTAAACACCCCAACGCCCACCAGAACCAGCCAGAGATAGGGTGTAGGCCAAACAAAGTCTTGCCAGCCCAAGAGGCCTGCCGCCGGTACGCAGACCATTGGAAAGTACAACACAATTACCGAGGGATGCTCGGTGGTAGCGAGTTTGCGCACAATGGTGTACGCCAAGCCACTGCCAAAGGCCCCGCCAAGCCCCGCTAGAACGGCAAACCAGTCTAAAGGCTGGCCGATAGTTGCAAAGGCGGCGGGCGCTAACATGGCCGCCAACCCCACCAGACTAAAAATCACGCAGACAACGGTGGGCATCCCGGGGACTTCTCGCAAAATAAGGTACGCCAGAAGTGAGGTGAAAACTGGGTGCAAGTACTGTAATAAGGTTGCCTGTGCGTAGGGTAAGTGCAGTACCGCATAGTACACACAACTGAGCGACAGGAAACCCACGACGCCCCTTGCCAACAACCAGCCGCGGCGTTCACCAAGGGGTGGCGACCTGCGCGTCGAATGTCATGCAGCGACAGCACAACTGACACCACGGCCCTTACAAGGATAATTTGCATGAGCGGGATGCCCTCGGCCCCCGCCACTTTCACTAACGCACCCATCATGGCAAAGCCAAGTGCGCTAATGAGCATGTACTGGGGGCCTGAAAACGTCATGGTAGGTCTCAAGGTTAGGCGCGTTTTACAAACTCAGATTTGAGCATCATGGGGCCAATACCCTCAATCTTGCAGTCTATGTTGTGATCACCCTCCACGAGACGATTAATCTTAACCTTGGTGCCAATTTTTGCCGTTGCCGAACTGCCCTTGACCTTGAGGTCTTTGGTCAGGGTGACAAAGTCGCCCTCGCTGAGGGTATTGCCGTTGGCATCGCGAACCACCCGTGTATCGGCCTGCTCACTTGTTTCCTGTGCCGACCATTCGTGACCGCATTCGGGGCAATTCCACAGGGATCTGTCCTCGTAGCTGTAGGGTGACTGACACTTGGGGCAGGGTGGAATAGTGTTAGGCATGACGCACTCCAGTAGGGGTGAACTTAATCGTTAATGGTTTGTGCGGTATCGGCAATCGTGCGCTCAAATAGCGCCAGAATACGACGGTACTGGTCAAGCCAGCTCTCAGGATGCACGTAGCCATGCCGCTCGAGGGGGTAAGAAGCAAGCTCCCACTGGGTCTTTTCCTGCTCGATGAGTCGCTGTGCAAGGCGCACACTGTCTTTATAGAAAACGTTGTCATCGAGCATGCCGTGGCTAATAAGCAAGTGGCCGTCAAAGTTTTGGCTAAATTCAATGGGCGAGCTGCGCCGGTGCGCCTCGGGGTCTACCTGTGGGGTGTTTAAAATGCGTGAGGTGTAGGAATGATTGTAGTGCCGCCAGTCGGTAACGGGTCGTAATGCAGCCCCCGCTTTAAATACGTCGGGCGCGTTAAACAGCGCCATAAAGGTAATGAACCCGCCGTAGGAGCCCCCGTAAATACCTACCCGCTTGGGGTCGGCGTTGTGCTCGCGCACTAGCCAGTTGACCCCATCAATATAGTCTTCGAGCTCGGGTTTACCCATGTGCCGGTAAATTGCCGTACGCCAGTCTCGCCCGTACCCCTCGCTGGCGCGATAGTCCATGTCTAACACGTGATACCCACGCGATGTGAGCAGGTTATGAAACATCTGCTCGCGAAAGTAGTAGGGGAACTTATGGTGCGTATTTTGCGTGTAGCCCGCGCCATGGACAAACATAACCACAGGTCGCGGCCCTTCAAAACCCTCGGCGGCGCGGTAGAACTTGGACCATATGGGTCGCTCGACACCATGGTTTGAGGGCACGGCAACAAATTCTGGTGATTGCCACTTAATTTCCTTATAGACCTCGGTTCGCGTGTCGGTAGTAGCCGTCAGTTGACCGCTTTTGAGATCAATAATGGCGGCCTGTGTGGGCGTATAAGTTGCTGAGTAACGCAAAATCGCCTGTGGTTTAGTTGGGTGCAGCGCAAACCCCTCCACACCTTTTTGTTGGCTGATGCGCGTGACATCACCACTTTTAAGGTCAATGGCGTGTAAATCCCATTCGGTAGGATGGCGGCTGTTGCCAAGGGCAAAGGCGGTATTGGCCGTGCTATTGAGTGCCACATTGCGAATTTCGTAGTTCCCGCGGGTTAGCGCGGTCACCTGGTTTTTGGCATCAACGCGATAGAGTTGGCTATATCCGGACTCCTCCGACAGCAACCAGACGTCGGTCGAGGTGCCAATCCAACCAAATTCATTGAGGTCCCAGCCAATCCATGCCGGGTCGGTGAGTCGGTGGATCTCTTGCACGGTTTGCTGCTCAGCATTAATACGCAGTGTCCACCGATCTTTGTGGTCAAGGCTAAATACCTGTACTAAAACCTCGTTACGGTTTGGATGAAAGTGCATGTCGCCCACCGATACCGGCCTTGGATTGTCGGCGCTATGTAGGGCAATGTCCTGTTGGGCTTTTAACGTTGCCAGCGGATCTTTGTCTCTGCCTGCGAGCTTATCCAGCGACAGCTCATGGCGCGTGTGGGTGTGTAAATCTAGCAGCCAGAGCGATTCGGGTTTGGGTGAATCTCGGCCCACCAGGCGTCGAACGTCCTCAATTTCAACATAACCCGAGCGTGTGACGTAGTGAGGCATTTTGTCGCGCGAGCCCGCCATTGGTCCTTTTGCGCTCACGGCCAGTAGTAGCCAGCGTCCATCGGCAGAGAGTGTGGCAGCCGTTTGTTGATGGTCGTCGCCCAAATACCATGGCGCCGGGCCCAAATGCGGCGCCTGCTTGGCGCGCTGTAGTGTTTGTTCGTGCTGTTGCTGTTGTTGGTAACGCTTGCGTTCTAGCGTGCTAAACAAGCGCAACTGTTCCTGGGCGAGTGGGTCGTCGTTTTCATAGGGGGCAGGACTAAACCGCAGGTCAGTGACTGGATAGGCCAGCCCGCCCAGTCGAGGTACACGCCACCATTGATCGTTATAGGCAAATAAAACGTCTTGGCCGTCACGGCTAAACCGCGCTTGTTCAACGCCAAGTTCGCCTCTAACAGGTTCGCCTCTAAACAGCGGCGTGAGTTTGCCACTGGTCAAATCGCGCGCCAGCAGGGTGCCTTTAAGCCGAGAGATAGCAACCCTGCCATCTGGGCTAAGAACGGGATCGCTGCCATCCATTTGCTGGTAGTCGGCGGGACTGAGGGGTTTACTGCCCCGTGCGGTTTGTTGATAGGTCGTGCGCGTTGTCGCGCCCTTGTCTTTTTGAGTGTAAACGTAGCTGTCGTTTTGGAGGTGCCACCAGGCCTGTTCCACCGGTGAGCCCATCCAGTCGGGGTCTTGCATAATGACCTTTAAATCCAGATGGTCCCGCGCTTCAGCCGCCGTCGGCACACTCGTTAAGCCCATTGCGCTGCCGAGGAGTGTGACGGCAATGCACGTGATCAACCGTGACCTCAAAAGTGCCTGAGAGCTTTTCAACGCCAAAGTCATAAGGTTTTCCTTAACAAAGTTAGCCGGTGATCCAGCGAAAAGTGAGGTTAATGCGTGGGGTTTTAATCTTGGCACTACGCGCAATTTGGTGCACCCAATGCTGCTGTGTGCGGCCGGCCATCACTAACAATGAGCCGTCGGGCAGCAATACGTCGCGACGTTGGCCGTTGCGCCGATGTTTAAGATCAAAGCGCCGAGGGCAGCCCAGGCTGACCGATGCTATTACGGGCTCTGTCCCCAGCTCGGGTTCATTATCGGCGTGCCAGCCCATGGCATCTTGGCCGTCTCGGTAGAGATTGAGCAACACACTATTAAAGCGGGATTGGGTGACGGTTTCGCACAGTGCCTTGAGGTGCTGCAATGTTTGCGTCCAGGGCTTGGCGATTAGCGTGTCACCTGAATAGCGATAGCGGATGCCCTCGTCGCCATACCATGCCAGTAATCGCGGTTGTAAATAGCGCTTTACCGTACACCTGAATTTCACGTTGCTCCCAGGCAATTTCGCTCCTTAGTACATCAAATACAGCGGGCGTGTCATGGGCGTCAATTAGCGCCGGGTACAGCCGAACGTCGCCGTCTTCCTGGGGCGTAATGACTGAGTGCCAGCTGTCGGCTGGTGAATCAAACAGGCTTGGTTGCACGGGGCTCTCGGTTTTCTCTGTTACCGGTCTTCTCTGTTGTTGATCTGTGGCAGTGGACGCCAGGGTTTAATGCGCCCATGCCCAACAAAAAAGGACTGAAAAACAACAATGCCTAGCCAGGTTAAAAACGCCGGCATACGCACCGTTTGTACCACCGCAAGATTCACCCCAAACCACACCGGGTCGGTATCGGGGTTCTCCAAGGATAATTGCACCGAGCAATGGCTGCCATCGCAACCTTTTACAAGGTCGATAAACGCGGCAATCTGCTCATAAATTCCCCAATAGCCACTGGCGCCCACAACAAATGTAAACAGCCAAAGGATGAGCGCGTTAAAGGCTATCCAAGCTAGGGCGTCGCTAATGAGCTCTCGTTTAGGGCTTATGGATTTCATGGGGCATTTTACCTTGTTATCGCCACTTGTCCCATGGGTTGTGGACCTGTCCTTTTTGCCGGCAACCGCTAGAATGCGAGCAAGTTGTTACTAACAAGTCGTTGCACTGAACAATGCATACAAGGTGGAGGCAAGTGACATGGTCGTGCTGGCAATTAATGGCAAGCGCATTGAGGTTAACGTAGATCCAACCACACCTTTACTGTGGGTGTTGCGCGACCACCTCGATATGACGGGTACTAAATACGGCTGTGGTATTGCCCAGTGCGGTGCCTGCACCATTCACCTCGATGGCCTTGCCACCCGCTGCTGTGTACTCCCTGTAAGTGCCGCCGTGGGCAAAGCCATCACCACCATTGAGGGCTTGAGTGACGACGGTTTGCACCCCGTACAGCAAGCTTGGGTAGAGTTAGATACGCCCCAATGTGGCTACTGCCAGCCCGGTATGATTATGGCGGCTGCCGCTCTGCTAGCCGAAACATCTAACCCCACTGATGCCGATATTGACAAGGGTATTACCAACATTTGCCGCTGCGGCACGTTTCCGAGGGTGCGCGCGGGTATTCATCGAGCGGCGCAATTGGCTGTGGAGGTGAAAGCCTAATGACCACGTCCTTGAGAACCGTTGATATCAGTCGTCGCCGTTTTGTCATTGGTGCTGCCGCCGGCGTTTCGGGCGTGGCCATTGGACTGCAGCTGCCCTTTGCCAAAACCAGGGCAAGCCAACAGCCACTAATAAACGATGAAATAAATGCTTGGGTCGTTATTCATGACGATGAGCGTGTTGTTATTCGTGTGGCACGCTCTGAAATGGGACAGGGCACCCTAACTGGCTTGGTGCAAATGGTAGCCGAGGAGCTGGAGTGCGATTGGGCCAATGTCAGCTGGGAATTTCCTACGCCTGGCCAAAGTTTGGCTCGTGGCCGCCCTTGGGGCAATTTTATGACTGGTGGCAGTCGGGGTATTCGCAACAGCCACGATTACGTACGTGAGGGCGGCGCCTTGGCGCGCGAGCTGCTTATTGCCGCTGCGGCTCAAGGCTGGTCGGTGCCTGCTGTGGAGTGTCGGGCCCGTGATGGCATTATCACCCACCAACCCACGGGTAAAACCACAACCTTTGGTGCGGTTGCGGCCACCGCTGCGAGTTTAACGCCACCCGATAAGGTAACCCTTAAAGACCCCAAGGACTGGCGGCTCATTGGCAAACCCCTAGCGCGACTTGACACCGTGGATAAAGTCACCGGCAAGTTGCGCTATGGCGCCGATCTAAAATTACCCGGCATGCTGCATGCGGCTATTCATGCTTGCCCGGTTCACGGCGGTAAGCGTGTTGATTTCGATGCCGCCACAGCAGCGAAAATGCCTGGTGTTCACACGATTTTGCCTGTGGGTGACGATGCCGTGGCTGTGGTTGCCGACAGTTGGTGGCAGGCTAAACAAGCGTTGGACAAGGTGGTTATTCAGTGGGACACGGGCAAAAATGGCAACGTGGACAGTGCCGCCATTTATGCCATGCTCAAGGAGGGCCTGAACGCCGATGATGTTTTTGTAGGTCACAGTCGCGGTAAAGCCGCTGCTGTATTGGCGAACGCCCGCGAAGTCATGAGCCAAGAGTACAGCTATCCGTTTCAGAACCACGCGCCTATGGAACCCATGAATGCCACGGTAGTTTGGACCGAGGAGCGTTGCGAGGCGTGGGTTCCCACACAAAACGGCGAGTCGGCACTCGAAGCCTTGGCCGATGCGGCCGGTCTATTTCGGGATAAGTGCGAGGTGCACAAGCTTATTTTGGGGGGCGGATTTGGGCGCCGTGCTCATCATGACTTCTTAGTGCAAGCCACCGAAATTGCCAAAGCCATACCGGGCACGCCGGTAAAGCTATTGTGGAGCCGCGAGGAAGATCAGCGCCGCGGTGTATACCACCCCATCACCCGCTGTCGACTGAGTGCGAGTGTTAATGATGAGGGCTTGCCCGAGGCCTTGCATGTTCGTATTTCGGGTCAATCCATTTTGCATGCGCTAAGGCCCGCCTTGGGTGAACCCCAAATCGATACGGCGGTCTTTCAAACGCTGGCCCCCGAGGGTGAGCACGCGTTTTTATACGGTATTGACAACTTCCTTGCCGACCACGCCATGCGTAACACGCATTTGCGCCCGTGGTTTTGGCGCGGGGTAAATGCTAACCAGAACGTCTTTTATGTAGAGTCATTCATCGACGAGCTGGCAAAAAATAACAGTGCTGACCCGCTCGACTATCGCCGTCGTCTGCTTAAGGACCAGCCCAAGGCATTGGCTGTTTTGGAGCGCGCCGCCCAAAATGCCGGCTGGGGTCGCGAGCTGCCAGCGGGCTCCGGATTGGGGCTGGCAGTGTGTAAAGCCTTTGATAGCTACGTAGCCGCCTGTGCTGAGGTGGCGGTTATCGATGGCAAGTTGCACATGAAAAAGATCTGGGCGGCTACTGATCCGGGCTATGCCGTAAATCCTCAGCAAATCGAGGCACAGGTCGCGGGCTCATTTGTTTACGGCCTGTCGGCGGCGTTACACGGCGAGTTAACACTAAAGAACGGGCAGGTAGAGCAACAAAACTTTCATACTTACCCGTCGCTAAAAATTGCCGAGATGCCGGCCGTTGAGGTTGATGTTATGCCTTCCGGCGGGTTCTGGGGTGGTGTGGGTGAACCCACCATTGCCGTTGGTGCGCCCGCTGTGCTCAATGCGGTTTATGCGGCAACCGGCGTGCGGATTCGGCATTTGCCGGTAAAAGAGCAGGCGTTGACGTAGTAACGACACGGGCAACAAGCCGAGTAATAAACTGACCTGAGATAGGGGACTTCCTATGGTGGTGTTAACGCGACAATGGCGTGTTTTTTTTATTTGGGGGCGAGCCGCGTGGTTACTGCCGCTGGCGCTTACGGTCGCTGCCGGTTGCGCTAGCGATCAGGCGCCTAGCGATCCCCGTCGTGAATATGGCCCAAGCCCTGACCTTGTGGTGCCTGATGTGGGCTTATTACCTACCGTTAACCCCGCCAAGGCGATTGGTTGGGGCACCAATGCACAACCCACTGCAGCTGAGGGTATGAGGGTAACGGCGTTTGCCCGTAACCTCGATCACCCACGTAAGTTACTGGTGCTCCCCAACGGCGACGTCTTGGTTGCCGAGAGTAACAGCCCGGCCACCGAGGGTGGGTTTTCAGGTATCAAGGGTTGGGTGGCCGAAAAGATGATGGCCTACGCCGGCGCTGGGGGCGCAAGTCCCGATCGCATTACCCTATTGCGCGATACCGACAACGACGGCGTTGCCGATTTGCAGACGGTATTCATCAGCAACTTGCATTCACCTTACGGCATGACCCTCTTAGGCAATGACCTCTATGTAGCAAACGCCGATGCGCTGCTGCGTTTTTCTTACACCGAGGGCGCTACGGATATAACGGCGCCGGCGGAGCGAGTTGCTCCGCTACCCGGCGGGCCGCTCAACCACCACTGGACAAAAAATGTGCTTGCCTCAAAAGACGGCGAAGTCCTGTACGTGGCGGTGGGTTCCAATAGCAACATTGGCGAGAATGGCCTAGAGGCAGAGCATCATCGCGCGGCTATTCTTGCGGTCGACCCAACCAGCGGTGCCACTACCGTTTTTGCCGATGGATTGCGTAACCCTGTAGGCATGGCCTGGGAGCCACAGTCTGGCGCACTTTGGACGGTGGTTAATGAGCGTGACGAGCTGGGTGATCAGCTGGTACCCGATTATCTCACCAAGGTAGAGCAAGGCGCATTTTATGGCTGGCCCTACAGCTATTGGGGACAAAATGTTGATAGTCGAGTCACTCCGCAGCAACCCGATCGAGTGGCTCTTGCCCGGGCACCCGATTACGCGCTGGGAGCCCATACCGCATCACTAGGGCTCACGTTTTATACCCATAGCGCACTGCCCGCCTTGTCGGGTATGGCAATTATTGGGCAGCACGGGTCATGGAACCGGGCCCAACCGTCGGGTTACAAAGTGATTGCAGTACCCTTTGAGGGCGGGCAGCCCGCCGGGCAGCCAATAGACTTGTTGAGCGGCTTTCTCAATGCCCAAGGCCAAGCGCAGGGTCGCCCGGTAGGTGTGGCTGTCGACAGCCATGGGGCGGTGCTGGTGGCCGATGATGCGGGCAATACTATTTGGCGCATTAGTCCGGCAGATAGCCAATGATCCGAATTCAAGCACTGGACGGCACGGTGCGTTTACTAAAGGGGCTCATTGTCTGGATATGGCCAGTGCTGTTGTAGCTGTTTCTAGCAACCATCTATTGGCCTTTGACTTGGTTGATTTGCCTCGTTGGTCGGGTGTCGCCCTCAATAGACGCGCCTTTACACGCTTGCTATTGGTCTCGACCTTGGCTCATTTGTTATTGCTGGCCATCTTGGCCGATTACTGGCTGGACGGCGCATGGCGATTAGATAACCGGGCTAACCCTAGCCACGCGAACATCCAAATTGCCTTTGAGCGCCCACTGTCCGAGCAAACAACCAATGACGATGGTCACGCTACATCGAACTTACTCACTTCAGCTGAGCTACTCGGCCATTCAATTCCTGTTGTGTCTGCTATCGAGCCAGCTCAACCCTTGCCGATGCCCGCAGACGAGAGTGCTGTGGCAGACAAAAAGCTGTCTCGCCAACCAACAGCGGGCTTGAATAGGTCGCTGGAGGTCATAACGGCTGTGGCGCGCGATATCGTTAGGGAACCAGCAGCAGAAAAAACCACAGCTACGGGTGCGGTCATTATGCGCCCAGAGCTCTTGGCCTTGGTGCAAGCTGCACCTCGCCGTCTCGGCATTGCCGGGGACGAAGCCAGTGCATTGCCGAACGCTGCTTATCAGGGGGGATCGTGGATATCGGTGGTAGAGCGCGATGGTCAATGTTTTCAAGTACATTCAGCGGACCCACTGACGCCGGGTTCTTTGGATATGTGGTACATGATTGGCTGTTAAACCCATAGGTGAATATTTGATTGTTGGCATGCTTACGCTGAGATACAGAGAGAAAAAAGGGAACGGCATGATTAACCGTGTTTGTCAGGATTTGATCGATTACACCCGGCTCATAAGACAGCGGACGTTATTCTCAATAAGCCAACGGGCTTTCTCGCCGCTGCAGGCATTGCTGTGCTGTGGCTCATGACGATAACGCTCCCCGTGCGGGCTAGCAGTACATTCGAGCTTGTTATTCAGGACGGTCGCGTGATGGACCCGGAGACCGGGTTTGATGGCATACGCAACGTGGGTATTAGCGCGGGAAAAATTCAGGCGATAAGCGATGAGCCTTTGGTGGGACAGCGCGTTATTGATGCCCGAGGCCACGTGGTTGCCCCCGGCTTTATTGATATTCACACCCACACGCCCACGCCCCTTGGTCAACAGACTAATGTCTTAGATGGTATTACCACGCAGCTGGACACCGAGGCCGGCGCCTTTCCGGTAGCGGCCTTTGGCAGCGCCATTCAGGCTGCACCCGTTATTAATTTTGGCGCTTCGGTGGGCCATTACGCAGCGCGTATTAAAGTGATTGAGGGCAAAGATCAGCCGTATTTTTCCATGGCGAAACCGCTATCACCATGGGCAGCCCGGCCTGGGAGCAACCGGCAACACCCAAGCAAATAGAAAGTATTCGTCAACTGTTGCGCGAGGGGCTGGCCAGTGGCGGGTTGGGCATAGGGGTGTTGCTGGATTATATGCGCGATGCCGTTAGCCATGACGAGCTGGCCATGATCTTTGCCACCGCCGCCGAATTTAATGCGCCGGTTTTCATTCATGTACGTCGTAACTTGCCCGGCGATCCGGCAGGCCTTATTGAAGCACTAGCGCTTGCTGAACAAACCGGTGCCCCCGTATTTATTTGCCACATTACCCATAATGCCATGGGTGGCGTGGGCGAGTGGTTAGCGGCTATTGATGCCGCTCGTGCGCGCGGTGTGCGGGTGGCCACAGAAACCCTGAGTTATCTGGCGGGCGGTACCAGTATTTCTGCTGATGTGTTTCGCAAACGTGATTGGCAGGCCATTTTTGATATTAGCTACGAGGATGTTCAGTGGACCGCCACCGGCGAGTGGCTAACCAAGGACACCTGGGACTATTACGTTGAACACGAGCCGCGCGGTGGAGTGAATCACCATTACCTTAAGGAGGCGTGGTTGGCTCAAGCGCTCGCCTGGCCAGACATGATGGTATCTACCGATGCACTGCCAGCCTTTACGCGTGATCAACTGAGTAACCCCAATATTGCCGGTACCTTTAGTCTGTTGCTGGGTCGCTATGTTCGCGAGCGCGGGTATTTGTCGCTGATGGATGCGCTGGCGCGCACGAGCCTAAAGCAAGCGCAATGGTTAGAACCCATAGCACCGGTCTTTGCTAATAAGGGCCGACTGCAAGCAGGTAAGGATGCCGATATGGTTATTTTTAATCCGCAAACCATTGCAGCTGGCGCTGACTACCAAGCACCCTATGCGCCGCCTACCGGCATGTCTTGGGTTGTGGTTAATGGTGAAGTGGTGGTGTCAGAGGGGCAGCTGATAAGCCAGCGACACCCGGGTAAGCGTTTACTGGGGAGCGGTGATCGCGCGCAGCACCTCAAGTGACAGGTAGAGCGGCTGGAGACTAGCGGACACCTAGCGAAATGGGCTACTTGTGCTAGTGTGACGGCTGTTACCGATGGCCTCAAAGACTCAAGGTCAGTGACCCAAGAGTAGGTTCCACGATAAAACTCAACGATAACACTTAAGGATAAAGAGAGAACGCTATGCTCAAGCTACACGGTTTTGCGGTCAGCAATTATTTCAACATGGTGCGCATGGCGCTTGAGACCAAGGGCGTTCCCTATGAGGTGGTTACGCGCTACCCCAGTCAAGATGAAGACTGGTTGGCGGTAAGTCCGCTGGGCAAAGTGCCTTGCTTGGAGACGCCTGAGGGTGTGCTGGCAGAGACCATTGTCATTCTTGAGTACATTGAAGATGCCTTTCCCGATACGCCGCTTATGCCCCGCGATGCCTTCGAGCGCGCGCGCGTTAGGCAGCTGATGCAAACCGTAAAGCTCTACATTGAGCTGCCCGCACGGCGCTTGTATCCCGGCGTTTACTTTGGCGGCAGTAATGCAGACCTCACGGTTGAAGAGGTCAAGCCGGTACTGGAAAAAGGCGCGAGAGCGCTTAGGGCCCTGGGTAGCTTTAATCCTTATCTGGCCGGCGAGGAACCAACCAATGCCGACTTTATGCTGATGTATTCGCTGGATCTCGCTCAAGGTGTTGCGCGCAAGGCCTACAACTGGGACCTATTCGCCGACATTCCCGGTAGTGCTGAGTTATTGAAACGGCTTAATGACAACCCCATAGCCCAGCGCATAAACGACGAGAAAAATGCCCAAATGGCGGCGTTCCTCAATAAGCGCAGTTAAGCTGGGCACCGGCAAATGACAAAACGCTGGATAGCAGCGCTGGCGGTGCCAGTTGCCGTGCTGGCATGGGCGTGGCACGCCTCGGGCTTATCGGCGGCTTACGTTACCCACGGCCCGCGTGTGGCGGCTGGCATTGGTGCCAAGCTGCTCTGTAGCGCCGAGTTTGTCATGGCAGCACCCCGCGACCAAGCGTGGGACGACGTCGTTCAATACTCACCCATTTTGGAGCAGCTCAATGTTGAGTACGACCGTGACGCGCGTTCGGTCACGGCCTCCTTTTGGGGCATAAGCACCCGAACAGCGAGTTTTATTGACGGTTTAGGTTGCGCTATCGATTTTTCGCCCACCGACCAACGGCGCGCTATAACTACCCGCGCCGCCGCTACCAACCCCACTTTACCTTGGCCTACGGGTGAGCAAGTCGCAACGCTTAATCCTGCAATCCAAGCGCTGACCGACGAGCTCGTTGCGCGGGATAACCAACAAGATCTGAATACGCGCGCGCTGTTAGTGGTGCACAAAGGGCAAATTGTTGCCGAGACGTATGCGCAAGGAGCAACGCGCACAACGCCTTTGCTAGGTTGGTCAATGGCCAAAAGCCTCACGGCCATTATGCTAGGTAATTTGGAGATGCGCGGCTTACTCAATCCGCAACGGCAACCGGTATTTGCCACTTGGGCCGGTGATGAGCGGACTGCCATCACGTTGAACGATTTGCTCACCATGACCGATGGTCTTGCTTTTGAAGAAACCTACGAGCCCGGTGACGATGCCACGCAGATGCTGTTCCTTGCGCCATCGGCGTCAGACTATGCGCTTCAAGTGCCGTCTGCGAAAACCCCGGGTAAGCGTTTCAATTACAGCTCTGGCACCGCAAACTTGCTGGCGCGGCTGCATCAGGATGTTTTAGGGTCACCACTGGCCGCCTACGACGATTTTCTCACCCACGTTTATGAACCCATGGGAATGCAAAACAGCATATTGGAAGTTGATGCCTCGGGTACCTTTGTCGGCAGCTCCTATTTTTATGCCAGCGCGCGAGATTGGGCGCGGATGGGGCAGCTGATGCTCAACGGCGGTCAACTCAATGGCACGCGTATCGTTACCCCTGATTGGGTGGCCCGCGCCACATCCCCCAATGATTCAGAAAACTATCGGGCGTACGGTTTTCAATGGTGGTTGAACCGAGGTAACAAGGCGCTGCGTTTTGCCGATTTACCGGTGGATGCGTTCTTTGCCAATGGCAACCGACAGCAAACAACCATGGTATTTCCAAGCCGCGATACGGTTATTGTGCGCTTGGGATGGACCGATACGTCTTATCCGGTCAATGATCGGTTCAGTCGTATCCTCGCCAAACTACGGTCAGTTCACTGATCATTGATGAACCTTGAGATCACACTGATAATCCCTCAATCAAACTGACCCAGCGTTGGTATCTTGTGGAGTTAGCGCCATGACGCAACATAAATTTACGCGTATTACGCTTTCAAGCTTTTTAGTGATGTCGCTGCTGAGTGGCTGCGGCACCATCAGATGAAACCGGAGATCCCGCAATGACACCAGCACTATCTGACTTGACACTACCGCCGGCTGCGCGCATTGACGATGTAGTGGACACCCACTGGGGCGTGGAGTACACGACCCTTATCGCTGGATGGAAGACCAAGACAGCGACGAGGTACGCAACTGGTTTGAGCAGCAGGGGAGTTACGCCGCTCAAGTGTTGGGTGACTTACCCATGCGTGAGCGCTTGCTAGCGCGTTTAACCGAGTTGGATCAGGGTGCCCCTTACTCCACTTACGGCGTTAGACAGCTTGTGAACGGTGATTTGTTTTATATGCGTCGCAACGCCGGTGAAAGCTTGGCAAAGCTCTACCATCAGCCGAGCGGCGCAGAGGAGGCAACGATACTGGTAGACCCCGAGTTACTGGGTGACGCTGACGATGCCCACTCATCCATAGAGGTGTATATGCCGTCTTGGGACGGCCGTTATGTGACCTATGGCGTAGCACAGGGCGGTTCCGAGCAGACCACTTATTATGTCATTGACCTCGCGTCAGGCGAGACACTCACCGATACACTGACGAATATTGAAACTGCCTATAACCGCCCGCAGTGGTCACTGGATGGCAAAGGTTTTTATTACTCCCGTCGTCGCGATTTGCCCGCCGATGCCCCCGAGACCGAAATCTATAAGCAGACCGCCGTTCGCTATCATGCCGTGGGCACCCATTCAGCTGACGACACCACTGTCGCTGCGTATGGCCTGTCGGCGCAACTGCCATTATTAGATACCGATTTCCCCAGCATCGTGATTACGCCCAACTCCGATCACGCCGTGCTCAAGGTGAAACACGGTGACAACAACGAGATTTCTTTATTCACCGCGCCTCGCGCCTCACTGTTATCTGGTGATATTCCCTGGGTACAGATTTGCACCGAGCCAGACCTGGTGACCGATTTTGCTGTTGATGGCGACGATATTTACCTAATAACCGCTGTGGATGCGCCGCGATTTAAATTGGTGGCCACGTCGCTGGCTAACCCAAACATTGCCGCGGCCCGTGAAGTCATTGCCGCCGGTGAGCGTGTTATTGAAGGCGTCGTGGCGGCCGCCGATGCGCTTTACGTGAGCGCTAAGCAAGATGGCATTAACCAGATTCTTCGCGTTACTGACGGAGCCGATGTGATGGCCTTGGAAACGCCCCGCAAGGGCGCCGCTTACCTATCGTCGGTCTCACCCCTGGTGGATGGCATCATGGCTTACGAGACCACCTGGATTCAGGGCGGTATTCGCTACAACTACGACCCCGTAAGCAATACCTTCACCGACAATGGCATGGTACCCAAGGGCAAGTTCGATAATCTTGAGGGCTATGTGGCCGAGGAGGTGTTGGTAACCTCCCATGATGGTGTCAAGGTACCGCTGTCTATTTTGCGCCGCGCCGATATAAAAATGGACGGCACTAACCCTACCATTGTCTATGGCTATGGCAGTTACGGGTTTAGTCAGGACGTATCGTTCTCGCCCATCCGTCTTGGATGGATTGAACAGGGCGGTATTTTTGCTATCGCCCATGTGCGCGGTGGCGGCGAGTATGGTCAGGCGTGGCATTACGCCGGGCGTATGCAAAATAAACCCAACACCTGGAAAGACCTGATTGCCGCCGCTGAGTATCTGGTGGACAAGGGCTACACCAGCCCAGCTCACATGGCCCCCATGGGCGGCAGCGCGGGCGGCATTTTGGCGGGGCGCTCTATGACCGAGCGACCCGATTTGTTTGGCGCTGCCGTCATGCAGGTGGGCATGCTTGACGCCATTCGTGCCGAGACCACTACCAACGGTGTTCCCAATATCAAAGAGTTTGGCACGGTAACCGACAAGGCTGGCTTTGATGGCTTATTGGCGATGAGCGCCTATCATCATGTAAAAGAGGGCGTGCGATACCCCGCTGCGCTGCTAACTCATGGTTTCAATGATCCGCGGGTTAATCCGTGGATGTCGGGTAAAATGGCCGCCCGCCTGCAGGCGGTTAATCAAGGCGATGCGCCGGTGCTCATGCGGGTCGACTTTGATGCCGGTCACGGCATTGGTTCTACCCGTGAGCAAGTGCTGGCCCAGTACGCCGATGTTTATAGCTTCCTCTTTTGGCAACTGGGCAACGCAAAGGGTTAATCACTCAGGGCTTCTCCTGCATGACGTTGACCTTGGTTTATCCGATTTTTATCGAGGGCCTTGCGTTGAGCTTGGGCCTTATTGTGGCCATTGGTGCTCAAAATGCGTTTGTGCTCCGCCAGGGACTGCGGCGTGAGTATATTGGCAGCATTGTGGTCTTTTGCAGTGTTACCGACGCGGCGCTGATTGCCGCGGGGGTGTTGGGTATGGCCCAAGCACTTAAGCTCAACCCGGCGGCTGCTACGGCGTTAACGGTGGCGGGCGCCGCGTTTTTGTCGGTCTACGGTTGGCAAGCGCTCAGGCGTGCCTGGACCACGGGTGGGCTTACGACCGATCCACCCACCGGACGACTATCGCGTGGTGCAGCTATTGCTCAAGCGGCAGCTTTCACGTTTCTCAATCCGCACGTGTACCTAGACACGGTATTACTCATAGGCAGTGTCGGTGCGCAGCATCCAGCGCCCATGGAATGGGTTTTCATTGCCGGCGCGTGCAGTGCCAGTGCGCTTTGGTTTGCGAGCTTGGGCTTTGGCGCCCGTTGGCTTGCGCCGGTCTTTGCAAAACCTCGGGCGTGGCAAATATTGGATATGGCTATTGCAGTGATTATGTGGGTGTTGGCGGCAGGCTTGTTGATGCGCCTTGGGACATAAATGTTGCAGTATTCTCTAGTATTACATCCAAAATATGAGCCGCGTAACAGCAGGCTATTTAGGGTAAGCTGGTAGAGAATTACATTCACGTTGTGCCCCACTAGTCTACCAAAGTGTTCGTATTGCCATTCCTTGTATACGCGCAGGCCAGCCGTCCCAATCCAGTCGGAGAGTTGATTAAAGTTTTCGGGGAAGGCATCGCAATATTGTAACCAAATGGAACCCCCGAGCTCCAGAAAGTCAGGCGCCTCCTTTAAAAAGCGCGCTACTACCCCTGTATCGTAGAGAGCGTAGTCCAGTGGTTTATTGATCACCCCCACCGACCACGGCGCAGCGAATACAATGGTATCGAATTTTCCGGCCACTGCCTCGAAAAGATCGCTGTGTCGTGCGTCAATGTTTGGAAAGCGGCCTCTTACGAATTCAATCGCATGGGGGTTGATATCCACGGCGACAACTTGCTTGGCGCCACGCTGCAAACAAAATTGGGCAATGACACCAGAGCCGGTACCTATCTCTAGAACGGTCTCACCAATGATCATGTGCTGCCGATACTGGTCAATACGTTTTTGATTGGGAATCAAGAATTCACTCATGCAGACGATCTCGTTAAAGGGCTGACGATAGAAAGGACCCGCGTACCATAAAAGCTAAATACCTAATTTAGTAACCGTATTAATGTGACGTGGCTTAACGGACCGAAGAACTTCCTTGTACATCGACGAATTCTTAATTTTTCCTTCGATCTCTGTATTGTCTGCTACAACAACGAGCTCGTCGCAATAGTTAAAGGGCCAGCCGTGATTCAGCCATAGTGATTCATTTAAAGAAACTACAAGCGCATCCACCGATGTGTCGAGTAAGGCATGCCTAGCAGACTCAAGAGTCCGCTCACTCGCGCCCTTTGATCTCCCGCCGACTTCACGTTTTTCATATGCAACCCAGCAAACATTATCGAAACTCTGGCTCAAGCGGGCGACAATATTTTGACTTGCAGGTAGCTGAACGTTTTTTTCGATAATTAAAATTATAGGTATGCGCCCATTCTCATTACCGAAAAATGCATCGAAAAGTGCCGGGAAAAACGAGGTGAACATTTGCGGTTTGTGGTTTATTTCACAAATATGCGCGCCGCTCTCTAACCAGCTTTTGCCAATGTCGGGTATCAGTAGGTCGACCCCCGCTATATCTAGACGGAGTAATTTTGCTGCATCAATGCACAGCTGAGCGTTATCAGCATGCATATCACCAATCTGTAACTGGACAGGCTCACCCCCAGTAGCTACATTACAGATGGCACTTAGACGCACCCATTGGTTTACCTCCGGTATATCTGCAAGTTTGAAATGTTGCTGTGCGAGAACTCGTTCAGTTTCTTGGTTTAAAGCTATGGTGTGCAAATATTGTCGATCATCAGTGGCAGTGGCTCGCTGGTGATTCTTTATCTCTATCAGCTCCTGAACCGTGTGCTTACCATCACCTTTGACATATGCCGGTTGGCGCTCGATAAGACCATGAACTGAGTCATGTACGACATGAACTCGATAATCTTTTCCATCAAAGAAAGGCTCTATCAATGCCTTCGAGGAAAGTTTTCTAACTTGATCAAATGCCGTCGATACCGATTCCTCGAGTATCCAATAATGCAAAAACCCCTTGGCCACCCTCGCTATCGATGGGCTTGACTACCACTGGCATACCCAAATTTTTTGCGGCAGCTACGGCGTGCTTGGCATCGTGGACGACCCGTATTGGTAATACAGGAAACCCAGCGTCGCGAAGTAGTTGCTGGCTGATATGTTTTTTCCCGGCGATCATTGCGCCAAGATGTGGCGTGGTATCTGACAAAGTGCTATCGAACAGGCGGCTTCTTCGTCCATGACCAAATTGAAAATAGTTACCAAAAATGCGAGTCCATGGAACACCTCGGCGCATTGCCTCTTCCAGCATAAATCCCGTGTTGAAGCCATGCGGAGCGTGAGCCTCGAGTCCTTTAACTAGCGGAATTACTGCTTTGGCTCTTAAGCTAATTGGGCTTCCGGTATCGTGTACATGCATTAGAGCACGCCATGAGAGTTTAACGGCTGCCACAAAGGCCTGAGTTGAAAGGCACGACAGCTGTATGCGCACTTGAATCCGGTCGGGTTGTGCACGCAAGCCGAAAGTGATGGGTTCGCGCTCTCGAGGATAACGAAAGTGTGTCAGCACCGTGAATGTCGTGTTGATAACCGCGTTCAACGCCGCCTCACTTGGCCGTTTACTTTTGCTAAACCCAGCGAGTTGTGTTGGCGCAGTGGTTAGCTCCACGAAGGGCGCTGTGCTGTCGAAATTTTTTAAAACTTTTTGATCAGGGTTGTCCAACTGTATCTCGGCAATGACTGATGGATACCGAAAATCACGGTACGCTCCGCTAAAAAACTGTAACTGAGTGATCGTGAGTTTCACTTAGTAATTCTCGGTATTTCTTCGAGAGGCTGGGATTTGTCATAGACAAGCTGGGCTCCCAGAGTAGCGGCGAATCGCTGGAGTCGTGTGAGATCTGCATCGGTTTGCTGCTTTTGAAGGTTGCTATTTGAGAGGGTTGGCTACTGACTTCGAGCTACCAAAAAAGGATAAGATTGAATCGATGTGATCAATATGCTGGCAAATATCTTCATAGTCCACGCGCAAACATTCCTTGTTATCGATATAAGCTTTTGCAATTTCATCCCAAATTAGAATCTTGCGCAGTGCCGTCACGATGGCGAGGTCGCTTACATCGGCTGTGGGCGCCGCTGCAGGTGTTACTTGATGATAGATTTTGGTTGTTTCTGCTTTTGCAAGAGATAAGGCTTGCTCAAGTCGACTCCTCCGACTCAGATAAACCAAGCGAGTCGTCATATTTGTGAGATCTGCGTTTTTTTGTTGCCAGAACATGATGTGACGTGTCTGCAAATTAATGCTTGCCACACCTGCTGGTGAAGCAATTCGGCTAAGTGTCCAATGCAGATTGTCTTTCAGGTGAACACGACCTGTCTTGCGTGCAACTAAGTTAACCCAAATTGGATTGAGCCACTCATCACACCAGCCGAGATCTCCAGCCTTGCTAAGGTAATCGCAAACCAAGGTCGAGCCTGTTCGAGCCTGAGACAATAGCATGTGAAGTGTAGTTACTTTTACCGGCTCCCTATTGCTGAGGAGTTGAAAGGTGCGTTCAAAGCCATCAAGTAAATCGGTGTCATCGCGAATTTTGTCAATAAGCCTTACTGAAGCTGCGCCCCCGGCCGGAATCAATTGTCTGGTCTTTATTCATTTATAACCTATCAAGTTACCAAGTGGCTAAAGCCATTATAAGTATCACCCAAACCCCGAAAGACGTTCGTTAGTGTCGGTAATCGCCGGATAAGACTGTGCATTCTCAACACTGAGACCTTCGACTAGGCCAAGTTCTTGTGCTGCAATGGCGTACATGTCGCGCATGGCCGCTATTGCCGCGCGACTATTCGCCGCTATTTGTTCGGCGAGCTGTGCTATCGCTGCCTCTAGCGGTTCTTGGCTTTCAAATACCTCGTTGACCACCCCCATTCCTTAGCCTCTGTGCCCGAAAAAGTGCGCGCAGAGAACGACAGTTCTTTAGCGCGCCGCATACCTAACGCACGAGACAATGTTTGTGGCATGCCCCAAGTGGGGCGCAGCCCAAATTTGGCGTGGGTGTCGCCAAACTTGGTGTCGGCTGTTGCGTAAATAAAGTCGCAATGCAGCGCAATTTCCAGCGCGCCGGTAAAGCAGGCACCATGTACCTGCGCAATGACAGGTATAGGTAGCGCTTGCATTGCTTTGACCATGCGCTCGGCAGGTTGGTCGAACAGTTCGCCAATTTTCCCGGCTTGAGGATTAATGCCCTGCAGTACCTTAAGGTCTACACCCGCCGAAAATGCCCGCCCGGCACCGCGCAAAACAATGACCGATAGTGACTCGTCAGTGGCGGCTTGCTCAAAGGTATTGGCTAGCGTCTCGAGCATTTCGGGTCTCAGGGCATTCATGGCATCGGGACGATTGAGTGTAATGGTGAGGCACCGATCGTTGATGACTAACGCTACAAATGATGTGGTTGACTCGTACATGCTTATAACTCCACGCGAGGTCGGTTCCCAGGCCGCTGCCATAGACCACAGCGTTAAGCCACAGCCGGTTGGTGCCTTTAGCCGCACCTCTAAAGTTAGGCTGGCCAGAAAACAGAATAACCTGGCCTTTGCCCACGGATTCGCGGGTGAGGTAGGCCGAGTTTACAATACGTTGCGCCGCTTCGGGCCACAGCATGCCACTCATGCGCACGTCGAGATCGAAGCCGGCAGGAATGGTGGACCAATTGACCACCCGTTGCTCCTCGATATCTTTATTCTCGCTAAGCACACCCACGCGAATAACGGCCTCTGCGTCCCCGTCGGTCATAAGCACGGGCTGTTTGGCATAGAGTAGCGGTAGTACCTCAGGCGAACCAAAGGTTAGCCAGTGCTGTGTATCGACGTTGCCGGCCACCATGGCCCCCGAGGGCATAAAGAGCGACTGCCATTTGTCACGCTTTTCGAGTTCCTCTTTTTCGGGCGCCTTGATCTCCTCGTTCCAGGGGTAGACAAGCTCGGTATTCACCGCCGTCTTGGCAACAGCCTGCATATCCATTGCACTTGAAGTGGAGAGCCGCTGGCGCTGCAGAGCAATATCGTAATCGGCGGCTTTCTCAAAGGTATCGCGAATGGTCCGTACACTACCAATGCCGTTTTCATTCGCTAGCGCACCAGCGCTTTGACTGTGGGCAATGAGCGTGCCGCCTTGCTTAACCCAGTCGGTTAGTGCCGATCGCTCAGCGTCGCTTAACGGGCGATAACCATTGGGCATAATAATGGTGTTATAGCGGCGTAGATCGGCGTAGCTCAGGTAAGCGGCATCAAGTTGACTGTGACGTATGCCCAGATAGGTATCGATACCCCACCAGCTCACGCCCACGTCGTAGCTGCTGAAGCCGGCGTTACTAAGTATGGCGATCTGCGGTTTATTCAGTCGCGGGAAGTGCTCGCCACCCCAATCGGGTAACTCACCCGCACCGTAACCTGAGCGAGTAGCGTTCACCCCAAGGCCCAATGTTGCCGCCTCAAGGCAACCGCTCGGCAACGTCGGTAAGCATTGGATTGTCCATGGCGGTAACAAAAACGCTGCCGCGCACTGCTTTGGCGTCAGAAAATTCGGTGGCCTTGTTGAGCACGCGCACTTCAACACCTTGCTCCATGAGACGCGCGGCAAAGGCCACCGAGCGGTCGTCGTCGCCGTTTACCCACCAAGCGTTGGCGTTTGTATCAATATCGATATCAGGCTGTTCATCGGCCACAGACCCCCAGGGCTTGAGTCCGCTGACCAGGTGCTCCGCTACGGTTAGCGAGGGCAAAGCCATACATCATGCTCAAGTTCCACGCCGTGGTGTCATAAAGCACTGAGGAGCCATTGCGCAGTAGTTTTTGGCGCTCTTCAATAAATACCGACTCCTCAATTTCTGCATCAAACTCCATGATGGCGGCAATTAACGGGGCTTCGGGTTGACGGTTTGGGACAATCAGGCTGCCAGCGGGAATGGTGGCTTTGTCGGTACTCTTGCCGAGCAGATCGGTTGCACGCTTTACTGTTAGCGGCGCCTCGTTTTGGTACAGCTCTATACCCTGAGCTGTAAGCACATCGACAAGGGCATTCATGCGGCCGGTATTACCGTTGGCTAAGACAACATAGCTACGGTTGGCAAACTCACTCTTGGTGGATACGTTGTATTGGCGACCGTCCCAATAATCTTGGTACATCGCCTTCGAGTTCTGCGCGAGTGTTTTTAAGTTTGCCATGGTGCTAACAAACTGATGATGCACCGACTCTTTATAGGTTTGCACGGTGCCTTCGGGGCGGCGTACACCGTCTTCTGCCATGCGCGACTGCTCGTACAAAATATGCACACTGCCGCGGTATTCGGCGTAGTTGGAGTAACCGGGGTAAAGGTTTTCAAACCACTCGCCGGTGTAATAGCGCCAGCTGCGCGCATCAAAGGCGGCGCCTTGATCAACCGAGAATACCCGAGCCCACTTTTGCAAATCAGCATCGATATTCTTATTCAATGGTTGACGCGGTGGGCCCATGAGGTAGGTGTCTTGTGACCCTTGCTCATGGCCATCAATCATCAACTGGGGGCGCCACTGGTTAATCATGGCCACGCGGCCGCGGGTCTCGGGTTGGGTCAAAAAATAAAAATCGCGGTTTAAATCAAAGAAATAGTGGTTGGTACGCCCGTAGGGCCAGTCACCACTATGCAGCAGTGACTGATCGTCAACATTGGGCGCCGTACCCCGATATTGCTCCAAAGATTTGGCAAAGCGCGCCCGACCATCGGGGTTCATCATGGGGTCAATCACCACCACCATATTCTCCAGCATGGCGCTAACGCTGGGATCTTCACTGGCAATCAAGTGGTAAATACTGGCCAGTGCTGCATCGGCCCCGAGGTTTCATTGCCATGGATGGAATAAGCCATCCAGGCGGTTGCGGGCAGTCGATCAATGATTGCCTCGGCTTCGCTGTCGGTAATGCGGCGGGCGTCAGATAGCATAGTGATATCGGTTTGAATGGCATCGAGTCGTGCAAGATTGCTTGCCGATGAAATAAACACCGCAAACAGCGGTCGATCCTCGTGGGTGCGCGCATATTCCATTACTTTTAGACGGTCTGACTGTGTCGCCCAGGCACCCAAAGCCGCACCAATTTGTGCCGGCGTGGCTACGCGCTGACCCACTTCAAAACCCAAAAAGTCGGCCGGACGGCTAACCGCCGGATGGTAGTCGTGATTAAGCAGCGTGCCAGCGTATACCAGGTCTGGGTCGGCAACCGGCTTCATGAGCAGCGTGGCCTGGCTGGCCTGTGTAGCGAAAAGCGTGACGGTGAGTACTGAGCAAATAAATGTGCAGCGGAACAGGCGAGTCATAAGAGGCGTCCTTGCTCTGGTAGCGTTGATATACGGGTTGGGCACACCGGTGCCTATGCCGCCGTAGGCTTAAAAAGCCGAGTTTTATGGCGTGATAATCAAGCCTACCGAGTAAGTTGGGATCTTCTCCCCGCCCCATCGGATTATTTTTTGGCGTGATAAAAGGTCAATCGATTAGGTGCTTTTCGGGAAATGACCTCAACGAACTGGTGAGCGATAAGCGCAGTGGTTGGCGAGCAACGCGCGCCAAGGCGCGCCGTCGTCAGCGGCGTTATATGAACCGGCTTACCCGTGGGGTTGGTGCTGATACGTCTGCTTACTTCGACTATTACGAGTAGCCCCCTCGCGGGTTGCTGATCAGGCGTATGGCCCCGCAATGTCATTCATGCGATTTAATCCAACCGGACCGATCTAATCGTTTGAAATCAGGCAATGTTAAGCTTGGGCTATTGGTGGAGCCCGGTTATTGGTGATCGTTGATTTTGGCTGTCTCAGTCCGTTATCGGCAAGCGTAAAGGATCAATGTCTGGCCGCCGATCATGTACTTATAAATGCCAACGTCTATACCGCCGACGACACTCAATGGCAGGCGCAAGCATTGGCTATTAAAGACGGTTTGATTACCTACGTAGGTAGTAATGAAGGCAGTAAACCCTGGCAGTGCGGTTCGCGGGACGTGCTAGACCTCGCCGGAGCCACCGTGTTTCCCGGCTTTGTTGATAGCCACCAACATCTTGAAGGGTAGGGCGTCGCACGCGCACGCTCAGTCTCTTTGGCTTGCCGACATTGCGCGCCACAGTGGACGAAATTGCGCGCTGGGCTCAAGCCGTGCCAGAGGGTGACTGGGTGTTGGGGCGTGGCTGGATTGAGCGCGAGTGGAGCGATGAGCAGCGTTTTTTAACCCGCTGGGATGTGGATGCGTTCACCGAGAACAAGCCCCTTTACATGCCCCGTGCCGACGGGGTGTCGGCTTTGGTTAACTCCAGAGCACTAACCCTTGCTGGCATCACCCGCGACACCCCCAACCCAGAGGGAGGTAAGTTCGAACGCGATGCGGCGGGCGAATTAACGGGGTATGTGCTGGGCAAGGCCATGGATCCCTTTCGGCAAATTTTGCCCCGAGACCGATGCCTATATTCGAGAAAATTTAGCCCGGGGTATGGCAGCAAATGCGGCGCTGGGGTGGACCGCCACCCATGATATGGGCATGAGTTGGCGCGAGCTTGAACAACTACAGGCCCTGCATGACCAGGGCGTCTTGGTGCATCGGGTTTACGTGGCTGTGCCCATTGCAGAGTCTGCCGCCCTCATTGAGAGCGGCCCTAGGCTGTCGACCGATGGCTTATTGGATGTGCGCGGCATAAAGGTATTTATTGATGGCACTTTGGGTTCGCGCGGTGCCGCATTACTCACACCTATACCGATGCTGATCACAGTGGCTTTATGAACCGCACTACCAAGGCCGAGCTGATGCCTGTTTTGGATAGTGCACTTAAGCAGGGCTTGCAGGTAATGACCCATGTCATTGGCGATCGGGCACTACGCACTACACTCGACTGGTACGCCGAGTCCTGGGACGCGTTGCCGCGCAAACAATGGGCTACTGAGGATTTGCGCTGGCGGCTTGAGCATGCGCAAATTATTCCGCCGCAAGATCAACAGCGACTCCTGAGACATGCAAGTGATCCCCTCTATGCAACCTAGTCATGCCATTGGCGATTTGAATTTTGCTCCTGCTCGCCTTGGTACTGAGCGGTTAGCCTATGCTTATCCTTGGCAGCCATTAATTGATCGCGGACTTAATATTGTCGCGGGCTCGGATGCACCGGTGGAGGCGGGTGACCCACGCATTGAGTTCTACGCCGCCATTACCCGTACGCGGCTCAATGGTACCTCTGGCGATGGCTGGTACCCCGAGTATGCTGTTAGCCGCGCCGATGCATTGAAAATGTTTACGTTATGGCCTGCCCGTAGCGTGTTTCAGGAGGAAAATCGAGGCTCCATTACCGTGGGTAAGCAAGCCGATTTGTCGGTCTTCGATACTGACTTTATGACCGCCGAGCCCGCCGCTATTTTGCGGGCTAAAACGGTGTTAACCGTTGTGGCTGGGCGCCTTATTTATCGCTCAGAATGAACGCGATTTTACTACGTTCGATAAAAATTTGCTGCGCTTAATTTGTTTCCGACACACTGCGCTTAAAGGGTGTAGCGCACTACTGTTTCGAATACATGAGTTTAAATTTTTCCCATAGCGGAAATATTGTAGTGTCCTCAATTTCATTGAGCTGCGCGTCACGTTCCAGTAGTCGTTTCAGGTTCCTTTTTGGCCTACTGCGATCATAAGCATCCCCTCGTAATGCTCTGCGCTGTAAATGATTGATGGACTTTGACCAATAATGGTTAATGCGGAGGGTGGCGCATGGTATTGGATCACTGGATAGCCGACGCAGAGCTGCCCGATCCGGTATTCGCTGGAATAATTCGTCAACCACTTCTCCGGACAGTACTGAAGCGGGCTTGTGGTTATGCATCCTATCGACCTTTTGAGTTTGCACAATACTTTTTCCATCCCGCGTCCATGCAGTGACATGGTCGGGTGTGCCTGGTGTGCCGTGATCAAACGTATCAGGAATGGCTGACTCAATCATTTGACGTCGGCGATATGTCTCGATCACCGAACCGCCTGATGGGTGCTCTTGTTGGTTGGAAGATCCAAATAACTGCCAGTACACAAAAACTGCAGCCGCCTCCGCATAGCGCTCTAATATTGCCGGTAGCAGCTCGCCGGTCGGGCTAAAAAGAAACTCATCTAAATCTAGAAAAGCGATCCATTTAGTTGAAGATCGATTGTTGGTTAGACAGTGATTGAAGGCATCTATCTGATTTTTGTATTCTGGCCATTCAATAAGTGTGACGACTTCTTTTTTTATCCAATCTGAGAGAACTGCTAAGTAATTATCTGTGGAATTATCGTTATACAGAAAAAAATGCCCTACCCCCACGCCGAGATGAAATTTAATCCATTCATCAAGAAATTCCGCTTCGTTTTTGAATATTGCGCATATAGCGAGGTTTTGAAGACCACTGCTATGATGCTCTTTTTTAGCAGCCTGTTGATGGCGTTCGTATTTTTCTAAGAAATAGTCATTTTTTTTGTGCAACCTCGCCAATTTCTTGGGCGATTTTTCTATTAAGAAGACCGTTATTCTCATCTTTCAATAAATTTATTAACTTATCGTATTGATTGGCTTGAAATAATTGATTGGCGAGATTTGCTGTCGAATCAAGTGACTTGGGTGGTCGTTTATTTGCGTGAAAAAAAGGGATCGATGGACGAGGCTCACCTAAAAATGCACATATTTTCCCCAATCATCGCCATCTTCCCAGCAGATTTCTAATAGGCTATTTGAGTCCCTAAAAAATTCCCTGACATCAGTAATATGTTTGTGATAGCGAGCAATGATCCTTTTTTTTTCGGTCAGGAAGGTTTAGCTCGCCATTAAACCAAATGTTATCTGCAGCGTTATTTTTTTCTATTGAACTCGGAGATTACAGAGTCAGCCCAAACATCGGCAGTCGATCGTGTGGTTAATATAAACTTTGCGCCAGGAATTCGATTGGCTAGTATTTTATAGAGATAAGGGAATGGATAATCGTCAAAGCTATCGTATGGCTCCATATGCCGAAAAAACGCTTCGAAATCCATTATGGATAATAAATCTAATTGTCGTCGATATCCATTGTCACTTCCTTCACGCCCTAGATGCTTATAGCCGAGCTCAAGCATGCACTTTCCGAATGTGGTCGTCCCAGTTCGGCCGAGTCCGATACAAATTACTTTATTTTTCATATGAGGAGCTTACAACTTAGTTAGTGACATGGACCGATTGTATAACCGGTGGTGCGGGACCGGATCCCAACGACTCGAACGATTCGTATAGTACCTTCATTTAATGGTAAGTCTTCTTGGCGGTAGTGCTTAGTGACTCATTCGTGGCACTATCTGGACCCTATAATAGTACGGGCCACGAGCAAAGCACCATCCATGAAGATCTTGGACGAACTGCGCTCTCTTTTGACGTTAGCCGCGCCCCTTATTGTGAACAACTTAGCGATGGCCGGTATGCAGTTTGCTGACGCCGTCATGGCAGGCAAACTGGGCGCCGAAGCGCTGGCTGCCGTTGCTATTGGCAGTAGCGTTTGGTTCTTATTTTTCATGGGCTTGCTAGGTGTCATGATGGCGCTATCACCCATTGTGGCGCGTCAAGTTGGCGCGGGCACCGAGCACCTTGTGGGTAAGTACATGCAGCAGGCTGCCTTGCTTGGCTTATTTCTGTCGATACCCGTAATACTGGCTGGGCAATTTCTGATACCCGATTTTCTGGTGTTGCTGACCATCGATGAGGCATTTCGTGGTTTAACCGCCGGCTATGTCGGCGCCATTGTCTGGGGAGCCCCTGCCATATTTGTGTTTCTGGCGCTACGTTTTACCAACGAGGGTATAAGTTACACAACGCCCATCATGGCAACGTCTATCCTCGCGCTCGTTGCCAATGTTTTCTTAAATTGGGTATTTATGTACGGCAAGCTGGGTGCGCCCGCGTTGGGCGCGGTAGGTTGCGGTGTAGCCAGTGCTATTACTATGTGGTTGGTAGCGCTATCACTCCTGCTTTATATGCGCTTAGCTAGTCGGCTACGCGCCCTATCAATTGTGGCAGGGGCGCCTAACTATCAACTGGCGCGTTTGCCGTGAGATTTTACGATTGGGTGTGCCCATTGCGGTGACGGTCACGGCCGAGGCGGGTCTATTCAATGCCGTATCACTATTAATGGGCACCTTGGGTGCAAGTGTTGCGGCGGCACATCAAATAGCCCTCAACTTTGCATCTACAGCGTTTATGATTCCCCTCGCTATTTCTGCGGCAACGACTGTGCGGGTTGGCTACTGGCTGGGACGAGAGCAACCCAGTGCGGCACGGCTTTCGGGTAGATTGGGTATCGTAACTTGCACACTGGTTATGTGTGTCTCGGCGGTTTTGTTGTTGCTGGGTAGCGACCTCATTGTTACTTTTTATACCAGCGACGCCACGGTTAAGGCCATTGCAGCCTCGTTGTTACTGGTGGCGGCTGTTTTTCAAATTGCTGACGGCTTGCAGGTGGGTGCAGCAGGGGGCGTTACGCGGCTATAAAGACGCCAAACTTCCCATGATCATTACCACCTTTTCCTATTGGGTTGTTGCCTTTCCGCTGGCTTTCATGGCCGCCGTAGTCTGGCGCATGGACCCGCATTTTGTGTGGTGAGGAATTGTGGTGGGTTTGTGCTTGGCGGGTACTTTATTGGGCGCGCGATTTCTTGTTGTCTCCCGGACAAGTCAAGCCGGTCAGCTGCCGTGTGCTGATTAAGCCCGCAGCAGCACTAGATAGACGATAAGAGTAACACACGTTCGCTAGAGCGTGTCGGATATGGGGGTTATTATATTTACTAGGTTTGATAGCAGCCGCTGCTTTTGCTGCGTCCGGTATCCTGGCGGCATTGACTACCCGTATCGATCTCTATTGGTGCCGTCGTGACCGCCGTTGGTGGCGCTATAGTGCGTGATATCATATTGGATGTACCGGTTTTTGGCTCCACGATCAAGCCATGCTGTCTGTTGCGACGGTAACCGGTGTGATCGCGTTTTCATTGCGCAGGCACCTAAATGCTCGTAGCAATGCGCTGGCCTACTTTGATGCCATGGGCGTTGCACTCTTTGGAGCGGGGGCTTTGCTCAAAAGTGCCGCGTTGGGTATTCCGCTGTCCCACGGTATTACCATGGGAGTGGTCACAGCCATTGGTGGTGGCTTAATTCGCGATACCTTCACCGGCAGGGAATACGCTGATTGTTTCCCCCGAGTTCTATGCAACCCCATTATTGTTGGACTTACCTTGCAAGCGTTATTGATGTACTGAGGTTTGGTGGCAAATCAGCAAGCGCTGTTAGTGGGTGCTGTTGCTATTTTTACGTTTCGTGGGCTCGCAATTAGTCTGAAATGGCGTATGCCAGCGGTTGCAATTAATCGTCCATAGCAATAATTGGATGAAAACAACATCGTGTGCGCAGTCACGTTCGCGATAAGTAACCGCGCGTGTGATTGAGCGATTATCTATTTTGTGGCTTTGTCATCATCGCTGTTGGTTTCGGAACTTCTAGATTCCTCATAAGATGTAGCTTATTGAGAGACGCTAATTCGTAGGTTATTTGCTGCCAATTGATGATTTTATCATTGTAATCTGGATTACGGTCTTGTTTAAAAGAGATCCTAGTAGTCCTTGGTTTGTATTAGCAATGTTTTCCTGGTCTTGTTCATAAATTTCAATTGGGAAGCCCAGCATCTGAAGGGTTTTTGACAACGCAACTTTCGCCGCACGGTCGGGTATATTTAGGACCGTCTCGTAGGAAATAGTTACGGATGGGATGGCGCTTTGCCTGCCAAGTGACGAGCACAAATAATAGTGCCTGCTTATTCGCCGACAGTGTTGTAGAAACTCGCTGGAATCGAGGGTTAATTGAACGTCTGACGTATCTGCACCGTCCCAAATCTGGGATTGCTTGGCTTTTTTTCAGCGAAATATAACTATCGATCGGGTTTCTAGTTAAAAATATCAAACCACAAGCGCTCTCTTTAAAGAGATTTTTTACGTTCTCATCGGGCAAATGTTTCGGCGCTAATTTAACGACATTTGTTTTTCCATTGCTTTCATGTAGTGTCGATAAAGCCTCAACTGGTGAAGATCTACAATACGCCCAAGCTTCCTTTGGGTCATCCCTCTGAATTTTGCCTGCTTTTCGTAAAATTTCTGTACCATCGAAATCTGACCTAGTATATGAATTTCGAGGGTTGAATAATTCCCCCAAGGCGTTTAGCTGATTGAATTGAGTTAGAAGCGCTGTAAGCCTAGTTGAACCTGTTCGCGGAGACGCGATCATTATAATAGTGTGTTGCTTATTCATGGTTTGACTTTCCCGATGATTAAACGACGATCCGTTGTATGGCTTGGCTACTAACGCTGGTACGCGTTAAATTTTTTTGGCCTGCTACGGCGTGATATTCGCTGGAATCTTCCTCAATGGGTTGCTGTATCACCCTGCCTGAAAGACTGTATTGGTGAGTCGACGTGTCTGCTTTCTACAGGGGGAGTATAAACCATCAAGGGAGCAAGGGTTGGCTGCTGCTGCGACCATTGAAATTAGCAGATGCCGGTAGTAGCCATTAACCGGCCATAAAAATCTACTCGCTTTTTGTGAGATACACGGCACTTTGAAAGTACCGGTGAGATCTGCTTGCTTTCTTCAGTGACGCCTCTTCCCATCAGTAAAGCAAGGTGGAGATGGGGCAGGTGGAAAAATCCTTAAGTGATTTATCCCCCAATATTACCGGCTTCCACCGTTTGTCCCAATCTCTAAGCCGTTGCTGGTTGCCTGCTTTGAGCCTTCTTGCCATTTCACTACCATCGGCGCCAAATACAGACGAAATTAAAATTTTTAACTCACCGCTGTTCTCTACCGCATTAATCTCTTCTTGATTAGCCCCCCGATGAATGAGCCTTATATCCATAAGCACGACGTCACCTGATCTGACTGCTACTTTGCTTGGGAAGTGCCCATGGCGAGTTGTTCGGCCTCCGTGTCCTCGATATGTCGCCCAAGTTTGTGGCTTCCTGGCAGTACAAACAGTCGTTCTCCATCTTGTAGGTATAGCAGCGCCTTGTAACAAGAGGGCTCCGAGTCCTGCCAACATACCTCCGAAACCCCAAAGCGCTGATAAGGGCCCCTCAATAAATCGGTGTGCCACTGTTGGGAGCGATTGATCGTAATATCGCTAAGGCCAATCGCATTAAAATCACGGTGTTCATACGCCGTGCCAAGCACCTCCACTATTAAGCGCGATTGAACCAAGTCGGCATGAAGACCCGCAAGTTCAGCACAACGATGAAAGCCTGCAAAATGACGAGAGCTTGGATTTTCCCTCGTCGAAGGCATACGGTCTTTAGCTCTAACAACACGGCGGCGAAACTGCTCAATTTCTTCGAGGCTAAATACATTGGGCAAAATGGCATAGCCAACCTCCCGAAGCTGCGCTTTAGCTTGCTGAATGCCAGACATGGCCCGCCGTCCACATTGCTCTGTAGTCATTAAATCCGCTGTCCAAAAAGTCTTCTAAAGAAGACGATGTTGTCTTATTTCTGTACGCGACCATTTGACCGTTAGGCGTGTATTTCGCAATGTTATCGGGGCCGCTAGTTTTCACAACATTACACCGAGTCTCGCCGAACATAACATCCGTCATTTGATTGGCTAGCGCAAATGTACGACCGAAAAGAAGCGTGCCAGTGACATCTAACGGTGATTCGCCAAGGCACTTTTGTTGATGGTTTGGATTATGTGCTTAATAGCCGCTTTGAAAATATTCTGTCGAGGTCGCGCTACTAATAGTGAGTTGGACATTTCCCAGGTCGGCGTACTGAACCCCCAGCCACTAAAGACAGCGATATTTTTCTTGGGTGGCATTATAACCGGCATAAGATGCATATAAGACAGGTCGGAGTATACCCCGCCAAAGTGGTAGAGAAGACAGTACCGCGCTAAATCTGCTTTAAATGCAAATGGCGCAAGGTCTAAGTACGCGTTAAGAACGGCCCTCGAAAAATGTTTTCTCAACAGTGACTGAATCTTGTGATCATCATAGAGCCTATATGAATGCTCATGGTATGCCTTGCGGAACGATTCGATATTGTTGGCTAACATGCCATTTTTGTTTTGGCATCACCATCGGTTATCAGTATTTGATGAGCGTGGAGCATGTGGGTTTACGAGAACCTCGCTAACAAGCGGTATGAACTATGCACCTATATCTTTGAACAACTGGCACCATTTTCGATGATTATCTCGCGCCAATCTCGCCTTGAGCGTTGAGCTGCGCGTACGAGTACATCGACGCGTCTTTCAATTCTAGCAATGGTATTCCGAAAGGCGTCTGCAATTTTATCATTTGAGCCGTCAATTTTTGAAGGATCTTCGAGCCCCCAATGTACTTTTAACGCATTGCCAAACCAAACTGGGCATGCCTCATTAGCTGCCGAGTCGCAGACTGTAATAACCACATCTGGCTCAAATGCCTCAAACTCATCCCATGACTGGCTCTTGAGGCCGTCGGTAGCAATACCTGCCTCGGCAAGGTACTTAATCGACAATGGGATGCACGGTTCCACTTGGTTGGCTGCCCGCACTTTTAGCGACTACTTTACCGCCCGATTTTGCGTTGGTAATGGCTTCCGACAGAATACTTCGGCAACGATTGTGGGTGCAGATGTATAAAACTTTCATGAGAGCTTGAGCCAATTACAAAACAGGGCATTGACTGGTTTGGGGTCGCTTTGCGCGGCCTTTTTGGATGCCGTCAAATAGCTATCCACTTTTATCACACGTCGTAAATACGGGGAGCACAATACCAGATGTAAACCCTGTCTTCGGAATAAAGTGTTACCCATGTATCAGGTAAGCACCTTCACGAAAATGGTGGGCCCAGTAGGACTTGAACCTACGACCAATCGATTATGAGTCGACTGCTCTAACCAACTGAGCTATGGGCCCGGCGAGGCCGCGTAGTCTACCAGAAGTGGCGTTTCTCGCTACTACCTGAGGCGCATTTTCTGTTTTGCCGCTTGTCACTATTTGCTGGTAGTTGGTGCAGTATTTGACTGGCGGGCGCTCGCGTGTGGCGAGAACGCCTGTAGGGGCCACAGCGGCTCGGCTAAAAGAATCTCTAAACTAGAAGAGCCTCTAAACTGCCACTTTATAGCTCAGCACGCCTTTACATACCGCTGTTAGCCAAGAAGCCAAGTTTTAGGCCACTTTGTGCATATAAGCGGAGATCTTAGTTGGTCAAAAACTGTCCAGCCAAGCACAGCTCAACGCAATCGACTATTGTAGGGCGTCGGAGGATTTATTAATGACCAAACTTAACGACCAGACGATAAAAAACAGCGGTCCTGATACACTCAAGGCGCTCGATAGTAGCCTAGACTCAAAAGCCTACGAGCGGGCTATGTCGGGCAAAGTGCCGCGCACCATGACCGCGTGGGAATGGGAGCAGTGGTATGCCGAGAATGGCAAACCCGAATCGTTTACGCCAGGTGGCAAAACTTTATGAGCAGATCTAGGTGAAACGCAGCGCCGAGTTGCAGCTAAAAAGCCGCCTTACAGGCGCTGCGAACCAACCTAAGTATAACCTTCCGCCCTGGCTCATTGCCGATTTGCGCTCTGACCACGCCGGTGAAGCCGGTGCTGTATATATCTACAAAGGTATTTTAGCCTTGAGCCGAGACAAAGATGTTCGAGGCTTTGCCGAGCGCCATCTTGCCAGCGAAGAAAAACACCTGGCACTCCTGACCAGTCTTCTTACCCGCAGGCAACAAACGTCATTGCTACCCCTATGGCGATTAATGGGTTGGCTTACCGGTGCGCTACCCAGCCTTTTTGGTGCCACCGCCGTCTACGCCACCATTCAGGCCGTCGAGACCTTCGTTGATCACCATTACGAATATCAAATAAAACGATTAAGCCCCGAGGGGCCTTACAGAGATCTTCGCCAATTGCTGCTCGAGTGCCAGCAGGACGAGTGCGCACATCGAGATGAGGCGGCGCAGCTGATGGGCAGGAAACTGGGTATTGGGATACGGCTGTGGCGAGGGTTGGTAAGCACCGGCTCCAAAGTAGCTGTTTTTATTGCCAAGCAGATTTAATGGCGGTGCTGTGCAGTGCACGGGGGCAGTCTGAGCCACCCCCGGCGATGCGCTAACAATCTATCGCGTGATGACCTCGCCCAATTAGGCGGGTTCCCAGGCACGTGGCAAATCGGCGTAAACAATGCCGCCGTCCACTGCAATAGCTTCGCCTACCACGTAGTCTCCCGAGCGTGCGGCCAAATAAATGGCAACCGCTGCCATGTCTTCATCGTAGCCAATACGGCCGTTGGGGATGGCACTTGCCACCGCATCGCCGTGATCACGTGCGGCCCGGTTCATCTCGGACGGAAAAGCTCCCGGGCAAATAGCCGTTACATTGATGTGATCTTTTATCAACGTTGCGGCAGTGCGCCGGGTCAGATTGATGCAGGCGGCCTTTGACGCCTGGTAGCTATAGGTTTCCCAGGGGTTCAAACGCAAGCCGTCAACGGATGCCACATTAATGACTTTTCCTGGCTTGGCGGCTGAAGCCGCGGCTTTGAGGGTGGGGTAGAAGGCCTGGGTTAAAAAGAACGGTGACTTTACGTTTAGATCCATGACCTTATCCCAGCCGGCCTCAGGGAACTCTTCGAAGGGCGCACCCCAGGCAGCGCCGGCATTGTTAACCAAAATATCCAGCGCGCTTTCTTTCTCGGCATAGGCGGCCGCTAGGGCTTTACAGCCTTCCACTGTGGACACGTCCATGGGGAGTGAGAAACAGTTATCACCGAGTTCGGCAGCTACCGCATCACAAACATCGGCCTTGCGTGAGGAAATGTAAACTTTGGCGCCCTGCGCCAGAAAACCCTTGGCAATCATGAGACCAATGCCACGCGAGCCGCCGGTAATGAGTGCCGTGCGTCCAGCCAGAGAAAAAAGTGATTGGGTGTCCATAAAAATCCTTACTGTGAATAGCGTTTTAGGTTTGAAGTTCGAGCGAACGCCTTTGTCTACGCATTGAGTTTGAGCGCACAATTATCGCGTCAAACCATAACGGTTGTCGCAACAGCGCGCCACTACTTTAGGCTAGGCGTAATCATGGCTGTTTTAATGGTCAATCCACGGCTATTGTCGTGGTTAGTTCTCGGCTGCGTTGGTTATGGTTTGATGGCGGCCCGGTTGTTGTGCGCTGCACACCGGCAAACAGCCAAAACGCCACACGGTTACATCGCCATACCGCCACACTGTCGTAAAGCGTCTAGCGCCTATAAACTGACACCATGGTTAAACAGGGTCCGTTAGTATCGGCATTTTCCACGGTCGCTTGGTGGCTGGCCGGGTCTTGCTTGGCATTGGCGCTGGTTCTCCCGGGCGGTTACAGCCTGGGCGCAGCGGGCTTGTTGCTGTTATCACTCGTTACACCATTGCTTGGTGCTTACCGGCCAACTTCCCAAGAGCGCTTATTAATGGCGACCTTTGCCGGTTATTTTTTCCTCATGGTGTTATTTGTCTATTTAGATGGGTGGCACTACCGAGAGTTAGACAGACCCCTGCGATTCCTTCTAATGGTCCCGGTGCTACTTTTATTGCTGCGGTGCTCTGGCCCGCGCGTCCTACTGTGGGTGGGTAGCATCTTGGGTGCCTACGGCGCCTTTGCCTTTGCCATTTATGATCGATTTGTATTGGATAAACCGCGGGCGGAAGGTCTGGATATGGCAGTGACCTTTGGCAACGTCGCCATACTCTTGGGATTTTTAAGTGCCACTGCCGCGCTTTATTATTTTTCCCAGCGGCGCTACCTGTGGCTGACGCTCGCTCTCATCGGCTTTGTTTTAGGTGTCATGGCGTCTCTACTGTCTGGCACCCGAGGTGGCTGGCTAGTCCTGCCGCCGTTACTGCTTTTTCTGGGTTGGTACAGCAGGGGTTTACTGGGCAGCAAAACCATTACCGCTCTTGCGCTTGTCATGTTGCTTGGCAGCATTGCCATTCTCAATACCCCACAGCTTGGCGTGGCCGATCGGCTATGGGCCGCCGTTAGTGGCGTACAGGATCACTGGCAGGGCAAGCTGGACCTGTCGGTTGGTGGGCGCCTAGAAATGTGGCGAACCAATTTACAGTTCTTTGCATCGGCCCCTATTTTTGGTGTGGGTGAATACCAGGGAATGGCCTTGAAAAAGCCCTAGCAGAAGCCGGACTGATGAGTGAAGTGGCCGCTAGCTACCCCCATGCGCACAATGAATATATTGATGCGCTGGGCCTTCGAGGGCTGGTGGGTTTTGCTGCACTACTCGCCGTCTATCTCGTACCGTTACGCCTTTTTCTTAGCAAACTCAGGCCATCTCATATGAATTGGCGCGTGCGCTGCTATGCGCTGGCTGGCGCGCTCATACCACTGAGCTATATGATTTTTGCGCTAACGGACTCCATGTTTAGCAACAACATTGGTGTGATGCTTTACGTGTTTCCTATTGCCTTTTTTGGGCAGCGGTGCGCAAGGAAGAGGCTCAAGATGGCCAGGCTGCTTCGACCGAATCCGGCTAGACCAGCGATGTAAAGGCCAATTACGGATGGCCCAAATGGATAAGGTGTTTATGGCTGGGGCAGCTTTGGATGGGGCAGCTATGGATGGGGCAGCTAGGGATAGGGCAACTAAAAGTACGGCTGATACGCGGCTCGGGTTACCAGGCAAACAAATCTCATTTATATACGCTTGTGTCGCAACGTTGCCAGTGGTGCTAGTCTTTAGCTGAAACCGTTGGTTCATCACGGGTATCACAGGCTAAAACCGGTAACGGGCAATAACAACAAGAGGCAAATGCGATGAAAGTCAATGTGGGTAGTGCAGACAGAGTAGTTCGAATAATCGCCGGCTTAGGCATCATGGCGGCAGGTGTCTATTACCAAAACCTCTGGGGGCGGTGGGTCTGGTGCCGCTAACGACAGGGTTGTTGCGCTGGTGTCCGCCTTATTCGCTATTGGGTATCAGCACCTGTTCTATGCGTCAGAGTGACGCCCAGTGAGCGACGATTTACCACCCCAAGACGAGCTGGCCCGTAGGCTTACGCACACCGCGCGTCTGGCGGGTGTGGGTACAGTGGCCTCCAGTGCCGCCCACGAGTTAAATCAGCCCCTTAACGTTATTCGTATGGCGGCGTTTAATTTAAAGCGGTCGATAGAAAAAGATCGGTTTGACCCGGCAAGCGCGCTGGAAAAACTGGCGCGCATTGATGAGCAAATTGAGCGAGCGGCGCGTCTTACCGGCGGTATGAAAGCCTTCTCGCCCGCGGCCCGGCAGGAAAAAAATACCAGTGCGACCCTCAGAGCTGGTGGCCATTGCCCTGGAGCTCTTGGCCAAACGCTTTGCTTCGGTTGACGCCACTTTGGCGTACACACCCTGCGGTGTGGATTGTCAGGCTCAGGGTGTACCCACGGCTATTCAGGAGTTGGTTTTTAATCTGGTAGAAAATGCCGTGCAGGCCTACGCGCGTCAGGGTCCGCTCCAGGTTGATCTAGACAGCGCTCAGAATAGCGATGTTCCCGAGCGAGTCATTCGGGTTGTCGAGCGCGTAGTCGACAACCGCTTTGAGCTGAGTGTGACTGACACGGCGGGTGGCATTGAGCCGGCATTGGTAGAGCGTGCCAAGGCGCCATTTGTGACCAGCGCCATTGACGGCACCCACGCCGGTGTGGGGCTGTCCACCTGCGAGGCCATTGCCGCCGATTTAGGTGGATCACTCACGCTCACCACCAATAGCGAGGGTACAACGGCTATGGTGGCGTTTCCCGTCACCTGACTGGCGCGCGTTAGCGGCTGAGCGAGAGCATATAGCGCGCAACTTCTAAACGCATGGCTTCAGACAGGTGGTCCTGGGGCGGCATGGCCGGAAGGTCAGGCCGCTTTTTTGTAGGTGCGGCAATGTAGGTTGCCACCGCTTGCACGTCGTCACCGTATTGCGCTTGTATCGCTAACACGGGCGGTCCAATCATCCGCACATTACGGGTATGACAGCCCGCACAAATGCCCTGGTAAACCAACTCGGCGCCATTGGCGTCTACCGTGATGACGCGGGGAGCTGCTGGCTTGGGCAGCATTTTGGTGAGTACGGCTCTGCTAGTGCTTGGGGGCGCGCTACCGCTAGCAACCGCATCGGCCGCGCGCACGGTAACCCGATCGCAGTCGCCCCATTCGTCGAGTCCGTAGGTCCGATACGCGCCTTTTTGGCTTACGCAACTACCCCGTTCGGCATCTGCCGCTGCCTTGTAGGCCATGATATCTGGCCCTTTGGTTGAAAATTGGGTCAGCATAAGGGCGCGCACGTCGGTGACTGGGTCGTTGCCGTTGTCGTACATCACATTGTCACGAATTTGCACCCGATCTGGGTTGGGGTCTGACTCGGGGTCGCCGGCTACATCGGTGGCAAAATCCTGACTGGTGATAATAATACCTGCGGTGTTGTTGCCTGAAATGATGTTGTCTTCAATGACCACGTCGTCACCCGCCAACACAATCATGCCTGTACCCGCAGGGATGGTGGATACCAGCGACCCGGGAATGGCAAAGTTAGGGGTGTTGTTGTTAATGATGGTGTTACGGCGAATGATGGCGTCGTAAGAGGTTTTGATGGGGAGCCCCGGGGTAATGAAGACCAAAATGCCGCCGGTGTTGTTGTGGGCAATATTGCCCTCTACCAGTGCGTGACGGGTGTTCTCTATTTCTATACCCGCAACATTGTCGAAAACGCGGTTGTTACGCACGTCCACATGATCACACATGCCCACATATATGGCGGCGTCTTCAATGCCGCTAAGCACGTTGTTTTCTATTAGACCGTTCTCGCCAAATTCCGGAAAGATGCCATATACGCCAGTATCAATAATCCAGTTGTTGCGAATAGAAAAATTGTTGCCGGCCTGGCCCATAATGGCGTTGCCTTTGTAGTGGGTGATTTTTAGCCACTCCACACTAAAGCCATTGCCCGAGTACAAGATAGCGTCGTTGAGTTGTTTGTCGCCCTCAAGCGTTGGCCACTCGCCGTCTTGCACCACGCCACGCAAGGTGATGTCGTCTTTGTCTATGTAGACGGTTTCGCGGTAGGTGCCGGGGTACACCACAATTTCATCGCCTGCCGCGGCGGTTTTCACCGCCGTCTGAATTGACTCGCCGTTACGCACCTCTAGCGTTGCTGCCCAGCTAGCTTGGGTCCATAGCAGTGCCAGGCCTGCCAGACTAAAAAGATATCCACGTGGGTTCATGGTTGACTGCCCCCTAACGATTTTTCTTGTGGTGTTATTAACGCGCCGGCAAATGCCTTAGCGCTGGTATTTGGTTCACTGTTAGCCGCACGCCCAACCGGTAACCCCGAGGGTACCTGTGTGGGTATGACGGGCAGAAAACTTTGGTCGGTAAGCGCACCCAAAAACGCCACAATAGCGTCGAGCTCTTGCTCGGTGAGATTAGGTTCCCAAATATGCCAGTGCAGCTTTAAGTCTTCACCCTCGGGCACCCCATGTCCACGACCGCCGTTATAAAAGGCCACCGTCTCTCTAAGCGTGGCAAAATTTCCCGCGTGCATATAGGGTGCGGTCAGTGCCACATTGCGCAAACTGGGTACCCGAAATCCTCCACGCTGACTTGCATCTCCCGTGACTGCTTGCGCACCCGGGTCTGGCGGTGTGCCCGCAGCCTCGGGGACACCCAGCACGGCAATTTGTTGATTGCTAAAGGTGGGGGTGTGTGGCACTCGGCGCAACGGGCCACAAAGGACCGAAAAACATTCAAGCCATTGAGCTCTTGTTGGTTTAAAGCATCGTCCTGGCCGTGGGCATACCAGTCATAACGGCTGTTGAGCGATATCAGTGACGTTTCAAAGGCAACCAGTGCCGTGTACAAAGACTCTAAGGGTTATATCCCGGGAGCCAAATGCCTGCTGAAACAGGCGACGATACGTTGCGTTGCTTTTAGGCGCGCCAGCAACTGCTCGGGTGTGTTGCCCATTTCGATTGCCGAGTACAGTGGCCCCAACATCTGCTCTTCTAGGGTCTTGGCGCTGCCATCCCACTTGAGACGCTGCATAAAGGTGACGTTCCACAGCGATGGTGCCGAGCGAGCAAGCGGCTCTCTGCGCACCCCTATACTACGCTTTCGGGCATCGCTAAAGCCCAGTGTGGGGTCATGACAACTGGAACAGGCAACGCTTTGGTTGGCAGATAATAAAGGGTCAAAAAACAGCAGCCGGCCAAGATCTATCTGCTCGGGTGTGAAGCCGTCCCGCCAGGGTGGTAGCCCGGTTTTTAGGCCGCCTACACCTTTGTTGTACATCGACGGGTAGCGCGTATAGAGATTGTGAACGCGGCACACCCCCGTTTCATCTAGGCGCATAGCGGGTGGGCAGTGGGGCGACAGTGTGAAGGTGTGTTCATTGGCTGGCTCGGTCGAGCTGGCTAACACTGCCCGCTATAAACGGCCCCGCTATAAACGGCCCCGCTGTATATGGCGCAAAAGGTGATTACCCATGCAGTCCACCCGCGCGGTTTTAATTGCTTCAAGGTCAATTGCTGCAACGTTGTCACTTAGCCATCGTTAGGTTGGGTGATGAAATGGGCAATGTCGGGAATGACCTCTGCCTCTACAGCCGGGGCAAAGCGTAGCATCTGTGCGCCGTAAAGATCTTGGGCATGGGCTCCTCGAATACCGCCCTAAACTTTTCGTACTGAGCCACTATGTACCAGTCGTTTAGTGTCTTGAGTGGCGGTGCTTGCAAGGCCTCATTGCCGCCGCCATCAGAGCCGTGGCACGCCGAGCAGAGGTTGTTGTGATAATCCTTACCCCGCGCCAAGTCACCTTTTAGCGTCCCCACAGGTCGGTTATCAGGAAGTTGCTGCATTAATTGATGAGTGCCTGATATGTCGGCTGTGCTAATACCCGCGACCGCCGCCATCATGGCCTGGCCCTGGGTGTCGCTTTTATGGTTGCCGCGAATGCCCTCCTGAAAATGGCGCATCTGCCGTTCTACATACCAGCTTGGCAGTCCATTAATAGCGGGAGCTGACACACTCTGCTTGCCTCGGCCATCTGCCCCGTGGCAACTCGCGCAACGCTCTATCCAGAGGTCTTTGGCGGGGTGCTCAATGTGGGCTATGGACTGTAGTGGGTCGTTGGTGTCGTTGGGGTCGGCTGCCTTATTGCAGGCAGCCAGTACGCCTACGGCGCCAGTTATCAGGGTAAAGCGTATAAGCCTAAACAGAGGTCGCATGGTGTATCCATGTGTTTTCTTAGTGTTCGAGCTAGGCTAAGCTCGTTTGTGGCTTAGCTCAAGCGCTGTCTTGTGTTAGGCAGAGGTGTGTGGGCATGGATGTATCAGCGCGCATTACTGAACCAGAACCTTGCCGTAACGTCCGTGGCTTAAGCTAGGTTCCGATGCTAAAGGATGGCGCGGATGGCTGGGCGATCGTTGGGGCGCGGATATTCTGGACATGCATACTCCCCTTCTTCTTTACCCTGTGTACGTTTGAAAAAACGAGCAGTGCGTTTTCTAATCTTATCTCAACAGGGGGCAAGTCGTGTCTATGTCGTCGCTAGAAATAATAATTCAATGCAATGAGCCGCTTTGAGCGAGTATGATGCATTAAGAATCGCATTTTGCAATTCGCAATTAGGGGTGATTTATGACCATTATAAAGTCAGCGCAGGTTGCATCACGGTTGTCTGTGCGCGCTGCTGTTACTGGTCTGCTAATAGGACTGGCCGCTTTTTGCCTGGATTTATTGCGTGTTGAGCCAACGTTTGGGTTATCAATACCCATTTGGTCGGTTGGCCCCTTGTTCGCCCTGCTGCGTTTTGGTGTGCTGGCATGCCTTGTTAGTAGCCTAACGGCGGCTGCTTTAATCCTGAGTTTCACCGCCACTTATTTTGGCGTTGACGATGCAGCACTCACGTTAATTTCTATAGGCGTTACCGCCTTGGTGTTATGGCGCACGGGTACCAATCGCATTGTAGATGGCGTGCTCTTGAGCTTTTCGCTGGTAGTGCCCCTTGTAATTTGGCGCCATCAGACGCTTTTTACCCTCGATATTAATGCCGGCTTTCTCGTGCTCAGTACAACGTTGTTGTCACTGCTTGGGCCCGCCTTGCTGGTGCAGTGGCTGGCACTGCGTCCGTCGCTGTTAGCGAAAATTGCGCCGAGCAGTTACCCAATGCCCAAGCGACGGCCTTTGCAGATGGCCGCCTTGGTGCGGTTGCTACTCGTGCCGTTAATGTTCTTATCGGTATTGGTAACAACGCATTTTTTTACCACCGAGTGGGTGTATAACCGCTCGGCGCAGTTAGAGCGCGGATCAAAGGTGTTGGCCGAGATGCTAGTCGATCTGGCACGCACTGAGTTGTCTCAGCGTGGGTTTGTCATAGCTGAGTCAGTGGTAGGTGATACACAAAAGACACCACCTCAAATAGTCTTGCCGTCTCCGGGTGAACAGTCTGATCACGGAGGTACGGGTGCAGGCGCTGGTACAGAAGATGACGTGATGGGCCGGCCAGCCGTATTGACCCAGGCTGTGGCCGATTTAAATGACCGAGTGATCCCTGACTTTAAACAACGCCATCCCGACAGTCACTTTAATATGTTCTATACACTGCAGCGTAATAGAGACGCCCAGTTAACGACAGGGTTAGTATTGCCCACCAGCGTTGACCTGCAAACCAATATCGATTTGGTGTACAAGCGGCATTATCAGGCCACAATGTATTTGCCTGATCAGGGCGCCGTTTTACAAACCGTGGTAACCGTAACTCCTAGCGTCGACTCAGGGTTGCGTTACAGCATGTGGGGTTTGTTGGCATCGGCATTGTTGTTGTTGGGGGCCGAGTGGATTTATCGGCGCTGGCTGGTAGGAACTGGCCTCCAGGCAGCTCATACCCTTCAGGCGCTGCGCAGTTGGTCTCCCGGGCAGCGCCCGTTACCCGAGATACCCAAGGCCACCAATGTACTCGGCGAATTTGACCTGGCCAGCGAGGCACTCGCTAGTTTGGTGACCGAGGTTGAACGGCAATACGACGCATTAGCCAGCCTGAGTGAAGAGCGCCAGCGGCTGCTTAACCAACAGCTGGCCACATTAAGCGCGTTGCAAGAGCCGGTTGTCGTGCTGACCCACGATTTGCACGTTGACGAGCGCCGATCGTTCCAGTTGACCCCAGCCCTGCTGAGTGCGCTTGAGCCGGTGTTGGCGGCCGCTCGACCAGCTTTGCCTGCGCACAACGAGTTGATGAGCAACGCCATTACTTCGCAAGGCACAAACTAATGACGCAGCAAAGGCATCCCCTTTAACCCAAGCGCTCATCCAGGCCCGAAAGTTAAAACAACCGCAGTTTGATGTGGAGTTTCATTTTGATTGCCCAGACGGGCAATACGATTTTTGGATTTCGGTGGGTGTTATTGAGTCCAAGACCGATGTGGCCGGCGACCATCTGGGTGACCATGAGTTAGTGCTGCTATTTACCGATGTGTCACTGCTATTGGAGGCGCAGCAAGCGGCAGCCAAATCTGCACATATGGCATCGCTGGGTGAAGTGGCAACGGGCGCCGCCCATCAGCTTAATCAACCTTTAAATATTATAAGAATGTCGGCGCTTAACTTGGGTCGCTACTTGGTGCCAAGCGACCAGGATGCGCCCAAAGCCCAAGAAAAGCTTGAGCGAATCCACGCCCAAATCGATCGAGCGGCGGAAATTATAGAGGGCATGAAGGCTTTTGCTCGGCAAACCGACGCTCTATAAAGCCCCTCTTGTTATAAGCGATGAAGTGGCTAGTGCACTTGGGCAGATGCAGCGGCAGTTTGACGCGGCCAATGTAGCACTCGAGTACATCGGCCATGCTGAAAACGCGCGAGTGTGTGCAAATTCTTCATCAGTTAAGGCCATTGTGCACAGCTTGGTAGGTAACGCGCTCGACGCTTTTATAGAGTTTGGAGTGACTGAACCTTGTGTCACGGTTAACGAGTCGGTGACTGCAGACCACTATGTGCTGCGCATAGCCGACAATGGTGGTGGTATTGATGAGGAACACTTACAGCATATTTTTGATCCGTTTTTCACCACTAAAACGGTCTGCAGCGACCGGGGATGGGTTTGGCGTTGGTGTGGCGGTTGGTTGAAGAGTTGGGTGGAAGTATTGAGTGCAAAAACCAGAGCAAAGGCGCCCTGTTTCGGGTGGAAGTACCTTTTGTCGCTAAGTATGTTGTAAAGCGTATGTTGTCTTGCCTCGCGGGTGCAAATTGTAGATCGAAATTCACGCGACTGCCGATAAGTTATTTATAGGTGAACGGATTTTAAAACAACATGTCAACACTGGAAGTTAATTGAGAGCCATTTGACGAAGGTTATAGCGCGATCGGTAACCAAGCCCGAGCTTTGTCGTCTTCGTCGTTTCCGCTACAGGAGAGGGGGTAGTTTGGGTCGGCCGACGCTTGCAAACAGTGGTACAGAATACGCCAGACCTTTGAAGAGAATTTTCTAAAAAAATTGATTGGCGACCTGTATCGGAAGCATTCCCAGCACCATACTAGAACACCTCGAGATGTTTTCTGTATGCTGGGCCATCTTGATGACTGTTAGGGGCATCTATACTTCAAGAGTCGGCAATCCAGCTAACTCCTCGTGGCGATTTGTATTGCCGGTATTTAACTACGCAGGGCCGATTGCACTTGTTGCAGTCGTGGTATTAGGCATTATTTGCTTTTAATTAACCGTAGTTTCGAGTCAGACGCTTCTGAAAGACAGGAGCTTAAATTGTTAGCCAATCAAGTCAGTTGTCATCTGAAGCCTTGCGTGCCAAGTAGTCTGAGTCGATGCGAAATTTTACGTGCTGTTACTCAAAAATGGGGTGCCTTGGCGGCAAGTTTCCCCCGATTTGTATCAGCTGGGCTGGGGAAAGAATTCTCGTTTAATTGACAGTACCCATACTGATTCGACACCTGTGGTTTCTCACAGCCTCGCCAAGAACAAGAGAGATACCAAGCGATTTTTAAACAAGCTAGGGTTCCCAGTTGCACAAGGTGAGCTGGTTTCTTCACTTGAGGCCGCTAAAGCGGTCGCGCATCAGCTTGGCTATCCGGTCGTGATTAAACCCGTCGCCGCAAGATGGTGGAGAATCCGTCTTTGTGGGGTTGGCCAATGAGGCGGACTTTAATTGCTTTTCAGCAAATTGATCCCAAGTACTTCCATTGTTGGTAGAGCGGCACGTAGATGCGGAAGATTATACGGTTAACCGTTTGGAATAGCAACGTTCAGGTGGTGTCGGAGCGTCATCCGGCTGCGTTACTGGCGATGGGTTTGCATACCGTAGAGCAGCTAATTGAACAAACAAATAGCGCGGCAAAATCAGCGCTGGGAAGCCCGAGATCTAAATCAGCATGTGAGCCCATACCCCATTTTCCATGTTGATAGTGATACAGAGCGGTGGTTGCGCTAACCAAGGTTTAAACCATGCATTCAATACCTGCAGCTGGGACCCGCGTTAGGCTAAAAGGAGCTGCCAGCGTGTCTCAAGGTGGGGTGCGTCGCTCCGTAAGTCTTACAGAAATACACCCCGACAACACGCGACTCGCCTTGATATTGCCGAAGCCTTTAGGCTGGATTTCGCGGGTATTGACTTGCTCATTTCGGATATAGGCTCGCTCTTGGCGCGACGTTGGCGCTTATATCTGCGAAGTAAACAGCCAGCCGCAACTGCTTCGAGAATTTGACAAGGCGATACGGGCATTACTCGTAGACAATGGACGCATACCCATTACGGTTATTGTGACCGACGACATGCCAGTAAACCAGCAGCACTCGTTAGCCCAGAGCGTTGCCACCAGGCAGGCCGGCACTGCGGTTATATCTGACCATGGCTTGTTTTTTGAAAATCAATTAACTACCCACCCCAATAAAAACAAGCGTCCCTTGGCAAACAGGGTGTTGTCATATCGAGGCGTTAAACAGCTAGTGTGGATAATGACCTCTGCCCAAATTGAGGCACCGCTACCCATCGATTATGTCAATCTATTGATTATTGACGATGAAAACCTTCGTTACCCTGTTCTGAGGCAATCGAAGCTCTGGCGTGGCTGCAAGACACAGCCACTGAGGTCGCTATTTTGTCTGAGACGCGGGTCGATGAGCGGCCTAGGTGGCAATCCATTGCCAAACTCATAGCAGCCAGTTAGCTTTGTGACCCCCGTTCAGCATTGATTATCAGGGCAATCAATCGCTCATACCATTGGGTGCCGTTTTCGCCCACTAAAACATGGTCGCAAGTGACCGTGAGTTTGCCTTAGTCGTCGAGGAAGCTGCGCAAGTAGTCAGAGCGCGTGGGGTGGCGAAGCTTTCGCAGCGCTTTGGCTTCAATCTGACGAATACGCTCGCGGGTTACGTCAAACTGTTTACCCACTTCTTCAAGGGTGTGGTCGGTATTCATATCAATACCAAAACGCATGCGCAGTACTTTGGCCTCGCGGGCAGTAAGACCTGCCAGTACGTCTTTGGTTGCCTCCATCAGCCCCTCATCGGTTGCCGAATCCACCGGGCTGGCAATGGTGGTGTCTTCAATAAAGTCGCCCAGATGCGAGTCTTCGTCGTCACCAATGGGCGTCTCCATTGAGATGGGCTCTTTGGCAATTTTAAGCACCTTGCGGACCTTGTCTTCGGGCATGTCCATGCGCTCACCCAGCTCTTCGGGGGTGGGCTCACGGCCCATCTCTTGCAGCATTTGACGCGAGATTCGGTTGAGCTTGTTGATGGTCTCGATCATGTGCACCGGAATACGAATGGTGCGCGCCTGGTCGGCAATCGAGCGGGTAATTGCCTGACGAATCCACCACGTGGCATAAGTTGAGAACTTGTACCCACGACGGTATTCAAACTTGTCCACCGCCTTCATGAGGCCAATGTTGCCCTCTTGAATGAGGTCTAGGAACTGGAGGCCGCGGTTGGTGTATTTCTTGGCAATAGAAATAACCAGGCGTAGGTTGGCCTCTACCATTTCTTTTTTGGCGCGTCGGGCTCGTGCTTCGCCCATACTCATGCGACGATTGATTTCTTTAATCTCGGTAACCGACAATCCGGTTGCGTTCTCTACCTCGGCAATACGGCGCTGCATGCGCTGGATGTCGTCTTTGTGGTCGTTGATACGCGCGCCAATGTCTTTTTTGCGCGCTACCCGAGATACCCAGCGGCTGTCGCTCTCTGTACCCTGAAAGCTCTTGATAAATTCCTTACGATCCATGCGGCACTCGCGAACGGCAATACGCATGATTTCGCGCTCCTGCTCACGAATGGTGGCAAGCGCGACACGGGGCTCGTCAATAAGCGGATCAAAGACCTTGGGCGTCAGCTTAAAAAACTTAAACAGCTCGCCTAGCTTCTCCATCTCGGCCACGGCTTTCTTGTGGTTGCGGCCGTCGGCCTCAATGGCTTTTTCGGTTTTAGTGCATTGACGCTTGAGGGCGGTAAAGCGTTTTTTGGCTTCTACGGGGTCGGGGCCCGATTCTGTCTCGGTATCGTCGTCACCGGTGTTAGCCGCGGCAGCGGCGGTTTGCTCGGCAATTTCCTGGGCAGAGGGCACGTCGTCGGTAGGGTCTAGGTAGCCCACCAGAATATCGGCAAGTTTGCGCTCTTCTTTGGCGACTAGGTCGTACTCGTTGCACAGCTTGCGTACCACGCCCGGGTAAAACGCCAGGGCCGCCATGAGTTCGCGGATGCCCTCTTCAATGCGCTTGGCAATAACAATCTCGCCCTCGCGCGTAAGAAGTTCAACGGTGCCCATTTCGCGCATGTACATACGCACGGGGTCGGTGGTTCGTCCGGCCTCGTTCTCCACAGCGGCCAGTGCCGCGGCGGCCTCGGCGGCAGCAATTTCGTCGGCAGAACGATCACCCTCGGTAAGGATAAGCTCGTCGGCATCGGGCGCTTGCTCAAAGACCTGAATGCCCATGTCGTTGATCATCTGGATGATGTCTTCAACCTGATCGGGCTCGGAGATATCTTGAGGTAGGTGATCGTTAACTTCGGCGTAGGTGAGGTAACCCTGCTCCTTGCCTTTGGCGATAAGTGCTTTAAGGCGCGACTGCTGGTGCACTTTTTCGGACATGCTGAATCCTGCGATAACTGGGCAAAAATAAGTTCGATATTGTACCGAAGGCAGATACCTGCGGCCATCTGGAACCGGTGTTTTAGCGACTTTGTTGGGAAAATTTTTTGTTATTTTAATCCGCGGCGCGTGGTGTGCGCGAATTTCTCAGAAAATCAAGACCTTATCAGCGCCATTATCGTGCTTAATTGCGGCCGGTAAGTGAGCGAATTTCCTGGGTGAGGGTGAGCAGCTCGCGTTTTTCGTCGGCGCTTAAGTCAGCATAGGACGTTGTTTTAAGCTGATTAAAGCGCGCTCGGCGCTCGGCGAGGGTTGCCTCGTTAACGACTTGTTTCAGCAATGCGGTAAACAACGCTTCTCGTCCTTCGTCGTCCTCCAGCGCCTCACGCCCCGCCAACTCGGTTAACAACTGCCCCTCGGGGGTGCCATACCAAAACCCTAACAGGGTGGCGGTGCTGGTATCGGGCTCGTTGGCTATTTGCTCTACGCAGGCGTGCAGTAACTCGCTGTCTCGCTGTTGGCGCTTTGGTAGTTCGGCAAGCGTTACATGCTGGGCAAGCTTTGGGTCCAATACCAAAAGCCCCAGCAGGCGATGGATGCGATTGGCGCGCGAGGGTGACAGGCTGTTGTCAATAATGGCCTCCGTACTCGTGCCAAAGTCTGCGCTTTGGCTCTCGCTGAAAGACAACGATTCTAGCCCCGCGGTGCCTGGGTAGTCGCCAACCGGGTACTCGTCGGTTCCGTCATAAGGCACTACATCTAGCGCGTTAAGGTCGGGCGATGGTTGGTGGCCGTCAGGTGCCCTCGTGTAGCTGCTTGGGTCGCTGCGCTTCTCATCCGAGGGGCTGGGCTCGGGGGCGGTGCTTGTAAACGCTTGAGCGACTCTACGTCGATACCCGTGCGATCAGCTAGGGCTTGGTACATGAGCACCTTAAAGACCCCCTCGGGCAAGCGCCGCAAATAGGGTGCCACCGTTTTGGAAAAGCGCGCCTTGCCATCGAGTGCGTTAACGTCAATGCCCTGAGCAAGTTGCTCAAACAAAAAGGTCTCTAAGGGGGCGGCGGTATCGAACAAATGCTCTAAGTGGCCTTGACCCTTTGAGCGCACCAAGGTGTCGGGGTCTTCGCCCTCGGGTAAGAACAAAAACCGCACCTGTCGACCGTCTTGCATCACCGGCAACGCCGCTTCAGGCCGCGAAACGCCGCTTTGCGCCCGGCTTCATCGCCATCAAAACAAAAAATAACCTCGGGCACATGGCGAAATAACCGCTCCAAATGGGTTTCGCTAGTGGCGGTGCCCAGGGTGGCCACTGCGTAGTTGATGCCGTGCTGTGCCAGCGCAATCACATCCATGTAGCCCTCAACCACCACAATACGCGTTAGGCTGCGGTTAGCCTTGCGCGCTTGATACAGGCCGTAGAGTTCGCGGGATTTCTGGAATACTGGGGTTTCGGGCGAGTTTAAATATTTGGGTTTTTCGTCGCCCAGCACCCTACCGCCAAAGGCTATAACGCGGCCTCGGGCGTCGAGAATGGGAAACATAATGCGGTCTCGAAACCGGTCGTAAATACGCCCCTTGTCGTTCTTAACCAGCATGCCGTTGGTCATCAGCAGTGCTTGCGCCGCCGGCTCTTGTCCCAAGGCTGACAACAGATTGTCCCACCCGGGCGGTGCAAACCCCACTCTAAAGGCATTGGCAATCTCACCGCTGAGCCCCCGGCCTTTCAGGTAAGTGACTGCACGCTTGGCATTGGTGTGTTTGCGCAAACTCTGCTCGTAAAAACGCGCTACCTGCTCTAATTGGTCAAATAGCGGGCGCTGGCTGTCCTGGCGGGGCTTTTCTCCGGGGCGCAGTTCTTCTCGGGGACTTCCATCCCAACGGTTTGCGCCAGCGATTCTATGGCTTGGGAAACTCAAGCCGCTCAAAATCCATGAGAAAGCCCAGTGCATTGCCGCCCGCACCGCAACCAAAGCAGTAGAAAAACTGTTTCTCGGGATTGACGCTAAAAGACGGCGTCTTTTCGTCGTGAAAGGGGCAGCAAGCGGAGTAGTTCTTGCCCGTTTTACGCAGTTTTACCCGTCGATCAATGACATCAACAATATCGATGCGATCGAGTAAATCATCAATGAATTTCTGGGGTACGCGCGCCATTGGGCAAGTCTACATGGTCTCTCTGGGGTTTGGCTTTAGTGATAGCACGCCCTGAGCATCTGATTCCGACGGTAGATGTCTACGGGAGGCTTCTAACAGGCGAGTCTCACTGAGCAGGGTTTTGGCCATGACTCGGTTATAGGCGCTGGGTTGCAATAGCCGCCGGCCGCTTGGGACCAGCAGTTTATGCTCAGCAGGGCAGTGCATACCAGATGGTGACCTAGCGTGTCATAAAGGCTGTTGCGTTTCCAAGCGGTATGGCTAAAAGGAATGTATAAGCGAGAAAATAAAAAGCTTGATCATCAAGCCCAACATAACACTGGGCTTAATAAGACAGTCAGGGGTTGAGCTTGGCCTTTACCAGCTTGGACACCTCGCCCATGTCGGCGCGGCCTTGGAGCTTGGGTTTGAGTTGCCCCATCAGGGGGCCCATGGCCGCCATGCCGGTCGCCTCTATGCTGGCGAGGGCGTCATCGATAAGGGCACTAATCTCGTCGGCACTGAGCTGCTCGGGGAGAAAGGTTTGGATAACCGCGATCTCGGCGTCTTCTTGGGCGGCCAACTCTTCGCGATTGGCATCGCGATACTGGGTGGCCGAATCCCTGCGCTGCTTAAGCATTTTATCCATGATAGCCATGGCGCGGGCATCATCTATTTCGATGCGCTCGTCCACTTCGACGCGCTTGAATTCGGCTTGGATGAGCCGAATGGTTGCCAGGCGCTCTTTTTCCTTGGCCTTCATGGCGGCTTTCATTGCCGCCTTGACGGTGGCGACCAGTGAGGTCTCGTCGCTCACGGATCGCTCCTTAGTAGAGGCGCTGACGCTTGCGGTTCTCGCGTGACATCTTCTTTAGATGACGCTTAACGGCGGCTGCGGCCGCGCGCTTACGAACGGTGGTGGGCTTCTCGTAGTGCTCGCGCTTGCGAACTTCTGCCAAAAGACCAGCTTTCTCACACGAACGCTTAAAGCGACGCAGTGCAACGTCGAAGGGCTCGTTTTCTTTAACCTTAACTGCAGGCATTCAACTCACTTCCTGTTTTACGGTTCTCGGACACCCATAGCGGCGTGCCCTATTAAAGGGGCGCGCAGTATAGGCGCCCACGGGTCATTTTGCAAAGCCGTTGAACGTGTTAGTTTTGCGTCCTTTTACGCGCCCCCAAATAGGTGGATAACAAACCGTGCGAGTGTTGGGCATTGAAAGCAGTTGCGACGAAACCGGTATAGCGCTCTACGACACCGAGCGAGGCCTGCTGGCGGATGCGCTTTATAGCCAGGTAGCGGTGCACGCCGAGTATGGTGGAGTAGTGCCCGAATTAGCCTCCCGCGATCACATTCGCAAAGCGCTGCCCCTTATTGAGCGGGTGTTGGCAGAGGCTAACTGTAACAAGGCAGACATCGACGGCGTGGCTTATACCGCAGGCCCCGGCCTGGTGGGGGCGTTGATGGTAGGCGCTACATTGGGCCGCTCTATAGCCAAGGGCCTGGGTGTGCCCAGCCTGGGCGTGCACCACATGGAAGGCCATTTGCTGGCTCCTATGTTGGCCAGTGACGCACCGGCCTACCCCTTTGTCGCGCTGTTGGTGAGCGGTGGGCACAGCCAGCTGGTGCGTGTTGACGGTCTGGGCCAATACCAGTTACTGGGTGAGTCCCTCGATGACGCCGCCGGCGAGGCCTTTGATAAAACCGCCAAACTGTTGGATCTTCCTTACCCGGGTGGGCCACAGGTGGCAAAACTGGCAGAACAAGGAAACCCCGACCGTTTTACGTTTCCACGGCCCATGGTGAAACATCCGGGGTTGGATTTTAGTTTTAGCGGACTCAAGACCCACACCCTAACCACGGTGCGTAAATGTGCACAGGAGACCGGTCTCACTGCGCAAGACAAAGCCGACATCGCCTGTGCCTTTGAGCGGGCTGTGGTGGATACACTGATAATTAAATGTCGTCGAGCGCTCAAACAAGAGCGCTTGAAGACACTGGTAATGGCGGGTGGAGTAAGTGCTAACAAGCTATTGAGAGCCCAGCTTGAGAAGAAATTGGGTGGCGAGGGCGTGAGCGTGCATTACCCCGAATTGCGCCTGTGCACCGACAACGGCGCCATGATTGCCTATGCCGGCGCGCTACGCATGGCCGCCGGTGAGTGCGATGGGTGCCAACGCCGAGGTGCGCGCCCGTTGGCCCATGACTGAACTGACAGCGCCGGAGGTGGCATGAGCGATAGCGTTTTCATCAAGGGCCTCAGGGTTGAGACAGTGATAGGGGTGTATGACTGGGAGCGCAATATTACCCAGCCGCTCATTATTGACCTTGAGTTGGCCTGTGATACCCAAAAAGCGGCCAATATCCGACAGTCTTCATGATGCCCTCGACTATGCGGCCATTTCGGCAACGGGTCGGCCGCATTTGAGGTCTATTGTTGACATCGAGCATCATCGCATCAACTCATTGAGACCCTCGCTGAGCAGCTCGCAACGCTCGTGTTAGCAGACTTTAGTGTGACTAACGTTAGGACCCAGCTCATGCCATCACAAGCGGTGCGGGTGCGGTTGGTGTATTGCTAAATGTGCTCGAAGCTTGGACGGGCCCAATCGTGGGAAAAGTGTCGATGATAGAGCGATGAATGCTGACCGTTGCTGATCATGTCCAAACTTGGATAAAAAATTGCGTGACGGACTGCAACCTATAATGCTCGGCGATCGCTGCTATCCGTGTTTTAGCCCTAAACAGAGATCACTGCTGCACTGCCTCTTCCGGGGTGATGCCGCGGATAACCCGGGGCGCAACAATCTTACAACGGGTCACCCGAGTCGCATAGCCTTGCCGAGCTCGCCCGTACTTAGCGTTTGCGCATCAATGCTGCGGGCAGCTTCGATGGGTCGGGTGGTGGCAGGGTCGATACGTGATCACCGAATGGCATGATTTGAGAGGCACTCAGTTACGGCGCTGATTGAGACGAGCAAGTTTTGCGCATCCTCACTGTCACTCAATTGGTTAGGGAGACCAACGTTTCCACAAAACCATGGAAGGCAGCTCTTCACGCCTGAGTGCATCTAATGCACGCAGGCTTTGCAGCGCGCATCCTCACTGCTTGCTGTGCATCCAATGCACGCAGTATACGTGTTTTGTCTGAGTCCGCCACTCGCACACCAAAACCGCAAGATCGCGATAGGTATTGGGTGTCTTAAGTGCCTCACAGGTATGCCGTGCTTTGTCTGGCGATAGTTCGGCAAGCAACGTTGCCCAACGGCAGTCGGCGCGTACTGTGCGTGTGCTCGCCGCGGCGAGATAATCAATGCCATGGGTGACGTTTAACGCGGGCGCAAGCGCTGCCAATGCACCACAGGCTTTGAGTACCTCAAAAAATACTGCCGGGTCGCGCTCGCCAAGCGCTCGCTCGGTTTCTACCCAGATACGCTCGGTGGCTAGGTGGTGCAGTTCGCCACTGGTAACAATCTGGGTCATAAGCGCTAGGGTCTCGGGCGCAACGTGAAAACCCAAGTGCCGATAGCGCGCTGCAAATCGTGCTACGCGAAGTACGCGTAATGGGTCTTCGACAAAGTGCTCAGACACGTGCCGGAGTACCTTGTCGCGGAGATCTTGCTGGCTGCCATAGGGGTCAATGATGTCGCCGTTCTCGGCCATTGCCATGGCATTGATGGTGAGATCGCGGCGCGCAAGGTCCTCTTCTAAGGTTACCGATGGCTCGGCATGAACAACAAAGCCGTGGTAGCCATGCCCCTTTTGCGCTCGGTGCGGGCGAGGGCGTATTCCTCCTTGGAGGCGGGGGTGCAAAAACACCGGAAAAATCCTTGCCAACTTGCATAGCCCTGACTGAGCAGAGCCTCGGCGTGTGCCCCCACCACCACCCAATCGGTCTCACTGGGGGGTAGCCCAACAAGCTATCACGAACCGCGCCGCCCACTTTGTATACGTTCATAGCAGTGCTTGTCATTCCTTGCATGTGCAACTAATCAACGCGTCGGTTTCGCGGCAATACAGCGTCATGGACTGACCCCAGACGCACCCGGTATCAAGCCCTATGAATTGATGGCTGTTGGTACGCCCGTTCAGTGACGCCCAGTGGCCAAAAACACCCCGCTCCTCATGGGCCAACTTGTTGGGATGGGCAAACCACGGTGCAATCTTCTCCTTTGCAGTTTTCTGTCGCGGTTGGGGGCCCTTGCTCTTTAAGTCGAGCAAACCCGATGCGCTGCAGTAGCGCATGCGCGTAAGGTAATTGGTTATAACCCGTAGCCTTGCATAGCCACTGAGGATCACTCCAACGCGCAGGCTCATTGCCGTACATGGTTTAAAACCGCTTGGCCAACGGACCCCTAAGACACTCGGATACTTCGGCGGCTAACTGCTCGGCCTGCTCGGCACACCAAATAGGTGGAATGCCCGCGTGTACCAACAGGTCGTGCCCGTCACGAAAGAACAGTGGCTGTTGCTTAAGCCATGCAAGTAGCACTTCGGCGTCGGGCGCTGTAAGTATGTCTTGGAAATTGTCGGATTTACTGGCTTTGCCAACACCGGCTGCGACCGCAAGCAGGTGTAAATCGTGGTTACCAAGTACTACCTGCACCGAATCGCGGTTGTTATAAAACCAACGCAGTGTCGAAAGGTTATCACTGCCACGGTTAATTAAATCGCCCACCGACCAAAGGGTATCTACCGCCGGGTTGAACGACGCTTTTTCAAGAACGCATTCAAAGGCGCTAAAACAACCTTGAATATCGCCAATAACGTAGGTCGCCAAGTGTTTGCCTATTCGGTGAAGGCGTTAGCTAACGCAACGTAGGTATCTAGGGTCAGTGTTTCGGCCCGCGCACCTGGGTCAATATGTAAGCTCTCCAAGGTCTCATCGGTAAACACGCCCTTAAAGTTATTGCGCAGTGTCTTGCGTCGTTGTGCAAAGGCAGTTGTACCACTCGTGCCAGTTTCTCGCGGGGGCATGGCGGTACATCCTCTGGGGCCTTGGGTGTCAGCCTGACAATGGCCGACTGCACTTTGGGCGGTGGGTAGAAGGCGGTGGGTGGTACATCGAAAAGGTGGCTCACATTGCAGTGGTACTGGGCCATAATCCCCAGTCTTCCCCAGTGCTTGGAGCCGGGCTGGGCCGCTAGTCGCTGGACTACTTCGAGTTGCAGCATAAAGTGCATGTCGACAAACAGATCGGCGTCGGCCAGCAATTTAAAAATGAGTGGCGTAGAAATATTGTAGGGAAGATTGCCGACGACCCTGAGTTTTTCTTGCGCTTGTGTTAGCGACCTAAAGTTAAATTTTAGGGCATCGGCACTGTGCAATGTAAAACGGGGGTAAACGCTAAACGAGGCCAACAATAGGGTTGTCAGATCGCGGTCGAGTTCAATGGCATCAAACTGACAACCACTACCTATAAGCGCCTCGGTAAGCGCCCCTTGACCCGGCCCAATTTCCACAATGTGCTCGTCTGACTGGGTGCAATGGCTCGGGCGATGGCGTCAATAATGGCGTCATCCTGCAGGAAATTTTGGCCAAACCGTTTACGGGGTAAGTGCCCGGTTTGCGGCTTTTTGTGGCGTGGTTGGGTCATGTCGGATTCTGACGCGCAATATGTGAATAGCGCCTAGTAAAACCCATGCGCGATGTGCCAGCAACCACTTGCCGGTGTCGGCCCCGGCAAGACCCCGACAATCCTAGGAGAACTCTATAGTCACGCCTTGGGCCGCTCGCCGGCTACTTACTGGCAGACGCTCCACGGGATTCGCATACGCCAGCAAGTACCTGCCGAGCGTCCCTAGCTCATGCAAGACCGTCGAGTGTGCGTAATGGCAGGGGCAGACCTTGAAACAACTTTTATCGGCGCTCTTACTTAATCAGGCACTTTTGTAGTGAGCCACCTTTTTCTACAAATTCGCGAAACGCCACCGGCATTCGTCCACGACCGGTCCATTGAATGGTTTCGCCATTGGCCTTGATGCTGTATTTGGGCGCTACCTTTCGGCCCTTGCGTGCCCCCACCTTGCGCTTTGCCTTTTTGGCGGTACGTTTACCGGCGGCTAATTTGGCAACGTCGGAGCCGCTAAGACCCATCTCAGCCATCATGGCGGTGAGTTTTTTCATATTGGCGGCTTTTTCTTCTCGAGCTTGGCGGCTTCGCGTGTCTTGGCGGTTTTTAATGCGGCCTGTAAATTACTGATTGCGCGTAATACCTGCGCCTCGCTGGCGTCTTTGACCAAGCGATTTGCCATTGCTTTGGATTTTGCAATTGAAATAATGGGGTTGGAAGTGGCCATAACTAAATATCCGTAAGTTAAATAAACTTAATATCGTTGCTGAGATGCATAGTTTAACTATTTGAGATTTTTTAATCCAACTCTGGTCAGTAATTAAGCATTGATTAACCGGTCACGTGCAATTTTCCTACATCTCGACTTTAATTATTGGCTTATCACTATGACCCGCATTTAAAAAATTAAACGCGGTGAATGTTTTCGTTGAAGAAATTTTTGCTCGAGGGTTTTATTGCTTTTTATTGTTTACGCGTGGTTATTTAAATCAATAATCAACGTCGGTTGCAGCAGTCAATGGACTGACGAATGGCGGCAAGCAGGCTGCCCGCATTTGCTTGCCCAGTTGCAGCCAATGGCAGTGCGGTGCCGTGGTCTACCGAGGTGCGAATAATAGGCAGCCCCAAGGTAATGTTTACCGCTTCACCAAATCCCGCATATTTCAAAACAGGTAGGCCCTGATCGTGATACATGGCCAAATAGGCATCGGTGGTCGCGCGAACCTCGCCACTAAAAGCCGTATCCGCCGGGAGAGGGCCCGTTAATGCCATTCCTTGGGCACGTAGCTTTTCCAATACCGGCTCAATAATGGTTTGCTCCTCAGTGCCCAGGTGTCCGCTCTCTCCCGCGTGAGGGTTGAGACCCAGCACCGTAATGCGTGGGGCTTCTATGCCAAATTTTGTCCTAAGGTCGGACGCCATAATAGTGAGAGTGCGTTCTAAAGATGTTGGGGTAATAGCGGCGGCAACGTCCTTGAGTGGTAAGTGAGTGGTAGCCAATGCGACGCGCAGGTCAGCGGCTGCTAGCATCATCACCACATGCTCGGTTTGAGTGAGCTCGGCGAGAAATTCGGTATGCCCACTAAAAGGCACGCCGGCTTCGTTAATCACCGACTTCTGAACCGGAGCCGTCACCAACGCGTGCGCTTCACCACTTGCGCAAAGGTCTACCGCCAGGTTGAGTGTTGCCAACACATAGGTACTGTTTATTGGATTGAGCGTACCGGGCGCTACCTCTGCACCTAGGGGTACATGAATAGTGTAGAGCTCGCCCGCTGCGCATGACTGAACCGGTTGCCCGGCGGTGTAAGGCTTAAAGTTGACAGCGAGCCCCAGCGCCTCGGCACGGTTTTTTAAGAGATTAACGTCAGCTATGCACACCAGTTGCGCGGGCCAGGCCTGTTGACTGGCCATAAGTACCACATCGGGGCCAATCCCCGCGGGCTCTCCAGCGGTTATCACTAGCCGAGGAATGCCGCGACTGGTGTCAGGTACCGAGAGTTGACTCATGGCACTGCGTAAGCGAGCAGAAGGTAGCCGTAAACCTTACTTCAGGTCTACGAAGGCTTCTTCACGAACCTTGCGTAACCAGGCTTCTAGCTCTTCGTCGTACTTTTGCTCATGAAGATAGTTCATGACTTGGCGCTTGCGCATCTCTTCGGCCATGTTCTGCTCTCGGCGATCGGTGACCTCCAAAATATGCCAGCCAAACTCGGAGCGAACCGGTTCAGAAATCTCGCCAATCGTAGCGCTGGCCATGGCCGCTTCGAATTCGGGCACCATTTGGCCCGGATTGGTCCAGCCCAGCTCGCCACCCTCGGCAGCCGAGCCAATGTCGTCGGAATATTCTTTGGCCAACAGAGCAAAGTCTTCGCCGTCGACAATACGCTGGCGCAGCTCTGTTACGCGCTGTCGTGCTGCCTCATCGCTCAATACTTCGGTGGGCTTTAGAAGGATGTGGCGTACATTGGTCTGCTCAATCATGCGGGTGCGCCCGCGCTCATCCACCAAGTAGACCAAGTGAAAGCCCGCGCCACTTTCAACCTTGGCCGTGTCGCCCACGCCGAGGCTAGGGATAACGCCCGCAAACATTGAGGGGATAGCATCGATTTTACGCCAGCCCAAATCGCCGCCCGTGAATACATAGGGCTCTATAGTGGCCACGGCTTCTTGAAACGGCGTTCCCGCCAGAATAGAAGCGAGGACACCATCTACAAAGGCTTCCTTGGCAGCCTTTTCGGCGCTGCTATCTTTGCTAGACACTTCTACTAGGGCTTGCACCACCCGAAACTCAGGTTGGGTCATGGCCTCACCTTCCTCGGTGGCCATGAAATTTTCAACTTCTTGTTCGGTGATATTGATGTTGCGGTTGACGTTGCCCTGCTGCACTCGCTGAATCATGATTTCTTTGCGCACTTGCTCGCGCATGGCAATGTAGCTTTCGCCCTCTGCCTCCAGTGCCCCACGGAAAGCCTCAAGACTCAGGCCGTTTTGAGCCGCCATGCGCTGCATCGCATCGTCGAGTTGAGCGTCGGGAACGCGCACGCCATAGCGCGCAGCCAACTGCAACTGAATACTCTCTAAAATCAAACGATCCAGGGTTTCGCGCGCCAAGGTTTCTTGGTCGGGCATTTCAACGCCGCGCCGCTCCAGATTTTGCTGAATCATGAGCAGCCGCTCTTGTAACTCGCTGGCCAGAACAAGGTCGTCATCAACAATGGCGACTACTTTGTCGAGGGTCTGGACTTGTGCAGTGCCGAGGGTTGCGGCGCCTAGCAAACACATGGCTAATAGCAGCGTTGATAGGCGAGTATAAATGGTGGCGTTTGTCATGCAGAGCTATTCCAATTACGGGTTTATGTTGCTTACGTTAGCAGTACGTTGGCAAACCGAGTCGTTCGCATTATACGCGTCAAAAACCTTTTATGGGGGTGTAAAGCGGTGTGCTTTTAATAGGCACACGATTAATGTGGTGTTGTGCGTAACCACGCAGTCATCACGTTGCGTAAAAGCCATAATTTACGCACAAGTCACGATGAAAGCGAGTACGACTCACCTAGTGTACCCTCGGCGTTAGGTTAAGATGACCGTGTATTCCAGCCAATGTTTACAGGGTGAGGGCAGTATGAAAGCAAACCAACCATGGCAGCAGCTTGCCACGAATAGCGCGCGCATCGTTGCTAGACTCGACACCGACACCGACACCGACACCGACACCGACACCGACACCGCCTTAGGCCTTAGCGGTAAAGGATCGCTGCGTGGCCCGCACACCGCTCATATGGTGATCTGGCTACTCACACTATTGTGTGCGGTTTCGTTCGTGCCCACTACCCTCGCCGAGGAGTCGGCACCCTCACTAGCCGACCGCTATGAAACCATTATGCAAGAGAGCGATCCGCTCGATGGCTTTATACCGCTGTACTGGCACGCCCAGACCGGCAAGCTATACGCGCAACTTAGTGACTTTAAGTCGCCCTTTATTTATTACGCCAGTCTGGCGCAGGGCGTAGGGTCGAATGACCTGGGTCTCGATCGCGGGCAATTAGGCGACACGTTTCTTGTTCAATTTGAGCGGGTTGGCCCCAAGGTGCTGCTGGTAGCACTGAATACTCGCTACCGAGCCAATTCGGATAATGCCGCCGAACGCCGTGCGGTAGAAGAAGCGTTCGCTCAGTCGGTTTTGTGGGGATTTGCTCTGAGTGGCGAGTCTCAGGGTAAGGTGCTGGTGGACATAACCGACTTTGCATTAAGTGATGCTGTACAGCTGGGTAACCGATTGGCGGCAATGCAGGAGGGTGCATTTCGGGTAAGTGCAGAGCGCTCTTTCATTAACCCAGCACGCACCAAGGCGTTTCCTGACAACACCGAGATTGACGCACTGGTTACCTACACCGGACAGGCAGAGGGCCCATACCTGCCCACGGTCTCTCCCAGTGACACCAGTGTCACCGTTCACATTCATCATTCTTTTGTGCGTTTGCCCGAACCGGGCTATGAACCCTTGCCCTATGACCCCAGAGCTGGCTTTATCAATGGCGGGCAGGCCTTTATGGATTACGCCGCGCCGCTGGGCAAGCCGGTAAAACGGGCCTATGCCTGGCGCCACCGGTTGGAGAAAAGAACCCGGTGCGGCCATGAGTGAAGCCGTAGAGCCCATTGTTTACTACGTGGATCCGGGTACGCCCGAGCCTATTCGAAGTGCATTGATAGAGGGCGCATCCTGGTGGAATCAGGCCTTTGAGGCGGCGGGCTTTATTGACGGCTTTCAGGTTAAGTTGTTGCCGGAGGGGGCCGACCCCATGGATGTGCGCTACAACGTCATTCAGTGGGTGCATCGCTCTACGCGGGGCTGGTCTTATGGTTCCAGTATTCGCGACCCGCGCACCCAAGAGATTTTAAAGGGGCACGTTACCCTGGGCTCCCTGCGAGCGCGGCAAGATTACATGATTGCCGAGGGGCTACTTGCACCCTATGGCGACAGTGATGAAGCCCAAGAAAGTGCGCAAAAGCAGCTTGAGGCCTTTGCGCTGGCACGTATTCGTCAACTGTCGGCCCACGAAGTGGGTCATACCATTGGTTTGGCGCATAACTTTGCCGCGTCCAGCGATAACCGTGCCTCGGTCATGGACTACCCTATCCCCTTGTCACCCTAAACAGCCAAGGTGAGATTGATGTGTCAGAGGCCTATGCGGTGGGTATTGGGGAGTGGGATAAACGCGCCATTACGTGGGGTTACTCGCACTTTCCTGAGGGTACCAACGAGGCGGCGGCACGCCATGCCATTATGGCCGACACCATTGCCGCGGGCTTGAGCTATGTAGAGGGCAAGCATGCCCGCGCCGACAGCTTTGCACGCAGTGGCGGGGCTTGCCACAGTCGCGGTGCCCTTTGGGATAACGGCGCCGACCCGGTTGCTGAGCTCAATCGGCTGAGTGCGCTGCGACGCGTCGTGCTCGATCGTTTCTCGCCCGCGGTGATTCAACGGGGCGAGCCTTTAGCTCGCATTGAAGAAGTGCTGGTGCCAGCTTATTTGATGCATCGTTATCAACTGAAGGCCGCGGGCACGGTTTTGGGCGGCCGAGATTTTGTCTACACGCTTAAAGGCGATGGCCAAACGCCCACTACCGAGGTGGCGCCGGCTCGCCAGCAAGCCGCGCTCAATGCTTTACTCGACACGCTGTCCCCGGTTTTTCTCGCGCTGCCTTTGGATTTAATTGAGACCATACCGCCAGCGCCGCCCCTGACTGGCAATACGCGCGAGCAGTTCCCCCGTGACACGGGTTATTTATTTGACCCGGTGGCCACCGCCGCCACGGCTACGGAACTCAGCTTGCAGGTGTTGTTAGATCCCACGCGTGCCGCACGCTTAAATCGCCAGCGCGTGTTAAACCCCAAGCAGATAGACTTTGGGGGTGTGCTTGAGCAACTCATTGCTCGCACCTGGCAGACTCAACCTGCCAAAAGCCCTTATGCCGGGCAATTGCAACAGCGCGTACAGCAACTGGTGGTCAACAAGCTCGCCGCGCTTATGGGTAACAGCATGGCCGATACGGCGGTGCGTAGCCAGGCTTTTGAGGCGTTGAGTGCATTACATGGCTGGCTAACTGATGCCTTGAAACCTCGCGGGGTGTTGATAATTGGCAGGCTCACTACCGCTTTAGTGCCGCAAGTATCGATGCCTTAATGAACGACGAAACGGTTTTTCAGGTATCGCCCGTTGTTGTGCCGCCGGGGTCACCTATCTAGGTCCGGTTGCTGCACCATGGCCACGGCGCGTAGCATGGCGCGCGCCTTGTTAAGGGTTTCTTCCCACTCTGCGGCGGGTAGCGAGTCGGCCACAATACCGGCACCTGCCTGTATGTGCACCGTGTTGTCCTTCACAACCGCCGTGCGTATGGCAATGGCGGTGTCCATATCGCCTGCCCAAGAAATATAGCCAATGGCGCCACCGTAGATGCCGCGTTTGGTGGGCTCTAGCTCATCGATAATTTCCATGGCCCGCACCTTGGGTGCGCCACTTAAGGTGCCCGCGGGGAGGGCCGCGCGCAGCGCGTCCATGGCAGTGGTGCCCAGTTTAGCCCGCCCCTCTACATTGGAAACAATGTGCATCACGTGGGAGTAGCGTTCGATCACCATGTTCTCGGTAAGGTTTACCGAGCCCGGTTCGGCTATTTTCCCTACGTCGTTGCGACCAAGATCAATGAGCATGAGGTGCTCGGCTATTTCTTTCTCATCGGCCAGCAAGCTTGCGGCCAATTGTGCATCTTCTTGCTCGTTGCGGCCCCGGGGGCGGGTGCCGGCAATAGGGTCGCACGGTCACTAATCCCTGCTCGGCGCGCACCAGAATTTCGGGCGACGACCCCACAATGTGAAAGTCGCTCAAATCCAAAAAGTACATGTAGGGTGAGGGGTTTAAATTGCGCAGCGCGCGATATAACGACAGAGGCTGGTGGTGATACGGCACGCTCATCCGCTGGGACGGCACCACTTGCATAACATCGCCGCTGAGAATGTACTCCCGCACGGTTGCCACCCAGTGTTCAAAGGTGTCTTGCGATGTTTCAAAGGTGGCCTGCGACTCAATAGCCGCGGTTGATGCGCTGCCCAGGGTTATGGGTTCAAGCGTGCCCACCTCGCTATGCAGTTGGCGCTCTAGCTCATCCAACCGCGCTTGGGCCATTGAGTGAGCATTATCTAGCGATGTATCGACATTAACCACCAGCGTAATGGTGCCCGCCAGGTTGTCGAATACCGCCACTTCCTCGGCAAGCATTAACAGAATATCAGGGCAATCAAGGGCGTCTGGCGGGCAGGAGTGGCGCAGTTTGGGTTCAATAAAGCGCACCGTGTCGTAGCCAAAATAACCCACCAGCCCGCCATGGAAAACCGGCAAGCCCTCAATGGCGGTGCTATTAAACTGGGCCACCGTGGCATCAATGAGCGCCATGGGGTCGCGATTTTCTAGGCATTGGCTGAGTTGGCCGTGCTCGAAATAACGAATGGTGTTGCCAGACCCTTCAAACCAACGCGTGGCCGGCAAACCTATAATCGAATACCGTCCCCATTTCTCGCCGCCTTGCACCGACTCAAATAAAAACGAGTAGGGCCTGTTGCCCAGCTTTAGATACACCGATAGTGGCGTCTCTGTGTCGGCCAGTAGGGTGCGCGCTATGGGCGTTCGGTTAATCTTGCCCAACGCTAAACCGTGGTGTGACGCCTGGGAGTTCACGTGGCCAGCGTCGCTAACTCGCTGCGCATGGTGTCAATGACGGCTTGGTAGTCGGGCTGATTAAAAATAGCCGAGCCGGCAACAAAGGTATCGGCCCCGGCGCGTGCTACCTCAGCAATATTTTTGGGCCCAACACCGCCGTCTACCTCGAGGCGAATCGGTAATCCACTGTCATCAATAAGGGCCCGAGCCTCGCGCAGTTTGGTAAGGGTTGATGGAATAAACGCCTGCCCACCAAAGCCCGGGTTGACTGACATGAGCAGAATCATGTCGACCTTGTCCATGACGTATTTCAAGCTGTCGAGGGGCGTTGCCGGATTAAACACCAATCCTGCTTTGCACCCCAGATCTCTAATGAGCCCCAGCGACCGATCGACATGGGTAGAGGCGTCGGGGTGAAAGGTAATATAAGAGGCGCCCGCAGCCGCAAATAATTTGATGAGCTCGTCGACGGGCTGCACCATGAGATGAACATCAATTGGGGCGGTAATGCCGTAGTCGCGCAGCGCGCTACACACCATAGGGCCAATAGTTAAATTAGGGACGTAGTGGTTGTCCATGACATCAAAGTGCACCACGTCGGCGCCAGCGGCGAGTACCTTGGCTACGTCGTCCCCTAAACGTGCAAAATCGGCCGATAAAATAGAGGGCGCAATCCAAAAATCATTCATATCCGCTGTTTCCATGCTGTTGTCATGTAGTTAATGCGTTTTTCTCGGGTATTACCCAGCGTGCGCAGTTTACAGCGAGATGCATTGCCATGCGACTTGAGCTTTGTGCAGCTAGCGTGTGGACTGCAAATCTCAGGGTGCGCCACTCAGTGTAGTGTCGAGTAGTGCGAGGCGCTCGGGGGTACCCACATCTAGCCATTGGCCTTGCCAGTGGCTGCCCTCGAGTCGGCCTTGATCTATGGCCGTGTCCATCAACGGCTTGAGCGCACGCTTGCCCGCGGGGTAACCATAAAAAAAGCCAGGATCATAAACACCCAGTCCCGCGTAGGTCAGTGTTGGGCGCGGTGCCCGGCTCGCGGGTGCATCCTTGGGGCTGGACTTGACGGCTTGCCCATCAAGCACAAAATCCCCGGTTTTATTGTGCACAGGGTTATTGACCAAGAGGATGTGCGCGCCCTGCTCAGGCACCGTCTGAGTGGTAAAGCAAGTGAGCGGAAAGTCGCAGAAAACATCACCATTCACCAGAATAAACGGCGACGCACCCAGCAGCGGTAAAGCGTTGATAATACCGCCGGCGGTTTCCAGTGCTTGGGCCTCAACCGACACGGTAATACGCACATCCCAGCGGCTACCATTACCGCAAAACGCAACAATCTGTTCGGCGAGATACGCGGCGTTTACCACAATATCGGCTATGCCTGCGTCACGCAGCGCAACAATATGACGCTCTAGCAGCGTTATGCCACCTGCTTTGAGTAATGGTTTGGGGGTGTGCTGAGTAAGGGGACGCATGCGCCTGCCCTCACCGGCGGCCAAAATCATGGCTTTCATACGGAATCAGCGCCCGCCTGCTGTGGATTATGGCCTGTAAACCAAGGTAAATCAGTGCAGTGGGGCAGCGCCGTGGTCTCAAACCAATGCAGTAAATCGGCAAAAGCCCCGTGCGTGGGCGCATAAATCCTGAGCACTTCGGTGACGTAATCTAAAACCCGCGGCAAGTCATTAAGGTAGGCCGATTTACCATCGCGTAGTGACAGGCGCGCAAAGATACCCAATACCTTTAGGTGGCGCTGCAGTCCCATAAGATCAAACCACCGTTGCCATTGCTCCTCGGGCACCGCCTCGCACACGCCCGTGGCCATTAATTGCGCGCGGTGACTGCGACTCCACGCCAATTGTTGTGCTCTTGGCCATTGCACATAGCAGTCTTTTAGCAGCGACACCAAGTCGTAGGTAATGGGCCCAATGACCGCATCCTGAAAATCAATCAATGCCAGCTCATCGTGATCTAATATCATGATATTGCGACTGTGAAAATCTCGATGCACAAACACCTGGGGTTGCTCGGCGGCATTGGCAACCAACAGCCGCCAGAGTTCTTCCAAGGCCCTAGCCAGCGAGTCTTCAATGGGAAGCCCAAGTAGCTTGCCGATATACCAGGTGGGAAACAGATCGAGCTCGCGACGCAGCAACGCCTCGTCGTAAGTATCAATGTTCACGCGAGCCAAATCAGGGTGGGCAAGGGATACCAGCATACCCTGGGCTGTCGTGTAGTAGTGCGCGACCGATTGCTCATTGAGCGACGGTAGTAGCAGCCGATCCCCCAGATCTTCAAGCAGCATGAAACCGCGTTCAACCGATTGGGCAAGTACCCTCGGTACGCGGATGTTATGTTGTTGCAGATGCTGTTGGACCAAGAGGAACTCGGCGGTTTTCTCGGTGGCGGGTGCCAGTACAGCAATGGCGGTGCATTGCTCGGTATTGGTTGTGGAGTACCACGCAGCACGAAAATACTGCCGAGGGCTGGCGTCGCCGGCGATGAGGGTTAGCTTGAGTGATGCGCAGTCTTTGCTCAGTTGCTCGCCAATCCACGCTTGGAGCGCTGAAAGATTGTCTGTCACGCTTGTCTCTTACCCCGTAAAGCATCGTTGATTCAGTACATCACAGACGCGCGTATCGCGGCAACGCCATGTACCGAAACGAATTGATTCCTCGGTTACCTATGTCGCTACTGTAGTCCCGTGGCCGTTAATGCCTACGACGCCAATGTAATGCCATGGCCTTTAAAATGGCTGAAGATTTACAGACCACCGATACGCTTGCCCTAGCTGTGAGTGTTGCTCGTAAGAGCATTAGGGCCGCCCACTTGGCTTGGCAGTAGGCGCGTAATTGACCGCGGCTTGCCATAATGGGTAGTAGCGCTAACACCGCTAAAAAGTGCAAGGGCCCAACCACAAAAAACAGCGGCCACGGCAGGCACTTCCACAACATAAGCTCGGTGTTTCTGTGGCCGTAGAATGTGTAAAACCGACTGCGATAGCCGGCTGATTCAGAGCCAATATGATGCGCTAGGGCGGTATGGCACAGTCGATTTTCAAAGCCTGCAAGCCGCAGCCGAAAGCCCAAGTCCACGTCTTCAACATACATAAAAAAGCTGTCGTCAAAGCCGTGAACCTGCGCAAAGGCCGAGCGACGATACAGACAGGCGCCGGCGCAGACAGAAAATACCTTTGCTGGATAACGTTCAGCCGTTGCCAGTTCAGCGCCGTAGCCAAGCCGGCGGGGGTAGCCGGTGAGGCCCAGCGCATCCCCTGCGCCGTCAAGTTGGTTTGTATTGTGCGCTTGCACCATCAGCGAGCCAACGCTGGCAACGCGTTCATCGGTTTCAGCGGTGGCAACCAGTTCGCTTAGCCAATTTTTTTCTGGGAAGGCATCGGCATTGAGACAGGCAATAAACCGGGTGTCGGGCCACTCATGTGCGGCAAGGTTGATGGCTGCGCCATAGCCCACGTTGTCCGTAAGCCGCTTTAAATACACTTTTTGCATGCGCGCCAAGTTATTCAGAACGGCTAGGCTTTGGCTGTCGGTAGACGCGTTATCCACCACCACAACCGTTTTGTTTTCATAGGTCTGCTCAAGCACAGCCTCCACGCATTTTTGCAGGCTGTTGCCGCTGTTAAAGCTGACGATGACAACCAAGGCGGTCATTGGGGTGCATCCTCTGAAAAAAACTGTGCCGAGTAACGCGGTAATTATCTACACCGCTTTATTTCGTCAAACAGTATAGGCGCGCAAGCGTGCTGACTGACAGGTATTTATATCGCCTCCTGTTGGCGAGCACAGTGCCTGCAACGGTGCCTGTAACAGTGCCTGTAGTTGCCCGCCGCTATGCTAGTATTCGCTCTACTTGGAGTTAGCGACGACCGGTCCCCTTGCCCCCAGCCCTTTCTACATCGTTACTTGCCAATCACCTTCGCGATTACCCTTGGGCGACGAGAGTCCCAGTGGTTTGCGCGTTGCTTGCGGGCTTGTCCATTCGCGCTTTGCCTGCGTTGGCACAGCCGCAAAACAATGCGCAGTTGAGTCATGAGCCCATTGTTGCCCTGGACTGGCAGCCGCTTAATCTCGTGCCGCCAGATCAGCGTGATGATAACTGTAAGCTGTGTCAGGGCCGCTACATCGACCCGCTGGCTGGCGAGGTAATCAACCCCGATGCGCCAGTGAACGCCAGTGCTAGCGGCGGTACCAGCGATGGGGCTGTATTAGAGCTTAGCGGTGCGGCAGTGTTGGAAAAGGGCGGTCGCAGGCTTACCGCCAACGACATGACCTATGACCGTGAAGGGCAACGGGTTGAGGCGCGCGGCGACATTGTTATGCGCGAGCCGGGTTTTGTTATTAAGGGGGAACGCGCAAGCTATAACATGGCCAATGGCACGGCCAGCATTGAGCAAGCCCATTTCACCCTGCACGAAGAGGGTGTGACCGGCTCGGCCGCGCGGCTTGACCGAGATGACACAACGTCACTGCGTATTCAGCAGGGAGCGCTGACCTATTGCCCCCCGACAACCCTTTCTGGTACCTCACCAGTGACGAGATAACGATTGATCAAACCCAGGGTGTTGGAGAAGCAACTAACACTGTACTCACGGTTAGCGGTGTGCCGGTTGTCTATTTGCCATGGATTCAATTCCCCATTGATGATCGGCGCAAAACGGGTCTGCTTTTTCCTGAGATTGCCACGGGTTCGCGGGGCGGCTTAGATATTGCGCAGCCTATCTACCTAAATCTAGCGCCCAATTACGATGCCACGTATACGCCCCGTTATGTGGCCAAGCGCGGCTTTGGTCAGCAGCTGCAGGGCCGGTACTTAGGAGAGACCGTTGGCTATTGGCAAACAGCTCTGGGGTATTTTCATAGTGACGATGAGTTTGAAAAAACCACCGGCGATGACAGTGCGCGCTGGTCGGTGGACGTTGAGCAAGCCGGGTCTTTTGGCGACGGGTGGTATAGCCGCATTGACTACCAACGGGTAAGCGATCGCGATTACCTGCGTGACTTCAACAACAATAATTTGAGTGCGCTCCGCCAGAGTGCAATTAGACAGTATGGCGAACTGGGCTACATCGGGCGTGATTGGCGCGCGTCGGTGGAGGTGCAGCAGTTCCAAAGCCTGGCAACCGACATCAACGCGGGCTATCGTAAGCAACCACAAATTGACTTGGCGTGGCACGGCGATGGTGACTGGCTTGGGATAAAACCGCTATTCGCCGCCCAGTACTCACGCTTTGACGCAGCCAGAACATCCAGCGCACCCGACGCCGGCCGCTTGTTTGCAGAAGTTGGGGTGAGCTATCCAATGGTCAGATCCTATGGCTATATCAAGTCGGCGCTCAAATACCGCCACTTGGCCTTTGACGTGGATGCCACGCCTACTTCACCCGAGGACAGCGTTTCTCTAGGCAGCGGCGTGCTGAGTCTAGACGGTGCATTAACCTTTGAGCGTTCGATCAAGCTGGGTGGTCGCGCGTACATGCAAACCCTTGAGCCGCGGGTGTTCTATTTGTACAGCGAATACCAAGATCAAACGGGCAATCCGGTCTTTGATGGCGCCAACCTCACCTTTAGTTACCAGCAGTTATTCCGCGATACCCGCTTTGCGGGCCGCGATCGCTTAGACGATGCAAACCAGCTGTCGCTTGGGCTGACGACGCGTTTGTTGGATGCGCGTTCGGGCCGTGAGCTCTTGAGTGCGAGCCTCGGACAGATTGTTTATTTTGACGATCGCCGAGTGAATTTGTTCGGTGGTGGGTCAACCAATGGTCAATTAGCCAGTGAACGCTCGAGTTCAGCACTAGCCGGCGAGCTAGAATGGCAGTATTCAACGGCACTCTCAATGCGCTCGAGTGCCTTGTATGACCACCACCGCAATAGGTTTGACGCAGCAACGCTGCAGGTCAGCTACCGAAATGCGCAACAGGCGGCAATTAATATGGGCTACACCTTGCGCCGCAGCTCCCTTGATGCAGTGGATGCGGCGCTTACCGAGCAGGCATCGCTGTCGGCCTATTACCCCATTAGCACCAATTGGAAGGCCTTTGGCGCTGTGGACTATTCGCTAGCGGCATCGGAGTTAGTGCAGAGCTCGGCAGGCTTTGAGTATGAAGATTGCTGTTGGCAGGTGCGCGCCCTGTTTATGCGTTATGCAGATACCGTGACCAATCCTGTCGGCATCATTAATTTCAGTTTGTGCCGGCCCGTATCGATGAATTATTAACCGATATTATCCGTGGATTTATACCAGCCGCTAAATTGCAAGTGCGTGCAAATTTTTGGACCCAACTATGAGCACGCCCATCGCATTGATGGTGTCACCGGCCAGGATTAAGTTTCTACTGGATAAGGGCTATCGGGGCTATCGCCGTGTTCGGGTAGTGGGTATTCGTATCGATGAATTATTAACCGATATCTATCCGCAAAGTTTTGGATTTATGGGTTGGGTGCGCTTACCCATCCGCTCTCTATTCGCCCAGGCATCTACCTCCGAGATGTTTGGCAAGGTGCAGGAAAGTCCTCCAGACGCCTCGGAGCTACGGTGTAAACTTTTTGCCCACTGGACCACGGTGAATTACCGCGAGGTCCTACGTCTATGCCGTTAGCGGCATTTTGTTTAATCACGAGTCGCCACTGACTCACCGAGGCGGTATCTCTCGGCAAACAGTCCACCAAGGTGCTGAGATTAGTGGGTTGGGTGCGCTTAATTTGTTGGAGGCCATCCGCTTTGTCGACGCCTCTATTCGCTTTTTACCAGGAGTTGGGTAATCTGGACGCCTGCCGAGATTGGGGTTATGCCCAAGAGTACGTGGAAGGCATGTGGAAGATGATGCAAATCGACGATACCGGATACCTTTGTACTGGCAACCGGTCGTACCAAGACCGTTAGGGAGTTTGTGCAAATGTCCTTTGCGGCGGCGGGAATTAACATCGAGTTTTCAGGCACAGAGCGCAATGAAGTGGGTATTAATGCCGATACCGGCGAGACGATTTTGCGCATCAACCCCGCGTTTTATCGACCTGCGGAGGTTGAGCTACTCATTGGCGATGCCTCAAAAGCCCGCGATATGCTCAACTGGCAGCCGGCAACCGACCTTGAGCAACTGTGCACAATGATGGTTGCAGCCGACCTAAAGCGACAGTCGAGTGATGCGTCGTCAACGTGAGTGCATGGTGACTACTTGGTCTGTGGGCATATCCACTCCGGCCAGCCTACCCTCACGCGTTAAGCGTTCTTGTGCGGTTTAGGGGTCGTCGCTTTGATTTTAATGATCGACAACTATGACTCCTTCACCTGGAATATTGTCCAGTATTTTTGGGAACTGGGTGCCGAGGTTGAGGTGCGTCGTAACGACGAGATTGATATTGACGGTATTGAGGCGCTAAACCCGGACAAACTGTGCATATCGCCCGGACCTTGCTCTCCCACAGAGGCCGGGGTGTCTATGGCGGTTATTGAGCACTTTGCGGGCAAGATCCCCATTTTTGGTATCTGCCTTGGGCAGCAGAGCATTGGTGCGGTCTTTGGTGGCGTCGTCACCCGGGCCGCCCAGGTGATGCATGGGAAAACCAGCGCTATTCATCATCACGGTGTTGGCGTTTTTACCGATTTACCCAGTCCGTTTACCGCTACCCGTTACCACAGTCTGGTGGTGAGTTCAGAGGATCTGCCCGATTGCTTAGAAATTACCGCGTGGACCGAAACCGAGCAGGGCGACTTTGAGGCGATCATGGGGTTGCGCCATAAAACACTGGATGTGGAGGGTGTGCAGTTTCACCCGGAATCGATCTTGTCGCAGCACGGGCATCAGTTGCTGCGCAATTTTCTCGAGCGCTAGCTCGAGCTAATGTTGCGTTAGATATGTGGCGGTGGTCTTGTTTAGGCCGCATTTATTCAGAAAATTCGCTAGGCTATAGCTTTAATGATAGGTCGCCGTTGCTAACGCATCGGCTGTGAGAACATGGAAATCAAACAAGCTTTACAACAGTTAGTCGACGGCGAGTCGCTCTCGCGCGAGCAAATGCGCGGTGTGATGACCGCGGTGATGAGCGGGGAGGCTACGCCTGCTCAGATAGGTGCGCTGTTGATTGCCTTGCGTATCCGCGGCGAAACCATCGATGAGATAGCGGGTGCCGCCGAGGTCATGCGCGCCTTGGCAACCCGCGTCACGGTAAGCCAAGACTATTTAGTGGACTTGGTGGGCACCGGTGGTGATGGCGCCAATTTGTTTAACGTATCCACTGCTGCCACCTTTGTGGCCGCTGCCGCCGGCGCGCGGGTGGCTAAACACGGAAACCGCTCGGTATCCAGCTCAAGTGGCAGCTCTGATGTGCTCGAGACCCTGGGGATTCCCCTGGACTTGAGCCCTGAGCAAATCGCGCAAGCGATTGATGAGGTGGGTGTTGGGTTTATGTTTGCGCCTGCGCACCATGGCGCCATGAAGCACGCGATTGGTCCCCGCAAAGATTTGGGTATGCGCACCTTGTTTAATATCTTGGGTCCACTGACTAACCCAGCACATGTCGAGCGTCAGGTGATGGGTGTTTTCAGTGCTGACCTTTGCCAGCCCATTGCCGAGGCGCTTGGCAAGTTGGGCAGTCAACATGCCTTGGTTGTGCACAGTGACGATGGCTTGGACGAAATCTCTATCGCCGCCAAGACCGCTGTCTGGGAAATGCGCGATGGCAATGTAGCGCGTTTTCATATTGATCCCGCCGACTATGGCCATGCCCACGACTCCCTGGCGGGTCTGACTGTAGAGACCGCTCAGGAGTCGGCCGATCTTATTCGTGCAGCGTTGGGCAACAAGCCCCCCGCCGATGCAGCACGCGCCCGGTCCATTATTGCCTTAAACGCAGGCGCAGCCATTTACGTGTCGGGGGTGGCTACCACCCTGCGCGGCGGTATTGAAATGGCTGACGATGTTATTGCCTCGGGGCAGGCGGCGGATAAACTCGAAACCTTTGCGGCTTTTACCGCTGGACTAAAAGCAGGTGGCTTGTGAGTGCTAAGTTAACAACACCGACGGTGCTCAAAAAAATCGTCGACCGCAAAGTTGAGGAAGTGGCGTTACGCAAAGCCAAACAGTCCTTGGGTGAAATTCAAGCTCTTGCATCAGCGGCTGATCCCGTGCGGGGATTTAGCGCAGCCTTAGCGACCCGTGTGGCGCAGGGAGAGCCGGCTATTATTGCCGAGGTGAAAAAAGCCAGCCCCAGCAAGGGCGTCATTCGCCAAAACTTCGTGCCTTCAGAGATAGCTCAGAGTTATGCTACTGGCGGTGCGGCCTGTTTGTCGGTACTCACTGACATTGATTTTTTTCAAGGCGCCTAAAGCTATATGCAAGAAGCCCGTGCCGCCTGCGCGCTGCCGGTCATTCGTAAAGATTTCACCGTAGACCCTTACCAAATTTGGGAGGCTCGTGCCCTGGGTGCTGACGCCGTGCTTCTTATTGTGTCGTGTCTTGAGTTGCCCTTGCTAAAGGAGCTTTATGCGTGCGCTGAAGAGGCCGGATTAGATGCCCTGATCGAAGTGCACGATTTGGCAGAGCTTGATGAGGCGCTGGGTTTGAATCCGTCTCTGGTGGGCATTAATAACCGCAACTTGCACACCTTCGATACCTCCCTAAACACCACCCTTGAACTGCTGTCGGCGGTGCCAGCGGGTGTTCAGGTGGTGACCGAAAGCGGTATTCACAGCCGTGCTGACGTCGATAAGATGCGCAGCCATGGCGTGCACACGTTTTTGGTGGGGGAGGCGTTTATGCGTGCCGAGGACCCCGGTGCGCAACTGAGGGCTATGTTCTATTAGCTGCCGCTTATTAACGGGGCGACTAAACTAGATTCCCCTGATCATCCAGTGCATAGCTGCGTGGTTCACGCAGTACCACAATGGTTTTGCCCGAGGCATGGATGAGACCATCGGCTTGTAGTGCCTTAAGAACGCGCCCGGCCATCTCCCTATAGCAACACACCAGACGTCCGAGCTCTTGGCGTGTGACTCGAATCTGCATGCCCTCCGGGTGGGTCATGGCATCGGGTTGTTGGGTAAGATCGATGAGTGTTTGCGCAATACGACCGGCAACGTTCACAAACGCGAGGTCGGTAAGTTTGCGCGTGGTTAAGCGCAGTCGCGCACCGAGTTGTACAGTCAGCGCGTACAGTATACCGGGGAACTGACCGCGTACCTCGTGGAAACGCGTATAGCTAATTTTTGCCAGTTCGCAATCGCTACGCGCAATTAAACTAGCTGTGCGGGTGTCCTCCCCAAAGAGTCCCATCTCGCCAACAAAGTCGCCAGGGTTTAAATAGCTCACCACCAGTTCTTGCTCGCTGTCGTCCTCGACATCCACGACCACCGATACCGAGCCTTCCAGTACCAGATAGAGATGTTCGCTGGTAGAGCCTTGGGCAAAAATAACCGAGCGGGATCGGTAAACCTGCCGTTCGCAATAACGAAGAAATAATTCAACGTCTGGAATGCGTTGAGTGACTTGGGGTTTCATTTGAGCCCTTGTTTTGACACCAGCCTGACCGATCATAACCATCCGTGGGCGATTGTCTATCGTAAAATCCAGCGGTTGAGTTCGATTAATGATGGTAAGCGCAATGGCGTTGAGGCGTGTATTGTCAGTTCAGGGGCTTTCACTCAGGGTAATTTGCGATACTCTCTCGGCCTAATCTATTGGCGACAGCCACCCAAAGGAGCGATCAATGAAAGGCACAGTTAAATGGCTCGACGGCGCCATGTTTATTGGCGAGTCGGGGTCGGGTCATACCGTGGTGATGGATGGCCCCGAGGATTTAGGTGGCCGTAATTTGTCGCTGCGGCCCATGGAGATGTTGCTGCTGGGCACGGGTGGATGCGCCATTTACGACGTCATTTCCATGCTCAAGAAATCACGGCAGCGGGTGGTGGATTGTCGTGTCGAATTGCAGGCCGAGCGTGCCGACCAGGTTCCTGCGGTGTTCGAGAGTATCAACTTACACTTTGTGGTGACGGGCTTTGGGCTAAAAGAGGCCCAGGTAAAGCGAGCGGTAGAACTCTCGGCAGAAAAATATTGCTCCGCATCTATTATGCTGAGTAAAGCCGGTGTTGCCGTGAGTCATAGCTTTAGTGTGGAGGAGGCCGAGGGCTCCCAAGGCGATTAGGCGCGTTATGCGGGTATTGCTTATGTCTTGCGCCGGCCTTGTACCGATACCTGTAATCGAGTACCTCTGATTCAGTACCGGTCATTAGGATCGGGTAACACGCATTAAAGCCAGTAGCTGCTCTCGGTCATGACTTTGGACACCTGGGTCATCAGGTCTTTAACCGGGCGCGGAAATTCGCGGCCTCCCGCATTCAGGGCGTTTTCGCCATGACGCTCTTCGTCCTCTAGCATTTGCTGCAAGATCAACTGCGACTTTCGATCTTCTGCCGGCAAGCTTTTTAGGTGCGCCCTGAGGTGGCTTGCCACTCGTTCTTCGGTGGCATGTACAAAGCCCAAGCTGACTTTGTCGCTAATGGCTCCGGCGGTAGCCCCCAGCGCCAGTGAAATACCGTACCAGAGCGGGTTTAGCACGCTAGGTCTTGCGCCCAACTCGGTCAACCGCTCTTCACACCAAACCAAATGATCAATTTCTTCCTGCGCTGCCTGTTCCATTTCGTCGCGAGTGCCGGCAGTGCGAGCGGTGAGCGCCTGGCCTTGATACAGCGCTTGAGCACACACCTCGCCCGTGTGATTTACCCGCATGAGTGCGGCGGCGTGCTGGCGTTGGTTGTCGGTGAGTTGCGCCTCGCTGTGGCCAGAGGCCGGCGATGGCCGCGCCGCACTGGCGCCGCGCCCTGAAAGGGTGCGCAGCATACCGTCGGCCTCGGCGAGTAGCCGGTCTACGGTGCTAAGGTCACGGGTTGTCATAAGTCGTTCTCCAGCGTCTTAAATCACTTACCGGTCAATAGCGCGCCAGCCAATGTCGCGTCGGTAAGTCATTCCATCCCAGTTAATCGTGCTCACACTATTATAGGCATTATCGCGGGCAGCTTTAATATCATCACCTAGGGCGGTGACACAAAGCACGCGACCGCCACTGGTGACAATGTGGTTGTTGTGCTGCGTGGTACCTGCGTGAAATATTTTCGTGTCTGCAGGTAGCGCGGTGTTAAGGCCATTGATTACCGAACCCTTGTCGTAGCTACCCGGGTAGCCGCCCGCAGCCAGAACCACGCCCATGGCAGCGCGACTATCCCAGGCGACATCACAACTATTCAAGGTGCCGTCAATCGCGGCCAAACAGAGTGTGTGTAAGTTGCTGTTGAGGCGCATCATGATGGGCTGGGTTTCTGGGTCACCAAAGCGGCAATTAAATTCGATTACCCGTGGATTGCCCTCGGCGTCAATCATCAGGCCGGCATACAGAAACCCGGTATAAGGCATGCCGTCTTTGGCCATGCCTTCAATCGTGGGCCCAATAACGCGCTCCATAACGCGCGCATAAACCGCATCGGTAACCACGGGTGCCGGAGAATAGGCACCCATACCACCGGTGTTGGGCCCAGTATCGCCCTCACCAATGCGTTTGTGGTCCTGGCTGGTTGCCATGGGCAGTACGTTGCAGCCATCGGCAATGACAATAAAGCTGGCTTCCTCGCCAGGCAGAAACTCTTCAATGACCACTCTGCAGCCCGCTTCGCCAAAGACGTTATCGGCAAGCATGTCGGTGACAGCGGCTTCGGCCTGTTGGATTGTCTCGGCAACAATAACCCCCTTACCTGCCGCCAAACCGTCGGCTTTGATTACAATGGGAGCGCCCTGTTCATGGACATAGGCAAGCGCTTGCTCGGTGTCGGTAAACGTGGCGTAGTAGCCGGTGGGAATGTTGTGGCGCTGTAAGAAGTCTTTGGTAAACGCCTTGGAGCCTTCCAGTTGAGCCGCCGACTGGCGCGGACCGAAGCAGGGTAAGCCTCGCGTTGCGAAATAGTCCACGACACCGCCCACAAGTGGCGCCTCTGGTCCGATCACCGTGAGGCCGCAATTGTTAGCCTCGGCGAAGTCAGCCAATGCCACAAAATCCATGACATCGATTGCGACATTGCGCATTGATGTCTCGGTTGCCGTGCCGGCATTGCCCGGCGCAACAAAGACTGTCTCAACGTCTTGGGCTTGGGCCAATTTCCACGCCAGTGCGTGTTCTCGGCCACCGCTACCAACAACCAATACATTCATGGACATGCTCCGTCGTTATCTCTGTGGTTTTCTGCTTCTCGCTCAGTTGATGTTTAGTGGCGGAAATGGCGCATACCTGTAAACACCATGGCCATGCCAGCCTCATCGGCGGCGGCAATCACTTCTTCGTCGCGGATCGACCCGCCCGGCTGAATAACGGCTGCAATGCCGCGTTCGGCGGCGTTATCAATGCCGTCGCGGAACGGGAAGAACGCGTCTGAGGCCATGACTGCACCCCGTACTTCGAGCTTTGCGTGTTCGGCTTTAATGGCGGCGATACGAGCAGAATTAACGCGCGACATTTGTCCGGCGCCCACGCCAATGGTGCGGTTATTGGCGGCATAGACAATCGCGTTTGATTTCACAAATTTGGCCACTTTCCAGGCAAAGAGTAGGTCTAACCACTCCTGCTCCGTGGGCTGACGCTGGGTAACCACCTGCAAGTCTTCACGCGTAATCATGCCATCATCGCGGCCCTGCACTAGCAAACCACCATTGACGCGCTTGTAGTCGAGAGTGGCAACACGTTTACCCCAGCTGCCGGTGCTCAGAAGGCGCACATTTTTCTTTTCCGCTACCGCGGCAACGGCATCGTCTGCAACGTCGGGGGCAATAATGACCTCGACAAATTGCTTGTCCACAATGGTTTTTGCGGTGTCACCGTCAAGGGTACGGTTAAAGGCAATGATGCCGCCAAAGGCCGACTCCGGATCGGTTTCAAAGGCTTGTTGATAGGCGCTTAGCAGGTCATCCGCCACCGCTACGCCACAGGGATTGGCGTGCTTCACAATCACGCAGGCGGGTTGATCAAAGCTTTTAACGCACTCCAGCGCCGCGTCGGTGTCGGCTACGTTATTGTAGGAAAGTTCCTTGCCTTGCAGTTGCACGGCTGTGGCTATGCCCGCCTCGGCTGGGGAGTTTTCTTTGTAGAAAGCCGCTTTTTGATGTGGGTTTTCGCCATAGCGCATTTCTTGGGCTTTGTGCAGTTGCAGATTAAAGGTGCGTGGGAAATCTGCGCTGCCGTTACCCACCATTCGGCCAAAGTGGTTGGCGATGGCGCCATCGTATCCGGCGGTGTGTTCGTAGGCTTTAATGGCCAGGTTAAAACGCGTGCTAAACCGCGTTTGGCCGTTGTTGGCGTCCATTTCCTCAATGAGGCAGGCGTAGTCGCCGGCATCCACAACAATGGCGACGTCGCGGTGGTTTTTGGCCGCCGCACGGACCATGGTGGGCCCGCCAATATCAATATTTTCCACGGCATCTTCGAGGCTGCAGTCTGGCCGTGCCACGGTGGCCTCAAAGGGGTAGAGGTTCACAACCACCATGTCGATAGGGTCAATGCCGTGCTCCGCCATCACGCTATCATCGGTGCCACGACGGCCCAACACGCCCCCGTGGATTTTGGGGTGTAAGGTTTTGACGCGCCCATCCATCATCTCGGGGAAGCCGGTGTGATCGGATACCTCGGTGACTGCAATGCCGGCCTCACGCAGCAGTTTGCAGGTGCCCCCGTCGATAAAATATCGACCCCTCGCTCTACCAAGGCCTGGGCGAACTCCGTAATGCCGGTCTTGTCTGAAACGCTGATGAGTGCACGACGGATGGGCGCGAGGGGTGTGTCATTCATGGGTGATGTTCCTGTGATGGCTTATGTATGGAGCGTAGTTAAGGCTTTGAAAGGGCCACTTTAAGTTGGACGCGGGGCAAGCGTTGCCACCGCACCGACGCGGTTAACGACTGGCTTTGTCCAGCAAATTATATTGACGCAGTTTTTTACGCAGCGTGCCGCGATTGAGACCTAACATGGCCGACGCTTTACTCTGGTTGCCGTTGGTGTGTGTCATCACGGCATTAAGCAGCGGTTCTTCCACTTGCGCGAGCACCATGTCGTAAAGCTCGCTACAACCATTGTCGTCCAGTTGCGACAAAAAATAACCAATGGCTTTTTCGGCACTGTCGCGCAGTGGCGGCGGTGGGCTTGCCTTGTCCAGGTCGTCGGTCTCTGCGTTGGTCTGGGTGGTGTCGGCTGAAATCATGTGGCAATTATCTGTCGTCGGTTGGGTTGAAGCGGCGTGTTCACAGACGCTCTCGTGGGCTGGCTCTTGAGTCCGTGAGTAGGTGCTTGAGTAGGTGCTTGAGTAGGTGCTTGAGTACGTGCGTGAGTAACTGCCCTGCGCAGAGTAGTTGCACTGCTGGTATAGCGTCTGGCATCGCTATCCTTTGCCTCGGCTCCTGTTGCACGGCCCGGCCTGAGCACAAGTTTGTCGTAGGGATTGTTGTTGGACGTGGTTGCGCGCCCAGTCCCTTCGGAAGCCAGTTGCGCACAGAGTTTGGCGAGTGCCTGTTGCTGTGAGGTGGCATCGGCCAATGCGTTGAATGCTTTACGCCAGGCTTGCCAGCTATGCGTTACGCCCCCCGCGCTTACAAGGGGGGTGGGGGCACAGCACATGAGATCATCAATAAACCAGCCCATGTGCTTGCGAGCAATGCGCATCCCTAAGGGATCACCGTAAAAGTGGTGTAGCGCGTTGAGATGATCCTGTGCAATGGCCAGGCGTTGCGCGAGTGTTGGCTCGAGGTAGTCGGCACCCGCAAGTGACCGTGCGATGGCGCCGGGTAGCCAGGGTTTGCCCTGAGCGCCGCGGCCAATCATGATGCCGGCGGCACCGGTGTACGCCAGAACCTGGCGCGCACTGGTTGCGCTGGTGATGTCACCGTTGGCCAACACAGGAATACGTACCCGCGAGACAATCTCGGCGATGGTGTCATATTCGGCGGTGCCATTGAAACGATCAGCGCGTGTCCGGCCGTGAACCGCGAGCATTTGGATGCCGGCTTCTTGCGCTATTTGTGCAATGCGAACGCCGTTGCGGGCATCCGGTGAGACGCCAGTACGGATCTTGAGCGTGACTGGCACGTCAACGGCCGCCACAACCGCGTCTAAAATGCGCGCAACGCGCTGCTCATCGGCCAGCAACGCCGACCCCGCGGCTTTTTTGCAGACCTTCTTAGCTGGGCATCCCATATTGATATCGATGATGTCAGCACCCTCATCCGCATTGAAGCGTGCTGCCGCGGCGAGTTGCTCGGGCTCACTGCCAACAATTTGAATAGCGCGGATGCCGGCAATACTGCTGGTTTGGCGGCGATAGTGGCTTTTGCGCGTCTTGTTCAGTGACAGGTCGCTGCTGAGCATTTCGCCTACCGCCATTGCCGCCCCCAGAGACACGCATCGCTCGCGCAGGGGTAAATCCGAGACGCCGGCCATCGGTGCAACCACAACCGGATTGGCCAGGGTATGGCGTCCGATACATAGTGGTGATGACTGCGCTGTCGGGGAGTCCTTCGACACGGTGCCTCGATGGTGGGTGGTCGCTTACAGAGAGCGGCGATTTTACACGCCCATGGGCCGGGGCAGAAGGCCATTTGGTTATTTTTTGCTCAATTGGCTAACGTGTCCAAAAATGTGACAAACGTCGGCGAAAAAGCGGTTATTTTGCCAATTAAACGATTTTATTAGACAGATTTACCCGGTTGGTACACACTCAGTCATCCAAACACACCAAAATGCGTATTTCCCTGAAGAACGCCGCAGGAAGGTAGCAAGATGGCAGATATTCTCGTCCTGAACGGACCTAACTTAAATCTACTCGGTAGCCGAGAGCCCGAGGTGTATGGCCCAGAGACACTCGAGGCTATTAATGCGCGTTTGCTTGCCGAGGCTGAGCGCGCTCAGGTCACACTGCAGTGTTTTCAGAGCAATGCCGAGAGCGAGCTAATCGAGGCTATCCACAGTGCCCGGGCCGATGGCACTCAGTTTATTATTATCAATCCCGCTGCTTTTACCCATACAAGCGTGGCGCTGCGCGATGCCCTTGCCGCCGTGGCGGTGCCCTTTATCGAGGTGCATTTGTCTAATGTGCACGCTCGAGAACCATTTCGACAACACAGTTATTTTTCCGATATCGCCGTCGGTGTCATTTGTGGCCTTGGGAGCTTGGGCTACGACTGTGCGCTGGTGGCGGCGCTTGAGCACATCAAGTCGTAACAGCACTCGTTGAGAAAAAATCGATAACAGCTAACAGCGATCCAGAAGAGGACCAAACCATGGATATTCGCAAAGTTAAAAAACTGATTGAACTGCTTGAAGAGTCCAATATTGACGAGATTGAAATTAAAGAAGGCGAAGAGTCGGTACGCATTAGTCGCAATGGTAGTGCCATGGCCGGTGCTGTCGCTGCACCCATGGCCTACGCTCCACCGCCCGCCGCGCCTGCACCCGCACCTGCCGCGCCCGTTGTAGAAGCGCCAGCGCCAGCGCCCGCCGCGCCTGCGGTCGCCGATGGTAATGCCGTGCTGTCACCCATGGTTGGCACCTTCTATCGTTCGCCCAGCCCCGATTCGGCGGCGTTCGTCGAGGTAGGCCAGACGGTTCGCGTGGGTGACGTGCTGTGTATTGTCGAGGCCATGAAAATGATGAATCAGATTGAGGCAGATCGCGCGGGCACGGTTACCGCCATTCATGCCGAAAACGGCGACCCCGTTGAGTTTGACCAGCCACTGATCACTATTGCCTGATTGCCCGGGGAGCTACAACTCCCTGGTTACAGAGGAACACTTCATGCTTGAACGCGTATTGATTGCCAATCGAGGCGAGATTGCCCTGCGAGTGCTGCGCGCTTGCAAGGAACTGGGCATCGAAACCGTTGCCGTCCACTCCACCGTCGACCGAGAACTCAAGCACGTGCGCCTTGCTGACCAAGCGGTTTGTATTGGCCCGGCACCCTCGGCACTCAGCTACCTTAATGTACCTGCCATCATTAGCGCCGCCGAGGTGACCAATGCCGACGGTATACACCCGGGCTATGGTTTCTTGTCGGAGAACGCCGACTTTGCCGAGCAGGTAGAAAGTAGCGGCTTTACTTTTATTGGCCCAAGGGGTGAGACCATTCGCCTAATGGGTGACAAGGTATCTGCCAAGCAGACTATGACCAAAACCGGCGTACCTACGGTACCTGGCTCCGAGGGTGCGCTCCCCGACGACCCCGATGAGATTATTAAAATTGCGCGCGATATTGGCTATCCCGTGATTGTAAAAGCTGCCGCAGGCGGTGGCGGTCGGGGTATGCGCGTGGTGCACAACGAAGAGGTATTGTTGAGCTCGATTCAGGTCACGCAGTCAGAGGCTCAGGCGGCGTTTGGATCGCCAGTGGTCTATATGGAGAAGTTTCTACAGCGGCCGCGCCACGTCGAGATTCAAGTGCTGGCCGACGGCCAGGGCAATGCTGTGCACCTAGGTGATCGCGACTGCTCGCTACAGCGTCGGCACCAAAAAATCATTGAAGAGGCGCCTGCTCCCGGTATTGATCAGAAAGCACGGGATGAAATTGGTGAGGCGTGCGTACGTGCCTGCATTGAAATGGGCTACCGCGGCGCTGGCACCTTTGAATTCCTCTATGAGGATGGTGGCTTTTACTTCATTGAAATGAATACCCGGGTTCAGGTTGAGCACCCGGTAACCGAGATGATTACCGGTATCGATATTGTTCGCGAGCAGCTGCTGATTGCCTCGGGCGAGAAGCTGTCGATTACCCAGGCCGACGTAAAGTTGAGCGGTCACTCGATTGAGTGCCGCATCAATGCCGAGGATCCGCGCACCTTTATGCCGTCACCCGGCAAGATCAATACCTTCCACGCGCCGGGAGGCCATGGCGTACGTGTTGACTCGCATATTTACAATGGCTACACCGTGCCACCTCACTATGACAGCCTGGTAGGCAAAATTATTACGCATGCTGATACCCGCGAAGCGGCGTTAGCCAAGATGTCTCGGGCCTTGGATGAAATGGTGGTTGAGGGTATGCGTACCAATGCAGCGCTGCATCGCGAGCTGGTGGTCGACACATCATTCCAAGCCGGCGGTGTAAGTATTCACTATCTCGAAAGCAAGTTGGAACACGAGCATTGAGTCAAGCAGGTTGGCAAGAACTCAAGGTAGAAACCACCAAGGCCCACGTCGAGCAGCTCGAAGACTGGTTTTTTGAGCAGGGCGCCGTGGCCGTGACCCTCGAGGACAACGCCGACGAGCCATTGCTGGAGCCCGGTGTCGGTGAAACCCCCTCTGGGAGCAGGTGAGACTGGTTGCCCTCTTTACCGAGGGGGTAGATTTGCAGCCAGTGGTCGACGCACTGCCCGCCGACAAAATCACTGCCCAGCCGTTGGCTCCTGCACACGTGCCCGACCAAGATTGGGAGCGGGCTTGGATGGATAACTTTCACCCCATGCGCATGGGTGAGCGACTGTGGGTATGCCCCAGCTGGATCGACCCGCCAGACCCTAACGCGGTTAATGTCATGTTAGATCCGGGTCTTGCCTTTGGCACCGGTACGCACCCCACCACTGCCATGTGTCTTGGGGAATTAGACACGATGATACGTCCGGGTGACAAAGTAGTCGATTACGGTTGCGGCACCGGTATTCTGGCCATCGCCGCGCTGAAGCTGGGCGCCGAATTAGCGCTCGGCGTTGACAACGACCCCCAAGCCATCACAGCAAGTCATCAGAATGCCGAGCGTAACGGCATCGACCCATCACGGTTTAACGTGGTGATGCCCAATGACGACACGATTGCTGGTTGGGCGGGAGCGGCCGATGTGGTAGTGGCTAATATTCTTGCCGGGCCGCTGGCTCTGCTGGCGCCCGAACTACGGCAACTGCTCAAACCTGGCGGCAGACTCATTATGGCCGGACTGTTGGAAAACCAAGCTAAGAGTCTGATAGAGACCTACGCGCCTGAGGTGACACTGCAAGCGGCTAATGACATAGAAGGCTGGGTATTGCTTGCCGGTAATGCAGGCGGGTAAACCTAGCCCTGGGCTAGCAGCTCACGCAAATCAATAAGCGCCGCATTGGCGCGCGAGATATAACTGGCCATGACCAGTGAGTGGTTGGCAAACAGGCCGAATCCGGAGCCATTGAGAATCACAGGGCTCCAAACAGTCGCTTGAGTAGACTCAAGTTCGCGAATAATCTGTTGCAAACTGACCCGCGCGTTTTTCTTCTCCAGCACGTCAGCAAAGTCGACTTCTGCCGCCCGCAAAAACTGGATGAGTGCCCAAGCCGCGCCGCGACTTTCATCGAATACATCGTCCACCTCGGACCAGGGGGTGCGGATTTCGCGCTCTGCGGGTTCGTTAGTCGAGCTCGAAGCCGCCGGATCACCGGCTAAGTCGGTGTTCAGGCGTCGCTGGCCGACACTGGCCGATAGGCGCTGAGAAAGGCTGCCCAACCGTTTTTCCACCATGCTGAGCCAAAAACGTAAATTGTCAGCGCGCGCGTAAAACTGCGAACTCTTGTCGCCCCGCTCTGGTAGTCGTTTGAAATAGGCCAGCAAATAGCGCCTCGCGTCGGCATACTCGCTCTCGGAGGCGGGTAGTGCCCAGCTGTCCGATTGAAAATTGATGCGTGGCTCGGCCAGCGTCAGGTCCACATCTTCTTTGGACTGGCTCTGCGAGCGGCTGAGCACCTCGCGCAGGGCCCGGGCGAGGTCGCGTGATTGCACCAGTACGCCGTATTCCCAGTTGGGCATGTTGTCCATAAAGACGCCGGGTGGCGTAATGTCGTTGTGGGTATAACCGCCGGGCTTCTCAAGCAGGGTGGTGATCACTTGCAGTAGCGCCGCTGTGGTAGCGGTTCCGGTGACTACCGGTTGCTCGTACTCGCCGGCGTAGCGTTGTGCGTTGCCAACAACATCAAAACTGTCCGGTGTCTGGCTCCAGTGAATGCCCAATCCGCTCACTAGCACAAGGTATAGCCCCAACAGACCGCCAATCCAGGGCGTCAGCGGGGTGTTGCCGCCAGTAAGCCCATTGAGTACAAGGGTATCCTTGAGCTGATTGATGAATTTTTTGACGCTGGCAAGCGGTGACATCCGTGACTCCTAGCAGGGCCTTGGCTCAAGCATACTGGATCTTAGTGATTCATGTGATGGTGATGGTCATCATGCTGTGAGGCCGGTGCATCGCGCAATACCTTTGCCATGGCACACACGGGCTGTCCGCTGGTGTCGAAACAAATCTGCACGCTACTGTCGGCACCGGGCATATGGCCTACATCCATCAACATGATGTGATTACCGCCGGGAGTGAGGATCAGTGATTCGTGCGGCGCCAAGGTGACCGCTCCCATGGCGGCCATACGTACCGACTCGCCATCGTTCACGCTACTGTGCAGCGTGGCTGTGGCCGCAAAGCTGGCGTTAACCCCCTCAATGATAATTGCCTCGTTACCGTGGTTGGTCACCGAGCCGTAGGCCGCGGTCATGGTTTGGCTGGGGGGCATGGCTCGTACCCACAGTTCGTCAATGACCACTTGAGCCTGGCTGGCACTCATGGGCAGTGTCAGCGCCAAGCCGGCAACGATGTTGCGGTAGTGATGAGTTGCACGCATATCAAAATCTCCCAAGGCGTTTGTGAATTTGGCGCTCGCTCGCTGCAAAGCGCCGTGGTTAAGATTTACCCTTGTTGGTTGCTGCCGCCAGCGCGTCTTCAAGCACACCAAAGGTTAGTAACTGGGGTAGCAAAAACGGGGTTGCCTGAGGGTTGGCTGGGTACATAACGTACAGCGGTATGCCATTGCGGCCATGACTTTTAACAAAGGCGCCAATGGTCTCGTCGTAGTTAGTCCAGTCGGCCACCATGTAAACCACGCCCGCCTCCTCAAAAGCCGCACGCGTTCGCTTGGTAAACAACACCGCCTGCTCATTGGCCAGGCAGGTAATGCACCAGTCGGCTGTCACGTCTACAAATACCGGTACACCCTCGCGACGTAAACCCGCGAGTGCCTCAGGGGACCAGGCTACCGTACCGGGCGCTCGATGGGCTGTGGTCTGCTCAGCGCCAACCGGTGCGCGGTAACTGGCCAATGCGATAGCCGCCCCCAGAATGGCCAGCGCAACGAGTTTGCGCGCCATGCTGTCTCGATACAGGTACAGACCCAGAGCCAGTAGCACCAACCCGGCGAGCGCCGAAGCCATGGTATCGATACCCGCTTGTTTACCGGCAACCCATAAAAGCCAGACAGTGGTAGCGTATAGCGGGAAGGCGAGTAGTTCTTTGAGGGTCTCCATCCACGGCCCCGGTTTAGGAAGCCATGCGCGGGCGGTTGCGCTGTAGCTCAGCAGCACCATGGGGAACGCCATACCCACACCCAGCGCGGCGAAAACACCCAGTGCCAGCGCCATGGGCTGGGTAAGAGCAAACCCCAATGCTGAGCCCATGAACGGTGCCGTACAGGGGCTCGCCACAACCACTGCCAGCACACCGGTAAAGAAACTGCCCTTGTTGCCACCTTGCCCGGCTAGCGAATTGCCCACATTCATCAAGCTTCCGCCGAAGTGAACGACTCCTGACAATGACAAACCCATGGCGGTAAACAGGTACGCAAGGCCTATAACAAAACCCGGTGATTGCAGCTGAAAGCCCCAGCCAATGAGCTGGCCGGCATTTTGCAAGGACGCCAGTACGCTGGCGACACCCACGAAACTCGCCACGACACCGGCTAAATACCACCAGGCATGGCGGTGGTGCTGCGTTGGGTCACCGGTGGCAAAGCTCAATACTTTGAGGGATAAAATGGGAAAGACGCAGGGCATGGCATTGAGAATAAGCCCGCCCAAAAAGGCAAAGACCAGTGCTGATAACAAGGTAATCTGGCCGGCGCTGGTTTGCGGCGCGATCTCTGCCTGCGCCGCTGTACGTCTATCGCTACTGGCTAGAAGACTACTCAGCGAGTCGGGCTCGCCGCGGCTAATCTGGCCACTTGTTACGTCAATTGTAAAAATCTCGGTATTGGGCGGGTAGCACAGACCCGCATCGGCACATCCCTGAGAGGTCACGGCGAGCCGCGCCGTGCCAAAGGCGCGCTCTGCGGTCAGTTTAAGGTCGGCGTTTTGGTAATAAACCTGTACGTCGCCAAAAAACTCGTCGACTTTTTGTTTGGCCGGCGGAAACTCAAGGTCTGACCCAACAGTTCCCGTGGCATCGTCAATTTTTACTTTGAATTGATGTTGGTAAAGGTAATAGCCGTCGGCAATCTGCCAGTACAGGCGCAAGCCTTTATCTGAAGTTTGCTCAACCTCTAACTGATAGGCTTGCTCGACGGGCAAAAATTGCGGTGAGTCGCTTTTGAATGCACTGAGGTCGAGTTGTGCCTGTGCGCAAATAGGCATTAGGGTTGATGCGAGCAAAGCGGCACCCACTATCAGCGCCCTGGTGCGCTCGCGCCACGCGCGGCTTAAACCGCCGATGTTACACACCGATAGGATCGCCGTAAGTCTGCTGCATTGTCCATTTGTCACCGGGTGTAACGCAAGCGTGTGCCTGTCTGTAGCGACAGTCTTATTTCTTCGGCGCTGAGCTCGTCGGGGAAATAGACCCCCGATACCTTAGCGTCCAGCAGGCTGGCGCCCTCCAGATTTGTCTCGCGGAAATCAATGCCCGATAAGTCCGCATTGCGAAAATAGGCGTTGCTAAAGTCAAGGCCCCGAGCATTCAGCTTGCGCAGATCTCGGCCGCGGTAGTCGCCACTTTTGAGTTGCGAGGTGTCCATGGAGTCGCGGTTTGCATTGAAGGCATCCCCATCTTCTTGGCGGAGCATTTGGTACAGTGGATCGGGTTTGATCGTTGGTTTTACATCGTTGTTGCTCATGGGTCTTTACCTGCTAGTACATGGGGTCGCGGCTGTCGGGCTTTTCGAGCCGGAGCCCTTCATTGTCATGTGCGCGCTTTTATACGCCAACATTATGACCGACTGTTTAATCAGTCGCCAAAGAATTCGGTGCGCAGCGCTCGATAACCCTGGGGAGTCAGGCGTGGCCCAAAATGCTTGACCACCTCGCCCGCTGCGCGCACAGCAAACTCTGCCGAGCGCGTATAGCTCTCACCCCGAGCCAGGCCGTATAAAAATGCCCCAGCAAACATATCGCCAGCCCCGTTGGTGTTAACCGCGGTGACTTGGTGCGCCAGAACCTCAGTTTGGGCTTTGCCATCAAACACGATGGCGCCCTTGGCGCCGCGCGTTACAACATAGGTATCGGCGACCTGGGCAATGCTATTGCAGGCAGCCTGCAGTGAATCGGTCTGCCCCCACTCCAGCGCTTCGGCCTCATTGCAGAACACCAGATCCACCTTGTCGCCGACCATTTCCGTCATGTTGTCGCGAAAGAATTGCACCATTCCCGGATCCGAAAAGCTCACGGCCACTTTTGCCCCGCTGGCCTCGGCAATTTGGCGGGTGTGCACAGCCGCGGCATGGCCCGTGGGTGAGGTTACTAGGTAACCCTCTAGGTACACCCATTCCGACGCTGCAATGGCCTGCTCATCCACTTCGGCAATAGACAGCGTTTCAGAGATACCCAAGTAGGTATTTAGACTGCGTTCGGCGTCGGGCGTAATGAGCACCAGGCACTTACCGGTGGTGCCTTCGCCGCGCTTGTCATTGAGGCTGTGGGCAACCCCTGAGGCCTCAAGGTCTTGCAAATAAATATCGCCGTCGGTATCGGCGGCAACCTTACAGCTCATGAAGGTAGGGGCCCCAAACAGCGCGGTGCCAATCATGCTATTGCCTGCGCTGCCGCCTGACGCGTGACTGGCCCTAACGAGGTGATCTGACAGGTGGCCAAGTAGTTCGGCTTGCCGATCCTGGTCGACCAGGGTCATCATGCCCTTTCCACATTCATCGCCTTGAGCTCGTCGTCGGCCACCTGAATTTCGGTGTCCACCAGCGCAGCGCCTATTGCATAGGCAGCATATTTCTTCACGTAATGTTCCTTTTGCCAAAAACAGCGAGAGCTAAACACCTCGAGAAGGTGTACACAGCACGCTTGTTAGTTGCGAGAAGCATGCCGCGTGGCGGAACTCCCCCTTAATGATGTGCAGTCCAACTGGTTGCCCATCTCTGACATCAGTCAGTCACTCGAAAACCAGGGCTACATCGTCTTGCCCAACATCATACCGGAACCCGTGGTCAATGAGCTCATTCGTGCAGCAGAAAGTCATGCCCAGTCTTTTAGGCCAGCAGCCATTGGTCGAGGCGGTGACGAGCACAAAAATACGTTTGTTCGCCGCGATAAGATTGCCTGGCTTGATCCCACCGAAGCAACGCTCAGTGGTTGGTTTAGTGCTATGTGGGCGCTGCGTTTAGGTTTGAACCAACGGCTTTTTTTGGGCCTGTGGGATTTTGAGTGTCACCTGGCTCATTACCAGCGCGGCGATTTTTACGCCCGCCATTATGACGCCTTTAAAGGTAGCTCTAACCGTCGGGTCTCCTTGGTCGCCTATCTAAACAAAGGTTGGCAGCCCGACCAGGGCGGTGAGCTGGTGTTGTATCCCCAGGGGTTTGGCGGGCCCACTGTTAAAGTTACGCCCCAGCTGGGCACCGTTGTATTGTTTCTATCGGAAGATATGTTGCATGAGGTTTCGCCCGTTGCCCGGGATAGATTATCACTGGCAGGCTGGTTTCGAATTAATGACACCACGGGACAACACATTGACCCGCAACATTAAGCACTCTGCGTTGCGTTGAGTGGCCGACTCATCCAGATGGAATCATCTTCTTCAAATCCAAAGCGCTTATAGAACCGACGGGCGCGGTGATTGGCTCGCTCGGTTTCCAGAAAAACCACTGTGAAACCCTCGGCTTTGAGGGTGTTGAGTAACACGTTCATGGCACTTGCTCCCAAACCTTGACCACGCTCGCGAACAAACAGCTCATCAATTAGCGCTTCGCGCCCCCCAGACTCCAGGCTGTAGCCCCAGGTGGTGACCAGGTAACCAACAGGGTGAGCTCTCGCGCTCTCTTCGATGCCGTTCCCATTGCCATCACGAGTGTCATCATCGTGGGTCACAATGAGATAAATGCGTCCAAAGTCATCGTGTTCAAGTAGCGCCGGTAGTGCCCCTCGGATGCGGCCCTCATCAAAGCTGTGGCCATCCGCTTGGCAGAACAGAGCAATGAGTTCGAGCAGTACCGCCTGGTCTGCGAGGGCTGCCCGTCGCAAGGTTACCGGTGAGTCTTCCATGTTATGTCGCCATTTGTGTGAATTGATTTCTTAATCTCTCGACAGCGTGTCTTGGATTAATCATGAAGTTGGTCTTTTACCTGTGTAGACTCTCTGCTGCCACCGTCTTAGCAGTGCCGCTTCCTGAGAATAATGGCACCATTAATCTCAGCATAGGCAGCTTGAGCGGGGCACTCACGCTACCAGCATGGGTTTACAGCCGCCATTGGGTAACATTGATGCGCTGTAGCCGCTAGGCGTGCGCTTTTTTCGATGCGCGCTATTTTGTAAGCCCCCAAACACAGGATCTTCAATGCCCCTCGTTATGCAGCAACTGACCCAGCGACTCAAGCGTCACAAGAAGCCGGTGCGCAGTTATGGCCCTGTGGAGAAAAAAGCCGCCGTCGCCATTGGCTTGCTGGCTACCGATGAAGGCGTGAGCTTATTAATGATTCGCCGCGCTGAACGCGCGGGTGATCCGTGGTCTGGCCACATGGGCTTTCCTGGTGGGCGTCGAGATCGTGACGATGCCGATAACCTCGCCTGTGCGTTGCGCGAGACGCGTGAAGAACTTGGCCTCGATTTATTGCAGGCAGGAGAATTGATTTGCGAGTTGGGCGATCTCAATACCAATTGGCGTCCCGATCGCCCCGAAATGCTCATTACGCCTTTCGTTTTTGCATTGCACAAACCGCCGGTATTAACCCCCAATTACGAGGTGGATGGCGTGGTGTGGGTGCCACTGCAGTTTTTACTTGATCGGGGTAATCGCGCACTTTTGAAGTGGCAATGGCAAGGAGAGTCTCTCCAATCGGACTCCTACATCTATCAGGGCAATCAGATTTGGGGGTTGTCGCTGATGATGCTAGACGAGCTTATGGAAGCAGCACAGCGCTAGTTGTTGTCTTCGTCGAGCCATTGTTCTTGGCCACGTAAAAAACTCTTGGTGTCGAGCATGAGATTTTTAGCCGCCGGGTCCTCGCGGCTGGCTTCCTCAAGCGCCGCGGCAGTGGCCTTGCCTTGCAAATAAGCGTGAAGCAAATCAATGAGAATAGGCGTCATGTCGGGGCTATACTCCCAACGGGGCATTGAGTCGACCACATTACCCATGGCGGCGTCCTCGGTGGCCTTGAGAAAATAGCCGCCGCAGCTTGAGAGGCGGTAATCATGCACGCGTCCATAACTCATGTTGGGTGTCAACGGATTGAAACCATCTTCAGGTAGGCTGCTAATGCGTTGTAATGCCAATACCCAGCGACTTCCTTGGGGAAATTCCTCGGCAGGGGGACGACAATAATGACGCGCTTTCATCCAGATACGAATCGTTTCTAGCCAGCTCTCGCCCTGTAATATTCGCTCGACAGCCAAGTCAACCGCATTGCCTTTAACGGCGGTAACCGAGCCCAACACCACCAGGTCAGTGGTGGGCGCCACTTCGGCAAAGCTGCCTTGCCATAAACAGTCGCAACCATCGTTTGCATCAAGTTGACCATGACTCAAGGGACTGGCTATAACCAGGCAGGCCATGATGGCGCTTGCCACCACGCGGCCCAAAGCAGTGCGCGTTGAGCCAAAAACAACGTCAGAGCAACGGGAGATGACCACAGCAGCTATCAACCCTAGGGTGTGTCAGCGTTTGAGCAGTCGTGCGGCATCCATGGCAAAGTAAGTCAGGATGCCGTCGGCGCCGGCGCGCTTAAAGGCCAATAATGACTCGAGTGTTACCGCGTCTCGGTCTAGCCAGCCTTTCTCAAAAGCCGCTTGGTGCATGGCGTATTCGCCGCTGACCTGATAGGCAAAGGTGGGGGCCTTGAGTTCGTCTTTTACTCGGCGCACGACGTCGAGATAGGGCATACCGGGCTTGACCATAATCATGTCGGCGCCCTCTGCAAGATCTAAGGCGCATTCATGAACAGCCTCGTCGAGGTTAGCCGGATCTTGCTGATAGGTTTTCTTATCACCGCCCTTTAAGTTTCCAGCCGAGCCCACAGCATCGCGAAATGGTCCGTAGTAACTTGAGGCGTACTTGGCTGAGTAGGCCATGATGAGTGTATTCACATGACCATTGGCCTCCAGCACGTGGCGAATGGCGCCAATGCGTCCGTCCATCATGTCAGAGGGTGCCACGCAGTCGGCACCGGCAACGGCATGCGATAGGGCTTGTTTCACTAACACCTCGGTGGTCACGTCGTTGAGTACGTAGCCGGCCTCGTCAATGATGCCATCTTGTCCGTGGGTGGTGTAAGGATCGAGTGCCACGTCGGTCATTACACCCAAGGTAGGACAAGCGGCTTTGAGTGCCGCGACTGCCCGCTGTACTAGCCCGTTAGGGTCCCAGGCGGCCTCGGCCAACAGCGATTTTTGTGCCTGTCCAACCACCGGGAACAGCGCAAACATCGGAATACCCAGGTCAACGGCTTCTTTGCCGAGCTCGCAAAGTGAATCGATAGAGAGGCGCTCTACACCGGGCATAGACGGAACAGCCTGACGCTGGTTTTCACCCTCAAGAACAAATACCGGGTAGATCAAGTCCGCCACCGTTAGGGTATTTTCTGACATGAGCGCGCGCGAAAAAGCCTGAGCGCGCATACGACGCATACGGGTTTGTGGGAATGGACCTCGAGGTGTTGGCGCCATAACGTTCCCCTTAAAGTGCTGCGAAGGCTTGAGCTGCGCGATCGATGGTGGCTTGAATGTCGCCGTCGGTATGTGCCGAGGACATAAAGCCAGCTTCGAAGGAGGCGGGGGCTAAGTACACGCCGGCATTCAGCATCAGGTGGAAAAATTGGTTGAAGGCTTCGGTATTGGCGCCAATGACCTGCTGGTAGTTAATGACTTTGGATTCTTCGGTGAAAAAGCCGCCAAACATGGTGCCGGCGTGGTTGGTGGTAAAGGGCACGCCCGCTTTGTCAGCTGCCGCTTGCATACCGTCACACAATGCTTTCGTGTGAGCAAAAGGCTTGTCGTAGAACCCGTCTCGACCAATAATTTTCATGGTCGCCAAGCCTGCGCCCATAGCAACTGGGTTTCCCGACAAGGTGCCGGCCTGGTAAACCGGTCCTAAGGGCGAGATGTGCTCCATGATGTCACGACGACCACCAAAGGCACCTACCGGCATGCCACCGCCAATAACTTTGCCAAAGCAGGTAAGGTCAGGGGTAATCCCCAGCCAACTCTGAGCGCAACCGGTGCCAAAGCGGAACCCCGTCATCACCTCATCAAAAATGAGTATCGCGCCGTGGCGCGTGCACAGCTCCCGCATGGTCTCCATAAAGCCTGGTTCAGGCAGTATGCAGTTCATGTTGCCGGTAACGGGCTCGGTAATGACACAAGCAATCTGATCGCCCAGCTCAGCAAAGGCCTGCTCAAGTGCCGCCGCGTCATTGAAGGGCAGGGTTACGGTGTGCTGGGCCAGCACGTCGGGCAAGCCCGGAGAGCTGGGTACACCAAAGGTAAGTGCGCCCGACCCGGCTTTGATTAACAGTGAGTCTGAATGACCGTGATAGCAGCCTTCAAATTTAATAATTTTGTCGCGCCCCAGCACCACGCGCTAAGCGAATAGCACTCATGGTGGCCTCGGTGCCCGAGCTGGTCATACGCAATAACTCGACGCTCGGCACATAAGCGCAAATAGTCTCAGCTAACTCACACTCAATTTCGGTAGGGCAGCCAAAGCTTAGGCCGTGTTCGGCGGCCTTGATGACGGCTTCGCGTACCTCTGGGTGGTTGTGCCCCATAATCATGGGTCCCCATGACAACACGTAGTCAATGTACTGATTGCCGTCGGCGTCATAAATGTAGGCACCGTCGCTACGTGCCATGAATCGCGGTGTGCCGCCTACGGCCTTAAAGGCGCGGACGGGGGAATTAACGCCACCTGGAATGGTTTTTTGGCGCGTTCAAATAACTCTTCGGATCGTGTCATGGGTCTACTTCTGTTCATAATTTGTCGCGATTATCGCAGGTGCTGTAGATAAGTGCATCCTATGTGTGCGTTTGGGGTTACGCCTAATTTGGCGTTAATCGCCGCCGCTGAAATAGTAGCGATATTTTTTGGTGTTTGATGGCTATCTGACGGTCATAAAGCCCAAAAGTACTCAGCGCTATCATCCAAAAAACCATAATGAGGCATTGCGATGCCTGCTGCTCGAGGTTCGCCTACGGTGTTTTTGCAACCATTGGCCGCGCTTTGGCAGAGGCACTTGATGGGGGTTGTCTGCGAGGACTGTTTGAGCGCGCAACGCGCGCGAGTTCCGCAGCAGCCCATTAAGTGCTGGCGCCAGCGGCTCGGTTGCAAAAACACCGTGGGCGGGCCTCGGGCATGAAGCGCTGAACCTCCAGCGTTGGGCGTGGGTGTGGAGCCTAACGCCGGTCGTGGCGTGTCGCGCTAGTCCTAACTAAAGCGCTGCTCCTAGCTAAAAGGTCGGGTGTAAACAAAGAGCACAATGGCGAATAGAAAGAGTACCGGTACTTCGTTAAAAAATCGGTAGAACACGTGGGTCTTTTGATCTTCACCGCGATCGATTCTACCCATGTAGACACCGCACTGGATGTGATAACCAATAAGAAAAGCAACGCCGGCTAATTTGGCCTGCATCCAGGTGGCCGTTAGGTAGTACTCCCACTGAAAACTGAGTCGCCACAGGCCAAATACCACAGTCAGCACCATGAAAGGGGTAACAAATTTATAGAGTTTGCGCGCCATGGTAGCGAGGGTGCGCTTGGTTGTATCGGCCTCGGCCTGGGCGTAGTAAACAAAGATGCGCGGTAAGTAAAAAAGGCCTGCAAACCAGCAAACCATAAAAATCACGTGAAAGCCTTGAACCCAAAGCATGACGACCTCGGCATAAAATGAGAAAGTGTCGAACCTGAACCTTATCAGAAAGCTGGGAGAAAACATGATCAAAGTAGGTATTGTCGGTGGTACTGGCTACACCGGCGTCGAATTGCTACGCCTGCTATTGCGTCACCCATCGGTTGAGTTAACGGTCATCACCTCTCGCGGTGAGGCGGGTCGTCGCGTGGACGATTTGTTTCCCAATTTGCGCGGCCACACGGACCTGGCTTTTTCGGACCCTGAGACCGCCCAGCTTACCGCGTGCGATGTGGTGTTTTTTGCCACGCCCCACAACGTTGCCATGCAAACCGTACCCACCCTTGTTGATGCGGGTGTTCGCGTCGTCGATCTGTCTGCTGACTATCGCCTGCGTGATGTACCCACCTGGGAGGCTTGGTATGGCGAGCCCCACACCAGTCCCGCGCTGTGTCAGCAGGCGGTTTATGGCTTACCCGAGAACAATCGCGAGGCGATTCGAGGCGCGCAGCTTGTTGCCTGTCCCGGCTGTTACCCAACGTCGGTGCAGTTAGGGTTTATGCCACTCTTGGAAGCCGGATTGATTGACCCGGGGCAGCTCATTGCCAGCAGTGCCTCAGGGGTCAGCGGTGCCGGTCGTCAGGGCAAAATTGCCAACTTGCTGACCGAGGCGGGCGACAGCTTTAAGGCCTATGGTGTCCGCGGGCATCGGCATCTACCCGAGATAGAGCAGGGTCTGGCGGCAATGACCGCCGAGCCGGTCGCTCTGACCTTTGTACCCCATTTAGTGCCCATGAGTCGCGGTATTCATTCGACGCTTTTTGCCACGCTGCGAGACCGGGAGGCTGATCTCCAGGCCGTTTTTGAAACTCGCTATGCGCAAGAGCCTTTTGTGGACGTGCTCCCCGCCGGTTCAACACCCGAAACACGTAGCGTACGGGGCGCCAACCAGTGCCGCATTGCTGTGGCTACACCACAACAGCGAGACACGGTGGTTGTCACGGTTGTTATCGATAATTTGGTAAAAGGCGCGTCGGGGCAGGCAGTGCAGGCAATGAATCTTATGTTTGATTTGCCTGAGCCCGCTGGGCTCGACGTCATTGCTTTGATGCCTTAACGACCTGCTGCCATGGCCCGCGACAACCATCGAACCATTATTCGTCGAGAAAATCCTGCGGCGCTTAGGCGTCGTCGATTAGCTGGGGCTGCGGCGCTTGTTGCAGCGCTTGCTGGTGCCTGTTACGTTGGTGGACAGCAAGCTCTGCGCAATCGACTCCCCTATGATGATTCTGCCGACGAGCTGCGCACCCGAGCGATAGCCCTCGAAACGCAGCTGGCTATTGAGGCTCAAACACTGGAACAGCTGCGAAGCGAGCTTGCGGCGAGTCGAGGCAGTATTGATGAGCTCGAGCGAGAATTGGCGTTTTACCGTGGCGTGATTGCGCCCGAGGAACAAATTGCTGGGGTGCTGGTGCGCGAACCGCTGCTGCGGCCTACACAGGTGCCTGGGGTTTATAGCTATCAACTTGTAGCGCAGCAGGGGGCTCAGTCGTCGAGCTCGGGTAAGCGGCGCTACAAAGCTGAGTTGCAGGTGATTGTTTGGGGGCAGCACAATGGACTGCCCACGGCCTACTCGTTGGCGGAGCTGGATGACGCACTGGTGAGCGGCGGGATTGAATTGAATTTTCGTTATTTTCAGCGCAAGCTCGGAGAGCTCACGCTGCCGCCGGGGTTTGAGCCAGAGCGAGTCACGCTACAGGTTGTGACAACCAAGCCAGAAAAACAGACCGCGGAATACAGTTATGCGTGGACTGACATATTGGGTGCGCCGGTAGCGGCAAATCTCACTCAGGGAGGGTGACTATGCTGGGAAGAAAAGAGCAACAGCCGTTGACGGCGGTACAGGGCAGTACGACTTTGATCGCCAAAGAAACAACCATTACCGGCGATATTGTATTTTCGGGTAATTTAGACGTTGAGGGCCGAGTGGTTGGCTCTATCGTTGCCGAATCAGGCAAAGAGGCCATGCTCCGAGTGGTCGATGGCGGAGCGGTAGAAGGTGAAATACGCGTTCCTCTGGCGATGGTGAATGGTAAAGTGGCAGGCGACATCCATGCATCGGGGCGGCTTGAGCTGGCCGAAAAAGCCGAGGTTGACGGCGACGTGTATTACCACCTGATCGAAATGGCCGTGGGTTGCAAAGTTAATGGCGGTTTGCGCCACGCGGCGCCAGTGTCCGACGACTTGGCAGCCAAGCGTGAGGCTAAAGCCCAGGCCTCGGCGGGTGACGCCTAGCGTTGGTTGACGGGAGTCTAGGCAGTTTGTTGCATTTTTATAGATCAACCTCCATTGGCAGTGCGCTACACTCTCGTTTGAACAAGTTACTCGGTAGCGGCGAGTCTCACGAGAGACAGTCCGAAACAAGAAAATTTGCAGAGAAAATCCCTCGCGGAATGCACCCATGACAGTTGTTGAAGCTTTTGATCCCAATGAGATTCGTCTAACCGACAGCGCGGTCCGCAAGGTGTGCGCGCTGGTCGAAGACGAGGGCAACCCCAAACTCAAGTTACGTGTGTACATAACCGGTGGCGGGTGCTCCGGGTTTCAGTACGGCTTTACCTTTGATGAGAATGCTGCCGACGACGATATGGTGGTGGAAAAAGATGGTGCGACCGCCGTCATCGACGCTATGTCTTATCAGTATTTAGTTGGGTCAGAGGTTGACTACACCGAGGGACTTGAGGGCTCGCGTTTTATTATTCATAACCCCAATGCTGTCACCACGTGTGGTTGTGGCGCCTCGTTCTCTATTTAATACAAAACCCCACTCGAGCACAGCAAACATTGGCTTCGGTCAGGCACGCGTAGGCGTCTTATCGAGTGTAGGGGTATAGACGTGCGTGATGATAACTTACTTATCGTCGTTCAATCAGTTGGCGTCATGGCCGCTCCGCCATAAACGGCCCCAATACTCGATATCCTGCAGCGCCGGTCACACTCGGTTCGTTCCCCGGTAGTTGATTGAGCGTTCGGTAGGCCAACCATGCAAAAGCCGCGGCCTCTACCCAGTCCGGGTGAATGCCTAGCGTCTCGGTGGTCAGCACCTGGGCGGGTGCATTGAGGGAGGCGATCCGCTCCATGAGCAGTGTGTTGTGGGCACCACCCCCGCAAACGGCTATCTGTGCTAGTGGCTCGTTAACCCACGCCGCGCTGATCGAGCGTGCGGTTAACTCCAGTAACGTCCGCTGAACATCGGTGGGTTCAAGTGGAGCAAAGCCCTCAAGATGTTGCATCAACCACTGGGGACTAAAATATTCCGGCCCAGTGCTTTTGGGTGCCGCTCGCGCAAAATAGGGGTCATCAAGCAAGCGCTCCAGCAATGTCTCATCTACTGTGCCTTGTCGTGCCCAGTTACCACTCTCATCAAAGGCCTGGCCCGAGTGCTGCCTGCTCCAGTCATCCATTAAGGTATTGCCGGGTCCGCTATCAAAGCCTTTAACCTCGCCCTGGGGATCGAGGAGCGTGATATTGGCAATACCCCCAATATTGACAACTGCGGTCTTTGAGCCGCCTAAGTCAAATGCTGCGCGGTGAAAGGCCGGTACCAAAGGAGCACCTTGTCCCCCAGCGGCCATATCGCGACGCCTAAAATCAGCCACTGTTGTGATACCGGTGACTTCAGCTATTCGGTTGGGATCGCCTATTTGTAGGGTAAAGGGGCGCGCCAAATCTGGGCGATGGCGCACCGTCTGTCCGTGACTGCCAATCGCTGTGATATCCGCAGGCGTTAGCCCCGCCTCGTCAATGACTTGCAGTGCCGCTTGGGCAAAACAATCAGCGATGCTGGCGTCGGCTTGGCCCAGTCGATCTACTTCACCAATACCTGGCTGGGCCAAACTCAAAATGGCATCACGTAACGCTTGCGGGTAGGGTGCGGCGTGGGTGGCAATGAGATTTAGCTTATTGGCGCTCACCCGAAGAACCACCGCGTCAACGCCATCGACGCTCGTCCCTGAGATTAAGCCAACATAATACTGTTCGCGTTGCTCGCTCACTGGACTCGGTGTTGATCTAACCATGTGGTGGCGCGCTGCTTTGGCTGGACGGCTTGGTTTCTCAGTGCTCGCTGCATGATTAGTCGGCCAGCGCTAGACGCGTTTGCTGCCGCAATGAGGCCAGTTGCTGTACGGGCGATTCAATGGCGGCCTGAAACCGCGCTAGCTCGGTTTTTGGTAGTGATTTGGCTTTGGGGAGCAGCTTGTGCACGGTGCGCGGATTGCGGTGCACGCCGCTGACTAAAAATTCATAGTGCAGGTGCGGCCCTGTTGCCGCCCCTGTTGAACCGACTGTGCCAATAACCGCCCCTTGTTGTACACGTTCGCCCTTTTTTACCCGGCGTTTATCAAGGTGGAGGTAGTGCGTTTTGTAGGTTTCACCGTGCTGAATAAAGACATAATTACCGTTTGCGCGGGTATAGCCCGCCTCTGCCACACGCCCATCGCCGGCGGCATAGACGGGTGTGCCACGCGGCGCCGCATAGTCTGTGCCACGGTGGGGTCGTTTGGTCTTGTAAATGGGGTGCAGGCGATTGGGATTAAAATTGGAACTCACGCGGGTAAAATCAACGGGCGCCTTGAGAAAGGCCTTGCGCATGCTGACACCTTGCTCATCGTAGTAGCTGGTATCGCCTTGGCTGTCGGTATAGCGATACGCCTCGTAGGTTTGGCCCTTATTGGTAAACGCAGCCGCAACAATATCGCCGTCGGCCAGCTTCTCCCCATCGAGGTATTGTTCTTCAAACACCAGTTCAATGGTGTCGCCCACTCGTGGGTCCAAGGCGAAATCGATCACTCCACCAAAAACGCCGGCAAGATCCATAATGACTCCATTGGAAAGACCCGCGTCTTGGCCTGCGACAAATAGCGACGACGTGATGGTCATGGTGTCGCCGCGCTCGCGAAGCTCCGGCGTACGTTCGGTAACGATCGAACGGTAGCGTGACCCCTCGCGAGTAAAGGTAGTCCAGCGCAGTTGTGATTGTTGGTGTTTAACCTTAAGCAGTTGGCCGCTAGTGTCGGTGAGAAACGCCAATGTCTCACCCGGATAAATTTTACGTAGGGCGCGTCCACCGTCGGCACTACTCACCTGATAGACATCGCGATCAGTAAATCCTGCTCGGCCAAAAATAAGCGACAAATTATCGCCCCTGCCAACGGTCTCCGTGTGCCAGGCGGGCAGCACGGTACTGGGGTCGGGGAGCCTTTGGGCCGATACGACAATGGGTTCCAGGGCTTCGTGCCTGTCATTGGAGGTATCGCTTTGCCCCGTGCTGACAGCGGGCTGTAGTAGTACTAGTGCTAAAAATCCGGCGCTAACCAGCAGAGCACCTAGGGTGAGGTGGTGACGCTCCAAGCCCGCTACCGATAGGGTGCGGGACATCCTTGTGGCGCGCGGAGTAGCCCCTCGCCGCTGTTTGCGAGGACTTGTGAGCGAGCGCAAGCTGTCGAGCAAGGTGTAAGTCACTGGCAATAACCCTTTACGTTGGCGCCACTATACGCGAATGCAGGGGGGTGGAAAACGCGTGAGTGCCAGGCTAGGCCCTGAAAACGGTACAAATGTGGGATACTACGTGCCCCGAAACGATGAAAGCTTCTGAAATTATGTCAAGTGCGCTTCTTGCTGACCTGCGCGCCCGCGGTCTTGTATTTCAAATAGCCGGCGAAGATGCCATTGTCGATTGGCTCGATGGAGGCAGCCGCACGCTCTATTGCGGCTTTGATCCAACCGCCGATAGCTTGCACATTGGCTCGTTGGTCCCGCTACTGATGTTGCGGCGTTTCCAGGAGGCGGGTCACCGGCCGTTGGCATTGGTGGGTGGTGCCACCGGGCTTATTGGCGATCCCAGCTTTAAGGCGGCAGAGCGCGCCTTGAATACCCCCGACGTCGTGGCGGGTTGGACCGATAAAATTCGTCAGCAGGTAAGCCGCTTTATTCGCTTGGAGGGTGACAACGCTGCCTTGGTGGTTAATAACCTCGACTGGACCCAGGATTTGAATGTCCTGACGTTCCTGCGCGATATTGGCAAGCATTTTTCAGTCAACGCCATGGTGCAAAAGGAGTCGGTTAAACAGCGCATTGAGCGCGATGGCGCGGGTATTAGTTTTACCGAATTTACCTACATGATTTTGCAGTCATTCGACTTTTCCGAGCTCCACAAATTGTATGACTGTGGTTTGCAAATTGGCGGCTCTGACCAATGGGGCAATATCACCGGCGGCATCGATCTGACTCGTCGTCTGCACGGTGGTCAGGTTTTTGGCCTGACGATGCCGCTTATTACCAAGGCCGATGGCACTAAGTTTGGCAAAACCGAGTCGGGAACCATTTGGCTCGATCCCAGAAAAACCTCGCCCTATGCGTTTTATCAGTTCTGGCTGAATACCGCCGCCGCCGATGTGTATTAATTTTTGCGCTATTTCACTTTTCTGCCGGTAGAGGCGATCGCTGCGGTCGAAGCGGAGGATGCGGCCCGTGAAGGTCGACCCCAGGCTCAGGGCGTGCTGGCACAGGAAGTAACCCGGCTGGTGCATGGCGACGCGGGTTTGCTGGCCGCCCAGCGTATTACCGAGGCGCTTTTCAATGGCGACCCAACGACGTTATCGGCCGATGACTTGGCTCAGCTGCAGCTCGATGGTCTGCCTGCAACAGACCTGTCGGGTCGTGATTTGCCCGCAACCCTCACTCAGGTTCTGACAGAGGCGGGTATGGTGGCGTCGGGCAAGCAAGTAAAGGACGCCCTGAGTCGCGGTGCGGTCATGATTAATGGCCAGTCAATCACCGCGGAGCAAAACGGCGACCCTGCGTCTTGCTTTGATCTGTCGCGCGCGCTGCACGGACAGTATTTCATTGTGCGTCTGGGTAAAAAAGAAGTATCACTTGTTTACTCGCGCGGTGTAGCGCGCCATACACGTCGAGGGACACGTTGTGACCACATCTGACCAACCATTGGGCCCCCATGATTTTGTGCCCGAGGACTCGGCGACTTTTGAGCGGATTACCCATGAGCTGCAAACGGCTGCGGAGGTGCTTGACGGCCTGCCGCCGGCAGTGTCGGTGTTTGGCAGTGCTCGCAGTGAGCAAGATAGCTGGGAGGCTTGTACGGCAGAGGCGGTGGGGGCGCTACTAGCGGCGGCCGACATACCTGTGATTACCGGCGGCGGCCCCGGTATTATGCAGGCGGCCAATCGCGGCGCCAGTACCCAGCAGGTGCTCTCGGTAGGGCTCAATATCACCTTGCCCATGGAGCAGCAACCAAACCCTTTTATTAATCGTCATGTCGAGTTTCGTTACTTTTTAACGCGCAAGTATTTCCTAACCCGATACAGCTTTGGGTTTGTTATCTTCCCCGGCGGTTTTGGCACCATGGACGAGCTGTTCGAGTTGCTGGTGCTTTACAACACCAATCGCACCGAGCGACGTCCTATCGTTTTGGTGGGTGAGGCCTATTGGGCAGATCTCGTCAAGTGGCTGATGGATTTTCAGGGTGCCCAGGGCTATGTGGACCCCGAGGATCTGGGTTATCTGCAAGTCTTTGATGAGCCCGAGGCGATCGTGACAGCCTTGATTGGCCACGAGCGAGCGCACGCGGCGAGCCTGCGTTTAGCGAGTAAACCCTAGTGCTGCCCGCCATTTTTGGTCTGGCCGGTCACGCTCTCTCCGAGCGAGAACGGTCGTTTTTTCGTGCGGCCCAACCCGCGGGCTTTATTTTGTTTGCGCGCAATATCCAGTCGCGCCAGCAAGTTGCCGCACTCACCGCGTCACTACGCGATGCTGTGGGTCGCGACAATGTCCCCATTCTTATTGATCAAGAGGGTGGTCGCGTTGCCCGTTTGCAACCGCCCCAATGGTCGGCGTTTCCACCGGCGCAGAGCTTCGCTGACTTATGGCAGCACGACCCCACAGCGGCTATTCAGGCGGCTGAGCTTAACTATGAGGCACTGGGCCTAGATCTTGCTGAAGTGGGCATAACGGTTGACTGCGCGCCGGTTCTTGATGTGCCCCAGCCGGGTGCCCACGATGTCATTGGTGACCGCGCGTTTGGCACAGACCCCAAGGTGGTGGCTGAGCTGGGGCGGGCGGCATTAGTGGGGTTGGCCCATGCGGGTATTGTTGGTGTTATCAAGCATATACCGGGGCACGGTCGGTCACTGGCCGACAGCCACCATGATTTACCTGTCGTGACGGCACCCGCCACAGATCTGGCAATAGATTTAGCGCCCTTTAGGGCACTGGCGCATGCGCCAATGGCTATGACGGCGCACATCATTTACGAAGCCTGGGACTCGGAGCAGTGCGCTACCTTATCGAGTACGGTTATCGAGCGCATCGTTCGCGAGCAAATAGGTTTTGATGGCTTGCTCATGAGCGATGATCTGGATATGAAGGCGCTGTCGGGTAAGGTGCCCGAGTTGGCCTGCGCTGCCATCGATGCTGGCTGCGATGTTGCGCTAAATTGCTGGGGCAACATGGCAGATATGGAGGCGATGGCCGAGTGCTTGCCCGAGGCGTCGGTTACGTGCCGTCGACGCCTGACAGATGCCATGATGAGTGTGCAACCGGTGGGAGAAGCGGTAAACCTGCCAGCCCGGCAGCGTCACTTAGTGGCCCAGCGAGATGAACTCTTGGCAAGTGCAAATGTACGGGTAAGGCCGTGACCGAGCGTTATATTGTTGAGTGTCGCGCGAGTCAGGCAACCCGCGATGGTGACGGTGTGGCCATTGAGCGTCTCGCACTGATTGGCGATAAGGCTACCGACCCGTTGTTGCTGCTTGATGAGTTGCGTTCACCCTATCGAGCTGATTTTGCTGGAGGCTTTCCTGCGCATCCGCACCGAGGTATGCAAACTCTTACCTACATGAAGGAGGGGGGGATCATTCACGAAGACAGCATGGGCAACCGCGGTGAAATTCGTGGTGGCGGTGCCCAATGGATGTCGGCGGGTAGTGGCGTTATTCACTCGGAAATGCCCACCCTCGACACCCAAGGCCTGCACGATTCCAGCTGTGGTTCAACCTGCCTGCAGCGCTTAAAATGGCACCACCGCGCTATCGGGATGTGCCGCTTGCGGCATTGGCATCGGTGAACATTGGCCATGCAGAGGCGACAGCGGTGGCTGGCCACTGGCAGTTTGATAACACGCAGGTGACAGGACCGCTGGCCGAACTGGCGGAACAGGCTGGGTTAATGGATTTGACCATCTGGCCCAACGCAACACTCACCTTAGAGGGGCTCGCCGGTCGGTGTGTTGTTGCTTATCTTTATAAGGGTAAATTGCGGCAGCCGTTGCATCCATCCGTTGAAAGCGTGGGACCCCGTCACTTGCTAATCACATCCCAGGGTGGCTCATGGACGTTGTCGGCGGGTGATTCGGGTGCCCAGTTATTGGTTATTGCTGGGGTACCCATAGCCGAGCCCGTTGTTGGCTACGGTCCCTTTGTTATGAATACCCGCACCGAAATTGAACAGGCCATAAGAGACTACCAACATGGCGAATTTATTAAGCACCCGGTACGCTAGTGGCGAATATTTATGGGCACTTTGCCTGCAGTCGGTGGTCGCTATGGCGTTAGTAACTCTGTCGCTAAATGCGAGGAGAAAATAAGAGAGGTCAAGTATGGGGTTGTCACTGGTTACAGAGGCTGTTTTGACTCGCGCCCTGGGTGGGGTAGCGCTACTCGTTAGCCTCTTGACGCTCAGCGGGTGCCTCGCGAGCTTGTCCACTACGGGTAACTCGGGTAGCTCAATGGCCGCGCCGGTGCCCTGCGAGCAGCCGCGACCGCGGGTGTGTACCATGGAGTATCTGCCCGTGTGTGCGGCGCTTTCGGCTGGCGACAAAAAAACCTACGCGTCGGGCTGCAACGCTTGCGCCGATATAGCGGTCAGCAGTTATGTTGATGGCGCTTGTGAAACCGACGGTCAATAGCGATTAAGCGCTGAGCAATTAAACGCAACAACGGATAACAGCGAGAATTTTTATGTCTCTTACAAACCGCATTTTGCTGGCCATGACGGCAGGTATTGTCATTGGGTCTACCCTCGAATTTTTGCTGGGACGACTCGACTCGCAGGGTGCTGTCGCCCAATTTTTGAGCCAATTTGTTATCAATGGTGTAGCCGACGTCATCGGTCGCATCTTTATTGCCTCTCTAAAATTGTTGGTTGTCCCGTTGGTACTGGTGTCGCTTATTTGCGGTATGACCTCACTGGGCAGCAGCAGTCGTATGGGTGCGATTGCCGGGCGCACAATTGGGTTGTATGTCGTTACCACGGCCATAGCGGTATCTCTGGGCCTTGTAGGCGCTACGCTCATTGGTCCCGGCAATGGCCTGAGCATTGAAAGCAGTGCATCTTTTACCCCAAAGCAGCACCGCCTCTGACCGAGGTGATCGTCAATATTTTTCCGAGTAACCCGTTTTCCGCCATGGCAAAGGGCGAAATGTTGCAAGTTATTGTTTTTGCCCTACTCGTAGGCTTTGCACTTACGCGCGCAGGCGATGCCGGTCAGCGCATCGCCGCGTGGTTTCGTGATATGGAAGCGGTCGTCATGAAAATGGTGGGCGTACTCATAGAGCTGGCGCCTTGGGGTGTGTTTGCACTGCTTCTCAAGTTGTTTGCTACCATGGGGTTTGCCACCATCATCGACCTCGCGGCGTATTTTTTCACGCTCGCTGGGTTGCTTATATTTCACGCGCTGGTGGTATACCCGCTTATTCTACGAACGCTCACCAAACTCAATCCCAGAGTACTGCTTAGTAAGATGCGCCCGGTATGGGCCTTTGCGTTCAGCACGGCGTCATCGGGCGCAACCCTACCGGTGACCCTACGCACGGTAGAAAAACGTCTTGGTGTGCCCAAGAGCGTGGCCGGCTTTTCTATCCCACTTGGCGCCACTATAAATATGGATGGCACCGCGATCATGCAGGGCGTGGCCACCGTTTTTATTGCGCAGGTGTACGGTATTGATCTCACCGCTAGCCAGTTACTCATGGTTATCCTAACGGCCAGCTTGGCGTCTATTGGTACCGCTGCCGTACCCGGTGTGGGCTTGATTACACTGTCGCTGGTGCTCACCCAAGCGGGCTTGCCCGTAGAGGGCGTGGCCCTGATTATTGGCGTGGACCGATTGCTGGATATGATTCGCACCGCGGTCAACGTTACCGGTGATGCTATGGTGTCTACCGTGGTTGCTTATCGAGAAGGGCAACTTGACGAAACCATCTATAATGACCCCAATGCCGACAACCATGCAGCCGCAGACAGTGATACTGCTTCGACCGCCGCCGTGTCGTGACGTTGGCTAAGCTATGAGCTCTGAAGGATACCCATGACCATTGCCGTAACCATTGTGCCCGTAACCCCGTACCAGCAAAACTGCTCGATCATTAAATGCGAGAGCACCGGCAAAGCGGCCATTGTTGATCCGGGTGGCGATGTGGACCGGATACTGGCCGCGGTTGAAAAAATGGCGGCGACGGTGGAAAAAATACTACTGACTCACGGTCATATGGATCACTGTGCCGCGAGCGATGTATTGCGCCAACAACTCAATGTGCCCATTGAAGGACCTGAAGAAGGGGACCGATTCTGGATTGAAAAACTCCCCGAGTGGTGCCAGATGGCCAGCTTTCCCCATGCCGATGCCTTTGAGCCCGACCGTTGGCTGAAAGACGGCGAGACCGTGACGGTGGGCGCGGCGACGCTACAGGTTGTGCACTGCCCCGGACACACCCCCGGCCACGTGGTATTTATTTACGAACCCCAAAAAGTAGCCTGGGTTGGCGACGTAATTTTTGCGGGCTCAATAGGGCGAACCGATTTTCCTATGGGCAATCACGATCAGCTGATTAGCTCTATTCGCGACAAGCTCTTTCCACGCGGTGACGACATTACCTTTATCCCCGGCCACGGCCCCAACTCGACACTTGGTCACGAACGTCAAACCAATCCATTTGTTGCAGATTCTCGTTACGGCTGATGGCGGTCGATCGCGAGACAATCCGTGACTTCAAGCTGGCATATATGGCCATGTTTGATCAAATTGCTCACCCTGACGGGTCGAATTATGCACGTTTGCGTGCGTATGTCTGGTCACTGATTGAGGTCGAGTTTTCCGACGACGACAAGCATCGGCAAACACAGGCGCTCTCGGCACTCACCTACACCATAATGTTGACCGCGTTGGCTTATGCGGCGGTTGAAGATTTGGGTTTGCAGAGTGAGGACGAGAACCCGGCCCTGGCACGCTTTGACAAGGCTGCCTGGTGTTTAGGCATGACCTACTCGATAGCCCTTACGCACCCCGCGACGGTCGAGGGTGAGCACGGTCTCGCGGTGTTGGGCGCCGATTGTCTGCGCGACTTGTTTGCAGCATCGGTGCCCGGCATTGGTGACACCAGTTTTTGGGGCGAATTTCGGGTGTTAGGTGAGGCGCTTTATCAACGCATGTTCACAACCACGGTAGTGAATGCCGACGATTCTGCACCACTCATGTACGCGCTGGGTGTGGGTTTTGGGCTGTGCCCGCGTGAAGAGGTCATGTTGCGTAATCGCTTAGTCCGCTCACTGCTGGCACAGGTTTTTGTTATGCCTGGCGCGGTTTAATCGGCCACAAAACCTTCCCAGGTAGCAAGATAGTCAGCAAAAACAGGACTCACCGCTTCTTGCGCCAAGTACTCGGGTGACCGGTAGCGAGACCACTTCAAAATTTGGGTTGGCTATCGCTCGGCGTGGAAAATCATGGTGCAAGATGGCGCCGCGGCCAATGAATACAAAATCGAGACCTGCATCAATGGCTTGCTGGCACTGGGCTGCCGTGTACAGTTTGCCCGCCGCGCCCAATTGCACACCGTCGCGCGGTAGTCCGGCAAATTCTTCTAACAGCGTCTGACCATTGAAATCTGGGTGCTCACTAGGCTTGTCCAAATCCCATAGCGACATATCAAGGTAATCCAAGCGTTTGTCCAGCAACAGTTGGGCAGCAAGATTGTGAATTTCCCTACTGTCGAGGCCAAAGCGTTCGGGCGACAGCCGCACGCCCAAGCTAAAGCTTCGACCACAGCGTTGATTAACGCCTTCAATTACTTTCATCAAAATGCGTGCGCGGTTCTCGGCAGAGCCACCGTATTGGTCCTCGCGGCGGTTGAGTTTTGGACTTAAGAATTCCGACAACAAATAGCCGTGTGCCCCGTGGAGTTCGACGCCGTCAAAGCCCGCCTTTTGACAGCGCTCGGCGGCCGCCACAAAGTCTGCAATTAGCTGTTCCACTTGCCCTGCACTCATGGCCTTGGCGCCGGTTTTTCGTCGTCTGAGGGACATTGGGGCACGTTGTCGCAGTACTCTGCTTTAGCGCGCATGCCGCTGTGCTGAAGCTGTACAACCGCGTGGCTGCCTTCGGCCTTGATGCCCGCCGCCAGTCGTGTCAGGCCGTCAATGTGCCGATCATCATGGGCACCCAACTGGCCAGGAAAGCCTACCCCGGCGTGCTGCACTGAAGCCGCACAGGTCATGGTTAAGCCAAAGCCACCCTGAGCGCGATGGGTCAGCCAGTTGTATTCGTTGTCTGACAACACGCCGTCATCGCCGCTCTGCAAGTTGGTGAGGGGGGCTAGAGCAAAGCGATTGGCAAGGGTTGTGCCGTTGTTGAGGGTGATGGCGTCAGCCAGTTGAGACATAGGAACTCCAGGGGTTATTAATGTTGTGTTACGGGATAGGGAATGCCGGCAAATACGGTGGCAATAACGTTGATGTTGGGTAGCTCGTCGATTGAAACGCCCAATGGGTCATCGGCCAGTACCGTAAAGTCGGCGCGTTTGCCTGCGCGGATAGAACCCAATTCGTTTTCTAGCCCCGCAATAAACGCCGCGTCAATGGTAACCGCGCGCAGGGCTTGCTCGCGGCTAAGGCGCTCACTGGCTATGCCCACTCGGCCGTTAATGGTCTCCCGTGCAACCGCGCTCCACATCAGCGTAAGTGGTGAGAGCGGCGCCATGGGATTGTCGGAGTGCAAGGCCAGGGGAATATTGGCTCGCTCAATTGAACCGAGGCGATTCATCTGTGCACCTCTGTCGGGTCCTAACCATTCGCCCGAGTACATATCTGACAAAATGTAGTGGTAATAAGGGTTGGCTGACACCGCCGCGCCCAAGGCTTTAAGCCGGCGCGTTTGATCTTCGGTGCTGTAAGCAAAGTGCTCCAGCGTTGTGCGGTGATCGGCTCTGGGTGCTTCATTTAAGAGCGTCTCGAGCAAGTCGAGAAACCAGTCAGTAGCGGCGTCGCCGTTGGAGTGCGCATGCAGTTGGAATCCAGCGTCCCAAAACGCGCGTGCATAATCGTGCGTGACATCTCTCGGTGCCATCCATACGCCTGTGTGACCATCCAGATAGCCCGGCGGGTTAAACTGACTCAGGCCGCTGAAAATGGCACCATCGAGCATGAGCTTAAAGTGATTGCCGACTTGCACGCGCGGAGAGTCGCCAGCTTGCCAGCGGCGCACTTCTGCAATGGCCTCAATGGGCCTAACCCCTCGTGCCATAAAATCCACAATGATGGGGGTGAGAACAATGCGCGTGGGTACGGGGTACGCCTCGGCCACCGTGCGAATAGCGGCTATCTCCCGGTCAGGATCACCAAATATGCCGGTACCCATGTCCAGTACCGTGGTGACCCCGGCCTGGTGCGTCATCGCCATAAAGTTTGCCATGCCTTTACCAAACCGCTGGGGCGCAAATAGAAAGCCCAGCTTGCCTACAATCGCCTTTAGGCCGTTCTCATAAAAATGACCTCTCGCCCAGTTGGCCTCATGCGCGGCTTGAGCATCGGCCTCAGTGATGTTGAGCATGGCAAGCGCCGCATCGTTGGCGATGATTTCATGAAACGATCGATGCCACAGCACCACGGGTTGTTCACCAAACCAGGCGTTTAAATCCTCACGCCAGATCTCGCCATGCCACAGTGGATGATAGCCCCAGCTAATGAACGGAACGCTGTTATCGGTGTGGGCTTTGGCCTGCGCTATAAGTTTGGTCTTGTAGTCTTTGGGTGTTTTGGCGCCGGGGAAATCGCCGGTGGGCAACTGCCAGTTATCGGGGGCAAGAAAGGGAAATTGGGTGAGCACCGCCGGTAACGAGGGGTGCACATGGGGATCAATAAACCCGGGCAGGATGACGTGTTCTTCAAAACGTCGGTCAATGGTGCCGCCCTTGAGCGCAATAACGGGTGCCAAACTTTCCAAGCTACCCACAGCCACAATTAGCCCGTCTTCAACCGCCACTGCCGTGGCCTGGGACAGCGCCGGTTCAAGGGTGCGGATCTGTCGGGCGGTGTAGACGGTCAGTTCGGCCTGAGCGCTTTGGGTAACAAGAACGCCGGCTACAACGGCGGCGTGGCCAAGCCACTTAAGGAGCCACTTAGAACGGGCAGCGTTGGGTTTCTTGAAACAGGTCATATAGGACATACAGGGTCTCACGCAAGCGTAGCCGCCTTGCTTTTGCTATAGGACGAGTTTGACTACATCGAGAGTTTTGCTCAACGGATAATTTTTATCCAGTCGCCAATGCGCGGTTCACCGCTGGGGTAGAAGCCGTTAATCAAGCGCAATTGATCCTCGGCATTTGGAATACGCGCGCTGGTAGCTAGGCTGCCTAAGGTTGCACCCCGTGGCACCTGCACGTAGTGCAATGTACGGCTTTGGCCCTTTACTTTCTCGCGGGCAACAAGCGGTCTAAAGCTCTCAATAATACTCAACAGATCCGCATCGGCCGTGGCTAAGTCGGGCGCTTCTCCTTCCATGAGAAACCGATATTTGTGGTCAATCACGGCTAGTCGCTTAGATACGCCCCCAGCGCTCGCAATAACGGTACTACCCTGTAAGCCAAACTGCTCAAGCGCGCGCTGCTCATAAAGTTCGCCAGTGGCGGCAGCCGAAAGAAAGCTGCCGCTTGCTACCGCCGGGTCGATGCTTTTTAAGCTAATGGTGAGTCGCTGGGTGCCATCGGCTGAGTTTGCCACGATGGCACTGCGTTGCTGCGCGACCGTCCAACCCGGAGGGTACTTAAAACTAAAATCGAGTTTGTTGTGGTAAAAACGGTTGGGCTCAGACTGGGAATCGGCACTGGCCCCGAACACGAGTCCTCGGTTTGACGCCGATACTCGCCGGGCAATGCTGGGTCTTCCACTTGCTCGTCGATATCTAAGGTATTGGCGGTTTTAATGACCGTTTGTAAGCGTAAATCGTTGCGTGGGTGGCTTGCATACAGGCCGTGGTAGGTTCCGGTGGGTTTGCCCGAGGCCTTTGAGGCCGCTCGCCGGTACATCTCTTGATCTTTTAAAACGCCAATCACACTCAGCATGGCATCGGCGTCGTAGCCAGCCTTATGCATAAAAGCGGCGCCGGCGGCATCTGCTTCAAGCTCCATATCCCGACCAAAGCCGCTGATTACCTCGGCCCCGACCATCTGCGCCGCGTCATATAAGTCGCCACTGCCCGTAAGAATATAGGCGGTTGTTGCCAAAATAGTAGGTGGTTTGCGAGCTTGAGCGACGGCTGTGGTGGCGCTCGGTAATGTGGCCAATTTCGTGGGCAATCACACCGGCAAGCTCGGCCTCGGTTTCTAAATAGGCCAGTAGTCCGCGATTGATATAAATAAAGCCGCCGGGTAGTGCGAAAGCGTTGATGTCGGGCGAATCGAGTAAGGTAAACGTAAATGGGGCGTTAGGCATGCTCGAGTGTTGAACCAGCCGCTGTCCAATGCGGTCAACGTACTCGGCAAGCTCGGGGTCGTCATAGATGCCAATGTTATCAATGAGCTTTTGATGCTCGTCGGCGGTCGCGCCGGGTACAGCGACTTGGCGTCCGCCAACGGTAACGGTGGGGCCGCCGCCACTGCTGGCACAGGCAGTGATAAGACTCGCGAGTAACGCTAAGGTAAAAAACTTCATTAATGATTTGCCGATAAATACTTGAGTAATTGCTCCCCTAGACTATCGCAAGCGGTGTCTTGTACCGGCGCAATAATGGGTATGGGTACCACCACAGCTGGCATGTAGCTCTGGCCGGTGGTGTTGGCGCTAATGCGACCCACCTCCGTACGATCGGTAAAGTCCCAGATAGTGGCCTCGTAGTCCGAGGCATTGCCCCAGGTGCCAAAACCAAAACAGCCTGCGCCGCCTGGACCCACACCGCAGGTCATTGAGCCCGAACTGTTGGTCTCAATGGTAACGCCGTCTACCCACACCATGTACTCGAGTTTGAGTTCGGCAAATTTTGCCGCTACCGCGGGTTCCGATAACAGCTTGTCGATATCGTCGGTTCGCAGGGGTGCGGTCCGGGGTTCGAACCATGGGTAGACCATATTGATGAATTCAATTTCGTTAAGCACCGTGATGGTGTTGTCGCCGCGACGGATGTGATTGCCAACACACTCAATAAATTCAAACTCGGTGTCGTAGTCGGGCGCGTGTCGTCGACCGAGCACTACACCGACGCGTCACCAATACCCGCCGAGGGTTCCATAAATGTCATTTCGTCAACCGTGGCATTGACGCAACCACCCAAGATAATCGCGACGCACAGCAGCATGAACCTAAGTGGCGCCCAAGCGCCAAACACCCACGCTATTTTGCTTGGCGAAACGATGGCCATGGTCACTCCGTGCTCTCTGATTCACTGGTAGCATCTCGGCCGGCCAGCCATTGGGCGACTTGAGGCTCTCTTTCAAAGGAAGTCACAAAGTTGGCACCCGCATCCCGCAGTGCGACCACCGCGGCTAGGTTTACGGCCGCTTCGTCGGTCTGCATAAACGCCGTAGGGGTTTTGCCATAGGCGGTAAGCTGCCAGTCGGCAAAACTTACCTCAGGGTTGTAAGTCAGTGCGCCGTTGTCGTGATCGTGAATATCGTTGAGGGTTACGAGCCGAAAACGGTAGCGCATCCAGATCTCGTAGACTTTGATATTGGTATGCGTGGGGATGGTGTACTGGAGATCCTCAATATAAGGCACGATCACCGCATCAAGCTGGTTTTCATATTGGTGCAAGTCCGCATGCTCTCGAATACGGACCACGCGTTGAAACATGCCGCCCAGCAGGGTGTCCCAAAACGCCACTTGTGCCGCACCCGTTGATACCAGCCAGTCGGAGTCGGTCCGGCCAGCCGCTTCGTCAAAAAATTCGTGATTGGCAAATTCGTCTGAGTAGACCACGCCAATGCTTAGCGGTAGTGGCTCCAGCAGTGGCTCGGGGAAGTTACCTTGAACAATCACTTGTTTGGCGCCACAGGCCGCGAGCAGTATGACAATGCACGCTGCGCCCAGTAGTCGGCCAAGTGATTTAGCGCCTGAAATCGTTGAGTCCAACAAACGTTCCACCATTTCGGTAAGTCAGTTCTCGCATGAGTGTAGCAAACCTGATGCCCGTTGTTTGTAGCTGTGGGGGCCTGATGAATTGTACGGGGAAGCCAACCCCATGGATGCGCACGCGACGCTCACCGGCGGCATTTTGCGCGTTCAGTTGATCGACGGTACGCACAACCTCGGCAATCGACTGACCGGTAAATTCGTCACCAAAAACATAAATAGAGATTTTTTTGTATGGGTCATAAAAGCTGCGTACCGCCGCTGTGATGCCTTCTACGGGGGAACTGTTAGAGAAAACATTCCAGTTGGCGAGGTTACGTAAAATAAGATCGCGTCTAGCGGGAGTATCGGGTATCCACTCGGCTCGGTAGCGGCTAAACAAATAGTTGCCCATGTCGTTGAGTATTTGAATGCCCTTAACTTCTGGGTAAATGTTAAGGGTGGCTTCCATCTCAAGCAGCATGCGCTCCCAAGCATAGGAGAACATAGAGCCAGAGGTGTCGATAATGAAAATAATGTACTCACTGTCTACCGGAATACCGCCAATGAGTTGATTTTTTCTTGTCGGCATTTTCTCCCAACAGACGCTTCTCTTCGGCGCTTAGAGACTGTCGGGCTACGGCCAGCTGCTGCTCGATAATGCTGTTGCTATTGCGGGTGACCTGCAGGTTGTCATAGCGCGACTGCGTCTTGGCTAAGGCGCCCTGCAAAATAGCAATGCGCTCTTGGTACTGTGAGAGTTGTTCTTGCTTTGCCAACAGATTGCGGTTTAGTACCGTGGTCTCGCCCCGAATCTCAAAAAGCTGCTGAGTGAGCTCTGCCACTTGTCCGTCGGCTTCAATACTTGAGCGCTCAAGAATCTGTGGCTGAACGGTTTTGGTAATCATGAGCAATAAAATGACGGCGCCAAAGCCACAGCAAATAACGTCTAGGAAAGAGAGTGAAAATTCAGCTGTGCCTCTACGGTTACGCATCTAACGCTCCTAAGGCCAATCGCGAGCGGGTGACATGAATGAGCCACCACTCACTTGTGCGAGTTGCCAAAACTCCGAGGCCGCCATGGGGTCGCCTTCCATGGGTGCAAGAATGACATTAACCGGTATCCCACTCGGTAAGCGCCGTACGGCTTGCCGGTAAAGTTCTAACCGCCGCCTGCGGGTATCCGTCGTGCCGCTGGGGGCTTGCTCTCCCTGCGTGGGCAATCCGTCGGTGATCAGGAAAATATTGTCCGGCGGATCGGGAAGTGCGCGTAGCGCATCAAAGGCGTTATGCAAACTCGTACCACCACTGGGAAGTGTCGACCGCAATGTGGTGCTGAGTTTTTCAAGTGTGGCAGTGTCGGCAACGTCTAACCACTGACCTTGGGTTCCGGGTAGAACCGGTGCGGCGGAGGTATTAAAGCTAATGACCTGATAGCGAGCGCCAATGGGCAGTTGGGCAGTGAGCCAATCCACCGTGTCCAGGGCACGAACCCACTTGTCGGCCTCGCGCTGAATACCTTCATTCATGTTGCGTAAGCGTATGACGTTAACGAGCTTATCCGCCAGCATACTGGCGGATACATCCAGTAAAATAACGATGCGCTCGCCACCTAAATTTAAGCCAGTGAGATACTGTCGATTGCCGTCACCGGTAAACTCACGCGCACTGCGCCCCGCCCGGGCCTCGGCCGATTGGCGTAATTTCTCGATACGCTCTTCCAATTGTTGTAGCTCGGCTTTCAGGGCCTCGATATCACTGCTGTCACTGACTTTTTGCTCCTCAAGTGAGGCAATGAGGCTCTCAAAACGGTTGAGCTCCTCGGTTACTTGGGTGGCTAAGCCTTGCGCTTCAACAATCTCTAAGTCGGTGCTGGCCATGGCGTTACGCAGCGCCACCAGCCCCTCCTGACCCTCGCTAATATCCTGCTCAAGGAGATTGATTTCCGCATAGACCTCGGCATTGAGCGTGCGCGACTCCACCTCCATGGCGTGATCAATAATGAGAAACACCAACACCACGGCCCCAAAGCCGCAGGACATAATGTCCAGAAAGCTCAGATTAAACGTGGAGGCTTGGCGTTTACGCCTAGGCATCTCAAGGCTCGACGCAAATCAGTGTGGCACGGTGCCCAAGCGCGTCACTGAGCACATCGCCCGCTAGTAATGTCTGCCCCTGTTGCGCGGGTAAGTGGTTAATGTGCAGATCAGCGGGCAGGTCACCGACCAGCAAAAAAGTGTCACCGTCCTTGCGAATCATGGCGCCCGAGGGGAGTGCATGGGTAGTTGTCAGAGGTGTTGCCACAGCACCCTGCAAGATATGTGTTGGGGCGTTGCCTGACAGACTTTGCTCTAGGGGCACATTGCCGGTGGCCGGCGTAGCGGCATTTGGCGCGGGTTTAACCTGCGGTTCTTGGTGGACGCGTTGGCCTTGCTCGCTGCTCGCTTTATACGGTAACTGTCGGCATAACGACAGCTCCCCGGGTGCCTGCTTGAGTAGGTCGGCGTGTACCGTGGCGGCAGGGTGTAGCGACGCGCTATCGATGGGCTTAGTGTTAACACCCAGTGAGAGCCCGGGCAACAGTGTTAGTGGGTCTTCCATCAATACCGTATCGCCGGGTGTTAGCAGAACACTGAGTTGATTGCTGTAGCGTTCGCCCACGGCCGTCAGGTCGTCGGCTGTGATGCGCGCATCGTAGCCTGACAGCGATAGTCGGGACTCACCAGCCCCTTTGAGGCTGGCCAATAGCGAGGGCAGCGCATCGTAGAGTGCTTGTTCGGTATCGGCGCTTCGCAGTGGATCAAAGCGTGTTTGGTGAACAAAAATATCGCTGATACGCGTGGCGAGGGCATCTTGCAGTGCCAGCAAGCCCTGACCCGGCAGTGTTTGCGTATCTAGCGCGCAGAGGCTACCCGCCTGCTCCTCGAAGGCGGTGACCACCGTCTGGTGCAACTGCAACTCCACATGTTGGCCGCGGCGTAGACCACTGGCTGATGCGAGCAGTGCCGTTCTGTGCACCATGCCGTCAATAGCAAAGGGCAGATGTTGAGTAATGCCTAATAGCAGCGACAGTTGCTCCCGCGTCATGGTACCCGGTACAGCGACTAAACAGGTTTTTGGTTTGTGCGCACCTGCGTAAAGCACCTCAAGGTGTTGATGCACCAAGTCGGCGGTATGCCGCGCGGTGCCGAGCGGTGGCGCTAGGGGCTGGGTGGAGAGCTGGGACCAAAAGCGCGTATTTACCGCTTTGGGTGTGCGGCGGCTACTGGCTTGAGCGGTAAGGCCAAAGTGATAGTTGTCGCCGTCGTAACATACATAGCCAGGTGATAACGCGCAGGCATCGTTATGCCAGAGACAGACTTTGCTGTCGGTGAGATCTAAAAGCGTGCTCATGATTTGGGTACGGCCAAGTGGCGCAATAACTTGCGATCAATGTAGCGCTGGGTATTTAACACGAGACGCTCTTGAGAAAGTTGTAGCTGATGCAGTGCAAACATAATAATGATGCTGAGTACCAGGGCGACGAAGGTGCTGTTAAATGCCACACCAAGACTTACGGTAACACCCGAAATGTCGCCTTCCACGGCTTTGTAGGCTTGCCCCAAGGCATCGCCGATACCGCGCACCGTGCCAATAAAACCAATAGAGGGAATTGCCCAGGAGATGTAGCGCACCATTGACAGCTCTGAATCAAGGCGGTCGGCTTCGATATCACATTGCTCGCGAATGGATTCCGATACCGCAGGAATGGATACGGTGCTGGCAAAGCGCTGCAAACCATTCATGAGGGTGCGTGGCAATAAGTAGTCTTGCTCGTCGTTGGGCAACGCCTCCAATGTGCGTGAGTACTCCCGCGCATCTTGGGGAAGCAAGCTCGTTCCCGGCGGTACATCAATGAGATTGCGGCTGAGCATATTGGCCTCTTGGCGTGTTCGATATGCCTTCATGCCCATGATGGCTAGTGCCCAAAACAGCAAAATAAAACAGGCCTCTTGTTCAAAGTCGCGAATCACAATGGCGAGCGTCCGTTGCGTCACAAATTCTTCGCCGGCTGCTTGCATGGCCGCTTGCGCCGCCAGCTGCGCATCGGCGCTGGGCCGTATCAGGCCAACATAAACGCCGTGCACCACAATAATGGCAATCAGCAGCGCAAACACTTGGTAGATAAATTCGTTGTGCATTCTGACATTCATAAAGCGGATCCTAGCGCTAAATATCGACCGGAAAAGATACTGAGCTATCCTCAGAGATCGTTTCTGTGGGTTCGTAATCGAGGGACGGCCGAGCGGTGTCACTGTTTTCAATAGCTTCGGGCTTGGTGTCAGTGCTTTCGGCGGAGCGATTTGTGGCGCGGTCTTCTTTGTTGGTGTCGGGCGCCTCGGGTAATGGGTAGGTTACTGACGCTTCGGCAGCTGATAAATCGCCCACCGCTGCAGTTGTTGACTCAGCTTGCTGACTTTTTGCGGCCACAGGCACCAGTACCCATGCGAGACAAGCGATTAGCCCGAGACTACCCGCTAGCATGTTGTTTCCGGTACAACTAATGCGCGATGTATCCAGCCTGTTACTCTGCATAGCGTGCCACTCTAAAGCCCAAATCATCCCTTCCCGCAGCGCCATAATCACGAAAGGTCAGTCGCAACTCAGACAGCCGGCTCAAACCCCAGCTTGCGCCACGAACGGTGTAGTTGTCGCCGTTGCGAGCACCCAGCGGATCCACGCTTACCTCAGCATTAGCCGAGGGAATGGCATAAACGTCGTGCACCCATTCGGCCACATTGCCGTCCATATCATACAGCCCACGATGATTGGGTGGGAACGTGGCTACCGGGGCACTCACAATATGTCCATCGGCATAGCCATTAAGGATGCGGCCGGTAACTAACGCGGAGGTGTTGTCGGCAACATTAACCACGGCTTTTTGAGGCGGGAACGTATCTCCCCAACCAAAGCGCCGAATGCGGTCACCCTCAATTCTAGCGGCATAGGCCCACTCGGCTTCGGTGGGCAATCGATAGCCGGTGGTCGAGGGATTGTAGCCGTTAATAATGCCTTGAGTATCGCGATAAAAGGGCGCCAAGCCTTCTTGTTCGCTCAGCCAATTACAAAACCGCGCCGCCTGCTGCCAGCTTATTTGGACCACGGGCTGGTGTTCGCGATTTAAGCTATTGCCCTCTATTTGCCCGCTGTCGTGGCTGGCCAGGAAGCGCCGAAACTGCGCGTTGGTGGTTTCTGTTGTAGCTAGATAAAAGGCCCGCTCAAGCCGCACAGTGTGCTCTACTTCGTTTGAGCGCCGGCCAGGCTCTCGGCGAGACGCGCCCATGGTGAACTCGTTAGTCACGGCGGATAGGGGATCGATGAGTACCAGTGTCTGGCCCAGGGCGGTGGTGATTTCGGGTTTGAGTGCCGCTTTGCGTGACTCGGCCTCGGTGAGTAACGTCACCGCTACGCGCTGGGCCAAACCCGGGCGCGGCGTGACGCGCTGCCGCTGTGTGGCATAGCCCGGCTTACGTACTTCTAGGCGACGCTCAAACGCCGCCAAGCTGAGGGTTTGTGAACCGCGCCCTAGTAGCTCGCCATCAACAAAAATCTCGGCATCTTCGGGCACCACAGAAAGCACGATGTCGCCTAACTCGGGTTCAAGGGTAATGCGCCGCTCGAGAAACGCACCCTTGTCGAGGGCCATGACCACCGATTGACGCGCATAACCCAGTTTTGACAGCCGAATAAGGTGCTCGGTACCCGGTGATAGCTCGAGCTCCTGTGGTGTCTTACCAACAAATTCCCCGTCTACGGTTACGCTGGCTCCGGATGGATTAGAACGCAAGGCCAGCACGCCATTGGCGGGCACCAGTGTGATGGTTTCGGGCTGTTGAGCCACGCCTGCGACGACACTGAGCTCTAACGGATAATCCTGATAACCCGCCCGCTTAAGCGTTAGCGTGTGCTCCCCAGCGAGCACCTCTACCGTATTGTTCGTGGTACCAAGCCGTGTGCCCTCGCTGTATATATCGGCCCCTGCAGGCTCGCTTGTCAGGGTAATGTCTGCCCAGTCAGGCGCCAAGGTCACGGCAATGGTTTGATTGACGTTGCGACCGGTCACCGCCAGCGTTTGCTCGCTCTTTTGGTAGCGGGGTGCGGTTACCGCTAGTTTATAAGCGCCTGCATCGAGTGTTAGATCGCGTAGGGGTGTTGGGCCGAGATCTTCGCCGTTAAGCATCACATGTGCCGCGGGCGGTACGCTGGTGATACTCACCGTGCCCGGTAATATGGCAGGTTCAATGTCAATCTGCTGGCTATCGGCCTCGGTAACGGTAACGATCTGCTGCCAGTCGCGATAGCCCGCTACGTTTACGCTTACTGGGTAGTCGCCGGGCCTTATTAGGTAGCGCTTTCCCACTTTAACGGCCAATCCTTCAATGTCGATGGCAGCGGCGCCAATAGCATTGACGCGCAGCTCGAGGGAGCGCGCGGTGAGCAGAAAGAGCATGCACAACAAAAGTGCTAGTAGTACGGCTACCCCCTGCAATCCAGGGCCAGGGTGGCAAAGTACGCCGTGTGGTGTGTCCGGACAGGGGTTCAAAGGTGGTAGCGCTAAGTGGCTGTTCATCGGACATTGAACGTTGCGGATAAGGGCTGCTGCCAGCCCTTGCGATGGCGTAAATGCGGCTGGCTCGAGTGATTGATTATCCTTATCACCAGTCACAGGCTACCCTCGATGCTTTCTGTGCAGCGTACGTCGATAGGGGGAAGTTCACCGGGTTTGACCTCAAAGTTTATGCGCACATCACGATACCCATTGCGAATGCCCAGCGCGGTATAGCGCCCGGGCCGCAAGGAAAGCGGCTTGTTGGTAAAGCTACCCAGGCGCTTAACCCGCAGAAGCGTTACATCGGTAAGCCCATCTGATAGTAGTACAACGGGGAGTGGCACCGTTGCATAGCGCAAGGTTTTCTCGAGCTTGGCAATTTGTGCGCTCAGTACCGGTCCTGGGTTGGTTACGGCCTGCGCCTGAGTTAGTGCTGATTGGGCACTCGCCAGAGCGCGGCTGTCTACTAGCCGTTCGGGCTTCTCAAGAATCTTGATGAGTCGTTCATTGAGTTCCTTGCGTGGCTGTACACGCGCCAAGCCTTGTTGGGCAAAAACCAGTGACCCATCAACAGCCAAGGCTTCTTGATAAGTGCTTTCTGCCGCTTGCCAGTCTTCGGCCTGCTCGTGTTCTTCACCCAACTGCCTGAGACTACGCAACTGCGCATCAATACGCGCGCCAGCTAACTCAGCCAGTGCAGTTTGGGGCTCGGTGCTACCCGCTTTCAGTGACGCTGCGCGCCTGAAGGCAGCCTCGGCTGTGTCAAATTGGCTGCGCTCAAGGGCCAAATAACCGCTGGTCATGGCTTGGCGATAGCGTTGCTCGCGCAACGATGTTTGGTACTCGGCGTACGCTGTCGAGGCGCGCTGGCTGGCCGGGTCGGCGCTGAGCGCTTGCTGGGCGTTGTCCAGCGCTAGCTCATAGTTTGCCTGCGCTGCATAGTCTGCCGCAGCCACCAACGCGGCAGTTACGGGTTTGATAGCCGCCACGCGCGCGCCCAAGTTATCTAGGCTGGGGTCATTCGGCGCCAATTTTTGCAGTAAGTCCAGCGCCGCCAGCGCGCCATCCAACTCGCCGGCTTCGATAGCGCCAGTGAGCTCGGTAGTCGTGGTATTGATGCGCTCGGGTAGAGTGCTTTCAATGGCAAGTAACTGCTCGGCTGCCTCGAGGTAGGCAAGGGTGGCGTCGTCGAAGCGTCGCTCGCGATAGGCGTTGTCGCCCAAAGCCGCCGTGGCGAGTGCGGCCTCATAAGCCTCGGTTGCCCATTCCGTCACTGCCAGTTCGGTAAGAATATCTTGTAATTCTAGGGCCTTTTGCAGCGCCTCCTGCGCCGCTCGACGTTGTTTATTAGCTTGTGCCTCGGCAAAGGGTGAGCGGTCGGTCACTAATTGCTCGCCCGTGCCGGACGCGTTTAGTGGTGCCCCATTGGCCTCGCGTTGATTGGTGAGGGGTGTGGTTGCGGTACTGTCGGTGGGCGTGGGCGAAGCGATCAATGCAGGGAGAACAAAAAACACTGCAATAGCTAGTAATACCAGCGCAGCCAGTCCGGGCACTATCCAGCCCGGTCGCGGACCTTGCCAGCCGGGTCGGGGACCTTGCCCGCCGCGTCGGGGTGCTTGGCTGTCAGCGGTATTTAACGCCGGTGATTGGGGTGAAAAATCGGCCGGCGTTAAGGGTTGCTCCGGTTCGGTCACAGTCGTTGTCCTGGTGGCGGCGGGGCTTAAGGGGTTCGAGGGTTAGGTTGCGCAGGTTGCTGACTGGTATCGTCTTCTAAGCCACTTTCGGCTTCCTCATACAGCACCCTGTCAACGGGAGGCGCCAACGCGCCGATCTCGGCCGCGTAAATATCAGCCATCAGCTCTCGCCATTGCGCATACTGGTCATCGACGCTACCCGATAGGCGTACGGTTCGGTCTTCAAGTTCAATCACGCGCGGGGTGATTTCGGCTTCTAGTGACTGGCCCAATTCCTCGATAGCGAGTGTATGGATGTTGGACTCGGCGCGCTTTTCCAAGCCGCTTTTCAACAGATAGCCGCCGGCACCAATGCCAACAATGCCCGCGGTACGCGCGTACTGATCGCTAGAGCCCTGCGCAGCAATGCCGGCTACTACCGCCGCGGCACCGGCTATAAGGCGGGCATTGGCCTCCTTTTGTAACTCTCTTAGTGCAACGACTTCTTGGTAGCTCAGCTTGCGCCAATCCTGGTAGGGCGTATACATCTCTTCCGAAAAGCCCGTGTAATACCCCTGGAGAGTGTCCACAAAAACATAGTTGCGCTGGCGCAAGTCGCGCACGCGTTCAAGCATAGGGTCCTCTACGGCGGGCAGGCGTTGAATGCGGTAGATGCCGTTTTTGTCTTGGCTCAGATAGTCACTGAACGCGTCGCTTGCGAAGGCGCGCGCAAAGCGCAATTCGGCTATCTGGCGAATAGCAACCCGCTCCGCACGGCTTTGTCCGCTAAATACCCGCAGTAAGTCATTGGCAATCTGTCGGTAAACCATGAGAAAAGGGTCTTGCGAATTGGCATGTCGGCCCTCATAGGCGTACTTGCTTGTTGTGCCCTCGTAGCGTTTGTCTATCCAAATCCTGCCCCGAGCGTCACTCACTCTGACGGCTAGCGCCATGTGTTCACCGTCGCTTTGCAAAATACGACCCGTCACCAAGAGGTCGGTGAATTGTTGTTCGTCGGGCACAACGCGCACTGCTCCCCAGGCGCCTACGTCTTGCAGGGTTCTCGCGAGTTCGCTGGCAATAAAGGTTGCCTCGGCGCGACGTACTTCCGGAAAGACCTGCTCGTCATCGTCGAGTTCGTCGATGCCCGGATTCAAAATTGCCACACCCACATCCAGTACTTCAGCGTCTGGGATCGCCTGAAGCGGACGATTGAGTGGCGGTACCGAGGTGCTCTTTACCGTTTGGTTAACGCAGCCGCCAACCAGCAAAGTAATGCCCAGTAGCAGGGCTAAACCATAGCGAGTCATGGGTTTGGAATCTCCAGCCCGGTGTATTTGCGGTAATCGTTCCAGAGCCGTTCGCGCACGGCGGGTCGGGCTCGCGCATGGCGGCCTCACGCAACTGCCGGGCAACCACATCGTCGTTATCCCCGGCAGGGATGTCATCGGGGGCTTTGTAAATAGCGGGGTTGTCCGGCGCGCCAGACCTGCCACCGCCAATGCCCCCGCCCATACCACCACCGGCGGCACTACCGCCCATGGCGACATCATCCTGGTAGGGGTTGCGCCCACTACTGCCCGCGCCCGCCGACTCTGCTTGTGCCCGCGGGGTACGTTGGCTGCGCTCGCGGTCCATTTCACGCTGGCGCTGCTGCTCTTCCAAAATCATGGCGTCAAAGTCACTGGTACTTTGCTCGAGCTGTCGGTCCAAAATAGCCACCTGTTCAGCACTGGTCAGTGGCCCTTGGCCCTGTTCAAGGCTTGCGTCAACGTCGCCGCTTACCCCGCTTTGTAGCCCACCCTCGGACCGTGTGCCCACTGCCACAGGGCCACCGGCAGCGCTGGTGTCACTAGCCCCATTAGGGTCACTGCCTTGCTCGCCTGTCTCGACGCCGCCCGTATCACCACCGCTGGGGTCGCCGGCAACCGAGCGATCTTGCCCGTAGCTGTCATTAAATGTGGGCAGGGTGTCGCGCATATCAGGTAATGCCTCAGTGCCCTCACCCTCGCCAAAACCGGGCTCGGCGTTACCTTGGGTACCGGCATCACTCATGGTGGGTAGGCCCCCGTCTTGTGTAGAAGCCGTTGATGCCGAGCCCTGTTCGCCGGGCATGCCCGGCGATCCCGGTGAGGGAATAGGCAGGTTAACGGAACTGGGCGAACCCGATGTACCGGCGCTTGCTGATGGACCTGACCCCGAGGGCATAGACGGCGAACTTGACGGACGGCTTGCGGAGCTCGATGAGCTAGAGCCGCTACTCGAAGACGAGCTATTTGACGAAGAACTACTGGAAGAAGAGCTGCTGGAAGAAGAGCTGCTGGGCGTAGATGAAGCCGGTGGAATCGATACGGATGGCATAGACGGCGTGGTGGGCATGCTTGCACTGGGGCAGCCGGTGAGTGTTATGACGGCTGTTGCCACAAAACAAAGGCCCACTAGGCGGTAGGAGGCGGTGCGTACTGTCGCTGTTGTTTCACTGTTCATAACATCTCATTGGTTCGGCGTTTTTTGGGCATTACATCGGCTAAGTATCACGGTTGGCGAGTAACTCAGGCTGCCAAGCGTCCGAGTTCCATGACCAGATTAGGGTATCGCTAGCCACTGGTAGGCCGTCTGCAAAGCGCGGTCGAAAACGCACATCGCGCAGGGTGCGCAGTAACCTGTCTATCGCTTTCTCATCTTGTTCGACAGCGGGTTCGCGTAGCCGTTCAATATTGATGGCACGGCCAGTTTCCGTTACCTGAAAGCTCACTACCAATTCGCCGCCATCATCCGGTTGCGGTGGTGGTAGCGTGGGTATTCCTTCAATCATAGGGAGTGGCAGTGGCTGTGCCAATGCCGACATTAAATAGTTGGTAGCGGTAGGGTCCTTAGACTCAGTGGCATAGGTCTGTACCTGATCATAGTACGCCAGTGCTTCGGTACGCTTGTTAAACCACCAGGCCCAGTCGCCTAGCGCCAGTTTGTCGTCGATAATTTGCGCGACTGACGCCTTGTTTAGAGCGCTCAGCTCCGCCAAGGCCAGGAGAACCGTTTCACCTTTGCGGTAGCGCTGGCCGGTTTGCAAAACGTAGGTGGGGTCACGTTTTGGGTCGGTTGGGTTAAACCGCTGGTGGCCGGCAATGAGATATTGTGTTCTCAACATGCCCAGCAGTGGTTTACGTAGCTCTGGTGAAGCTGCACCGAAGACCTCGATCATTTCAGCCATGGACAAGCGATAGAAGTTCCACATTGCAATGAGGCGCTCACTGAGCATCTCATCTTCACCAATGCCGGCCATGAAGGCCTGCTGCTGCCAATTGGCCTGCTCTAGGAGGGCATAGGCCGACGCTTCGGTGTTGGCTAATGAGCGACGTTCAACCCGGTGAAGATATTCCTGACGGGCATCCACCTCATCGAAATTGCCCAACGCCAAGTGGCTGCGAATTTCACGGCGAATTAAAGCGATCTGCTCGCTGGTGTATAAGCCCCCATTGATTCGAGCCAAGTGCGCGCCGCGTTTCAACAGCTCAATGGCCTCTTCGTGTCGATCGAGCTTCTGTAGTGCTGCGCCCAGCCCCAGTAGTTGCTCTGGTAGGGCGGTGGCGTAGGGTCCATCGAGGCGCTCAAGTTCGGCAATGCTTTGTTCAAAAGCCAACACCAGCGGAGACTCGGGGGTAGGTGGTTGCTGCACCTGCTGTGAGCCGCGCATGTCCAGTACGAGGGCGTCTGCGGATGCCGCAGACGCCGAAGTGCCTGTACTTGTACCTGTATCAGTACCTGTACCTTTGCCTGTGTCATTGTGGGCCACAGAGGTGCGGACGCGGTTTGGGGATGATCGGTATCCGGCACCTGCGCAAAGCTACAATGGCTATAACTCATAGCGGTTATTAGCCCCACACAGCAGATTGCAACGAGGCGAGCTCGCGCCAATCTGGGGGTTGCTCCGGCGAGCGCTTCCCTGTGGCTACTTGCCCCGTGGCCGATATTGTCCGATCGTCATCCGGCAAGGTTAGTATCCTCACACCATCTGTCGAGAGATCCAGTATAGTCAGTCTTCTAGCCATATCGCCACGTCAGGACGGATATTCGCTACGCGACGGGCTCTGGCTGCAAAATTAAGTACGCGCAATCACGATACCCGGAGCACCTGCGATGATCCTTAAGTCGCCCTAGTGCGAACAATAGCGAACATGAGTCTATTGATCTAAACGTAACCGCCCGGCCATGACGCGGTACAAGAAGTAGTGACGGCGCCTTTCCCTGTGCCGTGCGGTGGAGATAAACATGGGTTTTTTCGAGCAAGACACAGCAGTAACACAGTTATCCGAGAACCGCTGGCAGGGAGAGTTAAAGCGGGGCTGGCGTATTGGTAGTGTCCCCAACGGTGGCTATGTGTTGTCGGTCATTGCCCGCGCGTTGCGGCAGGCGCTACCCCACAACGACCCGCTAAGCATCAATGCCTTTATATGGCGCCCTGTGCTTTAGGTCCTTGCGAAATCGTTATTGAGCCCTTGCGTGAGGGCCGTGGCACAAGCTTTGCAACCGCAAGCTTGTTCCAAAATGATGAGCTCAAGGTGCGCGCGACCGCCGCCTACACCGACCTTGAACAATTAGTGGGTGAAACATGGGTCAACAGTGAGATGCCCGAGGCCCCGCCCTTTGAATCCCTGGCTGATCAGCGGGCAAACCTTTTGAAATTCATCAGCGGGTTGACAGCCGCTTAATCGAAGGCGCCGAGGTGTTTACCCGCGGTGAAAAAACTGGAACCGGCGAGTTTGTTGCTTGGTTGCAACACATTGACGCCGCTCCCATTGGCAGTGTCGATCTGTGTATGTTTGCCGATATTATGCCGCCGCCGCCTTTACGCTGTTTGGTCCCTATGGTTGGGTGCCCACTATTGAACTCACGGTCCAATGCCGCGCCGTACCGGTAGCGGGCCCACTACTTGGGCGCATGCGTTCGCGTCATTTGACGCGCGGTATCATCGAGTCCGATTGCGATTTGTGGGACAGCGCAGGCAATGTTGTGGCACTGGCTCGCCAGACCATGAAGGTACGCTTGCCCAAATAGCCCCGGCCTTAAGCGCTAGTAGGCAACAAAGCCGCCCGGGCGCCGTAGATCGGAATAGCCATAGCGCCACAAGCCCTGCATTTGGATTGAGTTGGTCCGGCCCAGGGTGCGCTGGGTCGGCTCGATGTTATGGCCCATGCCCGCCAATATTTTTAGTGTGTCCGGGCTCACCCCTTGTTCCACCAAGACACGGTCGGGCTGCCATTGATGATGGACTCTGGGCGCTGCAGCGGCAGAGGCCACATTCATCTCAAATACCGTGGCATTGAGGATAGTCTGTAGCACTGCGGTAATGATCAGTGAGCCGCCCGACTGCCGGTGATGAGCCATGGTTTCTGCTCCTTAAATACCACGGTGGGTGTCATTGAGGAGAGTGGGCGCTTTCCCGGAGCAATGGCGTTGGCCTCGCCTTGCATTAGGCCGTAGGCATTGGGCGATTCCGGGCTTGCCGCAAAGTCGTCCATTTCATTGTTCATGAGAATGCCGGTCCCGGGAATGACAATGTGCGAGCCATAACTAAAGTTAAGCGTGTAGGTGTTGGAGACCACATTGCCCGCGCTATCGGCTACGCTGAAGTGCGTGGTGTCGGGGCTTTCCGGGGCGATAATATCGCCCGCCAAAATCTCACTCGAGGGCGTTGAGCGTGCGCTGTCAATGATTTTACGGCGCCTGTCGGCGTAGTCGTCAGAGACGAGTTCAGCGACCGGCACGGGGTGTAGTCTGGGTCGCCAAGGTGTTTGGCTCGATCGGCATAGGCCAGCTTCATGCTTTCTATGACATGGTGCAGGTACTGGGCTGAATTATGGCCCATCTCCTCAAGCGGGTAGGGCTCTAGGAGCTTGAGCATTTGCACAATGTGCACACCGCCTGACGACGGCGGCGGTGCTGAGACAATGTGGTAGCCGCGAAACTTGCCAGTAACCGGAGCTCGCTCGACAGGTTTGTAATTTGCCAGGTCTGCCTCGGTGATAAGCCCGTTGTTATTGGCCATATCGTCGGCAATGAGGGCAGCGGTCTTACCCTTGTAGAAGCCATCGCGGCCGCCATCACGAATACGCTTGAGCGTTTCGGCCAGGTCGGGCTGCTTCCACAGCGAGCCAATCGCGGGTGCCGAGCCCACCTCGTTGAGAAATGTCTTAGCCGTCTCCGGGTGATTCGCCAGCCGCTCTGCCCGGGCGTTGATAGTAGCGTTGAGCGTTACCGTCATGGGAAAGCCCTGCTCGGCAAGGTCAATGGCGGGCTGGATCACCGATGCAAGGGGCATGCTGCCGTAATTTTCAAGGGCGTGGATTAATCCCGCCACGGTACCGGGAACACCAGACGCAGCATGGCTAAAATAGGCTTTGCGTTTATCTACCGAGCCGTCGGGCAACAGATACATATTGCGTGTGGCAGCGGCAGGCGCGGTCTCTCGATAGTCGATAAAGACATTGCGCTTTTCCTCTGCCAAATGAATCAGCATGAAACCGCCGCCGCCAATGTTACCCGCGCGTGGTAGTGTCACAGCGAGAGCAAAACCGGTGGCCACTGCGGCGTCAACCGCGTTGCCGCCCTGCTTGAGTATCGCCATGCCCGCTTCGGAAGCGAGCCGTTCGGGGCCCACAACCATGTCGCCCTGTCCAATCTCGGGTACAAAGCGGGTACGAAAATCAACTAGCGGCGCATCACTGCTATTGCCCTCGAGCGCGTAGACATGGAGCGCACTCAGGACAATGAGGCCTAACGCCATGAGCGAAGACCCACTCCACCGTGCGACGGAGCGTACAACGCTCGGAGCGGAAGATGACAGGATTGGCAAGCGCAAGGTCATAAGTTTTCTCTTCTGGTTTTGAGCAAGGGCGGTAAGCTACCGCGTTCGGACCCTACCCGCTAGTGGCCTCGCGACTAATTTTAGGCGCTAGTGTGGCTTGCTGAGATCGCGTGTAGGGCAGAGTAGGAGGGAGTCGAGCGCTTGTGGGCATGGTCATCAGAGATAGCGGCTTAAGCGACCGCCCAGCAGGGTGCCGATGTCCGTGCCGTATCGTTACACTGTAGCCGTATTGGCCGGCAAGGTCGTTTGCTCTGGTGAACAGGGCTTAACCGTGCCCATTGGGGGGCACGCAGATGGGGTGGTTATTGTTCCACTCAGAGGAACGGTTTATCCATGATGAATTATGAAGATCATCGTCGAAATTATATTTTGGGCGGTTTGCGTAGCCATATGCTCACGGACAGCCCCTTTGAACTTTTTGCCCAGTGGCAGCAGCAAGCTATTGATGCAGGCCTCAAAGACCCAACCGCTGTGTCACTGGGAACGGTCGATACACGGGGTTCGCTCTGGCAACGTATTGTGCTGTTAAAGGGTGTGAGTGGCGGTGGTTTTGTGTTCTTTACCAACTATCAAAGCAACAAAGCCCGTGCGCTGGCTCAAGACAACCGGGCTTCCTTGTTGTTTCCCTGGAATGAAATTGACCGGCAAGTGAGTGCGAGCGGCTTGGTTGAGAAGGTGAGTGAGTCGGAGTCGGATGCCTATTTTGCGAGTCGTCCGCGCGCATCGCAGTTGGGTGCCTGGGCGTCAACACAGAGCGCAACCATTGCCAGTCGAGATGACTTAGAGGCTAATTATCAGGCCGTGGTTACCCGTTTTGAGGGTGTCGACGCCATTCCCCGGCCCGAGCACTGGGGTGGATTTAGGCTAGTGGCCGATGCTGTCGAATTTTGGCAAGGCGGCGAGCACAGGCTGCACGATAGATTTCGCTACGAGCTGGTGGATGGCGTGTGGCATAGGCAACGGCTACAGCCTTTAGGTTGGATGAACACCTCTGAATGACTCCACCACGTAAACCGAGTGGTGATGACGCCGTATAGGCGGCCCCAAATTACATAGACTGGCGCGTGAAATAATGAGGTTCGGCCGGCAGATCCAGGAGGAAGCGGCGTACCAAGTCCAGTCCAGCGGCCGCCACTAGGGTTTGGATAAAGTCGCGCGTGCCTGGAATGACCACGCAGCGCGTGCGCACCTCGCGCATTGAGCCCCACGCCAGCCACACGGTACCCACGGGTTTGTCGGGCGTGCCGCCCTCGGGTCCAGCAATGCCAGAAACCGCCACGCCAACATCGGCGCGGGCCCGCTCCAGTGCACCGAGGAGCATTTGCTTTACAACCGCTTCGCTCACAGCGCCCTGTTGCGCAAGCACCGCTGGGTCCACGCCAAGTAGCTGGGTTTTTGCTTGGTTGGCGTAACTCACAAAGCCGGCATCAAAGACTGCCGACGACCCGGGTTCGCGGGTAATCATGGAAGCAATCAATCCGCCCGTGCACGACTCTGCAGCGGTGATGGTTTTACCTTGAGTGCGTAGCACCTGCTGTAGTGTACCGGCCAGCGTGCAGCTTTCGCGCCCTATGATGTGGTCGCCAAAAAGACGCTGTAGGTGCGCCATGCTTGCCTGCTGCTGGGGCAGATGTGTTTCATCATGCACCGTAAGCTTGAGCTCGAGTAGTGGTAAACCCGCGCGGAACCCCAGCACCACCTCGGCGGGCCAATCATAGTCTGCGTCTGCCAGCCGTTGTTCAATGGTGGATTCGCCGATGCCAAAGGTTTGCAAACGTAGGGTGTGCACGGCTTGCGTGCTGACCCGCTCGGCGGCACTGTCTAGCACCGCTGACATCATTTCTCGCAGTTCGCTGGGTACGCCGGGTGTTGCGATAACGCGGCATTGATAGATGTCAACGACAAGCCCCATGGCGCTGCCGCGCGGGTTATCGATGAGGGTCGTGCCTTGGGGTACCAAGGCTTGTTTTAAGTTAGCGTTGTTGGCTTGGATACCACGTCGCTCGCACCATTGCTCTACGTGTCGGCGAGCATCGGGGTGTTCAATGAGCGCGGTACCTGCGAGCTGTGCCAACACCTCGGCGGTGAGATCATCCGACGTTGGGCCCAAGCCACCGTTGACGATTAGCACGTCGTGGTCTTTGGCGAGCCGGGCGATGGTTTCAGTTAACAGCGCGCGGTCGTCGCCCACGGTGGCCTTTTCCCGTACCACGACGCCCCGCTCAACCAACGCCTGCGCAATCTTGGCCGAGTTACTGTCGATGGTATCGCCGCGCATTAATTCATCGCCAGTCATTAATAAGGCCACACCAGCTGGGCGTAAAACAGACATATCGGTTGTTCCAAAACAGTTAGGAGAGTCGACAGAATAGCGTCTATCGTTACCGGCAACCATGGCAGGGCGGCTCGATAACGATACTCAGTTTTGCTGGTAATTATTGGCGCGGTGACCTTAACAACGCTTTTATCAAGGCCACACTGTTTTAAACTTTTACGCTCTCATTCTCAGAACCAAGGAAGTCAGTGTGCAACGAGTGGTCTTTAACCAGAAGGGTGGCGTGGGCAAAACCTCGATTACCTGTAATTTAGCGGCCATTAGCGCTAGCCGCGGCCTTCGAACGCTGGTGATGGACCTGGATGTTCAGGGCAATTCCACCCATTATTTGGTGGGTGAGATTGACGCAGAACAATTCCCCGCCGAGGCTCAGGGAGTGGCCGGCTTGTTTAAACAGACGGTTGGCCCGCGGGCTATGCGCAAAAACCCTGACTCCTTTGTCTGGGAGACGCCCTTTGACAACTTGTATTTGATGCCCTCAAGCCCTGTGCTGGGGCAAATCGAGAAAGACCTTGAGTCGCGTTACAAAATTTATAAATTGCGCGATGCGATTGCCAAACTGGACGGCGAGTACGACCGCATCTATATCGACACGCCCCCAATTTTAATTTTTATGCAAAATCGGCCTTGATAGCCGCCGATTCGGTATTGGTGCCTTTTGATTGCGATACCTTTGCGCGACAGAGCCTCTATGAACTGATGGACAACATTGAGGAGCTGCAAGAGGATCACAACCCTAATCTCACGCTTGAAGGTATTGTCATTAACCAGTTCAATGCGCAAGCGCGGCTGCCCGGAGAGCTCGTTGCCGATCTCAAGGATGAAGGGTTTCCGGTTCTAGATACCTATCTCTCAAGCTCGGTTAAAATGCGCGAGTCTCACCACGAGATGCGACCGCTTATTTATCTAGCGCCCAGTCACAAACTCACCAAGGCGTACATTGATCTGCACGACCAACTGGAGCGAGGTTGCAAAAAGAGCCGCCGCTCCCGGTGATTTTTATTCTATAAAGAAATAATAAAAAAATATTTAATATTTTTATGGAATCAATATAGGGTGTTGCCCGTCTCTTACTGATACAGGTTACCCCCATGTTGCCGCTATTGTTGCCCAGCCCTCGTGAGTTGGCCTCGATGAATGCGCGATTGCGCCATTGCACACCCGCCGAGCGTATTCGATGGGCACTCAGCTTGGGTGAGAATACCCTGGCTACTACCAGCATGGGGCGGCAAGGGGCGGCAACCCTTCATGCGGTGAGTTGCGAAGCTCCCGGACTGCCGATTGTATGGATTGATCATGGCTTCCACACTCGGGCTACCCACGCGATGGCGCGAACGCTTTGCGACACACTGTCCCTGAATTTACAGATCTTTAAGCCGTCACTGTCAGCGGCGCGTATTGAGGCATTATTTGGAGGCATCCCCAGCCCCGATCACCCTGCGCAACACCAACGGTTCACCGATATTGTTAAGCTAGAGCCCTTTAGGCGAGCCTTGCTAGCACTTGAGCCGCGCGTTTGGATTAGTGGTATTCGCCGTGAACAAACGGCGCATCGCGGGTCCTTGGATATTGTCACCCTTGATGATCGGGGGCTGTTAAAGGTGGCACCGTTCTTTGATTACGACCATGCGGCAATGGTGGCATATTTAGATCAATTTAAGCTGCCACGTGATCACGCTTATTTTGACCCCACCAAGTTCGAGTGGGGTCGAGAGTGTGGTTTGCACCTAGCCAGTTAAGAGCAGGCCAGTTAAGAGCAGGCCAGTTAAAAGCAGTCCAGCGAACGTCAGTTCGACTGGAACCAAGTTGGCTAGAAATCGGCGTGGCCCGGGGTGCGCGGGAAGGGGATAACGTCGCGGACATTTTCCATGCCGGTCACATAGGCTAAAAGCCGTTCAAAACCCAAACCAAAACCGGCGTGGGGCACGGTGCCATAGCGACGCAGGTCCCGATACCACCACAAATCGCGCTTGAGCTGATCATCCATGCGGCTATCCAGCACATCTAAGCGCTCTTCGCGCTGGCTACCGCCAATGATCTCACCGATCCCCGGGGCCAATACATCCATAGCCGCGACGGTATTGCCATCGTCATTGAGGCGCATGTAAAACGCCTTGATGTCCTTGGGGTAGTCAGTAACCACAATCGGCCGACCTACGTGTTTCTCGGCTAGAAACCGCTCATGCTCGGATGCCAAATCGATACCCCAGCTCACGGGGTATTCAAAGGACTCACCACAATTCTCAAGAATCGTTACCGCTTCGGTATAGGTCATGCGCTCAAAGCGGTTGTCGACAATTCCCTGCAAACGGCTGATAACCGTGTCGTCGATACGGCTTTGGAAAAAGCCATGTCATCGGCGCATTGCTCCAGCACATCGCTAATGACGCTGCTGAGCAAGCGCTCGGCAAGTGCGGCATTAGCATCAAGGTCGGCAAAGGCGATTTCCGGCTCGACCATCCAAAATTCGGCTAAGTGGCGTGAGGTGTGAGAGTTCTCAGCGCGAAACGTCGGACCAAAGGTATACACCTTGCCCATGGATAGGCAGTGCGACTCTACCGCCAGCTGACCTGACACGGTGAGAAATGCCTCGCTGCCAAAGAAATCCTGACTATTGTCCACCTGGCCATCGGCTGTTCGGGGGAGGTTGGCAAAGTCCAGCGTGCTCACCCGAAACAGCTCACCGGCGCCTTCGCAATCGCTGGCCGTTATGATGGGTGTATTTACCCAATAAAACCCTCGCGGTGGAAAAACTCGTGAATAGCGCGGGCGAGTACATGACGGACGCGGGTTATGGCGCCAAAGGTGTTGGTGCGCGTGCGTAGGTGAGCTTGGGTACGCAGATATTCAAAGGTGTGTCGCTTTTTGGCAATCGGGTAGCCCTCGGGGTCGTCCACGGTGCCAATGACCGTTATCGCTGTGGCCTGAATTTCAACGCTCTGACCCTAGCCCTGGGACGCAACCAATTCGCCGGTCACCGCAACGGCGCAGCCGGTGGTCAAACCCAATACCTCGCTTTGATAATTCTCAAGACTATCGGGTACAACCGCCTGGAGCGGGTCAAAGCAGGTGCCATCGTGCACCGCGAGAAAGGAAATGCCCGCTTTAGAATCGCGTTTGCTACGTAACCAGCCCTGAACGCTGACAGTGCTACCAATAAGCGCTGGATCACTAAAGAGGGTTTTAATTGGGTAGGCGTTTGCCATGGTGATACACCTCTATGCTTTGGGTGGTTTTAAGCCACACCCTTCCACAACCATAAATTGCGACTGCCAACCTTGGGCTTCGTCGCTACCCACAAATTCAACCTCTACCGGTTGTCCCAGTTGAAAACGTCGTGTGGTCGACGTGAGGCTCGCGGTCCATTTGTCAAAGCTAAATTTTTCTGGGTCTTTTCTAACATCAACCAAGCCCTCAAGGCCTGTATCGTCAAGTCGCACACTAAAGCCCCCACTAGTAATGTGCGAGACCTTGCCGGTAAAGCGCTGTTGTCCACTACGAGCGAGCTTTTGTAGGTAGTTAGCCGCAAGCCAGCGTTCAGCGGTGAGTGAGGCGTCGCGGCTGCGTGCCACAGCGCGGCTGGTTTCCTGGAGTTGGTCATCGGTGATCCGTTGATCAAAACTACCCGCCAACACGGCTTTAATTTGCCGATGGACCAAAAAGTCCAGGTACTTGCGCAGGGGATGTGAAATTAGTATACGCCTGCAGGGCCATGCCCATGTGTTCGGCCGGCGTACGACTAAATTCCGCGCGTGCCAACAATCGGTTAATCATGGCACGCAAAGGCAGCTCGTCAGATGAAGACGCCAGCGCCTTGAGTACTTGCTGATAGCCCGAGAGCGTTTCCAGCGGCACGTCTGCCAATTCGGGTAGGTGGCGAGTCAGGAACTCCCTGGCCTCCTGCAATCGGTCTTGCTTAAAGCCTCGATGGACAACAAAGGGCCCGGGTGCATCGGCCATGGCAAGGAAATGCGCAGCACAGCGGTTCGCGGCAATCATGCACTCCTCAACTAGGTGCTGTGAGGCCATTTTTTCACCCGCCTCGATATGCTCAATTTGCTTGTCTTCACCCAGATGCCAGCGGTACTCGCGCCGATCTTCCATAACCAGCTCGTTGGCCTCGCGATAGCTGCGCAGCGCTTTGTAGGCTTGAACCAAAGCTTCTAATGGGTTTGACCAGGCAATGAGCTCGTCGTTATTGCCCGTTACATAACGGTCGACCGCGACATAGGACAGTTTGGCTTTTGACCGCACCGTTGCCTTTATAAAACTGTAGTCGCCAACCTCTCCGGCTTCGGTCACGGTCATCTTGCACACTAGGGCCGGTCGAACCTGGTCTTCGGCCAGCGCGCAGAGATCGCGGGTAATGGTGTCTGGCAGCATGGGTACCATGTCGCCGTGGAAGTACACCGAGGTGCCCCGTTGGGATAGTTCCTCGTCAATACTGTCAAAGTCAGCAAGGTAGGCGGTTGGTTCAGCCACCGCCACGTACAGCGCCCAGCCGTCATGGTTGACCTCGGCATACACTGCATCGTCAATATCCAATGTGCGAGCAGCGTCGATAGACACAAAGGCAAGATGAGTCAGGTCGGTGCGATCGTTTTCGTTAAGCGGGCTGTGTTTGGCTACATGATCAGCAAGTGCTTGAACGCGCTTTTCGGGCCAGGTCCACTGAATACCCGCTCGGGCGGCGCAATAGGTGTTTTCTACACCCGGTGTTGCATCGTCACCCAAAACGCTGAGCACCTTCGCAGAGGGCTTTCCGTCGCGAATGGGGTGGCGCAGAATGGCGCACTCCACCCGGTCGCCGGGCTTGGCGCCGTTGCGCGCGTGGGGCGGAATGAATAACCAACGACTCAGGTTGGCTATATCGGGCACTACAAACACCGCTTTGCCCTTGTTGACCACTTTGCCGACAAACCGATCAAGCGGGCTATCAATCAGTTTTTCGATATCGGCAACTGTTCGTCCTTCTTGATTGGGCTTAGCTTTTTGATTGGTTTTTTCGTTGGGCTTTCCTTGGCCGCTCGTCGCCGGACGTATACAAATACGGACCCGGTCCCCAGGCAGGACTTTCAGCATTTCATCGGGTGGGATAAATATTTCGCGCCCGTCGTCAACCACGGCAAAGCCGTAACGGTTTTGGGTTCCCTTGACCGTTGCCTCGGTATGCTCTTTCTGCGCCTCAATTTGCTGCTTGAGACCCTTTAGCTGGGCCAGTGCATCGTTGTTCAGCATGGCCGCTCGTCGCTCCTGACAACCCTGAATCGTGGATATGTTGACTGCGGTTGCAGCCAAAGTGTGGGAGCGAATCCTAGCGAAAATCGGCGCCCATGTCAGCGAGAATTGTCGTTTAGCCGCACTTTTGCTGTTCTCAGCGTTGACAGCACTCACAAGGCTAGGTTTACTGTCCCTAGGCCGAAAAGTCATGAGTAGGGCGGACGTCATTTGACGAATCGAGCACATTGCTTCGAGAGCTTTAACAACGCTGCCAGGCAGCTACAGCAGGTGTCGCTGTCCCAGCAAACACCTGTCCCGCCACGGCCCTGCAGTCACCCCGCACCCTGTTCCATTCACCGTTTGTCTATTCGCCGAGGAAACTTCTATGGAAGCTATCGCTGCCGAGCGTGTCGTTGTGCCTGATATTTCAGCAGAGGGTTTGAAAACCTACGTGCTCGATACCAATGTGCTACTGCATGATCCAACCGCTATTGCCACCTTTGCAGAGCACAAAGTGGTGATTCCCATGACGGTCCTCGAGGAGCTCGACCATATTAAGGATCGACGGGACAAAGCCGTATCGCGCGAGGCGCGCATTGCCATCCAAATGATCGATAAAGTGATCGATGGCGCCTCACCCCACGAAATTCAGCAAGGGGTCGACATACCGGGAACAACCATGTCGGGTCCACTGGGTCGATTGGCAATCTATCCAGACCAGCTCATTCAGGACGATGACGACATCCCCTTCCTCGATGCAACCCATGATCACGCCAATGACAATCGCATTATTAATGTTGCCTTGCGGCTTCAAAAGGAGAACCCCAAGGGGGTGGTGTGTTTGGTTACCAAAGACATCAACATGCGCATTAAAGCCAAGGGGTCGGGTCTTGAGGAGGTTGAAGATTACCGCCACGACCGCGTGCTCGACGATATTGATCTACTGTCGACCGGCTATCAGCATATTGAGGGCGATTTTTGGGCGGCGATTAGCGATGTGGATACCGTACGCGAGGATGGTATGACGTTACACCGTATCGCGCGGGAAGCGCTGCCCAACGCCTATCCTAATGAGTTTGTTTACGACGATCAGGCGTTTCTTGCCTATGTGGCGCGCATCGATGGCGATTATGTGTACTTGCGCGTGGACAGTCGCGATAACCTCATGAATCAGCGTTTTTGGGGTTTGGCACCGCGCAATCTGGAACAAGCTATGGCCATGCGGTTGCTCAATGACGACGACATTGATATGACGGTACTTACGGGCCCTGCCGGATCTGGAAAGACGCTGTTGGCCCTGGCCTATGGATTGCACGCCATTTTGGAGCAACGCAAGTACTCCAAGCTAATTGTCGCGCGCTCAACGCCGCCCATTGCCGAGGATATTGGCTTTTTGCCTGGCACCGAGGAGGAGAAAATGGCGCCTTGGCTTGCCGCTTTTGACGACAACTTGGAAATCTTGCACGGCGGTGACGAGTGCGCGGGGGCAGCATCGACTATGTCAAAGAGCGGGCCAACATTCAGTTTAAGTCCCTTAACTTTATGCGCGGGCGTTCGTTTAACAACGCCTACATTATTATTGATGAAGCCCAGGGCCTGACCCAGTTTCAGCTCAAATCCATTATCAGTCGTGTGGGCGCCGACTCCAAAATAGTGGTGCTGGGCAACTTGGCCCAGATTGATAACAAATACATTTCACCGCTGACCTCGGGGCTGACCTATTTGGTGGAGAAGACCAAGCACTACCCCCACGCCGGGATTATGTTTATCAATGGCATTGTCCGGTCGCGATTGGCTGCTTTTGCCGAGGAAAACTTGTAACGGCCGGGCAACAAGACAAGCGCTTTCACAGCACCCGGGTATAACGCGTTGGCGCCCTACTAATTTGCAAGAGCGGCGTTAACTAAGACGGTGTCGCCGGCCTCGGCCTGCCAGCTGAGTCCGGTTTTCTCTGAAAGGAGCACTACGGTTGATCCAAGGAAAAACCGACCCAGCTCAGCCCCTGCCTCGAGTGTTACAGCGTCGGCGTCGCTGAATTTTCGTTCGCGAATTGTGCCGGGGTTGGGACTTTCTACGCCGCCCCAGACCGTCTCAATACCAGCAACAATGATGGCGCCTACTAACACCACCGCCAGTTGACCGTCAGCGGTATCGAAGAAGCAAACCAATCGCTCATTGCGGGCAAACAACTGATCAACGCCGTGAGTTGTCGCGGTGTTAACGGCAAACAAATCGCCGGGCACATAGCGCGTTTTGCGAAGCGTGCCCGAAATGGGCATGTGCACGCGGTGATAGTCCCGCGGGGACAAGTACACGGTTGCAAACGAGCCATTGTCGAAGGCCTCGGCCTCAAGCGCATCGCCCGCCAGTAGGCCACGCGTGTCATACCAGCGGCCCTTGGCCTGAACTAGTTGCCCACTGTCGACATCACCGCGTTGACTCAGCACGCCATCCGCCGGGGATACGTAGCGGCTGTTTGCTAGTGGACGCGCGCCATCGGCGAGTGCGCGGGTGAAAAAATGGTTGAAGCTTCGATAGTCCTGGGCGCGGGGCAGCTCGGCCTCGTCCAGTGAGATGCCATAGGCCTGCATGAACAGTGAGATTAGCAAATTTTTAAGCCATACCGGTTGTTCAAGTTGAGCAAGCCAACCGATCAAGCGTGAGATATGATGTTGGGGCAGGATGGTCTGCAGACCAATGAAAAGACTGTTCATGGTAATCGCGGTCGCTTGCAATGTGTGAATGGATGGAGTCTACGTGCTATGGATGGCATCGTCGGCGCAAGATACAAACTTTTTATCGCTCTTGCAGTGCTTTGGGGCGTGATTATGCCGGTTTTTGCGCAACCGTCAGCCCCACTCAAAGCGATATCTGGGATTTGAGCTCTGTGGAGGTCGATCCCAGTGGCGATCGCGCCGACATCTCGGCTACGCAGGATGCCTCCTGGGTAGACTCTTCTCACGACTTCGTCACCCTGCGGACCAACAATCTTACCCAGTGGATTGACCGTTATTTTGGTGGTGCTGAAGTCGACCACGAAGCGGCCTCGTCACGACTGCGGTTGCGGTTGAGCTCGAGTTGGGATGAGCGTTTGGGAACTGATGTTGGTGTGCGTTTGGGTGGCAAGGTTAATCTACCCGCCCTGTCAGAGCGCCTGGACTTGGTGTTTCGCGGTGATGATCCGGTTGACGATATCAATGGGCAGGAGGACCCATCCCAGAGCCCCATTGGATTGCAGTATCAACTGGGAGCGTCAGCGACCAGTCCGCATCGTTTTGATTTGACCTTGGGCGTGAACTCTTCCGGTCCGCGTCCCGGTATGAAATACCGCTATCGCAAGCGCTTTAGTGAGCGCGATACCTTGCGTTTTACCCAGCGGCTTCAATACGAGTTTGACGATGGCGTTGGCACCACCAGTCGTATCGACTTTGATCACATTATTAACCAAGACCAGCTGATTCGAAGTTACAGCCGACTATTTTGGGGCGAGGAAAGCGATGGCTTAGAGTGGAGCACCTCACTATCGCACATCGCCCGTTGGCGCGATGAAACGGCCCAAAGAGGTGTTCAGGGGCGCGCCGCCATGGTGTTTGCCGAGGTGTCGGGTGTTACCCAGCCCTTCTCTTATATCTCTAACTACCGCGTCGGCCTGCGATTGCGTCGGCATACCTACCGCGATTACCTCTTTTTGGAGCTCGAGCCTAGCTACAACTGGCGTATTGATGCGCCCACTCTGCCTCGACGTGGTGCCTGGCAGGTAGAGCTGCGGTTGGAATTTTTGTTGTTTGATGATTTACGACGCAAGCCCCAGGACTAACGTTTGCAAGCGCGCACACTAGTCGGGCCTGGGGGCGTCCACAATAGCCCGGTAACTGGCAAATCGCCCCTCGCTGATTAACCCCTCCGAGAGGGCGGCAAGCAGTGCGCAACCCTGTTCATGGTCGTGGGTGCAGTCCCTAAACCGACATTGGCCCAAATGCGGTACAAACTCTTTAAAGCCCTCGGCGACCGCCTGGGCCGGCAAGTGATGCAAGTGGAATTCTCGAATACCCGGGGAGTCGATAAGCCGCCCGCCGGAAGGTAGATGGTAAAGCTCGGCGGCGGTGGTGGTGTGTCGACCTTTTTCAATGGCATCTGACAAGGCGCCAATGCGAATATCGAGATCGGGGATGAGGCGGTTTACCAGCGATGATTTGCCAACCCCCGATTGGCCAACCAAAACCAGCGTGCGATTGGCAATGCACGCGCGTAAGCCGTCGGCCTGTGGGTCTGCCTCTGCACTGGTTTCTATTACGCGATAACCTAGCTCGTGATAGCTATCAGCGAGCCTGCGCGCGCTGTCGTTGGGTATGAGTAGATCGGCTTTGTTAAGTACCAAGATCGCTTCCATACCCTCGTGTTCGGCAGCTACTAGGTAGCGGTCGATGAGGTTGCCATGGGCTTGTGGCTTGGGAGCAAATACCACCAGCATAAGGTCGATATTGGCGGCCACCGGACGTAAGTGGCCGCGATTATCGGGGCGACTGAGGACAGAGTGGCGTTCGCCGCGGGTTTCAATAACGCCGCTGTCTTCGCTGGGCCGCCAGGATACCTTGTCGCCGGCCACTAGGCCGTCGAGGTTGGCGCGCATAACGCACTGGCGCCGCTCACCATTGTCCGACTCCACCAGTGCGCGCTTGCCATAGCGCGCAATCACCAGGCCGGGGCGCGCCTCGCCCAATGCGCTATCGGCGAGCTGATGTTTTTGAGCACGTGCGGCATTGATGCGTCGGTGCTGCTGTTGGGTGAGTCGTCGTTTGGCCATGCCCTAGTGTAACCCTTGTCTCAGCCTGGGTCGTGCTTGCTCTGCTAAACTGCTGCCAGTTGAGGAGATGAATATGAAGTCAGAGAGCAATTTAATCTGGGTCGATATGGAGATGACGGGTCTTATCCCCGAGCAGCACCGTGTTATTGAAATTGCCACCATTATTACCGACAGTGAGTTGAACGAATTGGCGGTAGGCCCGGTCATTGCCGTCAACCAGAGCGATGCCGAACTTGGCGCTATGGATGACTGGAACACAACGCACCATACGCAGTCGGGGTTGGTAGAGCGCGTGCGAAAGAGTGAGTACAACGAGCAACGCGCCGTTGATGAAACCCTCGCTTTTTGGCCGAGTGGGTGCCCGCGGGCGCGTCCCCTATGTGTGGTAATTCCATTTGTCAGGACCGGCGCTTTATGGCGCGCCACATGCCAGAGCTTGAGACCTATTTTCACTACCGCAACCTCGATGTCAGCACTGTCAAGATTTTGGCGAATAGATGGCGCCCTGATTTGTCAGGGCCTACAAAAAAAACAGCGCATTTAGCCCTTGAGGATATCCGCGAGTCGGTGGAAGAGCTGCGTTATTACCGCACGCATTTTCTGCGCTTGCAGCCCTGATTGTTACCGCCTTGCGTTGACCGTGCCTTGCTTTTTTGGGCGGTGGGTCGGTTATGCTAGCAGCGCATGAACAGCTGCACAGGCCCTTTGCCGAGTTACCGTGTAGCGTGGCGCGCTAACGCCCACTCCACATGTTCGCGAACCAGTGATGACGGGTAGTGTCTGCGATTTTCCAGCGCCGTCAGCACACCGTCACTGGTTTGTGCATTGCCCAAGGCAATCGCAATATTGCGCAGCCATCGCTCATAACCAATGCGTCGAATCGGCGATCCTTGAGTAAGCGCATCAAATTGCTCTTCTGACCACGCAAACAACTCGGTGAGCTCAATATCGTCAAGCGAATGGCGTGGCGCAAAGTCATCCTCGTTTGTGACGTCGGGCAAATTTGTTCCAGGGCAAACCAGTTGGCAGTCATCGCAGCCATAGATACGGTTGCCCATGAGGGGTCGAAGCGCCTCATCAATACTGCCGGCATGTTCAATCGTCAGGTAAGAGATGCACCGCCGAGCATCCAGAACGAAGGGTGCGACAAACGCTTGGGTTGGACAAACGTCTAAACAGGCACGACAGCTACCGCAGTGTTTGTCGGTTTTTGGTGGATCCTGAGGAAAGGGTATGTCGGTATAAATCTCTCCCAGGAAAAACCAAGAGCCGGCTTTATCATTGATGAGCATGGTGTTTTTGGCAATCCAACCCAGCCCCGCTCGCTCAGCGATCGCGCGCTCTAAAACCGGCGCACTGTCGACAAATGCCCGAAATTGCCCGCCGCCCAGCTCGGTTGCAATGCGCTTGGCAAGCTTTGCCAGGCGTGTGCGCATGAGCTTGTGGTAGTCGCGGCCGAGCGCATATCGCGATACATAGGCTTTGTTACTCGACGCTAAAATAGTTTCCGGGTCGGCGCCGGACGGTAAGTAGTCCATGCGCAGCGACAGCACGGTGCACGTGCCGGGCACGAGTGCATCGGGCTTGTGGCGTTTTTCGCCGTGGCGGGACATATAGTCCATGGTGCCGTGATACCCAGCGTCCAGCCATTTTTGCAAATAGTCGGGGTGCTCGCCCAGGTTAACGCCGGTGATGCCCAGCGCTTGGAAGCCCAGCGCTTCAGACCAGCTATGTAAGGTTTCTACGAGGGCGTCGAAGGATGCCTTGGTGGGCTTGACGGTGTCGGGGTTGTGATGGGTCATAGCGGGGTTTCAGTTTCGAGCTAATTGACAGAGAGCTGTATTACTCGGCGGTCGACTCTGGCCTTGAGGTGGGTTTGGCCTGCCATCGCGTCAGCGCATCATACCAGTCGGCATGCGAAAGTCAGGCATTGTCTCTAGCGCGGTGTGATGCATGCAGCGAGGGGCAAGAGTGCTGTGAAGAGTGCTGTTAATGGGGCTGTCAAAAGCCAGCTCGCTAAGTAAACTCTCCCCATGACCCACGCAATGCCACAACGTTTTGAACAATACCTGCTCGATGAGCAGGCGACCCTTGAACTCGGTCAGCGATTGGCGGGGTTTTTGACCGCCCCCGTGGTGGTTTACCTATGTGGTGATCTGGGTGCAGGCAAGACCACGTTAAGTCGTGGCTTGTTGCGCGGGCTTGGTCATGCAGGCAGTGTCAAAAGTCCTACTTATACGATAGTAGAGCCCTACGAACTTACGCCATTACCGGTCTATCACTTTGATCTGTACCGCCTGGGAGACCCCGGCGAGCTGGAATATCTGGGTCTACGTGATTATCTCACTCAGGGGGCGGTGCTTATTTTTGAGTGGCCCGAGCGTGGCGGAATGCACATGCCGCCAGCCGATCTGATGGTAAACCTTACACCCACCGATACAGGGCGAGAGGCCGTTGTTGAAGGTTTATCAACGTTTGGTTGTGCCTGTGTGCAGAGACTCCGAGATGGCGCCTAGAGGGCCAGCGAGTCAGTGGGCTTGGGGGCAGGTGATGGTGCCGCGCTTGCGTCTGCACTGTGACAGACGCAACATAGGCCCACTCAATAAGATGGTTAAATCGTGATCGGCAAACGAGGAACAATAGCGCGGCAGATGCTAGGGGTGTTAACGACCTTGCTTGTCCTGCCCGTCTATGGCGCTGAGATCATGGATGTGCGCCTTTGGCGAGCGCCAGACCACACCCGTGTGGTGTTCGATTTGTCCGAGTCGGTGTCGCATTCATTAATTGAGTTGGATAACCCCAGGCGTTTGGTTGTTGATATCGCCAATGCCAAACTTCGGGACCCGCTCACCGATTTACCCGTAGATAACACCCCAATTCAACGCGTGCGCTCCGGTGTGCGCCAGGGCAGTGACTTGCGCATCGTTTTTGATCTTGGCGCTGCCGGGAGGCCAAAAAGTTTCCCCCTCGAGGCCAATGAAAAGACCGGTCATCGTTTGGTATTGGATTTATTCGATAAAGAGCCCAATCAAAGCTTGAGCCAAGATGGTGTTGTTAAGAGCGTTGAGCAGCTCTCGGACAAGCGCGACATCATTGTTGCCATTGATGCGGGCCACGGCGGCGAAGATCCCGGCGCTTCGGGACCCAATAAGCTGCGGGAAAAGGATGTGGTATTCAAAATTGCTAAAAAGTTGGAGGCTAAATTGGCGAAGACGCCGGGTTTTTTAAGCCGGTACTTATTCGCTCGGGCGACTATTACGTGAGTTTAAAAGGTCGACGTGATTTAGCGCGAAAGCATCAGGCGGACTTTTTTGTGTCCATACATGCCGACGCCTTTCGAAAAGCCTCGGCTAACGGTGCTTCGGTATACGCGTTGTCTACCAAGGGTGCCACATCAACCGCGGCCAAATATCTTGCAGATCGCGAAAATTCGGCTGACCTAGTGGGTGGTGTAAGACTGGCAGACAAAGACGATGTGCTCGCCGGTGTGCTTACGGATTTGTCGATGACAGCCACACTCGATACCAGTTTGAGTCTGGGTGCAGACGTTCTGAACGAGATTGATGGCATTGCCAAGCTGCATAAGCGAAAGGTTGAGCAGGCGGGTTTTGCGGTACTCAAAAGCCCCGATATACCGTCTATTTTGGTGGAGACGGGTTTTATCTCTAACCCCAACGAAGCCCAGCGGCTGGCTTCATCGGGTTACCAGGATAAGATGGCGCGAGCGATTCAACGTGGCATTGAAGGCTATTTTAAAACCCACCCGCCCGCCGGTACCCTGCTGGCATGGCAGCGAGCGCAGGGTGGCAGGGAATACATTATTGCCCGGGGAGATACCTAAGCGCAATCGCGCAGCGCTTTAGGGTGAGCTTAAAAAGTCTGAAGCAAAGCAATGGCCTGAGCGGTGACACGATCCGTGTGGGGCAAAAACTACAGATACCCGAGGCCTAATGCCGCCACGTATTCAACATCTTGACGCGCGTCTCGCCAATCAGATAGCCGCAGGAGAAGTTGTCGAGCGGCCCGCATCGGTCGTGAAAGAGGCGCTTGAGAACAGCTTGGATGCTGGCGCCACGCGCATCGATATTGAGATTGAAGCGGGCGGCAGCAAGCTCATTCGAATTCGCGACAACGGTTGTGGTATTGCGGCTGATGACCTACCCCTCGCGCTCGCCCGTCATGCGACATCAAAGATTGCTTCAATGGATGATTTGGAGGCCGTGACAACGCTTGGGTTTCGTGGCGAAGCACTGGCATCGATTGCGTCCGTATCCAGGTTGGCCATCACGTCTAATGCCTCCGATAGGGTTAATGCCGGCGTTTGTGCTGCCTGCGAAGGCCGCGAGATGGCGGTTAGTGTAAAGCCAGCCGCGCATCCGCAAGGCACCTCGCTGGAAGTGCGCGACCTGTTTTACAACACGCCAGCAAGGCGCAAGTTTTTGCGCACTGAAAAGACCGAGTTCAACCATCTCGAGGAGGTGGTGAAACGACAAGCACTGTCGCGCCCTGATGTCACTTTTAACCTCAGTCACAACGGCCGGGCCGTTTACGGACTCGCTGCCGCCGCAGATACCACCATGCAGGAGCGACGCCTGGCGAAAGTAGTTGGCCCGGCGTTTATGGAGCAATGCCTGGCGGTTGAGCGTGTAGCCGGAGATTTATCGTTAAGAGGCTGGGTAGGCTTGCCAACGTTCTCTCGATCGCAGGCGGACTTGCAGTACTTTTTTGTCAATGGCCGTGTTATTCGAGACAAACTGATTGCTCATGCCATCAAGCAGGCTTATCGCGATGTGTTGTTCCACGGCCGCCACCCAGCTTATGTGCTGTTCTTGACCATCGATCCTGCGCGAGTGGATGTCAATGTGCATCCAACCAAACACGAGGTGCGCTTTAGAGATGGGCGAGAAACCCATGGTTTTATTTTTAGTACGTTAAACCGCGCGCTGGCGGAGTTACGCCCGGGGGATGACTCTGGGGCACCGATCAGCCCGGATATCACCGCCGCACTGTCGCCCCATCCTGTCGTGCCGCCTGAGCAGCACCGTATGGGTTTGCAGGTGACCCCCGAGCAGTATGGTGAGCAGCAAGCCGCATTAGCCAAACTGTATGCCAGCCCGGCAGTGGGGCAACGCTGGAGTGGCGTGGCCAGTAGCGAGGCGACATACGCTGAAGGCATGCCAGCATCTTTGGCTGATCATGAGGCTGATACCGATATTCCGCCCTTGGGTTTTGCTGTGGCTCAACTTCACGGCGTCTATATCCTGGCTGAGAATAGCGAAGGTATGGTGTTGGTAGACATGCACGCTGCCCACGAGCGCATCACCTATGAAAGGTTGAAGGCGATGCGCGATGACACAGGGATTCGCACGCAACCGTTGCTGGTGCCTCAGGTTATTGCGGTATCAGCCCGTGAGGCGAATTTGGTGGTGGAGGCCTACGAAGCCATACGGTCGCTCGGGCTGCACATTGAACAAGCCGGCGAAGAACAAATTGTGGTGCGCGAAGTGCCCATCGCGCTTGCGCGAGCCAATGTCGAGCAGCTCATTCGCGATGTACTCTCTGACATTGCCGAAGTGGGACAATCAGATCGTGTTGCTGCCCACATGGATGAGCTGTTATCCACCATGGCCTGTCACGGCTCGGTGCGGGCGAATCGACGTTTGACCCTGCCCGAGATGAATGGGCTTTTGCGTGACATGGAGCACACTGAGCGCTCGGGTCAGTGTAACCACGGCAGGCCAACGTGGGTTCAACTCACCATGAGCGAACTCGACAAATTATTTTTGCGCGGCCGTTGATGACATCGCCAGACCAATCTCCCGCGCCGCCCGTGCTGTGCATCATGGGCCCTACCGCCGCCGGAAAGACAGCGCTTGCCATCGATGTGGCCGAGCGGTGCGGGGGCGAGTTAATCTCGGTCGATTCGGCACTGGTTTATCGCGGGCTGGATATTGGTGCTGCCAAGCCAGATTACCCTCATCATCTTATCGACATCCGCGATCCTTCAGAGCCCTACTCAGCTGCGGATTTCGTTACCGATGCGGTGCGCAGCGTCCATGACATCCGTGCCCGGGGGCGGGTGCCCATTTTTGTGGGTGGTACCATGTTGTATTACCGGGCGCTATTTTTCGGGCTTGACGCTATGCCGGCGTCGGATCCAGCGGTGCGCGAGACCATTGAGGCCCGCGCGTGTGCGCATGGATGGCCCAAGCTACACGCCGAGCTTGCTCAGGTAGATCCCGTCCTTGCCGCCAAGTTGCACCCCAACCACAGTCAACGCATCAGTCGGGGGCTCGAGGTGTGGGAAATGACTGGCAAACCGCTAAGTGAGTGGCAAACAGGTCGTCCCAAGCAGGCTATTTCTGGCGAATTATTACCGCTAGCAATCTGCCCGTACGATCGGCGCGTACTACACGCGCGGATTGAAAAGCGGTTCGATACTATGCTCGATGCAGGCTTGGTGGACGAGGTTCGTCGACTGCATGATCGAGGCGATCTAACCGGTGATTTGCCCGCCGTGCGTGCTGTGGGTTATCGGCAATTGTGGGCGTGGCTCGACCATGAGGCCTCATTTGATGAGGCTAGAGAACGCGCTATTGCGGCGACGCGGCAATTGGCCAAGCGCCAGCTAACGTGGTTACGTGGCTGGTCATCGGTGACGTGGCTGAAAACCGACCAACAGGGCAGGCCCATCATGGTTGAGCCCGCGGGTGCTGGTTTGCAGGTTAAATGGCCCGAAATGACCGCAAATAGTGAAGAAAATACCAGTAATGGTGATTATCAGGCAGTAGTAGACTCACTTACTACATGGCTTAGGAACTATCATCTGGGCTTACTGTCATAGTAAGATGACACTATCTGCTGTCAGTGGAATGGAGTTTGGATCACCTCGTTTTATGTGATCCGTGTGTTAGAGAAACAGGAGTTGTTATGTCAAAAGGGCATACCCTACAAGACCCTTACCTAAACGCGCTGCGCAAGGAGCGTATAGCCGTGTCCGTTTACTTGGTAAATGGCATTAAGTTACAAGGGCAAATTGAATCTTTCGACCAGTTTGTGGTGTTGCTTAAGAATACGGTGTCACAGATGGTGTACAAACACGCCATTTCTACGGTTGTACCCTCGCGCAACGTCCGTATTCCCTTAGCTGCGGAGGCTGGCGAAACGCCTGACAGCGAGTAAAGCCGCGCCAGCCAACGTTGTTACTGCGTAGGTAATAACCTTGGCCCACGGCTGCTGTAGCCCCAGTGGCAACGAATCTTTTTGAGCGTTACGAAGGCGGAGAGCGCGATGTGCTCGTGCAGCTGGCTATTGATGATAGCGAGACCTCCGACGACCCCCGAGAGTTTGAGGAGCTGGTGCGATCTGCTGGCGGGGATCCTGTTGCCCTGATAACCGGACATAGGCGTACCCCCAAGGCTAAATATTTTGTGGGTGAAGGCAAGCTTGATGAAATTCGGGCGGCCAAGGAAGCCCACGAAGCGGAGTTGGTGGTTTTCAATCACCCCTTAAGCCCAAGCCAAGAGCGCAATCTAGAGCGAGAACTCAAGTGCCGGGTGATTGCTCGCACTGGATTGATCCTGGATATTTTTGCTCAACGCGCGCGTACTCACGAAGGCAAGCTGCAGGTTGAGCTGGCGCAGCTCAGGCATATGAGCACTCGACTTATTCGCGGCTGGACCCACCTAGAGCGTCAGAAGGGGGGATAGGTTTGCGGGGGCCAGGGGAAACACAGCTCGAGACCGACCGTCGTTTGCTGCGTGCGCGGATCCGCACTATTGAGGCGCGGCTAGATAAAGTGCGCTCGCAGCGTGCCCAGAGCCGGCGATCTCGGCAGCGAGCCGAGATTCCATTGGTGTCATTGGTGGGCTATACCAATGCGGGCAAGTCCACATTGTTTAATCAGTTCACGCAGGCAACGGTGTATGCGGCGGATCAACTGTTCGCAACCCTCGATCCTACCGTGCGCAGAGTGGATATTGATTATCTAGGTCCGGTGATGCTGGCTGACACGGTTGGCTTTATTGCCGACTTGCCGCATATGTTGGTTGAGGCCTTTAAGGCAACCCTTGAAGAGACATTAAACGCTACCTTGCTGTTACATGTTGTTGACGTGGCTGCCGAACAACGCGAGTACCTCGAGACCGAAGTTGAGTTAGTGCTTGAAGAAATTGGTGCATCGGAAATTCCCCAGTTACTGGTTTACAACAAAGTGGATTTACTCGATCAGCCGCCGCGTATTTTGCGCGATGGCAGTGGTATGCCCATAGCCGTGTATCTATCGGCGCGCGAGGGGACGGGCATGGAGCTGCTTGCCGAGGCGCTACGCGAGCGTTTGCAGGAAAATGTTTTTGCCGGCGACGTTCAAGTAGGACCGTCAGATGGTCGGTTACGGGCGAGTCTTTACAGCGCGGGCGCGGTGCAAAAAGAAGTGTTCGCCGAGGATGGTGGATCTATTTTAACGATTCGCCTGCCACAAAAAGATTGGGAAAGGTTGCAACACAAGCATTGAGTCCCCATGTGAGTATATTAGGTCGTACTCTCAAGCGTTCGCTTTTGCTAGACTCAGTCAGACATCAAAAAAGGAAACTCCCATGTCATGGAATGAACCCGGTGGCGGCAACAATAAACCCCGCGACCCGTGGGGGGGGAACGATCAAGGCCCCCCCGACTTGGACGAAGCCCTCAAGAAACTGCAGCAGCGCTTGAGTGGGTTATTTGGCGGTTCCGGCGGCGGCCGGGGCGGTAGTGGCGGTAAGGCATCTGGTGCCTTTCTTGGCTTGATCGCCGCCGGCGCCCTCACCGTGTGGGCGCTGATGGGCTTTTATCAGTTAGATCAGCAGGAGCGCGCTATTGTGCTGCGCTTCGGTGAGTACGCAGGTACGTTACAGCCAGGTTTACAGTGGAATCCGCCGCTGATCGACGAAGTGATAACGGTCAATACCACCAAGATTCGCGCGGCGAGTTTGCGTGAGGTCATGCTGACCAAAGACGAAAACATTGTTGAAGTGAGCATGTCTTTGCAGTATGTGATCGACAACCCTGAGAAGTTTGTTTTGCAAGTGCGTGATCCCGAGGTATCCCTACAACATGCAGCTCAAAGTGCATTGCGCCACGTTGTCGGTGATACAACCATGGATTTGGTATTAACCGAGGGTCGCGCGGTGCTTGCGATTGAAGTGCGCGAGCGCCTACAGGCGTACCTTGATAACTACGGCTCGGGCATTCTTGTCTCTAAAATCAACATCGATGAGTCCAAACCGCCAGCTCAGGTGCAGGGCGCCTTTGATGATGTGATCAAAGCTCGGGAGGACGAAGAACGAGTCAAGAACGAGGCGCAGTCTTACGCTAATGGCATCGTACCGGAGGCGCGTGGTCGTGCGCAGCGTGTTATGGAAGAGGCCAATGCTTACCGAGAACAAGTGGTTGCCAACGCCGAAGGTGAGGCAGAGCGTTTCCGGTTACTGCTGGGCGAGTACCAGAAGGCGCCCGAGGTAACCCGCGAGCGTTTGTATTTGGATGCGATGCAAAACATCATGTCCAACACCAATAAAGTGCTGGTAGACGTGGACGGGGGCAATAACGTCATGTACCTACCACTCGACAAATTGGCACCTGCGGGTACCAGCAATCGTCAAAATAGAGCACCTGGCGCGGGTACGGGCTTGACTGAAGCTGCGCTACGACAACTCACCGAGCGGGTAACAGAAGAGCTACGTCGCGATCTCAACAACAGCAACACGCGTCGAGGAGGCCGATAATGAGTCCAAAGCAATTGTGGGCGGGCTTGTTAGTCACGCTGCTGGTGTTAGTGGGTAGTAATGCCATTTTTGTTGTCCGTGAAACCGAGCGGGGAGTGCTTTTAAAGTTTGGTGAGGTGGTCAATCCTGACCTCAAGCCCGGGCTTCACGTCAAGGTGCCATTTGTCAACAACGTGCGCATTTTTGACGGCCGTATTTTGACGGTTGATTCCAATCCCGAACGGTTTTTTACTCAGGAGAAGAAGGCGCTTATTGTCGACTCTTACGCCAAGTTTCGGGTCAAGGACACGGCACCGTTCTACACGGCAACCAACGGCGAAGAAGTCCGCGCTGAGGCGCTATTGGCGCAGCGTATTAATGACGGGCTCAGAAACGAGGTGGCCGCTCGCACCGTTCAGGAAGTGGTGTCGGGTGAGCGAGATGAGCTCATGGAGGCCATTACCGAACGGTTATCGAAGGTTGCCAATGTTGAGCTAGGCGTTGAGGTTATTGATGTACGTGTCAAGAAAATCGACCTTCCGCCAGATGTGTCCGACTCGGTGTATCGCCGGATGAATGCCGAGCGAGAAAAAGAGGCCAGAGAGCTTAGATCTCAGGGTCAGGAATTGGCCGAGGGTATCCGCGCTGCAGCCGATCGTGAGGTGACAGTGATTGAAGCCAACGCCTTCCGAGAAGCTGAGTTTATTCGCGGTGATGGCGACGCTCAGTCAACGCGTATCTATGCTGAGGCTTACAATCAGGACCCTGAGTTTTACTCGTTTGTACGCAGCTTGCGCGCCTACCGAGAGACTTTCTCAAGCGGTAGCGATGTTATGCTGGTTGAACCTGACAGCCAGTTTTTCCAATACCTTCGCGATCCCAAAGCGGGGGCAAAATAAGGCGCACACCCCTCGTAGCGGTGCTCAGGCTCATGGCTGGTTTGGCCATGGGCCGCTAATATCCTCAGACTTTGGGTTAGCCACCGTGCTAAGTGTGTGCTGGTGCGTGTGACTGAGGTGTGTAACCGCGGTGACGTGTGACTGAGGCGTGTGACTGAGGCGTGTGCATTGCCCTGTTTCCAGCGCGCCCATCCCATGGTCGACTGGGTTATAGCATCGCCATGCTACTCGCGACCTGCTCAGGACGGTGGACTGTGGTATTCTTGGCAACCCAACCCCAGCCGTATCACCCCTAGACGACAGTGCAACCCCATGACTTCTGACAAGCGATGGCTTTTGCCCGATGGCATTGATGAGTTGCTCCCCGAGCGCGCTAAGGCTGTAGAAACTCTCCGACGGCAGCTGCTTGATGAGTGCGCGCAGTGGGGCTTTCAGTTTGTTATCCCTCCACTTGTCGAGTTTACCGACTCATTACTCGTGGGTTTGGGCGCCGATCTGGATGTAATTACCTGTAAATTCGCCGATCGCCTCAGTGGGAGAACCTTGGGTGTGCGTGCTGACATAACGCCCCAGGTAGCTCGTATTGACGCGCATAGTTTGGGTGAAGAGGGCGTTACGCGCTTGTGCTATGCAGGCTCAACATTGCACAGTGCGCCCCAATCGCCAATGGCTAGTCGCTCGCCTATTCAGCTGGGTGCCGAGATCTACGGCAGTGCCAGCGCCAGTGCCGATCTTGAGATAATTGATTTAATGCTAGCACTGGTCAGCCAAAGCACCGGTGGTGAGACCGCTATTACGCTGGATGTTGGTCATGTTGGCGTATACGAGGCACTGCTTTCCGAGCTTGATACCCATGACGGTTTGAGTGCCGAGGTATTCGATGCATTGCAGCGAAAATCCCTGCCCGATTTGCATGCCGCAGTTGCCGATTTACCCCGCGATCTTGCTCATGCGTTGATGGCCCTGACCGATCTACACGGTTCGGTTGCTGTGCTCAGCAAAGCCCGCGAGTTGGTTGCCGAGTCGCCTGCGGCACTGGCCGCTATTGAGGAAGTTGAAGCGGTGGTGGCGGTGGTAACGCGAGAACATCCCGAGGTGGCTATTTATATTGATTTGGCCGAGCTGCGCGGCTTTCAATATCATACGGGGTTGGTTTTTGCCGCCTATTTGTCAGGGCATGGCAGCCCGATTGCCAAAGGCGGGCGATACAATAATGTTGGCGGCGTCTTTGGGCGCTCGCGCCCGGCGACCGGTTTCGCCTGCGACCTAAAGGCGCTTGCCGATATCAGCCATACGGCAGTTGCCGATAAGCGCTATGTGTCGATGCCTGTCGATCCCGATCCCGCCTTGGCAGCCGAGGCGTCTAAGCTGCGCCAGCAGGGGTGTGTGGTTATTCGCGCCCATGACGGCAATCACGATGCCCGATGTGGCGAGTCTCTGATCAAACGCGGGTCCCAATGGGTCTGCGAACCGCTAGCGTAACTGGAGTTTCGATGAGTAAGAATGTAGTGGTCCTTGGCACCCAGTGGGGCGATGAGGGCAAGGGCAAGATTGTCGATTTATTGACCGAGCAAGCTAATGCGGTGGTTCGATTTCAAGGTGGACACAACGCGGGTCATACGCTCGTTATAAATGGCGAGAAGACGGTTTTACATGTCATCCCATCGGGTATCTTGCGTGAAGGTGTAGAGTGCCTCATTGGCAATGGCGTGGTGTTGTCGCCCTCCGCCTTGTTAAAAGAAATTGCCCAGCTTGAATCTCGCAATGTACCCGTGCGCGAGCGGTTAAAAATTTCAGCGGCCTGCCCGCTTATATTGCCCTATCACGTAGCGCTGGATAAGGCCCGTGAACACAGGCGCGGTGATAATAAAATTGGCACCACGGGGCGCGGTATTGGCCCTGCTTACGAAGACAAAGTGGCGCGACGTGGCTTGCGGTTAGGTGATTTGCGTAATCCCAGCCATTTTGAATCAACCCTGCGTGAGGTGTTGGACTACCACAATCATGCCCTGGTGCATTATTACGGTGTTGAAGCACTTGACCCCGAGGCTGTGCTTGATGAGGCGCGTCGCGAAGGTGAACAGTTACTGCCCATGATGGCCGACGTAACCACAATTCTTCACGAACACCGAAAAACCAATGCCTGTATTTTGTTTGAGGGTGCTCAGGGTTCGTTGCTCGATATTGATCATGGTACTTATCCCTTTGTTACCAGCTCCAATACCACCGCCGGTGGCACGGCGACCGGGTCGGGCTTCGGGCCGCTGTATCTGGATTATGTATTGGGGATTACCAAAGCCTATACCACACGGGTGGGTTCAGGCCCGTTTCCCACCGAGTTATTTGATGACGTGGGCAAGCGACTGGCTGAGCGGGGTCATGAGTTTGGTGCCACCACGGGTCGCCCCCGGCGCTGTGGCTGGTTTGATGCGGTAGCGCTGCGCACTGCTGTCAACATTAACTCGGTGTCGGGTTTGTGTTTGACCAAGCTTGATGTTCTTGATGGCTTAGAAACTATCTCAATTTGTACGGGCTATCAAAATGCCGCCGGTGAGGCTACTAACAACCCCATTGATGCCGGCGATTACGCGGCCATTGAACCAGTTTACGAGACGGTTCCGGGCTGGAGCGAGTCTACGGTGGGCGCCAAGTCGGTCGATGCACTACCGGCAAATGCACGGGCGTACATCGCTCGACTTGAGGAGCTAGTTGGCGCGCCTATCGATATCATATCCACCGGTCCCGATCGCGAGGAGACCATTATCTTGACCAATCCCTTCGGTTAAGGCTCATGTTGTTACTGACCAAGGTCTTGTCGCTGCTGGTTTATCCGCTGTCGCTGGGCCTTGGTTTGCTACTTTTGTCGGTGTTGAGTTCGATGGGTGGCAGACGGGGTTTCGCCTGGCTCATGGCGCTATTGGCATTGGTTATTATGTATGTGCCATCTACTGAGTTCGGCTCGTCTTGGCTTATGAGTCCCCTAGAAGGTCGGCACCCCGCTTTCTCTCCCGAAGAGTTACCCACTGCCGACGTTATCGTGGTTTTGGGTGGGGCAATGGATGGGGAGTCAAAATTTGGTCGCGACGGTGATTTCAATAATGCGGCCGACCGGCTCTTCGTGGCAGCCGAACTTTACAATGCGGGCAAAGCACCGGTGTTGCTGTTGAGCGGGGGCGCTCAGCCACCCAACCGGCCCGAGGCACAACTCATGGCCGATCGTCTTATCACGCTCAAAATACCCAAGAGCGCTATAGTGACCGAGACTAAGAGCCGTACCACCTATGACAACGCGATCAACGCCGCCAAGATAATGAAGCAGGCGGGGTATCAACACGTCCTACTGGTTACCAGCGGCGCACATATGCGCCGGGCACTTGCGCTTTTCGAAAAGCAAGGGTTTCAGGTGACGGCTGCCGCTACAGACCATCAGATTCCTCGGTTTGAAACCGATGTACCTGGGTGGTTACCCACGGTAGATCGGCTAGCGCGTTCAACTCGCGCGCTCCATGAGCATGTGGGGTATTGGGTTTACGACCTTACGGGGAAGATTTAAGTCGATCTTATTGAGCAGCCGAGAGCGGTAACACACCGCCACCACTGTTGGCGGTGTGTTGCACAGGTTAGATGTAGCTTAGCTTTATGTCGCTGTAGTTACTGCCTGTCCAGCGCTTAAAGGCGCGATAAAAACTATTGACCTCGGCATACCCCAAATCCCAGGCCAGTGTCTTTCCCGGCACCCAAGCCTTGCCCAGTCGCTGTTCACAGCGATATTGCCGAGCTAAATCCAGTAGCTCTTGGTAGTTCACCCGGTCTGCACGTAAACGCCTGCGCAAGGTTGTTGGACTAATGCCGAGCTCATCGGCCACCGATTCGGAGCGCAGCCTTGAAAGATCTCTTGTTAGTAGCAAGTGCAAGACTTTGGCTGTGGTTTTAGACAGTGACCTTGGGTCACGTTGGGTAGCATCTTCAATTTGCAAGTAATCCACGTCTGGGGCGGGGGGATTAATTGTCATCGTACGACCGGGCAAGGAGCGGCTGTACCGACGGCCGTATTGAGGATTTGGCGAGTGGTGAAGTTGAGTCATAACGCACCTCCATGTGCAGTGACATTGTGTTGAGAAGTAGGGCGCAATGCTCGCGCCGCTACAAGCCGCCAACTGTGTGTTGGCGTTATTCGGATATCATCCTTGAAGTCCGAACGTCATCAGTCTACGCCGAGATGGGAGAAAAACACCCTGTTATATTGAATTGCCCGATTTTGATGGCAGTTGACCGCCAAGGTTACTGGCTCATATCGGCGAGCAAGCTGTTGGGAATGGGGCAATCGATGACCGCGGCGATGGCCTTGATAAGTGTGAGTTCCCGCGGACAGACCACGCCATCGAAGCGTGCTACCGCGGCCATGGCTTTTAAAATGGGCGCTTTAATAAGCGGATAACAGCTCGCTAGCTGATCGATGGCTTGCCCAAATGAGCGAATGTCGAGGGATTGTTTGTCCGGCAGCACCAGTGGTAACTCCAAAGCGGCACTACCACGCTGAAAAGCGGCGTCAGCATCATCCGAGCTCAATATTGCTAGCGTTCCCAGCGCAGTGGCCAAGGGCGCTTTTACCTGGGCCACGGTTTTATAGCGAGGACGCGCGCCTTTGATGCGCATGTACTGGGGGTCAAGGTAGTGACGCAGCAGTTGAAACAGGCACCATTCAAATAATTCAATACGGCCATCTGCGCGAATAACGTTGAGTAACAACTGCCTGAACTGGCTGTACTGTTCTGCAGACAATGTCTTTAGGGTGGGTAAACAGGACTCAATGAATAGCAGTCGCCATTGAGGTGGCAGGTCAGTCAGCTCACTGGCACGCAGGCTTACCAGAGGCTCCAAGCCTCGAATATTGGCCTTTTGCACAGCGTTTAACTGCCGGCTATCGGGCTCGGAGTGCCATAGCAGCGCTAAAATTAGACTCATGGCTCCCAATGGGTGTTGCGCCTCCTCGAGGAGCATCGGTGCCAGCTTTTCTGGCGATTGCTCTGGCGCGGTACCCGATAGCGCCTCAGGTTGGGTGCGGATGTTGATAGCGGCGTCTAGCAATCCTGCCGCCGCCATCGCCCGCTGGGCCTGTACGCTGCCAGACTCTGCCCCCATCTCGGATTGAAGCGCGCGATGTTCGGTAGGTCGTTTAATGAAGGCGCCATCCCAACTGGGGTCTAGACGTTTGATACGCAGGTCGAGGGGGGATGAGTAGCAAACAAACTCCATAGCCGATGTTTCACTTGGCCAAAAAATAAATGTGAAAGCTCCTCGGCCCGTGCAGTTTGCACGAGGGTGCCAGGCGTGTAGCCACCAATGACCTTGAGTGCGTTGGCAATACCCTGGGGGTTGCGCGTAAACTGCACAGCAGAGGCATCGGCCAGATACTCTTTTTGTTTGGATATGGCAGATTTAATGATGCCCGCCATCAGGCCACCCAAGAGCCCAATAAAGTACAGGGCCAACCCGGCCATAAGTGCAACTGCTGCGGCATCGTTTTTGTTATTACTTCTGTGCGTGCGTCGGCGCGCAGTGGCACGTAACAGCACGCTGCCCATATCACCAATGAAAGTAATGCCTCTTAGCATGGCGGCAAGCCGTATGCTCAAGCGCATATCGCCATTGAGAATGTGGCTAAACTCGTGACCAATGACTCCCTGAAGTTCATCTCGCGTCAGTTGCACCATGGCACCTTGGGTAATCGCTACCACCGCGTCACCCGGCGTGGTCCCTGCGGCAAAAGCGTTGATGCCACGTTCCTCATCGAGAATAAAGAGTGGCGGCACGGGCATGTTGGCGGCTAAGGCAATTTCCTGAACAATATTTTGTGCCCGGCGCTCGTAACTGTTGTCGGTGGCCGGATTAGCCCGTCGACCGCCTAAAGCCTCTGCCACGGTTTGGCCACCCTGTGAAAAGCGTGCCCAATTGATGACTACAACAACGGCTATGACCGTTGTGATAGTCGCACCTATTCCACCGAAAAATTGCCAGTCGAAGCGCGCGAGATTGAATTGCGCCGAGGAATCAAAGTCATTGATTAGCAGTGCGCTGGCAACCACCACATTAGTAAGGAGAATTAAAAAACCAACCGCTATAACAAAGAAGTAGGGTGAGTAGTCGCGAATTACGCCGAGCAACATCCTGCTCTTTAAAAAAATCCATGATGGCCGGTTAGTTGAAGCTTACCGACGGCGCGGCCTGAATTTGTTCGCTGTCTGCAAACTCTAATAAGCTGGCATCTTTGGCATGCCCAAACCAGCCGGCAACAACCACGTTGGGAAAGCTTTGCCGGTAGGTGTTATACCCCATCACGGCATCGTTAAACCCTTGTCGCGCAAAAGCAACGCGGTTTTCGGTGGACGTGAGCTCTTCGGAAAGTTGCTGCATATTGCTACTGGCTTTCAGGTCTGGGTAAGCCTCCATCACAACATTCAGTTTGCCCAGTGCAGAACCGAGTGCCGTTTCGGCACCACCCAATTGCTGCACTGCCGTGGCATCGATACCGCTTTGACCAACGGCTTTAAGTGCCGATGCTGCTTCGTTGCGCGCAATAATGACGGCTTCCAGGGTTTCACGCTCATGGCTAAGATAGCCTTTGGCCGTTTCTACTAAATTGGGTATCAGGTCGTAGCGTCTTTTGAGCTGGACTTCGATCTGTGCAAAGGCGTTTTTGTATCGGTTAGCTAGCGTCACTAGCTGGTTGTAGATGGCAATGCCCCAAACTAGCAGCACCATCACCGTACCTAGAATAACGAGCGTCGTGGTTCCCATGATCATCCCCCAAAATGGCGTGGCTAAAAGGATACCGCTTTTAGCCACAAGCTGCTCGACGCTGGCAACCTGTGTCACTCACGTGGTCAGGGTGAGGCCTGATGCACCCGCGTGTTTTGTGGGTCCAAGAGCGGCCGGTAGCCAACGGCTGCAACGCGCGCATCGAAGTGCTCACCAAAGTACTCCATGGTCACACGATTACCCTCCACCGCATAGGCTGGAGGTAGATAGCCTAGTGCGATGTTTTTGCCCAAGCTTGGCCCAAAGGCAATGCTGGTAACGTAAGAGCGGCGCCCTTTGCTATCTATCAATACCTTTCCTGATGACTTATCAAGTAGCGGCCACATGCCTACCGGGTAGCGTACAACCCCGTGGCTATCGGTTGTGTCGTCAAGTACCAGTGTGCACAAATAGGCAGCTTGTTCAGCGAGGGCGCGTTGCGCCACATAAGCGGACTTGCCATGAAATTCTGCGGCCTTCACTTTAGGCCGAGCGAGACCCGCCTCATAGAGGTTGTAGTCGGTCTCTAAGTCGGCATTTTGTAAACGCAGGCTTTTTTCGAGACGACGGCTATTAGCGTAGGTCTCAATACCTACCGGCGTGACGCCCAGATCGAACAGGGCATCCCAGACTTGGAGCCCATCGCCGTAATTAAAATATAGCTCCCAGCCAAGCTCGCCCACGTAAGAAATTCGGAACGCCCAGACATCGATGCCGGCCACGCGAACAGATTTAGCATGGGCAAACGGAAAGGCGTCGTGGCTGAGTGTGGCGGGATCATCAACAAGTTGCGACAGCATGGCGCGGGCTTTGGGACCCCACAGGCCCAGCGTCACCATTTCGTAGCTGCGATTGATGATGTCGACCTTGTCAAAGCTTTTTGAACGGATGATTTGCTGCATCCACACGAGATCGCGATGGCCGGTATCGCCACCACAGATCACTCGGTAACTGTCCTCGGTCAGCCTGACAATAGTGAGATCGGCTCGAATACCACCGTTGTGGTCGAGAAAGTGGGTATAGACGCCCTTGCCTACTGGGGTATCACCCCCTACCTTGGCAACGGAGAGGTATTCAAGGAGTGCTTCGGCGTCTGGCCCAACAACATCGTAAATGGCGAAGTGCGACAGGTTAATCATGCCTGCACCGTCACTCATTGCCAGTTGCTCTGCATTGGAGACCTCCCAAAAATGGCGGCTATCCCACTCGTTCTCTCGTGTGGGTACGTGATCGCGGTATTGCTGAAGCAAGGTGGCTTCATTGGCCGCATAGCCGTGGGCGCGTTCCCAGCCCGCTACTTCCATAAAGTAGCCACCCAGGGCTACCTCGCGCTCGTAAAAGGGGCTGACATTGAGCTGCCTCTGGGATGCAAAGGGTTCCCGTGGATGAACCGCTGGCGTGTAGACCTTTTTGGCAATCTCGTAGCATCTGTCGACAGTAAAGTCGTCGCTTTTTTGCAGTGGGTAGTGGCGTGCTGGATCAACACTGTGAGGGTCGAGATGGGGCGCGCCGTGGGTCATCCAGTCGGCGAGTAGTTTGCCGGCACCGGGGCCATCCTTAACCCAAACTGCCTCGCAGAGCCATAAAACCTTGCACCTCTGGCGCGGGGCCAATGATGGAACCACCATCTACGGTAACCGACAGCAAACCATTGAATGAGTGGCGTTCCTCCCATCCCAGTTCGCCCAGAATAGGTGTCATAGCGACGGCCTTTTCAAAGGCGTCCATGACTTGGTCGAGGCTGAGATCGCGCATGGAGGGCGACATCCGTGCGTCCTCCGGCTCGGCAATATCTTTAGCAGGGATGAGACGCGGATTGTCGGTTTCGTAGTAGCCCCACTCAACATGACCGCCCTCAGGGGTGGTGGGGTCACCGGTGTCACGCACATAGCTGGAGTTGCCCTGATCGCGAAACAACGGGTAGACAATATCTTTGCCCGTACCTTCAAGGGCGTCCCAGGGCCCAAAAAAAAGCAGTGGATGCTCTAGCGGCATGATAGGTAGTTTCACTCCCGCCGTCTCGGCAACCACAGGCCCCCAAATGCCGCCACACAGCACAATATGGTCGGCCTTGATTGTTCCTTTTGGTGTCTCCACAGCGACAGCGACGCCATTTTCTACCACGATGCGTGTTGCGGGCGTGTAGGGAAATGCCTGAAGTTTTCCGCTGGCGACTGCTTCATCGACGAGGTCGCCCGCAACTTTTTGCGAACGTGGTACCACAAGGCCAGCTTGTGGGTCCCTCATGGCGCCTTGGATTTCATTTTCATCAAGCAGTGGGAAGCGCTCTTTGGCTTCGGCGGTGGAGATCATTTGGGCTTGGGTGCCAAAAGCCTTGCCTGACCCTACTTTACGTAGCAGCTCTTGCATGCGCTCATCGTCGCCAACGCGAGCCACCTCAAGACCACCAATTTCCCGATAATTGCCCCGTGCTTTAAAGAACTCCCGGCTGTACTGACTGGTGTAGCAGGTGAGTTTGTCGTGGGCCGTCATATAACAAAAGTCAGAGGCGTGCGACGTAGAACCAATGTCCGTTGGCACTGCGGATTTATCAAGGCCAACAATGTCATCCCAGCCCAATTCGATCAGGTGGTGAGCAACGGCTGCACCAACGATTCCGCCCTGTCCAATAATAACGACGTGAGCGTGTTCTGGGAGTTTAGCCATGTCATCCTCGCTGTGTGGTTTTGTTTCTTGCTGTCTGACGGTCTTTTGTTGTTATTGGAACGAGGATACGCAACTTGTTGGCAGAGTCAAAATGTCAACAACATTGAGTGTGCTTGGTTCCTCGCATCTTTGTGTTGGCTATTTTGGAGGTGGATCCATGCGCTGGCCGAAACTGCGGTGTAAAAACTGCAGCCGAAAAAAGGGCGGCCATTGGCCGCCCTTTTTAGTACGCAATTAATTATTTGCGCGTCACGCTGACGTTGTCATAAAGCACGCCAGAGGGATTGTAACTGGTCACCGAGCTGGTGAAGCCAAACTGGATGATGATTCCGGATTGTTCGGTTGCACCGTCGATGGTTACATCAATGCCGAACGTGGTGTAGACGTCTGTCAGTGCCTAGATGCCGTTTTCTTCGATCTCGTAAAATACGGTGGCGTAGCCCGCATTGGGATCGAGCAATTTGATAAACCCACCCGCTGAACTCCGCTCATCAATGGCGAACTCAGCTGGGCGTTTGGCGTCAAACTCAAACCGGAACTCGCCTACATCGCCTGCCTGAATGACGAATTCGCGGAAGATATTGGCCTCAATGGTGAAGCCGTTGTTGTGATCACCATTGGTGTAGTCCGAGAACACATTGAGTACCTGCGCACCCTGGTTGTCGCCTACCTCGGTAGAGATGTTGCTGATTTGTTCGTTATTCACTTTTGACGGGAAGCCATAGCCATAGAGATAGGCGCCACCGTTGAAGACGTTGACATAGGATGTCCAGCCCGCGATGGGTGCATCGACATTAGGGTCGGCCAACTCAAAGTCGTCTGAGAATTCAAAGCTCGCCGGATCGGGCACTGGTGGCATGAGAACCGCGTCAATCGCGTGTATTACGCCATTGTTAGCGGGCACATCGGCAATGATGACCTTGGCGTCATTGATGAACAAGTCGCCATCGACAACCGAAATGCTCACCGTGTCGCCGTTGAGCATTTCAACGTCTGACCCATCCAAGCTAATAGCGGTTTCGGAATCGACCTGGCCCTGATACAGGTGGTAGAGCAATACGTTGCTCAGCGCCGCTTGATCTGCAAGTAGCGCCTCCAGCGCGGCCGAGTCAACCGCAGCAAACGCGTCATCGGTAGGCGCGAACACCGTTAGATCGGCTGTCGGATCAAGCAATGCTCCGGTTAGTTCGGCTGCTTCGACCGCAGTGAGCAACGTGGTGAAAGCACCATTAGCGGCGGCTACCTCAACAATAGTTCCCGGACCGGCACTGGGTGGTGCCAGAACAGCATCGATCACATGGATAATGCCATTGGCCGCCACTATGTCTTTGATAATGACGGTGGAGCCGTTAATTTTTAACGTGCCATCTATAATATCAACGCTGGCCATGTCACCGTTGGCCATCTCAATATCTGTGCCATAGGCAGCTGTCGCTGCGATTGAGTCAACGGCAGAGCCACTGATGATGTGGTACAGAAGCACGTTGCTTAGGCGATCGATGTCGAGTAACAGCGCGTCAATCGTGGTTTGGCCCAGCATGGCAAACGCATCATCCGTGGGAGCAAATACCGTGAGTGTTGCGTCTGGGTCGGACAGCGTACCTACTAAGTCGGCAGCTGTTGCCGCAGCAACCAGCGTCTCAAAGCGCTCGTCTGCTACCGCGATTTCAGCAATGGTGAGCTCCGAGGGCGTGAGATCCGGCGGTAACAGCACCGCATCGATCACGTGAATAATGCCGTTTGATGCTTCAATATCAGTGGTGGTGACCTTGGCCTCGTTGATGTACAGCTCGCCATCACGAATGGTCACTGCCACTTTGCCGCCGTTAACCATTTCCACCGTGGTGCCGGCTGCGTCAGTGGCTGCGCTTGAATCTACCGCGCCGTCAATAACGTGATAGGTAAGCACATCAGTCAGCGCATCAACATCCTCTAGCAGTGCATCCAGCGCGCCTTCGGGCAGAGCTGCAAACGCCTCGTCTGTGGGTGCAAACACCGTGAAAGACGCCGACTCATCGTCAAGCGTAGCGACTAAGCCCGCAGCGTCAATCGCTGCAACCAGCGTTCGAAACCTTCGGTCTCGGAGGCGACCTCTACGATGGTTCCAGGACCTGCCGGTGGTGGTGGCGGGGGTGGTGGTTCTGCCGGAGAGTAGTCATTGGAGTCACTACAGGCGGCCAAAGTGGCAGTGCAATACCAAGCACCGCGCGCGCGGACGCCAAGTCTGATTATATTCATTAGGTTGTCTCTCTATGTTCGAATTGAAATGGATTTGCACCTCTAGTGGTACGCGGACCCTTACCATGGGGATGAACACGAGAGCGTTGAAACGCTAAACTTTTAGGACAAATTCTGGTCGCTGTGCGAAAGCCCGCGGCGACTACCGGGTTTTTACTGGGACTTTTAACACCGCGGCAGACGAAACCTACCTTGCTGCCTGTGTATCAAAGCGTCAGTTGATCATTTTGGGATGCGACCTGTAATCGCGTAACCGACGTTTTACTCTACATAGCGCTTGGCTAGTATTTTTGAGATGGCTGTCGTGTGAAGTACGTTGAAGGTCTCGTCCAGTGCCTCGGCAACACTGTCGTGTGGTGCATAGATAGTAAATAGGACAAGCGCACCATCGGGGCCCGCCTGCTCTCTATGCACATCGCCCGCCGGCTTGCTGATGAAATCTCCCACTGACCGTGTTCTCCGGTGAGTTTCTGTGCCTGTTTCAGGGTCAATGTCGATCACGGTTAGCTCACCTTGCAATACAACCGATGATGTTTCCGCTGTATGGCGGTGGAAATGACAAAAACAGTTGGGTTGCCATTTAACAAGTACCTGCAGACGCCCGTCTTTTTTCGCCGAGAGCACGGCGTCCGCATAGTCAACTGGATGATGCGGATCAGTCAGGTCAGTATAGGTGCGCCACGTGAGTTCATTGTCGTTATAAAGATTCATAAAGTGTCCTCAAATAGGCACCACAGGTAGCTAGACCTAAATCAGACGATACTTTCGTTGTCTCGCTTTTGTAACACGCGCACCACGCAGTCGTTATATTGTCGACAGGGGATTTATACATTTTCCTGAGCATGGGCAGCTCGCGGATAACATCCACCAACTCTTTGCCAGAGCTGTAATACTGGCGAATGCCAACTACCCGAATGACCGCGCGCTCTTCATTAAGCGGCATGAGTACACCGATTTGGATCTCGCGGTAATGAACCCGCTCTTTTATCCAATCGCCTGCGCGTTCTACCCAATGCTCATAATCTTCGATATCCCAGTCGCAGCATATGGCAATGTCCATGATTTCCTGCCCCGGAAACTGCCGCTCAATGAGCGCAATCGCTTTGGCCTTGATTGCCTCGGCATCATCACCGTCGTACTTATCGGCAGGCATGCGCCGCTCAGCCACGATCAAATCTTGGAGTGCCTCTAACCCTTGGCTACCACTGCGTCGGCGGACGCCTTGAGGTTGGTGATCTGGGATTTTTGCGGCGCGCCATTTAACGATTTTGTTGGGTAGTATTGTTCAACAACATCAATCTCGCGTTGGGTCTGGGCTATACCGCCCTCAAAGTAGGCTGCCATACGTCGACTTGTGGCGTAGTCAATCATATGCTCAATAACGCCCGTATTGTGCTGCGCATTTTGCGCCAGAACCTGCAGTGCCGCCGGCGCTTCTGCCGTGAGCTTGGCCATCAGTTGTGGCATGTATTGTAAGTTGGCGTACCAGCGATTTTTAAAGGTGGCACTGCGAGTAAACAGGGGTTGGTACTGCTGATCCCACGTTTGAATTTGCTGCAGAAAGCCATCGGCAGCGTCAATGGTTTGCCCGAGCTGGCGGATTTTCCCGCTGCTCACCTCGTTAGTAATGAGCCACATGTCAGTGGCGCCAGGTTTGCTGCTTTGGGTGGTAACAATATCCTGGATCAATGACAGTGCCGAGGCGACCTGGCCCGCCATGGCTTCGGCTGATGCGAGGTCCTGCTCAAAGTTGGGGTATTCACTAAGGTCGTTAGCAGCCAGTGCGCCTTGGGTATTCGCTTCCTCGGCCTGTTCAGTTTGTGCGATTTTGGCTCGTGCCGCACTCACCCGCTGTTGCAGGGCCACAATATCGGGGTGGTCAGCCGGTGCTCGGTTGATTACCGCTTGCACACCATCTAAGCGCTGCTCCAGCCAGCCGTAGTTATTCATCTGCCCCGAGCCTGCCCCCGTGGAGATACCCATTTGCGCCATGAACGCAGCCTGTTCTTGTGGGCTCGCGGCGTTGAACTGCGCTTTGAGTTGGGGGTTGGCATTGAGCATGGCTTGAAACTGCGCCATGAGAGCCTGCTGGGCAGCCGATGGTCCTGCCTGGGCTTGCGCGGATAGCTGCCCGAGTTCGCGCTCAATTTCTGCCATGTTCATGGTTTGCTTGCGCACGTCGTCACGAACGCCATAAGGAAGTTGTTGTGCAAACGTGGTGGTGGAGATGACAAGCAAGGTGAACAGAACTAGGGACTTTTTCATCGGCGATGCTCGCTTTATTTTTTCTCCACCCTACCACGGGCGTTAGCAAAATTAAAAACCCGGATTTCATTTAAGGGCGTGGTCAGTTGACCCTGGTTGCTGGTATGTTGCCCTCGTGGTGCTTACTCAATGGGTAAGCCACAATAATAAGGAGCAAAACGCAGTATGGCGAAGCCCACCACTAAGTCCTTAATCGATCGTCGAGAATGGCGTCAGTATGGCGCTAATGTAGCGCCAGCAACGCTGGGAATGACGCTGGTTGCGGTGCATGCATATGCGCTGGGTGTGATGATTGAGCCGCTCGAAAAGGCGTTCGGTTGGTCACGTGCTGAGATATCAGCAGGTCCATTGGTAACATCGGTTGTTACCTTGTTGCTTGCTGTGTACGGCGGCAAGTTGGTTGATCGCTTGGGTCCAAGAGTTGTTGCGTTGTTTGGCGTACCTTTTTATGCGGTTGCCCTAGGCATGATTTCACTGGCCGGTCCAAGTCTCTGGTCATGGTTAGCGCACTACGCAGTACTCGCTATTGCACTGCTCAGTGTGTACCCCAGCGTTTGGACTGCCGCTATTGCGCAGCGCTTCGAGGCAAATCGTGGTATAGCCATGGCCATTGTGCTTTCGGGCACCGGCATTGCCTCGGCGGTTGTGCCTTATTTGGCTGCGACACTCATTGAGGCCTACGGTTGGCGTGGCGCCTACCTAGGGATGGGGCTACTGTCTTTTGTCGGGGTGTTTCCGCTAGTGGTGCTGATGTTCGCGCGCGACTCACTGCATCGCGACAAAATGGAGAGTCGTGCCTCAGCCCAATCACCGTCCAACACGTTATCCAGCGATACACGACGCACGTTACTGTCGCCAAAATTTCTGTACCTTGCCATTGCCGGCGTTATCTACTCGCTGGGCGCTACCGGCCTAGGTATTAACGCGGTACCGATCTTAATGGAAGAGGGATTCAGCCTTATTGCCGCAGCTGAAGTGGTTGGTTTGATTGGATTGGGCACAATTAGCGGTCGGCTTGTGGGCGGTCTGCTGCTTGACCATATTGATGGACGCTTTGTGGCCATAGGCTGTGCTCTTGGAGCAATGTCTGCGGCAGTGATTTTGCTTACTACCGACCAATCGACACTCGCGGCTTCTATTGCTTGCCTATTGCTGGGGTTCACAGCAGGCGCCGAATACGATGCCTGCGCTTATCTAACGTCACGGCACTTTGCGCAGCGTCATTTCGCCGCATTGTTTGGATTGCTCGGTGGTTTGTTCGGTTTTACCTCGGGGGTTGCGCCCTTCATCGCCAATGCACTCTATGGCGTCTTTGGTAATTACGATGGAATTCTCATGGCGGTGGTGCCAATGTTCTTTGTGGCGGGTGCTCTGTTTTTGTCGCTAGGAAAATACCCCGAGTCTTCGCCGGAGTAAGGGTGTAAGCTGTTCGCCTGCCGGGTTTTGGTCACTTTGATCGTAGGTGTTGGCCCAGAGCGTGCATCTCAGTAGTTAAAAACGGCTGGAAGCCACTCACAAGGCGATGTAGCTGACGGGGAGTCGTAATTTTGGTGCCCAGGAGAGGACTTGAACCTCCACGCCCTTGCGAGCACTAGCACCTGAAGCTAGCGTGTCTACCAATTTCACCACCTGGGCAGGGGAAATTCTGACTGATCAGAGGCCGCGCAGACTATAGCGGCGCGCTAGACTTGTCAACGCTCGCGCCTAGGCTAGCTCCAGCACAGGAAGACGGTTGCGCAACGTCTCGGAATCTCTGGTCACATCCGCTAATGTGACGTTGTCCAGCTCGCTGAAGAAGGCCTCGAGGCCGCGTTTAAACAGTCCCGTTAGCTGACAATCGCCAATGAGCGGGCAGGTATTAGTGGCGGGGTTAAAGCACTCCACTACCTCGCTGGCACCCTCAAGTGCACGTACCACCTCGCCAATAACGATGCGCTCAGGCGCCATACCCAACTGGACGCCGCCGCTTCAGCCGCGCATCGTTTTTAGGTACCCAAGCTGGCCCATTTGCCGGGCCGATTTTAAAAGATGGGCCTTAGAGATACCAAAAGCGTTGGCAATATCTTCAATGCGCACAACCTGTCCAGCATGAAGGGCACAGTACATTAGGGTGCGCAGTGAATAGTTTGTGTAAGCTGTGAGACGGATGCTGCTACTCCTTGGTATCGGTATTAATCGTTATTTTGGCGGCTAAAGAACCGCAATACGCACTTGTGAATGACAGTATTGACTAAAAAGTAGTACGCTGGAGGCTACTTCACGGATGAGTGAGCTTGACGGCTTTCTCAAAGTAACACAAGAGAGTTGTGTTTTATCTGCCTGCGGTCGCCGATACAGCGACTGACACGCTGCTCGTTGTGCACGCTACAGAATTGTACTAACGCAGCAGTTGGCCACCTAGGAGCACCAGTGACACCAAAACGGCCCCCACTCGAAAGACACCCCCAGCCGACCCCCATGCCGCGAGAGAAGCAGGCAAGTACGACAAACCAATTGCCAGTCGAGAAGTGATTCTGCAGGTGCTTGAGGGCGCCGGCACCTTGGTCAAGTTGCCGCAATTGGCAGAGATCTTACAGCTAGCAGATGAGGATCAGCTAGAAGCACTGCGCCGCCGTTTAAATGCCATGCAACGCGACGGGCAAATTCATGTCGATCGCCGCGGCCGCATTGGCTTGGCTGAAAAACTTGATTTAAAACGCTGCAAAGTTATTGGTCATCGAGAAGGCTACGGATTTGCCACGCCTGCTGAGGGTGGTGACGACTTTTTCCTCAATAGTCGCGAAATGCAGCGGGTCTTTGACGGCGATGAGGTTTTGGTTGCTGTTACCGGTGTTGATCACCGTGGACGGAGTGAAGGCAAAATAGTTGAGGTGCTAAGCCGAGCGGTGAGCGAATTACCCGGACGCTACATGGAAGAGAGCGGTATCGGCTTCCTGATGCCGTATAACACCCGCATCAATCAGCACATCTTGATTCCGCCCAACAAAAAGGCGGGCGCATTACCCGGCCAGATGGTGTCGGTGCGTATTACCGATTACCCCACCGCAGTGCTGGGATCCAAGGGCGAAGTCACCGATATTCTGGGCGACCATTTAGATCCGGGCCTAGAAATTGATATCGCCATTCGGGCCCATCAAATCCCTTTCGAATGGCCCGATGCTGTGCTCGAGGAGGCCGGCGCCCTAGGTGAAGAGCCACTCGAGCAAGACAAGCAGCATCGTGTGGACCTAACACATCTACCCTTTGTCACCATTGATGGTGAGGATGCTCGCGATTTTGATGATGCCGTGTATTGCGAGCGCCAAGGCAACGATTATCGCTTGTGGGTGGCCATAGCCGATGTTTCCCATTATGTGGGTGTGGGGTCGGCACTCGACGAAGAGGCCACCAGGCGGGGTAACTCGGTGTATTTCCCCGAGCGCGTGGTACCCATGTTTCCCGAGGTGCTGTCAAACGGCCTGTGTTCTCTCAAACCGCATGTTGACAGACTGGCCATGGTGGCTGAGCTGCGCATTGACTCGCATGGTCAGGTCATTGAGACCGCATTTTATGAGGCAGTGATTCATTCGCACGCTCGGCTAACCTACACCCAGGTAGGCGAGGTGCTTGAACAGGGTTGGCACGACGACGTGGCGCCCGAGCGTTACGCCGATATTCTGCGCTTGCACGAGCTTTACTCTGTTTTGCGCGCCGCCCGAGATCGTCGGGGTGCCATTGATTTTGAAACCGTTGAGACGCGCATTGTCTTCAACGAAGCCCGCAAGATCGAGGCCATTACGCCGGTGCATCGAAACGATGCCCATAAACTTATTGAAGAATGTATGTTGGCGGCCAACGTGGCTACCGCCGCGTTTCTGGAGCAGGCGGGCGTGCCAGCGCTCTACCGGGTGCATGAAGGCCCCAGCAGCGCAAGGCTAGAAAATTTGCGCGCGTTTCTAGGAGAGCTGTCACTCGATTTGCCCGGCGGCGATAGCCCCACGCCCACCGATTACCAGTTGGTGCTGGCGGCGATTGCCGAGCGCGAGGACGCCTCGATTATTCAGACCATGATGCTCCGCTCGTTGAGTCAGGCGGTGTACCAGCCCGAAAACGGCGGTCACTTTGGTTTGCATTACACGGCTTATGCTCACTTCACGTCGCCCATTCGTCGTTATCCGGATTTGCTGGTTCACCGGGCCATCCGGCATGTGATTCGCTCGCGCAAACTCTGTGATCAGGTGCGCCGCGTACCCGGTGCCAAAGTTCTTAAGAAAGATCTTATTTACCCGTACACCACGGCCGATATGGCCGCCCTTGGTGAGCAATGCTCTATGGCCGAGCGTCGCGCCGATGATGCTACCCGCGAGGTTGAGGCTTGGCTCAAATGTGAGTTTTTGCGCGACAAAGTTGGCGAGGTTTACCCAGGTGTTATTGCCGCCGTTACTGGATTTGGCATTTTTGTAGAGTTGCAAGACCTTTATATAGAGGGGCTTGTGCACATTAGTGCGTTACCCGGCGACTACTATCATTTTGATCAAGCCAAGCAGCGGTTAATTGGGGAACACACGCGACGGGTGTTTCAGTTGGGTGGTTCGGTAACGGTGAAGGTCGCTCGAGTCGATTTGGATGAGCGAAAAATTGATCTCGAGATGGACGAGGTCGTTGAAACTAACACTAGCAAGAGATCAGCGACCGCAAGAAAACAAAAAGGCTCATCGAAGCACGCCAAAGGCCGTCAGGCTGGGGATACTGGGTTAGCTGCTAGCGCGCGCGATGGCAAAAAGCGCAAAGCATCCAGTGCCAAAACCAAAACCAAAGCCAAAGCCAAAGCCAAAGCCAAAACCAAGGGCAAGCGGAGTCGGAAACCATGATGGAATGGATTTATGGTTTTCACGCCGTTGAGGCGGCCGTTAAAAAACCGACCCAAATGTATTGAGTCACTCTGGCTGGCGAGCAATCGGCGCGATAAACGCGCACAACAGATTGAGGCCGCAGCTCAAACAGCAGGTGTCGCGCTAAAGCGCGTAGAACGGTATCAGCTCGACATGGAGATTGATGGCCGACACCAGGGCGTGGCCGCTAGGGTGCGTGTGGACGATGCCACGCCGGGACGACTTGACGAGAAATCCCTGTACGCTGGCGTTGCAGCTGGGAACATTAACCTTATCTTGGTGCTCGACGGCGTTACTGATCCGCATAATTTGGGAGCCTGTTTACGCAGTGCCGATGCGGCGGGTGTGCAAGCCGTGGTTGTGCCTAAAAACAACAGCGCCGAGATTAACGCCGTGGTCAGCAAAGTGGCCTGCGGTGCAGCCGAAGTTGTGCCCATCGTACAGGTTACGAATCTGGCCCGTTCGCTCGCTGCATTGCAGCAGGCCGGTGCTTGGATTGTGGGCACCTCGGGGGAGGCTGAGCAACTGATATACGATGCCAACCTGCGGGGTTGTCTTGCTCTGGTTATGGGGGCTGAGGGTGATGGAATGCGACGGCTGACGCCCGAGCACTGTGACTTTTTAGTCAAGCTACCCATGGCGGGTGTGGTTTCCAGCCTGAACGTGTCCGTTGCCACGGGTGTTTGCCTATTTGAGGTGGTTAGACAGCGGGCTGCACTCGCGCCATAGCGCCTATTATTCACATTTGCAAAGCGCTGATGCACTCGGTATGCTCCGCGCCTCTGAAAAATTAGTCGGCCCGATTTGGGCTATCCTCCTTGTCGCACCGCTACGTCGGGCGGCATTAACCCGAAAGGAGTTCGCTAGTGCGACACTACGAAGTTGTGTTCATGGTCCACCCTGACCAGTCCGAACAAGTACCCGGAATGATTGAGCGTTATACCAACGTCATTACTAAAGATGGCGGTCAGGTTCATCGTCTCGAGGATTGGGGCCGCCGTCAGTTGGCCTACCACATTAACAAAGTGCACAAAGCGCACTACATCATGATGAATGTTGAAGCTACCAACGAAGCGATGGAAGAGCTGACAACAACATTTCGCTACAACGATGCCGTTATCCGCAACCTGGTTATCCGCCGCGACGAGGCCTTGACTGAAGAGTCACTGCTCATGAAGGCAGAGAAAGAAGACCGTGAGCGCAAATCGCGTTACCAGGAGCGTCAAGCTGCCGAAGCGCGTAGCGATGATGAAGCGCAAGATGATTCCAATGAACCCAGCGATGATGACGACGCTGGCGAAGAGAGCGAGGGTTAAGTTATGTCACGTTTCTTCCGTCGACGTAAGTTTTGTCGTTTCACCGCCGAGGGTGTTTCCGAGATCGATTACAAAGATCTAGACACGTTGAAGCAGTACATCACCGAGACTGGCAAAATTGTGCCGAGTCGCATTACCGGTACCAAAGCGAAGTATCAGCGCCAATTGGCCACGGCCATTAAGCGCGCGCGCTTCCTCGCTTTGTTACCTTACACCGACTCGCACCAGTAAGGGTCTGTAATGCGCGGCCTCGCAGAATTTATTATGCGTGGTCGCTGGCAAGCGCTGGCGGTCGCAGCACTTGGTGCTGGGTCGCTACTGTTTGGCTGGATAAGTGCAGCAGCTGTAGCACTTGTTACCTTACGTAAAGGTCTCAGTGATGGTGCATGGCTAGCGCTTTGGGCGTTGTTGCCTGCCGGTGTGGCCGCTTATGTGAGTGGCGATATTGGCAGTATTTTGCTGCTACTTGGCACACTGCTTTTAGCAATAGTGCTGCGCTTGTCGGTGAATTTGGCGCTGGCTGTATCGGTAACGGTAGTTGTTGGCTATTTGAGCGGCCTCTTGCTGCTCTGGTTAAGCGCCGACTTCCTCCAGGAGCTGGCCGATGTGTTTGACGCCGTGTTGAGCCAGCTCGAGGGCGGGTTGAACCCTCAAGGCGAGTCAGCCGTTGTGCTGAATCGACCTGACGCCACGCAAATTGCGGGCATGTTGGCTGCTGGTAACAGCGGTATGACGGTGCTGAGCCTGTTGCTGGGTCGTTATTGGCAGGCGTTATTGTATAACCCGGGTGGCTTTAAGCATGAATTTCATGCGCTTAGGCTTCCCTCGCAGTGGACCTTGGGTCTGGCCCTAACCACAGTGGTACTGTGGTTTGCTGTTCCAAGCCTAAACGGCTGGGCAGCTATATCGGCCATTCCGCTGATCTTCTGCGGCTTTGCGCTGGCACACGCGAGGGCCAGCATGACGGGTCAAGGTGGTGGATGGTTAACGGCATTTTATGTGCTGTGGCTGGTGCTAGACCCAGTAAAAGTGGCGTTGTTAGCCGTTGTGGTTATCGATGCTTTTATGGATTTTCGCTCCCGCTGGCAGCAGCGTGGTGCGGGCGGAGCTTAGCTCTGCAGATAGGTCATTTATCGAGTCGGGTTACCCGGCCTAAAAGGAAAGAGCAATGGAAGTTATTCTTCTCGAAAATGTAGGTAGCCTTGGCAGCTTAGGCGACAAGGTTACTGTTAAGCCCGGTTACGGCCGTAATTTCTTGGTGCCTCAAGGCAAAGCAGTGCCTGCCCCCGCTGATAACGTCGCCAAGTTTGAAGCGCGTCGCGCAGAACTCGAAGCCGCTGCTGCAGCCTCGCTTGAAGCGGCTCAAAAGCGCGCGGCCGCTCTTGAAGCGCTGGAGCAAGTTCAGATTGGCGCCACTGCTGGAGACGAAGGCAAACTGTTTGGCAGTGTGGGTACCCGTGACATCGCGGATGCCGTGACCGCTGCTGGCGTTGAAGTCGACAAGGCCGAAGTGCGCCTGCCCGAGGGTGTTATCCGCGAGGTAGGTGAATACGAGATTATGGTACAGCTTCACGGCGATGTGTCTGCAAACGTCGCCATTGCGGTTGTTGCCGAGTAATCAAGCCGTACCTGTTGTGCTTGGGCCGGGAGCAATCTTCACTCCCGTCCATGCACGTCCTCGGTTATCCTGTGGTTTTTCAGCTAACCAGAGGCTTGGCTAATGAGCGATTACAGCGCCAGCGCTGAATCCTACCAACCTATTGATGCGGATATCGCCCGCATCAAGATGAAGCCCCACTCGATTGAGGCGGAACGCTCCGTTATTGGCGGGCTGTTGCTGTCAGCCGACAGCTGGGACGCTATCGCCGAGATTGTTACCGCCGGCGATTTTTATCGCCCCGAACACCGCGCCATTTTCCGCCAGATAGCCTTATTGGTTGATCGTGGTGAGCCGGTTGACGTGATTACCGTTGCCGACCGCTTGCTGGCGACTGGAGAACTCGACGCTGCCGGTGGCCACACCTACCTTGCCGAGCTCGCCGAGCAAACCCCAACGGCCGCTAATATTCGTGCCTATGCCACGGCAGTTCACGAGCGCGCGGTATTGCGACAACTGATTGCCGCGGCCCACGATATTGCAGACACAGGCTATAACCCTGAAGGCCGCAGTGCCGAGGAACTGCTTGATGAGGCCGAGCGCCGAATTATGCAGATTGCCGAGGAGGGGCCCAAAACCGGTGGCCCTAGGGCTATGGAACCGCTGTTGTCTGGCGCGTTGGAGCGCATAGAAGAGCTGTTCAATTCCGGTGGCGTCATCACTGGCTTAACCACGGGTTTTATCGATCTTGATAAAATGACATCAGGGCTACAGCCCTCAGATCTAGTGATTGTTGCCGGTCGCCCTTCGATGGGAAAAACGGCCTTCGCTATGAATCTTGTTGAGAATGCGGCGGGTAAATCCAATAAGCCCATCCTTGTATTTTCCATGGAGATGCCAGCCGAGCAGCTGGTGATTCGTATGCTGTCATCGCTTGGCAGGATTGACCAAAGTCGTGTCCGCAACGGTAAGCTGGAGCAGGACGACTGGCCCAAGCTCTCCAAGGCCATGAATACGCTGAAAGAGGCGCGTATTTTTATTGATGATACGCCCGCCCTGACGCCCACCGAACTGCGTTCACGTGCTCGTCGTGTGGCTCGCGAACACGGCGAGCTTGGCATGGTGATGGTGGACTATATGCAACTCATGCGCGTGGCTGGCGCTAGTGAGGGCCGCACGGCGGAAATTTCAGAAATCTCCCGCAGTTTAAAAGCGATTGCCAAGGAGTTTCGCTGCCCCATGGTTGCGCTCTCACAGCTTAACCGCTCACTAGAGCAGCGCCCCAATAAGCGCCCCGTGAATTCCGATTTGCGCGAGAGTGGGGCTATTGAGCAGGATGCCGACGTCATTATGTTCATCTATCGTGATGAGGTGTATCACGAGGATTCACCGGACAAAGGCGTGGCCGAGATTATTATTGGCAAGCAGCGTAATGGGCCTATTGGCACCTGCCGGCTGGCGTTTCAGGGCGAGTTCACCCGATTCGAAAATCTGTCACAGGGTCGTTACGACGACTACTAACCCGCTCGACTTACAAGCCCGTTTCTTCTCGCAGTGCCCTAAGTGCCGCGAGTTGTTCTGCGGTGTTTAGCACTCTGTTGGCCTTGGGCGGTAGCTCGGGTTGTGTTGGCAGTGTCAAGGTCTCGCCCCGAAGGACCAAGTCGACATAGCGCTCGTAATGTCGTTGAAAAACCGGAAAGGTTTTACTTTCAATATTGTTGGCCATAAAAAACCAGTCGCTGTCGCGCCCGGCAAAATAGACGGCGGGATGACTCCAGGTTTGTTGGTTCTTAGGTGAGGGTTTTTCACAGGCCTCGATAAAGGCGTCGTGACTACTTGGCAGGCCCTGGTGGGTTAACGCTTCCTGGCAACTGGCCCGCATTCTATTCAGGGTAGGCAGGTAATCGCTATGCTCAATAGTGTGTCGCGCAGCGAGCAGGATGGTCTCGGGCGAAAACCGGCTCAGCGATTCCAGCCATAGTCGTTTAATTTGGTTGAGCTGACTATTGTCGGGATAGGCGGCGTAAAACTGGTTGTGATAATTGAGCCGAAACAGCGCGAATACCTGGTTGAGTGCTTCGATCAGCTGATCACGCAGCGGTTCAGACACTGGCTCGTCGTGTTCAGCGGATGTGCGTTGTTGCCCGTTAGTCTGCCCAGCTGGTGTCGCTGAGGTCGTCGGCGAGGCTGCGGTCTCGCGTACGAGTTGCTCCGCTAGTTTGCCCGCTTCCTTGTTGTTCGCCATGCCGTCCTCCGCGCTGCTGCTCCCAGCGCCATTGATGTTTTACATGTTGTAAAAATTTACTGTTCCACGATGTATGCATTTCGTTGCTGTCTGTCCAGTACAGCACAAACTCAGGTAATCGTTGTCGCGCATAGTCGGCACTTATGCCGGCCATGGCAAGAATATCGAAGACCTCAATGCCCGGCTGCCAGCCTTTAGGGATGCGAGTTGGTTCTGTACTGTGGCGCAACCCGCCTTCAAAGCGTGTCCAGCGCTGGCGCACAAAGCTGATAAAGCGGCTGTTAACATCGCGAGGCGGCCCGCCTTTCTCCTGCCAGTACAAGATGAACTCGGGACGAAGGGTATCAATGAATTCTGGATCGATGCCGCCACGCGTCATGATCTCTAGTGCGTCAAGGCTTGGTTGCCAGTCGCCATCAAAGGCCGGGGGTATGGGTACCTCAAAGGCGGCGTGTTGTTGCTGCCGCCGCCGCCAGGCCGTCAATACATGCTGCCTAAAGCGACTGTCGCGCGTGTGATCGTGTCTACCCTTATCAAAGCTTGGCAGTTGTGACAGCGCAAACTGGCGGTCAATACCGTGATTGAGTGCCAATAATTCGAGAACCGGCTCAGCGGGTAGCCATTCATCTGTTCGGCGAGCGTTGGCATTGTGTGAGTTGTCACCACCTGGGTTTTCTGTGGTGGGAAGGCAAACGGCAGCCTCATCAGCTTCTAACTGGACAGCCAAAATACCAAGCTCCTGTAGGCGCAGCAAAATCCGCTTGAGCTCGTCGCGACGCCAAAACGGAAAAAGCCGTTCAAGCTCGGACAGTGCGAATACCTGCCATTGTGAGCCGCTACGCGGGAGCTGAGGCCTAAACCCTGCAGCAAAATCGCACACTCGAGCCCAATAGTCGCTGCCAAGTCGGGCGAAAACGTCAATTGTCGGTCAGGAATGAGAGAGTTTGATGACATGGAAACGATGGGATTGTCGCTACGGTTTGATAGCATACCGGTGATCGTTAAGCGATTGTAGTAATGGGCGCATTTTTGCGTGTTTTTGCGACAACCATCTGTTTGTGCTGCCTGGTCACAAAAAGGTAGCTTGTTTCTGAGGAGCCCCCATGGCCAAGGCCAAAACAGCCTTTGTGTGTAATGACTGCGGTGCTGACTATCGCAAGTGGCAGGGCCAGTGCGGCGAGTGTGGCGCTTGGAACACCATTACTGAAATACGGTTGAGCAGTACCTCGGCTTCGACCGCTAAGCGTGCTGTACGCGCGGGCTACGCCGGTACCACGGCCGATGTAAAACTGTTAAAGGACATCGACGTAGTTGAGTTGCCACGTTTTGGTAGTGGTTTGCAAGAACTCGATCGCGTGCTGGGTGGCGGATTTGTACCCGGCTCGGCTATCTTGATTGGTGGTCACCCGGGTGCTGGCAAAAGCACGTTGCTACTTCAAACCTTGTGCACGTTAGCCGCCCAGTATCCGGCACTTTATGTCACCGGAGAAGAGAGCCCCCAGCAAGTGGCCATGCGCGCCGATCGGCTGGCGTTGCCAGCCGATGCCTTAAAAGTGATGGCAGAGACCGATGTCGACGCGATTATAGCTGCGGCCCAACAGCACACACCCAAACTTATGGTGGTGGACTCAATTCAAGTGGTGCACTCCGAGGCGATAGCCTCGGCGCCAGGAAGTGTGTCCCAGGTTCGGGAGTGTGCGGCCCAGCTCACCCGCTTTGCCAAGCAGACGGGCGTGGTGCTTATTCTGGTGGGGCATGTCACCAAAGAGGGTAGTCTTGCGGGCCCCAAAGTCCTCGAGCACATGATCGACTGTTCTATCTTGCTTGAAGGAGAACAGGATTCACGATTTCGGACACTGCGCGGTAATAAAAACCGTTTTGGTGCCGTTAATGAATTGGGCATTTTTGCTATGACCGATTCGGGGCTTCGCGAAGTGAAAAACCCCTCGGCTATTTTTCTCGATCGGGCGGAACAGCCTGCGCCGGGCACCACCGTGATGGTGGTATGGGAGGGAACGCGACCACTATTGGTAGAGATTCAGGCGTTGGTTGACGATAGCTCCATGGGCAATCCTCTGCGAGTCGCGGTGGGTTTTGAACAAAATCGTCTGTCGATGTTGTTGGCTGTGTTACACCGCCATGGCGGAATTCATGTTGGCGATCAAGATGTCTTCGCAAATGTGGTTGGCGGTGTGCGCGTATTGGAAACTAGCGCCGATCTGGCGCTGCTTATTGCTATTGTATCCAGCCTAAGAAATCGGGTTTTAGGTCGCGATATGGTGGTTTTTGGCGAAGTCGGGTTATCGGGCGAAATTAGACCCGTACCGTCGGGCCAGGAGCGGCTGAGTGAAGCGGCCAAGCATGGGTTTAAACGTGCCATTGTGCCTAAGGCTAATATGCCCAAGAAAAACATTCCGGGGCTTGAGGTTATTGGCGTAAGTCGCTTGGACGAGGCACTACAAGCGGTGCAATCCTAAAACCTGCACCGCTTACATGCCGCCGAGGTATTCGTATTGGCCCTTAGGTCGATGAACGCATTGACGAGATACCTCGTGTCAATTACCTCGGTACGGCTCTCGGCCGACCATTACATTAGCTTGCGGTGTTTCACCCGGCTGGGGGTGTCAGCGTCTTTTCCTAGGCGAGCCTTTCGATCTTCCTCGTACTCGCTGAAGTTCCCCTCGTGAAACAAAACGCTACCATCATCTTCGTAAGCGAGGATATGTGTGGCAACACGATCTAAAAACCAGCGATCGTGCGATATGACCATGGCCGATCCAGGAAACGCCAAAATAGCCTCTTCGAGTGCTCGCAGGGTTTCTACATCGAGGTCGTTGGTCGGTTCGTCAAGTAATAGTACGTTGGCTCCCTGTTTTAAAAGTTTGGCCAAGTGCAGTCGGTTGCGTTCGCCCCCGGACAAATCTTTCACGAACTTCTGTTGGTCGGAGCCCTTAAAGTTGAAGCGCCCCACGTAAGATCGAGAGGGCACCTCGTAGCTACCAATGCGAATGATGTCGAGTCCGTCCGATACTTCTTCCCACACCGTTTTACTGCCATCCAGCGAATCCCGTGACTGATCGACGTAGCCGAGTTGTACGGTTTCGCCCACAATGACCTCGCCACCATCAGGTTGTTCTAGCCCCATTAACATCTTGAAAAGTGTGGATTTGCCCATGCCATTGGCACCAATAATCCCCACAATGCTACCTTTTGGGACCGAGAAACTGACGTTGTCAAACAGCAGTCGATCGCCAAATGTCTTGCGAAGGTTGTTTACCTCAATCACTTTGTCGCCCAGTCGTGGCCCCGGTGGAATGTAAATTTCATTCGTCTCGTTGCGTGACTGGTACTCTTGAGAGTTGAGGTCTTCAAAGCGCTGCAGGCGGGCCTTGTTTTTTGCCTGGCGGCCCTTGGGGTTACTGCGCACCCACTCCAGCTCGGCTTTTATCGCTTTTTGATGAGAGGCTTCCTGACGCGCCTCTTGCTCAAGTCGTTTTTCTTTTGCTTCCAGCCAGGTTGAATAATTGCCCTCGTAGGGAATGCCGCGACCGCGATCCAGTTCCAAAATCCATCCCGCGGCGTTATCAAGGAAGTACCGATCGTGGGTAATAGCCACCACGGTACCCGGGAAGTCTTCAAGAAAACGCTCTAACCAGCCCACTGACTCGGCATCCAGATGGTTAGTGGGCTCGTCGAGCAGCAGCATGTCAGGCTCGGATAACAGTAAGCGGCACAGGGCTACCCGTCGACGCTCTCCGCCCGAGAGATTATCGACATTGGCGTCCCAGGGCGGCAGGCGTAGCGCATTAGCGGCGATTTCTAATTTGGTATCAAGGTTGTGGGCATCCTTGGCCTGAATAATATCTTCCAGGCGGGCCTGCTCCTTGGCCAAGGCGTCAAAATCTGCATCGGGCTCAGCATAAGCTGCGTACACCTTGTCTAGGCCCGCTAGTGCGTCTATAGCTTCTTGTACGCCCTCTTCAACATTACCTCTTACGTCTTTTTCGGAATTAAGCTGGGGCTCCTGCGGGAGGTAACCAATGTTAATTCCTGGCTGTGGGCGGGCCTCTCCCTGAATGTCAGTATCGATCCCTGCCATGATTTTCAGCAAAGTCGATTTGCCGGCACCATTTAGACCCAGCACGCCAATCTTTGCACCGGGGAAAAACGAGAGCGAAATATCTTTGAGAATCTCGCGCTTTGGCGGCACGATTTTGCCGACGCGATTCATGGTGTATACATATTGAGCCATGGAAGGTTCCTACAATCGGTGGTGTTTTCTGTTGTCGGTGGGCGTTGTAACCGCAGGGTTATGAAAGACAGTAAAACGCTGAGCAAGAACGGTGAGTGCTTGCTATAGGTTGAGGACTGCAGAATAACAAACCCGTAGCCGCGAGGCATCTGCTCGGTCTTTGCGCCTATGCGGTACCCGCGCCGCTGGCGGTCGATCTTCGCTGTAACGCGTTTTGTCAGCCGGCTATCGGCGCGTCGCTGGGGTTATCCTCATCATGCACATAGTCTGACGGAAGCAGCTCCTCATGAAAATCTTCGTACTCAAACTCGGTGCGTGCTGACACTTTGGCAATATGAAAGAGGGCGTCGCCCTCGTAAACCGTCGGTAGGTTCGACCGACCGATGACGATGCCCGCGATGGGTGCAACCACCTCAATTTCATCTGCGCCAAGTGGATCTGCCACCACCCCAATGACTTGGCCTTTATCGACCTGGCCCCCGGAGGTATTAAAACGCGATGGACGCCGCTGCCAGGAGAGCGCACCCATTGGGTGGTTTTAGAGATGATGGGCTTTTGGGGCGCCCGCGCACGACTGCGACGGAGCATGCCAATGTGTCGCATGACGTTAATAATGCCTTTTACACCCGCTCTGATGTAAACCTCATCAAAGCGTAGCGCCTCACAGCTCTCGTAGAGCAACACGGGTACACCTATTTCAGTGGCGTATTCGCGCAGCGATCCATCGCGAATGCGCGAGTCAATAACAATGGGTGCGCCAAACGCTTGTGACATTCCTTTGACCACCGGGTCGTTGAGTTCGGCGCGTATTTGAGGAAAGTTAGATCGATGTCTACCGCCGGTGTGAAGATCGATGCCATGGGTGCATTTGGCGACAATTTCTTGCATAAACGTATGCGCTAGGCGACCCGTTAGTGAACCGCTGGGTGACCCCGGAAAAGACCGGTTTAGGTCGCGGCCATCGGGTAGGTACCTCGAATGGTTGTTGAATCCATAGACATTGACAATGGGTATGGCCAGAACAGAGCCCGACATCCGACGCGGCTCTAGCGTTTTTAGCACCCGCCGAATAATTTCAATGCCGTTGATTTCATCGCCATGGATTGCCGCGCAGACAAACAGCGTAGGCCCCGGGCGAACGCCCCGTACCACCTGCACCGAAAGCGACATATCGTCGTTGCTAAACGTGGGCGCAACCTCAATTTCTACCGTGCGCGACTCGCCCGGCAATACGGTTTCGTCACCTATTTCCAGTGGTTGAGTGTACCGGCGGCGGGAGGGGGTGTTCATGGCGGCAACTAGCCTTTGTGACGACCGTGCGCTTTACCGGGTTCAGCGTGGTTTTCAATGAATTGAATGATTTTGCGCGCGACATTAATGCCCGTCGATTCTTCAATACCACGTAGTCCAGGAGAGGAATTCACCTCCATCACCAACGGCCCACGCTCTGAGCGCAAGATGTCTACGCCGGCGACATTAAGACCCATGGTTTGGGCGGCTTTAATGGCCGTCCGACGCTCGGCAGGTGTGAGCTTGGTTTGCTTTGCGGTGCCGCCCCGGTGCAAGTTAGAGCGAAATTCTCCGGGCGCCGATGTGCGTTCCATGGCCGCCACCACTTTGCGTCCAATTACAAAGCATCGCACGTCGCTGCCGCCGGCTTCTTTTATGTACTCCTGCACCAGGAAGTCCGCTTTGAGCTCGGTAAAAGCATCAATAACCGATTCGGCAGCTTTGATGGTTTCGGCCAACACGACTCCCCGGCCCTGAGTACCCTCGAGTAACTTCACAACCAGGGGTGCACCACCCACCAATTTAATGAGTTCGCGGGTGTTGTGGACGTCGTGGGCAAAGCCGGTTACGGGCATACCTAAACCCTTGCGAGAAAGTAACTGCAGGGCGCGCAATTTGGAGCGCGATCGCCCCAGGGGGATTGAACCCACAAGACTGTAGGTGTCCATCATCTCAAACTGTCGGATTACCGCTGTGCCATAGTCAGTAATTGACGCGCCGATACGCGGGATCACGACGTCTTGGCGATCCAGCTTTTCACCGCGATACCACACCGATGGATTTGCCGAGGTGATGTCCATGTAGCATTTGAGCGTATCGACAACGCGCGCTTCGTGCCCCGCTGCTGTGGCTTCTTCGATAATGCGGGCAGTGCTATACAAGCGCGGATTGCGCGATAAGACGGCTATTTTCACAGTAACTCCGGTGGTTGATCTCGGTCTCCGCCGAGCACAAATGATTGTCCCGGGGATACCAAAAAACTCCCCTTAATGGCTGTTCTTCCCACCAGCATGCGAAACAGCATGCTGTCTCGGTCTGTGAGGGTAAGTTCAACATCCAGTGTTTGGTTGGCTAGTACGAGCTGGGTGCGTATGACTGGTCGTGTTTCCTTGTGCCCACCTGAGTCGGTGACTACGCGCTCATCGATAATTGGCGCCTCGCAGTAGCACACGGTGTCGTTGTCCTTTTGTTTTGGATGGACACCAAAGCGAACCCATGCCTCGCCGTTACGCTCAAAGCGCTCGGTTACAAAAGCGTGCAACGCACTGGTTCTAGCGCCAGTATCCACCTTTGCCTTAAGCCAGCTGATACCCAGATCGGGTAGGCTCACCCACTCTCGCCAGCCCAGAACCTTGCTTTGCTCACTCACCGTCGATTCACCGATAGCCCTCGACCTATGCCGTAATAATCGATACCCAGTTCGGCCATGTGGGCGGGGTTATACAAGTTTCTGCCATCAATGATGACGGGGTCTATCAGCCGGCGCTTAATATCCTCAAAATCGGGCGACCAAAACATCTTCCATTCAGTGCAAATTACCAAACATTGGCTACCATCCAGGGCTTCCTCTTTGCTGGCCACGTAGCTGATATCATTGCGATCGTCGTAAATGGCAGCGCAGGCGTCCATGGCCTCCGGGTCATAGGCGCGTACCTTGCCGCCACAGCTCCATACGGCCTCTAACAAAAACCGACTTGGCGCTTCGCGCATATCGTCGGTATTGGGTTTAAAAGAAAGCCCCCACACGGCAATGGTTTTGCCTTGGAGGTTGGCGCCATAGCGCTGGATGAGTCGTTCGGCCAGAGTATTTTTTTGACGTTGATTGGTGTCATGAACCGCGGTGAGGATGGCGGCGCTACATTCCTCCTCATGGGCCAGATGCTTGAGGGCGCGCACATCCTTGGGGAAGCAAGAGCCTCCATAGCCCGCACCGGGGTAAATGAATTGATAGCCAATACGCGGGTCAGAGCCCATGCCTTTGCGCACAAGCTCAATGTCAGCGCCAACCTTCTCGGCAATGTTGGCAATTTCATTAATAAAGCTAATTTTGGTTGCCAGCATCGCATTGGCGGCGTATTTGGTGAGCTCTGCGCTGCGTGGATCCATGAACATCAATTTTTCATGGTTGCGGTTAAACGCCTGATACATGCGCCGGAACTCCTCGACCGTTGCCGGGCTGCGCGCTCCCACAATGATTCGGTCTGGACTCATGGCATCGGCAACCGCCGACCCCTCTTTTAAGAATTCGGGGTTTGAACATACCTCAAACGCAATGCTGCGCCCTTGCCGATGAAGTGCCTCAGCAATGCGCGCCTGTACTTTGTCGGCGGTGCCAACGGGTACTGTTGATTTATTGACAATAATCTTTCGGCCGTTCATGTGAGCGGCAATGCTGTCTGCCACGTCTAGGACATAGCGCAGGTCGGCGCTACCGTCATCGCCAGCCGGTGTACCCACGCAGATAAACAAAAAGTCACTTTCCTGCACCGCGCGCTTTACGTCGGTGGTGAAGCTCAGTAGGTTCTGGGTGACACCCGCCCTCACTTTGCCCTCAAGTCCGGGCTCATAGAACGGAATCTGAGCATTCCGCAGGCGCTCAACACGGTCTTCATCAATGTCCATGCAGATCACCCGGTGGCCGACATCGGCGAATACCGCTGCCTGCACCAAGCCAACATAGCCACTGCCAAAGATGCTGATCTTCATAAGGTCTCCAGTAAGAAAGGAAAATCGAACCATATGTCACAAATATGAACGATTTAAGACATCTGCCGAGCCCTGAGCTTACCCTAGATGCTGTGTTCAGCTAAACTGTCCACTACGATATCGGCGAAAAGCCTTCTTGCCACCCCCAGGAGCTTGACCATGAACCAGGCGGCCAACCCCCGTTCACTATTTCTTGATCGCGACAATCAAACCATTGAGTCATACGACGCAGAACTCTGGTCGGCCATGAGCGCCGAAACACAGCGCCAAGAAGACCATATTGAGCTAATTGCGTCAGAAAATTACGCCAGCCCTCGAGTTATGGAGGCGCAGGGCTCGGTATTGACCAATAAATACGCCGAGGGCTATCCCGGTAAGCGCTATTACGGTGGCTGCGAGTATGTCGATATTGCCGAACAGCTAGCGATTGAGCGTGCCAAACAGCTGTTTGGCGCGGACTACGCTAACGTTCAACCCCATTCTGGATCAAGCGCTAACATTGCGGTGTATCACGCCTTACTACAGCCGGGTGATACCGTTATGGGCATGAGTCTGGCCGATGGCGGACACCTTACCCATGGTGCCAGCGTTAATTTTTCCGGACGTTTTTACCATGCTGTGCAATACGGTATTGACCACGACAGCGGTCTAATTGATTACGATGCGCTGATGGCCATGGCCCTCGAACACAAGCCAAAACTGATTATTGGCGGTTTCTCGGCTTACAGTCGTACCATGGACTGGTCAAAGTTTCGCGAAATCGCCGATGCCGTAGGCGCCTATTTATTGGTCGATATGGCGCATGTTGCCGGCTTAGTCGCCGCAGGTGTTTATCCCAGCCCTATTTCCTACGCGGATGTGGTTACCTCGACAACGCACAAGACTCTCCGAGGTCCTCGCAGCGGTATTATTTTGGCCAAGGCCAACCCCGACGTGGAAAAGAAACTCAACTCCGCTATTTTCCCCGGCGCTCAGGGCGGTCCACTTATGCATGTGATCGCGGCCAAAGCGGTAGCGTTTAAAGAGGCTATGGACCCCTCGTTTGTCGATTATCAGCGACAAGTAATTGCCAATGCTCAAACGATGGCCGCGACATTTGTAGCCCGAGGGCACAAAATAGTCTCTGGTGGCACAGACAACCATCTCATGCTGCTCGATTTAATTGGTAAAGACTATACGGGTAAAGATGCTGACGCCGCCTTGGGCCAGGCCTTTATCACCGTTAACAAAAACGCTGTACCCAACGACCCTCGCTCGCCGTTTGTTACTTCAGGTCTGCGCCTCGGGACACCTGCCATTACCACGCGCGGCTTTGGTGAGCAGGAGACCGAAGCCTTGACCCACTGGATGTGCGATGTGCTTGCCTCGTTGGAAGCGGGTACTTCTGAGACTGTTATTCCCGAAGTGCGTGACAAGGTCATTGAAGTATGTCGGCGCCTGCCGGTTTACGGCTAGCTAGGTCCACTGGATAAACCCTTATGCATTGCCCGTTTTGCTCGGCTGACGAAACAAAGGTAATTGACTCGCGGTTGGTTGCAGAAGGCGATCAGGTGCGCCGCCGCCGCGAATGCCTAAGTTGTAAAGAACGCTTTACCACCTACGAATTGGCCGAGCTGGTGATGCCTCGCGTTATCAAGCAAAACGGGAACCGCGAGCCCTTCAACGAAGATAAGTTGCGCGGTGGCCTGTTGCGGGCACTGGAGAAGCGGCCGGTTTCGGTTGAAGAGATTGAAACCCAAATAAACCAAATCAAGCATCAGTTGCGCGCCACAGGTGAACGTGAAATTGGTTCGCGTGAACTGGGCCAATTGGTCATGGAGGCACTAAAGACCCTCGACCACGTTGCTTATGTGCGCTTTGCCTCGGTTTATCGCAGTTTCCAAGATCTTTCTGAATTTCGTGACGCCATTGAGCTACTTGAAGCGGAGCCCGCCGCGGGTACCACAAGCCTGGCAGACATGGAATCGTCGGTAGCAAAGGCGGATCCGGAGGGGTGACCGCCACTAGCCCGTCGGGACAGCAGACGCCTGCTGACCAACATTTTATGGCGCTCGCGCTGGCCGAGGCACGCAAGGGCCGGTTCTGGGCCAGTCCCAACCCCCATGTTGGTTGCGTTCTTGTTCGCGACGGCGTCGAGTTGGCACGCGGGTTTTACCCAACCCCTGGCGGTTATCATGCCGAAATTGACGCACTGAACAAAGTTTCTGATGCCCGGGGTGCCACCGCTTATGTAACGCTGGAGCCCTGTGCGCATTCAGGGAGAACGGGGCCCTGTGCCGACGCACTTATTAGCGCGGGGTTAGAAAAGGTAGTTGTTGCTATTGAAGACCCCTATCCCGAAGTGGCGGGTCGCGGCTTGGCTAAATTAAGAGCCGCGGGTATTGAGGTGGTGACGGGTGTTTCAGCCGCCGAGGCGCGGGCTGAAATGGCAGGTTTTTTACTGCGTTTAACGCGCGGTTGGGGCAAGGTGCGCTTAAAGCTGGCGAGCTCGCTCGATGGCCGAACAGCAATGGCCTCGGGTGAGAGTCAGTGGGTTAGTGGGGCGGCGGCTCGTGCCGATGTGCAGTGTTTACGGGCCGAGAGCTGTGCCATTTTGACGGGGGTTGGCACGGTACTCGCGGATGATTGCTCGCTCACGGTTCGCAAAGCCCAGTTACCCTTAACGGGTGAAGAACTGCTGCGCGCGACAACCCGTCAACCCTTGCGTGCCGTGCTCGACACGCACCTGCGAACTCCCCCTGACGCCAAGGTGCTCAATGGCCCGGGCAAGAGCCTTGTTTTCTATGACTACCTGAGAGCACCCGTCGCTGATAAGTCACAGTGGCCAGATCATGTTGAGCTTGTCCCGACAGAAACGGTTGATGGTCGACTTGAACTTGTCGGTGTTTTCAAAAAACTGGCCGATCATGGCGTCAATACTATCTTGGTTGAAGCGGGTCCTACCTTGGCGGGTAGTTTGCTGGAGGCTGGCTTAGTGGATGAGATGGTAATTTACCAAGCTCCCAAATTGTTGGGCGCCTCGGCGCGACCACTGGTTAGCTCAACCTACCGTCAGTTATGCGATGTGCCCCAACTACGTCTGCTTGAGGTAAGTCGAGTAGGCGATGACCTGCGTATGATCGCAGAGCCACTAAGACCGGAGTCAGCGTGTTTACAGGAATTATAGAAGCCGTGGGCCACATAGCGGCCATGGAAGCCTCGGGTGGTGATATGCGTTTGCGTATACAGACAGGTAAGTTGCCACTAGACGATGTGAAACTCGGTGACAGCATTGCTACTAGCGGCGTTTGTCTTACCGTCACCGAGTTGCCCGGCGACGGCTATTGGGCCGATGTTTCCCTGGAAACACTCAAGTTCACAACGCTGGGCGACCGATCAGTGGGTGATCGCGTTAATTTAGAAAAGTCCTTGACGCCCCAGTCGCGCATGGGCGGGCACATTGTGAGTGGCCATATCGACGGCGTAGGTCAGGTTAAATCGATTACTCGCGATGGACGGTCCTGGCGCTATGTGATCACCGCACCAGCGGATTTGGCGAAATACATTGCCCATAAAGGCTCCATCACCATTGACGGTACCAGTTTAACGGTGAACGCCGTGAGTGGCTGTGAGTTTGATTTAAATATTATTCCTCAGACCTTCGAGGAAACGGTCTTCTCTGACTACGCGGTTGGCACTGCAGTGAACCTTGAGGTTGACGTTATCGCGCGTTATCTGGAGCGGTTGCTCCAGGGAGAGCATGCTGCTCATGGTGGAGGCCTGACTCTGGAAACCTTACGCGACGCGGGATACGTCAATGACTGATCAACAGCCCTTTGCCACTCCAGAAGAATTAATCAGCCATATGCGCTTTGGGCGGATGCTGCTGTTGCTTATTGATAACAGCGAGGGTGAAACCACTGGCATTGTCGCCTTGGCCGCCGAATTGTGCGCGCCCGAGCACATTACGTTTATGGCAAGGCAAGCGCGTGGCCTGGTCTGTTTGGGACTCACCCGTGAGCGTTGCGAGCACCTACATCTGCCATTGATGGTAGAGGGCGAGGTCGAGGCTGAACCCTTTACCCTGTCGATTGAGGCTGCCGAGGGTATTGAAACGGGTATATCGGCCGCTGATCGGGCGCGGACTGTTCGCGTTGCTGTTACGCAAGATGCCAAGGCGGCAGATTTGGTGCAGCCGGGCCATATTTTCCCTATTGCAGCCGCAGATGGTGGTGTTTTAACCCGGGCTGACAAGTCCGAAGCTGCTACAGATCTTGCTGCGCTTGCCGGCCTGTTGCCAGCAGCTGTATTCACTGAGGTATTGGACACACAGGGCGACCTGGCACGCGGAGAGACACTGCTGGCCTTTGCGCGAGATCATGATTTACCGGTAGGACGGGTGTCTGATCTGGTCACTTACCGCTTGGCCAATGAACGTACAATTGAAAGAGTGCGGCAAGGAAGCATTCAAACGGCCCATGGTGAGCTGACCTTGAACGTCTATCGCGACGTCACCAAAGGCACGCTCCACTTGGCGCTGGTGAAGGGACAAATAGATGCCGAGCTACCCTCGCTTGTGCGCGTGCATGTCACCTCCGTGTTCCGCGACTTGATCGGTACGACGCTCGGCGATAAGCCTAGCTGGCGCTTTGATAATAGCTTGCAGGCAGTTTGCGAGGCCGAGCGTGCAGTGCTGGTGTTGATTACCCGCCCAGAGACAGCAGACGAACTACTGTCGGGCGTTGATCGATTACTGGGCTGCCAATTGCAAGAGACGGTTTCGAGCCCCGATAGCTATGCCTCGATTGGATTGGGTGCCCAGATACTTAACGATCTGGGAGTTGGTAAGATTCACCTCATGGGCGCGCCACTCAAGTACAATGCGCTCGCAGGATTTGGCCTCGAGGTCTGTGACTTCGTGGCCGCAAACTAAACAGAGAAACGATAGGAGTTGGCCATGAGCAGCCAGGGTATTCAAACCACCGAGGGCAATTTGGCTCCCAATACTGGAAAGTACGTCATCGTTGTCGCGCGATGGAACAGTTTCGTGGTCGAGCACTTGCTAGAGGGCGCTGTCGATGCCTTGCGTCGTCATGGTATTGCCGATGAGCAATTACACATTGTGCGAGTGCCCGGCGCCTTCGAAATACCATTAGCCTGTCAGGCGGCGGCCAAACGTGATGACTGTGATGCCATCATTGCGTTGGGCGCCGTTATTCGCGGTGGCACGCCACACTTTGACTATGTTGCCGGTGAGTGCACCAAAGGTCTGGCTCAGGTTCAAATGGATTGTTCTAAACCCATTGCCTTTGGTGTATTGACGGTTGACTCCATAGAGCAGGCAATCGAGCGCTCTGGTACCAAGGCCGGTAACAAGGGTGCAGAGGCAGCAATGAGTGCATTGGAGATGGTTAATTTGCTCAATGCGATGGCGCAATAATGCCTAAGGTAAATCCGCTTGCGGCTCAGCGCAGGCGCGCTCGACATTACGCCTTACAGGCGCTGTATCAATGGACCATGACGCGAGCGCCGCTGAACGAGATTGAGGCGGAGTTTCGCGTCGACAATGATTTTAGTCATGTCGACGGTGAATACTTTCACGCGCTGCTAACGGGTGTTACCCAACATAGCAACGAACTCGATACCCAGTTCGAAGCAAAGCTCGACCGCGCTTTGAACGATCTGGATCCGATTGAACGCAATTTACTCCGTATGGGAGTTTACGAACTGCGCGATCGGATTGATGTGCCCTATAAAGTGGTCATTAACGAATGCATCGCTCTAGCGAAAAAGTTTGGGGCTACCGATAGCTTTCGGTACGTCAATGGCATTCTGGACAAGGTGGCACGCGACTTGCGACAACTTGAAATCCAGGCCGAGGGCTGACGGTCGAGGGTCTGATTGTGGCCTCAGAATTTGACTTGATCTACCGCTATCTAGCCAATCTTGGCGCTGGATCGCATGTGACACTGGGCGTTGGCGACGACGCGGCTTTGCTTAGGTTATCGGCTGGCTGTGAGCTGGTTGTGTCTACCGATACCGCGATTGAGGGCCGCCATTTCCCTGAGGACACCTTGCCTGAGTATGTGGGTTACCGGGTGGTGGCCGCGGCGGTAAGCGATTTGGCGGCCATGGCTGCTAAACCTATTGCCATGACATTGGCTTTGACTATCCCTAATGCCGATGAGCTGTGGATGCATGGTTTCGCCACCGGCGTTGCCCATGCTGTGGATGCTTTTGGCTTGCCCTTGGTGGGTGGTGACCTCACCCGCGGCGCGTTGAGCGCAACGGTGACGGTCATGGGCGAGGTGAAAGCAGGGCAGGCCGTGAGGCGTCAGGGTGCGCAGGTAGGCGATCAAATTGCCGTTACCGGAACTCTCGGTGATGCCGCAGCGGGTCTCGCCATTATTAATGGTGCCCTAGCGGCCCATAGCAATGTGGACTGGGAGTTGGCTGAGCAACTGGAACAGCGCTTTTACAAGCCGTCACCACAACTTGACTGGGCAGCTTGGCTGGCAACCTATGCTTCAGCTGCGATTGATATCTCGGATGGTTTGCTCTCGGACCTCGCACATATTGCCCACGCCTCTGGCGTTCGGTTGTCGGTAGATCCCCAGTCAGTGCCTCTGTCGGTAGCGCTTAAGGCAATGCCAGAGTTCAACCCCCTAACGTTTGCCCTGCGGGGCGGAGACGACTACGAATTGGCTTTTACTGCGCCTGCCGACCTTGTCTTACCCTCGGGAGCAACGCGAATTGGGCTTGTCGAGGCAGGAGCTGGGGTTAGCTGTGCGGGTACTGAGGGCGAGCAGGGAGGATATGATCATTTCCTTTAACGATGCCATGGACGTAGCTTCGCCCCGTAGTAGGGATGTTTTTCGATCACCCCCCTGTTGATTGCCACATGGTTTGGGTCGGGGTTATCGCCAAAGGCTCCGGGCACTGCGGGCAGCTTAGCGGCGTTGCCATTTATTTACCTGGTATTGCGTTACTTGCCAATGTGGGGAGTCGTGACAGTCGGTGTGCTGGTCATGGTGTCAGGCACATGGGCCTCGAAACGAGCGGCTGCGCGTTGGGGGCAGGTAGATCATGGGGCCATTGTTGTTGATGAAGTGTTGGGCCAGTTAATCGCTATTGGTTTAGCATTTTATCTGGGAGACCAGTCATTATTAGACTGGAAGCTCATGATGGTCGGTTTTGCTTTTTTCAGATTGTTTGACATTAGCAAAGTCTGGCCCGCGAGTTTTTTTGACCGTCACGTGAAAAATGCCGTGGGTGTTATGTTGGATGACGTGGCTGCCGGGGTTTGGGCAGGCGTTTGCACGTGGATAGCATTGTCGCTTTGGCCCTAAGCGCAGCCGCCAAGCCGCGCTTGGTCAGTCGTAGCGGTATTACTTTTCTCGGAAAACCATCTTTTTGGCTACGTTGGCGAGTTCGGTAGTATCGCCTTCGCATCGCGCTAGTTGAGCGAGCGCCTGCTCATACAGCCTTTTGGCCTCGGCCCTCGCTTCCTCAAGCCCAAGGCAACTCACGTAGGTGGATTTGGCAGCTGCCCGGTCTTTTCCTGCGGTCTTCCCCAGCGTGGCGCTACTGGCGGTTGCATCAAGCACATCGTCCATTATCTGAAAAGCCAAGCCCATGTATTCAGCGTAGCTATCGAGAGCCGCGCGTTGGTTGGCTGATGCCCCAGCGCATATTGCGCCAGCGGCTACGGCGGCCTTAAAGAGCGCGCCGGTTTTGCCGGCATGAATGGTCTTGAGCGCGTCTAGCGACACTTGTTGGTGCTCAGCCGCCATATCCAACGCTTGTCCACCCACCATGCCCTCAAAGCCGACAGCGCTGGCAATCAGCGCAACAAGCTCGGTACGCTGATTGCAGCTGAGTCGCTCATCGCCCGCAATGAGGCCAAAAGCGCTGGCTTGCAGCCCATCGCCCACAAGAATCGCGGTGGCTTCATCGTATACTTTGTGCAAGGTGGGTTTGCCACGGCGCAAATCATCATTGTCCATGGCGGGTAGATCGTCATGAATCAGTGAGTAGCAATGGAGCCATTCGATGGCCGTGGCGGCGCTGTCAGCCATTGCCTCGTTAGCGTCTTGGGGGGCGCACAAGGCGTAAGAGGCGCGAACCAGTCGAGATCGCAGCTGCTTACCAGGATTCTCGAGTACGTAGCGTGTTGCGTCTTGAAGTTGCGGTGAGGAGCTTGGTGGGACCAATAGCGTCACGAGTTGAAATCCTGCACCTCACCGCTCTCAGTGACAAGGGCGACGCGTTGTTCGGCTGCATCGAGTGAATGGCTTGCCGCAGCAACCAGCTTCATGCCCTGCTCATATAGGGACAGTGACTCTTCCAAGGCCACGTCTGGGTGCTCAAGTTTTTCAACAATGGTCGCTAGCGCTTCCATTTGCTGCTCGAGGGTCTGCGTATCTGCAGTTGCATCGGCTTGCTTGCTGTCAGTCAATGGACACTCTCCGAGGGCATTGAGACTAGAGGGCGGTTTGGGCGGCGGCAGCGGTTGTAGTTACCGATGATACTGTACCCGCTGCCATGATGGCTTCAGCGGTCAGACCGGCAGCAACGCGATTCTGGTCCTGACTCGCGTGGTCCATCCAGCGGTCGGGTATGCCGATGTGGCGTACCGCGCAATCCATACCTTCACGGGTGAGCAGTTCGGTAACGGCACTGCCAGCACCACCGGCCAGTGCATTTTCTTCTACGGTCACTAGGCGCTCGTGGGTGCGAGCCAGCTCAATAATCAGGGATTCATCGAGTGGTTTTACCCAGCGCATGTCGACAAGGGTAGCGTCGAGAGCCTCGGCCGCTTGCGCCGCCTCTTCCAGCAGTACGCCAAAGTTGAGGATGGCAGTACCTTGACCCTCTCGCCGCTTGATACCTTTACCTATCGCGAGAGCACTCATAGTCTCTGCCACTAACGCTCCGGTGCCCGGACCTCGCGGGTAGCGAACTGCCGCAGGACCCTTATGCAGGTACGCGGTATACAGCATTTGTCGGCATTCGTTTTCGTCGGAGGGGCAGCCAACCACCATATTGGGTATGCAGCGAAGGTAACTGAGGTCACAGACACCATGATGAGTGGCGCCGTCTTGGCCAACGAGGCCGGCTCGATCGATGGCAAAGGTGACATCGAGATTTTGTAGCGCAACATCGTGGATGAGCTGGTCGTAGGCACGCTGGAGAAACGTGGAGTAAATTGCCACCACCGGTTTCATTTCGTCGCATGCCAAGCCAGCTGCAAAAGTCACCGAATGTTGCTCGGCGATTGCCACATCGTAAAATCGATCGGGGTACTGTTCTGCAAAATCCACCATGCCAGAGCCTTCACACATGGCGGGGGTAATGGCGACTAGCTGGCTGTCTTGAGCCGCCATATCGCACAGCCAACGGCCAAATACATCTTGGTATTTTGGCGGGCTGGGTTTGGCGCTTACGGCCGTAGGCGTTGGAGACGGCTTTGCTTCTATCTTGTTAATGGCGTGGAACCCCACGGGATCTGCTTCGGCGGGTGCAAAACCTTTACCCTTAACGGTGCGAATGTGCAGGAGTTGAGGGCCTTTTAGGTCAATCATGGCCTTCAACGTGTGAACCAGTTGGGGTAAGTCATGCCCGTCAATGGGGCCCACATAGTTAAAACCCAGTTCCTCAAACAACATGCCAGGTGCCACTAGGCTTTTCCATTGCTCTTCGGTTTTTTTAGCGACCTCCCAAGCCGTTCTCACATGCTCAAGAATTCGTTTTGAGCCCTCCCGAAAGGCGATGTAGGTTGGGCTGGCCCATATCTTTGCAAAGTAGGTGGCCAGCCCGCCGGTGTTGTGACCAATGGACATTTGATTGTCGTTTAGGATGACCAGCATATTGGGTCGCTCGTGACCCGCGTGGGCAAGTGCCTCAAAGGCCATGCCGCCGGTAATAGCGCCATCGCCGATTACGGCAACGGCTTTTCTCTCCAACCCTTGTTTTTGGGCTGCAATTGCCATGCCCATGGCGGCGGAGATGCTGGTCGATGAATGACCCACGCCAAAGGTATCGAACTCACTTTCGCTGCGCTTTGGAAATCCGGACAGACCGTCTTTTTGTCGGATACTTTGCATTTGCTCGCGCCGACCCGTAAGGATTTTATGCGGATAGGTTTGGTGCCCCACGTCCCACACCAGGCGATCGTTTGGGGTATTCAAAACGTGGTGAAGTGCAATCGTCAGCTCCACCACACCCAGCCCAGCCCCCAAAATGGCCGCCCGTACCCGACACGCTATAAAGCAAAAATTGCCGCACTTCATCGGCGAGCGAAATAAGCTGTTCGTCCGACATCTGACGCAAAGCAACGCGGTCTCGCTCGATGCTATCGAGGAGCGGTGTGGTAGGACAGCTTGTCGGAAATTGAGTCAACATATTTGGATCATACCCCAAAGTGAGGCGGGTTGAGACCCCCAGTATAGCGATTGCTTGGCGTACTTATTCGCTCCTGAGTCGGGAGGCGACACAGGTGGCATCCGTTCGCTGTTCAGGGGTTTGCCTATGTCGGGGATAAGTTGACGCTATTGTCAGGGTGTACCCTGACTGTACTGTTCAAGGCGGGTGATGAGTCGTTGGTAGCCGCTGGGGTAGAGAGTCTTACCATCGGGCCAGAACAATGCTGCCTCGACGTGGCCGGATCTGAGCATTAAGGCGTCCGATAACGGCCAGACGGTAATCCCTGGAATGGTCTTTGTGCGGCTAATCAGCTCACTGCGGAACCTGCCAAAAGTTGCATAGGCCCGACCATCTCTCGGCGTTTGAATGGGGGCACAATAGCGACTTGCGGCGCGACGTTGTAATAGTTGGCAAGCTCTCTGATGTCTTGGATGACCTTTACCAAACCGCCGATCGGTTGACTAATGGCGTCGGTGGGCAACCACAGAACCAAGGTCGCGGGCTGGTAAAAACCAATGAGGCGCTCAAAGCACTCGGCCGCCAGCACAGGGGTGAGTCCAGTATGTGCACGGATAAGGAGTGGTTGCTCGCCTAAGTTCTCGGGCGGGTTACGCCATGCTGCGAGTTGCTCGCCGCCGACAAAAAGTGCGCCACCCTGTCGTACTGACTGGCGGCTATCGAGTGCTTCGAAATGGCGCACTAATGTGTGGCACTCCTGCGAGTACGGTGTAACGTATGTATCAATAGCAATTTTAGGACTGTTACCATTATGGGAATGGCAATAACCGTTGGCACGATCCAGTGAAGGCGTTGCTCGATGGCTAAATGTTGGTTCACCGAAGCTGCTCCAAAAGTGTGATGTGTGTCACAATAACATGTCGGCGACTGAGCTGTTACCGGGCTTTGGCGGTTACGCTCGACACTTTTTTGTAGCAACTGCACGTCGCTAGGTTACAGTTACCATATGCTTTATCAGCGCAAAATTAAACAGACTCAGCTGCTTGCTAGCAAGCTCGAATTTCAATTGCTGCACAGTCGCTACGCATTTATTGGCACCCAAGCTGTGGGTGTGCTGGCCATTACGGCGCTGCTTTGGTTTCAGTTACCCCTCGAGCAGCTTCTCAGCTGGGCAAGTTGCATGTTTCTTACCATGCTTCTGTATTCACTGCGTATTGGCGATACCCTTGAGCGACAGCGATTTCACTCCGAGCAGAAGCAGGTTTATCGCGAGATGCTCGCGGCGGCCCTGGTTATCGGTGCGTCATGGTCGGGTAGTGTTCTTTGGGGGTCGTTCACGCTCGAGGACGATTACTTTCTCATCCTCGTGCTTATCGTGATTGCTATCTGCGTGACAACCATTTCAGTCTCTAGCGTGATGCGTGAAGTGTATCTGGCTCAGATTTTGGCCACGCTGGTGCCCATAAGCCTGGTATTGGGCTGGCAGTATGCCGAGCGGCCTTTTAACCTTCTTTTAGCTGGGTTGGTTCTTATGCTCACTTTTTTGATGAGCATTGTGAGTGGCTGGATGAGCCGTTCATTTGGCCAGATGGTTGAATCGAGCCTAGAGCGAGAGGCGATGGCTAAAGACTTGGCCGAGCTGTCGGATAATTTGCGGCTGCGCAATGTACAGTTGCAGGAAGCGCGTCGACAGCTTGCTGACATTGCTACGATCGATGAGCTGACAGGATTGCGTAATCGTCGCGGTGCCAATCAGCTTCTGGAAACAGAGATCAGCCGGTCCAAGCGAGCGGCGACACCGCTTGCCTTGATCATGCTAGACGTTGATCACTTTAAGTTTTACAACGATACCTACGGCCATCCCGCTGGTGATGTCGTGCTGCAAAAAGTTGCCGAGGTGCTGTTGTCGGTGACCTCGCGTGCCGGCGAGCTAGCGGTCCGCATGGGGGGAGAGGAGTTTATGCTCATCTTGCCTGGATCAACCGGCGCAGATGCCATGCGAACAGCGCAAAAGGTCCAAAATGAAGTACTGGCGCAGGCGATAAGCCATGCCGCGTCACCGGTGAATAACTGCGTAACGGTTAGCCAGGGCGTCGTCTCTTGTATTCCTCGGCTGCACACCAGCACTGAAGAACTTATCAAGGCTGCCGATGAAGCGCTTTACGAGAGTAAAAACGACGGCCGCAACCGCGCCACCTTGTCGCCTTTTCACACCTAGTCTTCGAGCTGCCGCCGCAATCTGTTTAGTTGCCGGCGCTCATATTCGTCGGGCCGTTGCAGTGGGCGAGCAACTGAGCCTGCGGCTTTACGTGCCGCAGCGGCGCGCTCTCGGCGTTCGATACTTTCGGTTGACTCTTCGTAGAGTGCCTGGGCGATGGGTGCGCTGGCGCGTTTGTCGCTGAGGGCGCGTACCGTAACCTCTTTCTCATCCCAACCCTGGCGAATGATCAGGCTGTCACCCACCACGATCTCTTTCGAGACCTTTACGCGTTGACCAGCAATCTGAACCTTCCCGCCTTCAATCGCCGTTTTTGCGAGGGACCGAGTTTTAAAAAACCGGGCTGCCCACAACCACTTATCAATTCGCAACTTATCCATTGCCTTTGAGCCCCGTGTAAATCTCATCAAAGTGAACAATCGCGGGGTAGCGCGTATTGGTCTTGGGGGTTTTGGTGCTGTCGGGCTGGCGGAGAGTGATGAGGTGGCGAATACCAAACTGCTCAGCCGAGGCTAATACAGCTTCGGAGTCATCGATGAATAGGGTTTTGTCAGGGTTGAATGGATGCGTTTGTTGAAGTGTTACCCAGAACTCTTGAGATTCTTTAGGCTTGCCATATTCATGTGAACTGACGACACCGTCGAGCCAAGGCGTTAGATTAATTTGCTCAAGTTTTACCCGCAGGGTCTCTGGGTGTGCGTTGGTAACCAAAACTACCTTGCAGTGGCTATTTTTTAATAATGTTAAAAACTGCTCGGCATAGGGCCGCCATGCAACACCATGCGCGTGGGCACGTTTGAGTTCAGCGACACTAAAGCCAAGTGTGCTGCTCCAAAAGTCGAGACAATACCAATTGAGGTGTCCTGCCTCGCGCTCAAAAATGGGGTCCAGGTAGTGCCGTGCCGCCTGTAGGTCAATACCGCGACGACGAGCAACTTCGGCAGGGATGGTCTCCAACCAGAACTGATTGTCAAACCAAAGGTCCAGTAGGGTGCCGTCCATGTCTAGCAATACGGTATCAAGGCTGGTCCAGTCAACGGCGGTTACCGCGAGAGAGGAAGAGTTAGTCGCTACTGCCACCGGTGGTGTTACCCTATAGTCATGACGCATACGCATTTATCAACATTAACGTTATCAGCCAACTTGGCTTCTGACCTGAAATTGCCCTCCGATGTGGTTGAGCAACTGCTCGCCATCATGACCAAGGCCAGTCAACGCATTCTGCTCCACTATAACAATGAAGCGGGCGTAATGGTGGACCACAAGGACGATAAGAGTCCAATTACAGCGGCCGATAGAGATGCCCACATCATTCTTGAATCCGAGTTGAGAGCACTCACGCCATCAATCCCCGTGCTTTCAGAGGAATCATCGGATGAGGCGGTGCAAAGCAGGCGACAATGGCCGTGTTGCTGGCTGGTTGATCCGCTGGATGGCACTCGGGAATTCATTGGCCGAACCGATGAGTTCACCATCAATGTGGCCCTCGTTAGCGATGCTCGGGCAGTTTTTGGGGTGATTATGTTGCCGGTTTCGGGTTTGGCATACATTGGTATTCCCGGTGTGGGCGCATGGCGGTGCCGAGGCGACCGTTGTCAGCTCCTGACAGTCAGGGAGCTCGATTGCAACGGCCCGCTGGGCGTTTTGGCCAGTGTCAGACACTGTGATAGCAAAGTGGCCAAAGTCCTATCGGCACTGGGGGGCATCGGCTCTGGTGTGGAGCGCGTTAACGCGGGAAGTGCCCTTAAATTTTGCTCGCTTGTCGACGGTAAAGCAGATATTTATCCGCGTACATCGCCCTGTTACGAGTGGGATGTGGCCGCGGGCGATGCAATAGTCACCGCCGCAGGCGGTTTTGTATGGGGGTGGATGGGCAGCCCATGCGGTACAATCAGCGGGATACCTTATTAGTCAATCGCTTTGTCGCCGGCGCTGATTCCAGTATTGAATGGATCGATAAATTGTACTAATCCTGTAGTCTTGTTTATGAGTTAAGTGGGCGTTAACGTTGGCGCGGTCTTTGAGGAGAGCGTGGGATGAATTTCAAAGGTAGTGATGGTGCCGCTAATCATGAAATGACTCCGGCCATGCGTCTTATGACGCTACAAGCCCGCCATAAAGCGCTGGATACAAAAATTACAGATCTACAGTGTCAGCCCTATCAAAACCAGTTGCTTATTCAGCGGTTAAAAAAGAGAAGCTGCGTCTTAAGGACACCATTGAACGTTTAAAGGATGAGATGATTCCCGACATCAACGCCTAGGCATTTTCTTGCCAGTCAATCGCCTCTAATCGCAGCAGCTTGCGCTTTATTGCCAGTCCCCCAGAAAAGCCACCCAGCCGGTTGCCCGCTCGCAGTACCCGGTGGCATGGAATGATAATTGGTAGAGGATTGGCGCCTACCGCACCGCCGACAGCGCGTGCGCCTTGTGGATTACCCACCCGGCTTGCGAGCTCGCCGTAACTGGTGGTATGGCCATGGGGCAGCTTGCGCAACGCTTGCCATACCGTCTTCTGAAAAGCCGTGCCATTGGGCGCAATGGGTACGCTAAAGCCCAATTTACTACCGAAAAAGTAGGCCTTTAGCTCCTCACTCGCCTGCTCGAGAACGTCGTTTTGAGGCAGCTGTATCCCCTGAGGTTGGGTTGCATCGGCACCCCAGATTAACTGGGTAAGCTTGCCGCCAGAGCTAACCAACAGCAGCGTACCTAAGGGTGAGGCGAGTGTGCAGGCCTGCATCATCATTGTGCGCCCTGAGAAGCATGTTCCGGTTCGAGCATTGCGCAGGCATGAGCCGCAAAGCCGGTTCCGGCCTGGGCGTAAAGGTTAAAAGCCGAAATGCCCTTGGCGTGCATTTCCTCAGCATGATCCTCATGTCTTACCACGGCCGCTAGCTCACCTTTAAAACCCATGGTGCTGAGCAAGTCTGCAACCAACATGTTTTCTGAGTGGTTAGTCAGGGCCAGCATAATCATTTGAATTTCGCCAAACTTAAGGCGAAACCAAAAGTCGGGGTTTGAGGCATCTGCCAAGACAACGCGACGCTGTTCAGCGACATGATGTTTGACGCGCGATTCGATGGCCTCTACGCCAAGCACTTGCCTACCCCAGCGCGGTGCCAGTGCTTCGTAAGCACCGGTGCCGACACGTCCCATACCCAAGATGACAATTTTGACGTTGTCTGTGGGTTCAAAGCTGTCGACGAGTGTGGCGGACTGGAAGGTGAGCAACTTGTCTCGGTATTTACGATAAATATTGTGGGTGGCTCCCGATATTGGGGCGGCAACGACAAAACTTACCGCCACGGCAATGGATAGCGCTGCGCTCCAGTCAGGGTCTAGCCAATTAGCCGCGGCGGCTAACGACACCACGATGAGGCCAAATTCACTGTGATTAGCCAAGGCACCTGATGCCAGTACCGCCGTACGCGGGCTGGTGTGAAAACGTGTCAACAACGGGAAATACAGCAGTGGTTTTAGCGCGGCAAGCAGCCCTATAAGTACAGCAACGGCAATTAGCGTGAGTGATGGCCAGCCCCCAGCCCAATGGATAAGAAGAAGCCCACCAAAAACAAATCTTTAAGGTGAATTAAGTTACTCGCTAACGCTTTGGATTTCGTGTGCCCCGCAAGGATGGCACCAACAATCAGGGCTCCCAGATCGCCTTTGATACCCACCAACTCGGAAATCTGTGCCGACCCTATGGCAAGGGCTAATCCAAGTAAGGTGAGAAGCTCGCCGTAGCCTGCAATTGACAGCAAACGCAAAATCACCGGCCGGAGCGGCACAATAATGAATAAACCGAGCGCATACCATGTTGGTACTTTCCCTGCCGAGAGCGCGAGGAATCCCACGGCGACTAAATCCTGAACAATCAAAATGCCAATTGCCAGCGATGCATGACTTGATTGAACCTCACCGCGCTCTTGCATGGTTTGGATGACAAAAACGGTGCTCGAGAACGTGAGCCCGAAGGCGATAATGGCCCCGCCCGTCAACGTTAGGTCAAAGTGGGGTAGCAAATGGGCCAATCCCAGCAGCAAGCCAAAGAGGACCAATTGGGTGGCGGCCATGTGTAAAAGAGTCGTACCCCAAACCTTGGTTTCCAGCAGTTTAAGGGGCTCGAGCTTTAAGCCAATGGTGAACAGCAACAGTGTTATGCCAAGCTCCGCCAATACGTCGAGTAGAGGGCCACTGCTGACACTCAGCTCATGAAGCACAAACCCCGCTGCCAGATAGCCGATCAACGCAGGAAATCCAATGGCACGACTGGCCATGCCACACAGCAGGGCTACCAAAATAATGAAAGGTTCCAATAGCAACACCTAGTCCCCCGCGGCCGAATTTTTCGGCAGCAGCAAGGCAACACTTGCCAGTATCACAAGCGCAACCTCGGTCAGTGACATGAGTTGCGAGCCCTCCGAGGCTGCGCCGATACTCAACAGCGATGTGAGGCAAAAAAGTATCACTAACACCAGGCTCAAGCGCGCTGTACCCATGAGGCCCATAGCGAGCAATAACAAGATAAAACCGCGACCGGCCTCGAGTAGTGTGGTCAGCGACAGTGGCTGTTGCCACAGCATTGCCACATGAAAGATACCGGCAAATAGCGCTAACGCCATCGAGGCTGTGCGAGCGCCATGGCCAATAGTGGCGTAGTTGCGCGCCACTAATATGGGATCGCCCTCTTTTGTCATCGTCCTCAATACCCCTTAAGTTTATTGCTCTGGGATGGCCTTTTTTCTACACAGTTCCCTGCGGATTCGTCTCACATTGGTGAAAACATAAGCGACCATCTGGCCAAAGGTTGGCGCACGGATACGCGGCTCAATGGGGCATTTTGCATTACACTGGCCGCTATGTCTGCTGCGCAATTACTTAAACATCTGAGCTCCGCTTCCCGTCATAGCCGTGCGGCTCTGGCCTCGTATTTCAATGTCTGTGACCGAGAACTGGATGGCTGGCTGGTTGAGTTGTCCTCACAGGGCATGGCTATTGGGTCTGACGGCGATGAGGTGCTGCTGCAGTCGCCTATTGACTGGCCAGCGCTTGATCGCATTAAGCAGTATAGCGAGCAACCTTTTACCTTAGAGCTGAGTCTGGAAACCGAATCAACGAGTACCGACTTGCAGCGCAGGGCGGCCCGGCAAAGCATTCATAAGTTAGCGCTTACTACTGAATATCAGCGAGCTGGAAGGGGGCGCTTAGGCCGGCGCTGGCAGAGTCCGGTGGCGCAAAATATTGCGCTGTCAGTTGGTTGGCAGTTTAACCGGGGTGCCGCGGCATTGGAGGGACTGAGTTTGGCGATTGGGGCGTCTTTGGCGGAGGCTTTGGATGACGCTTTTGGCGTGTCGCTAAAGTTAAAGTGGCCAAACGATTTGTATTTGAACGACTGTAAATGCGGGGGAGTTTTGGTCGATGTCACTGGCGAGTTAACTCACTCCTGTACGGTAATTGTGGGTGTGGGCCTTAATTTAGTCATCGCCGAACAGGCTGGTGAGGCTATCGATCAACCCTGGGCAGCCCTGGGCCCGGTGTTGCCGGCGGGCACTTCTCGCTCGGCGGTATTAGGGGTCACGCTCGACGCGCTCTCTACAGTACTGCAAAGCTATGTGCTTGGGGGTTTGACCAGTGGCATGCGCACTACGGCAGGCGCGATTGGTTGCTCGGGCAAGCAGTTGTAACCGAGGGCGATAAGCCGGTAAGGGGTTTGGCTGCGGGTGTTAGTAAAGAGGGGGCGCTGCTGATTCAATCAAATGGTGAGCAATTGCCAATCTTTGCCGGCGAGGCGCGACTCGCACGCCGTTCGAGGGGTGCCCAGTGAATTGAGTGATGCACCGATTGCGGGGTAAAAAGCGATAATGTCTAAGGGCATCGTGCTGGTTGACGTGGGTAATAGCCAGATTAAATGGTTGCAGGCTGGTGATGCCGACGTGAATATGGTGGCAGATACAGCAAAGCTGCCCGCGTTCTGCCAGTGCTCTACTGGCAAGCTTGGTATCGGCAGGCGTATCGACTCGAGAGATCGTTGTTTCGAGTGTGGCCGACGAGGACTTCAATGCTGCCCTGACCGCCACCTTGGTTAATGCAGGCTGGCAAGCACCGCAGTTTGCCGTTAGTCAGCCGCAGCAACTCGGATTGACCAACAGCTATTCAGATCCTTTCCGCATGGGAGTCGATCGGTGGTTGGCCATGCTGGCAGCGTGGCACCGGGTAGCTGGACCACTGATAGTGGTAGATGCTGGTACCGCGCTCACTGTTGATATTGTCGATAGCAGCGGTACCGCGAGGGAGGTTACATTTTGCCGGGCATCGGGCTCATGGAATCAGCGTTGATGCGTGATACCCATCGTGTGCGTTTTAGTGACGGTGCCGAGAGAACCTTGCGCCCCGGGCAATCGACTGCCCAATGCGTAACCAGCGGTGTGTGGCTTGCCGGCCATTCGGCTGTTCAGGCGGTAGTGTCGCGCTATGTCGATTATCGGGTACTTATCACGGGTGGCGATGCGCAGGCTTTGATGCAGCTGGGTATTGATGGTGAGTGGTGCCCTCACCTCGTTTTGGAGGGTCTATTTATTGATGCGCAATCATCCCCAAAGGGTTGACCTGCGCCGCAGTTATCGACATTATTCGCAACCTTTCCGACCGCCCAGCCTGGGCGGTCGCGTTCGGCTGGCGTAGCTCAGTAGGTAGAGCAGCTGATTTGTAATCAGCCGGTCGGGGGTTCGATTCCTCTCGCCAGCTCCAATTTTGTACGTGTCCATTTTTGTCACATGGGTGACAGACTAGTCCGAGGACATAGGTAATACTTTTGGACCGAAGGCGTTTTCCCTAGCGGCCTCTGCCGAGTTCAACGTCCAGTCAAAAAATTCTCAAGTCACGAACCATAAACCTTGCCAGCTAGTCCTGTTGTGACCCCAGCCACCTCTCTCGCCGCCTCTCGCCGTTCTCTCGCCGTTCTCTCGCACCCCTGCAACCTGCCTTGCAACCCAAGCCCTGAAGCGGTTGCTTACGACAGGGGAGTCGAGTCATGCTTATCTGCTGCTAACCAGTTGGGTATGATGACATTGATAATCAGACGCTCACGTCTAATCGGGTTAATCGCGTTGGTGGCTCTTGGCATTGTCCTTAGCGCGCGTTTTCGATGCCTACGGGCCCGCAGCCACAGAGCAGTGGTACCCCGAGCCCGCGGTTGTTAATGCGGCTGTGGGTGAGCCTCCTCAGATGCACACGTATTATTTGACGGCACATCACTTCAGCACTGGCGCTCGCGTGACGGCAAGGCGCTTGCGTGGCGTATCGTCGACGGTATGTTGGTGGTAACGCCCGGTAGTGGCGATCTCATCTCCCGAGACCCATTTTGTGATGTACAACTGCACTTAGAGTGGATGGTGCCCGAGTTGGGCAGTGGCAGTCGGGGACAAAACCGTAGCAACAGTGGCGTATTCCTACAGGACCGCTATGAGATTCAGATACTCGATTCCTATCAAAATCCCACTTATGTAAACGGCCAAGCAGGTGCACTTTACAAGCAGGCTAGGCCTCTGGTTAACGCCAGTCGCGCTGCTGGGCAGTGGCAATCTTACGACATTTTATTTCGTGCACCGCGGTTTGAGGATCAAGCGTTGATTGAGCCGGCGTATATCACCGTGTTACATAACGGTGTGCTGGTGCAGCACCACACAGCCGTAAAAGGCGGTACCGTGTACTGGGGTGAGCCCAAGTACATCCCCCATGGTTGCGCACCACTCAGGCTTCAAGATCATTGGAGCCAGGTGTATTTCCGCAATATTTGGGTACGTTCGCTGACTGAATGAGGGAGAGAGTGGTCATTGAATGACGCTCAGAACCACCCCATTTGGCTATCGCGTCTGGCTTGGCCTATCATTCGTCCCCGCACCACATAAGCAATGGAATGCACAGGCAGATCTCGCGCTGCAGGTGTCACCATTCACAACCCAAATTTTGTAAGGATGTTGCCATGAATGTTAACGGCAAGGTGATAGCTATTACCGGCGGTGCCCAGGGTCTCGGTCTTGCCATGGCACGAGCGTTTGCTGCCCGCGGTGCCAAATTGGCACTCATTGATATCAACGCCGATGTGCTGGCATCGGCCCGTGAGATCCTTGTGGCAACACAGACGCAGGTTGAGACCTATCAGACCAATGTCGCTGATGAGGCAAGCGTCATTGCTACCTTCGATGCGATTGCCGAGCAGTTTGGTCAGCTCAATGGCCTGATTAACAATGCGGGTATCACTCGCGATGGTTTGATGCTAAAGGTCAAAGATGGCCAGGTGGCCGATCAAATGAGCCTTGCCCAGTGGCAAATGGTGATTGATGTCAATTTGACGGGCGTGTTCCTTTGCGGACGCGAGGCCGCAAAACGAATGATCAACAGCGGTTCCGAAGGTGTGATCATTAATATTTCCAGCATCTCCAAGGCGGGCAACTTTGGTCAGACTAACTACTCGGCTGCAAAAGCTGGCGTGGCGGCTATGGCCGTGACTTGGGCGAAAGAGTTAGCGCGATACAATATTCGTACGGGTGCCATTGCACCCGGCTTCATTGCAACCGAAATGGTGATGGGTATGAAGCCCGAAGCGCTCGAGAAAATGGCTGCAGGTATTCCGCTAAAGCGCTTGGGGCAGCCTGAGGAAATTGCTCAGATGGCGTTAAGTATCTTCGAGAACGACTACATCTCGGGCCGTGTGTTCGAAGTGGATGGCGGCCTCAGGCTCTGATTGTTACTGAACAACCAGCACCAAAGTACCCCAATGACACCCTCGGCGGGTGCGAAGGCCGCTCGCGGGGCCACTAACGGGAAAAATTAACTCTGAAATCGGTTGACATCGTCGGTTGACGTCAAGAGAATGTGCGCCCTTCTGGAGGGGTTCCCGAGTGGCCAAAGGGATCAGACTGTAAATCTGACGCGCAAGCTTCGGTGGTTCGAATCCACCCCCCTCCACCATATTTACCACGCTGGGCGGCATGATGCGGCACCTGTGGGATGGGAAAGTGCAGGCTGGTTTGCTGGCCTAAACACCGTTGGGGTGTGAGGTCCCGAGGGTCGGTACCGCGGGTATAGTTCAATGGTAGAACCTCAGCCTTCCAAGCTGATGATGCGGGTTCGATTCCCGCTACCCGCTCCATCAATGGTGTGACAGTTGAGGCTCATATAGCTCAGTAGGTAGAGCACTTCCTTGGTAAGGAAGAGGTCACCGGTTCAAATCCGGTTATGAGCTCCATTTTCAGTGCGAGAGCGCTGGTTGAGTTGCAGTTAGCATTGGGCTAGCTGCTTTACAGAAACGAAATAAAGGCGTCAGTTAGCGCGCCCTGAATTGATTCAGGAGAAAAGGTCGACATGTCGAAGGAATCATTTGAGCGTTCGAAGCCCCACGTCAACGTGGGAACCATTGGGCACGTAGACCACGGTAAGACGACGCTGACAGCGGCGTTGACCCGTGTTTGCGCGGAAGTATTTGGTGGAACGGCAGTAGCGTTTGACGGTATTGATAACGCACCGGAAGAGCGAGAGCGTGGTATTACCATTGCGACGTCGCACGTAGAGTACGAGTCAACCGACCGTCACTACGCGCACGTTGACTGCCCTGGGCACGCGGATTATGTGAAGAACATGATCACGGGTGCGGCGCAGATGGACGGTGCGATTTTGGTTTGTGGCGCGACTGATGGCCCTATGCCCCAGACGCGTGAGCACATTCTGCTGTCACGTCAGGTAGGCGTACCGTACATTGTTGTGTTCCTGAACAAAGCAGACCTGCTTGCAGAAGACTGTGGCGGTGTTGATACCGAAGAATTCGAAGAGATGAAAGAGCTTGTTGAGATGGAGCTTCGTGAGCTTCTGGATACCTACGAGTTCCCAGGCGACGATACGCCGATCATCTGTGGTTCAGCGCTGATGGCGTTGAATGGCGAAGACGAAAACGGTTTGGGTACCACGGCAGTTAAGGCGCTGGTAGAGGCGTTGGATACGTACATTCCTGAGCCTGAGCGCGCGATTGACCAGCCCTTCTTGATGCCGGTAGAAGACGTATTCTCAATTTCTGGTCGCGGTACGGTTGTGACGGGTCGTGTTGAGCGCGGCATTGTCAAGGTGGGTGACGAGATCGAGATTATCGGTATTAAGGAGACCCAGAAGACGACCTGTACGGGTGTTGAGATGTTCCGCAAGCTGCTTGACGAAGGTCGTGCGGGCGAGAACGTTGGTGTCTTGTTGCGTGGTACGAAGCGTGACGACGTTGAGCGTGGTCAGGTATTGGCGATTCCCGGATCGGTAACGCCGCACACCAAGTTTGAGGCCGAGGTTTATGTTCTGTCGAAGGACGAAGGTGGTCGTCATACGCCGTTCTTCAAGGGCTACCGTCCGCAGTTTTACTTCCGTACGACTGACGTAACGGGTGCGGTAGAGCTGCCTGAAGGTGTTGAGATGGTGATGCCGGGTGACAACGTGAACATTGTAGCGACGTTGATTGCGCCGATTGCGATGGAAGATGGTCTGCGTTTTGCGATCCGCGAAGGTGGACGTACCGTAGGCGCGGGCGTCGTCGCCAAAATTATCGAGTAATCATCGATAGCGCTGAGGTGGTCCTTTGGGCCTCCTCTGGCATTGGGCCGAACCACCAATTTGGCGGTTCGGCTTCGTTGTCTCTGGCACGAAAATCTGCCTGAGACCTAGGTGTAAACAAAATAGGCCAGTAGCTCAATTGGCAGAGCAGCGGATTCCAAATCCGCAGGTTGGGGGTTCGATTCCCTCCTGGCCTGCCATTTTTTGTTTCCGTAGCGAAGTGACGCAACGGAGCAAAAAACGGCAAACAATGCCCCTGTTGGGGTTGTGATTAAGGGATACGTAATGAGTGAGGCTGCTGCCAGCCGGCTTGATCCCCTGAAGTGGGGCGTTGTCGTACTGTTAATTGCCGCCGGTGTGGTGGGTAACAGTTACTACTCGGATGAGTCTTTGCTGTATCGCGTTATGGCGCTGATTGTTGCCGCTATCGTGGCCGGCTATGTGGCATCCACGACGGTCCGGGGTGGCGCTTTTTGGCAGCTGGTTAAGGGTGCTCGTACCGAGATACGTAAGGTTGTTTGGCCGACACGCCAAGAAACCACCCAGACCACGATGATCGTGGTGGTATTTGTGTTTGTGATGGCCCTCATCTTGTGGGCAATGGACAGCATCCTTGGGTGGCTGGTGTCCATGGTAATCGGCTGAGGCAGGAGCGAGCGAAATGGCAAAGCGTTGGTATGTAGTGCACGCGTTCTCTCAGTACGAGAAGAAGGTGGCAGCGTCACTGAAAGAGCGTGTAGAACGCCACGGTATGCAGGACCGCTTTGGTGAGATTATTGTGCCCACCGAAGAAGTTATTGAGATGAAGGCGGGGCAAAAGCGCAAAAGCGAGCGCAAGTTCTTCCCCGGTTACGTATTGGTGCAAATGGATCTCGACGATGACACTTGGCACCTCGTCAAGGAAACGCCGCGCGTGTTGGGCTTTATTGGTGGCAAAGCAGATCGTCCAGCACCTATTACTGAGGCTGAAGCCAACGCTATTTTGCAGCGTGTCGAAGCTGGTGTTGACCAGCCCAAGCCCAAAACCATGTTTGAGCCCGGCGAGATGGTGCGCGTTATTGATGGGCCCTTCAACGACTTTAATGGCGTTGTCGAGGACGTTAACTATGAAAAGAGCCGCCTGAATGTGGCTGTGCTGATTTTCGGTCGCTCTACACCAGTAGAGCTAGAATTTGGTCAGGTCGAAAAGGCTTGATGAATTGTGCTTCCCTCGGGAGGCGAATGTGAACGCGCCGCGTTAGCGGCCATTATGGGGAGCCAGCGGACCTTATAGTTAGGTGCCAACGGCGTTAGAACCCGGGAGATAAACATGGCAAAGAAGATTGACGGCTACATTAAGCTGCAAATCCCCGCCGGTCAGGCGAAATCAAAGTCCGCCGGTAGGTCCCGCTCTGGGTCAAAAGGGTGTCAACATTATGGAATTCTGTAAGGCATTTAATGCCGAGACGCAGAGCTTGGAGCCCGGGCTCCCGATTCCTGTTGTGATCACCGTGTACAGCGATAAGTCCTTCACGTTCATCATGAAGACGCCGCCAGCGTCTATCTTGCTGAAGAAGGCCTTGGGTATTAAGAGCGGCTCTGGTCGCCCCAATACCGAAAAAGTCGGCAAGGTAACCCGAGCACAGCTTGAGGAAATCGCCACGCAAAAGTGGCCTGATCTGACAGCCGCTGACATGGACGCTGCTGTACGAACTATTGCCGGTAGCGCTCGCTCCGCCGGCATTGACGTGGAGGGCTAAGACAATGGCCAAATTATCTAAGCGTGTTCGCGCGTTCCGCGAAAAAGTTGATGCTAACCGCTCATACTCACTCGACGAGGCCATTGCGCTGCTAAAAGAGTTTGGTACAGCCAAGTTCAATGAAACGGTCGAAGTGGCTGTTAACTTGGGAGTGGACGCACGCAAATCAGATCAAGGTGTTCGAGGCGCAACAACGCTGCCGCACGGTACCGGATCTGAAGTGCGAGTAGCTGTGTTTACCCAGGGCGAAAACGCCGAGAAGGCAAAGGCAGCCGGTGCCGACTTTGTGGGCATGGACGAGCTTGCCGACGAAGTCAAAGGCGGCATGATGGATTTTGATGTCGTGGTAGCCTCGCCTGATGCGATGCGTGTCGTCGGCCAGTTGGGTCAAATTTTGGGCCCACGGGGCCTTATGCCCAACCCGAAAACCGGCACTGTTACCCCCGATATCGAGGGGCGCTGTTAAGAACGCCAAAGCGGGTCAGATGCGTTTCCGTACCGACAAAAATGGCATTATCCACGGCGGAATCGGCAAGGTGGATTTTGATCCAGAGGCTATTAAAGGCAATTTGGTTGCAGTTTTGGCAGACCTGAAAAAGGCGAAGCCGGCAGCAGCTAAGGGTGTTTATTTCCGCAAGGTTACGCTGTCTACCACCATGGGGCCTGGCGTGACTGTGGATCACTCGGCACTCGATATTTAACTAAAACGCCCTAGGGCGTGAAGTTTGGCGGCTTTGGCCGCTAGCGAAGCAACCGCGGTGTTGTGTTGCTTCGACTTTGAAGTCTTTAGAAAAAGCGTGGGATACAGCCCGTGTGGATCGCTGAAGGCTGTCAAAGACCGTAGGGGAGGTTTTTGAGGCCTCTTAATGTCCTGAATCTGTTGTTGGGAGGATGGGACCTACGCAGATGGTGATACGTTCACCAACGGGCGGTGAAGACTTGAGTCTCCACCATAATTGTTAATCCAGGAGTAGACCAATGGCTATTGGACTCGACGAAAAAAAGGCGATTGTCGCCGAAGTCAACGAGACCGCTGCCGGTGCCCTTTCGCTCGTTGTAGCTGACGCCCGTGGCGTGAGTGTGAGCGACATGACTGCTCTGCGTGCGAATGCTCGCGAAAACCAAGTTTACTTACGTGTCGTACGTAACACTTTGGCCAAACGCGCATTTGAAGGGACGGACTATGAGTGTGTCAATGAGACACTCACAGGCCCGTCTTTGTTCGGTTTTTCAATGGAAGACCCGGGCGCAGCGGCAAGATTGTTTAAGGATTTCGCCAAGTCGAACGATAAGTTCGAGGTGAAGGCACTGTCAGTAAGTGGGCAGCTTTTGGGTGCTGGAGATCTGGATGTACTTGCAAAACTGCCAACGCGAGATCAAGCGTTGTCAATGTTGATGAGCGTTATGAAGGCGCCAACAACCAAGCTGGTACAGACCATGAACGAAGTACCCGGCAAGTTGGTTCGCACACTTGCGGCGGTTCGAGACCAAAAGGAGCAGGCGGCGTAATTACGCCGATCGGTGTTCCACACTTTTTCATTAGGAGATTTACAGATGGCACTTTCAAAGGAAGAAATCCTCGACGCGATTGCAGAAATGAGCGTTATGGACATCGTTGGCTTGATTGAAGCGATGGAAGAGAAGTTTGGTGTAACCGCGGCAGCAGCTGTGGCGGCAGCACCGGTTGCAGCTGCAGGCGGCGACGCCGGTGGTGCAGCCGCTGAGCAAACTGAATTCGACGTTATCCTGACTTCGGGTGGCGAGAAGAAAGTTAACGTGATCAAGGTTGTTCGCGCGATCACAGGTCTTGGCCTGAAAGAAGCAAAAGCGGTTGTTGATGGTGCTCCAAGCCCTGTCAAGGAAGGCGCTTCTAAGGACGAGGCGGAAGACATCAAGAAGCAACTCGAAGAGGCCGGCGGCACCGTCGAGCTCAAGTAAGCTTCTTTGGCTCGAGGTACTCGAGCTTCGCAGGGCTGGGGCGTTCAGGCGCTCCGGCCCTTTCCCGGTTTAGCAACCGGATAATGTCGGGGACGCCCGATAACATTATGCTGGGGAGTATTGATGGCTTACTCATACACTGAGAAGAAACGCATCCGCAAAGATTTCGGCTCGCTTGAGAAGGTGATGGACATCCCATACCTGCTCGCGATCCAGTTGGACTCCTATCGGAAATTCACGCAAGACGGTATATCGGCGGATGAGCGCGGCGACTATGGTCTGCACGCGGCCTTCCAATCGGTGTTCCCGATTGCTAGCTACAGTGGCAGTGCAGCGCTGGAGTACGTAGATTACTCGCTGGGTAAGCCGGTGTTCGACGTTGACGAGTGCGTTTTGCGCGGCACGACTTATGCCTGCGCCCTGCGCGTCAAAGTGCGTTTAATTATTTACGATAAGGATTCCTCCTCCAAGTCGATTAAAGACATCAAGGAGCAGGATGTTTACATGGGGGAAATCCCCCTGATGACCGAGAATGGTACCTTCATTATCAATGGTACCGAGCGCGTCATTGTCTCTCAGCTGCATCGTTCCCCAGGCGTATTCTTCGACCACGACAAGGGCAAGACGCACTCATCGGGCAAGTTACTCTACTCCGCACGCGTCATCCCTTACCGTGGCTCTTGGTTAGACTTTGAGTTTGACCCAAAAGATATGGTTTATGCGCGTATTGACCGTCGTCGCAAGCTCCCCGCGACGGTTTTGCTGCGTGCGTTGGGTTATGACAGCGAAGAAATGCTGGGCATGTTCTACGAGACAACCGTATTCCAGTTGGGCGAGGAGCATTCTGCCACCATGACGCTGGTGCCCAAGCGCTTGCAGGGGGATATGGCTGTCTTTGATATCATGGCGGGCGATGCCATTATCGTGGAGCGCGGCCGTCGTATTACCGCCCGTCACATCCGCCAGCTAGACGACGCGGGTGTCGAGTTTCTCGCGGTGCCCGAAGAGTACCTCCTGGGACGGCGCCTCGCGAAGAATGTGGTTGACACCAGCACCGGCGAGATACTTGTCGAGTGCAATACCGAAATTACTGAAGAGCTACTCACCCAGTTGCGTGACAAGGAAATCGATACGATCGACACCTTGTATACCAACGAGATTGACTGTGGTCCTTTCATTTCCGATACCCTTGCTCAAGACGCTACCCGTAACGAGCTTGAGGCGTTGGTCGAAATTTACCGCATGATGCGCCCGGGAGAGCCGCCCACCAAAGAGTCGGCGGAAAATTTGTTCCAGAACCTGTTCTTCTCTGCCGATCGCTACGACCTCTCCGCTGTCGGCCGCATGAAATTTAACCGTCGCTTGCATCGCGAAAGTTCTGAAGGCAGTGGCACCCTCGACCGTGAAGATATTGTTGATGTGCTGCGTGCCCTCGTCGATATTCGCAACGGTAAGGGCGTGGTAGACGATATTGACCATTTGGGTAACCGCCGAATTCGATCGGTAGGTGAAATGGCCGAAAACCAATTCCGTGTGGGATTGGTGCGAGTGGAGCGCGCGGTCAAAGAGCGCTTGTCCATGGCTGAGAGCGAAGGGCTTATGCCTCAAGATCTCATCAACGCCAAGCCAGTATCGGCAGCGGTTAAGGAGTTCTTTGGTTCTAGTCAGCTGTCGCAGTTTATGGATCAAAACAACCCCTTGTCAGAGGTGACTCACAAGCGCCGCGTCTCAGCCTTGGGTCCAGGTGGTTTGACCCGTGAACGCGCTGGCTTTGAGGTGCGCGACGTGCACCCAACCCATTACGGACGGGTTTGTCCTATTGAGACGCCCGAAGGCCCGAATATTGGCCTGATCAACTCGTTGGCTACTTATGCCCGCACCAACGAATACGGATTTTTGGAATCGCCGTATCGCAAGGTGGTTGATGGTGTGGTGACCGACGAGATCGAATATCTGTCAGCCATTAACGAGGCAGAGCATGTCATTGCTCAGGCCTCCGCAACGCTGGATAAAAAGAACCGGTTCGTCGACGACCTCATCAACGTTCGTTATATGAACGAGTTCACGGTCAAGCCCGCTTCTGAAGTCGATTACATGGACGTGTCGCCCAAGCAGGTGGTGTCCATTGCAGCGGCGCTGATTCCGTTCCTTGAACACGATGATGCTAACCGCGCACTTATGGGCTCAAACATGCAGCGCCAGGCGGTACCCACATTACGTGCAGACAAGCCGCTTGTCGGGACGGGCATGGAGCGTTATGTAGCTTCTGACTCGGGTGTTTGTATTGTTGCTAAGCGCGACGGCGTCATTGACTCGGTGGATGCAAGTCGCATCGTTGTGCGCGTAGATGCCGACAGTGTGGGCCCCAATGAGTCTCCGGTTGATATTTACAACCTCACCAAATACAAGCGTTCCAACCAGAACACGTGCATCAATCAGCGGCCTATTGTGCAGCGTGGTGATGCCATCGCCCGGGGTGATATTTTGGCTGACGGACCGTCCGTCGATCTTGGCGAATTGGCGCTAGGTCAAAATATGCGCATTGGCTTATGACCTGGAATGGCTACAACTTTGAGGATTCAATTCTCGTTAGTGAGCGCGTCGTTCAGGAAGATCGATTCACGTCGATTCATATTCAGGAGCTCACGTGTATTGCCCGCGATAC